>NZ_MUFX01000001.1:0-1977500 GCF_002017945.1 Flavobacterium sp. LM5 | reverse complement strand
GGTTTTTCTTGGAAGCCCTTAGGCGCACTATCTCTTTGACCGAAGTCTCCGAGTACTATCGTATTTCCCCAAGCCGCGTGGATTTGCCTGCGCAGCTTATAGGTAGGTACTTCAACGAACTATTCCGTCAGTTCGCGGCGCTTTCATCACTCCGTCACCCCATCACAGTAATCAGTAGTACGGGAATATTAACCCGTTGGCCATCGACTGTCCCTTTCGGGTTCGCCTTAGGTCCCGACTAACCCACAGCTGATTAGCATAGCTGTGGAAACCTTAGTCTTTCGGTGTGCGGGTTTCTCGCCCGCATTATCGTTACTTATGCCTACATTTTCTTTTCTAACCAGTCCAGCATGCCTTACGACACACCTTCAACCCTGTTAGAATGCTCCCCTACCACTTACAATTGCTTGTAAATCCATAGCTTCGGTAATATGTTTATGCCCGATTATTATCCATGCTCGTCCGCTCGACTAGTGAGCTGTTACGCACTCTTTAAATGAATGGCTGCTTCCAAGCCAACATCCTAGCTGTCTGGGCAGACAAACCTCGTTCTTTCAACTTAACATATATTTGGGGACCTTAGCTGATGGTCTGGGTTCTTTCCCTCTCGGACTTGGACCTTAGCACCCAAGCCCTCACTGTTATCAATCATTATATAGCATTCGGAGTTTGTCAGGAATTGGTAGGCGGTGAAGCCCCCGCATCCAATCAGTAGCTCTACCTCTATATAACTAAAATAACGCTGCACCTAAATGCATTTCGGGGAGTACGAGCTATTTCCGAGTTTGATTGGCCTTTCACCCCTACCCACAGGTCATCCGAAGACTTTTCAACGTCAACCGGTTCGGACCTCCACACTGTGTTACCAGCGCTTCATCCTGCCCATGGGTAGATCACACGGTTTCGCGTCTAACACTACTGACTAAAGCGCCCTATTCAGACTCGCTTTCGCTACGGATCCGTGGCTTAACCACTTATCCTTGCCAGCAACGTTAACTCGTAGGCTCATTATGCAAAAGGCACGCCGTCACCCCACGAAAGGGCTCCGACCGCTTGTAAGCGTATGGTTTCAGGATCTATTTCACTCCGTTATTCACGGTTCTTTTCACCTTTCCCTCACGGTACTGGTTCACTATCGGTCTCTCAGGAGTATTTAGCCTTAGCGGATGGTCCCGCCAAATTCAGACAGGGTTTCACGTGCCCCGCCCTACTCAGGATACCACTATCCTTTACATTCATTACTTATACAGGGCTATCACCTTCTTTGGCTCTACTTTCCAGTAGATTCTAATTCTTTATGCAAGAAATCTCGTGGTCCTACAACCCCAACATTGCCGTAACAACATTGGTTTGGGCTAATCCGCGTTCGCTCGCCACTACTTACGGAATCACTTTTGTTTTCTTCTCCTCCGCCTACTTAGATGTTTCAGTTCAGCGGGTTTGCCCACCTATCGGTGTACTATGTCTTCAACATAGTGGGTTGCCCCATTCAGGTATCTACGGATCAATTCGTGTGTGCCAATCCCCGTAGCTTTTCGCAGCTTATCACGCCTTTCTTCGCCTCTGAGAGCCTAGGCATCCCCCATACGCCCTTATTTTGCTTATTGTACCAATCATAAAATTAATTATGACCGTTTTTTTTCGCTTTCTCTAATAAATCAGAGAAAACTGCTTTCTACTTTTTATTATTTCTTATCTCAATATGTCAATGAACTTTAAATAAGTATTAAGTATTCTGTATTAAGTACTAAGACCTTATTGTCTTAATTCTTGATACTATCATCTTGATACTATCTTGTGGAGAATAACGGAGTCGAACCGTTGACCTCCTGCGTGCAAGGCAGGCGCTCTAGCCAGCTGAGCTAATCCCCCATTTTTTGTAAAATTCCAAATTTTTAAATTCCAAATTCCAAAAAAAAAGGATTTCAACCTCTAGAATTTCCTAATTAAGTGTAAATAGTAGTCCCGGGCAGACTCGAACTGCCGACCCCTACATTATCAGTGTAGTACTCTAACCAGCTGAGCTACGAGACTCTGTTTTTTACTTAATTCTTTATTCAATTTCTTTAAATTAACAGCAAGAGTAATATAATCGGTGTCATAGCACCTTTAAAATCTTCTTCTTTTTCCTTAGCGTGCTTTACGCTAACACTAAGGCTCTAGAAAGGAGGTGTTCCAGCCGCACCTTCCGGTACGGCTACCTTGTTACGACTTAGCCCTAGTTACCAGTTTTACCCTAGGCAGCTCCTTGCGGTCACCGACTTCAGGCACCCCCAGCTTCCATGGCTTGACGGGCGGTGTGTACAAGGCCCGGGAACGTATTCACCGGATCATGGCTGATATCCGATTACTAGCGATTCCAGCTTCACGGAGTCGAGTTGCAGACTCCGATCCGAACTGTGACCGGCTTTGTAGATTCGCTCCTGGTCACCCAGTGGCTGCTCTCTGTACCGGCCATTGTAGCACGTGTGTAGCCCAAGGCGTAAGGGCCGTGATGATTTGACGTCATCCCCACCTTCCTCACAGTTTGCACTGGCAGTCTCGTTAGAGTTCCCGACATGACTCGCTGGCAACTAACAACAGGGGTTGCGCTCGTTATAGGACTTAACCTGACACCTCACGGCACGAGCTGACGACAACCATGCAGCACCTTGTAAATTGTCTTGCGAAAAGTCTGTTTCCAAACCGGTCAATCTACATTTAAGCCTTGGTAAGGTTCCTCGCGTATCATCGAATTAAACCACATGCTCCACCGCTTGTGCGGGCCCCCGTCAATTCCTTTGAGTTTCATTCTTGCGAACGTACTCCCCAGGTGGGATACTTATCACTTTCGCTTAGCCACTGAACTTGCGCCCAACAGCTAGTATCCATCGTTTACGGCGTGGACTACCAGGGTATCTAATCCTGTTCGCTACCCACGCTTTCGTCCATCAGCGTCAATCCATTAGTAGTAACCTGCCTTCGCAATTGGTATTCCATGTAATCTCTAAGCATTTCACCGCTACACTACATATTCTAGTTACTTCCTAATAATTCAAGTCTAGCAGTATCAATGGCCGTTCCACCGTTGAGCGATGGGCTTTCACCACTGACTTACTAAACCGCCTACGGACCCTTTAAACCCAATGATTCCGGATAACGCTTGGATCCTCCGTATTACCGCGGCTGCTGGCACGGAGTTAGCCGATCCTTATTCTTACAGTACCGTCAAGCTCCCTCACGAGGGAGTGTTTCTTCCTGTACAAAAGCAGTTTACAATCCATAGGACCGTCATCCTGCACGCGGCATGGCTGGATCAGGCTTGCGCCCATTGTCCAATATTCCTCACTGCTGCCTCCCGTAGGAGTCTGGTCCGTGTCTCAGTACCAGTGTGGGGGATCTCCCTCTCAGGACCCCTACCCATCGTTGCCTTGGTAAGCCGTTACCTTACCAACTAGCTAATGGGACGCATGCTCATCTTTTGCCGTTGTGACTTTAATGTGAAAATGATGCCATTCTCACATACTATGAGGTATTAATCCAAATTTCTCTGGGCTATCCCTCTGCAAAAGGTAGATTGCATACGCGTTACGCACCCGTGCGCCGGTCTCTAGTTCCGAAGAACTATACCCCTCGACTTGCATGTGTTAAGCCTGCCGCTAGCGTTCATCCTGAGCCAGGATCAAACTCTTCATCGTATATTGTGCGCTTAATAAATTAAGCTATTTTTATGCGAATCCAATTCTATCGGTGTTTATTCTAATCTCTCGATTATCTTACTCTTTTTTTCTTTGTCTTATCTTTCAATAAGACGGCTGTCAATTCAATATGTCTAGGAACGTATTCTTCTTGTTTTCTGCGCTTTTCGTTGTCGCGATTAGCGGGTGCAAAAGTAGAAATTCTTTTTTTAACTGGCAAGAAAAAAATGAAGTTTTTTTTGAGATTTTTATCTCGTTTAAATCATTCTCTCTTATCAATCTCTCAAGGAACTTCCCGTGTTTTGCGGGGTGCAAAGGTAAATAACTCTTTTATTTCTCACAAGCTTTTTTTGATTTTTATTTTTGAAAATCTCTTTTCGTTAATCTCAATCGCTTGCCAGTTTTTAAAAGAACGTTGCCGTTGTTGCGGGTGCAAAAGTAGACCCTTTTTTCGTTTAAACAAGGCCTTTTTAAAACTTTTTTTGATTTATTTTTTAATAATTCAATAAAGCTCTGATAATCATTATTTAACCAAAACTTTACGAATTGAAAAAACTTCATTATTCAACAACTAATCCTAAATCACTAGTAAAATACACTTTTCATACTCTATCTATACTTTATCCATACAGTATATATAGTGTATAAACAGCTTTTACAGTATAGAATATAGAGTTTGAGGCTAGAGAACAAAAACGCTCTCTTTATATTTATTTTATCTCCATACATATAAAGCATTAGTCTATATACAGGATTAGCGCTTAGATAAGACTTTACGCGTTAGGGATAGCAGTGGAAAGCCCACAGACTAGTGTAGTGACAACGAAACTAGTCGAGGACTTGTAGCGGATAGCCCGGCTCCTTATATATAGTACCACCAAACTTCTGGCTTAAAACTATATCTCTCTATATATAAGGAGAACGCCTAAATAGTACTCATAACGAATTGCGCGAACTGGAGAAATGCAAATGTTGATATAGGAAAGAATAAAAAAAGCCGCCCAGAGACAGCTAAATTTATTACACATAAAATACTCTATTGGGATTTACTTGCTTTTGCCTGCCAAGATTCATTAAGTATTCCGTAATCTACAGGAGAAGCAGGCGGTTGATTTTGCAGACGACCCGATTCAAAAGCACGAACCAAAATCGTTTCTATCAAAAAGTCTTCGTTTACCTCGAAAGGTTGGTATTTCGTTTTTAAATTAATATCAAAAACACGAGCGGTGGTATTGGCCCAAAATGCTTTCCAACCGCTTTTCAAGTCAGAGACCAACTCATAAGTAGTAACACCTGTTTGTCTATGGATTAGTTTTACAAGTATTTGCCCTTGCTTTCTGGATAGCTTTTTTAACTTCTCTTCAAATTCATTCGTTAAATAGTCTTCAACGATTTTGAAATACTTCTTTTTTTCTTTGTTTGTCTTTAAAAGAGACATTCCTTTTCGAAGCGCTACTAATCGTTCAGAAGCTAATTTAGCATATGGATAAGCCTTATATACTCTATTTTGTAAAATCAGGAATTGTTTTTTATCCTCAAGACTTAGCCTTTCTTTACTGATAATTATCTCAGGAAGCAGAATGGTATCAGCCAGTACGCTGTCGTTTTCAATTAGATTAAGGTCAGATTTTGAGGGCTCTTTGGTAACAACTTGTGCTTGCAATGCTTGAACAAAACAAAAGAAACACAAAAAAAATACAATTCGGTTCATGGGTAAAATTTATAATTCAAAATTATAAATTTATACGCAAGTCTGATGCCAAATTTATAATTTAGCAAAAAATAATTATTATGAGTTCAGGATCAATATTAAATAGCGCTTCGCTGGTTTTTTTAGAAAAATATTTAAATAACGCTTCGCCTACCGGCTTTGAATCTGAGGGGCAAAAAATTTGGATGGAGTACCTAACTCCTTATGTAGATACTTTAATTACGGACACCTACGGAACTGCTGTAGGAATCATAAATCCTGATGCTCCTTTTAAGGTAGTTATTGAAGGACATGCCGATGAAATTGCTTGGTATGTTAATTACATTACCGAAGATGGATTGGTATATGTCATTCGCAATGGTGGATCAGATCATCAAATTGCACCTTCAAAACGAGTAAATATTCATACCAAGAAAGGGATTGTAAAAGGTGTTTTTGGTTGGCCCGCAATACACACTCGTAACCGAGACAAGGAAGAAAACCCAAAAACGAGCAACATCTTTATCGATTTGGGTTGCGACACCAAAGAAGAAGTAGAAAAATTAGGAGTTCATGTGGGCTGCGTTATTACTTACCCAGACGAATTCATGATTATGAATGACAATAAATTTGTGTGTCGCGCTATTGACAACCGAATGGGTGGGTTCATGATTGCCGAAGTTGCTAGGCTTTTGCACGAAAACAAGAAGAAGCTTCCATTTGGTCTTTACATCACCAATGCCGTTCAGGAAGAAGTAGGATTAAGAGGTGCTGAAATGATCACGCAAACTATTAAACCGAATGTAGCCATTGTTACTGATGTTTGTCATGATTCGACCACGCCTATGATTGATAAAAAGATTGAAGGAGAAACCAAAATTGGTCTTGGTCCAGTAATAACTTATGCACCTGCAGTTCAAAACAATCTAAGAGAACTCATCTTGGATACTGCTTCAGAAAAAGGGATTCCTTTTCAGCGTTTAGCCTCTTCACGTGTAACTGGAACAGACACTGATGCTTTTGCCTACAGTAATGGTGGTGTAGCCTCGGCGTTGATTTCGTTACCACTACGTTATATGCATACTACTGTAGAAATGGTACATCGCAGTGACGTTGAACACGTGATTCAATTGATTTATGAAACTTTGTTGAAAATTGAAAACAACGAGACTTTTTCCTATTTTAAATAAACGGAATACATAATACATATAAAGAAGGATACTCATTAAAACAATAGAGTGTCCTTTTTTTTTAGAGACTACTCCCCTTTTACGCCTAATAATCATTAATAGAAAAAGAAACAACACAAACTACCACATTGATTTAAAGTACATTTCAAAGAACCTAAAGCAATAAAAAACAAACGTTTTAAAAAAAAATCTAAAATTGAATTTGTAAAACATTTCAAAGGCTTATTTTTGCGCCATGGCAAAGAAAAACACAGACAAGATTGTCTTCCATCAGATAAAAGTCCTTGATGCTGGAGCAAAAGGCGTATCGGTAGCAAAAGCACCCGACGGAAAAGTAGTATTCATCTCGAATGTCGTGCCTGGCGACGTGGTAGATGTGCAAACGTTCAAGAAAAGAAAAGCCTATTACGAAGGCAAAGCCGTGAAGTTTCACGAGTTCTCGGAACACCGCGTTGACCCAATTTGTGAGCATTTTGGGGTGTGTGGCGGTTGCAAATGGCAAAATATGAAGTACAGCCAGCAATTGTTTTTTAAACACAACGAGGTAAAAAACCACCTGCAACGTATTGGCAAAATTGAATTACCGGATTTCGAACCGATTTTAGGTTCTGAAAAACAGTTTTTCTACCGCAACAAAATGGAGTTTTCGTTTTCGAACAGCCGTTGGCTCACCGAAGCCGAGATAGGAAGCAGCGAGGAATTGGACAATAAAAATGCCTTGGGTTTTCATATTCCGAAAATGTGGGACAAAATTCTAGATATCAATAAATGTCATTTGCAAGAAGACCCTTCGAACGCGATTCGCAACGAAGTGCGTGAATTTGCCAATGCAAACGGTTTGACGTTCTTTAACCCAAGAGCGCACGAAGGTTTGTTGCGTACGCTTATGTTGCGCACGGCTTCGACTGGCGAAATTATGGTGTTGATTCAGTTTTTTGAAGACGATCTAGCTAATAGAGAATTGTTGTTGGATCATTTGTATGCCAAATTTCCGCAGATTACTTCTTTGCAATACGTGATTAACAACAAAGCAAACGATACGTTATACGATACGAACATTCAGTTGTACAAAGGACGTGATTACATCCTAGAAGAAATGGAAGGCTTGAAATTTAGTATCAACGCTAAGTCGTTTTACCAAACCAACTCGGATCAAGCCTACGAACTATACAAAATTACAAGAGATTTCGCTGGATTGACAGGTAACGAAACGGTGTATGATTTGTACACAGGAACTGGAACCATCGCTCAGTTTGTGTCGAAAAAAGCCAAAAAAGTAATTGGGGTTGAAAGTGTGCCCGAAGCGATTAAAGACGCCAAAGCGAACGCCGAACGAAATAATATCACGAATTGTGAATTCTTTGTAGGAGATATGAAAGTGGTGTTTAACGAAGCTTTTATCGCGCAACACGGCAAACCAGACGTAATCATCACCGATCCACCAAGAGACGGAATGCACGCGGCAGTTATTGATCAAATCTTGAAAATTGAGCCTAAAAAAGTGGTGTATGTTAGTTGTAATTCGGCAACACAAGCTCGTGATTTGGCTTTAATGGATGAGAAGTACAAAGTGACGCGCGTTCGACCAGTGGATATGTTTCCGCAAACGCATCACGTGGAGAATGTGGTGTTATTGGAACGTCGTTAATATTTAAACATAGAAGTCATTTGAGTTTTTGTGGTTGGAGTGTTTGGAAACCATATAAGGCATTGAAGGGCATATAAAGATTTTTCTTTGCGTGCTTTGCGGTTAGGTTTTTTTAAACCATAGAAGGTGTTGAAGGGCATATAAGATTGACACTGATTTTAAATCATAATAAATATCCGTTGGGTATGAAATTCAAATAAAATAAAAAATTAACCACATAGAATCATAGATTAATGCTTATGAACAAAGAATAAATAGAAATAGCGCTATTTCAAACATAGAAAACTATGTGAATAGTAAAACGTCTATTACTTCTTTTAAAGACTATAAATTCTATGTCTCTATGTGGTAAAAAAATAATCTAATTTTAAAAAACTTAGCCTTATAAATAAATAGTTTTAAATGAAAAAAATAACACTTTTACTGTTGGTGTTTTGTTTCTCTTTTTCGAGTTGTGAAAAAGATGATATTTGCGACGCCAAAACACCCACGACTCCTAGATTGGTTATAGAATTCTCTGACATCAACAATCCAAATGTCAAAAAAAGTGTGACGAATTTGAAAGTTATTGGAGAAGGGATGACTGATGGAATTATTTTTAATCCTAACGCCACAGGGGATTCAAAATACTTATTCAATGGAAATAAGATCTCACTTCCACTGAAAACAAATGCTACCACCACCACCTTTAATTTTATTTTAAATTCCGGAAATTCGAACCCTATATTCATCAATACCGATGTCTTGAAGTTCAATTATACCACCAATGAAGTTTATGTTTCAAGAGCGTGTGGTTTTAAAACCTTGTTTGTGATGGATATTCAAAAGCCATTTGAACATACTGACGGAACCGTAATTGATCAAAAATGGATGAAAGTTGTATCCCTACAAAAAACCAATATCAACGATGAAAAAGAAACACACCTTGCGATTTATTTTTAGTAGTTGCTTGCTATTTTCTTTGTTAATCACTCAAGCACAAGAAACCACTCCTACTCCACCAAAAGCAAACAATATTCTACCAGCCAAACCTACTCAAGAAGTAGAAAAACTTCCAGTAAAAAAAACAACAGATAGCATCCCCACAAAAACCAATCGCTATGGTTTGCGAGTTGGTGTTGACTTATATAAATTGACCAGAGGACTGTATGACAGTAATTACAAAGGAATAGAGTTGACAGGAGATTATAGATTGACCAAAAAATATTATTTGGCAGCTGAATTAGGATCAGAAAACAAAACCACCGAAGATGATCGATTGACATCTACGGCCAAAGGAACCTATCTGAAAGCAGGCTTTGACTATAATTTTTATGAAAATTGGTTGGATATGGAAAACATTATTTCTATAGGTTTACGTGGAGGATTTTCAACCTTTAGCCAAGAATTGAACAGTTACAAAATCTATAATCCAAATTCGTATTGGGGAGAAAATCCACCAATACTCTCAGGGAAAAATTATAGTGGTTTATCGGCTTCATGGATTGAAGTCGTAGCGGGTATTAAAGCTAAGGTATTCAATAACGTATTTATGGGATTCAGCTTACGATTGAATAGAATTATTACCAATAAAGAGCCTAGTGATTTCGAAAATTTATATATACCAGGCTTTAACAGAACTTATGATGGTGATTTTGGAGTAGGTTTCAACTATACCGTTTCGTACTTCATTCCAATTTACAAGAAAAAAATTGTTCCAAACGAGCTTTCTGAAAAGGAAAAAACAAAAAAACAAAAGTAGACAGCAGTAACAATTACTCAATAGTACCTAGTTATAAAACAAGAAGCGCTTTCTCTCAAGGAAAAAGCGCTTCTTGTTTATATATATAATTCATACGGAACCTTAAATTCCTATTTCTACTTGAAAACGCAAATACCAATTGTTTTTGGTTTGTCCGTTAAAATAAGTCAAGGTGTCATAATTAATCTCACTTTGTAATTTAAAAGTATGTTGCCAAAAATATCGGGTCACTCCTAAACTGAACTGTTGCGTATTTGGCGCTAACGCTTGGATATCTTTCCCCACATTTTGAGTAGAATAGCGTCCGATAACTTCATAATTCGATGGAAAACAATAGCTCAATTGGTAATCAAAACCATGTCCTACAAACACATATTTTTTTTGACTGCTATCTAACGGATTTACCGTGACTGCATTTTGATCTGTAGTTCTAGACATATAACTGGTCATGGCAGCCCAACCATTGTATTTGAACATCATGTCTAATAGAACAGATTGCATCGTTCTCTTTTCAAATAAATCACTACCTAACTGCCCTTGTGTTCGCTGTGCATTATTATTTTGCTGAAAAGCGCCTGAAAGCAACAATTTAGGGCGTTTTTCTCGCATCAAATCCCCTTCAAAAGTAGTCCCATCACGAAGAAAGGAACCGAAAGGGAATAGCTCTACTTTTCCAGTTAAAGCTACTCCTTGGTCCACTTTGTCGGTTACATTTCTACCTTCTCCGGTACTTACAGCACCTTTTAAGTTATAGGAAAAACGATCTTCATGTTCGTGAAGATTATGAATTTGAAATCCAAAATCACGATCAATTGTAAATTTGGCATTATTGATAGTTCTATCCGTTAATTGTAATGCCCCTGAAGAATTTACACGCTGACGATTGCCTGGCAATTTTGTTTGACCAAAACTGAAATTCCAATTTTTATTAGGTCGATACATCAAAACGGCATCACGAATCACATTTAAATTTTCTCCTTCCACTATCTCACCAACATCCCCTGGAGCAAAAGATAACTGAATGGCATATAAAATTTTGGGCGAACCAATAAAGCCATCAAAACGTAAACGTAATCTTCGTACTTGTGCGTCATATCCACTATCGCCTCCTTCATTGTCCATATAGCTTATTCTGTTTTGCATTCTAAATCGAATGTTTAACTGATACAAACTATCGGGAGAAGTGATTCCAATACCTTTACCAAAACTATAATAAGGTAAGGTTGATAATTTTAAGTCATTGTTTTCCTTACTTTTTTTAAACAAATCTTTTTGACCATACGATTGAAAATTCAACAGCAACAGCAAAAAGAAAAAAACAAGCTTAAAAGAGCTGCACTTACAACTCATCGCTTTGGTAAATGGGTGTGAAATCATACGTTAATTTTTTGCAAAAATATTTAAAATTAAAACAGCATTTCCGATTTTAACACACAAAATACCCCAATTCAAAAACCAAAATTTATCAACCTTATCTGAAGTTTACAGCATTAGTTCAGTAAATCAAATACTTGATTGGCAATTTCTACTTCTTCGTTGGTAGGAATTACAAGTATTTTAGTTTTGGCGTTTGGCGTATTAATTTCTCTGATTTCTTTAGAACGCGTACTGTTTTTTTCTTGATCTAATTCCAAACCAAAATAATCCATGTCCTCACACACTAATCTTCTAATCACATCTGAGTTTTCACCAATTCCAGCGGTAAAAATAATAGCATCTAAACCATTTAAAACCGCAGCATAGGCGCCAATGAATTTTTTGATTCGGTAAGCATTCATGGCTAAGGCCAATTGACATTCTTTGTTACCTTCATCTGCATTACTTTCAATATCTCTCAAGTCACTGTAACCCGTTAGCCCCAACATACCACTTTGTTTTTGCAATAAAGCATTCACTTCATCGGCAGAATAGCCTAACGATTTAATCAAATAAAATATTACAGAAGGATCCACATCACCGCTACGAGTCCCCATCACTAACCCATTCATTGGACCAAATCCAAGGGTATGATCGATACTTTTTCCTTCTTTAATTGCAGTCATACTACAACCGTTTCCTAAGTGAATCGTTATGATTTTATCGGCTTTATGATTGGCTTTTTGAGTCAAATATTCAATCGCTTTTTCTGAAACATACTTATGGCTTGTTCCGTGAAATCCATAGGCACGAATTTTATTTTCTGACAATAAATAATTTGGAATCGCATATTTATAAGCTTCAACAGGCATCGTTTGATGAAAAGCGGTATCAAAAACAGCCACTTGTTTAGCTGATTCAAATATTTGTTCTGCTACTACAATTCCTTCTAAATTTGCAGGATTGTGTAATGGTGCTAATTCGATCAATTGACGAATTTGTTCTTTTACTTCATTGGTGATTTCTACGGTATTTGAAAAAGAGCTTCCCCCGTGAACTACTCTATGTCCAACTGCTTTAATTTCGGAAGTAGATTGAATAACTCCTACTTTGTCATCCATTAATAATTGAGCAATTTTTTGTAACCCAATTTTATGATTAGCAATAGGCAATGACTCTACAATTTTATTGGCGTCTGTAGTGTACGTCAAATTAGAAGTATCCAATCCGATACGGTCAATCATTCCTGAACAAATCACTTTTTGCTCGGGCATTTCTATCAATTGGTATTTTATTGAAGAGCTTCCTGAATTAATAATTACTACTTTCATTTATTTACGTTTTAATTTTTTTTGTTTTTAAATTGAAAAATGCGTCGAAATAGCACTTGAATACTATTTTGAAATCGTCAGTTTGCCTAAAAGTCTTGCGCTTGAATTGCAGTGATCACCACTGTATTGATAATGTCATCTACAGTACAACCTCTACTCAAATCGTTTACTGGTTTGTTTAGACCTTGTAACATTGGCCCAATAGCCAAAGCCCCTGTTTCTCTTTGTACTGCTTTGTACGTATTATTTCCTGTATTCAAATCAGGGAAGATCAATACACTTGCTTGGCCAGCTACTTTTGAATCAGGCATTTTGCTTTTACCTACATTCATATCTACGGCAGCATCATATTGAATAGGCCCTTCGATGTTAATATCAGGTCGTTTTGCTTTTACTATTTCAGTTGCAGCTCTCACTTTTTCCACTTCATCCCCTTTCCCTGAAGTTCCAGAAGAATAAGACAACATGGCTACTTTAGGATCTATACCAAAAGCTTTACTCGTATCAGCAGATGAAATGGCGATTTCAGCTAATTGTTCTGCTGTTGGATTTGGATTAATAGCACAATCCCCAAAAACAGACACACGATCCTCAAGACACATGAAGAATACAGAAGAAACTACCGATGAATTGGGTTTGGTTTTAATAAATTGCAGTGCTGGCAAAATAGTATGTTGTGTGGTGTGCGCCGCTCCTGATACCATTCCATCAGCGTGTCCTTTGTAGACCATCATGGTTCCAAAATACGACACATCTTCCATTAAATCTCTAGCAGTGGTAATAGAGATATTTTTAGCTTTTCGAAGTTCAAAATACGTATTTACATACTCTTCATAATGCTCAGATTCTTTAGGTAAAATGATCGATACTTTATCAAAATCAAGATCCAAACCTAATTCGAGTACTCTTGCTTCGATTTGTTTTTTATTACCAATAATGGTAATATCTACCACATTCATCAATTGCAAACGTGATGCTGCGGTCAAAATTCGATCATCATTACCTTCTGGTAAAACAATATGCTTACGAATTTTTTTGGCTCTTTTAACCAAATTATATTGAAACATTTTGGGTGTCAAACCACTAGATTCGAATGCAGTAAACTTCTCTGCCAAGGCATCTACATTTACATATTCTTCGAAAGTAGCAATTGAGGTTTCAATTTTCTGAGTATTATTGGCATAAATCTTAGACTTGATCGCACCAATTTGATTAGAAACATTGTAGGTTCCTCCTGGTACAGTCAGAATTGGAACCACGGTTGAAAGTCCTTCTATTAATTGCAAAATACTTTCTTCAGGCATTAAATTCCCAGTTAAAACGATTCCAGCTACCGATGGATAATTTGCAGATTCATTGGCTTGAAGCGCCCCTAAAATAATATCAGCTCTATCTCCAGGAGTAATAATAAGCGCATTGTCTTTTAAATGCAATAAATAATTAGGCAATTGCATCGCTCCAATACTATAGCTTCCGGCCTGATTGTTTAAATATTCTTTTCCAAAAAGAACTTTTGCTCCTATTTCGTTAACAATTTCTTGAACCGTTGGGTTGTGCAAACTAGCCACTATTGGAATGGTATTTACCAAAACCGAACTTGGTAAATGTTTACTTAGTGCACTTGAAACCATTTCAATATTTTCAGGTTGCACTTTATTGGCAATAACGGATATTACTTCTACATCTTTTACTTTAAAAGTATCATAAGCTAAGTACAAACTATCTACCAATTCATCGAGTGTTTTTCCCACTCCAGACCCGATAATGATAGTTGGAATCCCTAAATTTTTAGCAATAAGTACATTTATTCCTAATTCAATAGCGGTACCTTCTCCAATAAAACTTGTACCTTCAACCAGTACAAAATCATATTTCTCTTCTAATTTTTTAAATTTTTCGATGATAACATCTAGTACCTCTCCTATTTTGCCTTTATTTTTCTTTTTGATTAATTTACTTTTGGTAAATGCATAAGCCTCTTCAACCTTCATATCCAAACCAAAATGAGATATCACCGTTTCGATATGGTTATCAAATTTACCTTCTTCAAAATCTTCAATAATAGGTCTGAAATACCCAACACGAGCGGTCTTACCCATTAAAATCTGCATTAACCCCAAACTTATAATAGATTTACCACAGTTTTGCTCACTTGTAGCTATATATATTGCTTTATTCATAATTAAGTTATTTTACGCTTATTTTTTATTTAAATTATTTGTGTTGATTAAAACCATTGCTTTTTTTTAAAATACAAAACCATTCCAATTACTAATAACAGCATCAATACCAATACATAGTAATAACCATTCTGATAGCCTAATTCGGGCATGTTTTCAAAATTCATACCGTATATTCCAACTATAAATGTGAGAGGAATAAAAATTGCAGAAATTATAGTCAATGTTTTCATAATTTCATTCATTTTATGAGATTGCGTGGTGAAGAAAAAATTGGAAGCACTCTCTAATAATCCCATATCAGCATCAATCTGTTCAAGTAGCTCTAACGTTTTTTGATGTAAACGGGAAAAAAACACGAAACTATCGGGTTGAATGACATTAAACATAGATTCCTCTTTTATGCTTTTAATATCAAATAGGGAGTCTCTTAGTGGGATGATCGCTCGCTTTAAAAAATTAAAATTATCACGATGTTTTTCAATTCTTTCTAAAATAAGTGGACTGGCATTCGTTTTAGAAAGTACGATAAGCTCCTCTAATTTTTCCTCTTCATTTTCGATGGTGATGTAAAAGTTTTCCATGACAGCATCCAATAAAACGTACAAAAGATAATCTACTTTTTTATTTTTTAAATTAAAGGAGTTGTGTCGTATCCTTTCACGAATATGTGCAAAGAAATCAGAACGCTTTTCCTGAAAAGAAATCAAAACACCTTCTTGTAGTAAAAAGCTAATTTGTTCTACTGAAATATTATCCGATTGATCAGTAGGTAAAATTGATTTGATATTAAAGAATAACTGCTCGTTAGTTTCCTCCAGCTTCGTTCGTCTAGAAGTGTTTAGTATATCCGACAAAACGTAATGGTCAATGGTAAAAAAATGTCCAATTTCTTTTATCAGTTCTAAATTATTCAAACCATGTAAATTCAACCAATTATTTTTGGAAGTATTCATCGTTTTTTTCAAATCATTTACCTGAAAATCAATGTGCTCTGAATAACCAACCGCATCGTATACAAAAAGCTGTATCTCGGATTCATTATTTTTATAAATCCCTGTATACTCCAAATTATTGGGTTGAATTCGTCGTCCTTTTCGGTATTTAATTTTTCTCATCCAATAAAATAAAATAGTAATATTACGAAAAACAAATGAATAATTGATTGATTATGAGAATTTTAAAAATTCATCACCCTCCAAAGGGCATGAAAATTATAACTACACAAAAATAACTAAAAAAAGGCAGAGGATTTATGAGAAAAATCAGGTTTAAGTATATTTTATGATTCCCTTGAACGATGGTTAAATATTTAAATTTATACCAACATATTACATTCATTACTGATTATTTTTCATATGTTTGAAATGCATTATACAATATTCAAACTAGAATTATCAAAAATTCACTATTATTCTCTTATCGCTAAAAATTCAATAAATATGTTAAAAACCAAAAGCTTACTATTATGTGTTGCTATGTTATTATGCTGTAGCGAAATATCCTTAGCTCAAAACAAGAAAAAGAAAGAGGCCGAAAAAAAACTCACTACGGCTCTTGACAAAAAGGAGTCTGAAAAAAAAGGACCTAAACCGTATAACAAAGTAGTCGACTCCACGGCAGTTACTCAAAAAGGACTTTTCAATATTCACAAAACAAGCGACAACAAGTTTTTGTTTGAAATCAACGATACGCTTATTGGAAAAGAAATCATGACGATCACCCGTTATTCTAAAACTCCAGCTGGTGGAGGTGTTTTTGGAGGTGAAGAAGTAAATCGTCAAGTCATCAAATGGGAAAAAGGTTTGAATAACAACCTTTTGTTACGCTCTATTACACACGTAATTACTTCACCAGATGAAGACAAACCTATTGCTCAAGCAGTAAAAAATTCATCAGCAGACCCAATTATTGGTAACTATGAAATTTTAGCCTTCAAAAAAGAAGGAAAAGAAACTACAGGTTATGTAATTGATGTAACGCCAACATTTGAATCGGATTTACAAACTTTCTCTTTGGACCCTATCAAAAAACAATTACTCAATATTCAAGGGTTTCAAAAAGACCGCTCTTTTATTCAAAAAATGAGCAGTTACCCAATTAATGTTGAAATCAAAACCGTAAAAACGTACGCTACTACTGCACCACAGTTATCGTTGAATCCAACACCTAGAATTGGAACCAATTTACCTGCTGGTTTGGATGCAGGAGTGGTGACTATTGAATTGAATACTTCGATGTTGTTGTTACCAAAAGTACCTATGCGCAAAAGAACTTTCGATGCTCGTGTAGGTTTCTTTGCCAACCAAATTGATGTTTTTGAAGAAGAATCTCAAAAATCGGATACCGAAATTTTTGCTGTTCGCTGGAAATTAGAACCTAAAAACGCCGATGATGCTGCCAAACAAAAAAGAGGCGAATTGATCGAACCGAAAAAACCAATCGTGTACTATATCGACCCTGCTACTCCAATCAAATGGAGAAAATTCATCAAACAAGGAATTGACGACTGGCAAGAAGCTTTTGAAAATGCTGGTTGGAAAAACGCTATTCGTGGTGAATATTGGCCAGAGAATGACCCAACAATGAGCTTAGAAGATGCGCGTTTCTCAGTATTGCGTTATTTCGCTGCCGATATCCAAAATGCCTATGGGCCAAACGTACACGACCCAAGAACAGGCGAAATCTTAGAAAGCCATATCGGATGGTACCACAACATTATGAGTTTGTTGAGAAACTGGTATTTAATCCAAACAGCTGCTGTTGATCCGGCGGCAAGAAAAAAACAATTTGATGACAACCTAATGGGCGAATTGATTCGTTTTGTTTCTTCTCACGAAGTAGGACATACTTTAGGTTTACGTCACAATATGGGAGCAAGTACCGCTACTCCAGTAGAAAAACTTAGAGATGCTGCTTTCCAAGAAAAGAATGGTCACACTTCTTCTATTATGGATTATGCGCGTTTCAACTACGTAGCACAGCCAGAAGACGGCGTAAAACACTTATTCCCAAGAATTGGTGATTATGACAAATGGGCTATCAAATGGGGGTATTCGTATTTTGCTGACGCCAAAGATGAAAAAGCAGAAAAAGCCATCTTAAATGAGATGACCAAAGAAGCCTACAAAAACCGTCGTTTGTGGTTTGGAACAGAGGCTAGTCCTTATGACCCAAGATACCAAACAGAAGACATTGGTGACAATGCTATGAAAGCTTCTGCATACGGAATCAAAAACTTAAAACGCATTTTGCCCAACTTAATCATTTGGAGTGCCGAAAAAGGAGAAAGCTATTCAGAATTAGAAGAAATGTACAATGCTTTGACAGGACAATTCAGACGCTATATGGGACACGTGACCAAAAACGTAGGTGGTATTTATGACACACCAAAAACCTATGACATGTCTGGCAACCAATTTGAAGTTGTTCCAAAAAGCATCCAAAAAGAAGCGGTTACCTTCTTGAACACTCAATTATTTGCTACACCAAAATGGTTACTAGATGCTAACGTTTTATCTAAAATTAGTCCAGAAAGTGGTGTAGAAGCCATCAAAGCAATGCAAGACGGAACACTTTCTAACTTATTGGCTGGAGACAGAATGGTGCGTTTGATGGAAAGCGCAAGTAGTAGTCCTGAAAACTATTCTGTAGATGAATTAATGACCGACTTGAAAAAAGGAATCTTCTCAGAATTAGCTGGTGGTGCCAAAATAGACATTTACCGCAGAAACATCCAAAAACTGTATGTAGATAAAGTAATTGCTATGCTAAAACCAGGTAATGCAGTAGTACGTTCTAACAGTGTAGGTGCGGCTTACGGTATGAATTCAAGAACCGTAAATTTAGCCCAAACCGATTTGCCTTCTATCGCTAGAGGACAATTGGTAGGATTGAAAAATGAAATGAAAGTGGCTGCAGCGAGAATGGATCGTTTGAGTAAATTCCACTTATTGGATTTGGTAGCTCGAATCGACAGTGCTTTGAATCCAAAATAACAAGTACCATTTTAGTTGAATATCAAAAGGTCTCGTTTTATAGCGAGACCTTTTTTGTAGAATATCAAATAGTTAAATCCTGTAGGTTTGTATTTTGAATTCTGATGCCTACAAAGTCAAAAAAAAGACCTTACAGAAAAACCATAAAATAGTCCATTTTGTCAGTTCGAGCGCAGTCGAGAACCCTCGATATATCTCGATTACGCTCGATATGACAAAAAACGAAAAGACTATATTGAAATAAAGGTTGTATTACTTTTCCTTTTTCTACATAATCAAAAGCAATCATTTGCATCAAAATCTGAATCTAGGGCACAAAAAAAACCGAGCCATTACTGACTCGGTTCTCATTGCCAAAAAGTAGATTACTTTTCCGTTATCACTTTGTAGCTTAGATTGGTAAAAACCCCTTCCGTTACATTTACCAATTCAGGAGTTATAATTTCTGTCTGTAAGATACCTACTTTCTCATTTTGAAAACTAAAGGTACCTGAGATTGTTTTTTTATCCGCATCCATAGCCGTAATGGTTAATTGACCACTAACTGGAGAATGCTCGGTAAACGTACTATTCCCTATCAGATACGTATTTAAAAATAACGCATCATCATTATCAAACGAATAAGTACGAACAGGCATTCCTTTGGTAGTTAACTCGCTTAAAAAGGCTAATGACAGCATTTGTTTACCATCTTGAGCACTGATATCAAATCGCTGCTCTCCAATAGAATTTACTTGCATCAAAGAAACATTAACAATCTTTGCCCCTTTCCAACGCGTTCCGTTAATCGTTGCCGTTATGGTTCCCGATGTAGTATCATCTGAAGAGTCTTCAGCACTACAGCCTACAAAAAACAAGGTCATAATGACCAAACCCATTCCAATATATTTTTTCATTTCTAATAAATTTACTTTAACAAATAAAAGATTATTATTTTGAAAAAACAAAATGAATTATAGGAAATAACCTGCTAATATATAAAAAATGAAACAAAAAAAACCGAGCCATTTCTGACTCGGTTTTATCTCAATACTTAGTACAAAGTACTTAATACTTACTTAACTTCTTCGAAGTCAACGTCTTCAACATTATCTCCCTGTGCTTGAGCTTGTGGCTCAGCAGCAGCTTGACCTTGTTCACCTTGAGCATACATCGCTTCAGTTGCTTTTTTCCAAGCAGCGTTGATGTTATCCAAAGCAGTTTGAATAGCTGGAATGTCTTGAGATTGGTGCGCCATTCTCAATTCAGTTAAAGCGTACTCTACAGCCACTTTGTTATCGTCAGATAATTTATCTCCAAGTTCTTTCAATTGAGACTCAGTTTGGAAGATCATTCCATCTGCTTCGTTCAATTTCTCAGCTCTTTCTCTAGCGATTTTATCTGATTCAGCGTTAGCTTCAGCATCTTTTTTCATTTTCTCGATTTCTTCAGCTGTTAATCCAGAAGAAGCTTCGATACGAATGTCATGAGATTTACCAGTTCCTTTGTCAGTAGCCGATACTTTGATAATACCATTGGCATCAATATCAAAAGTAACTTCAATTTGAGGAACACCTCTTGGTGCTGGTGGAATTCCATCTAAGTGGAAACGACCGATTGTTTTGTTATCAGCAGCCATTGCTCTTGCTCCTTGCAAAACGTGGATTTCAACAGTTGGTTGAGAATCAGCAGCAGTAGAGAATACTTGTGATTTTTTAGTTGGAATAGTTGTGTTAGATTCGATCAAAGTAGTCATTACACCACCCATAGTTTCGATACCTAAAGATAAAGGAGTAACGTCTAATAACAATACATCTTTTACATCTCCAGACAATACACCACCTTGAATAGCAGCTCCAATCGCTACTACTTCATCAGGATTAACTCCTTTAGAAGCTTTTTTACCAAAGAATTTCTCCACTTCATCAGCAATTCTTGGCATACGAGTAGAACCACCTACTAAGATTACTTCGTCAATGTCAGAAGTAGACAAACCTGCATCTTTCAATGCTTGTGCTACTGGAGCCATAGAACGTTTTACTAAACTATCAGACAATTTTTCGAATTGTGCTCTAGTTAGTTTTTTTACTAAGTGTTTTGGTCCTGAAGCTGTAGCTGTAACGTATGGCAAGTTGATTTCAGTTTCTGCAGAAGAAGACAATTCAATTTTTGCTTTCTCAGCAGCTTCTTTGATACGTTGTAATGACATTGGGTCTAAACGTAAATCAATACCTTCTTCAGATTTGAATTCGTCAGCTAACCAGTCAATGATTACTTGGTCAAAATCATCACCACCTAAGTGTGTATCACCATTAGTAGACAATACTTCGAAAACTCCGTCTCCTAATTCCAAAACAGAGATATCAAAAGTACCTCCACCTAAATCGTAAACAGCAATTTTTTGATCTGTTCCTTTTTTATCCAATCCGTAAGCCAAAGCCGCAGCAGTTGGTTCGTTGATGATACGCATAACTTTCAAACCAGCGATTTCACCAGCCTCTTTTGTAGCCTGACGTTGTGCATCGTTAAAGTAAGCAGGAACAGTAATAACTGCTTCAGTTACTGTTTGACCTAAATAGTCTTCAGCAGTTTTTTTCATTTTTTGAAGTGTCATAGCTGACAATTCTTGAGCAGTGTACAAACGACCGTCAATATCCACACGTGGTGTATTGTTGTCCCCTTTTACAACTGTGTAAGGAACTCTTTTTGCTTCTTCTGTAGTTTCAGCAAAAGTGTGTCCCATAAAACGTTTGATAGAAGCAATAGTCTTAGTTGGATTAGTTACTGCTTGTCTTTTTGCAGGATCACCCACTTTAATTTCTCCACCTTCTACAAAAGCGATGATAGATGGCGTTGTTCTTTTTCCCTCTGCGTTAGGAATAACAACTGCTTCATTACCTTCCATTACAGAAACACAAGAGTTGGTCGTGCCTAAATCAATTCCGATTATTTTACCCATTTTTACTATATTTAATTTTAATTGTATACTCGTTTTAACAACTCGAGGTCGGTAAGTCAAGGACTGTGCCAAGCCGATGTCAGTCTATAAATTGTCAGTTTGCCCCAAAAATGGCGGAAAAAAATATGACAAGATGACATTTTCAAAAAGCAAAAAGCAAAAAGCAAAAAGCAAAAAGCAAAAAGCAAAAAGCAAAATCCCAAAAACGTCACCCTGAGCGCAGTCGAAGGGCAAATCCTAATTCTTAAATTTCAAATTCAAAATTCAAAATTCAAAAAACATCACCCTGAGTGCAGTCGAAGGGCATATTCCTCCATTACACAACTATTTAGGAGCTTAATCCTGCTGTCCGCTATATCTGTGGATCTGAACCCCAGAGCCACAGGATGCCGCTCCCATCAGGGCTAGAAACGTTATGCGAAGAAATTCCAATTATAAATTACAAATCCCTTTTTTTTTGCAGTTACTACTCCCCTCTTGAAATCGAAGATTCAACGACTCCGAAATAAATAGCAAAAAGGAGTTATAGGGGTCGGGGTGTGTGTTTTTTAACAACTACCATAAACTCCAAACCATAAACCAATAGCAACAAAGCCTAAACAAGCAAAAGATTTGTAATGAAAATTGTATATATTTGAAAAACAATAAAACGAGATAAAACTGCGATTATCCAGCCAATTTTGGGCGTATAGTCGCTATTACATAGCGTTTATATACAAATTAGTGGCAAGGCTAAAAAAAGAGAACGTTGAAAGCAAAAATATATTCAAATAAACTATTTATAGGAACAACCGACTTACAAATCGGAGACGAAAATATGGGTTGCATATTTGGAGAATTTGTTCCAACCGAAAATTATTTTAAATACATACAAAAATCTGTTTGGAAATTTTGGAAAACAAATAAACCTGATTATAAAAAATGGAGTTCTTTACGATTTAATGTACAATTAGAGAATGGCTATTTTCTTTATCCAATTGGTGGTTATACGTTTGATGATAATCCGGATTTCCCTACCGAACCAAAGCGAATTGATATTGCGGGAATTGACAGAGATGTATTAGATTTTTTTTCTCTACAAAATTCTTCCAACCTTTTTATTGAAGAGCCTTGGGAAAAGATTACAATAAATCAAAAAATTGGTTTTGAAGAAGAATTAAGTAAAGAAATCGGTTTGGAAGAAAAATCTATATTTGATTTTTTAAAACCTAAACAAGAAAAACATAAACTTTCCGATTTTAAATTTTCTGCACTTTATAAATATAAATCTGATGATGATGTTTTATTTGAAGTTAGAAATCAAAACTTTGAAAAGCAGTTTACTGTTATTCATTTGACCTGGAATGGTAAAAAGGAAATTGATGGATTTCCAGGAACTGATTTTTTTAAAGACTTTAATGAATTTAAAAATTTAAGAATGATTCCAGACAAAAATGAATGGGAAGAAATGGAAAGCTGAAAAAGCCCAACCACTAAAAGCTACAACGGATTTGGGCAATTGGCTTAATGGGAAAATGGTTTTGTATTTGGCAGTTTAGTGACAACCGAAAAATAAATCTTAATTTAGTTCCCAAACCCGCTGTAGTACCATAACATTAGTGGCTTGTTAACCTAAGAAACGTAAAAAAAAAGAAAATTATGAAAAAGATACTTTTTATTGCAACACTATTTTTATCAATTAATAGTTTCGGGCAAAAACCGACGGGAAAAGCTCAAGGATTACGAATTACAAATCAAGAAATTGCTTCTAAAAATGATACAATTATTAACGTTGTATACAAAAACGAAATTGAAAACAACAAAAAACCTGCTTATTTCGTAAATGGAAAGCTGATTAATGAAAGTATTTTAAGAAGTCTAAATCCGAATGAAATTGAAACAGTAAATGTAGAAAAGGAAAATATTGAAATAGAAAATATAAAATATTACGGAAAACTTTATATTGTAACTAAACCAACATATAAGCCTAAATTCATTTCATTAAACAATTTGAAATTGAAATATACAAACCTAAAAGACAATTCAACAATTTTTCAAATTGACAATGAAATAATTTACGCTAACTATGAAAGCTATATAGTTGATGAAAATTATATTTTAAAAATAATTGTTGAGAAGTTTGAAAACAAGAAAGAAAAACTAAATGTAAATTTTATTCGTTTGATTACTAAATCCGAAGAAAACATTAAAAAGTCGAAAGAAATATTAATTCGCGGAAATAACAATTTTGCTTCAAATAAGTAACCAGCCACTACAACGGATTTAGGCATTTGGCTTAATTGAAAGATGGTTTTGTATTTGGCAGTTTAGCGATAACCGAAAAATAAATCTTAATTTAGTTCTCAAACCCGCTGTAATAAACGAACGTCAATCAGCACTAACTTTATAAAAATGAAAGCATATTTTATTGCAATAATTTCTTTGATTTTATTTTCTTGCAATGGTCAGCAAGCGACAAATCAAAATACAATTATCAAGCAAGAAAATCTAAAAAACGATAAATTGAAGAATTATGCTTATCTAAAAGATATGTATACTGATTCCTATTTTCCAAAATTTCTCGTTGACAAAGTAAAAATAATCCTTATTGAGCTATGTATTGATATTGAAAAAACAGCGCCTAAAAATCTTGACGAACTTTATAAATTAACACATACAGCGACAAAAAAAATAAATGATTTACAAAACGAATTCTCTGAGCAAAACAGCGAAATAGAAACTGGTGCTAGAGAATCAATTGCGACAGACTTTGACTTCATTGCTAAAGCTTATGGATTCAATGCTGATTCAGAAGAACTGATAGCCCCAAGAGAATGGTAGAAAACTAGTAATTACGACTTCAATGGATTAAAGCAATTACCTTTTTATATTACAACTTTGAATCAGTTATAACTTCACTTCACCGAAAGTAGCACCATTTCTCCCATGCGCAATACAACCAAAATCTTTGACTTCAAACACCAAATAGGCTTTCTGTTTGTTTGCTTGGTTTTATTTTCAAGTTGTAAAAAAGAGTTACCGCAAACCATCGAAAATCCAAAGTTTGTGAGAACATGGTATGACACTGTTCAAGGAATGCCTTTCAGAGCAAAATTAAACATCAAAGAAAACAACACCTTCGAATATTCAAGTCGTTCGTGTCAGGATGGTTCCAAAAGCAACGGAATATGGAAAATTGAAAAGGACACTATCATTTTAAATAGCACAAAACCCACAGGATGTTTGTTTCAACATCGATTTGGAATTTCTTGCATTGCATATAATGATACAACTTATTTTGAAAACAATAAGACAATTAAAAATTGTGAACCAAATGGTCGTGAAGCTACTTATGAGATTTTTGAGAATGAAAAATTTATCCTAAGAAATGACACGCTGATTCATACCAACAAAGTAAAAGACAATTGCCCTAACATTAGAATTGCCTTTTCAACAAGAGAGAAAGTCAGACGCAGCAGCGCGAAATAAAAACATTTGACAACATCATTCCCTAAACAGTACTATTCTAAAAAGATATTGTTATTTTTTTTATGTTATGAAAACCTACGCGCCTCGCTTAGCCCCGATGGCAGTGGTATCCTTACTGGGCGGGGTTCGCACAGTAAGATATAACGAACAGCGGGACGACTGGTGTTGTAAGCAAGGATGTGGTGCTCCTAAAAAAAATATTAATCAACGAATAGCAAGTATACCCAATAACCTGTAACTTATATGCTTTTTTTACTACTAATGTATTAGGATTTTAACTAACAAAAACTAAATAGCAAAACCATGCCTCAACTATCCTTTTTCAAGCAACGATTGTATGTTACACTTGTAGTCACAGTAGCCATTTGGATTTTATTACTTTGGGATTTTTATCATGGTGGGGTACCTAGTCATCATATTTTGCAAAATAAAGATTTACCCAAATTTTCTAATTGGTGGGGCGGTCTTTTGCTTCCTTTGTTAACTTGGTTCTTGCTCTACCGATCACAAGTACGAATAGAGAAAGAATCAACGAGCAAAGTTTTTCCAACCCGTTTTGTTACTCATTTTGTAGGCGCTTTGTTTTTCGGAATTGTTCTTTCGGTGTTTTTTTTACTTGGCAATCAAGATGTCCCTTTTTATATGCTTGTGGGCTTGTTGGTCTTTGCTTTTTTCTTTCCCATTTATCGAGCAGAATGTTTGTTGGGTTTTGTACTAGGCATGACATACACTTTTGGAGGTGTACTCCCAATTATAATAGGAACCGTTTTGGTATTGATAACTGGGGCAATCTATTTATTACTGCTACCTATACTCCGTTTTATATGGTCTAGAGTCATTAAACTGTTCAACTCCTAAGCGCTGCTTGAATATCCTCTATTTAGCGAGATCTTAAAACGTATTATCAAGCTATCCCGCGGATATACTTCGTCAATTCGCTATCGTTCGGATACAATCCCAATGTCATTAAGTTATGAGATTTTAGATTGTAGATTAACGATTCTTGCTTTTAGATTTTAGCACAAGTGATTAAAAAAAAATATTTTTAAACGTTTTGACCATCAGCAATCAAAAATCGTTGATCAAAATCAGTAACCAGCTGCGCCCCGCTCCGCAAAGTCTCATGACTTTTACGTTTTTTAAAGAGTTCTTAAAAACCGTAAACGTGTCAAAGTCTCCCTACTTTTAAAGTAAATGTCTTTAGCATGATATGCGTTTCAAATCATCATAAAAAACGACAAAGTAACCGTTGAGGTATTTTGTAGTTTTTTATGATGATTTGAATTATAGGTAAAATTACGTTCAAAATGATTCAAAATAACACAACTAACAAAGAAGGCTTCGTTATAAGAGATCAAACTTTGCCACATTTTCTAACAGCAACTGTTGTAGATTGGATCGATATTTTTACACGAAAAACATATAGAGATACGGTTATCGAGTGTTTAGATTATTGTATTGAGCACAAAGGAATGGTTCTTTACGGCTATGTTATCATGAGCAATCATATTCATTTAATAGTTCAATCCAGTGACGGTAAACTTTCAGATTTAATACGTGATTTCAAAAAGTTCATAGCAACCAAAATCTTAGAAAAAATACAAATCGAACCTGAGAGCCGAAGACAATGGATGCTAGAACGTTTTAAATTGGCAACCGAAAGCCATTCAAGAAACAAAAACTATCAGTTCTGGCAATATGGCAACCATCCAGAAGAAATCTACACTAACAAGTTTATGTGGTCAAAGTTAGATTATATTCATCTAAATCCTGTACGTGCAGGAATTGTTGAAAAAGCATCACAATACATTTACTCAAGTGCTAGTAATTATGTTAACGATACAGGGCTGCTCAAAATAGATAAAGCTGACAGTCCCATTGTTGATGTCTTGAATCCTAAACTCTTTTACTAAATACAATTTGTATTAATTTTATTGTGCATTTTTAAAATTCCTGAAAGACTCTTTCATCATATTCACGGAAAAAGTCGGGAGACTTTTACTAGATTTACTGCTTTAATTGAAGATTTAAAAAAAGTGCGAAGTCAGGAGACTTCGCAGAGCTGGTGGAGTAGTTGCTCCATTACAAGAAATTTCTGGCTCAAATGCTGGACAAGTTTATGCAGGTAATCAACATCAATATGAATTCATTGAAAATGTACGTGGTGAAGATTGGAAAAAATATTTGAAGATCAGTGATGAAAAAGGTACATTGTTAATTAGTGAATTAGATTTTTCTAAATTTGATATACCTGAGGCTTTAAAACACATTAAATTTAGGGATTTATCTAATTCTACATTAATGGAAATTAAAGGTTTACATGATGCCACAGAATTTTATAAACTAAGGGTGGCTAAAGCAATTGATAATTTAGATTTTAATTTTCCTATTGGTAAAACATTAGATGAAGTAGAAGATATAGTAATTTTAAAACAGTCAGCACACTCAAAAGTTCCCGGAGTAACAATTATAGAATATAGAGTTCCTACAACTGATGGTAAGTATACTGTTAAAATTGATGGAAAAGATGTCAATAAAGGTTTCACTACTGGAGCAACTAAAGGTGAATCTTCTATAAAAAATTACGTCAAGACAATTTATGATCCTAAAATTTGGACAGATTCAAAATTAGAAAAAGCGCTAAAGGAAGCTTTACTGGATTGTAATAACAAGGGAAATATGATTGAAGACAAGCTTACTTCAGGAATTACTAAAGATGGTTATGAAATAGAATTTATTATCAGAGATCAGAAAGTTAAAACGTTTTACTTTAAATAATCATGGAATACGTAATAAGCCATAGAAAAGATAATAAGGGATCATTTTATCGATTAGATATCGATTTCAAACCCGAAAACCTAATTTTATCAGGGTTTCTTTCACAAATTAAAGTAATTGATTATCCTGATTTTATTAATGATGTCATTAATTCAAATAGTACAGGATATGAATATTTAAGCTTGCGGATGTATACTGATATTGATTGTGATGATCAATCTTGGATAAAAAATGTGATTGGTAGAGAATTACAGATTGGTGAAATTTTTTTACACCATGAATTTACTGGTGATACTATAATTCAACAAGTTATCTTTGACAAAATATTATACGATTTCTCTCTTGTAGTTTTAGATACATATAGATACAATGAAAATGTAAACATTGATTACTTTAAGTATTATATAAGAGACAAAAAAATATCTCAGAATAATCGTTCCTGGTCAGAAGCTATGAAGTATTCATTATCAAAACTTTCAGAAAAAATTAGTTTACATAATAATTAAATATATCAAGACCATGATTAAAAACTGGAAAAAATTCAATGAAAGTGGAATTAACATACCAATAGATATATTAAATTCGCATCTACCTAATTTTGATAAAATTGAAAAAAATAAGAAAGAAGAATTCTTAAAAGGAAAAAAGCAAGGAATTTATTGGGAATATAATGGTGAAAAAATAAGTATATCTGATGAAAATGGAAGTGTTGAAGGTTTTCCTATTTCAACTTTGCAATATGTTGTAGCTATATTTCAAAATAGTAAAATATATCCACATCCAGATAATGCTATAATATTTAATTTAGACGGAACTGTTAACAAAATTCTTAAGGTACCAAAATTCAAGTCTGAATTAATTTTGGAACAAATAGAAAAAAAAAAATGAATCAAATCCTCCTATCGAAAGCTTTTTAAAAGGTAAAAGATTATGTTATAATCATTATAAAAGATTCATTAATGATCAAGGTTTTGAATTAGATATACTAGATATAGATTATGAGTTAGAATATACAGAATCCCAAATTTTAGATCCTTATACATTAGAATTAACTGATTTTTTAAACACTCGTTTCGATAGATTCTATTATTGGAATAAAAAATATCATTCTTGAAACATATTATAAAAGGCTAACGCAAGCCCCGCTCGTGAACACAAAGAACTTCTTTGTCATCATAACCCCGATCGCGCGGATATATCTCTTCGTACGATAGCGCAACCCGATAGCGCGGAATTGCATTCCGTGCCCATAATCAAAGTCAAATAATACAAGTAAAAACAAAAAAAAAACCGATAGCGCAGATATGTCACTCGCACGATAGCGCGGATTTGTAATCCGTGCCCACACAGTGCATCAACAATCAAAATAAATTCAACATTACGACCTCTAAATCATTTTCTAAGCCCGCATAATTTCTAGCAGAACTAAAATAATAATCCTCTGGTGAGCTAACTACTTTCTCTTTTACAGGATTGTTGCTTCATTTTTTGTTGACATTTTTTTATTTAAAATACAATAAAAGCAACAAAACAAACAAAAACATAACTTGTATTTCTTTGTTTTCGTGTAGATTTGCTTTGCTGGCATGGATTATGTTTGCGGCTCATCGTTGTGGGCACGGATTGCAAATCCGCGCTATCGGGGAGATAAAGTCAGAATATATAGATCCGACATTTATAAGTCAATAAGTAACGGAGATGGGAAGAGTATAACAGAAACAATTAAAATCTTTAAATAAATTTAATATGAATATAGAATATATAACTAAAAAATTTGAAGGAATTTCACCTGAGGGTTTTAATGTTGTTATATCAAAAGAGAATTATATAAGTCTTGAAAAGATTAACAACACTATTTTAAATAAAATATATTGTGGAAACTTAAACGCTTTTTTTTTAACAAATATTTCATCAAGCATTATTTTTTTTGAAATAGAAAACATTCTGAATAATAAATACGAATTAGGACAAAATAATCCAACTATTGATATTCTTGGAAACAAATTTCCTTTTAAGCATGATTATCAAGAAATTTTGAGTCAATTACCTATAAGTTTAGATACTGAAGCTGGCATAGATAAAGCGTGTCAACTTATACAAGAGTATATAGAACAAGAGGCTATTCCCTTTTTTAACTATTGGCAGGATATTCGCGATTTTTTACCATTTTTAGAAACAAAAGATAATGGTTTTATTGCAGATTTATTTTCGGGGGATGGTTTTTATAAAAAAGTGATTATATGGAAACTGTGCTCACATCCGTGTTATTATAATTTAATTGAAGAAATGTTAGGGATATTTAAGCTGGAACTAGAAGAGACTCCAAATGACAAATTATTAAAAAAAGATTATGACAAATATCTAAAAATCATAAAAACATTAGAAAAGACAAAACCATTGTATGAATGGGATGAAAAATATTTAATACAAAAACCTTATATAAAATAGAATTATAAAAAAAAACCCGATGTTCAAAAGTTTATTTCTCAACTTACTGATGATAAAGCAGGAGCAACACTTAGCAAATTTCTAGATGATTGTGATAGTGACTTTGTAGCATTACTAAATGCAGATAGTCGATATGCTGAAGCAATTGTCGGTCATAAAAATAAATTTACAAGAGCAGATTATGAAAATTTTCCTGATGAAATCGCAGAATTAATAACCTCATCTGCCTCTAAAGAAAAATTAGAAAATTGGATAAACAGAAGCTCTAAACTCTCTAATTTTGGGGAAGTTGTTGCAACAGGTAATCGTTTAAGTAAAAACATAACAGATGCAATAAAACTTAAATCTGGGAAATTATTTGAAGATTTAGCTCATAGCCTTGACATGACACCTGAAAATCTTAAATTGTACGATATATTAACCGAAGTGCCACTAGGAACTACAGGAGGTTTTATGAAGGCAGACATTTTGTTAATTAAGAAAAATGCACTTGGAAAAATTGAAGACACCATTATAATTGAAAATAAACTTTCTCAAGGTACTGCTTTAACAAAAAGACAAAAAGAAGGGTTTGGAGCTATTATTAACGGACAAACTAGTATGAAAATAAAATATGACATAAAGTTGAATGATAACGATGTTGCCAATTATTTTAATAAAGATTTTAATTTAACTGTAAGTAATAATAGAATTTTTAAAATCTCAGACGCTGGAACTGATAAAATAGGAAATGTTACTATAAATAAAATAACTCCCGATAGCGCGGATATGACCTGATCGCGCGGATCTATCTCTACGCACGATAGTGCCCGATGGCTCGGATATTAAGAACATTCTCGATACTGATAGCGCGGAATTGCATCCCAATCACGCGGATCTATCTCTACGCACGATAGCGCGGATTTGCACACGAACAAAGTGAACTGACGAAGTAACCTGATCGCGCGGATCTATCTCTACGCACGATAGCGCGGATTTGCAATCCGTGCCCACACAGTTAATCAACAATCTAAAACAAATCTAACATTACGACATCTAATTCATTTTCTAAACCCGCATAATTTCTAGCAGAACTAAAATAATAATCCTCTGGTGAGCTAACTACTTTCTCTTTTACAGGATTGTTGTGGATATAATTCACTTTTTGTTTTATGAACCAATTGGTTTCTATTATTTCAGCGTGATAGCCATCTTGCCATACTTTATAGCTTTGATTTCTCTTAAGATGCGCACACGCTTTTTCAAAATAAGCCAAAAGCCACTCCCTGCGACTCTCTGGTTCTTCTATTATTGTTTGAATAATTTTCTTGGAGGTGAATTTTTTAAAATCACGCATAACATCAGATAAAATAAAACCATTCGTGGCTTTGCACATTAAATGGATATGACTGTGCATAATGCAATACGCATAAATCTCAAGTCCTTTTTTCTCCTGACAATATTGCAAAGCATTAATAATATTATACTTTTGATTGAGTCGTGTAAATATATCAACCCAACCTACTGTTGTTATGGTTATAAAATATGCCTGATCTGTTGTTGTTGCTTTATACTTTGTTGACATTTTTTTTATTTAAAAATACAATAAAAGCTACAAAATGAAGAAAAAAAATAACTTGTATTTCTTTGTTTTCGTGTAGATTTGCTTTGTAGGCTAATCGTTGTGGGCACGGATTGCAAATCCGCGCTATCGGGGTTTTATAAAAAATTCAGAAGTTAATCCAAATGATTAACTAACTATTAAGTCTTTGAACAAACAAAATTTAAACAAAGTGAAGATGCAATTTTGAGTTAAGTTCTTTGAAATCTTAAGCGCTTATTTTAAGTTGTATCAATTTAAAAATTTATAATTATGATAGAATATCAGATAGAAATTTTAAAGAGATTAAAGAAAGAGAATGTTATTAACTATAATGAGATAATAAAAATTACTGATGCTTTTCAAATAGCTTCAGGTCAAGGATTGGCAATTGGAAAAACAAAGGGTATGTTAGATTTTCTAATAAAATGTGGAGAAATAATAGTTAAAAAAGATGAAAAAATAAAAATAGTTTTAAAAACAAAGTATGATCTAGCAAAGCTTTATTTGTCAATTGACTCGTATATAACGATTGAAAAAGATGTAATTTTTAATAGTTATTTTTCTAGATAGCCCGCTCCGCATTCTATGATAAAAACAAGTAAAAATTGTTAAATTTAAGATGCAAATTTATAGGTATTTATATATGAGGTTTCCCAGCTGTTCGAAGTGTTCTTTTGAAATGCTGCTATCGTCTCCGACTTCGCTCCTTTATAAATCCCCGATCGCGCGGATATATCTCTACGTACGATCACCCGATCGCGCGGATTTAAAATCCGTGCCCACACAGTGCATAAACAATCTAAAATAAATCCAACATTACGACCTCTAAATCATTTTCTAAGCCCGCATAATTTCTAGCAGAACTAAAATAGTAATCCTCTGGAGAGCTAACTACTTTCTCTTTTACAGGATTGTTGTGGATATAATTCACTTTTTGTTTTATGAACCAATTGGTTTCTATTATTTCAGCGTGATAGCCATCTTGCCATACTTTATAGCTTTGATTTCTCTTAAGATGCGCACACGCATTTTCAAAATAAGCCAAGAGCCACTCCCTGCGACTCTCTGGTTCTTCTATTATTGTTTGAATAATTTTCTTGGAGGTGAATTTTTTAAAATCACGCATAACATCAGATAAAATAAAACCATTCGTGGCTTTGCACATTAAATGGATATGACTGTGCATAATGCAATACGCATAAATCTCAAGTCCTTTTTCTCCTGACAATATTGCAAAGCATTAATAATATTATACTTTTGGTTGAGTCGAGTAAAAATATCAACCCAACCTACTGTTGTTATGGTTATAAAATATGCCTGATCTGTTGTTGTTGCTTTATACTTTGTTGACATTTTTTTTATTTAAAAATACAATAAAAGCTATAAAATGAAGAAAAAAAATAGCTTGTATTTCTTTGTTTTCGTGTAGATTTGCTTTGTAGGCTAATCGTTGTGGGCACGGATTGCAAATCCGCGCTATCGGGTAGTACTGCTGATGGTGTTAAGATAGAAATGTACCTTGATGGTAGTAATAATATTTCAACTGCCTACATAATTCCATAGTGTTATGAATAATAAAGATTTTGAAAAGCAAATTCTGGAAGAACGTTCGTTTTATGAAAACTTTGATGAACAAACCTTTGGGAAATATTATTACTTGTTAGGGCATTCAATTACTACATTTAAAACTATTGCTCAGTGGGAAAATGAAATTTTACCATATTTAGACTCGCTAAGAAACAGAACAGGAAAAATCACTGATTGGAATTCTTTTCCATGGCGTGGTACAATCTGTTTCAGACATGATCATGTAATGGTACTTGATGAATCCATTGAACAAATTGGCAGGCGTCTACCAGGATTAAAAAAAGACAATGGAGAAAATATTCTAAACGAAGATGGGGATTGGCTCTTAGATACTTTATTCATTGAAAATAATTATACTGAATATGTAAAAATTTCCTTAGAAAAATATATCACTTATTGTAGCCAATGGATAGATATGTTACAAAGAAAAAGCCCTCAGATTTGAGGTCCCGATCACGCGGATCTATCTCTACGCACGATAGCTCGGATTTGCACACAAACGAAGTGAACTGACGAAGTAATCCGTGCCCACACAGTGCATCAACAATCTAAAATAAATCCAACATTACGACCTCTAAATCATTTTCTAAGCCCGCATAATTTCTAGCAGAACTAAAATTGGATATTCAAATAAAAAAACCGCAAAAGCTACCTCATAGGAAACTCTTGCGGTTTTTGTTTACGATTAATCTCTTTTTAAGTATTTGGAATTTGCTTTGAAATTATTTCAAAACAGTAAATTCAATAGCTGAGTCTGAATACACACGATGGGTTTGTTTTTTGAAATCCTCTGGCTTGGCATAAAAAATGTTCGACACAAAAGTTTGAGGATTCAAATCAATCAAAGGAAACCAAGTACTTTGCACTTGAATTTGAATTTTATGCCCTTTTTTGAAGGTATGAAAAACATCTTGCAATTTTACATTTACCGGAGTTTTCTCGTTAGCAACAAAAGGTTCTGGATTTACAAAACTATTACGAAAACGACCTCTCATCACCTCACTGCGCACCATCATATGATAATTGCTCATTTTTAAATACGGCTGCACTTCTTTTGTTTCTGGTTCGTCATTTGGAAAAACATCCACAACTTTAACTATCCAATCCGCATCAGTTCCAGTGGTGGCTACTTGCAATTTAGCTAAAATATCTCCGACCAAAGTAACATCTTCTGCTAAAACATCGGTTTCAAAAACCAAAACATCAGGTCTCCTAGCCGCAAATCGTTGGTCATCGGTCATATATTTTCTTGGCGTCAACCCTTGCTGTTTGATATCTTCAGAATGTGGCACAGGTTTCTTTGGGTCGCTGACAAATTCCTCAAAAGAGACTGCTCCAGCATTTTCAGTCAATTTTTGTTGCGGTTGCAAATAAAACTGTTGCTTCTCTGTGTTTTTTGGAGGCCAAGTATCGTAGGTTTTCCATTCTTTTCTTCCTGTATCAAAAACATAAGCTTCGGGTAATTTGTTTTCCCCTTTTCCATTATTTTTCAAGAAATGACGGAAAAAATTAGCTTCAATATTCTTTTGATAAAAACCAGAAATACTGTCACCAAAATTAATATTTCCAATGATTTGCTTTTCTGAATTTCTAGCCCAATCGCCGTGGCTCCAAGGCCCCATAACAATAGTATTGTAATTTTTACTGTTTTTTTCTATGGTTGAATACGTATTCAATGGACCGTACAAATCTTCGGCATCAAACCATCCGCCTACTGTCATTACAGCAGGTTTAATGTTTTTTAAATGCTGTAACAAACCTCTCTTTTGCCAAAACTCGTCATAGCTTGAATGCTCTTTTAGTTGTTGCCAAAATTCATTAGACGAATCGTAGTATTTGTCCAAATTCACTAACGGTCCAGCATTCAAAAAGAATTGATAATCGTCATTGGTACCTACATTGGGGAATTTAAACCAAGCTTCTGTAGTTGGCTTTGTTTTTTGAGGACCAAAAAGTGGCGTCACCTTCCAATAGCTCAACATATAAGCTCCATTATGATGGAAGTCATCAAAAAAGAAATCGGCTATACAGGCTTGAGGAGAAACAGCTTTTAAGGCAGGATGTCCACTCAACAAAGAATAAGAAGCATAAAATCCGGGATACGAAATGCCCCAAGTCCCCACATTTCCGTTGTTATTGGGTACATTTTTCACCAACCAATCAATAGTATCATAAGTGTCTGAGGCTTCATCTACCTCGGTTTTTGCTTTTTTATTTGGTATATAACCTCTCATATTATCATATAAACCATCGCTCATGTAACGTCCTCTAACATCTTGATACACCACAATGTAACCTTCTTTCATCATTGTTTCGTTGGGAGCAATGCTTCTTTTAAACTGGTCTGGTCCGTAAGGTGCGCAATTGTAGGGAGTACGCTGCATTACAATCGGATACTTTTTAGAAGTATCTTTTGGAGAATAAATGGAGGTGAATAGCGTCAAGCCATCACGCATTTTGATGCTTACTTCTTGTTTGGTATAGTTTTCGGCAACGTAATTACTCTTTTTGTCTTGTCCCAAAAGCGAAACAGCTACTAACAAGAATAGAGATACAAACAGTTTTTTCATGTGGTTATTTATTTTGATAGTTGGTAAAAATAAGAAATCCCATCCGTTTTCACAGATGGGATTAAAAAAATATATTTTATAAACTAAAACTTAGCAATTCCTGCTTCCAACCAAGCTTGATATTCTTTTACACCAACATAACTAATGGTTGGCTTGGCAGTATTTAAATTATTTCCTTCTAAATCCGTCAACACATACAAAGGTTGCGTGTTGGTTTTGTATTTTGAAATCATAAAATCCGTCCATTTATCACCAATAGTTTCAATCTCTTCGCCTGTGGTTTTAGAAATAAATTGATCCTTTTTAGGTAACTCACGTTTATCATCGACATACAATGAAATGACTACTACTTTATCTTTAAGAATCGATAGTACTTTTGGATCCGACCACACGTTGTTTTCCATTTTTCGGCAATTTACGCAAGCAAAACCAGTAAAATCAAGCATAATAGGCTTATTGACTTCTTTGGCATACGCCAATCCACTTTCGTAATCATCAAAAACTACTATACCATGAGGACCATTTTTGGCGCCTTCAGGAAGTACAGCTATACTAGTTAATTTTGCGCTTCCTCCTACTCCGTTGGGACTTTCACTATATTCCATTGGAGGTGGAAAAGCACTAATCAATTTCAAAGGTGCTCCCCAAAGTCCTGGAATCAGGTAGAAGGTGAAAATTAAAGTCAATAACCCCATATACAAACGTCCTACAGAAATAGACGCTATCGGACTATCATGCGGCAAAGTAATTTTTCCAAACAAGTACAACGACAAAGTTCCGAATATAGCAATCCAAATGGCAATGAACACTTCACGCTCTAAAATGTGAAGCTGCAATACCAAATCAGCATTGGATAAAAATTTGAAAGCCAAAGCCAACTCTAAAAAGCCTAAAAATACTTTAACGGTATTCAACCATCCACCTGATTTGGGTAACGAATTCAACCAACCCGGAAACATGGCAAACAACATAAAAGGCAAAGCCAAAGCTGATGAAAACCCTAGCATTCCAATAACAGGAGCAATACCACCCTTTGAAGCGGCTTCTACCAATAACGTGCCAACGATTGGCCCCGTGCATGAAAACGACACTATAGCCAAGGCTAAAGCCATAAACAAAATACCTATGATTCCACCACGATCCGCTTGACTGTCTACTTTGTTGGCCCAAGAATTAGGTAACATAATCTCGAAGGCGCCTAAAAATGAAGACGCAAAAACCAATAATAAAACAAAGAAAATCAAATTAAACCATACATTGGTAGATAAGGCGTTTAAAGCATCGGCACCAAAAATACCTGTGACTAATAATCCCAAAACCACATAGATTACAATAATGGAGATCCCGTAAATAATGGCATTTCGTATACCGGTGGCTTTATTTTTACTTTGCTTGGTAAAAAAACTAACGGTCATTGGAATCATTGGAAACACACATGGTGTTAATAATGCCGCAAAACCTGATAAAAAGGCAATGAAGAAAATGGCCCATAACCCATGTTCGGTCGCTGGAGTCTCGTCAGGAACATTTTCAGTACTTGAAGTAGCAACAGCAGGGCTAGTTACTGCTGTCGTATCAACAACTGTGGATGCAACACTCAATGAATTAGTGCTATCTACAGCGCTGTCAGCCGTGATTCCTGTGGCTGTGGTCGCCTCTGCTCCTTCACTATTAGCAGGAAGGGCAATGCTAAATTTCTTTTCAAGATTAATACAAACCTCTTTACAAGCTTGGTAATTAATCACTATTTCGATCGTTTTTACTCCTTTATTAGTAACCGAAATTTCTTGAGTAATTTGAGCTTTCTTCTCAAAAAAAGTTTCATTTACTTCAAAAATATCATTGTAGGCGGTTCTTGTTTTTCCTTCTTTGGCTTTGCCTACCAAATTATAGTTTCCTTTTTGATTGGTAAAAGAAATTTCTAAAGGTAGTGGCCCACCATCAGGCGTAAATTGAGAATACACATGCCATTCATTTTCGATGATGGCATTCAGCGAAATCAAAAAGGTGTTTTCGGATTTTTTTTCAATTTTCGTCGTCCATTTTACAGGATCTAAAATTTGTGCATGGGTAAAACTAAAAAGCAATAAGCTAATTCCTAAAATAAGGTACTTTTTCATCTATATTAATTCAATTTTTAAAATGGTATTGTTATTATCTTCAACTTTAAATCGTTCGTCAGGCCGCATTCCGATTATCCAAACAATGGCATCATTGGAACACAAAAGCCAGGTATTTTCTTTTTCTAAAAGTGAGCTTTTTTCATCTTTAAAAAACTTACTCACTTTTTTCTTTTTTCCCTTCATTCCCAAAGGATAAAAATAATCGCCTTCTTTCCATTTTCGGATTACCAAAGGATAAACTAACTTTGACGCTTGGACAAATATAGCATTAGAATCTGTCTTTGAAATGTCTGTTACTTTACAAAACTCGAGTTTTAAGGGAATCTTAACTTTATCTTGATTTTTTTCGATGAAATATATCCCCTTTTCAGGTTCTTGTATTGGACTCAAAATAAAAAAATCGCGGTCTTTGAGTAATCTGTAGTTTGCTGAAAAAACTTGTTTCCCTGATTGACTATCGACCAAATTGTAAATATCATCCCAAGCCGAAAAACCATATTCTTTAAGCCATTGGTACAAATAAGAAGTATAATTAGGCAAGCGCAATACTTGCTTTACATCAAAATAAATGGCGTCATCTTCTTCTCTTGCTACTTGCTGATACACCATACTAGCCGCATCTGAAACCAATTCTTGTGCCTGTTGCAAATACTCCTGAGTCATTCCAAAAGCCTTTAAAAAATCAGGATTTAGTTCTTTGAGCATTGGAACTAAATGATGGCGAATTTGGTTGCGTAAATATTTATCCGAAGCATTGCTACTGTCTTCGCGCCACTGTAAATTATTAACTTTGGCATATTCCTCAATTGTTGTTCTAGAAAAAGGCAATAATGGTCGAATTACCGCCTCGTTTTGCGCAGGTATACCCGACAATCCGTCTAAACCTGTGCCTCTTGAGAGGTTAATCAAAAAAGTTTCCAAATTATCATCGGCGTGATGGGCGGTTAAAACAAAGTCGAATTGATGCAATTCTAGTTGTTCATAGAACCAATCATAACGCAGTTCTCTTGCTGCAACTTGTGTCGAAAGTTTATAATCATTGGCAAATGCCTGAGTATCGAATTGAGTGCAATAAAAGGGAATTTGATGTTGAAGAGCATAATTTTGCACAAAATTCTGGTCTTCAAAACTTTCAATACCACGGAGTTGAAAATTACAATGCGCGATGGCAATGGTGTAAGGCAATTGTTGCAATAAATGCAAAAGTACCATACTATCTACACCACCACTTACGGCTAACAATAATTTTTTGTTTTCGAGAAATGGAAATTGCGTTTGTAGATGTTGGTAAAAGAGGTTTTGCATGCTCAAATTTACATTTTTTTAATTAGAGGCCTTTTTTGTTTCCAAATATAGACAATTGTTAGTCTTTAGCCCAGATAGGAGCGGCATCCTTTTTTTATTTTACTCTGTCAGGGTTTTGAACCCTGACAGAGTAAAATAAAAAAAGATATAGCGGATAGCTGGAAACCCTATTGCCAAAAAAGCCTATTGTTAGCGATCCTAAAAAAGTATAGAACTGTTTTTTTTATTCTAATACGGTTTTCATTGCTTTGGCTTTGAGCAAACATTCTTCGTATTCTTGCTCTGGAACCGATAGCCCTGTGATAGCACTTCCGACCGAAAAAGAAAGGTATTGTTTCTTTTGATTGTACAAAATACTGCGAATGACCACATTGAAATCGAAATCACCTTCGGGAGTGAAATAACCTACTGCCCCGCTGTACAAACCTCTTTTGGTCGCTTCTAATTCTTCGATGATTTTCATTGCCGAAATTTTGGGAGCTCCCGTCATACTTCCCATTGGAAACGTGAGGCGCAATACATCAATAACTGAATATTTTTCGTCCATTTTTGAGGTGATGGTTGAAATCATTTGATGGACTTGCATAAAAGAATAAATGCCGCAAAGTTCTTTTACTTGCACCGAACCTTTTTGGGCGGTTCGCGATAAATCATTGCGAACCAAATCGGTAATCATAATATTTTCAGCGCGTTCTTTTGGATTTGAAGCCAAATCATCTTTTGCTTTTTCATCAGCCGCTGGGTCTTCGTAGCGTTTTGCGGTTCCTTTTATGGGTTGCGAAATCAAATCTTCTCCTTCTTTTCTCAAATAGCGTTCTGGCGTGGCAGACAACAAATAGTGTTGGTTATTTTTTAAGAAAACTGCAAAGGGTGGTTGCGAAATAGCGTTTAACTTTTGAAACTTATCGAGCGGTTGAATGGTTGCATTTTCTGCATAAAATTCCATACAAAAATTGGCTTCATAAATGTCTCCTTTATGAATGTATTCCTGCATTTTTTGCACTTGCTCGATGTATTTTTTTTGGTCTATTCTAGCTTGTACTTCAACAGACTCGGAAGCAGTACTTTGTTGAGGAACAATAGTCGTGATATCTTGATAATCTTCTTGCAACTCGTCATCACATAAATGCAAGTAGCGTGTCTCAAGCTGATTGCCTTTTAGCAAAAAAATCTTTTTGGGTTGAAAGAAGAATAAATCTGGGAAATCCAAGCCGTCAAAGTTATTGGATTGTAAACGCTCGCTATCGTTTTTTAAATCATAAGACAAATAGCCAAACAGCCAATCCTTGGTCGTTTGCTGATACTGTTTTAAATCCTCAAAAGCATTATCATAATCGGTTTGCAGCAGCGTGAAAGCGTCTACTGCCAACAAACAATCATAACTGGAATACGCTTGTGGATAATTATTGCTATCCAAAAAAGCAACTTCACGAAACTGCTGTGCCCAATGCAAAAGTTGTTCCTTAAAAAGTGAAGGATTGTCTATAGTATAAAATTCAGAGACTCTCAATAATAATTATTTTAAGCTCCAAAATTACGACAAAAAAATACCTTCTGTCTCCTTCCTCAAAAAAATTGGCACACTTTTTAATAGGTAAAAAAAGTACTACTTCACTAAATAAAATTAGGTATTGATTAAAAAACTACCCTTACTCCATTTTGGAACTCTTATTTGAATTTTAACCCTTTTTTAATCTATTAAACTATTTTATTTATGAAGACAATTGCAAAAGCAGGCATCCTAGCCGTAATCATCGCAGTAGTACTATTTTCGTGCAAAAAAGCTGATGTTTCGGCAGAAGAAACCGCCGATTACGCTGCAGCTGTTGCCGATAGCGCAACCGTTAGCAATACCCCAGAAAAAACCACAGAAACTCCAAAAACTGTAGAAAAAAGGAAGCTCATTCGAACAGCAGATATCAAATTCAAAGTAAAAAGTGTCGTCCAATCGACCAACTTGATTGAGAATACCACTAAAAAATGGGGTGGTTTGGTTACGTACTCCAACCTTCAAAGTACCATAAATGACAAAATAAGTACTAAAATTAGTCAAGACAGCACGCTAGAAACCACTAAATACCAAGTTGAAAACACCATCACCCTTCGTGTACCGCAACAAAATATGGATACCGTGGTAAAAGAAATTGCCAAAGAAATTGATTATTTAGACTACCGATTAATCAAAGCAGATGATGTAGCGCTACGATTACTATCCAATGAATTGTTGCAAAAAAGAAGTGCTACCAGTGAAAAAAGAGTAGCTAATGCCATTGATACAAAAGGTAAAAAAATCAATGATGTTATGAATGCCGAATCGCAACTTGAAAATCAAAAAGCTGCAAGTGATACTAGTCTTATAGATAATTTATCGCTGCAAGACCAAATCAATTACAGCACTATTACCCTTCAGTTGTACCAAAGAGAAGTTGTAAAACAGGAATTGGTAGCCAATGAAAAACAAGGGTACTATTTTGAACCAGCTATTGGAATTCAAATCTTGGATGCGTTGCAATCGGGTTGGTTTCATTTGCTATCGTTAGTAGTTTTCCTTTTGAAATTATGGTGGTTAGCGCTAATTGGTTTAGTACTATACTGGATATTCAAGAAAGTGCCTTTCATAAAAAACATAAAATAAAGTCTGTATATTCATTCGCTTAAAAAATCAAAATCCGAAAAACAAGACTCGCAATTCACTATTTATCAATATTTTACTTAAATTTGATAGACAATTAAACATTTCCTAAAAAAATAGTTTTAAAAGTAGTACCAAACCAAGAAATGATTCGTTGTTGATTTCAAAAAAAGTAACCCCTAAAATATATTGTAAATATGAAATCGCCAGTAACAAAAGGTTTGTTGCAAACAAACACCGATAAGCAAAAAGCGATACCATATATGACCGCTAACAAATAAATTTTACATATATGAAAGTAGCCACTACTATTATTCGAATTTTGATTGGACTCTTACTACTGTTCGCTTCCATCAGTTATTTTTTTCATTTAGTGCCTGAGCCTGAAACAACAGGAAATTTTAAAGCCTTCAATGTAGGATTGGTAGCTGCAACCTATCTTATGCCTCTAGCCAAGGGAATTGAACTTTTATGCGGATTAGCTTTTGTTAGCAATCGTTTTGTGACTTTAGCCAATATTTTGATTCTTCCCATCACGATAAACATATTGTTCATCAATATCTTTTTAGCTCCCGAAGGCATCCCGATTGCTGGCGCTTTATTCTTGGGGAATTTATTCTTGATTTATCGCTATTGGGATAATTATAAAAGTGTTTTTACTCCTTGATTAAAAAAACAAAACCCGTCTCATAATCACGAGACGGGTTTCTTATTTTTGAAAGTTACGCTTTTATACGTGTAACGCTCTATTGTCTGTAGCAGCTAATGCCGCTTCTTTTATCGCTTCCGCAAAAGTAGGATGCGCGTGTGACATTCTAGAAATATCTTCGGCTGAAGCTTTAAATTCCATAGCAGTCACTGCTTCTGCAATCAAATCGGCTGTTCTAGCTCCAATCATATGAACACCAAGAACTTCATCCGTTTTCGCATCAGCAAGGATTTTTACAAAACCATCTAAATCTGCACTAGCACGTGCACGACCCAAAGCTTTGAAAGGGAAATTACCCACTTTGTAGGCTACTCCTGCCGCTTTCAATTGTTCTTCTGTTTGTCCAACAGCAGCAACTTCTGGCCAAGTGTAGACAACACCAGGAATTAAATTATAATCGATATGTGGTTTTTGACCTGCTAAGATTTCAGCTATCATTGTACCTTCTTCCTCAGCTTTGTGAGCCAACATCGCGCCACGCACCACATCACCAATAGCGTAGATGTTTGGAGTAGATGTTTGCAAGTGGTCATTCACTTCGATTTGACCTCTGTCAGAGATTTTTACACCCGCTTTATCTGCATTCAATCCGTCAGTATAAGGACGACGACCTACAGAAACTAAAGAGTAATCTCCTTCTAAAGTGATGATTTCACCTTTAGCATTTTCAGCTTTCACAGTTACCACATCACCAGCTCTTTCTACCGATTGTACTTTGTGAGAAGTGTAGAACTTCATTCCTTGTTTTTTAAGGACTTTGGTCAATTCTTTAGACAATGAAGCGTCCATTCCTGGAATGATTCTGTCCATAAATTCCACAACAGATACTTGCGCACCAAGACGTAAATACACTTGCCCTAATTCAATTCCAATTACACCTCCACCAATAATTACAAGGTGTTTAGGCACTTCTTTTAATTTTAAAGCTTCGGTTGAAGTAATTATTCTTTCTTTATCGATTGAGATAAAAGGTAAAGAAGAAGGTTTAGAACCTGTTGCGATAATGATATTTTTGGCTTCAATGGTTTCAGAAGTTCCGTCAGCTTTGGCAACCGCAACGTGAGTCGCGTCTACAAATGAACCCAAACCGTTAAAAACTGTGATTTTATTTTTATCCATCAAAAACTGAACACCTCCAGAAGTTTGATCCACAACTGCTTGTTTGCGAGCAATCATTTTCTCTAAATTCACTTTAACGGCACCAGAAAGTTCAATTCCGTGATCGGCAAAATGTTTAATTTCATCATAATGATGTGAAGAAGCTAAAAGCGCTTTAGATGGAATACATCCAACATTTAAACAGGTTCCTCCAAGTGTGGAGTATTTCTCGATAATTGCGGTTTTGAAACCTAATTGTGCGCAACGAATTGCTGACACATATCCTCCAGGACCAGAACCTATAATGACTACGTCAAATGAACTCATAGTGTGTTGATTTATTTTTTTGTGAGCCAAAAATAAGCAATAAAGTTAGGTTTGAATACTACTTTTTAAGGTTTTTTTTGTGTGAATTTCATCAAAAAAACGTGTTCCCTGTATAATCAAATACAAGTACACGTTTGAAACAACAAAATACTACAAATCTAACAGTTACAATTTAGCAAAATCTTCAAAACTTATGTCCCATGTCTTAGGATGTTCATCCCCTCGCCAAGTCACTTCCGTTCCTCCGTCAATCACAATATATTGACCAATAATAAATCGCGAGTCGTCTACTAATAAAAATTTAACCAAAGGCGCTATGTTTTCGGGTTTACAAAAATCACCTAAGGGTCTGGGCAATTTATTGATTCCTTCGGCTTTTCTCGGATCCTTTAAATCATGTTCGATCATGGGCGTCAAAACCACCCCTGGAGCAATTAAATTCATCGAAATATTACTGCCTGCCCACGCTTCTTTGAATGCATTTTGACGTGCCCATTTTGTAATAGCCGTTTTACTCACCTGATAAGTCCAAAAGGGTTTTTCTTTAATTAATTCAAAAGCGCTGTCAAGATCAAAATTCACTAGAGCATCCACCACTTCATTAGGAATTCCGGGAGTAATCACTACCGAATTAGACGCATTAATTACTACTCTACCGTTTCCAGATTGTTTTAAATACGGTTGCAAGCCTTCTAACATTCTAACAATTCCTATGAAATTCAAACCAAATACAAGTGATGCATTCTCCCCTCCCGCACCAGCATTGGCAAAAATACCATCAATTTTTCCATTACTCAATTTTACAATTTCTTGCACCGCTTGATCAACTCCTTCAATTGTGGACAAATCGGCCTGAATTTCAGCATCGTCGGTATTGGTTACGCCAATTATTTGCACCCCGTGTTGTTCAAAATACAATCTACTAGCCAGCCCCATTCCTGTTTGCGAACCTGTAATTACAATAGTTTTAGATGGTTTCATTGTATTACCATTTAAATTAATAAAGAAAACTTTGAGCTAAATAAACGTATTTATTCTCGATCTAAATGCAAACTTGTTTTGGTTTCATAATCTACCAAAGTTGCTACAAAACCAGAGACTATTCCTGTTACAATGGAAGCCGTGCGGTGAGAAACCTCGATTGCACCGAAATATTTTTGAAATAAAACCGCAAAAATAGTTACTAAACCAAACGCAAATACGCAGTGTTTAAGTGCTTTCAGAAAATAGCCTGGAAAATAGGACGGTTTATCTTTCATTTTTGTGGTTAAAAAAGCAATGGAAGTCACAAAAAAGCATAAGGAAACCGCCAAAGGCACAGCTTTTGAAAAAACCGAAGGTACTGTGCTTGAAATACTATCTTGAGTTAAAAAAATGGTAGGATACTGCTCCCCCATAGCATACCAGTAGCGCGTAGTATTGATGATTAAATTTATTACACCGGCAATTATAGAGCCAATAATGATGTTTCTTTTTGTCATTTTACTTTTAATTTCATCTGTTTATACATCATTTTTTCCTAAAATAGCAAAGAGGATCACGATACTAAAATACAATTCATTTACTTAAAATAAAAGTAACAAATATCTAGTCACAAAATGTTAAGCAAGTTCTAAATTACGAATAAAACTCACAAAACACTTAAAAAAACAAGTCATAAATCAAAAAGAAGTATATTAATTCGATACTATGGAAGCAATAGTAATGTTTTGCATGGATCGCAAAGTTTCTTCACGAACAGAAATTAAACTATGACGCAGATGGCAAGTTGCTTCATTTTTACAATCACTACAAGGTTCATAAAAGTTGAGTGAAGCACAAGGAAGAAGTGCAATAGCACCATCAAATAATCGATACACATCCGCTAAAGTGATTTCGTTTTTGGATTTCAAAAGATAATACCCTCCTAATTTGCCTTGCTTACTTCCTACTAAATGGGCACGTTTTAAATCCAAAAGAATCTGCTCTAAAAATTTTTTAGGAATAGAAGCTTCTTCAGAAATAGCATTAGTTTTCACAATAATTCCCTCTTCTTGTTGGGCCAAATAGAGTAGAGCTTTTAAAGCGTATTTCGTTTTTTGTGACAGCATCTGTATTATTTTTGGCTAAAATACAAAAAAAACCAAGAATGACTCCGATTGTATTTTAGTGGTTGCGCTTTACTTTTAACCCAGATTCCGCATTAGAAATCTACTACAACTAAATTCTTCTTCAAAACCATGAACTTACTCCTATTTTTAAATTCAAAATACAAAAGTATTCCTTCTTCAAAAATAGTCCGTGAGCTCCTGCTTTTATTGAATAATTCAGTTTCGCTACGAAATCTAATGCGGATTCTGGGTTTAAAATAATCAAAGAAGGGTTGTATCCATACAAAAACCGACTTCTTCCCCAAAAAAAGTCGGTTCGAAAGATACAAAAGTAACAGCATTCAAAATTTTTATTGCAAATGATAAAATACGGTGAGTATGTACCTAACCAGCCAATACATTAGCGTAAAAACAACCACTGCTGACAACAAAAAGCAAATGGAATTAATAACAATATTAGGTAAGACACGCCAATGATGCGGCACATATTTAGGATCACGATGCAAACGTTCGTGTATCTTATTTGCAATTATTTTAGATTGCTTTTTGATTGGAGTTTCTTTTTACGTTATTTTTCTAAGGCCCGAATATAATTTACCAATTGCCAACGTTGATCTTCAGTAAGAAGTTCTTCATAACCCGCCATTGGTGATTTTCCATTGGTGATTTTCCAATAAATAACACCATCTGTTTCTTTTTTTACTTTAAAGGCTAAAAAATTAGCTGGTTTTTTATCTAGTGTTAGTCCCGCTTCTCCATTTCCTTTTCCTTTTATTCCATGACACAAAACACACATTTGTTCATAAATACGTTTTCCCTCAGCAGTAGCTTTACTATTTCCGGCCAGAGGATTCTTTATTGCATCGGCTGATTTTGGCGCTTTCCAATCAGAATCTTGGGCAAAAACAGTAGTACTTCCAATACTAAAAAAAAGAAAAATGAATAAAAAAGTGACATTAGTTTTCATAGCGAAATCGTTTTAGTTTGTTACTCAAATATAGCTGAATCTATCAATTTACAACCTGATAATTGTCAGTTATTTTAAAAAAAAACTGTAAAAAAAGCGTCTCCTGAACAGAGACGCTTACTTGTATTATTACTTAATAAACTCTATTTTTTGAACTTCCTCTTCATTGATACTGTCAAAAAAACCTTGATCATTCATCCAATCGTCACTAAATACCTTACTCATATACCGTGAGCCATGATCCGGAAAAATAGCAATTATATTACTATTTTGGTCAAATTCACCTTCCTCAGCATATTGTTTTATAGCTTGCAACACTGCCCCAGAAGTATAGCCTACAAAAAGTCCTTCTTTGCGAGCTAATTCTCTGGTGGAATGGGCACTTTCTTCATCGGTGACTTTCATGAATTTATCAATAACATCAAAATCAGTAGCCGTTGGGATTAAATTTTTCCCCAAACCTTCAATACGATATGGATAAATTTCGGCACTATCAAACTCTTTGGTTTCATGGTATTTTTTAAGCACTGATCCAAAGGCATCAACGCCTAATATTTTAATGGCAGGATTTTGTTCTTTCAAATACTTGGCAGTACCTGAAATGGTACCTCCTGTTCCGCTACAAGCTACTAAGTGGGTGATTTTACCATTGGTTTGTTTCCAAATTTCTGGTCCCGTAGTTAAATAATGGGCATCAATATTCAATTGATTAAAATACTGATTGATATAAACCGATCCTTTCGTTTCTTCGTGCAGTCTTTTCGCTACGTTATAATAGGAACGCTCATCATCGGCTGATACATGAGCAGGACAAACATATACTTTAGCGCCCAAGCTTCTGAGCATATCAATCTTATCTTTAGATGATTTGGAACTCACCGCTAAAATACAATTGTATCCCTTGATAATGCTCACCATGGCAAGACTAAATCCCGTATTCCCTGAAGTCGTTTCAATTATAGTATCGCCAGGAGTCAAAATGCCTTTTCGTTCTGCCTCTTCAATGATATACAAAGCAATTCGATCTTTAGATGAATGCCCTGGATTGAAAGCCTCAACTTTTGCATAAAAGTTACCTTTTAATTCTTTTGTTACACTATTTAGCTTTATAAGAGGAGTATTTCCTATTAATTCTAAAACATTATTAAAAGCGTTTATTTCTTCTTTCATAAATAAATGTTAACCTGAGTTGTGAATCAAACAAGAAGGTAAGATACAAATCTAACAAAAAAATTCAATTACTTATTAATTTTCTCTAAATCTAGCAAAAAACTAAACTCTCTTGCCAACTCTTTCAAGGACTCAAATCGACCTGAAGCCCCACCATGTCCTGCATCCATATTGGTTACTAGATACAAGGCGGTATCCCCCTTTTTTACAGTTCTCAATTTAGCCACCCATTTTGCAGGTTCCCAATACTGCACTTGAGAATCGTGCAAGCCAGTTGAAACAAACATGTTAGGGTATTTTTGCTCTTTGACATTATCATAAGGTGAATACGACAACATATAATCGTAATATTTTTTACTGTTTGGATTCCCCCATTCGTCGTACTCCCCTGTTGTTAATGGAATGCTATCATCTAACATGGTGGTAATAACATCCACAAAAGGAACTTGAGCAATTACACCGTGGTACAATTCAGGCGACATATTCACGATAGCTCCCATCAGTAATCCTCCTGCCGAACCACCTTCGGCATACAAATGAGAAGCCGAAGTGTATTTTTGTTCTATCACAAATTTTGAGCAATCGATAAAATCAGTAAACGTATTTTTTTTATGCAATAATTTCCCGTCTTCATACCATTTTCTTCCTAAATCTTCACCTCCACGAATATGAGCGATTGCATAGACAAATCCTCTATCCAATAAAGTCAATCGAGTAGATGAAAAATAAGGTTCCATAGTGTTTCCATAAGAGCCATAAGCATACAATAACAACGGATTTTTACCATCTTTCTGAACTGATTTATGATAAACCATTGAAATAGGCACTTTGGTACCATCAGTAGCCGTAGCCCAAACTCTCTCTTCGACATAGTTGTTTTTGTCAAAAGTACCACCTAGAACCTGTTGCTCTTTTAAAACTACTTTGGTTTTGGTAGCCATATTAAAATCAATCACAGACGAAGGCGTAGCCATAGACTGATAACCATAGCGCAAGACATCTGTATCAAAATCGATATTTGTAGTGGTATAGGCATTGTAAGTTTCATTATCGAAAGGCAAATAATAATCTCCACTCCCACTCCAAGGCATAATACGAATATGATTCAAACCATTAGAACGTTCCTCAACTACTAAATAATTTTTGAAGATATCAATCCCTTCCAACAACACTTCTTCTCTGTGTGGGATAACATCCTTCCAATGCTTTTTTAAAGTAGTAGTTTCAGGAGTTTTCATCAACTTAAAATTCGTTGCTTTGTCTTTATTTGTCAAAACATAAAAAGAATCTCCATAGTGTGAAATACTATATTCTAGACCACGAACTCTAGGTTGAAAAACTTGAAACTCCCCTTCCGGTTGATCAGCATTCAAAATTCTACACTCGGTAGTTAGTGTACTACTAGAACCAATAACCAAGTATTTTCTTGACTTTTCTTTATAAACATACACATTGAAAGTGTCATCTTTTTCGTCAAATACTAAAATATCTTTTTTAGAATCTGTCCCTAATTTATGACGATACACCTTGTCTGATCGTAAAGTAACTTTATCTTGTTGGGTGTAAAAAAGAGTCGCATTATCATTGGCCCAAACCGATCCACCCGTTACATTTTTGATAGTGTCGGATAAAATTTCGCCCGTTTCTAAATCTTTAACTTGAATCGTATAAATCCTTCTCCCTTGGGTATCAATACCAAAAGAAGCATATTTATTATTAGGACTCACACTTAATCCACCCAACTGAAAATAGGAATGCCCTTTAGCCATTTCATTACAATTGAAGAGAATTTCTTCGGGAGCCGAAAGACTTTCTTTTTTTCTCGCATAAATAGGATAATCTTGACCTTTCTCGTAGCGAGTTATATAGTAATAGCCATTATAAAAATAGGGAACCGATTGATCGTCTTCCTTGATACGCGCCTTCATCTCCTCAAACAGTTCGGTTTGAAATTGCTTTGTGTGTGCAGTTTTAGCATTGTAATATTCGTTCTCTTGATTCAAATAAGCAATAACCTCAGGATTCTCTCTTTCGTTCAACCAAAAATAATTATCAGTACGTGTATGCTTGTGTTTTACTAATTGTTTTGGGATAATTTTTGCTATTGGAGCTTGAATATTTTCAGACATAGTTTGTGCTTTAACTTTTGGAATTAAAGCTGCAAAAATAACACAAAGGCACCCGAAACAAACGGTTCTTTTCATAAATTTTATTGATTATGTATCAGCAATATAGTAAATTTGCGCTAATAATTTTAAATAAACCAAAAATGGATTTAATGGGAATGATGGGGAAACTAAAAGAAACCCAGCAAAAAATAGAAGACACTAAAAAAAGATTGGATAGTGTTTTGATTGACGAACAAAGTTCAGACGGCTTATTAAAAGTTACACTTACTGCCAACACAGCGGTAAAATCGATTCATATTTCGGATGAGTTATTAGAAGACAAAGAACAATTAGAAGATTATTTGATTTTGGTTATGAACAAGGCAATTTCAAGAGCTAACCAAGTCAATCAAACAGAACTTGATGCTGTAGCAAAAATGGATATGCCGATGATCCCTGGAATGGATAATCTATTCAAATAGTAACTTTTCATTAAAACAAAAAAAAGGATTTACAGTAATTACTATAAATCCTTTTTTTTTACACTACAAACAAACGCTGCAAGGTTTCTATTACATAAGAATGCATTACTTCTCTATAATCCAAATGCGTCACAATTCGAAGTTTTCCTTTTCCGAGTGAACTAATTGCAATGTTTTTTTGGCGCAACTTCTCGATCAATAAAGCATCACTCAAACTAGGAATCACTTTAAAAATCAAGATATTCGTTTCCACTGGTTCCACGGATTCAACCCATGGCAATCTACTGAGCAATAATCCTAATTCTTTGGCACGACGATGATCCTCTGTTAATCGCATGATATTGTTTTCAAGTGCATAAATTCCCGCAGCCGCTAAATATCCTACTTGACGCATTCCGCCTCCCAAAATTTTACGAACCCGAAGCGCTCTATGAATGGTCTCTTTATCGGCCAACAAAACTGATCCGATAGGTGCGCCTAATCCTTTGGACAAACACACAGAAATGGTATCAAATAATTTTCCGTACTCTTTAGGATTTTGCCTTTTAGCCACCAAAGCGTTCCAAATTCGGGCGCCATCCATATGAAACTTCAAGTTATTGCTAGTACAAACTTGCTTTATTTGTTGTAATGTTTCTAATTCATAACAAGCGCCACCTCCTTTATTAGTAGTATTTTCTACACACACCAAACTGGTTTTGGGGCTATGATAAAATTCGGGATCATTTATCGCTTCGGCCACTTGAGCCGCTGTAATCATGCCTCGAGATCCATCTAGTAAACAACAAGAAACCCCGCTGTTAAACGAGACTCCTCCTCCTTCATAATTATAAACGTGGGCATATTTATCTGCAATAAGTTGTTCTCCAGGTTGCGTATGTAATTTAATCGCCGTTTGATTCGCCATAGTCCCTGAAGGAAAAAACAAACCCGCTTCCATCCCAAACATGGCCGCTACACGTGCTTCTAATTCAATTACTGTTGGGTCTTGCTTGTAGACATCGTCACCAACAACCGCTCTGAACATATATTGCAACATTTCGGGAGTGGGTTTAGTCACAGTATCACTCACTAAATTAATTTCCATAAGAAGTATTTATATCAATCACAGTAAGACCTTAGCTTGTGCTGTGCTATTTTTTTTATATTTTTGCAAAACAAAATTAATTAAAATTTATGACAACTACCGAACAAATTAAAGGTATTGTGGAGCGCCTTGGTGCGTTGAGGAGGTATCTTTGACGTAGATACCAAACTTATTGAAATTACCAATGAAGAAGAAAAAACTTTTGCTCCAGATTTTTGGAATAATACAAAAGAAGCTGAGCTTATTGTAAAAAACTTGAGAAACAAAAAAAAGTGGATTGAAGATTACAATAAGGCCGTTGCACTTACAGAAGAATTGCAACTCGCTTTTGATTTTTACAAAGAAGGAGAACTTAGTATCGAAGAATTAGACGAACAATATTTAAGCACTCAAAATCATATTGAGGCAATTGAATTCAAAAACATGCTTTCTGACGAAGGCGATACCTTAAGTGCTGTACTACAAATAACAGCTGGTGCTGGCGGAACCGAAAGTTGTGATTGGGCTGAAATGCTGATGCGTATGTACATCATGTGGGGCGAAAAATATGGCTATAAAATCAAAGAATTGAACTTTCAAAAAGGAGAATCAGCAGGTATCAAAACCGTGACTTTAGAGTTTGAAGGGGATTATTCATTTGGGTATTTAAAAGGAGAAAATGGGGTACATCGCTTGGTTCGTATCTCTCCTTTTGATAGTAATGCCAAAAGACATACATCTTTTGCTTCCGTATATGTATATCCCTTGCGGATGATACTATTCAAATTGAGATTAATCCGCCGATATTTCGTGGGAAACCATGCGTTCAAGCGGAGCAGGTGGTCAAAACGTAAACAAAGTGGAAACTGCAGTTCGTTTGCGTCACTTTCCTACAGGCATCATTATTGAAAACTCCGAAACACGTTCTCAATTGGACAACAAAACCAAAGCCATGCAATTGTTGAAATCACAATTATATGAAATTGAATTAAAAAAGAAGCAAGCGCTTAGAGACGAAATTGAAGCCAAGAAAATGAAAATTGAATGGGGGTCACAAATTCGAAACTACGTCATGCATCCCTACAAATTAGTAAAGGACGTTCGGACAGGCCACGAAACTAGCGACGTAGATAGTGTTATGAATGGCAACATTGACCCTTTTTTAAAATCATTCCTAATGATGATGGGACAGAGAGAAGAAGAATAACCTATGTATTCCAAAAACTAAAACGACTTCAATATATTCTTGAAGTCGTTTTTAGTTTACTCAAAAAAGTCATTTTTTTCTTATTTTAAGTTTTTTTTAACTTTTAAAAGTTAAATTATTAGGTAGGTCTATAACAAATTCTTTTATTTGAAACCAAATATACCTAAACATCTTCCCCTTTAATGAAATCCTACTCTATTCAAGAAATTAACGAGGCTTTGCAAGGCCAATTAATTGGCAACTTATTACACCATATTACTGCACCCGAACAATTAGAATTAGCAACAACCCATCAAATTTCATTTATTGGCAACAAAAAATACGAAAAATATTGGGCTACTTCAAATGCCAGCGCTGCTATTGTAAACGAAGATATTAGCATAGAGCCTGGAGAAAACAAAGCGTTTATTAAAGTAAAAAATGCCGAATTAGCAATGGCACAATTACTACAACTTTACGCACCAGAGCCTCCTCAATTTGACTTTGATGTTCACCCTAATGCCACTATTCATGACAGCGTTATTTTAGGAATAGGAAGCAAAGTTGGTGCAGGATGTTATCTTGGACCCAATGTGGTTATTGGAAAAAATGTAACCATCTACCCAAATGTGACTATTTTGGACGGATCCTTTATCGGAGACCATACAGTACTTTGGTCAGGAGTTGTGGTGAGAGAACGTTGTCAAATTGGCAACCATTGCATCATCCATCCTAATGCTACTATTGGAGCAGACGGTTTCGGTTTTCGAATGTGTAAAGAAAAAGGATTGGTCAAAATTCCACAAATTGGCAATGTAATCATTGGAAATTCAGTTGAAATTGGTGCTAATTCTTGTGTGGATCGTGGCAAATTTAGCGCTACCGTACTTGGTGATGGCTGCAAAATTGATAATTTGGTACAAATTGGTCACAACAGTAAACTGGGTCGTTTTTGTATTATGGCTGGGCATAGCGGTCTTGCCGGTTCTGTAACACTTGGAGACGGTGTAGTTATTGGAGGAAGTGCTTCGATCAAAGATCACACTACCATTGGATCGGGAGCTACTGTAGGTGCTGGTTCAGGCGTAACCTGCGATGTTCCTGAAGGAAAAGTCGTTTTGGGCTATCCTGCCGTAGCCGCCAAAGATGCACTACGCCAATGGGCAATATTGAAACAATTAGTAAATGACACAAGAAAATAAACACACCTAACGGATAAAATTTTATTAATTTCACAAAAAAAGCAGCAATATTATGGAGGCCACTGAAAAAGTACTTTAAGGAATAAAAGCGATAATTAAAGGAGTAGAAAGCTTAGCTTTCCTGCTCCTTTTTTATTATATTTAGCTGTAATTTTAATATTTTTTAAGTGTTAGTACAGCAACAAACAATACGATTCAGCGAGCATTCTACATTGTATGATTTAATCGTTCCAAAGGAAAATATTTTAAGAAAGATCAATGATTTGATTGATTTTTCCTTTATTTACGACGAGTTATTGAATAAATACTGCGCCGATAATGGGCGTATGGCAGAAAGTCCTGTTCGTATGTTCAAGTATCTGCTTCTTAAAACAATTTATACCGTTTCTGATGTTGATGTAGTAGAGCGTTCGCGTTACGATATGTCCTTTAAATATTTTTTGGACATGAATCCAGAAGACGATGTTATCAATTCTAGTTCGTTGACAAAATTCAGAAGACTGCGTTTAAAAGACACCGATTTATTAAATCTATTGATAAACAAAACGGTAGCCATCGCTATTGAAAAAGGTATCATCCGTTCGAGGTCTATTATCGTTGATGCCACACATACTTTATCAAGATCCAATCCATTTTCAGCTATCGATGTATTGAGAGAACGTTCAAAACTTCTTCGAAAAACAGTATACATCTTTGACGACCAATTCAAAGAACGTATGCCTGAAAAAAATACCGATAATGATTTAGAAAAGGAACTAGCTTATTGCAAAGACTTAGGAAAACGTATCGAAAATGAGCCATCGATAAGTTCAATACCCGCTGTGAAAGAAAAATTAAATCTGCTAAAAGAAACCCTAGAAGATACTCAAGAAAATTTAACGCTATCAAAAGATACCGATGCAAAAATAGGCCATAAATCTGCCGAGAGCTCCTTTTTTGGATACAAGACCCATTTGGCAATGACCCAAGAACGCATCATTACAGCGGCCGTAGTTACATCAGGAGAAAAAGGCGATGGACCGGAATTGCCTAAACTTTTAGAAATTAGTCAAGAAAACGGAATTGATGTTGACACCATTATTGGCGATGCGGCTTATTCTGGAAAAGAAAACCTAAAAATAACAAGTGAACAAAACATTAAAATAGTAGCAAAACTAAATCCATCGATAGCACAAGGATTTAGAAAAGATGAAGATAAATTTGACTACAATAAAGATGCTGATAGGTTTGTTTGCCCAGCAGGACATATGGCAATACGAAAGGCACGAGGGGGAACCAAAGATGTCGGGGCAAATCAAGTAGATACTTATTATTTTGATATCAAAAAATGCAAGTCTTGTCCTTTAAAAGAAGGTTGCTATAAAGATGGAGCCAAAACGAAAACGTATTCGGTATCTATAAAATCAAAATTACATCAAGACCAAATAGATTTTCAAGAAACAGAATATTACAAGGAAAAAGCAAAACATCGATACAAGATAGAGGCTAAAAATAGTGAGTTAAAAAATGTACACAGTTATGACAGAGCACTATCGTACGGTATAGACAATATGCAAATGCAGGGTGCAATGGCTATTTTTACAGTCAATTTAAAAAGAATACTGAAATTAATGTAGCAAATCAGGTCTACTTCCAGATTCATCTAAAATGAACTTAGATAAATCGAAATGTAGCCACAATAAAATCTCAAATAAAATTAATCAAAAAGAGAAAACGCTTATAAAAGGAAGGTAAAATTCCAATTATAAGCGTTTTTTTATTGTCTAAAAACAATGCCTATCAAATTCGACGAGGTTTTTCAGTGGCCTCATATTATGCTGCTTTTTTGTTTTTATTAAAAAACAACACATTGATATGCATTTAAACATAAAAGAAATTAAAACCTTTTTGTAAATTAGCTTACAATTTAAAAAACCAATCAATCTTTATGGATTTAAACTTTAATCAAAACGAAGACCACAATAAATTACTGCTTTCTCAAATGCGTCACAAATTAAGTAAAGTAAAATTGGGAGGTGGCGAAAAAAGAATTGAAAAGTTACATGCCGAAGGCAAAATGACGGCAAGAGAGCGTATTGATTATTTATTAGATGCCAAAGCTGAAAGTATTGAAATTGGTGCTTTTGTTGGTGAAGGAATGTACCCTGAACATGGAGGTTGCCCTTCAGGAGGCGTTGTTATAAAGATAGGTTTCATCCAAGGAAAACAATGTATCGTAGTTGCGAATGACGCTACTGTAAAAGCAGGAGCATGGTTTCCTATTACAGGCAAAAAAAATCTAAGAGCACAAGAAATTGCAATGGAAAACAGGTTGCCTATTATTTACTTAGTCGATAGCGCTGGTGTGTACTTGCCACTACAAGACGAAATCTTTCCTGACAAAGAACACTTTGGGCGAATTTTTCGAAACAATGCACAAATGAGTAGTATGGGCATCACTCAAATTGCCGCCGTGATGGGAAGCTGTGTCGCCGGAGGAGCTTATTTGCCCATTATGAGTGATGAAGCCATGATCGTAGATAAAACGGGGAGTATTTTCTTGGCAGGAAGCTATTTGGTTAAGGCTGCCATTGGAGAAACCATTGACAATGAAACCCTCGGAGGCGCCACTACACATTGCGAAATATCAGGTGTAACCGATTATAAAGCCAAAGATGACAAAGATGCTTTGGATAAAATTAAAAATATAGTGGGTAAAATTGGCGATTACGAAAAAGCAGGTTACAATCGCATTCCATCTGCCCCACCCACTTTAGAACAAAAAGACATTTATGGTATTTTGCCTAAAGCGAGAAACGAACAATATGACATGAACGAGATTATCCTCCGATTGGTTGATGCTTCAGAATTTGAACCTTATAAAGACGGTTACGGGCAAACGATTATAACGGGGTATGCAAGAATTGATGGCTGGGCCGTAGGTATTGTTGCCAATCAGCGCAAAGTAGTAAAAACCAAAAAAGGGGAAATGCAATTTGGCGGCGTAATTTATTCTGATTCCGCCGATAAAGCCACTCGTTTTATTGCCAATTGCAACCAAAAGAAAATTCCATTGGTTTTTATTCAAGATGTCACCGGATTTATGGTGGGATACAAATCAGAACATGGCGGAATCATTAAGGATGGCGCCAAAATGGTCAATGCTGTATCGAATTCTGTAGTTCCAAAATTCACCATCATAGTTGGAAATTCTTACGGTGCCGGAAATTACGCCATGTGTGGCAAAGCTTATGATCCAAGACTAATTGTTGCATGGCCTAGTGCAGAATTAGCTGTAATGGGTGGCACACAAGCAGCAAAAGTATTAGCGCAAATAGAAGCTTCCTCTCTAAAAGCCAAAGGCGAAGTGGTAGACGAGGCCAAAGAAGCCGAATTGTTCGCTACTATTAAAGCTCGCTATGACGAACAAGTTTCGCCCTATTACGCCGCCGCTAGATTATGGACCGATGCTATCATCGACCCATTGGATACCCGAACTTGGATCGCTATGGGTATTGAAGCAGCCAATCATGCTCCTATTGAAAAAAAGTTTAATCTGGGTATCATTCAAACCTAAGGTTAAAATTTGATGTCGTGTTTTAAAGCTAAAAATTTCTTTGTCACAGATTAGCACAGATTAATTTTTCAATCTGTAGCAAAAACTCTTTTAAATGATTATGACAATATATATTTCTTACTACTTAGTACATAAAAAAAGAGCTGATTTCTCAGCTCTTTTTTATTGCCTTTCCTACCCCTCTAAGTTGAAGAGTAGAAATTTATTTGTACTAAATGATTCTTGGTTATTTCTACTATAGAAGTTAAACTAACTACTATAATTTTTAAACTATGCTACTATCGATTCTTTTCTGATAATTTTTCCAGTAGCGGTTACTTCAAAAGCAGGAACAAATAAAATTTCTTTTGGTTTTTCGTATTTATCCAAAACATCAAAAACAGACTCCTCAATTGGCATCGGCTCACCTTCAACATACAAAACTACTTTTTCTCCCAAAACAGTATCAGGTTTACTTGCTACAAAATAACGTCTTGGTATTTGAGAGGACAATTTAGCTTCAATTTTTTCAGGTACAAGTTTTATTCCACCGCTATTAATAATATTGTCCAATCGTCCAACCCAAATAAATTGTGTATCTGAAACCAATTCTACAATATCATTTGTTACTATTGGATTAGCATTGATAGCCGGAGCATGTACAATTAAACCATTATTATCATCTACAGAAACGGTCACATTCGGTAAAGTTGTAAAAGCTTTTTCCCCTACTCTTTTAGCAGCAATGTGTGTGATTGTCTCAGTCATTCCGTAAGTTTCATAAATTTTATTTGGTAACTTTATTAACTTATCCTCTAACGACTTGTGGATTTTCACCCCTCCGACTATTATTTTCTTGATATTTTTTAACTTATCTATTGAATTTTTGGCCTGTAAAGGAACCATGGCAGCAAAATCATATTTTGCATCATTATACTGCAAAGGATTAGAATTAGGTTCTACAAAATCCATATCCAAACCTAGAATAAAGGCACGAACAAACATCATTTTACCAGCAACATAATCAATAGGTAAGCAGTGTAAAATTTTGTTACCTGGGCTTAACTCAAAAAAATCACCTGTAGCTAAAGCAGAACTTACCATAGCTTCTTTTTCAATACGAATTAATTTTGGCGCACCTGTCGTACCTGAAGTATTGATCTCAATATAAGACCTATTATCAAACCAATCAATTAAAAAATCGCCTAACGATTTTTGAAATTCAGCTCCTTCTTTTATAAAAGAATAAGCTACCATGCATAACTGTTCGCGATTTAAGTGAACACCATTAAACTTAAAATAATTATGAACATTCTTGTATGTAACTGTTTTCATAGTGGTTGTAATTTATTGCAATTTATAATCTATTATTAATTGAACCCGCGAGCTTATTTTTCCATTGAGTCCATTGATATTTTCTCCCAAATATAAGCAAAAGAATTGGGTATATCAACAAAACCGGCAGTAATACATCATACCCTACTGATGGTTCTGATACGTCTTTTAAAATGGAATGCGTCTGAAAAACGGACCAATTTGAGGTCACCAATAAAGCGCCAACCAAATTATTTGCTGCATGAAAACCCAAAGCCAATTCCATTCCCTCATCCATCAACGTAATAATTCCTAAAAAAAAGCCCGTACCAATATAGTAGATCAGTATACTATTGCCCATTTTTACCACTTCAGGATTTGCTAAATGCATCAATCCAAAAATACTAGATGTCATGACTAATGGAAACCATTTATTCAAAGACATATTCGCAAAACCCTGCATTAAATAACCTCTAAATACATATTCCTCTGTTGTGGTTTGAATAGGAATAAAAACCACTCCAATCAATAAAAGAATCAAAAAAGACAAGGGATCAAAATTCAATACATAATCCTTGGGAGACAACAACCAATCCAATAAAGTAGATGCAATTGCGAAAAATGCCCAAATTGAAAAAGAGAAAAAAACCCTACTCCAATCGACCTGAGCTCTTGATGTAGTTACTGACAAAATAGATTGTTTATGAATCACTTTAACCACCAGAAAAAAAGCCAACAATGCAAAGACAAACGATAATAGCATGAAAAACAAAGTAGCATTTGGGGCTAAAAAATGCATCATAGCTTCGTTAGTTGCTGGAAAGGGCAAATTATCTTGAATCGATTTAAAATAAATCACGGCTAACATCGGGAGTTGACCAATAAGAGATGCCACTATAACAAGTACAGAACCAATAATATATTTGTAAAAATGATTATGAGGAAGAACTCCTTGTGTTAAAAACATAGTTTAACAATTTGATGAATGGTTTATAATAAAGTTCATAGATTTGTATGCCTAAAAATACCCTTTTATTTGTTTATAAATTCAAAAATAACTTTAAAAATGCTACAAATTTTTCATAATCCACGATGTGGGAAATCCAGAAATTGCCTTGCTCAGTTAACAACTATGAATCAAGAGTTTGAAATCATTTCGTATCTCACCACTCCACCTACACCAGAGGAATTAAAAATACTGCTTCAAAAACTGTCCATACCAGCTATAGCATTAGTAAGGCAAAAAGAAAAAATTTGGATCGAAAACTACAAAGAAAAAACACTAACCGAAGCTGAAATCATCTTGATCTTGTCTAGTAATCCCATACTTATTGAACGACCAATTATTGTATCAGGAGATCGAGCGATCATTGCCCGTGAGGAATCAAAAACACTAGACTTTTTAAAAGATTAATCATTTCTTTTTAACAAAATATTATGATTTCAGAATGAAACCTTTTTACTTTTTAAGTGTCTAAAAAGCCAAATCATTAAAACTAAAAATGAAAAACCTTACTCACTTCATTACCTTATTACTACTTTGCTTTACTATTGCGAGTTATGCACAACCAGGAAAAACCAAACTCAAAGTCACAGGAAGAGTTGTTGAAAAAAATTCAAAACAACCCTTAGAATACGCTACAATCACCTTAAAAAACACTAGCAATCCAAAAATTATTGCTGGAGGTGTTACAAACAATAAAGGAGAGTTTTCAGTAGATCTGAACGCTGGTACTTACGATATCATTGTAGAATTCATTTCGTTTAAGCCTTTTGAAATCAAACAAAAAAACATTTCAGATAACGTATCACTTGGACTCATCTCCCTAACAGAAGATGCTGCACAACTAAACGAAGTCGTGATACGCGCCGAGAAAACAACTGTGGATATTAAATTAGATAAAAAAGTATATAATGTAGGTTCTGATTTAATGGTTAAAGGAGGAACAGTGAGCGATGTTCTAGATAACATTCCTTCTGTAGCAGTAGATGCCGAAGGAAACGTAAGTTTGAGAGGAAACGAAAATGTGAGAATTCTTATTGACGGAAGACCTTCAAACGCTATTAATATTACCGAAGCCTTACGTTTAATTCCAGCGGATGCTATCGAAAAAGTAGAAGTTGTAACCAATCCTTCTGCTAGATACGATGCCGAAGGTGGTGGTGGATTATTGAACATCATTCTAAAGAAAGGAAAAAACCAAGGATTCAACGGAACCTTCATAGCTAATACCGGATATCCAGACAATCATGGTTTGAGCGGAACTTTGAATTACAAAACTGAAAAATTCAATTTGTTTACCACCCAAGGCTACAATTACAGAAACAATCCTGGTCGAGGATTAAACGATTCAAAATACTTCAATACTGACGGAACAACCAAAAATTATGTATACGAAGACAGAGAAAACGATCGTTTTAACAGCGCTTACAATGGTACTGCTGGAATAGAATGGTACATCAATAAATCTACTTCATGGACCAATAGTATCAATTACCGAAAAAGTAATGGCAATAACGAGGATAATGTCTTTCAAGATAATTATAACAAAGATTTTGTTTACGAGTTTACCCGTAATCGTTTAAATAAAGAAAATAGTGATAGCGAGAATTTTGAATACGCTTCTAATTTTATCAAAAACTTCAAAAAAGAAGGCCATAAGCTGAGTGTTGATATCTCTATTTCTAGCAATAAAGATTTGAATTCTGCTATAATTACTGATAAAACAACAAATTCTACAGTGGTTAAGCTTGATGATTCCCGTAACAACCAAGATCAAAAAAGAAATTTATTTGTGGTTGATTATGTGTTGCCGTTAGGAAAAGGACAACAATTTGAAGCAGGATACCGAGGTGACTTTACGAATTTAAACACTGATTATGCTGTAACTAGTAGTGGTACTTCTGTTGGTATTTTTACCAATTTTTTAGAGTATAAAGAAAAAGTAAACGCCTTATATACACAATATGGCTTAAAAGTAAACAAACTCTCTATGCTTTTTGGTATGCGTTATGAAGATTCAAATATTGATATTAACTTTTTAAAAACTAACGATTTCAATACCAAAAAATACAGCAACTTATTTCCAAGTGCTTTTTTTACCTATGAATTATCAGACAAAAGTAGTACGTCAATTAGTTATAGCAAACGAATTCAAAGACCAAGAGGACGTTTCTTAAACCCTTTCAACAACTTCTCGAGCAACATCAATATTTTTGTTGGAAATCCTGACTTAGACCCTGCCCTAACCGATGCGATTGATTTTGGATACATCAAAAGATGGGAAAAGCTAACTTTAAGTACTTCATTGTATGCTAACAAAACCAAAGATGCTTTCCAATTTGTGAGACGCCCATCGGGAGAAACCGTAAATGGAATCCCCGTAATTGAAGCCTCTCCTATTAATTTGGGTACAGAGCTAAGAAGTGGTTTTGAATTCACATTAAATTATTCGCCTTATAAATGGTGGAAATTGAATAGTAACTTTAATTTCTTCGCTGTACAAACGCGTGGCGATTTTGTATACACTAATTCTTTAGGAGAAGTAATTACTCAAAATTTTGATTTTGATGCTACTTCTTGGTCAGCACGTTTAACCTCAAAAATCACGTTACCTGCCAAAATAGACTGGCAAACCAACTTATCCTACAATGGACCACAAGACAATGCCCAAGGAAAACGTTTGGGTATCTTAGCCATGAATTTAGGATTTAGTAAAGATATTTTAAAAGACAAAGCTACGGTTGCCTTCAACATAAGTGATGTTTTCAATAGTAGAAAAATGATGTCAGAAACACGCATTCCAAGTGTTGAATCGTATTCAGAAATGCAATTTAGAATCCGACAAGTAACACTTTCATTTACTTATCGTTTTAACAAACCTAAAAACGAAAGAGAAAAACCGAAACGCAACATGAACGAAGGCGAAATGGAATTTCAAGGATAATCAATTAAAAGACCTGCTTAAGCAGGTCTTCTTTTTGGATAAAGCACAAAAAAAAGGACTCAAATTGAGTCCTTTTTTATTAAGATCATTAGCTTATACTAATTCTTCTTCTTGTTTCTGTTTTGCTTTTTTCTCTTTATAAGCTTCCCAAGAAGCGCCTCCTACCCAATAGGATATGAAACCAACTAAGAAAAACATTAACCAAAATCCCATGGTTAGGATGGTTAAAAAAAGCAAGAAACCTAAATACTGTGAAAATTCAAACATGTTTTCCGGAATTTTGAATGTTGCGACAAATATAGCGGGAATATTGTTTTAAAGCAATTAAAAGCATAAAAACTCAGCTTTATTTTTAAGAAACTTTTAAGAATGCTTTTTTAACTATAACGTTATCATTACGCAATCCTATCAAATAACTAAAAATCAATTATTTGCCATCCACATACTCCTGTAAATACTGGAATCGCTCTGTCAATTGCCCGTTATGAGTCATTCGAGCCCGAGCCAATATTCCGTCAGCATCACCATTAAAAAAGGCTGGAATTACATGTTGTGCAAACATCTGACCAAAACCTTCGCTGGCATCTTTCGGCAATTCACAAGGCAAGTTATCTACGGCCATTACCACAATAGCTGCAGGATGAAACACATCAACTTCTTTATGCTCGGAGGGTAAATACCCATACAATGGCTCTTCAATAGTTGAAGCTCGGAGTGTACAAGCAATAGGTCCGTTTACATCGCAGGAAACATCAGCAACCACTTTTATTTTACAATCACTAGCTTGTAACATTTTTTGCGTTAGAATGTCTGGAGCACCATTGCCATGAAAATGTCCTGAGATATAAATATCGGATACTTTGGTGAATTTCTCAAAATCAGAACCATAATCTTGGGGATTTTTGTAAAAATCGTTTGTATCGATCGTAGTACCATCCAGTCTTTTATTGTAGTCCAAAACTTCAATTTGGGTAAAAACAGCACTAGAATAATTTTTATTCAAAAAATTTTCTACCGAAACTTCTTTAATTTTCATTGCCGTCAAAATTTCTTGTATTCCCACTCCGACTTTACCTTTACCAGTGACCACAATTTTTATTGGAGGAAGAATTTGGCGCTTTAATTGACGCACTAGATCTTCTTTTCCATTCAAAGTACAAGCTTTCGGCATTTTAAACAATTCAAACTTAATTCCGAAAGCTCGAATAGCATTGTAGGCACCCACAATTCCTGCATACCTTCCAAAACCAATCAATCGTCTATTCGAAGCGTCCACAATGGTTTCATGATCATACAGTTCAATGTTTTTTTCTAAAACAGCTTGCAATAATTTTCGATTATAAGGCTGTTTTTTGATTGTGTGCGAAAAAAAGAAGTATTTTTTATCAGGAATCAACCACTCTACTGGCACTTCTTTTACCCCAAATAATACTTCACAATCCGACAAATCATCGGTTACCGCTATTCCTTGATCCTGATAAGATGCATCACTAAAAACACGAATATCCGAAGGTTCGACTTTAAAAATAAGATCTGGAAATTGTTCTTGTAATATTTTTATTTCATTAGGAGAAAAAACAACACGTTTGTCTGGTGGATTTTTCCTTTCTTTTATAATTCCAAATTTCATTTTACAGTATTTATACGATAATTAATTTAACTTACGATTGAATTATTGTTACAAATATAACAATAGTAATAAGAATAGCCTTTTTTTATTTTGATTTTCATTACAAAAAAAACAAATTAATATTGAACACCAATACGCTATGTCTTTGGAGGAATATTAAAGTTATCCTAAATGTAGCAATAGAAAAAAAACAAGAAAGAAAAAATGTAAAGGAATCTATATATTTGCCCCTTTCAATTTTACTTTAGATGGCACTTCTCAAAAAAGCAAATATAGCACAATTACTCCTCGTATCTTTAACCATAATTTCTTGTGCAAAAGAAATTAAAAAAGTAGAGCTTACAGACGACCAGCTTCCGAAAAACGTTCTACCCATATTAAAGCCAGCACCAAAAGATAGCACCCAACTCAGTGCAAATTACATTCAAGAAAAAAAGGCAAAAATCGCTACGTTTTATCAAAAAACCTGGCCCAACAATTCTATGAATGGGAGTTTTTTAGTAGCTCAAAACGGCCAAATCATTTATGAAAAATACAATGGTTATGGAAATTTTAGAGATAAAGATACTATTACAAGCGAAACTCCTTTGCATATTGCATCTGTGAGTAAAGTGCTAACGGCCACATTGATTTTGAAATTAGTCAATGCCAAACGCTTGGATTTGGACCAAAAGGTTAACAGTATTCTTGAAACCTTTCCGTATCCTGAAATTACAGTACGCACCTTATTGAATCACCGTTCTGGAATTCGAAACTATGCTTACTTTACGGATAGGAAAGCTAATATTTGGGATCGTAAAAAAACATTAACCAACCAAGATGTATTGGATTTAATGGCTACAAAAGATATCAGTTTAGAGTTTAAAACAGATAGTCGTTTTGCCTATTGCAATACCAACTATGCGATTTTGGCTTTGATTATTGAAAAAATAACTCATACAACGTATATCGATGCAATGCACAAAATGATTTTCCAACCGTTGGGAATGACCCACAGTTTTGTGTTTGACATTACCAAAGACAAAAAGAAAATAGTCCCGTCATATAAAACCAACAAAGTTGAAATTGGAATTGATTACTTAGACGGAGTGTATGGCGACAAAAACATCTACTCTACTCCAAGAGATCTATTAAAATTTGATTTAGCCAGAAATACAGGCTCTTTCATTTCACCAGATCTTTGGAAGCAAGTTTTTACCCCCTATAGTAACGAACGAAAAGGAACCAAAAACTATGGTTTAGGCATTCGAATGATCAATTGGGAAACAGGTCAAAATTTTTATTTTCATAACGGTTGGTGGCATGGAAACACCTCCTCATACATCACACTTCCAAAAGAAAAAGTGGTCATCATTGCTTTATCCAATAAAATGACAAGAAGTACGTATTCGGTCAGAAAGCTTGCAACGCTTTTTGGAGATTACCCGTTTAAACTGGAGGACGAAGAATAAGGAAAATCCATTTTTTAAAAAATAGGCATAGAATTTGATTTAAATACTTTTTATTACCTCAAATAGATTATATTTGCAATCCAAAAAATATTGGGGTCGACTGGTTTTGACAGCAAGTCGAATTGAAAAGTAAGCACGTCGAGCATTGAGACCTTGCTCGTAAATATAAGATCTCACACTTTTACACGGCGAAAATAACTACGCTTTAGCTGCATAATCCGAATTATAGTACGATTGCGCCACGTTCCTACAAGGTAGGAAAGCTGGATTCTCCTTGAAAGCCTTGGTTTGTGGCGGTCAGTACAGGGGAACCGTAAAAATAAACCTAGATTACCATGAGCTTCGAGTGGTAATCGAAACTAAGAAGATAAGTGTTGAGTGGTTGTTTCTGACCTAGCTCAACATCGAAAACCCAATCAGGAAATAAGCGTGTAGAAAGCCTTTTAGTTGCTTGTTTGGACCCGAGTTCGATTCTCGGCGACTCCACAAAAGGGAAGGTATCGAACACCTTCCCCTTTTTTTTTATCAAAACATTGCAAATCAATCAGTTATAAGTTTAAAAAATAAGTATTCGACACAGTTTATTGCTAAAAAAACACCAAAATTGTTTAAAAAAACTAGAGAGTCAACGATAATCGAACGCCTTAACAATCTGAAAAACAAACAATTAACACTACATTCATTTCTGATTTTTATCTTTTTCAATTTTTTGATTTTCTTCATATATCTCTTTTAGAGTTGCTTCAACAATCATTCGAATAATTAACTCAACCAGAGCTTCTTCCTTTTCAGCCTCTGTTTTGAGCTTCTTTTTATTTTTTCTTGTAAGATTAGGACCTTTTGATTTCATGCTAATATTATTTAATCCTACTGAAGATATATTTACACAAATATTAAAATCAAATTTAAATTGGAAGTTAAAGTGGGGTAATCTTAAAATTAATTTTATAAATATCATTTATATTCACTTAAGCTACGCATTTAATCAAATCCAGAATCACTTTTACAATTGACTTAGGAATATACCTAAATTAATCGAAAAAAAGTTATCAATATAAACCCTGAAAGTCATGGTTTTTATAATTTATATAAACTTTTTTAAAGCAAAGTTTATATAAATTAATTTTAACGGCGATTATCGCCGTTAAAATTAATATCTGTAAATCAACCAATTTACATTACCTTTGCATAACGGCGATTAACACCGCAATAAGCTAAACTTTTAAATTATGGCTGTAAATGTAATACGAAGAAAAGAGTTATACGAAATAATGCCCGAGGGTTTAGTAACTACTCATAAGTGGCTTATGGAAAATAATTTAACCCGTCACGCAATAGACAATTTGGTAAAAAGTAACCAACTGGATTCCATAAGTAAAGGGGTTTATGTTAGAAATGCTAGTAAAATATCTTGGCAGTCAGTAGTTTTCTCCTTGCAGTCAATATTGAAAACAGATTTTGTTGTAGGTGGTTTAACAGCACTTGAAATGCAGGGATTATCTCATTACTTATCATTATCCGAAAATAAAATAGTGCATTTGTTTGGAAATGATGTACTGCCTGAATGGGTTACAAATTTAGATTTGAATGTAAAATTTGTTAGACATACTACCAATAGTTTATTTGCTAAAAATTCAGAAGAAAACAAACAATTACAATCTTTTACAGTAGAGAGAGAGTGGGATAATGATAATAGAAAACTAATCCTATCTTCGCCAGAAAGAGCGTATCTCGAAGTATTGTTAGACGTACCACAAAAAACAACTTTTGAACACGCTGATCAATTAATGCAAGGGCTAACAACATTGTCGCCTAGAAATCTTCAAAAAACGCTGGAATGCTGTCAAAATGTGAAAGTAAAACGGCTTTTCTTTTGGTTTGCAGACCGTCAAAATTATGTTTGGTTGGGTAAAATAAATCGAGAAAACATAACATTCGGTTCTGGAAACAGAATGATAATAAAAGGCGGAAAATTAGATAATAAATATAAAATAACAGTTCCAAAATGGATATAGACGCAAACAATATATACCGCAGACAAGTACAACTTTTAGTTCGTGTTTTACCGTTAGTGGATACCGAAAAATGTTTTGCACTAAAAGGAGGAACTGCAATCAATTTATTTTACAGAACACTTCCTCGACTTTCGGTTGATATCGATTTACTATACATACCAATGGATGATCGAGAAACAGCATTGATAAATATTAAAGCAGCTTTATCAAGAATAAGCAAACTGATACGGCAAAAAATACCGGGAAGTAAAGTACAAGATGCACACGACCAAAGCGATGCACTACGCTTAATTGTAAGTCAAGGAGAAGTACGTATTAAAGTAGAATTATCTCCAGTAATTAGAGGGACTGTTTTTCCAGAAGTAAGAATGGAGGTTGTTGAAGAAGTCGAAAGAGAGTTTGGATATGTAGAAATGCAAATAGCATCACTTCCAGATTTATATGCTGGTAAATTATGTGCTGCTTTAGACAGACAACATCCAAGAGATTTATTTGATGTAAAATTTCTTCTCGAAAATGAAGGGCTAACGGATAATTTACGAAAAACATTCTTAATATTTCTAATAAGTCATCAAAGACCAATGTCAGAACTATTAGCGCCAAATCGAAAAGATATTAGTGAAATTTACGAAACAGAGTTTAAACAAATGGCTGAAATAGATGTTCCATTAGAACAATTAGAAGAAGCTAGAGAAAATCTAATTCATCAAATCAATTCTCAGATGACAGATAATGAAAAGAAATTTCTTTTGTCATTCAAAAACAAAACTCCTGATTGGAATTTACTGGAAATGGAAAATGTTACCGTAATTACTAACCTTCCTTCAGTACTTTGGAAAATGATAAATCTTGAAAAAATGCCTACTCAAAAACACAAAGTAGCATTTGATAAATTGCAAAACATACTATATCCAACACATATAAAATAGTCTTTAAATCTAGCATTCTAATTCACTTGCAATTTCTTTAAAGAATAGACCATTTGAACAATTAAAATTATGTCAACATCAGCCGAGATGAATAAAGTCCAACTATTCAAATCTGTTTTTACAGCTAGAGAAGATGTATTTGCAGTTCGTTGGGAAAAAGGGAGTAAAAGTGGCTATATGCCAGCCTATTTTTATGACCCATATCGGTATCGAGTTCATAAAATGAATGGTGGAAATTTTCAAAATTATGTAGATAAAGAATATTTGCCTTTTACAGAAAAGGAAATTGAAAAACACCTTAACGGCGAACAACATATTGGCGTTTATCCTTTACTCAAAGACAATACTTCGTGGTTTATTGTTGCCGATTTTGACAAAGTTGATTGGGTTGGTGATTGCAAAAAGTTTATAAATGCTTGTAATGAAAAAGAAATCCCTGCCTATTTGGAACGCTCTCGTTCGGGTAAAGGCGGGCACGTTTGGATATTTTTTGAACAACCTTATCCAGCGATAAAAAGCAGACGGCTATTTATATCAATTTTGGAGCAAACTGGAGTTTTTTCTTTATTTGACAAGAGTTCCAGTTTTGATAGAATGTTTCCCAATCAAGATTTTCTTTCTGGAAAAGGATTTGGAAATTTGATAGCACTTCCGTTGTATAAGAAAACTTATGAACATGGAAACAGTTGTTTTATTGATATGGAAAGCCTAGAACCTATTCCAAATCAATGGAATTTTATAAAGAATATTCAAAAAATTTCGACAATAAAATTGGATGAATTATACCAAATTCATAATACACTACAAAATATTCCTGCTTCGATTATACCAAAATTATACAATGAAAAATTAACGATAAGATTAGAAAATGTTGTAAAAATCAATCGCTCTGCCATTTCAACCCCACTAATAAATTTTCTAAAAGAAGAATTGAATTTTCTGAACACCGAAATTTTAATAAAAAAGAAAATGGGGAAAAATACTTTTGGAACAGAACGATATTTTAAACTGATTGAAGAAAAGGAAAACGAAGTAATTATTCCACGAGGTTTTATTGGTAAAGTAATTCGATTTTGTAGAGAAAGTAAAATTGAATATGATTTCAAGGATGAAAGGAAAAAATTAAAAGAGATTTCTTTTTTATTCAACACACAACTCCTAGAACATCAGCAAATAGTGATTGATGCGATTGGAAAGAAAGATTTAGGAATTGTTGTGGCACCGCCGGGTTCAGGAAAAACTATAGTCGGGCTAAAAATTATTGCGGAGAAAAAACAACCTGCATTAATCATCACTCATCGCAAACAAATTGCCGACCAATGGATTGAAAGAATTGAAACTTTTCTTGGAATTCCAAAAAAAGAAATTGGAAAAATAGGTCAAGGCAAAACCAAAATCGGTAAGCAAATAACGGTTGCTATGATTCAGAGTTTATCAAAAGAGTTGGAGAAACCTGATAACGAAAAAATTTTGAATGCCTTTGGGACTATCATTGTAGATGAGTGCCACCATATTCCTGCAGAAACATTCAGAAATGCAATTTCAAAATTACAAACCTTTTATTTGTATGGATTAACTGCAACCCCATTTCGAAAATACAATGACAGTAAACTTATTTTTATTCATTTAGGTGAAGTAATTGCTGAAATAAAATCAAATGAAATAAGCACATCTAAAAGGCCAAAAATTATCATTCGAAACACTGAACTTGATGTGCCATTCAACTCAAAAACAGACAAATTTGAAACTTTATCAAAAATTCTAGTTCACGATTCTACTCGAAACAAATCAATTCTTGAAGATGTGATTAATGAATTGAAATCTGACAAAAAAGTCGTTATTATTACAGAACGTAAAGAACATATTGACTCGCTAAATCAATATTTAAAACAATCTTATGAAGTAATCACTTTAAGTGGAGAAGATTCTGAAAGTGCCAAAAACTCAAAATGGAAATTACTAAAAGAAGGGAATTATCAAGTACTAATCACCACTGGACAATTCTTTGGTGAAGGAACTGATCTGCAAAACACCAATTGTCTGTTTCTTGTTTACCCATTTTCTTTTGAAGGCAAATTGATTCAATACATCGGTAGAGTCCAACGATCGGAAATCGCTCCAACTATTTATGATTATCGGGACATCAAGATTGATTACTTAAACAAAATGTTTCTGAAGAGAAATACCTATTATAGAAAAATAGATAAACTAGCCACCTTGTTTGATGAACCCGAAGAGGAAATTGCTGTTTCAAAAAACACTTTTATCATTAATCAGAAAATAAAGATTGCATTTGAGAAACTTGAATTTCGCTACGGAAGCATTGCTTTTAAATACAATGTGCCTGAAATGAAAACAGAACTTGAATTTGATATTGAAAATCTCGAAATCAGACCAGAGTTTGAAGTTTTGAAACCCTATTTTTCAAAGACACTCAAAATTAAAAATATCGTTGTTTCTATTTATGCTGAATTTGATAACAGCAAACTAATTTCTCAATTGGCACTATCCAACGATCTAAAAAAGATCAGTAGAGAATTGATTGAAGGAGTCAAGTTTAAATTTATAACGAAGACTTTCTTAGGCAAAGCAAATGCAGTTAGTCAAGAAAATTTGCTTGATATTAATCAATTACAAAATGAAACTAATTGCAAACTATATGATTCTGGGGATGAATTATTAAATGATTTTTTACAGAATAAAAACTACAAACACCAAAAGCACTTACAATATTTAGCCGACCGTCACGAAAGGACTATTCTTAAAATTCGATTTGTCCTTAATCCTTTTTCGTTTGTTTTTCTTTTAGCCGGAAAAGAAGGGTTTCACATTATTTTAGAAACGCTGAACACCGAAGAAGCCACATATATTTGGCATTTCGACAATAACAAACGGGCACTTCCTGACAAATTAAAACAAGTTGACAATTACCTTAACATCATTAGAAACAATGGGAGACAAGTATTTATTGTAAATCCACACGAGAATTTCAGCCGCATACTTCACGATTATTCAGAAGAAAGAAAAGGATTTATAATTTGGAAAGATTTGATTGAAGAAAGACTTACTTGAAAACTGGCACAAAAGTGGAATCGCAAGTACCAACATTTACTTTTGTAAATGCCATACCTCCCAATGAAAACTGAACACTTTCTTCTTGTATCCACAAAAGCAAAAAAAGCCAGAAAGAGTATAAATTTTAATGGTCAAATACGGTTTTAAATCGGTACAATAAAATACATACACTTGATTATGCCAACGTCAAAGCTTCCAAAAATTCAAGTGATAAAAAATAAAGCAATTAACTCATAATTTTAAGCTCTCAAAAAATGTCAATATCGGTATTAAGTGTTCGATTGTAGTCCCACCCAGTCCACTTTTACAATTTCAAATCAGAGCAAAAGCTTGTAAATCGTTGGATTTACAGGCTTTTTTGTTTTGGATTACAACTCAAATTATATAGTAAATCGCAAAATTTTGGTAGTACAATCGGATACCTGAAATTTCTCAAATTCAGGGTCACCTAAATTCTTCTAAGCTCAATGATAACAAGAGAGAAAGAAAGTGAACATCTTGCTAAAAAAGACGATTTATGATAAATTAAGTAATTATGAATCACAAAATTCCAGAATAAATATTCAACTTACACAGTTAGTGAGACACTACAATTTTCAATCCCTTAGATATTTATTAATAATGTATTGCGTTATCGGTTTTAAGGTTTTTCCTGTAGTGGGATGCAAACCTGGCTGATTAAAAAGTTCAATCTTCCCTTCAATTTTAGCATACCAAACGCTTGGTTGACCATTTTTAAAATAAGTTTTTATCGTCTTTGGTTCAAGTTTTTTCAAACCTAGTCTTTCATTATTTATTGGAATACGGGAATCCATAAAACCGCTACTTTTACTAGTGCAGTCTACAACTTCATAATGATTGGTATTCCATTGCATGCATTCTTTTTTAGGCAGCAAACTAACCAAACCAATTCCCATACTGCACAACACGGCGCCTGTTGCCAATTGCTTTTTATAACGCTCTAGTATTGATTTATTTTGCTCGCTTTTTATCTCTTTCTCACTTACTGCAACAAAAGCAATACGCTCTTCATTAGACGTTTCTTTTATTTCTTGTAAAGACTCCTCACCTATTTTTAACTCCTTTCCTTCATTTGAAAAGTAACTATGAAAAGGTCTTGGATTAAAATCCACCAAAATGGCGGCCAATTCTATTCTGTTTCTATTTTCTGAATTCTTCTCTCCTTTTAAAAAGGAAATTACCGATTTTAATTTTCCTATACCATAATTCTCTATGGCTCTACTCAATTTCTCCCCCTCTTTTGCATTAAAAAAATACCTAAAAACCATTTCGTCTTTTGGATTCAACTGATTTTCTGCCTTCCTCAAACACAAATCTCTCAGTTGTGCAGGTGTTACATTGGACAAGTCACCGCTACCATAAATTCCCACTCTTTTTATCGCTTGAAATTGCGCTTTTATCCCCTCTTTATATTCTTCAAAAGTAATTGTACTCATAAACACCAACGGATTGTATTAGAATTAGTAGACCTCAACGGAATTACTGGAATTATCGGAATCGCCTTAGTATTAGCACCTAGAAACACCATTCCTTTGCTACAGAATTAGTTCTTGTTCTATTTCGCGATACGAACAAATGTACAAAACTAGTTCATAAAAAAGTGTGACTAAACAGTGGGTTCGATTTATCCGGGAAGTATAAATTCTTGATCAACTGTTTTAGCACACTTCACTTCCAAAAAAAGTATAATTCATAGGGCTTTTAAGGATACACACCTTAACCACAAACCTTCGATTTCATAATCGAACCGCCCTTCTTATGTCTAATTTTTAAATCAAATCTAATGAAAAGAATAGTTATCCTTTCGTGTTTTTTATTGGCTGTTATGGCCTTTGTTTCTTGTACCAATGATGAAATAGAACCCAGTAAGCCCTCTGCAACCACTTCAATCCTTGCCGATGATGGTCTAGGCGGCAATTCAAGTGGACAAACTCCAACCACTCCTCCAAAAAAATAAAAGATGCTACTCCATTAATTGGAATTAATTTGATATTTTCGGGAAATGATTTTTCAAAAAATACATTTCCCGTTTTTTATTTCTATAACCTTTTTGGGTTGTTTTTTCTTTTCTTGTACTCGCAAAACTCCTGCTATAAACGAGGCAACTAGAGTTAGCGCTTATCATCAATACATTACCCAAGCAGAAGATTTTTATGCCAAGGGCGTTTACGACAGTGCTTACTATTACTACAATCAAATTCGAAGTCAAAGTAGTACCAAAACTGAGGGGGATAAAATTGTTTATGTTTTGCTCAAAATGGCAGCGATACAGCAAACCCAAGGCGATTTTATTGGTAGCGAAGCCACTGCTACTGAAGCAATTTCATATTTCAAACCAAACACCGAAGCCCAATACAAAGTGGCGATTTACAACACTTTGGGTATTAATTACAAAAACTTATTTGATTACACCAATGCCATTCGGTATTATCAAAAAGCAAGGGCTTTAGCTGATACACCGCTACAAAAAGCAGTCATTCAGAACAACATCGCTGTGGTGTATATGGAACAACACCGCTATAAGCAAGCCACTCCGTTATTAACTGCTCTTTACGAATCTCCAATCGGTTCAAACAATCTGGAGCATCAAGCCAGAGTTTTGGACAATTTGGGCTTTTGTTATTTTAAAATCCAAGACTCCAGAAGTAGTGCTTATTTAAAGAAAGCGCTAGCCATTCATCAACAACTGCAATTTGATTATGGCTTGATTAGCAGTTATAGTAATTTGGCAAAATACTATCAAAAGGCTAATCCCCAACTGGCCTTTACCTATGCCCAACAATCGTATGCTAAAGCTACTGCCATCCAAAGTACTGAAGATCGTTTGTCCGCCTTGGCACTCTTGATGGAAGTTAGTAGTCCTTCACAACTTCGCCAATACACTAAACGCTACCTGCAACTCAATGACAGTATTAGCAAAGTCAAGCAAATCGCTAAAAATCAGTTTGCCAAAATCAAATACGATGCGACCCAAGAGCGCAATGAGAATTTACAATTAAAAGCGGAAAAAGCAGAAAATGCCTTGGCCCTAGCCCAACAACGATTCAACAATTATTTACTGTTTTTTACACTGTTGTTAGTACTAATCGCTGTGGTGCTCTTGTATTTCTATCAGAAAAATAAAAGCAAGAAAGAAAAACAAGCCGCTATTTATGAGAGCGAAACTCGCATTGCCAAAAAACTGCACGACGAGTTGGCCAATGATGTCTATCAAACCATTGCCTTTGCCGAGACTCAAGACTTGCACAACCCTATTCAAAAAGAAACGCTATTGGATAATTTGGATAAAATTTACACTCGAACACGCAATATCTCCAGAGAGAATAGTGCCATCGGTACTGGTGCTTCCTACGAAATGGCACTAAAAGAAATGCTTTCGGGCTTTTCGTCTTCTCAAATACAAGTCATCGTAAAAGATATTAGTACTATTCCTTGGGACAAAATAGCAGAAGAGCAAAAAATTGCGCTGTATCGGGTATTGCAAGAACTCTTGGTCAACATGAAAAAGCACAGTCAAGGTTCCTTTGTGGTTTTGCGATTTGAAATGAATGCCAAAGCCTTACTCGTTCATTATTCGGACAATGGTATCGGTATGTCCCATCCTATTCCTTCAAAAAATGGCCTTCAGAATGTGGAAAACCGTATTCACGCTATTGGCGGAAGTATTATTTTTGACACATCAAGTTCAAAAGGGCTTAAAATCAAACTAACGTTTCCTAAATAAACCAAGTATGTTTCAAAAAGTGTTGATCGTAGATGATATTGATTTCAATGATGTAGCAGCAGTGAGTGTGCTAGAAGCTTTGGCTGTTCCTCAAATAGACTCTGCCAAATACTGCGATGATGCCTTGCTTAAACTCAAAAAAGCCTATTTAGATCATGCGCCTTATGATTTATTGATTACCGATTTGTCTTTCAAAGCCGACCATCGTGCGAACCAACTCACCTCGGGTGAAGCCTTAATCGAAGCCGTAAAGGGATTGTTCCCCGAAATCAAAATCATTGCTTTTTCTATAGAAGACAAATCCTATCGCATCAAATCCTTGTTTGACCATTTGGGCATTAATGGTTTTGTGATGAAAGGACGCAACACCATGATTGAGTTACGCAAAGCCGTAGAAGCAGTGGCTAGTCATGACGCTCCCTATTTACCTGCAGATTTGCAGTATATTTTTCAGGATAAATTGGTCAATGAAATTGATGATTATGATATCCAATTGCTGGAGTATCTCTCACAAGGTGTCTCTCAAGAGGCGATGGAATCCGTTTTGAAACAAGCGGGTATTACGCCAAATAGCAAAAGTACCATCGAAAAACGCATCAGCAAACTCAAAATCTACTTCAAAGCGCTCAATACAACTCACTTGGTATCGATTACCAAAGATTTAGGCTTGATTTAAAAAGAGAGAGCCTCTTTGCCATTCCACTACAGTGCTAAAAAAATCAACTCCTTTACGGTTTCCCGTAAGGAAGTCGTTGCATAGCCCCTTACTTTTGATTCTGTTCAAAAATAATGCTAAGCCAGAACCGCTATGACACCTTCTTATTCTACCAAAACGTTAGTTTGTTTCTTGTTGTTTTATTTTGCTATGGTCTGTGCCAAAGGAAAAATTACACAAGCTTTCTTCACTCCAATGGATGCAGATAGTTTATCCACTCCTCTACCAAAAACACCATATGGTTTTCGCTACTATACCCAATTGCCCGTAACTAAAGCGTTCCAAACTCACAACTCAACATCCCTTAAAAGCAATAGTTCTCACAGAAGAGGAAAAGGCAAAGCAGCCTTAACAGCACTCTAAATCACTTTTTTTTTGCATAATGAGGGAAACCGTAAGGAATTGATTTTGGATAGCGGTAGGTTTGGATGATATTAACCTGATACAAAACAACTATGGAATTACAAGTGGCACTAAAATCATTAGCTGACAAAATTAATTTACTAAAAGATAAGATTGAAACTGAAGAATCGACCAAGCATGCTTTTGTACTCCCTTTTATTACGCTTTTGGGATATGACACCTTTAATCCAACCGAAGTTGTTCCTGAATTCACCGCTGATTTAGGGCTTAAAAAAGGCGAAAAAGTAGATTATGCCATTATTCAGAACGACGAACCAATATTGATTATTGAATGCAAGAATTGGAAAGAAAACCTAAGTGTTCATAACTCCCAACTGTTTCGATATTTCCATGTCTCGAAAACACGTTTTGCTTTGCTCACCAATGGCATACACTATCAATTTTTTACCGATTTGGATGAAAAAAACAAAATGGACCAAAAACCCTTTTTTGAATTTGACATTTGCTCGTTGAAAGATAGTGCCATCAATGAAATTGCCAAATTCCACAAATCCAGTTTTGATGTCAACAAAATTCTAGACAATGCCAGTTCTTTGAAATACATCAAAGAAATCCGAAGACAAATTGATCTAGAGATTCAAAATCCTTCTCCTGAATTTGTACGGTTGTTTGCTTCCAAACTATACAGCGGTCGCTTGACCGAAAAAGTAATGGACGAATTTACAGAACTGGTTCAAAAAGCTTACGGACAATTGATAGGCGAAAAAATCAACGAACGCCTCCATTTTGCCTTGAACAAAGAGGTCATTATTCAAGAAAAAGACCAAATCGAAGAAGTTGAAGAATCCAAAGTAGTCACTAGTGAAGAAGAACTGGAAGGCTACCGCATAGTCGTTGCTATTCTCCGCCGCAAACTCCCCACCCAACGCATCGTATACCGAGACACCCAATCGTATTTTGGCATTCTCCTCGACGACAACAACCGCAAACCCTTATGCCGCTTGCACCTCAACGGTAGCAAAAAATACCTTGGGCTTTTCAATACAGACAAAAGCGAAATCCGCCAATCTATCCAAACTGTCGATGACATCTATTTGTTTGAAAAAGAGTTATTGGAAACGGCGGGGTTGTATGAAGTTGAGAATAACTAAAACACTATTTTACTATGAAAACGAAACAAATCGTACTTCTTGCTTTTATAAAATTTTATTGATTGTAATTTTTACAAAGCATAGTCAAAAAGAAAACAAAGAAAAAGTTAAAGAAACGTATAGGGTTTACTATCAAAAATCTTTAAAAGACAACCAAACAGGTTCTGAAAATGCATTTTCTAAACTAGACACTTTATTAGGAAACTCTATCATAAATACTATAGTTGAAAATGCAACTGTAAGAGACAACTATTTGATTTTTTTATAAAAATTACTTTTGATGACGAAGGAAAATCAATTGATTATAGAGTATTCGGGAATGTTATTTTGTTATACAAAGTTGAAGAAGCTTCTAGTAAAAAATTAAAACAAGTTGTCATTATTTTCTTAAAATAAATAATTCATAAAAAATTAGGCAATAGCAGAAAATGAAACAATATTGTTGAAATAATTTTCAAAACGATTGCTATTTTTGTCCGAAAGTAATTATATTTGACTACTCCATTAAGTAGAATAAAATTTAAAATAAATGGCAATAAATTTACAAAAAGGACAAAAAATCGATATTGGTCTGTCCAGAATTTCTGTAGGATTAGGCTGGGATCCAAATGAAGGAACAGGTCATGAATTTGATTTAGATGCCTCAGCAATTATGATTAACGCTGATCGTAAACTTCTAGATGAGAATTACTTTGTTTTTTACAATAATTTAAATTCTCCTGACGGTGCACTAGAGCATACCGGAGATGACCCAACTGGTGGTAACAGCGACGGGGATGATGACGAGGCAATAAAAGTAGACTTAAGCAAAATTGATTCAAATGTCCAAGAAATTCTTTTTGTAGTTACTATTGAAGATTTTGAGAGAAGAAAACAAAATTTTGGTCAGGTTAGAAATTCGTATATTAGAATTGTAGATGATGCAAATGGGCAAGAAATTGCCAAATATGAATTAGACGAAGACTTTTCGATTGAAACGGGAGTTGAATTCGGAAGGCTTTACAAACGAAATAATCAGTGGAGATTTGAAGCTTCAGGAATTGGATATAAAGCAGATTTAGGATTTTTTCTGGAAAAATATTTTTCTGGAAAAATAATAAAATAATACTTTAAAAAACTAATATTCAGTACCCAAAACTAAAACATCTAGAACCCTTTTAACAATAAATTTTGAAATTAAATTATACAAATTACAACCATTTTTCATTTGATTTATGGCTAACATTAATACGATCTAACCCTGAATTTAAACAAAAAAGAAATCAGTTGTTTAAAGATTTTTTTGAAATTAATGCAACCATCGAAAAAGTATCTGAAACAATCAGACATTATGATGTTCTTTGTAATACTATCAACGAAAAAACAGGATCTAATTTAAGTACTTATGAAATCTATTACTTAATATTGGGCTCTCTCGATGTGAATTTAGAATCAAATAGCTTAGAAAGGTTAGCATTATTTTATGATGAAACAGAAGTTTTATTTTTTAATAATAAACCAGAATTGATTTTTCCAGACATTAAATTTCAATTTGAAAAGATTGTAAAACAAGGAAAATCAATCAACATATTAAGCAATACAGGATTCATAAAAGGGAAAAGTTTAAGGAAACTGATTTCTCATTATGAATTATCAAATTTTATTTCCTTTCAAATTTATTCAGACGAAGTTGGATTTTCAAAACCCAATAAAGAAATTTTTCAATTGGTTTTTGATAAGATAAAAGAATCAAAAAAAATACAAAAAAACGAAGTGTTACACATTGGAGATAATAGCATTGCTGATTATAATGGCGCAATCAATTTTGGATTTGATGCACATCTATTAAAAAATTAAAAGTGAATAAACGTTACAGCCTACATAAAATTATTGACAAAGATAATTGTCCATTTAAAGAAAATGAATACAGCCGATTTAAATTTGGCGATAAATTCTATGCGGAAAAATTTGCCAAAGAACTATTTTCAGGATTTATAGATCATTTTAGAGAATTACTGCTTTCAAAGGAGGAAATTGTCATTTTGCCAAGTCCCTATTTGTCAATACCAACTGCTTCAAACTTTTTATGCTACTACTTTAAAAAAGAATTAAACAGCTTTTTATTTAGGAATGGTAAAAAAGCTAGTATTGAATCAAAAATCTATCGTAATCAAACTTACGTTACCGATTATGGAAATTTAGATTTTAATGAAAGGGTAAATTTAATATCTAATGATACTTATTATATTGATAGAAATTTCATTAATAATAAACTCTGCATTTTTGTAGATGATATTAAAATAACCGGAAGCCATGAGCATACAGTAAATAAGATATTGAATCAATATGATGTAAACGGAGATTTTATTTTTGTTTACTTCGCAGAATTGGTCAATAAAGACATCCATCCTAATATTGAAAATCATTATAACTACTTTGATATTAAAAATGTTGAAGATATCATCTCGATAATAAATAGTGAAAACTTTCAATACAATACCAGAATAGTGAAATTTATTTTGAGTTTAAATGAAGATGAGTTCGATTTTTTAATCAATAGCATTTCTTCCAAAAAAAGTGATGAATTATTTCATTTGGCTATAAGCAATAACTATCACCAGATATTAGAATACAAAACAAATATTAATGTAATAAAAATAGATTAAAATTATGGCTATCAACTTACAAAAAGGGCAACGCGAAAATATAAATGCCCCAAAATTTACAATTGGTTTAGGATGGGATACTAATAATAGTAGTACGGGCTCAAGCTTTGACCTTGATGCTTCTGTTTTTATATTAGGAGATAACAGAAAAATTTTATCTGATTCTCATTTTGTTTTTTATAATAACTTAAAATCTCCAGACGAATCAGTAATTCACACAGGAGATAACTTAACGGGTGATGGAGATGGAGATGATGAACAAGTAAAAATTGATTTAACAAAAATAAACCCAGCAGTAAAAGAAATTTGTATTGTGGTTACTATTCATGATGCAATAAACAGAAAACAAAATTTTGGACAAGTTCGAAATTCATTTATAAGAATTGTTGATGACAGCAACAATACTGAAATGGTGAAATATGAACTTGAAGAAGATTTTTCTATTGAAACCGCTGTAGAATTTGGAAGAATTTACAATAAAGACGGACAATGGAAATTTGAAGCTATTGGAGTTGGAATGAAAGGCGGATTAGAAGATTACTTAAACAAATATAACTAAAAATATGGCAATTAACTTAGAAAAAGGACAGCGCATAAATCTTGAAAAAAGTAATGGAACCAAATTACAAAACATTTGTGTGGGCGTAAATTGGGGAGCAATTGAGAAAAAAGGTTTTTTTGGAACCAAAAAAGAAGCAGTAGATTTAGATGCAAGCTGCGCCGTTTACGACGATAAAAAAAATCATATCGATTCTGTTAACTTCAGAAAATTAATTTCAAATGATCGTGCTATTAAACACAGCGGTGATGATTTAACAGGAGACTTAAATGGAGACGATGGTCTTGACAATGAAGTTATCACTTTAGATTTTTCACAATTAACACCTGCAGCAAGCCATGTCGCTTTTTTTATAAACAGTTTTAGAGGACAGGATTTTAAAGATATTCCGTTTGCTTCTATCCGTATTTACGAAGGAACACCTACTAAAGTTAGCCAAGAATTTGCACGTTTTGATATAGCAAACGATGCTACTTTTGCAGGCAACGTTTCTATGGTTTTAGGAGTGTTTTATAAAAGAAATGACGAATGGAAATTTAGTGCAGTTGGAGTACCAACAAATGACAAAAAATTAGAACAGACTATCGTTACAATTCAACAAAATCATTTATAAAAAATGGAGCAAAATCAATTAGTTACTCAGGAAAATAGCGCTTTGATTGATAAAGATGGAAACGTAAATTTAACTGCTATCACAGAAGCTGATGCAAATAATTACAAATCTATTTCGAATCAGTTAAATGAAAATGATGCCAATTCGATTCTGAATTACGGAGCAGAAATTCAAAATTCAATCGCAAAACAAAGTGATACTTTCTTAACTAATGTTAGAACATATAACTCTGGAGAAGTAGGAACGTTGATTAACGATCTACTAACTGAATTGAATTATGTAGATGTTGATCAGCTGGATCAAGGTCCGTTAAAAAGATTTTTGTCTAAAATCCCATTGCTAAATAAATTGGTTGTTGACGTAAAAAAACTATTTCAGCAATACGATAAGATCACTGTAAATATTGACAAAATCAGTAACAAAGTGAAAGCTGGAATGATCAATTCCGTAAAAGATAACAGTGCACTTCAAACCATGTTTGACGGTAACGTTGGTCTTATTAAAGAAATGGAAAAACACATCATTGCAGGTCAGATTCGCTTTAAGGAATTAAACGAAGAACTTGCTGTAATGGAAGGCAATAGTGCACAGTATCAGGATTATCAAATTTCGGACAAAAGGACGTTCATTAATAGATTAGACAAACGTCTTGCCGATATGAAAATTGTGCGTTTTATCATGCTACAGTCTTTAGCTCAAATTAGAGTTGTGCAAAATAATAATACTTCAATTGCAGAGAAAGCTCAATCTATCCTTACTACAACAATGCCGGTTTGGAAAAACCAATTAACATTGGCAGTGGCACTTCAAAGACAAAAACAAAACATTGAAATTCAAAGAAAAGTATCTGAAACAACCAATACGATTTTGCAAAAGAATGCTGAAATGCTAAAACAAAATAGTATTGAAGTTGCCAGAGAAAACGAAAACACTATTGTTTCTTTGGAAACGCTGAAAATGACAACAAAATCTTTGATCGATACTTTGACAGAAGTAAAACAAATTCACGAGCAAGGAACAGAAACCAGAAGACAGCTTGACGCTGGTTTACAAAGCCTGGAACAAGAATTAAAGAAAGGCGTTGTAAGTTAGAGATTACAAAATTTGAATATTGGAAATTAGATAAATGCGGGAGGAAGAAGAAGAGAGATATCTTCAAATAATAAAAGACAGTAACAGAAAACTTGTGGTTTTAGAATTGTTATCCAATTTCTTTAACCACAAGGATCTTGTCGGGATTTTGGTAAGGACAAAAATCATACATGCCCTTTTTGAAAAAAACAGAATATTAGATAGTAATAAATTAGAACTCTTTCATATTCAATTTACAAGTAGTCTTATTGATTTGTTTCAAAAAATCAAAAAATCAAAAGAACAACAACATGTTTTAATAAGTGATGAAATATATATTAATGAAGATATTTTATCAAAATTGAAACTGGAAATAGTTGATAGCAAATTTGCGAAACAAATGCAACTGCATGCTCAGAATATGTCCAGAAAAATAGAAGAGCTCTATCAGCTATTTGTTTCTGAAAAAGATGTTTTTTTTAATTGGAATGACATAATGACTTTTTCTCAGAGTATTCAGTCCGAATATTATAGGGAAATAACTATTGAACAGTACGAAAGACTTTCGCAACAAAATAAAAGCGTATATGAAAACACATGCGCCAGATTTGAAAAAAAGCTTCTTGGGCGTTTGAATATCCTGAATTTTAAAATTAAGTTTTCATGCGGACTGGTTTGTAATAATGAAATAATTGAAATCTACGAGTTTAGGGATTCTAACGATAAATTTGTTTTTGTAGCCAATGAAAAATCATTTTATTTTTTGAATGAAGAAGACGTAAAAGATATTGATGTTTCAAGAAATGGTTCCGCAAAAGAAGAAATCATAAGAGATTTGAACAATAAAAATGCAGATCTGAAGAGAGAACTTAGTGTCATCAAAACAACTCTGCCTGAAAATGTTTTGGAAGTATTAAAAGAATATCATGAAAAAATTTCATCAGTAGATTTTCTGGAAGAACTTCAAAATATTGATGAACAAACCAATATTTTAAAAACAATGTTGAATATAAATATTAATTAAAGATATAAAATGGCAATTAATTTAGAAAAAGGACAAAGACAAAGTATTGATGCACCAAAATTTACTGTAGGTCTTGGATGGGATAGTAATTCAAGCAACACGGGATCAAGTTTTGATGTGGATGCTTCAGTGTTTTTAGTTGGTGCAAACGGAAAAATTCCCAATGACAACCATTTTGTTTATTATAACAATTTAAAATCACCTGATGGCGCGGTAACGCATACAGGAGATAATTTAACTGGTGATGGTGACGGAGATGATGAAAAAATCCAAATTGATTTATCCATAATCTCTCCAGAGGTACATGAAATTTCTTTTGTAGTAACCATTCATCAGGCAGACACAAAAAGACAAAATTTTGGACAGATCAGAAATTCATTTATCAGAATTCTGGATCAGACAAACACTGAATTGGTAAAATACGAGCTTGACGAAGATTTTTCTATTGAAACCGCAGTAGAATTTGGAAGAATTTATAAAAGAAACAACGAGTGGAAATTTGAAGCAGTTGGAATAGGAATGAAAGGTGGCTTACAAGATTATTTGAATAAATATAATTAATTTAAAACCAATTAAAAAGTATGGCAATTAACTTAACCAAAGGACAAAAAATTGATTTGCGAAAATCAACTGGTGAAACATTAACCAATTTTTGCGTCGGTGTAAACTGGGGTGCAATTGAAACAAAAGGATTTTTTGGATTATCAAAAAACGTAACAGAAGTAGACTTAGATCTTAGTTGCATACTTATTGATGACCAAAATAAACTTTGCGATCATTTGTATTCCCCTCTATACAGAGTAGAAGTATTACAGCAGTTTGGTTTACCAAAAGGCAAATTAGTAAGTGTTGATGGAGCACTAAAACACACCGGTGATGACCTTGCAGGTGATACAGGTGGTGACGACGGTTTAGATAATGAAATTATTACCGTAGACCTTTCAAAAGTTGATGCCAAAGTAAATCAGATATTTTTCTTTTTAAATAATGCAGGAAAAGAAGACTTCTCTCAAATTCCATATGCAAAAATCAGAATGTATGAAGGAACCCCAACAAGAGTAGTTTCAGAATTTGCTTCGTATAATGTTTCTGCAGAAGCACAGTATGTAAACAAACGTTCAATTATCATGGGTAAATTGTACAAGCGTAATGGCGAATGGAAATTCAGTGCAATTGGTGATCCAACAGATGATACATTTTTAGGGCAGACTATTCATAAAATTGTTAAATCTTACCTATAATGGAAATCAAAAACATCGAAGGACTAAGAGTTTCACAAATAAGAGACATGGTTCAACAGGGAGCTAAATTTGTTGTATTTCCATATACCGTATCATTCATATTAATGACTTTAAAAAGAAGTTCAGATATTTATTTCATTAAAGCTGAAGAAAATACATTTAAATATTCATATGGTTACGTTTTTCTGAATTTAATTGTGGGCTGGTGGGGAATCCCATGGGGACCAATTTACACAATAGGCTCTGCTTACCATCATATTGTAGGAGGTAAAGATTTAACTCCGGAGGTTATGAGTCACTTAACTCAGCATGACCCTGAAGCAAACACAAATACATATAATATTAATGGTGTTGAAAGCTCTAATCTGGCAGGCAATACTACTGAAACACCAACTTATAATATTCCTGTATAAAAAACATAACCATGAGAAGACTGCCTGTTTACTTAGTATTAGATACATCTGGTTCAATGACTGGCGAACCTATCGAAGCCGTTAAAAATGGTGTTCAAATGATGATTAGTGCATTGAGACAAAATCCTCAGGCCATAGAAACTGCTTTTTTAAGCGTAATTACCTTCGATACAACAGCGCAGCAAATTATTCCGTTAACCGATTTGGCCTCTTTTCAAATGGTCGACCTTAAAGCAACTGGCGTAACTGCATTGGGAGAAGCATTAAGATTATTGACTCATAAAATAGAAACCGAAGTTGCTAAAACAACTACAGAACAAAAAGGCGACTGGAAACCATTGGTATTTATAATGACTGACGGAATACCAACGGATAATTGGGAAAGTGGTCTAAATGAATTTAAGAAAGCAACAACGGCTTATACAGTTGCGTGCGCAGCAGGAGGTAGTGTTGATACCGCTATTTTGAAACGAATTACGGATAACGTAGTAAGTCTTAACACAGCTGATAGTGCCAGCATAGGAAAGTTTTTTCAATGGGTAACCGCTTCCATTGGTGTAACTTCAACAAAAGTTGAAGATTCAGGAAAAGAATTTACAAATTTAAAAGAATTACCTCCGCCACCATCAGAATTAAACATAGTAGTTTAAGTTTTGAGAAGGCGGAGTTTATATTGCCGTTTAAATTAAATACACTTTTGAGTATTACATCTTTTTAAGGATGTTATGCTAAGACAAGCATGTCTTTCAAATTCTAAAACGCATTTGAAAGTTAAGTAATTTCATTGTTATAACATTTTTAAAAGTAATATGAGAAGACTACCAGTATATTTTTTATTAGATACTTCGGGTTCTATGTATGGTGAACCCATCCAAGCATTGAATAACGCACTAAGCGGTATGATCAACACACTACGTTCAGACGCTCAGGCCTTAGATTCATTATGGATCAGTATCATAACCTATGATCGTGAAGTAAAAGAAATTGTTCCCTTAACCGAACTGGTAAACTTTCAACTGCCTGAAATTACTTGTCCACAAAGTGGTCCTACCAATACTGGAGCAGGGCTTGATTTTGTTATTCAAAAAGTAAATAAAGAGGTTATTAAAGGGTCTGAAACTCAAAAAGGTGATTGGAAACCCTTGCTATTTGTTTTTACAGACGGAAAACCATCAGACATTCAGCTTTACAGACAAAAAACACAGGAAATACGCAATATGAGTTTTGGTGCAGTGGTAGGCTGTGCCGCTGGACATATGGCTAACGATGAAATTTTAAAAGAATTAAGCGATAATGTTGTGCATTTAGCATCTGCTGATAGTTCAACTTTAAAACAATTTTTTAAATGGGTTTCAGAAACGATAGAACAAGGGAATAAGAGTCAGGGAACGGGAGAAAGCGTAACATTACCGCCTCCGCCAAGTGAAATAACGGTAGTGATTTAATCTAAAATAGGATTGATATGATATTTACATTTGCAAAAGTGCTGATTAATGTAGCTACAGCTATTGACGAGGCCTATTACGAAGGAAAAGAAAATGAGGTTGAAAATATGGTTTTAAGTTCTGATCAAAAATTAGAAACCATGGATATCGATAATTTGACGGTATGCAATCAAACTGCTGAGATTAATGATTTTTTGATTAAAGACATAGAGAAAAATCTGAAAAATAATTATCTACAAAACGATTTCGAAATTATAGATGTCATTATACGTAAAAATTGCTCTTACCTAAAAGTGATGCATGATATTCCATTCAAAGGTGGGAATAAATGCTACGGAACTTCTTTCTCTATCAATATCATGGAAGTAAATAATGGTGTTTCAGTTTATGGTCATAAAACTAAAAATACTAATGAGAAACTGGTCTTTAAAGAAATTGCAAACGAATTATTAAAAGCTGTTTCCTAATGCATATTATAAAAATTTTTATTCAGATTTTGATTGTAGGTCTGTTCATGTATTCCACATTATTGCCGTACAAAGACAAATTAAATCCACAATACCGAAGCATTTTTGATTTTTTCAATAGTGTTTTCTCTCCAATATTCAATTCCCTAAAAACAATAATACAACCTTTTCAGGTTGGAGTTGGTTTAGCTGTTGATATGACACAGGTTTTGCTTTTAATTATTTTTTTAATGTTATTAAATTTCCTTTAAAATGAGAAGATTACCCATATATTTTCTGATCGATATTTCGGAGTCAATGGTTGGAGAACCAATTCAGCAGGTTGAAGAAGGATTAGCTACTATCATTCAGGCTTTAAAAACAGATCCTCATGCGCTGGAAACCGTTTTTGTTTCGATTATAGTATTTGCTGGACAACCTAAAACCCTTGTCCCTTTGCAAGAAATCGTGAGCTTTTATCCACCAAAATTCCCAATTGGCAGCGGAACCTCTTTAAGCAAAGGCTTAGGACATTTAATGTATGAATTAAGAACTAATATCGTTAAAACAACGTATGAGGTAAAAGGAGATTGGAAACCTATTGTTTTCTTATTTACAGACGGAGTTCCTACAGATGACAGTCAGGCAGTAATAAACGAATGGAAACGAAACTGGCAAAGAACCGCTAATTTAATTGCAATCTCTTTCGGAAGTGAAACAGATACAAAATTATTAGGCGAGCTTACAGAGAATGTTTTGCATTTTAAAAACACAAATGTTCAATCATACAAAGAGTTTTTTAAATGGGTAACAGATTCCATAAAAACTAGCAGTATTAGCGTCGAAAATAATTCAAGTGGTTTTGAATTAGCAAAATTAGACGGAGAAACCCTTTCGAAAATAGATTTAACCAAAGTTGAACCCAATCGTCAATATGTAGATGACAATTTTGTGGTTTTGAACGGGAAATGTCAAAATACTAAAAGACCCTATTTAATGAAATACCGTAAGACAATTGCAGAGTCTATTTATGCTGGTATTGAATTATCGTCTAAAAATTACAAATTAGTTGGCGCTTATCAGGTTGACAATTCGTATTTTGAATTGGCCGATTCAGGAAATTTCAACAATAAAGTGAACACAGAAGAACTAATTGGCGCCCCCACTTGTCCGTGCTGTGGCAATCAAATTGCTTTTGCGGTTTGCGTCTGTGGTAAAATACATTGCATAGGTGATGAAAATATAAGTACGTGCCCGTGGTGTAATAATCAGGGGAGCTATGGTTATGGTGAAGGTGGATTTGACGTAAACAGAACACAAGGATAATTCATGGAAGAGACTAAGAGATATATTCAGTCTTTTTTATCTCAAAAGAAAATTGACATTCCTTCAGGTAAAACAGCTCTTTTTGATGCATTTATTGCGAATGAAAAGAATATCAATGCAGTACAAATAATTCAGGAAAACCAAAAAATGATCATGCAAAATTGGATATTGAAAAACAGAATTGATGATATTTTGATGCAGACTGTATCGATACCAAATGGTACGGTAAATAAAAAATATCAAGCAAAAATTGATTTCAATACTTTGGGTTGGAATGATTTTATTTTCTTTGAAATGAAAGGCTTAGAAAATACAGGACTTGAGTTTAATGAGACCGATGAATTACTTTTTGGAATTCCTCAAATAAGCGGTGATTTAAAAATAAAGATTTTATTTAGAATCGAAAACGAGGCGGAAGATTCGGTTTTAAATGAAAAAACAATAACACTAATTATAAATCCTGATCCAAAATCGTTGTGGAAAAACCTGGAAAGTGATAAAAATGATCCTTATTGGAAAGCGGATAACGTAGCTGTTACCTCTAATTTTTTAGATAAAAGCATTGTAGTAGCTTCAAAAAGAGGAAGAAGTCATGCTAATGTAGGTTCTTTTCGGGAAGATGATTTTGCGTTTAAAAATCTTGAAGAAATTGGTTGGAGTATTTTGGCCGTCTCCGATGGTGCAGGTTCCGCAAAATTATCAAGAAAAGGGTCAAAAATAGCTTGTGAGTCTGTTATTCATTATTTTGAAGAGAATTTAAACGTAGAAAGCTTAAAAGAATTTGATCAGGTTTTGGTTGAACATCATGCAAAAGCAACTGATGAAACATCAAAAAAAATAAGTCATTTTGTATATCAGAATCTTTCTAAAGCAGCACATTTTGCACATCAGCAAATTGAAGAATTTGCGATAAAAAACGAAACAGAGCTGAAGTATTTTCATGCCACTTTAATTTTTGCTTTGGTCAAAAAGTATGAATTTGGATATGCCATTCTAACGTTTGGAGTTGGTGATTGTCCAATCGGATTGTTAAATAAGAATCTCACAGAAATCAAATTAATGAACTGGCTCGATGTTGGCGATTATGGCGGCGGAACGCGTTTTATTACCATGCCAGAAATTTTTCAGAATGATAAATTTTCTTCCCGATTCGGTTTTAAACTTATTGACGATTTCTCTTATTTAATGCTAATGACAGACGGAATTTACGATCCTAAATTTGTCGTTGAAGCCAATTTAGAAAAAATAGATAAATGGAATGAATTCCTAGAAGATTTAAAAGGAAAAAATGAAGAAGAAATCAAAGTAGATTTTGATAAAAATAATCTCGATGTTAATGAGCAACTTTCGACATGGATGGACTTTTGGAGCCCGGGAAATCATGATGACAGAACCCTTGCTATAATTTATTAAGTATGACTACTATTTCAGTAAAATCAATTAATGACACTTCAAAATCTTATCAATTTGTAGATAATGGTGACCCCATGCGTGGTGGTGTAAAGGATGTTTATTTTAGTCCTGATAAAAAATATGTTGTTGCTATATTTCGGGATAAATTAGATTTTAATCAAAAAGAAAGACTTCAAAGAATTACCAATAAATATTTAACTCAGATTCAAAACGGTGATGCTGGTGATTATTATTTGAATGAGGTGTACAGATGGCCGACAGATGTTATTGAACATCGAGGATTAACGGGAATTATTGTTCCTATCTATGATTCTAAATTTTTCTTTAAAAAAGGATACGAAACCAGTGATTTAATTCAAGGAAAAGAGAAAAACGGAAAATGGTTTGCAGGATCAAAATTTAGGAACCCGCATTTTCCTCTTCGTGTGGCCAAATCAGAGCTAGGTGATTGGCTAAGTTACTTTCAGGTTTGTGTCAATTTGTCTCGTGGTGTAAAAAAAATGCATGCAATGGGATTAGCGCATTCTGATTTATCATACAATAATGTTTTGATTGATCCGATCAATAAATCAGCTTGTATGATTGATTTGGACGGATTAGTCGTACCTGGATTGTTTCCCGCAGAAGTAATAGGAACTGCCGAGTTTATCGCTCCAGAAGTACTTTCGACAAAACATTTAGACAAATCAGACCCAAATAGAAAATTACCAAACCGATTAACCGATTTACATGCGCTGCCGGTTTTAATCTATATGTTTTTATTACATAGACATCCATTAAAAGGAGGTAAAGTACACGATTTAGACACAGAAAAAGACGATTTGCTATCGATGGGAGAAAAGGCAATGTTTATTGAGCATCCAACAGACCCAATGAACCGACCAAAACTTAATCAGGTTTCAAAATGGGATTTGCCTTGGGCAGATATTGATAAATTGCCTTATACAATAACCGGCCCATATTTAAAAACCCTATTTGATAAAGTCTTTATAGATGGATTACACAATCCGATGCAAAGACCAACTGCCGAAGAATGGGAAATTGCTCTACTCAAAACAACCGATTTAATGCAGAAATGCCATAACCTTTCCTGTGAACAAAAATGGTACGTTTTTAACAATACTAATACACCAAAATGTCCCTTTTGTGGTACTGCTCACAAGGGTACACTTCCTGTTTTAGACTTATACTATCAGTTTCAGGAAACCGTTTGGAAACCTGAGAATCATAGGTTGATGGTTTATAACGACCAATACTTATTTCAATGGCATGTTAATCGAAATATTGCCAGAAATGAAAAACTTACATCAGAACAAAAGGTTCCTGTAGGTTATTTTACTTTTCATAATGATAAGTGGGTATTTGTCAATCAAAAACTCTCCTCATTAAAAGATATTACCGAAGATAAAGAAATTCCAATCGGATCAATGTTAGAATTAACGGACGGAAAAAAACTTCTATTATCAAAAGAAGATGGCGGACGAGTAGTAGTTATAACAATGGCAAATAAATAAATAAATAAAAATTAACTTTAATAAATAAACAAAAAAAATGAACAATCATCCAATAGTATCAGAACACCCATGGTTAATAGTAACCTTTGCAATTTCAATAGTCGTAATGCTCTTGCTAGACTTAGGTGTGTTTAGTAAAAAAAGTCACGAAGTTTCAAATAAGGAGGCTATAACATGGTCACTTGTATGGATATCACTTTCCATGCTTTTTAGTGGGTTGGTATATTACTATGCAGGTTCAACAAAGTTTTATGAATTTCAATCGGCTTATTGGATAGAAAAGGCATTATCTGTGGACAATTTATTTGTGTTTATTTTAGTGTTTAAGTTCTTTGATGTGGCTAATTCAAACAAACATAAAGTATTGTTCTGGGGAATCATTGGAGCTCTAGTCTTAAGAGCTATTTTTATTTTCTCAGGTGCATTTTTAATTGAATTGACTTATTTGAACAAACTATTAGGTCTTGCAGGAATTCAAGGTTTTAAATATGATATTAACATAATTATGACACTTTTCGGATTATTTTTAGTATATGCAGGAATTAAATCTTGGTCAGCTGGAGATGATGATGATGAAGAAGATTATAATGATACTAGAGGAGCAAAATTAATTAGAAGGTTCTTTAGTGTAAGTGATAAATATGATGGTGATAATTTTTTTACAATTGAAAATGGTAAAAAATTAGCAACTCCTTTGTTAGTTGTTGTCGCAGTAATTGAGTTTACAGATTTACTTTTTGCGGTGGATTCAATACCTGCAATTTTTGCAATCTCTAATGACCCTTTTATACTATACACATCAAATATCTTTGCGATACTGGGTTTGAGAGCATTGTTTTTTCTTTTAGATAATTTTATTCATTTGTTTAGTAAACTAACTTACGGTTTAGCGTTCATACTTTCATTTATTGGAATTAAAATGATAATATCACCATTCTACCATATTGAATCTGTTTACTCATTAATAGTCATTGGTAGTATTTTAGCTTTATCCGTAATTGCGTCAATTTTGTTTGCTAGCAAAGAAGAAGAATTATCATAAAATCTACTTTACAAAAAAAATATAATTTTAATTAATAAAGACTGTCTAAATTAGATAGTCTTTATTATTTATTCATTATGTGGTTTCCGGTAAGGAACTCGAAGGCAAGGCTTCTACTTTAGAAACAAAAAGCTATGCGCCGACCAATCCTTCTTTTGTTGCTTTTAATTGGGTGCATCCTTTCCTGCCAAAAAGAACCCACACCGCCTAAAGTCCAATCTTTTTATCAAGAGAAAATCACGCCAGATGATGTCAAAACCCTCACGACAGAGGAAGCAAAAACATACCATCGGGACACGGTATATGACTACGAATACCGCACAGGAACTTCTGGGCATTATGAGTACCAATACCAAGTACACGGGCGGAATGAGGCCAAAGATTCCATTAACGGCTTGATCAATATCAAAGGAAAATATGGCGCTGGAATTCTCATCGACAACAACCAAGATACCCTTGCCGTGGAGGTGGAATGGGTAGCGTATGGCGTGCTAAAAGGAAAAGACCAACAAGGCCGCTGTTATGAGTTGAGAGTCCATTAATGATTAGTAAAGAATTTTGGTCTTTCGCTCTGTGGTTGGGAAGACTGATGTTTCTTTTACAATCTTTATCTTTGGCACCCAAATTCCTCCATTCATGAACAAGACCTACAGCCTGTTTCTTTTCCTTTTATGTACTTCCTTTTATGCTCAAACTCGGCTTTTGTCTTGGAATATCGAGAACTTAGGCCGTTCCAAATCGAATCCTGAACTGGAGTTTATTGCCAATACCCTAAAGGACTACGATATCGTAGCCCTGCAAGAAGTCGTAGCTGGTGATGGAGGTGCGCAAACTGTGGCTAAATTAGCAGACGAATTGAACCGAAAAGGAGCGAAATGGGACTATTCCATTAGCAACCCCACCAGCAGCAGTGCCTACAAAACGGAGCGCTATGCTTATTTATGGAAAACGAATCGCGCTCGCCTGAAAGGAAAAGCGTGGTTGGAGTCGAAATTCCAACTCGAAATTGACCGCGAACCGTATTTGGCTACTTTTATCGTCAACCAAAAAGAAGTTACGCTCGTGAACTTTCACGCCATTACCAAAAGCAAACAACCCGAAAAGGAAATCAAATATTTTAAGTTGTTACCTGCTCAATACCCAAAACTGAACCTCCTGTTTTTGGGTGATTTCAACTGTCCGCAGTCGCATACTGTTTTTACGCCCTTGAAGAAAATGGGCTATGACTCCGCTTTGAAAGGACAAAAAACCTCCTTAAAGAGAAACAGTAAAAACGGAGCAGCATTGGCCTCTGAATTTGACAACCTATTTTACCATAAAAAAGTCAAAAAAATCGAAGGTGGAGTAATCCATTTTTATAAAGCGTTTAGTTCCTTACAAGAAGCCAGAAAAATTTCGGACCATATTCCGGTATGGATGGCATTTTCTCTAGATGAAAACTAAAATCCCCATTCAAAACCTAGCAAAACTATTTCAAAATCAATCTTTATTCCCCTTGCTCAGAAAACTCGTGAGCTGTCCTATTTTGAATACTACTGAAAATAGAATTCGCATAAATAGAAACGAATCAATTACATTTTAAACAGTAATTTGGAATCTTAACACTCCTTTTGATCAACAAATCAACAACAAACGATATTCTCCATCATTTTCTTTTGGCGCTCTGTGAATGCAAGGCAGTACCTTTTGTTCAGGATGATCGACCGCTAGGCGCCAAAGATGACCAAGACCTAAATTAGTCGGCTCAGCATGTGGCTTGGCTTGATAATGCAAGTCAAAATAATTATCTTTTAAAAAATCATCAAATTCATTGGATGACCCTTCGTGTAAAGCTTCAAGTTTGCTTCTTATTTCTGGAATTAGAATTTTTTGTTCCGCTTGTTCATTTGGAATAATATCACTAGCCGCTCCGTGATACGTACATAAAAAAGTATCTGTTGCAATGGGTGAACGATCTACATGATACGAATACACATCCGTAGAGATAAAATCAAATTCATCATCTCGGCCATAGCATTTCAATAAATTTAGAGAGGGAGAAGCCCCAAAATTAGCCAGCAATCGTAAATCGTTTAAGATAATTTCTCTTGCCTTTTGTCCCTCTTCTGATAACTGAAGCGCTAATAAGTCCTCAGGGGAAATTTCTGTTATATCTTCTTTCAGTTGCAGTTGAGCTACAATTGCTGCAAAATCACCTTCCAATGTTCTGTGCCAGCACAAAGCATTCTTTTCGCCCTTAAAATCAGTGTGTATCAGCTCAGTAAAGTTGGACACTACTTGAATTTGAGTGCTAGAAGAAATTGTTGCTTTCATTGTGTTTTTATATTAAAATTCTGCTCCTAAAATAGGCTGCAAAATTATAAAATTGTACGATATCTTTTCTTCTAGTTACACACGCTTAGCATCTAAGTAATGGTAAAAATTTGATGTCGTGTTTTAAAGCTATAAATTTCTTTGCCACAGCTTTCATAGCTTAGCACAGATTAATTCGTGGCGTAGCAAAAACTCTTTTAAATGATTATGACACTATACAGTTCTTGCTACTTAAACGAAAGCTACTAGATTTTTTTTTCTGACAACACTACTCTACAATAGTATCACTTTGAAGCGCTAAAATAGGTATTTCGGAATAATCTGAAAATTTTCGGGTCAGACTTGGGCTAAACAATTCGACAAAAAAGTTACGCTTGTAAGTGACCATCGCCAAAACATCGATGCTTTTTTGTGATACAAAATCTAGAATCGTGCCTTGTACATCTTCAAGGGGAAGAATGGTAAACTGAACAGGATACTGAGCAAAATGAGACTCCCACTCTTTGATGGTTTCAGGTTTCACATTAGATTGGCTTGTTTTTACGTACAAACATTTCACTTGGGCTTTTGTTTTTTGGGCTACAGCACAAACCAATTCTAGGGCTTTTTTATCTTTTTCTTTAAACTTGGTGGTAAAACCAATGGTGTTAATTTTTTGATACTTAGCATTGATCGGAACGCTCAACACAGGAACAGTAACTGCAGAAAGTACGGAACCTGTATTGGTACCCACAAAGAAGGTTTCCCAGCCTGTAGCGCCCGCTGTTCCCATGACTACAAAGTTTATATTTTCTTCCTTGATCGCTTCACGAATGGTAGTTACCAAGTCACCATCCATTAATCGATGGGTAATTTTTATATGCTCCATCCTTTCTTTTTCAGCAATAGCTCTCAGTTTGGGAATTTCGTCTTTGAACGCATCAAATTCTGCCAACTGTAATGACTCATAAATCATATAATAATTGTCAGGCGTAAACTGACTGTCGATAATTGGAAGCTGAAACGTGTGCAATAAAATCAATTCCGCTTCAACAACATCGGCCAAATGTAAGGCATGCACAAAAGCATTCGTAGCAACATCTGAGAAATCGGTTGGAAATAAAATTCTTTTCATGATTAAAAAGTTTAAAGGATTGGTTTTAATGGTTCTTAAAATTAAGAAATGTTTCTTCTATGTTGACTGATAATTATCAGTTTACCATATTTTTAACTATAAGATAATATACTTGACTTTAAACTCTCCAACTTTTACTTAATAGCACAGCCCCTTGCTCTCAACAATTGCAAAGCCAATACTTTTACTTACTTTTGCATACAAATAGACATTCCACATGATTCCAAACGATTCTATAGTTGCTTTAGCCACCGCTTCGGGTGCTGGAGCCATTGCCATCATTCGTATTTCTGGTCAAGATGCCATTCAAATTGGTCATTCTGTTTTTCGTTCCATCAAAAACAAAGACTTGACTACACAAAAAACGCATACTTTGCATTTGGGACATATCGTTGATGGTGAAAAAACCTTGGATCAGGTATTGGTTTCGATTTTTAAAGGTCCAAATTCTTATACTGGAGAAAATACAATTGAGATTTCCTGTCACGGTTCTACTTATATTCAACAACAAATTATTCAATTATTGTTGCGTAAAGGCTGTAGAATGGCCGATGCTGGTGAATTTACGCTAAGAGCCTTTTTGAATGGAAAATTGGATTTATCCCAAGCCGAAGCTGTTGCTGATTTGATTTCGTCAGATAACGAAGCGAGTCACCAAATTGCCATGCAGCAAATGCGAGGTGGTTTTTCGAACGAGATTGCCAAACTACGTGAAGAGCTCTTGAATTTTGCCTCCCTTATCGAACTCGAATTGGATTTTGCCGAAGAAGATGTCGAGTTTGCCGATAGAACTCAATTTCACGAGTTGATTAACCGAATTGAGTTTGTTTTAAAGCGTTTGATTGATTCTTTTGCCGTGGGCAATGTAATCAAAAACGGAATTCCAGTAGCTATTGTAGGCGAACCCAATGTGGGGAAATCCACCTTATTGAATGCTTTACTCAACGAAGAACGCGCTATCGTTTCGGAAATTGCGGGTACTACGCGTGATACGATTGAAGACGAATTGGTGATTGGCGGTATAGGTTTCCGATTTATTGATACCGCTGGTATCCGCGAGACCAAAGATTATGTAGAAAGCATTGGTATCCAAAAGACGTTTGAAAAAATTGAACAAGCGCAGGTCGTTATCTTTTTGTTTGATGGTTTAAAGTTCAAAGTTTCAGGTTTTGACTATATCACCGAAATTGAAAAAGTAAAAAATAAATACCCATTAAAGCCAATTCTTGTTGTTGTAAATAAAATTGATTTGTTAGCTGAAAATGAAATGGTAAGTATCAACAATCAACTTGAAACTTTAAACCTTAAACTTTTAAAAATTTCAGCCAAAAACAAAGAAGGCATCGAGGATTTAAAGAATCAATTGCTTTCGTTCGTCAACACTGGAGCGCTTCGCAACAACGAAACGATTGTAACGAATACAAGACATTACGATTCTTTATTGAAAGCCCTAGAAGAAATTCAAAAAGTGAAGTTTGGACTAGAAACCAATCTGTCCAGTGATTTAATGGCATTAGATATTCGGGAAGCCTTGTACCAATTCGGATTGATTACAGGACAAGTTACGAATGACGAATTGTTGGGGAATATATTTGCTAATTTCTGTATTGGGAAGTAAATACACTTTCTTTAAGTTTCTTATACTTTCTCTTAGTTGACTCCCATTGATTTAGAAGTGTTTTTACTTTCTTATATTATCTTTAATTTATACATTTGTTACACTTCATGTACACCTTATCAAAAACAAGGTGTAAAAATGTACACCTTATGATAATTAGTTTAAAGAAGAAGAAATTGCAAAATGGTAGATATAGTTTGTATCTAGAATACTACAAAGGATCAACTGTTAATGCAGCTGGCAAACGTATTCATTTGAGAGACTTTGAGTATCTAAAGTTATATCCACATCAAGATCCGAAAATTGCCAGTGAAAAAAAGGAGAATAAAGAAATTGATACTTTAAGCGAACAGATATTATCAATCAGAAAAGCCGAATACTTTCAAGGCAAATTTGACATCAAAAACAATACAAAATCTAAAACCTTATTTTTAGAATATTATAGTAATCAAGCGGAAGAACGTGTTGATTCTCCAAAAAATTATGGGAATTGGACAGCTTCCTTTCTTCATCTTAAACGATTCTGTAATCCAAATATAACTTTTGATGAAGTTAATGAAGAATTCGCAAAAGCATACCGAAATTATTTGGACAAAGACGCTAGAACTAAAAGCGATCTTCCATTAGCTCAAAACTCAAAATATTCTTATTATAATAAATTCAAAGCTGCAATAAGAGCCGCTTTTGAAGATGGCTATCTTACAATGAATCCCGTCAAAAAAGTAAAAGGATTTGAGCAAGGAGAAAGCCAAAGAGAGTATCTAACTTACAATGAGTTAGTAGCTATGAATAAAGCTACTTGTAAATATGATGTCCTAAAACGAGCTTTTATTTTTTCCTGTTTAGTTGGTTTAAGATGGTCTGATATAAATACACTTGTTTGGAAAGAAGTAAGAGACGAAGGAGATATTAGCCGAGTAAATTTTAGACAAGAAAAAACAGATGGTGTAGAATATTTATATATTTCAGAAGAAGCAAGAAAACTACTCGGAGAAAGAGAAAGTCCTTCAGAACGTGTTTTTAAAGGCTTGAAATATGGAGCTCATTTTAATGCTGAAATATTAAGATGGTGTATGAGAGCTGGATTAACAAAGCACATCACATTTCATAGCGCCAGACACACCAATGCTGTCTTACTTTTAGAAAACGGAGCCGATATCTACACCGTTTCAAAAAGGCTTGGTCATAGAGAATTAAAAACAACCGAAATTTATGCTAAAATCATTGATTCTAAGATGAAAGAAGCCGCTAATCTAATCCCTAACATTAATAATTAAAAGAATGGAAATTATAAGCTACATTATTGTTGTATCAATTTTAATTAATATTTTAGTACAACTAGGTTTAATTTTGAGATATTATTATCCCTTAATCATACAATATTTTCAAAATAAAAAAATCACTTGGAATTCTAATTACGATAGAATAATTGCAGCTTCATTTTTAGCATTTTTTTGTTTAAGCATCTATTTAGGTCGCATACTACTGACGTCTTCAAACGAATTGTATTTGGCAATCTCATATATAACAATATTGTTTTTTTTAACAATCTCAATATATTTAATTCACAGAATGGGATTTGCAGAAAGAGCCAAGAACAGTTTAATTTCTCCAAAAGAACCAACGATTAAAAATTTTAACCACTTATTAAATAATTCCCAACTTAGCTATCTATATAATGAATTAAGAAAATATTCTGTTATCGATGAGAAAATTGAGAAAAGCAATTTTTATTCAGATTTTCTTTCAAAACCAATGCAAATAAATTTAACAGCATTTGATTTGTATTACTTTCATAAGCTAGTTCAAAATAATTTAAATCTAAATCAGAGGATTCCTTTAAATAAATTTAGCGATTCATTTCTAACTGATGATAATATCCCATATAAATATAGTTCGGTAAAAAATGGAAAGGATAAAGAACGTAATTCCGATAATGCTAAAAATTTAAATACCATTTTCATGAGTTTTCCAAAATAGACTTTCGTTACTTTGTAATAAAAGTCATGCTCAAAGCGATAAGCATTAGTGACATTTGCTACCATAACGATAAAACAAATCACTTATGGAAAGTAATGCTATCATTCAAAAATTAACCCAATTAGAGAAACTTATAATTGGGACAAACAAACAAATCTTCACTGTTGATGATGTTGTAAACTACACGGGATTCTCAAAAAGTTATGTCTATAAATTAGTACACAACAACATACTCCCCTACTCCAAACCAAACAACAGAACACTCTTTTTTACTAAATCAGAGATTGATGAATGGTTACTACAAAACAAGTCAAAATCGGTTTCTCAAATCGAAAAAGAGGCGATCAATTATACAAATGCTGTAAAAAAATAAAAGCGTTCAATTCCGCCGAATTGCAACGCTTTATTTTAACTCTAACCATGTTGTGTCTGACAAAGATACAATAAAACCATATTGTATAATGAAAAACATGTATTTAAGAATAGGAACTACCTATTTTAAGAAATCCTTATATCCTTTACCTTCAGGTGATTTTATCGAGATTTTAGTAATTTGGTCAGCAGAATTGATAAGACAAGATCACGGTAAAAATGTCCTTTCAGAAATTGAAAGATTTGATGGATTCATATGTATTCCTGAAAATCGTCCTGAACACTTTAAGAAAAGAGTCCAGGACTATTATAACACCTATCATCAAATAAGTAAATCGCCCTCAGAAGGCGATATTACCCATACACTTACTTTCTTATCCCATATTTTTGGCGAACAGCTAGATTTAGGAATTGACTATTTGCAGTTGCTTTATTTAAAACCAACCCAAATATTACCCATTTTATGTTTAATTAGCAAAGAAAGATCAACCGGAAAATCAACCTTCCTAAAATGGTTAAAAGAAATCTATGAATATAACTTGACTTTTTTAACCAATAGTGACTTTACTTCAAACTTTAACTCCGACTGGAGTTCAAAACTATTGATTTGTATTGATGAAGTTTTGTTTAAGACTGATGAACTCACAGAACGTATAAAATACCTTTCTACGACTAATACACATAAAACAGAAGCCAAAGGAAAAGACAAAAAAGAAGCTTCCTTTTTTGGGAAATTTATTCTTTGCTCCAATAATGAAACATCATTTATTAAAATTGATGCTGATGAAATTCGGTTTTGGATCATAAAAGTGAATCGTTACAAAAAAGAGGATGTTAATTTCTTGAAAAAACTAACTGACGAAATTCCTGCATTTCTACATTTTCTAACAACTAGAAAATTATCCACCGAAAATCAATCCCGAATGTGGTTTACTCCAGAACAAATTAAAACTAAGGCTTTATTAAAGTTAGTAAAACATAATTCGAACCAATTGGAAAAAGAAATAGCTAATGTTTTATTGAATACAATGGAAAGTTTAGATATTGAAATTCTAGATTTCAGTTTTTCTGATTTATTGAATATTTTAAACAAGTTTAGGATCAAATATGATGCTGCTGAAATAAAAAAAATTATTCGTAAAAATTGGAAATTAGAGCAAGCTAAAAATTCAAATCAATATCAAAAAATAAGCATCACTAATGATTTAGATTTCTACCAAAATTTAACCAAAGGGCGTTATTACTCGATAACCAGATATTTTTTATCTGATTTTAGTGATGAATTGATGACAACACAAGATTAAACCAACAACAGTAAGGCTTTACATTGTCATCATTTTGTCATCAAAAATTATAATGATGAATAAAAAATGATGACAGAGTTTTAATAATGATGACGTGATGACAAAATGAGGAGACGTAATCCCCTATCAATATTGGGCTGAGACCACTTTGTCATCAATTCATCACTTTTTTGCATTTTTTTAACCTACAAAATACGCTGTAATGAATTCGACTCAAGCAAGAGAAATTTCAATAGAAAAAGTACTTCAAAATTTAGGATGTGAACCCACAAAATCAAATGAAAATGAAAGTTGGTATTTATCCCCTTTTAGAATTGAAAAAACAGCCTCTTTTAAGCTCAATAGAAAAATTAATCGATGGTTTGACCACGGAGAACAGAAAGGTGGGAACGTTATAGACTTCGTAATTCAAAAGTTTGGATTTAGTGTTAATGAAGCTTTGAGTTACCTAGAAAAATTCGATACTTTTTTTTCTTTTCAAAAGCAAATTTTTGAAACACCAACTAAGGAACTAAATAGCACTAATCATATTAAAAAAATATTACCGGTTCAACATGTCGCTTTAATTCAATATCTAAAAAATAGACAAATACATAATTCCAAAAATATTAAACAGCTCAAAGAAATCCACTATACAATAAATGAAAAAAATCACTTCGCTTTAGGATTTCAAAATAAAAGCCAAGGTTGGGAAATCAGATCCAAATATGCAAAAATCTGCTTAGGAAAGAAAGACATATCACTAATCTACAATGAATCAAAAACGCTAAGAATCTACGAAGGTTTTTTTGACTATTTATCTTTTATACAGGTTCGGGAAAATTTAATAATGGAGGAATCGGATTATTTGATTTTAAATTCGGTGGCATTGTTAGTGACGAATATTTCGGTTTTGAGTGATTATGATTTTATAGAATTGTACTTAGATAATGACACGACAGGAGATAAATACACTTCATTGGTAATGGAAAAATTTAAAAATGCGAAAGATTGTAGAAAGCATTTTCTTGGATTTAAAGACCTAAATGAATGCTTGGTAAATGGCAGTGAAATTAAAGATTTAGTATAAAGAATGGGAGAAGCAAGAGGGAACGGAGATGAATCTCAGTTCAAAACATAAAGTACTGATTTTAAATAGTTTGTGTTTTTTACTTTTTTAAAAAGTAGGCATAAATGAACGCATTTAAAAACATAATCAATTAAAAAACAACACATTATTAGTTTCAACATCTACATATTTGCGTGCAAAAAGCATCCATTTTAATAAAAAAACAAATGAATATAAGAATCGGGGAGAAAGCAAAAAACGGACTAGATAGACTAAAAAAAGCAGGTAGATATACCACTTTAACAAGTTGTTTGGAAGACATAGTTTGGTTTTTTGAAAGAAATAAAATAACTCCAAGAGATAGAATAAATCAAGAATTAAACGAGCAGTTATTTAGAAACAGTATAAGCGAACGGAGGTCTTTTGAGGAACTTAAAGAATTCATTAAAGCCGATTCTCTGAGCTTAAGGAAAAGATTTGGAGCAATTGAAAGAGATTATTTTAAAAATTTTGCAGAGAAGATAGATGCGGTTTATAGTATTGTGAACAAAATCCCTGATGATGAGATATCGGGATATTTTAGAGATGTCGATGGGTTATTTGATTCGAGAAATAATATGCTCATCAAATTAAACGAAGAATTAGAAAAAAGCCAACTAAAAAACAGATCATTGGAAGAAAAAATACAAGAATATCACAGGTGTTTAGAAGCAATAAATAAAGCTGTTAGACTTGAAAGAACCACAGTAGGAAACAAAATATTTATAGATTTATCCAAAGAAGAAGCCGAAAAATTATTCTATCTAACACCTTGAAAATAACTTCGTTATCCTCAATTTTCAGTTCAGAGGTTTTAAGCTACAGAAAACCTCTGAACTGAAAGTCAAGGTAATTCTATTGTGATTGTATCGATTTGTTAGCCAATCATAAGATTACCACCCCAACCACAGCACATCTTATTCATCTTCGTCTTTAAAAGACTCTTTATTTGTAGAGAGAAATTTATAAGTATTAAGATAATCACCAACTGTCTTAAATTGCACAAATTCTTGTATATCATCAGAGTTATTCTGATTAATTTCAAAAATTTCCGATGGAGTTATTCTATACCCCTGTCCATTTGCCTTTAAAATATAACTGAAAAAAAAGTCCGAAAAAGAACTTTCCTGTATATATTTAGGTTTGTCAAAATGTCCTAAATTATAGCTGTTTGCAATGATTTTTTCTGCTTCATTTCTGATACACTTCAGCAAATAATTATAAATATGATTTCTTGTCACTTGTCGTTCCTCTTTGAAACGCAATGTATTATTGGTATACTTCCAAATCAAATTATAAATCTGACCAATAGAAAAATGATTCGTTAAATACTCCAGTAGATTATCTATTGCAAAATCATTTTCAAATTCTATTTTAAGAACCTGATTAAAATTGTAAGCAAGATATAATTGAGCTTCATGTTTGGCAATTTTTTTCCAGTATAAAAAAAGCTCTTCGTAGCTTAATTTTAATTGATCTTCTGCCCTAGCCAAGTAATTATACAATTCATTGTTTGATAAATTCTCTTTCAAAACATTGATATTCCATTTCATTTTATGGAGTTCAAAAGAAAGAATGGTTTCCTTAAATTTATTTTCTTTAATTCCGATGAAGCTATAATCACTTTCAGGATGAACCGTTAAAATCTTTGATTTATAAAGCGGTAACACAAAATCTTTGTTATTTTTCCAATTTTCTTTACTGGAGAAAGGAACAATATAAGTTAAATCTTCTGAAGACATATTCCGGACTAACATTCCTAGACTTATTTTCTCTTCAGCCGTGAGCTTGTCAAAAGGGATTTTTACAGATTCTTCAAGTTCCAACTGATTTGAAATGCGTTCTTCTCTTTCTTTTTTTTCCTGTAAATAAGTTTGACGTTCTATGTCACGACAAGTGCCACAAGTACAAAGTCCTTCGTTTATGTGACCACAGTTTGAGCACACAGCTTTATTTGAATTTCTATCCCTATGATGTGGGACTACAACCATTTGGCAGTTACATAAACCACAAATTTCTGCTATTTTTTCCCAAGGAAATTGTTCTTCAAAATTATTACTTTGGGGAAGCTTGTATTTTGCTTTTAAGGCAGTCATGGAGATCCTATCCTCGTAATACTCTTTCATTAAAGTAGTCATCTCATCCTGAGACAGAAAATCAAATTTATTACCTTGTTTTTTAAATGGGTAATGATTCATATAGTGATTGTTTAAAATTACAAGACTAGTGCGCTTCTCTTTAAATAATTAAATAAAAAGGCTTAAAATCAATGTAAATACCCTAAATATCATAAGGTGTTACTTTAGAAGAAAATAAATAATTTAAAAGCATTATTCTTTCTTTCAAAAGCAAATGTAATAAGCGAGTGAAGTAATTAGTATTTAAGATTTCAAGGATAGTTAGTAGGTTTTTAAACTGCTATAATTTTGAGATAAATAAAGAAGTACTAAAAGAAAACAAAAACAACAAAAAATAGTATTAAAATAGTATTTTTGAAGATTATCATACTGTATAAAAATACAAGTTCCTTATGAAATTAGACGTTCAGATTAAAGATAACAAAATATTTGCACCATTACTAAATAAATGGCTGATTCTTAAACCAGAAGAAAAAGTAAGACAAGAGTACATATGTCGACTGTTGGAAAACAAAGGTTTTACTTTGGATCAAATGGATCAAGAAGTAAAAGTGAGTAACTCTCAACGTGGTCAAGGTCGTGCTATGGCTGATATTGTTATATGGAGAAATATAAAAGACAAATCAGAGAGTAAAAGCCCAATAATTGTTGTGGAATGTAAAGCGGAACACATTACCGTTCGTGAAGAAGATTATTTCCAAGGTTATAATTATGCTTCATGGGCTGGTGCTGATTTCTTTGTTACAACCAATCTAAAAGAAACACGAATTTTTAAGGTTGTAAAAGGAAACATACCAAAAAAACTAGAAGAAATCGTTGATATTCCAGATGCTAAAATCATCAATGATGAGAAAAAAGTAACTGAATATCTAAAAAAGACAAAAGCATTTACAAGAGACGAATTCTCTAAACTGCTATTCAAATGCCATAACATTATCCGCAATAACGATAAGCTATCACCAGAGGCAGCTTTTGATGAAATTAGCAAAATTTTGTTTATCAAAATACGATACGAACGGACTAATTCTGGAGCTCAAATTTTCTCAAAAGAAGAATTCCAAAAAGCCAAATCAAGTTACGAAAAATATAAACCGAAAGATGGTAAAGATTTTTATCAGTTTTTGTTTGAGCAAACCAAAGAGGATTTTAAAGATGATGATTTATTTGAACCATCTGAAATAATACGTATTAGAGAAAACAGCTTTGAAGCTATTGTTGAGGAATTACAAATTTATAACCTATCAACTACTTCCGATGATGTCAAAGGAATTGCTTTCGAACAATTTCTAGGAAGAACTTTCAGAGGTGAACTTGGTCAGTTTTTCACACCAAGAACAGTTGTTGATTTTATGGTTAATATTCTTGATCCCGAAGAAGGAGAAGTTTTATGTGATCCTTGTTGCGGTAGTGGCGGTTTCTTAATCAAAGCTTTTGAATTTGTAAGAGCAAAAATTGAACAAGAAATTCACGAAGAAAAAGAGCGAATTAAAGCAATGTATTTCGATGCTGCTTTCGAGAAGATGAAAGAAGCCGACAAAGAAAAAGTAGATGAAACCGTAAACGATTTATTTGCCAAACTCAATGCAGAACTAGACATAAACAATCCAGACAGTCGTTTACGAGTGTTGAGCTACGATTGTATTTTTGGTACAGATGCAAATCCTCGTATGAGTAGAACTGCCAAAATGAATATGATTATGCACGGCGATGGTCACGGTGGCGTACATCACAACGATGGATTATTAAACGTAAACGGAATATTTGAAAACCGTTTTGATGTCATTCTAACCAATCCCCCTTTTGGTTCCAGAGTTGAAAAATCTCTAAAAATTACCGAAGCTGATAAATACACCGACGAAGCAAGAATTGCAAAATACCGCAAACGCTATGGCGAAGCATACGATGTGGCATTACGACAAATTAATGATAACATCAATAAACCTTTATTGAGTTTATACAAAACAGGGAAATTAAGTTCACTTACCGAAGTACTTTTCATCGAGCGTTGTTTAAATTTATTAAAACCAGGTGGCAGGATGGGAATTGTTTTACCCGAAGGCGTTTTAAACAATACCAACTTACAAAAGATTAGAGATTTTGTAGAAAGCAAAGCAAAAATTCTACTTATAACCTCTATACCTCAAGATGTATTTATTGCAAGTGGTGCAACAGTAAAACCAAGTTTGTTATTCTTTAAGAAATTTACAGAAGCGGAAGTAAAAGAATATAAATTAATCCAAACGAAAGCCAAAGTAGCTATCGAAGATATATATATAAACGAGCTACAAGTAATTAAATCAAAATTAGCCTTAAAGGGGAAAGAAGCCCTTTCTAAAGAAGATAGAAAAGAACTTCAAGCCAAAGAAAAACAACTAGGCCAAACCATAGAAATTGAAATAAAAACCAAAATCAAACAACTTTTTGATTACGAAATACCAATTGCCGAAGTAGAAAAAGCAGGGATTAGTACAACTGGTTCAGTAATAGAAAATGAGTTAATACCATTAGAAGTAGAATTTACAGCTTATAGAAAAGCTAACAAACTTTGGAAAGGCATCTTTGATGAAGTAAAATATGAAATCATTAATGACAATATTTTTAGAATGGAATTAGGGGAACCAGTAGCTTTTTATAAATAGTTATGGGAGTTAATTCATTATTTAAAATCGTATCATACAGCAGCATTTCTAGTTGGGATGTAAAGAATTTTATTAAAAAGAGTAATTCTTTTAATCCTAATATTCCTCTAGTACTTTTTGGTGAGTTTCTATCAAAAGCAACTATTAAAAAAGTTAGTATTGAAGACAATGAAACCTATAAAATTCTAGGCGTTAGATCGTATGGAAAAGGAGCTTTTGTAAATAGAGAAGTTGAAGGTAAAACACTAAAAATGAGAGTGTATCAACAAGCAAAACCAAATCATTTATTTTGGTGCAAAGTAGATACAAAAAATGGTGCTTTTGGAGTTATAAGCAATAATTTATCATCAGGTTTAGGTTCTTCTAATATGACTTTTGCGGAAATTGACACCAATAAAGCAAATGTTGATTTTGTTCAATTATATTTTAAAAGCAATCGAATTTACGAATATTTAGATGGTTTTGTTACTGGTACTACAAATCGAAAATACATTAGACCTGATCAATTATTAAAGGAAATTTATATTCCGCTCCCATCACTAGAGGAACAAAATCGTATAATTGGAGCATATAATTCTAAATTAAATTTAGCAGTGCAACAAGAGAGTTTAGCAAAAGAACTTGAAGAAAGTATTGAAAAGTATTTATTTGAAGAGTTGGGTATCATTAAAGCAGAAGAAAGAAAATCAAATAGTTTTTTACAGTTTATTAGATATACCATAATATCGGAATGGGGTCTTGATAAAATTTTTAATTCAAATGAATTAAAATCATCCCTATACGATATGACTTCATTTGAAACAAATCCAAACTTAGTAAAAAGTATTTTTAGAGGTAAAAGCCCAAAGTATTCTGAAAATTCAACCAGACTTATTTTAAATCAAAAATGTAATCGTTGGAATAACATCGAGATTGAGCACTCCAAAACAGTTGACGAACGTTGGTACAACGGTATTGATAAAAACTTTTTCACAAAAGATGGTGATGTAATAATCAATTCAACTGGGGAAGGAACTATTGGTAGAGCTACTTGTCTAACAAATAAGTATGAAGGTTTATTATATGATAGCCATATGCTTTTATTAAGAGTTAATAAAAGTGTAATTGATCCTTTATTTTACACATATTTATTTAATAGCCATTTTGGTCAAAATCAAGTGGACGGAATAAAATCTGCTCAATCTACAAAACAAACAGAATTAGGGGTAAATAATTTAAAGAAAATTGTCTTTCCACTAACATCATTAGAAAAACAAAAAGAGATTTCTAAAAAAATACAATTAATAAAATCACAAATCAAACAATTGAATAATTCATCAATTAAGAACAAAGAAGAAGCTATTTTGGAATTTGAAAATGAAATATTTAATTAAATATTTATTATGAGAATAAAGAAGTTATATATAGAAACATATAAAAAATTTTATCCATCTATTACTATTGATTTAAATAGTGAGATTAACGTACTTATTGGAATAAATGGTTCTGGTAAATCAAGTGTTTTTGAAGCCATAGCTATTATTTTTTCTGAAGTAAAACAGTTTTGCTTAGATGGCAAAACAAGGGAGTCAATATTTAATTTCAAAATTGATTATAGTTTTACAAATGAGGTTGTTATTGAAACGACAACTACCACTTTAAAATCAAAAACTTCTATAGAATATATTGAGTTAACTTCTAGCAGTGAATCTGGGCTTCTATTCACAATGGCTATTAATGGTACTATTATTAAAGACAGAAAAGAAATGCTCAAATATTTACCTGATAATCTAGTCTTTTATTATGCAGGTTATTCTTCAATTCTAAAAAATATTGTTCAAGAAACAGAAAAAATTCAAGCCAAAGAACTTTATAGCATAAAAGACAACGATGTTTCATTAATTCCATATTTATTATCAAAACAGATAATCTATATAAAAGAAAAGCATTACCCTGTTCTCTTTCTAATGAATTATTATAAAAGTAATAATTTACAATTACCATTATCAAATCAAATTTATAAAGTAAGGAGTGTAAATTTACATCTCAAAAAACCGGATGATTTTGCCAATAATGATTATGATGATTTATATAAATTAACTGGGTTTCTAAGAACTTACCTTGATGAAGTTTTAAAAACATCGTATTCTGGAAAAGTAGAATTAGATATTGATGATAAAAAAACCTTTATTCATATTGACTATCATAAAGGCTTATTAGATGCTATCTATGATATGGGTAATTGGTCAAACGACTATGAGTATAAAAACGATACATATCTTCTATTTCAAATAATGAATTTGTTGTTTGAGGTAGGGATTTTGGAAAAAATATCAGTTTACATTTCTACTGATGATTTAAATAATTCTATTGATATAAATGACTTGAGTGAAGGAGAACAACAATTAATAACTATTAGTGCTTTAAAACAGCATCTTCTTAAAGATAATTCGGTTCTAATAATGGATGAGCCAGATGCTTTTTTACATCCAAAAAGACAAACAGAATTAATTCCATTTTTAAGAAATATTTTTAGTGATAATAGTTATAATCAAATTCTTTTAGCCACACATTCTGCTAACTTATTAAATAATGCTAGCAATGAATTTGTTAAGGTTAATTTAATTCAAAATGGCAAAGTTTCAGATTTACCATTAAATTATTATGGACGTACAATTGCTTCAGTGAATTATAATTTAATGAATGTTACGGAACGACCAAAAGAAATACAGGACAAATTAAATTCTCTTTTCGAATATTTAGAGATAGAGAAAGTTGAAGAAAGTGAGAATTTATACAATGAATTATCTATTATTTTAGGGAATGATGATGAAGATTTAATTAGAGCAAACATTGAATTAGAATTTTTAAAATCTGATTTAAATGGTTAATATCGTTAAAACTATCCAACCACCATCATTACTACAGGCAATTAAAAATGGAGTGATTTTGTATGATAATCTTGGTAAAAGAGAAAAAGTTGATTTGAGAAATAAATTGCTTAAGGATCAGGGTTATATATGCTGCTATTGTCAAAAAAGACTTCCTCATAAGTTTATCGTTAAGAGTAAAATTGAGCATTTCCTTTGCCAAGATAAAAATCCTAAGCTTCAATTAAACTTTAATAATTTATTTATTGCTTGTAATGGCATAGGTAACAATGATGTATTTACTTGCGATACGAAAAAAGCTAATTTAGATATAAACTCTTTTGATTTGATTAATTCTAATATAACATCTAAAATTAAATATACTAAAAATGGTGCTGTTTTTTCTGACGATCAAAATATAAAGAATGATATTGAGAATATACTTAATTTGAACGATGAGAATTTAAGAAAATCTCGTGAAAGCGTTTATAAAGCAATTGAACAAATAAAAAAGCGATGTGGTTTAAAAAAAGGTAATTACTCAAAAAAAATAGAAAAAAGCATACGAGACTGTATCGCAAAAGATGCTAATGGTAAATTTCAACCATTTTATGGGGTTAGCTTATACTTTTTAAAAAAATAAATATTTATTCAACAATGCCCGAAATAAAAAAAGTGTTCTACAATCTCTTTTGGCAAAATCAATCATGCCAAAACTTGTTTATGCTTTCAAAAGAAGAACTTTTAGAAACCACAACTATTGGCAATGATGAAAACGCATTCAGTTATTCATTACCAAGAATTACTATTTCCAATGCCCAAGATAATGACGATGGTATTCACGATACTATAAAGTTCAGAAATGAAACCCAAAACATTTTTTTAGATGGTTCATTAAATGCTAAAATAGAGTATTTTACACCAATACTGGAAGACTTTTTTGACAAACATTTCCGTAAATCATTTGAAAAATTAATCAATGACTTTGATAAAAAAGGATTGAGTTTGTTTTTTAGAGCAATAAAAATTCTCACTGACGAAGAGAACAGAGAAAAGAACAGTATCAAGTTTTTAAAAGAGTATGGTTTCATTGGGCATAACATTGAAACGTTCAAAGAAATTGAAACTAATTTCGAAAGAAGATTAAAACCAAAAAAAGGCAACGAATTAATAAATGAGAATACTATAAATACCTTTTTTGAAGGAATAAAATTCATAAAGGAATTATATGTAAACCATTCCTATAAAAAGCTTTACAATACCAATCAAATTCTAGTAAACACATTAAATAGTGAAGATAATTTTACTTCTCGTATAAAATTATTTCATCTACTTTATGATAATAAAATTATTGCGCCAAGTAGTGAAGATGCTTTTATAGAATGTTCACATTGTGATTCGGGTACATACAAAGGCGTATTTCAACTACGAATAAATCCCAACAAACTCAAAGACTTAAAATGTCCTGTTTGCTCTAAAGAAGTAACTTATTTTGTTCCTTATGAATTGCATAAAGAGATTTATGATGTAGTGAAAAGTCAAGACGGATTGCTTTTAGATGCCTATTGTAATGTATTGGAAAGCAACAAGTACCAATATCAAACTAATCAACACTTTTTAGACAATATTGAAATTGACTGTATTTTTAGTGATGGAACTTTTACTTACATAGTGGAAGCAAAAATGTATAAACTCAATACCGATATCGACAAGCTTAAAAGCAAAATTAGGGAGCATTTCGGTAAGTTGATAAAAGATGTTGAACGAATTCAAAAACTACCAGAATTCAAAGAAATAGTTCTAAAACCAATACTTTTAGTAAATGTTATAGATACTTTTCTAGTCCAAGAAATTGAGGCAGAACTCAAAGAAAAAAACACAGGAGTAATAGGGCAAAATACTAGAATTCTAAACTTGAATTCATTGAACATTAATAATTAATAGATGAACCTATACCAATCCAAAAACACCAATAACCTAAGTATATTAAAAGAAAAACCTTTTAAACTAGAGAAAGAAATTCAAATACTGTTTGAAAAGAATCTTCCTGAGCTTATGGGACTAGAAATGGTCAATACGGAATTTGTAATAAAAGGAAAGCGAATCGATACCTTGGGTTATGATCCGCAATCGAAAGCATTTGTTATTATTGAATACAAACGAGATAAAAACGTCAGTGTAGTTGACCAAGGTTTTACTTATTTGAGTCTAATGCTGGAGAACAAAGCAGATTTTGTTTTAACCTATAACGAAACTTTAAAAAAAGCAATACACAGTACTTCAGTAGACTGGTCACAAACACGAGTTGTATTTGTATCACCCAGTTTTACAGAAAACCAACGACTGGCTACTAATTTCAAAGATATTGCCATTGAGTTATGGGAAATAAAAAGATATGAAAATGATTTAATTAGCATCAACCCTATCAAAAAAACAAAATCAGCAGAGAGCATTAAACCACTAACAAAGCAAAATAGCTTGATAAAATCGGTTACAGATGAAATCAAAGTATATACAGAAGAAGATCATTTAAACGGTTCTTCAGAGGAAATTGTAGAATTGTATGAATCTTTCAAAAATGCCATTTTAAACCTAACGGATGATATTGAAATTGTTCCTAAAAAACTATACATCGCTTTTAAAAAGAATAAAAATATTGCCGATATTGTAATCCTAAAAAAAGGAATTAAGATCTTTATTAACCTTAAAAAAGGACAGTTAGACGATCCAAAAAGGTTAATGAAAGATGTTTCGGAAACCGGGCATTGGGGAAATGGCGATTATGAAACTATCGTAACCAACACAGTGAATTTGGAGTATGTTATGAGTTTGATCAAACAGGCTATTGTATAAATGATGAGTACCTGCCTTCTAAGCAGGCGGTCGAAGGTTCGAATCCTTCTGCCTTCACAAATAAAAAAATATGAGATACGTTTTAGCATTTTTTCTACCTTGGTTATCCTTGATGTTACAAGGAAAAATAGGTTCAGGTATTATTTGTTTGTTATTACAAATAACAATCATTGGTTGGATTCCTGCATTTATATGGGCTGTAACTGCCTTAAACAGAATGTATGCAGATAGAAGAACAACTAAGATTATCAAAGAGATGAAAAAAATAAATTAAAGACCTTTTGTATCCAAAACTACAATAAATTAAATTTATGAAATGGTTAATGTCGTTTTTTACAGTAAAACTGATTCCGAGATTGCAAGGGAGAAATATACAATTTATGATTTTTTTGGTCCCAATACACAGAAGGAGTTTAAATTAAAAGTGAACAATTACAGTAATGTTAAAACTATTGGTTGGGATGTGGTTAGTGCAACTGTAAAGTAAAATTAAGATCTATCAATGAATTTGGTAAAACAGGCTATTTTATAATTTCAACTAAACATTTTTCAAAGTGTATTTTGTCGCAAATATTTACTATTTTTGCGACAAAATAAAACCTAAAAAGCATGCTAAGCATTGATGACAAGGCTATTGCTAAAATAAAGAAAGCCAAGAGGGGTTCGCTTTTTTTTGTCGATGATTTTGTAACATTTGGTTCTGCAAAAGCAGTTGCCAAAGTGTTGGAAAGATTGGTCGACAAAGGCGATTTATCAAGGGTTGCTCGTGGCATTTATGCTCGTTTAGAAACAGATCCTATTTTTGGTGTTCTTATGCCGAGTACCGAAGCCATTGCCATTGCTATCGCTAAACGTGATAAAGCCCGTATAATACCAACAGGTATTCTTGCTCTTAATGCGTTAGGCTTATCTACACAAGTCCCCATGAATGTCGTTTACCTTACTGATGGAGCAGCAAGAAAAATTGATTTAGGAAAGCGCAAAATTCTCTTCAAAAAAACAGCTCCTAAAAACTTAGCTGCCATAGGCAAAATAAGCAGTTTAGTCATTCAAGCATTGAAAGTAATTGAGAAAGACAAGGTAACTGAGACCGAAAAACAAATCATATTAAAACATTTGACTAAAGAAGAACCCTATCGTTTGGAACACGATATTCGACTGGCTCCTGAATGGATTAGAATAATCATGCGACAAGCTATAAAAACATCAAATAATGAATAAGTGGTTTACTATTTCCGACAGCGCAAAAAAGAAAGCCTATTTGCAAATAGCCGAAAAAACTGGTATGGCTGCTTTTGCTGTAGAAAAAGATTGGTGGGTAGTACAAACCTTATCCATTATTTTTGATATGAAAGTCAGCGAACACCTCGTTTTCAAAGGAGGGACTTCTTTGAGTAAAGCTTGGAATCTTATTGACCGTTTCTCTGAAGATGTAGATTTGGCTATAGACAGGCAATTTTTAGGTTTTGAGGGAGAACTCTCAAAAAAACAAATCACAGCCTTGAGAAAGGCTGCAAATAATTATATTTCGGAAACATTCTTTCCTGAGCTACAAGAAGAATTTGTCAAAAAAGGATTTAAGGGCATCGAATGGGAGATTATAAAAACAACCGAATCCGATCAAGACCCAGTAATCATAAATTTATACTACCCAAATAGCATAGAACTCTCTGAATACATTCAGCCAAGGGTACAAATTGAGATTGGATGCCGTTCGTTAAGAGAGCCTTTTAGCAAGCAAAGCATTACTTCTTTGGTTGATATCCACTACCCTGACACCGATTTTTGGCAACAAGCTAGTTCAATTCCAACGGTAAATCCAGAACGTACCTTTTTAGAAAATATTTTTTTGTTGCATGAGGAATTTTCTAAGCCTGTAGAAAAAATAAGAGTGGAACGGCTAAGTCGCCACTTGTATGATGTGCATCAACTGTCAAAAACAAAATTTTCCGAAATTGCACTAAACGACAAAGAATTATATCAAACAATCGTAAAGCACCGCTTTAAGTTTACTAAAGTTGCCGATATTGATTACAGCTTACACCAACCTAAAACAATCAATCCTATCCCCTCTCTCGCAATTATTGATGCTTGGAAATCGGATTATAAAATCATGCAACAGCAAATGATTTATGGAGATTCTCCATCATTTGAAGAAATCATAGCGACATTATTAGAGTTAAAAAACAAAATGAATGCTTTGGATTGGCAGATAGAAATGTAGAATTAGTGTAATTTTTATTTTTAATTGCAATAAATATCAATTTACTGACAATATCACTACATCTTTTGTACATCTCTACCCTTCTTAACCCTTTAAACACAAGGATTATTACTTATTGTATTGGGAAGTAAAATCAAAATTCGTCAAATAGTGGTTTTGTACTTAAATCGTGAACCCAATCACTGATTTCATAGCTGAACCATGCTCAAAAAGCTTCGAAATCTCTTTTTTGTGGCCAATCCTGTTCGACTGTCCAAATGCCTTCGAGTTCTTCTTCAAAAATTTGCTTGAAATATTTTTTTATGTGTTTTTGGGCATCGTCAAAGTCAGGATTGGTGAGATAGGTGTGGGATTCTCCTATCACACTTATTTCCATTGGAAATTCTGAGGAAAGCGCATTCGCCCAATCAACAAAAGGTTGTTTGGGCGTAATGGTAATAGCACTTCTATTTAGTATTTCCATATTTTATAATTTATAATTTTCTTCATCCTCCGAAATCATCCCCAAAATAGCTTCGTTTTCTGGATACTTCTTCACTTTTTTAGATGCGACTTTTTTAGGTTTTACCCCACTGTTTTTCAACACCTGCATTTGTTGCAACAACTCTCGCGCATCCCCATCACTCTCGAACTGCTCTGTAAGCTCACCTTTTGAACGCTTTGTGCAACAAGGCTTGGGGTAAATTGTCTATTTTTTCCCTTACTGATTGGTATTTCTTCTCAATCACATCGGCTTTGGCAAACAAACTTTCTACGCGAGAAACGATTTCTTGTTGTTCTTCAATATTAACATTATGTAAGTTCAATTAATAAGTGTAGCAAATAAATTACTTTTTTCATTGATTCACTATTCATCTTCTAAAAGTAGCATTAAATAATGCGCTGCTGACCAGCTAAAATTATAGGCTTCCAAACCTTTTCCTGTAAGGGGCTGATAATTTTCTCTAATGGTTTTGCCTTTGTCTAAAACTCCTTCGGAGTTATGAATTAGTTTGTTTGTCAGTTGATTTGCTTCATTTTGGTATTCGTATTTTTCTAATCCGTTGATGCCAAAATAACTTTGATCAATCCATACCGGACCTCTCCAGTATCCATTATAGGGTTTGAATTTAGGATGATTTGCGGCCAGTGTTGGTAAAGGAACAAATGTGTTTAAGGACTTTGTGTCGAGCATATTTTCCTTTGCTGTTTTAGTTTGTTCAGGTGAAGCGGCTTCAGCCCAAATGGGTATATATCCTTCGCAACCCATTGCTTTTATGAGTGTTTTGCCATCTATCGTAGTATCATAAAACCAGCTTGTTGCAGGATCCCAAAATTGATTTTGAATAGTTGCTTTTAATGCAACACTTTCTTCTTGCCATTTGGTGGCTTCTGTTGTAAGATTTAACACTTTTGCCATTTTAAATAGATAGTTTTTTTCGGCATATAAAAATGCATTCAAATCGACACTTTCTTGATCTAATGAATAGGCTTTTTCTCCATTTTTCAGGAGTTTACTATCATCAAATCGAACGGCATTGTCCATTCCGCTTTCCCATTTTGCGGCAAGTAAAGTTCCGTCTGTAGATCCATATTCGCATAAACCATCCTTATCATGGTCGCGTTCGTTGTACCACCAATTGTGATATAATTTTAGTTTTGGGTAAAATTCTTGTATAAAATTAATCTCTTTTGTTTTTTCATAAATTTTCCAAATTGCCCAAGTTGCTAGCGGTGCTTTGGTGTTTCGGTAATTGTTTTCTTCAATAAGATTATTTCTGTAAATACAATCGGGTATAAATCCATTGGGTTCCTGATAATCGAATAAAGCACGCATTTGATTTTTTGCCAATTCAGTGTCGTAATTGGCGATAGCTACAGCATGTTTCCAGCTGTCCCATGCCCAAAATCCATGAAACCATTCGTAGTTGTAACTAGGAAAAAGTCCCCCGTGTTTTAATCCTTCTGCTGGCATTCTCGTATTGTTTTGTAATGTAAGGACAAGTTTGGCAATCAGATTTGAATAAATAATGTCGTTGTATATTTTCTTTTTTTTGGAAATCAAATGTGATAGTTGATTTTCTTTTTCTTTTTGTGTACTGTTGAGCAGCGCAGAAAATGCCGTTTTTGAGATTACTTCTTTTTCATTTTCCCAAGAATACTGCGGAAAAATATAAGTTTGCGAAACCACAATTTCTTTAGTTTCCTTTGGTTTTACAACCAATTTTGCTGTTTGAACTTGGTATCCCTGTTGGGTAATTTGAATTTTAGGAGTAGTGTTCAGAAATTGTATGTAACCTATAGCAGTACTTTTTGGAGAAACGATTTTTAGGGTTTTATTTTCGTTGGATACTTGTACATCGGTTAAAAAAGTTGTCGAGCTATAAGAAGGAAAAAGTGTTATTGTTTTTGACGAGGTATTGGTAATGCTAGTTTTTTGCAATGCCGAATGCCCTGATAAAAAAACTAATTCTTGTTTGATCCTTATTTTTTCGCTTTTAAATTCTTGCTCTAAATGACTGTTGTAACTGTTTTGTTGCACCAATGCGCTTTTCCAGTGAATGACCTCTTGTTTGTTTTCATCCTGAAGTTGAAGGGCAACAAAAGAAGGGCTTAGCCAAACACCGTTTTGCTCTGTCATTAAAAATGGACCCGAAAATCCCGCTTGAATTCCGGAAGCGTCCAAGAATCCAAAGGCAAACCAAGCGCCTTTGTCCGAAAAAGCTAATGGATTTCTATCCGTAGCATTTTTAGGGTTGCCTTTGTAATCGATATTGTTTTTGGCTGCTGCTAAATTGGGAAAGTGCTTTTGAGTCCATCCGTATTGGACTATACCAATAGATACAAGAATAAAAAGGATTTTCTTTTTGTTCATTTTATTTTGTTTTGAAAGTGTTTTTAGTTTTGAAATAAGATTGTAAGCATACCTTTTCCATCATTTGCAAAAGAATTAAAAAGATTCGCTTTATAGTTTACTATTTCAAAAAATTAGTTTGCAAGCAGCCATTTTTTAAGAAGTTGTATTGCTTTTTCTTGTTCCTCTTTCGGAAAGTTTTTTATCCTCGTTGCGTGACTACCTTCTGGCAAGACCATTTTTAAGGCATCAAGATTTGATTTTGGAGTGGGGGAACAAGCTACCCATGTATCATAACCTCCGTAAATATACAATATCTTTGAGCCTTTATTCTCAACGTAAGCTCTAACGCTTTTGATGTAGTTTGGGTTATATTGTATTGCGACATCTTTTGGAGCAAATCGATTATTTGAAGAACTTTTTACTGTGGTTAACAAATCTTTTACAGGAGTAAAATCATAACCGTAATAGCCTAATTCACTCATGTGTTGATAAAATGAGGGTAAAAGGTCGTAGTAGCTTTGGTCATTATAAGACCCAATGCCTACAATTTTGTTCATATACTCAAAAAGTTCTTTTGAGGATGCTGTACTGTTTGGAATTTCTTCGCATTTGCCGCCCCATTGCCAAAAAGAAAAAGGAAATTCGAGTGCACTATACTCTAATGCTTCATCCAAAGAAACGGCTGTAAATATCATTTTTTCCTTTTCCGCATACGCTTGAATTTCATTGATTAGACTTGCTCTATTTTGCAGTAAACTACGCTGAAATGCTGTTATTTTTTTTCGGCATTCGGATGTCCCTATAGTGGCTAAATGCTGTTCAATTCGTGGATCTTCTTGGGTATTTATCAACGGAGCCACATAGGGAACGGCAACATCTATATCATTTGGATATTTCGATTTATAAATTAAGGTGGTTTCTCCACCTTTGCTAATTCCTGTTGAGACCCATTTTCCGGTATACAATTGTTTTAGTTTTGTGACAATAGTATGGTAATCGGCAATCGCTTGATCGTTTGTAAGATACTGCCATTGAATTGGGTTAGGTCTTGATTTTCCATAAAAACGATATTCAACAATAAGCTGATTGGCGTTTAACAAACTGCTTAATTCTGTTTTTCTATATCGAGCAGCATATCCTTCTGTTTCAATAATCATTGGTTTTTTGAAATCAAGATGCGATAAATAGATATAATGCTTAAAAGTTCCTTTTTTAGGATTCTTGTGATCCAAAGGTTCATTTAGAACTAATTCATAAGACTCTGAAAAATTCTCAAAGTCTTTGATTTTGTTAACTTCTGCCCCAGGAAATAATTGTATTAATTTAATTTCCAAACTACTCTTATTTGCATTTTGAGTTTGTGCAAAACTGGTTAAAAATAGCAACGATGTGGTGAGGAGTATTACAAGGTGTTGTAATTTTTTCATTATTTTATAAATTGATTTTTTATAAAAATATGTCCTTACTGCATAATCAATTTGTACTATATTAACCTTAAATTGTTCTAAGTTATCTAATTTTTGATGAAATAGTGTTATCATAAATTAATCTTCTATTTTTATTGAAATTTCAAATACAACTTATGGAAGGTATTCAACTACTATCAGATAGTTTCATCGAAGCAAGCTGCAACTTCAATGAACTTATCGAAAGACTGCGCCAAGGATTTTCTACTTCGTCCATTCAAGTGCCTTTGCGCCATCATCATGATTATCCAAATCCCGAAGAAGACAAAGATTCAACCTTGTTATTAATGCCCGCTTTTGAATCGGGTAAAGATTTAGGTGTAAAAATTGTTACGGTTAGTCCTAACAATGGCAAGTACGATTTGCCTTCTATACAAGGAACTTATCTGTATCTCGATGGACATAAAGGAAACGTAAAAGCGATACTTGATGCAAAATCTTTAACTGCAAAAAGAACTGCGGCTACCTCTGCATTGGCTAGTAGTTACCTTTCGCGTACTAATGCTTCTTCGCTGTTAATGATAGGAACTGGAGCACTTGCCGTAAATTTGATTGAAGCACACGCCAGCGTAAGACCTATAGAACGAGTCTATGTTTGGGGAAGAACACTAGAAAAAGCACAAGCGGGGTGTGACAAACTTCATCATGCGGCATATAGCTGTACAGCCGTTTCAAGCATAGAGGAGATTATAGGCGAAGTAGCTATTATTTCTTCAGCAACCTTGTCACCCGTCCCTCTTGTGTTTGGCAAATGGCTTAAACCAGGACAGCATTTAGATTTGGTTGGCGCTTACAAAAAAGATATGCGTGAGGCAGATGATGAAGCTGTATTAAAATCATCAGTGTTTTTAGATACTTATCAGGGTGGATTAAAAGAAAGTGGTGACATATTAATTCCGTTAACTAATGGAGTCCTTTCTAGAGACGATATTAAAGCAGATTTATTTGAGTTATGCAGTACTAAGAAAGCAGGAAGAACCTCTGATGATGAAATCACCTTTTTTAAATCCGTTGGACATGCGATGGAAGATCTTATAGCGGCCGGATATTTTTATGAGGAGTTTACAACGAAAAATAATCTTTAAAACGTATATTACCTCAGTCGGAATAACACTTTAGTACATAAATTCAAAAATCTTCTCAGGAAGATTGTATGAGAAGAAGATCATCGAATCAATTTAAAATAAAATAAAAATGACAATTGGAATAGGAGGCTCAACCGCTGCCATTGAGTTAGAAAAAATTAAGGATATGACCCTGGGTGTAAAAACAATTCAGCCAGAAGAATATGTAGAACGATTAAAAAAGGCAACAGCTTTAATACAAGAAAGTAAGATCAAAGCCTTGTATATTAATGCAGGAACCAATCTTTATTATTTCACGGGTACCCAATGGAATCCATCTGAAAGAATGGTTGGAGCTTTATTGTATGATGATGGAACGTTAGATTATATCGTACCTAAATTTGAAGCCGGCACTTTTATGAAATACATGCAACTAAACGCAACAATTAATTGCTGGGAAGAACATGAATCTCCTTATGTTTTAATGGGAGAATTGCTAAAGAATAAAAATATTCTAAACGGAGAGATTGCGATTGATGAATCTGCTCCCTATTTTTTGGTAGATGGTGTCGCAAAAGCAAATCAGTTATATACGTTTGTAAATGGGCTTCCAATTAGCTCGGGTTGCCGTATGCAAAAATCAGTAAATGAAATCGCCATTATTCAAAAGGCCAAAGAAATTACAATGGTTGTTCAACGCGCAGCTGCAAAAATACTCAGACCCGGAATAACCGTTGCCGAAGTAACCTCATTTATACAGGAAGCACATATAAAAGCGGGTGTTGCTTCAGGTTCTTATTTTTGTATTGTTTTATTTGGGGATGACACCCAATACCCGCATGGTGTTTCAGTTCCTCAGGATTTAAAAGAAAACGAAGCGGTAATTATTGATACTGGTTGTAGACTAGAAGGTTATCTTTCTGACATTACGAGATCTTATACCTATGGAATACCATCCGAAGAGTATAAAAGAATTTGGAATCTTGAACAAGCCACTCAGTTTGCCGCTTTTGAAGCTGCAAAAATAGGAGCTACTTGTGGATCTGTTGATGATGCTGCTAGAAAAACACTAGCAAAAGCAGGTTTGAGTGCTGATTATGAACTACCCGGATTACCCCACAGAGTAGGACACGGCACGGGACTCGATATTCATGAGTATCCGTATTTGGTAAGAGGAAGCGAAATTGAACTTCGTGAAGGAATGGTTGTGAGTAATGAACCTATGATTTGTATTCCGGGGAAATTTGGTATTCGTCATGAGGATCATTTTTATATGACTGCCAATGGACCTAAATGGTTTACTACGCCAATGCAAAGTGTTGAAAATCCTTTTGGATATTGATTTAGCATTAGAATTAATCCGTATCAATTCCTTTATAAAATAATAAAACCGCTGAAAAGATTCTTCCAGCGGTTTTTTTTTAGGGATGCATTATTCTCTTATTTTATAAAAAGTTTTTTACTTTGTCTAAAAGTACCATCTGTAAGAATTACATGATAAAGTCCCATTGGTAAATTTTTGAAAGTATAAGTTGATGTATTGCGAACGGTATCGATTAGGTCTCCGCTATTGTTGTAGATTGTAATCACAGCATTTGCAACATTAACATTTTCAAAAGTAAAATTCACCAATGCTGTTGCTGGATTTGGATACATTGTAAATGATTTTTTACCTGTAAGGATATCATCGGCTTCAGGTCCAGCAAGTGCAGCTGTAAGGTTGATATCTAGATAATTACTCCAGTCGCTAGTTCCAGATGCGTTTACAGCTCTTACTCTAAATCTATAAGCGGTTTCAGTACCTTGTTTTGGAATCCATAAATAATAGGTGTTTGATGTGCCAGCTGTTGCCCACCCAGTTGCGGCTTTAAACAATTGAACTTCGTAACTTGTTGCATTGGCAACCTCTTTCCAAGAAGCATAAAATCCTGAGGAGTAAATTCCTGAATTGCCAATATTTGTTGGCGTTGCTAAAGTAACTGGATTTGGATTTGCGTTTCCAAAAGTTACGGTATAGTCTTCAACTTCACCATCGCCTATATTTCCACAAGCTGAGGCTGGATTTGCATTGTATTTCATAACAATACGCATTCTAGTTGTTCCAGTTGCATTCGCTACGGTAAAATTTGAGGTGACAGTACCACTAGAAGAAAGTCCGTTGATTACTTTTTCAGATGCTTCAAAAGTGCTGTTTTTGTTGTAATCAATCCAAATTCCCCATGATTGAGTATAACTAGAACTTGAGAATCCGGGAGTTAAGCTTACTGCTACATTTGCATTAGGTGTTAGTGTTATGTTTTTAGAAGTATAATTTCCATAACCAGTAGCATCAGCTCCAGAAGCATTGGTAAAAGTTCCGATGACAACATTTTTAATATGTTCATAAGCATTTGCTCCTTGCGCAGTACAATAAGCCGAAGTTGCAGTAATAACTGCTGTTGCCACATTCGAATAGTCAGAAGAAACTGCGTTGGCAATGGCTTTTACTCTGTAAGTGTAAGTATTTCCAGCTGTTAATCCAGTGTTGGTAAAAGTAACTACATTGGCTCCTAAAGTTGCAATACTGCTGTAAACTCCATCTGCAGCAGCTCTTTCTACTGTATATCCAGTTTCATTAATTGCATTGTCTGTCCATGTTAATACAGCTTGAAGGTTAGCCGAATTTGCAGTGGCTACTAAATTTGTTGGAGCTGCAACAGTTGTTCCGCTAGTTGCTCCGGCAATAATTGCTTGATTAGGCTTTGTATTATAGGCAAATTCCAAGACAGAATATCCGTCTCCGTTGGCAGTTACTTTTACTTTAAACCAACCGTAACAAGTTCTGCCTCTGCTTGTATATTCAAAACCTACATAAGCTGTTTGATTATCCCAAGTCGTGTAAGTTGGCGTACGTAAATCCAACTGATTAGGATAAGCTCCTGGTGCTGTAAAATTACTGCTAGCCCCAATTGAAGTTCCAGCTGCTATTTTGCTAATGTTTCTTGTTCCGTTTTCTGTTACTAGCCGCTTGCCGTAGGTTTCAATTTTTAGAGCGTTAGCAGCATATTGCCAAGCACCATATTCTGTATTATCACCAATAGCTAAATCAAAATATTGCCAAGTAGTTGCTGGCGATGCGGTATAATCAGGATTGTTTACATAAAAGATTCCGTATGGTGCATCGAAATTTATCGTTATCGTTTTTGCTGGATTATCTAGTGTTGCAATCCCACCTGTTATAGCAGCATCTTTAAAAGTTATAATTACTGTGGCATTGTTAGCTGGTAAATGAGAACTGGCTTTTCCTGTAAAAGTAAGTGCTACATTTGAGCTATTTTGAAGCGTTAGAACAGCAGTTAAACCCGCAGGCACGCCAGTAATGGTGTAATCTGTATTTGGAGTAAATGTCCCGCTGCTTTTTGTAAAAGTGCCGTTATTGGTTGATAATGAAATTACTGAATTTGAAGTGATGCTTCCATCATTTGCATCAGATTCATACAAGATATTGTTAGAAACTACTACAGCAGTTTTTGGAGACATTCCCGTATAAATAGGAGCTCCAGGTTGCGTATTGTAAGCATATTCGGTAATACTAAAACTATCTCCATTTGCGTTAACCGTTACTTTAAACCAGCCATAACAAGTAAGTCCATCAATAAGAAAATCAAAACCTACATAACCAGTTTTTCCATCCCAATTGGTATAAGATGCAGTACGTAAATCTAACTGATTTGGAAATGCTCCAGGAGCAGTAAAATTGCTTGAAGCATTTACTGGTGAGTTTATAGGAAGTAAGGAGATGTTTCTTGTTCCTGTTTCACAAACCAATTTTTTAGCGTAGGTTTCTATTTTTAAAGCATTCGCCGCATATCGCCAAGAACCAAAAGCGGGGTCATCTCCTTTTTCTATTTTAAAAGCTTTCCAAGTTGTCGTTGCGGAAGCTGTCGCGTCTGGCATATCTACAAAATAAATTCCGTAAGGATCAACAAATTTAAAATCAAAATTTAAACTCGTACAAGTGAGATTAGTAGTTCCTCCAGTAAAAGCTGCAGGCAAAAATGTAATGGTTCCTTTTGTATTGTTGGTTGTGAGGTGGCTTGTTGCTTTCCCTGTTAAGGTAATGGTTAACTGAGCGTTTGAATTAACAGTCAGCACAGGAGTAATCCCAACCGGAAAAGTATGGCTGAAGTGTGTGCCAGAAACCATTGTTCCAGAAGTGAGTGCGAATGTTTTGTCGGTTAAAGTTACAATAGATGAGGTATCAAAAGCACCATCATTTGAAACAGCTTCTTTGAAAAAACTAGAATTTACGGCCAGTAATCCTCCTGTTGTGTTTACGCCTGTAGCAATTAAATTAGCTGCTTGCCAAAGTGATTTTCTTGCAGGATGTTCAAGTGCCGCTAGCATTCGGTCAATTTGTCCTTGTGTGTACATTTTGTAACAACCTTGAGCACCATTGTATCCCATGTAATTTTCGTTGTTTACTCTATCACCGTTACAGTTGGTTCCTTGCGTACAGGCCAAAGTATGTTTTCCATCTTCGAGGGGAGTATCATCCACTTCGTCAGTACCAGTACAGCCTCCTTCAAAAGTATGTATTAAATTCATAAAATGACCGAATTCATGAGTAAGTGTAGCTGAGAATTCTTTACTATAGGAGTTATCATATAAATAAGCCCCATTAAAAACAACTCTGGCCGTATTGCTAGCTGTCATTCCTGAATTAGGATACCAAGCAACGCCAGAGTTGTTTAAAGTGCCATCAGCATATAAGTCGTTTTGAATGTAAACATTCATGTATTTTGTATTGTCCCAAGCATCGGCTGCAATTTGATCATCGTAACCGCCACCATTTCCGTAGCCATTTTTGGCAGGATGAAACACAACCCCTGAGGTACATCCGCCATTCTGATCGATTTTAGCCAATTTAAATTCTACTTTTAAAGTTCCTCTTCGAGCTTGAAAAAAGGGATCAACAGTTTGATAATCGGCATTCCGACCGTTAAAATCATCATTAAGTTGTTGAAGGTGGTTGACAATTTTTTGATAAGTGATGGTTTTCCCACTTTGAAGGTCGCCATAAATATGAAATACAACTGGAATAATATACGAGGTTTCGATAGCTTTTCCAGTTTTTAATTTTCTTGAGGCACTGAAGTTTTTACTAAATACATCAAAATCTTTCTTTTCTTTTAAAGCATGGGGATTTGCTTTATATATTTTTTCGTTCTCTTCGGTCGTCCGACAGGGAAGCCCCTGGGCACTCGCTTTTAAGACAAAGACGAATGCCAAAAATAAAAATAACTTTGTTTTCATAATTTTAGGTATTTGTTAGTTAAAACCAAAGGTATTTTTATATTGAATTAAAATATTGCACTATTTTACTCTATATTGATAGTAAGTTATCTTAAAATTAACTTTATAATTACATTATTTTCTTTTATTTTGATAATATTTTAATTTTTATACAAGTATTTATTATTTCAAAAACCAAAGAATACAATACTTTTCTTCTTTTAACAAAAAAAAGACAGACACCTTAAGAGCATCTGCCTAAATTCAATGAGCTATTAAAATGTTTACGGATTAAAATTTATCCCAAAATAATTTTGTTGTCATTTTATCACCACCAATTGCTGTTGCTGCAGCATTGTAATTGGCTTTATTTAAAGTAGCATCAAATAATGAGTAAATATTTCTAACTGGAACTTTTCCTTCAGCCTCAGATACTGCAGTTACTGGAGCAACCAGAACTGGATAATCTAATCTTCTGTACTCTGTCCAACCTTCAAAACCACGGTTGTAATAAGCAATCCAAAGCTGATAAGCAATTTTTTGCTTGTTTGTCCCAGAGGCAGTTGCATAAGCAACATCCGTCCTAGCCAAATAGGCTTCCGCATCTACACTTGAAACTCCCCAATAACTCATACTGGAACGAATACCTCCTTCATAATATCGAGCTGCTGTACCACCTACATTAAAACCTCTGTTAGCTGCATCTGCGAGTAAAAAACTGGTCTCTGAACAATCAAAGATTACCCCTGGATTTGTTCTATCTCTTAATTTCAATCCTATATTCGAAAAGTTTTTATAGGTAACCTGCTGCGCATAAGGCGCTCCTTTGTATTGGCCAGCAATTTTTGAAGCCGGATTAAAAAAGATATCACGTCTTGGATCTGATTTTCCGTTTAATTCATTAACAAAAAACTCTGTTGGCATAATCTGACTTTCATTAACTAAACTATTATATAATGGATTCTCATCTACCGTTGTTTTGTAATATTGAAATAAAGCATTATCACCGTTGTTAGCAATGATTCCTGAACTGAAAGCAGATTCAACTATTGCTTTTGCCTTAGCAGGATCAACATCAGCAAGATGCATTCCTAATTTTAGCTTCACACTATTGGCTAATTTTTTCCATTGCACTACATTTCCTTTATAGATCAGATCAGCCGATCCGAAACTAGCATAATTACCATCCATATTTGCAATGGCAGCATCCAAACGATTAGACAGATCCAGATAAACCGTCTTGGCATCATCATATTTTGGAGTCGGGTAATTTGCTATATCCAAAGCCTGCGAATAAACAATATCCCCAAAAAGATCCACTAATGTCTGGTAAGCCATTACAATCTGAACTTCCAAGACTGCTATTCTGTTTTTCTTTACAGCCGTTTCAACTGGCCCAAGCGCTTGTTCGTCAGTTATTTTCTTTTTTGCAATCACAAGATCTTCTAAAACATCTCTGTAAAGTATCACAGAGTGAGAGTTACCTAAATTTCGTCTAACCTGATTATAATTTACTTCATCTGTGTAAGTTGAAGTAGTCCAGTATTGAGCATAACCTCTGAAATTATTGTCATTAACCGATGCATTGGTCAAGAAATAGGCATAATTTACCTGAGAACTAGTCATTAAACTTCCCGGAAGAACGGTAGTATATGCTTTTGTATTTTCGTTTAACTTGTCGATATCTTCACAGGAAACCACAGAAATTAATAATGTTGCGGCAAGGAGTATGGTTTTAAATTTTTTCATTTTATTTGTTTTTAGAATTGAACTTTGATGTTAAAGTTGTACTCTTTTGTTGTAGGCAATACTCCTGTCTGAAAACCCTGAAGATTACCTGATGATGATCCTGCTTCTGGATCAGCATATGGAAGGTTTTTACTAATAATCCACAAGTTACTTCCGTTTAATGTAAAAATCATACTGTTGATAAATGTGTTAGCTAAAAGTTTTGACGGAAATTTATAACTCAAACCTACTTCGCGCAGTTTTACATAGGACGCATCATACACATAAGCTTCTTGAGGCATTGAGTTGTACGTATTATAATCTGCAGGAATCACTTTAGTATTGCGTGTACCATCAGCTATTACTCCATCAAGAATAATTCCACCACCATCTGCAACTGAATTTCTTACCGGATTGCCTAAATGGTTTATTCCTACAGTGCTTTGATAAATACCTGTGGTTTTACCATATTGCTGGTCCAAAGAGTAAACATCACCTCCTTTTTTGATGTCAATTAAAAAATTAAACGATAAATCTTTGTAACGAAGAATGTTATTAATACCACCTGTCCAGTCCGGATTTACATCTCCAATTGTTGCTCCAGCTACCACTTCGTATCTTCCGTTACTTTTCACAACTCTTTCGCCTTCTAAATACTTATAACCTCTTCCAATAAGCTGACCAATTGGTTTTCCAACTTCGGCAATATACCCTACACCCTGAAATGACCCAATAGAAAGTCTCTCAGCACCATTAAGATCGATTACCTTATTTTTATTTGTTGCCCAGTTAATTTTGGCTTCCCATGAAAAATCTTGTGTTTTAATCGGAATAACACTTAAAACAACCTCAAATCCTTTGTTCTCTACATTTCCACCATTGATCCATGATCTGCTATAACCTGTTTGCACAGGAGTTTCGATTGATAAAATCTGGTTAGTAGTATTGCTTTTATAGTATGAGAAATCTAATCCTACTCTATTTTTTAGAAATTTAAGCTCAATACCCCCTTCTAAACCTCTTGTAAGTTCACTCTTTAAGTTCGAATTACTTTTGTTGTTTTCATTAGAAAAACGAATTCCATCAGGTCCAAAATTGCTGTTTTTAGCAAAAGTAGATTCGATTACCGCAAATTCTGCATCATTACCTGTTTCAGCATAATTTAAGCGTAGTTTACCAAATGACAGCCAATCGGCTTTTAGGTCATTGCTAAAAATGTAAGTTCCGGTAATTGACGGATAAGTATAGGTATTATTCTTTTTAGGAAGAGTAGAAGACTGATCTACTCTGTAAGAACCTTCAAGGAAAATCTTTTCTTTGTAATTCAAAGTCGCATTAGCATAAACACTGTTTGTACCTATAGTTTCAACATATTCCGAAGGATAGTTTATAGGTGATATCGTATTACTCAACATATATTTACCTGGCACGATTAAACCGCCATTTGTAACTGAATAGACTATGCTTTTATCAGAACGCCTAGTGTTCCCTCCAAGCAATCCGTAGAATTTTAAGTCTTCTGTAATATCGGTTTTAAAGTTCAGCATTATATCAAGATTGATTTCTCTGAATGTTTTATCATATCTTGAATATTGTCCTAACATATTGCCTGCTCTTTTTGAACCGACAGCGATTCGTTCTTCCTGTAATTGATTATAGTAATCTACTGATCCTTTTCCTATAATATTTAACCAGCTTGCTACATCTGTACTTAAAGCAAAATTTCCAAAGAAACGATCTCTGTTCAAAGAGTTGTAATTGTTGTAACGCTGAAAATATGGATTGTCATGAAACTGAACTGTTAAGTCTGTTGGTCCGCCAACGCTCCATGTAGTGTTCTTCTTGGTTAAATTATAAGCATCTTCCAAATCCTGAAAATCCGCACTCATACTATACCATTGTCTTATACTGCTCAGGTAGTTGTTTCCACCATCACCATATCCGGTTTCATTCATTCCTTTTGCGTATGCTTTCAGGAAATTTGCAGAAGCTGACACTTTTGTTTTTGGACTAAGTTTGTAACTGGCAGAAAAATTAAAATTATCTTTTTTGTTGTTGCTATTAGGAAGAATTCCCTGTTCCTGATTGTAATTGGTATAGCCTAATCTAAAATCTCCATTTTCATTTGATCCTGAAAAAGTAATATTACTGATGTACGTAAGGCTTTTTTGGTAGAAGCTGTTTGGATTCTTTTTTACTGGAGTCCAAGGTGTTGCAACACCGTATGAAGGCAATTCTGGATAGAATGAATTCCAGTTGTAAACCAGTATGTTGGGGTCGTATTTTGGTCCCCATGAAGCATCATCTGTAGCAGCATAAGGATACTCTCCGCTGCCTAAATTTACCGTGCCATAAAAATCGCCATAACCGCTTCCGTATTCATTTTGATATTGAGGTAAGGTATTTTTATCCACAACCCCAACACTTATGCCACTTGTAAAAGTAATACCTAGTCCGCCTTTAGATTTACTTCCTTTTTTAAGAGTAACCAAAATTACACCGTTTGCAGCTCTAGATCCATAAAGAGCAGATGCAGCTGCACCTTTCAAAACATTGATAGATTCGATATCATCCGGATTTATATCTGATGCGGCATTTCCGTAATCATATCCTCCAGTGTTACCACCGCTTTTTTGATCTGCTGTATTAGTATTGTCATTATTTAATGGCACTCCATCTACCACCCATAATGCCTGGTTGTTTCCCGTTAAAGATGACGATCCGCGTATGATCACATTCGTAGATCCTCCAATGTTATTATTTCTTCTAATATTAACACCCGCCACTTTACCTGAAATTGAGTTTGCGACATTCCCAGTATTCACCTTGGTTAGGTCCTCGCCTTTTACTTCTTGAGTAGCATAACCCAGAGATTTTTTCTCCCTTTTAAGACCTAATGCGGTTACAACAATTTCCTGAAGTGCAGTTGATCCAGCCGACATTTTAAGATGAAGTTTAGTAGAAGCAGCAGTCACTTCCTGAGGCTTCATACCTATATAACTAAGGATCAATAATTGATTAGGAGCTACGTTAATAGAGAAAGCTCCGCTAAAATCTGTTTGTGTTCCTGTTTTGGATCCTTTGATTAACACACTCACACCGGGCAACGGGATTCCTGCGTCGTCGGTAACAATTCCTGTAACTATTCTTTCCTGAGCAAAGATTAGTTGTGCTGCAAATACAAAAAAGAGTATTGCAAATTTTCTAAAATAAAGGTTAATTCTCATATTTTGGTTTTATGATTAAGAACTGCAAATATTTTGCATTTATATTCTTATTTATGCCAATATGTTATCATAAAATCAGATTATATTATCTTGTTTTGAATATTATTTATCATAGAAATTTAAATTTACAAGTATTTATTTGTCTTTATGATTTGTAGAATCGTAGAGCTTACTACTCCATGTGAAGAAGTAAATATAAATTGAGGTGTGAAAATGAAACAAAACTAACCTACTCTAAATCATGTTTTTGAATAAAAAAAAGTATTCCTATTTTATGACTTTGAATCTCTCTTTTTTAGATTTCTTACATAAAAAAACAGCTACAAAAAATACTCTTGTAGCTATTCGTTTTGATGATGATATAAATCTTTATTCCAAGCTATTTATGCTGAATCCATTTTTCGATATCTTCTATCTCTATAGGTAGTGCTTCTGAAAGGTTTCTATTACCCTCTTCTGTAATGAGATAATCATTTTCCAGTCGGCAACCAATTCCTTCTTCGGGTATGTAAATTCCAGGTTCGCAGGTAAGAACCATTCCTTTTTCAAAAGTACGGGAATACAATCCTACATCGTGAACATCAAGTCCTAAATGATGGGCTGTACCATGCATAAAATATTTTTTATAGGCAGGAGCATCTGGATCCTGATGGGCAATTTCTTCAGGGGTCAATAGTTTTAACTTTAATAATTCTTGTTCGATAAGTCCAGCCATTTGTTTTTCGTAATCACTATGTCCTACACCAGGACGCAGCCACTTTGAACCTTCCTTTAAACAATGCAAAACAGACGCATATACTTCTCGCTGACGTTTAGAAAATCTGCCGCTTACAGGAACGCACCTTGTGGTGTCGGAATTGTAATTAGCGTAACAAACTCCAAAATCTACCAAAATCATTTCATTTTCCTTACAAATCGCGTCATTGCTGTTGTAATGTAAGGCACAAGCGTTTTTACCGGATGCTATAATTGGTCTGAAGGCATGACGTGAAGCTCCATTTTTTACAATTTCATAGATCAGTTCTGCTTCTAATTCAAACTCTTTTATGTTAGGTTTTACAGCTTTCAAAAGTCTTTCAAAACCTTTTACGCTTATGGCTGTTGCTTTTTCTATCAAGGAAACTTCTTCCTCAGATTTTATCGGTCTTAAATCGCGTGTTATTTTGGCTGCTCTGTCGTATTTATGCAACGGATATTTCTCTTTACACCATTGAATCATTCGATCCTGACGCGTTATCATTTCATTGGTAACTCTTTTGATATGTTCGTTATGACCTAAGTAAAAGGTATCAGCTTCAAAAGCAAAAAGCTGTACTGTTTTTTCAAATTCGTGAGTCCATTTTATGTTTTTTATTCCCGAAATTGCTCTGGCTTCTTCTTTGGTTAAGAAATCTCCATCCCAAAGTTTTGTATGCGCATTTACTTCTTTGATAAATAATGTAATCTGATTTTCTTCTTTATAGGCATCTGGAAAAAGCACCAAAATGGTTTCATCTTGATTAATTCCTGACAAATAGAATAGATCATTATTCTGGGCAAATCCCATTATATCATCTGCATTATTAGGCATTACATCATTAGAAACTAAAATAGCTAGGCTGTTTGCATCCATTTTTGCCGAAAAACGTTTTCTATTTTCTATGAATAAAGAAGAAGGTATGGATTCGTATCTCATAAAGTTAAAATTGAAACATTTCGGTATTGACAGTGGTGGTTTTCTCGGCAATAATTTCTGAAACTAGCTTGCCCGTTGCTGGAGCTAAACTTAATCCCATCATGGCGTGTCCGGTTGCCAAAGTTAAGTTTTTTATTTTTTTGTCTCTGGCAATAATTGGCATTCCAGAGGGAGTGCAGGGTCTAAATCCAAACCAAGTTTCTTTTTCACTTGGCCTTTCTATTTTTAGGTCTGGATAAAAACTGTTAATGCTATTTACGATTCCTTGTACTCTGTTGGCGTTAATTTGGGTGTCATTTGTATGGGTTATTTCCATGGTTCCGCCAAAACGAATATCGGTACTCATTGGAGTAACGGCTACTTTTCCTTCGCATAGAATGGAAGGAATAGTAGGTTTTTGTTTAACATCTTGTAGTGTGAAACTATAGCCTTTTCCGGGTAAAATTGAAATCGAGCAGTTTAGTTTTTTTGCTATAGCAGGACTCCATGATCCGGTTGCTAAGACTACTTCGTCAGTTTTGAAAGCCCCCGCATCGGTAATTATTTCGGTAATAAACTGACCATGTTTGACAAAATCCTGCACCAAAGTACGACTATGAATTTTTACCTTTAATCTGTTTAATTCTGCTTTGATAAATTCCATGAATTTTTGAGGATACAAATGCGCATCACTTTTATAATGCACACCGCCAATTACGTCAGCACGTGTTCCAGTTTCGAGTCTGGCAACTTCATCTTTTGACAAAAAATCGACTTCTAAACCAAATGATTCCGCTAGTTTTCCTTCGTGATGAATTTCTTCGGCAGTTTTGTCGGTTTTATAGAGCATTAAAAGTCCTTTCTTCTCATAAAAGAAAGAATTATTTTCCTTAACAAAATCCTGATACAATTCTTTGCTAAAAAGCGATAAGTTGCATAGTGCTGGCATAGCTTTTTCTACATGTTGCTTGTTGGCATGTTTGTAAAATTGCAAGCCCCATTGTACCAAATCAGCACTTAGTCTAGGTTTAATGTAAAATGGACTTTGACTGTCAAACATCCATTTTATTCCTTGTGCCATCATGCCGGGCTGAGCCAAAGGGATAATATGAGACGGAACGACCATTCCTGCATTGCCATAAGAACAGCCATCTGTCATATCTGATTTATCGAAAACGGCTACTTCATAACCTTCTTTTGCCAAATAATATGCTGAACATAGTCCTATTATTCCTCCACCAATAACACTTACTTTTTTCATTATACTTATAAATTTTAAAATCACTGGCATGAGTAAATTCCGTAAAAACTAGTGATTTATTTTGAGCTTATGTTTTTTTTTATATTACCTGAAAACCAAAGGCGTAAGGATCGTCATCTTCATCAATAATGATAGTGTTGTAGCCATATACTTTTGCCCAACCCTGAATGCTTGGCACAATGGCTTTGATGTTTCCGATAGTGGTTTCTTCTTCAACTTTCCCTATAAACTTGCTTCCAATAAAACTTTCGTGAATAAAATCTTCACCTTTTTTTAGTTTCCCTTTTGCATGTAGTTGTGCTAGTCGGGCAGAGGTTCCTGTTCCGCAAGGCGAGCGGTCAATGGCTTTATCTCCATAAAAAACAGCATTTCGTCCTGATGATGCAGGGTCAAGCGGATCTCCTGTCCAAAGCATGTGACTCACATCTCTAATGGTGCTGTTTTCGGGGTGAATGAACATATCAGGATATTTTGCATTAATACGTTTGCGAACTTCTTGACTGTACTGAATAATCTTGGAAGCTGTAAAGTTTTGTATTCCCGAAAAGTTAGTTTGTGGGTCTACAATCGCATAATAATTTCCGCCATAAGCCACATCAAAAGTTATTTCTCCCAATTCGGGACATTCAACAGTAAGTCCTTCTGCTGCAAGATATGATTTAACATTAGTTAAACGAACCCAATCTACTTTTTTTCCTGTTTGTTGATATGCAATTTGAACCAGACCTGCGGGAGCTTCCATTCGTATTTTCCCAAGCACTTTTGGTTGTATGAGTCCTTCCTCAATAGCTATGGTTATGGTTCCAATAGTTCCATGACCGCACATAGGCAAGCAGCCTGAGGTTTCGATGAATAAAATACCAAAATCATTTTCAGGATCACTTGGCGGATAAAGAATACTACCACTCATCATATCGTGCCCTCTGGGTTCGAACATTAAGCCTTTACGAATCCAGTCATATTCTTTCAGAAAATGTTGGCGTTTTTCGCTCATATTGTTACCAACCAAATTGGGTCCTCCACCGGCCACCACCCTCACAGGATTACCACAAGTGTGTGCATCGACACAAAAAAAAGTTTTTCTTGGCATAAATTATATAGGTTTGTTAGTTAGTATATCATTAACGGTTCGATTAATGTTCAAAGGGTTTTTATTTTGAAGTGCTTCTGGTAATAACTCATCAGGCCAGTTTTGATAGCTAAATGGTCTTACCCAACGTTTTACTGCATGGATGCCAACAGCGGTAAATCTAGCATCGGATGAAGAAGGATAAGGACCACCATGCAGCATCGAAGCGCAAACCTCAACGCCTGTTGGAACTCCATTAAAGATAAGTCTTCCTACTCTGTTTTGTAAAGCATTAACCACTACATTATATTTTGAAATTTCATCTGGCTCGGCAAGTATAGTACCGGTAAGTTGTCCGTCTAATTTATCAATAATTGTGGTAATTTCTTCACTGTTTTCACACTGAACGACAATAGAAAAAGGACCGAATACTTCGTGACTAAGTGTTTTATTTTCTAAAAAAGTTCTACCTTCAACGCTTAGTATGGTTTGTGGTGCAAAGTTAGGAGCAGTTTCTCCCTTATACTCAGCAATCGTTGTCACACCGCTTTGAGCTCTTATTTTTTCTTTTCCTATGTTAAAGTCAGATTTAATCGATGGATGTAGCATACACGAAGGTGCTATTTTTTCGATTTCTTGGGTTAGATCATTTAAAAAAGCGTCTAGATGTTTTCCTTTTATGGCTAATAGCAATCCAGGATTAGTACAAAATTGTCCCGTTCCTAACGTGATTGAACTTGCATAAGCTGTTGCCCATTTTTTACCATTTTTTTCGATCGCTTCAGGCAGGATAACCACCGGATTAATACTTCCCATTTCGGCAAAAACCGGAATAGGCTCTGGACGCTGCGAGGCAAGATCAAATAAAGCACGTCCACCCGTAATACTTCCTGTAAATCCAACCGCTTTCACAAGCGGATGTTTTACCAAAGTAGCTCCAAGAGTTACACCGCCACCAATTAAATTGGAAAAAACACCTTCGGGCATGTTCTGTTTTTTGGCAGCATTTATAATAGCTGAGGCTACCATTTCACCAGTTCCAATGTGCATCGAATGGCTTTTCACGATCACAGGGCATCCAGCAGCCAAAGCTGATGCAGTATCTCCTCCCGCTGTAGAAAAAGCAAAGGGAAAGTTACTGGAACCAAAAACGACTACAGGCCCTAAAGGAACCAGCATTTTTCTCAAATCTTCTTTTGGGAGCGGTGATCTGTCAGGGATGGCGGTATCTATTGTGGCTTCGACCCAACTTCCTTCTAAAAGCATGTTGGCAAATGCGCGTAATTGAAAAACAGTACGACCTCTTTCTGATTCTGCACGGCCTCTTAAGAAACCAGATTCAGTACAGTAAATTTCCAATAAAGAATCGCCTAAAGCTAAAATTTCATCAGCAATACCATTTAAAAAAGCCGCTTTTCGTTCAGCAGGAAAGTCTTTATATGTTTTGAACGCGTTGTGAGCTAAATGGACTGCTTGTTCAATTTCTTCTGCTGAGGCTTCGGTAAATGTCCAGGGATTTTCGATATTCAATTGCGGATTAATAGTTCTGTAGGTTGTAGTCCCACTAGCCAAAAGTTGGCTTCCCACATAATTTTTTCCTGTAATCATTTTTTATATTTTAGAGTTAGAGCTTTCGAATTTTAAATGACTGTTTTGGTTGATGGATTATTGCTTGAATCCGCCAAAGCAAATTGATTATTGAGGGTTTAAAGTACTATCGATTTATAATCGGGTAGCGTTGGTCTAGTGCGAAGTCCTTCTGTAATAATAGCCAGAACTCTTTCTCTTTCTGCTCCTTGAAGCGGAAGCCTTGGAGCTCTTACATATTCGGTTCCTAAATTGGTTGCTGTTTCTGCCAATTTTATATTTTGTACTAACAATGAATTAATATCTAATTCTAAAAGCGGAAGGAACCATCTGTAAATAGCTAATGCTTCTTGAGTTCTTCCCGCTTTTGCTAGTTTATAGATTGCTACAGTTTCAGCAGGGAAAGCATCTACTAAGCCTGATACCCATCCGTCAGATCCCATAAAAAGGCTTTCTAAGGCTAGCGTATCAACACCTGATAATATTTTTAATCGGTCGTTGAAACGATTGATGATACGGGTTACATTAGAAATATCTCTTGTTGATTCTTTTACTGCTTGTATGTTATCGAATTTCAAAATTTCTTCAAACATATCTAAGGTTACTTCAATTTTATAATCGATTGGATTGTTATAGATCATAATAGGAAGTGAAGTGTTTTTGGCTACTTCAGAAAAATAAGTAACGGTTTCATGACTTGTGGCATTGTAACGCATAGGAGGTAAAATCATTAGTCCTTTTGCTCCATTTTGCTCAGCTTCGTTAGCTGCCAGAATTGCGGCTCTTGTTGTCTGTTCGGCTATATTCATAATTACCGGAACTTGACCGTTAACCATTTTGACGGTTTGCTGAATTAATTCTTTTTTTTCCTCATGTAACAATGTGCTTGCTTCACCAAGTGTTCCTCCTAATATTATTCCTGAAACCCCAGCTTCTAACTGCGCATTTATGTTTACTTCAAACATGTTGAAGTCTAATTTGTCATCGGCAGTAAACTTTGTAGTTACTGCTGGCATAACGCCTTTCCATTGAATACTCATAATTAATAATTTAATTTTTTCAAAAGTATTTATAACCCATTGATATGTAATTCGTGATATTATCACAAAAAGATACTATATTATCCTGTTTAGTCTTAATTACTAAAATAATCATGTAATATTTGTATATTTTTTTATATTTATAGCATATAATTGTGCAAATCATGAAAGTATTTCCATTTAAAATTCCAAAAACCAAAGAAGATTCCTTAATCTATCAGGAAGATATTGAGTTTGTATTTTATGATAAACTGCATCAACATGAAGAAATTCAAATTAGTTATATCGAAAATGGTGAAGGAACCATTTTTGTAGGCGATACGATTACTCCTTACCAAAAAGGAGATATTATAGTAATAGGAAGTAATTTACCTCATGTATTTAGAAGTGAACGAAATACGGTTGAAATATCTGTTATGTTTACGCTTTTCTTTACGCCAAATTCGTTTGGTAAAGATTTTTTTTCATTGGCCGCTTTGAAAGAAATTCAACCTTTTTGGGAAAGCAGTAAAAATGGGTTTGTAGTGAATAATCCCTCCAAAAAGGTTATTAAATCATTTAAGAAAATAAAATCGGCTAATGAATTTAATCGCTTTATTCTTTTTCTTGAAATCATTAAAAAGCTATCTAAGGAAAAAAAGACCTTACTTTCAAGTTATATTTACGATAAAAAAATTACAGATAACGAAGGCAAAAGGATGCAGACCGTTTTTGAATATGTGATGACAAATTTTCAAAAGAATATTACACTCGATGAAATTGCAGCACTGTCCAATATGACTAAGAATGCCTTTTGTAAATATTTTAAAATTAGAACCAATAAGACTTTTTTTCAGTTTCTGATAGAAATTCGAATAGAAAGAGGCGCCAAACTCTTGTCTAAGTCACAAGAGCTTTCGGTTTTGGAAGTATCAGAATTATGTGGTTTTAATAATATTTCAAATTTCAATAGAAAATTTAAGGAGATAAAAGGAATGTCTCCTTTGGTTTACAGAAAATCTCAGAAACTGAAATGAAAATAGCGTTACTTGTTGTATTATCAAATTTTCACTTCCCTTTACCTAAGCTGATTAAATGCGTTACTGCTTTTCAACCGAAGGTAAATTGCTTCTACTTCACTATCCCCTACCCTCACTCACTTGCTCTGCACCATCAATAAACAACATTTTATTGCAAGGTAAAACAGTTATATAATTTCATTATTTACAACGAGGCAGGCTCCCAAAAGTGTTCTTATATGAATAAAATAGTTGTAAAGGCTTTAGCCAAAATTAGCGGCTTTTATTTGACTAAAGCCAATACAATCCATCCCCTTAAATCCAGCTAAAGCCAATTGAAAGCAAGACAAGCTTCAGCTTAAGCAAAGTTGGGTAGTTAAGTTTGAATTTTAGACGATGAAGGGTAAGCATCAACTTTATTTTATTAGAATCGTTTTATTATCAGTACCAATACCAATTATTTTTAAAGATTTCCATTGTTTTGGTAGTAAACCTTTGTTGAATTTCAAACCCGAATCTGTTTGTTCAACGCCTCCAAATCCATAAATTACAGCCTGTAACATCGCCCCTGCTCCTGTTGCAAAATAAGGATTATTACTATTAGGCGACTCTGAAAACACGCCAAAGGGTGGGCGACTATTAGGTAAATACGATTTCACAAAATACTCGTATGCCTTCTCTCTATCGCCTAAACGAGAATACAGTACCGAAAATACACCATAAGTCATTGCAGGCCCATCTTTTTCGTCAATTCTTGTAGCATAATAATCCAAATCGGCTTTGATTTGATTTTTATCATTTACAACATGTAATGGATAGGCTAACAAGTTCACATCAGCCTGTTTAGTCAGTTGTCCTTTGTATCCTTTGTAATTTTGAGTAATCCCGTTTTCATTATGAATGATAAGTTTATTGGCAACATCAACCCAAGTTGGATTTATGGGTTCATTCAGAATACTAGCGGCTTTTATAGTATTTTTGAGCGCTTCGATGGCCGCGGCATTGGTGAACGCATTATCGTCAACATTTAGAGCATATTCATCTGCTCCCACCACGTTCAAAATAGAATAACTTCCATCTTGATTTTTAGCTACTCGACTCACCCAAAAATCGGCAGTTTCTTTTAATACATTCCACTCTTTTCTTAACCAATTCTGATCTTGAGTTAAGGCATAATAATTCCAAAAAGCGATAGCTACATCAGCCGTTATGTGTTGTTCAAAAATACCCATTGTGGCACTAGTTGGCGTTGCTTCTTCCCCAGTATCATCTGATTCCCAAGGATACATAGCGCCCTGATACCCATAAATAAACGCTTTTAATTTTGCTTTTTGCAATCGATCAGAACGGTAGTCTAAACACGATTTTGCCATTTCGGGTTGTAAGGCTAAAAGGGTTGGATACATCCAAAGTTCAGTATCCCAAAAAATATGCCCGTTATATCCTTGAGACGATAATCCCATGGGGGAAATACTTTGTCTGCTTCCCTCTCTGATAAAAGAATACAAATTATACAAAGCAAATCGAACCCTTTGTTGTGCCTCTAAATCTCCTTCAATTTGAATATCACCTGTTTCCCATAGTCTAGCCCAAGCTTTTTTGTGTTTACTGAGCAAATTATCGATACCTTCTAAATAGGCAAAGATGGCTTGGCGTTCGGCTTCATTTGCGGGATCTGAAATATCCTTAGAATTACAAATACCACCTGCAATTACAAAGCGGTATTTTTTTCCTTTGCTTAATTTTTTGGTAAAACCAACTTCAGCGCCCTTTTGCGAAATCGCCTCAGCTGCACCATCAAAAAGAAAGGTAGTTGAAGCCGAGATATTCCATTTCCCTGTGTTGGTTTGGGCCGTAGTTTTGAAAAGAGGGATTTGATAATCCTTTTTCTTCATTACTCTAAACTCACTTTTGGTGATTTTTAATTCTTCGGGAACGCTCATATAATTGAATGCTCCAATTTCAATATCTTGCAAAGGCAGAATTTCTACCACTACCATTCCTGAGTAAGGCAATACTCGATTCGCCAAAATCGTGTACTTTATTTCTGCCAAATCTTTAAATTGAAACGAAGCCGTGCTGGTTCCTTCTTTCATAGCCACCTGTTGACTCCAGTGATCAATGTTTGAACCATCAATTACTTCATTATTGATAGACAGATGCACATTTAGAAATTCAATACCTCTTACTATTTTACTAATTCCATTTTTAGGATTGGGTTCATAGACGCCATTTAGGATGATATCTTTTGTTTTCAAAGGAGTGGCATCAGTCACAATTCCAATCTTTCCATTGGCCATAGCTACTCCAAAATAATTTTCTTTCGATGTCGCCTTCAAATTCCATTCATCTCCTTTTATTTGTGAAAAAACAATGCCATTCACAAACAATACTACTGCTATAAATTTTATTTTCATACCTCTATTCATGATTTGATTTATTGTAAACTTATTCATTTTTTTATCATTACTTTATTAATCTATCTTAAAAATTAGTTACATTTTCAAAACTCTAAAGCATTCAAAAAGTTATTTTTCAATTTCTATTATACTTATTGCATACCCTCCTCCTGCTGTGCTTAACTGAGAAAGTTTAGATGTATTTGTCACTGTTATTTTTCGAACCGTGTAAGCTTGCGGATTTGTTTTATAATGCGCTTCTTTTCCATCGGCATAAATGGTTGCGGTATATTTTTTTCCTTTTTCTAAAAAAGAAAAATTTAGGGTTGAAATTCTAGGCTCATAGCCGTTTACATTCCCAACAAACCAGTTATTTGTTCCTTTTGCTTTTCGGGCAACGGTCACGTATTGGCCAGGTTCGGCTTCCAGATAATGGCTTTCACTCCAATCCACTGCGACATCTTTAATAAACTGAAAAGCATCTGAAAATCTATTGTAATTTTCGGGTACATCGGCAGCCATTTGCAACGGACTATAAAGTGTTACATACAATGCCAGTTGATTGGCAATCGTACAGTTTGCATGTGATTTATTACGGGGATTCATTTTGCTGATGTCCATTTCGAAAATACCAGGCGTATAATCCATCGGGCCACCAAGTAAACGCGTAAACGGAAGAATGGCCACATGATTAGGATTTGACCCTCCGAAAGCCTCACATTCCCCACCCCTAGCCGATTCGTTTCCGATTAAATTAGGATAAGTTCTACAAATACCTGTGGGTCTAACCGCCTCATGTGCGTTAAGCATGATTTTATATTCGGCGGCTTTTTCTATGGCATATTGATAATGATTTACAATCCATTGGCTGTAATGATTTTCTCCTCTAGGAAGAATAGAACCGACATAACCACTTTTTACCGCATCATACCCGTTTTCTTTCATGAACTGATAGGCTTTGTCCATATGACGCTCATAGTTACGAACAGAGCCTGAGGTTTCGTGATGCATCATCATTTTTACATTTTTCGATTTTGCATAGTCTCGAATAGCTTTTACATCAAAATCGGGATAGGCCGTTACAAAATCAAAAACATAATCCTTGGAACGACCCAGCCAATCTTCCCAGCCTTCATTCCATCCTTCAACAAGCACAGCATCAAATCCGTGGGTTGCCGCAAAATCGATATATTTTTTTACATTTTCTGTTGTAGCGCCATGCCTTCCGTTTGGTTTAACTTTTGAATAATCCGTAACGCCTAATTGCACCGCTGGCACTTCATCAGTATACCTCCAAGTGCTTTTACCCGTAATCATTTCCCACCAAACACCAACATATTTGATAGGTTTGATCCATGAAGTATCTTCTATTTTACAGGGTTCATTCAAATTCAAAGTCATCTTCGAAGCCAAAATTTTTCTGGCATCATCACTCACAATAATGGTACGCCAAGGCGAGTTTGCAGGTGCTTGCATGTATCCTTTATCTCCCTTTGCATCTGGCGTTAACCAAGATTCGAATATCATATTTTTATCATCCAAATTCAGATGCATACATGAATAATTAATCAATGCTGCTTCATGTAGGTTGAGATACAAACCTTCCTTTGTTTTTAACATAAGAGACGTTTGAACCCCTGTAAGAGAAAAAGGAGGCTGAGCTAAATTTCTGTTTTTTGCTTTTAGAAAAAGAGATCTAATTTCGGATAATTTGGAAGTAGTATAATCATATTCCTGCGTGTCATAATCTCCTGGCATCCAAAAAGCGGTATGATCACCTGTCATGGCAAATTGTGTTCGCTCTTCTTTTATCACAAAATAAATTAGATTTTTTTGGGATGGAAATTCATAGCGAAATGCCAGTCCATCATCAAACAATCGAAACTTAATGATCAATTGCCTGTCGGTTTCTTTTTGAAGCAAAGTTACTGCTAACTCATTGTAGTGATTGCGAATTAAAGACTGTTCTCCCCAAACCGGTTTCCAAGTTTCGTCAAACGTAGACGTTTTGACGTCTAGCGTAGTAAAATCATCCAATAATGATTTCTTACTATTTTTATCTTCTTTGATTTCGAGTCCTAATTTACTGGGCTTGACTACTATTTTTCCTTTATAAATTAAATGATAAGTTGGAGTTCCATCCTTTTGTAAAGCAAACTCCATGATGAAATTTCCATTAGGAGATTTCAACTGTTGCGCATGATAGCTTTGCATTCCTAAAAGAAAAAACAAAGCAGTTAAAAATATGTTTTTCATACTGTAAAAATGAAATTAGTACTATTAAAATTGAATCGTTTTTTAACATATTATTTATGTTCTTGATTTGGGAAACTAACAATAAATCGTTGAACTAAACTGTAATAACTAGCTTGAAAAAAGAATAACCCCAATTACTTAAGCAAATGGGGTTATTTCAAACAAAACATAAACTTTTTTAGAAAGCGCTATAAATAAGTAGGTTTTGAATGTTTACTAATCAAGGTTATTCAACATCTAAAAACTAACTGAATTAAAATTTATCCCAAAATAGTTTAGTGTTCATCAAATCGCCTCCAATGGCACTTGCTGCTTTTTTGTAATTAGTTTCATTTTTAGTTTGTTCAGCACCAGGATAAAGGTAGCGCACTGGAACAGTAAGAATTCCTCTATTTACGGCTGCTGCTGGAGATTTTAAAATAGGATAATCTAAACGTCTGTAGGATGTCCATGCTTCAAATCCTCTGTTGTAAAGCGCAAACCAAGCTTGGATACCAATTTTTTCTTTATACGTTGCACCACTTTGAGCGTTGTTGTAGGCTACTTTAGGACTAGACAAATAAGTGGTGATTGCCGCGTTTGTAACACCCCAATCTAACATTGAAGCCGTAATACCTGCTTCATAATACGTTTTAGCTTTAGCAGTACCTCCAGGAATTAAGTTTTTCTCTGCCGCTTCGGCTAGCAAAAACTGTAGTTCTGAATAATCAAATAAAGTACCCGGAAACACTGGGTTGTTTAATGTTGCAGTTATATGAGAATACGTTGAAAAAACATTGGCTTCCCCATAAGTACCTCCAATAAAAGTTCTTCCTGCTGGCAAAACTGGCGCTGGAGCAGTTGCATTAACAAAGTATTTTGTCATCCTTGGGTCACCTCCAGGAACGATAGCATCCATGGCAGCAACAAAAGTTTCGGCTGGAATAAAATCATTTCTATTGCTCGTTACTAAGGTCGCAAATAATGGATTTTGGTTTCCTGTTGTTGTCAAATAAGTCAACTTTGTATTATCAGCATTACTCGCTAATGGACCAGCTGCAAGAGCTGTCTGAATAGTAGTAGCGGCAAAAGCAGGATCTACATCTGAAATATTTACTGCTAATTTGATGAGTAATGAGTTCGCAAACTTGGCCCATTTTGCGGTACTCGCAGCGTTTCCTCCATAGATAATATCTGCACTACCAAAATTAGGATTAGCCGAATTTGCTTTTAAAATCTTTGCATCTTCTGTTAACCTTGAGATGAGATCCATATAAATTGTTTTGGCATCATCATACGCTGGCAGAGGGTACTTTTTGATATCCAAAGCTTGAGAATAAGGAACATTACCAAAGGTATCCACCAACATGCTATAACAATAAACTTCTAATAGGTCAATAAGAGCAAGCTTATTTTGTTTAATGGCAATATCAGAAGCAGCCGTTGAAGTTGGAGTATTTTGAATCAAAGTTTTGGCTTCTAAAAGATCTCTAAGTACATCTCTGTAAAACACCGTAAAACGCGCATCTGGAATATCTGGAATAACATATTGACTGGTAGATGGAATAGTGGTTGATGCCCACTGTTGTGAAAACAATCTAAAAACTTGAGCAGTCGTAACTATTTGATCCACTAAAGCTTTTTGAGCACCGGTAAATAAATATTCAGGTTGTGTAGTAGTGGATTTTTTGGGATCAGTATTCATGTCCGTAATATCCGAACTACATGAAAAAGTGACACTTAGAATAGTTATTAATAAAAATATTTTTTTCATGATTAAAATTTTAAAGTTAGATTAAAACCAATGTTTCTTGTCGAAGGAAGTGAACCTCCTGAATAACCTGATGATAAGTTACCAGCACTAACCCCACTTTCTGGATCTGCATCAGGAAGATTTTTATCAATTATCCACAAATTCGACCCTATTAGAGATATTCTTAAATCTGTCAACTCCATTTTGGCTACAAACTTTGATGGAAATGCATAAGTAAGGTTTACCTCTCTTAGTTTAATATAACTGGCATCATATATATAGGCTTTTTCAGGATTGGCTTTATAGCCATAAATACTACCAGCGACTTCTGGACGTGGTGTTCTAGTGGTATTTGGTGTACCATCTTCATTTACACCAGGCAAAATTAAACCTCCACCATTCGCTAGTGTATTTCTCACTGGATTTCCTAATTCATTATACCCAGCAGTAGATTCGTACAAGCCTGTATGCTGTCCGTATGCTTGATCTAAAGAATAAATATCTCCACCATGTTGCACATCTATTAAGAAACCAAATGATACTTGTTTGTATGTAAATTTATTACGAAGTCCCCCGATCCAATCAGGAGTAATGTTTCCGATGACATTATTGGTAGTAGTGGTCATTACATAAAGTCCATTCTTGGTGATTTTTTGACCATCTGCAGCATAAACATAGTCTTTACCCACAATATCACCGTAAGGATTACCAACTTTTGCCACGATACCTATTCCTTGAAATCCACCTATAGAAAGAGTTTCAATTCCTGGCGCCAATGATACTAAGGTGTTTTTATTTTTAGACCAGTTGACAAAAACATCCCAGCTAAAATCTTTTGTTTGTATTGGAGTGATATTCAATTGTACTTCGACTCCTTTATTTTCAACCGAACCTGCGTTAACATATCTTGATGAGATACCTGTTGCTGTAGAATAATCTACTGGAAATATCTGATCTTTACTCAAACTTTTATAAATACTAACATCAAACCCAACTCGTTTGTTCAAAAACTGCATTTCTAATCCAAGCTCTTCTGAGACTGTTTTTACTGGTCGTAAATCAGGATTACTGCTTCTATTGGGTTTAGAATAGATTTGATTGGAACCAAAAGGATTGTTTTTATCATAAACATCCGTCAACGAGTATAAATCAATACTTCCTTGAGGGTTTTCAGCATAACTTCCTCTTATTTTTCCAAAAGACAACCAATCTAAGTTAAGGTGTTTTGTAAAAACATAACTCGCAGAAGTAGAGAATGTATTTAAAGCATTATTCCCTTTTGGCAACGTAGAAAAGGCATCATTACGAACTGTTCCTTCTAAGTACAAGAAATCTTTATATCCTAAAGAAACCGAGGTATAAGCACTATTTACGGCCGAATTATTTTCTGTTTCTAACGGAAACGGAGAAGGACTTATGGAATTAGACAAGGCATAAATACCTGGAATAATAAGTCCTCCATCTGTTGAAGCAAGTGTTGAATTACTCTTGGTTCTTAATGTATTAGCCCCTGCCAAAGCATTAAGAGAAAGGTCTTCGCCAAATTTTTTCTTGAACGTTAAAATAAACTGATAGTTTTGTTCAGAGAATGTCCCAACATATTTTTGATATCCAGAAGGAACAGCTGCTCTACTGATCCCGAATGAGCCATTAATAGATCCTGTTGCTTTTCGTTCTTCACGTAATTCAGAATAACTATCAATACTTGCTTTTCCTGAAGCAGACAACCAATCGGTTATTTTATAATCCAGCTGTCCGTAACCAATAAAACGGTTTCTTCTATCCGATTGATAATTATTGTATCTGTTAAAATAAGGATTGTCCATCGTTTTAGGCGCTGTGTTTCCATTTGCTGGGTCTGCCATAAAAGAAGATATATTTTTACCTCCAGAATTTCTATAAACGTCTTTTAATGACTGAAGGTCAATATTAGTGGCCCACCATTGGCGAAACCAACCTGCTATATTATCTCCAGTATAACCAGAACTATTTCTACCAATTGTATTTTGCGTCATGAAGTTTGCAAAGACACTTGTTGAGAATTTATCAGTAAATTTATGGTTCAGCTTTATACTCGCGTTGTTTTTCTTCAATTCACTATTGGGTAAAATACCTGTTTCTTTATAATTATTATAATTCAAAACAAAATTCGATTTGTCATTAGCATCTTCCAAAGAAATGGAATTATTAAACGTAGTGGCCGTTTGGAAAAAACTAATCGGTCCATTTTTAGCGGCTTGCCAAGCTGATTTTTGGCCGTATTTCGAAGAATATGGAACATACGATTCCCAAGTAAAAACCGAAAGATTTGGATCAAATGCTACCCCATAAGAAGCATCATCAGTTGTGGTAACTACTTGATTTCCGTTTTTATCAATTGTAAAAAAAGCTCCCGTTGGACCTACTGGAATACCCTTCGGATTCCCAGCCGCATCATAACTAGGTCCATATCCTTGACCATATTTATTTTGATACACCGGGAAAGTGTTTTTATCAACAGAATTAACACTAAATTCACTCGATACGGTAACTCCAATACCTTTACCTGCTTTTCCTTTTTTAGTACTAATCATAATCACACCGTTACCAGCTTGCCAGCCATATAAAGCAGCAGCGGCAGCACCTTTTAATACGTTGATAGACTCAATATCATCAGGATTAATATCCATGGCGGCGTTACCATAATCATAGGTATTTCTAGAACCTTGACCTGCAGTACTTGAATTTACCGTTGAATTGTTAATTGGCATACCATCAATTACAATAAGCATTTGGTTGTTTCCAGTAAGATTCTTAATCCCTCTTGAAACGATATTGGTAGAACCTCCAAAATTGGTGTTTTTTCTAATGTACACCCCAGCTGCTTTTCCGGAAAGATCGTTAAGAAAGTTACCACTTGCAGCTCCAGCAGATAAGTCGGTTCCTTTTAATTCTTGTGAAGCATAACCTAAAGCTTTTTTCTCTCTTTTTATACCTAAGGCTGTTACCACAATATTATTAAGCTCTGTAGTAGTTACCTGTAAGCGCACATTCATAAATGTTGTACTAACTGGTAATTCTTGAGTAATCATTCCAATATAGCTAATGACTACTTTAGCCTCATTATTTGCTACTTCTATCGAAAATTTCCCATCAAAATCGGTATGCGTGCTATTTTTAGTTCCCTTTTCCGTTACATTAGCTCCTGGAATTGGGATTCCAGCAACATCGGTCACTTTTCCTGTTATCTTTATTTTTTGTAAAACAAGAGTGGTACTTTTGGGTTTTTCTTTAATAATAACCGTATTATTATGTCCAATACTAATATCAATATTGGCATTTACGAGACTTTGTTTTAAAAGGTCGTTTGTTTTAATACTGCCTTTTTTTAATTGTACCTTAGGAAGTCCTTCAAAAATACCTTCTTCATAAAAGAATTTATAATCTGTTTGATCCATAATTAAATCAAAAACTTCATCTATCGTCACTTTTTTGTTTTCTTTTATCTCAATTTTTGAATGTTGTGACAAAACATTTTCTGGGTTTAGGGCAAAAAGGGTGGTACAAAATAAGAATATGAATGTTCGCATAATATTCATTAATAGCCACTTTCTATAGCAAAAATGGGCATCCGTATAATTAATTTTCATAAATTTGTCATTATTGTTTAGTTAAACTTTTTAATTAAATAGTGATCTAATAAGGGGGTAGAGTTGATACTTTGGTCGGTTAAACTCTATCCTTCTTTTTTTATTTCATTTCATTTCATTTCATAGGCAATGATATTTTTTGGTATTAATTTGTTGGTATGTATTTATAAGTGATGTATTCATTTTTTATGCTATTTCAATTCAATTTGTTTTCACAGAAATAATAGGACAATCTTAAAGACAAGTACGATAAACATTGATTTTAGCCACTATATCGATTGAAATTTTTATTAAAAAAAATGTGTTTTCTAAGGATTACTGCTATTTAATTATTATTGTCTTCTCTTTAATTTCATAGCCATCAATTGTAGTTGATTTCATGATTGAAAGTATTTCTTCTAGCGATTGCTTTTTATCAAGACTTCCTTTAAAATGAACTGTTTCGAGTTTTTTAGTTGCAAAAATCACATCAACATCATACCATCTTGATATTACCTTCATAATTTCTTTTAGTGGCTTCCCTTTAAAACTAAAGACCCCATCTTTCCAGGATATTTCATTATAAGTGTCTACTATTTTAATGATTGAAGTGTTATTTTTAAGATCCAGATTGAGTTGTTGATTAGGGATTAAACTTACTTTCTTGCTTTGTGTTTCAACATTCACTTTTCCATTTACTAGCGTAGTATAAATATTGGACTCATCAGCATACGCCTTGATATTGAACTCAGTTCCTACCACATCAATTTTCTGCTTTCGATTATAAACCTGAAAATGTGAGCCCTTATGAGCTGTACTAGGTGATACTTCAAAATAAGCTTCTCCATAAACCAACTCAACTTCTCTAGGTGCTCCTTCAATAAATGCTACAGGAAATTTTAATTGAGATTCAGAATTCAACCAAACTTTAGTGCCATCGGAGAGTTTTATAACAAATTGTCCCCCTCTTGGAATGGTAATATGATTATAAACTAGTTTAGATGATTTTTGCTTATTAGCCGCATAAATGATTTCTTCACCATTACTGTTTGCATTTTGAGTTTGTAATAAACTCCCTTTTTTTAATTCAATTTCAGAACCATCAGCCAATGTTAAAGTTGCCTTATCCGTTCCATAATTACTTTTTTGAATGTTTTTTACAACAACTTCAGGCTTAGCCTCGGATGTATGGAATAGTGTATCTTTGAAACGTAAAGTTGTAATAAACAAACCAACCAATACAGCGGCAGCGACATAACGTAACCAAGGTTTTTTACTTATTGCAAAAACTGGTTTATTGTTTTTTTCATGATATTTAGCTTCTACTGCTTCCCATGCTTTTTCAGTATCCATAGCAGAATACTTATCCATTCGATCTACTAATTTTTTGATTTTAACCTCTTTTACAAAAGGATTTTTTCTTCTAAAAGCTTTCAATTCCAATTCCTCAGAATGGGTTAAGACTTTTAGTTTTCTTTTGATAAGTAATCGGGAAATTTGAAAAATATCTATCATTCTATTGTTCATTTATTATAGAACAACTGACAGTTAAAAAGGTACTATCAAAAAATTATATTTTTTTTATAAATATTTTAAAACGAAAATTCATATATAATTATGGCGGAACTACCAAGTAGTAAAAAAACCAGAATCCCTTCACAATGAAGTGATTATAAAGTAAATTCATTTTGATTGTAAAAATGGAGCGAAAAAAAATTAAACCAATAAAAAATAAATTATAGCCTCTAGATCTTGAAATTGCTCTCTTAATATTTTATAAGATTGGCTTTTTAACGTTTTAACTGTTTGAAGTTGTATTCCTAATTCTACAGCAATTTCAGTGTTTTTAAGACCTTTAAGACTTAGTTTTATAATTTCTTTTTTTCTATCAGGCAAACCTTCAATCGCTTTATAAAGCTGACTCACTATATCTTCTTCAAGTACATGCTTCAAAAACAAGTCATCATCTTCCAAAGATTGAATAGCCGTAGTTGCATATTTATTTTTTACCAAATTATGTTTGATAACATTATAACATTTGTTACGAACAGCTTTATACAGATACAATTTCAAATGGAGTTCGTCTGGGAATGTAGTTTGTTTTTCCCAAAGATTTATAAAAACATCCTGAACCAAATCTTCCCCTTCTTCAATACTAAGAAAACGATTTGAATATTGAACAAGTGACCTATAATGCTCATTGAACAGTTTCTTTATATAGATTTCACTACTATTATGTACATCTACATCCAATACCTTTTTTTTCAAAAATTAGTTTTTATCTCTGGCAAATTAAATAAATAAATTTCAATAATGACTCATTAAAAAAGGTGAAATACATAACTTAAACCCAATCTAAACTCCTACTGATTGCATTTACCTAAAGCTAGAATTCAAAAAAATAAAGAAATTTTAGCAAATGAGAACTAATTTGTTTTTTTGAGTGAAGCTAATCTAGACAATGGTGCATTAATCGATTCTCTTCCTCTACTTAAATTACAAAAAACACAGGCTAATTGCTGCTTATTGGTCTGGTTTCTTTGAATGTTTTTACGAACCAAATACTTCTGTTAGTACAGCAGAAAGTCGTAAACCAGCATGCAAAAGTTGTTTTTTTATGATGGGTGCTTGAGTGTCCACGTACGTTTCGGTTATGATATTATTTTTATAATCATAAATAGTCGGCATGTGGCTACGAGATTCTTTGGCCCATTTTACGGTATTGATTTTGCCTAAACGTTTGATTTGGTGTTTTGAATAAGTGTTAAGCGCCAAGCAATCACTTAGTGAAATGTTTCTAGCATTAATGATGCCGCTATCAAAAAAAGAATGCAAATTGGTGCCTTTTCCGTTGTAGTTAATTTGTTTGGTATTACCTCCTTTATCCGTGCCAAAACCTACATGTAAAGGTTGATGTAAATCGCCCACTAAGTGAAAAATAATACAGATTTTCATTTTTACCGCTTCATCAGAGAGGTCTTTGTAGTTTTTCAATTCCTGTATGGTTTGGGTCAATCGGAAAATGATATTGTCGCCTTCGTGGCTCACTACTTTTACACCTTGATCAAAATTTACGTAATGATACGGTTTTAAATAATCGTAGGAGTGATCGTCTCGAAGTTCATCCATCCAATTCGCTGCATCTTGTATGGAACGCCCGTCAAGGTATTTTGTTACTATCTTTTGTACAGCTGGATCCAAATAAGTAAAGGCAATTTCGGCCACTAAGGCATGTCCTTTTTTACCCCAGGCAAAGCTTTGAGAAGTGATAACAAAAAGAGTGATAACAAGGAATAGAATTTGTTTTTTCATTAGAATTTATTTTAAAGCGGCAAAAATAGGGATAATCATTGAATTCAATTCTTTTTTTCTTTTTATAGAATTCGATTAGGCTAGTAATGAAGCGGTGGTAGGATAAATTTGCTCAAAGAAATTCTGGAATTGTTACGACTGAGTTTGTATTTTTGCAAGTATGAATGATAACTTTATAAATGAATATTTTGGGATTGGGATACAAAATGGTAAAACACCCGAAAATTTAGGGGTTTTATGGCGAACAGCACAAAACTTAGGCGCTACTTTTATATTTACAATTGGCAATCGATATGCCAAACAAGCTTGTGACACGCATGACGCAGTAAAAGCCATTCCTTATTTTCACTATGAAAATTTTGAAGATTTTTATGATAATTTACCTAAAGGTGCACGATTGGTAGGGGTGGAATTAGATGAAAATGCTTGTGATTTGGAAACTTTTGAGCATCCAAGACGTTGCGTGTATTTGCTAGGAGCCGAAGATCATGGTTTGTCTAAAAAAGCCATGCAGCAATGTCATCATTTAATAAAATTTAAATCACAAAAGAGTTTGAATGTCTCTGTGGCTGGAAGTATAGTGATGTACGACAGAAATTTACCAAAACCTAGATCTTAAATTTCTTGATTACCATGAGGGTTTAACCCAGAATCCGCATTAGACTTCGTAGCGAAACTGAATTATTCAATAAAAGGAAGAGCTCACGGACTATTTTGAAGAAGGAAACAACGTTCAGTGAATACCTATATAAAATATAAACCAATGAGCTAATACTTTTGTATTTTGAATTTAAAAATAGGAGTAAGTTCTTGGTTTTGAAGAAGAAATTCATTCACTGAACTCCGCTAAAAAATATAAATATGGTGAAGTAATTTAGTTGTAGTAGATTTCTAATGCGGAATCTGGGTTTAATGATATTGCAATTAGATGTATTGCAATTCTGTCAAGGATAGGAACGAAAAGCCCGTAAAGGCTGAAATCGTAGTACAACAACCCCCAAAAGAGCGACTAAAAGAAGCTCCTTTTGGGGGTATGTTGTATCGATTGAAGACTGCGGACTTGTAGTGGATAGCCTGCCCGGACAGCATCATTGTAATTTAAAAGGATATACTACTTATTAAACTTTAAAAATGAGTTTCTTTTTAAATAAAATCCATAGAATCACACACCAAAAAGCAGCGTAGCTCAAGGCATACCCTAATGAGGCATTCATGGGGTTTTCAAAGCTAGGGCTTATTATAAAATCGTACAGATAGGTTTGTACCGAAAGGGTTTCGGTGGGTAGGTTAGGGTTTTGAATTTGGATACCACTTAGGACTCTAGGAATAATTCCTGAAAAGAAAAATACAATCATAGGATTTACACCCCAAAACAAGAAAACCTTAGTCCATTTGGAGTAGTTGGCGACATCAATAATGTAATAGAGCGCAATTAGACATAACGATGCAATTCCTGCAGTGTACAAGACATATGAGCTGGTCCAAAGCGATTTGTTTATTGGAAAGACACTATTCCAAACTAGTCCTAAAGCAAGTAAACCCAAACCATATAGCGCTACTCTTTTTACAATAGCCGTTTTTGAAATGGGAAGATGAAAAAGTTGTCCAATCAACATACCTATTATACCTGTAGCAATGGCTGGAATGGTACTCAAAATACCTTCCGGATCCCATGTTTTTGAGGCTCCCCATAAATGACCATTGAGTAAGATGTTATCAAGCCATGCTGCTAAATTTGTGCCTTTGTCTAAATTAGCAGGACCTATTCCAGGAACAGGAATTAAAGTCATTATAGCCCAATATGCTACTAATAAAAGGCCAGCAATGATTAGCTGTAGTTTGTAATTTGATTTGATATACAAGATAGCCACAATAAAATAAATGATTCCTATACGTTGCAATACACCGGGAATACGAACCTCGCTATAGGCTTCAATGCCGCTAAAGGCCAAAATAAGCATCAAGCCCAAAAGTCCAAAAGCCAATCCCGCTTTTACATTGGTTGAAAAATTACCAAGCAAGGCATAAGCAACAAGTAAAGTAATTACAATTCGTGCTATCAAAACGGAAGTCCCTTCTAAACCGAAAACTTCAATGGTGCTGAAAAAATTTAAAAACAATCCCAAACAAAAAATACGTGCTGAGCGTATGGCTATTTTTTGTAAAACGGTGACGTTCCATATTTTTTCAGGTATTGCAAATGGTACCGCAGTTCCCATAATGAAGATGAAAAAAGGAAAAACTAAATCGGTTGGGGTGCAACCATGCCATTCCGCATGTGCTAATGGAGGATAAATCGCACTCCAACTCCCGGGATTGTTGACAATAGTCATTAATAAAATGGTAAATCCTCTAAATATATCAAGAGAAAGTAATCGTTCTTTGTTCATGGTAAGGTAATTTTGGGTTTGTGTTTTTTTTACAATTTCATCATGGTTACATTTGAAATTTTAGTTTATTTAAAATCGTATCGTTTCAGTTGTTCTTGTACTAATGGCATAAAGTCCAAGATAAGTCAATAATCCATTTACCACAATTAACTCATTATCAAAAACATAACCACCTAAAAGATAAAAACTATTCTCACTAATCAGATATGTAAATATAGGTGAAATTACACACAAATAGGGAACCCAACGGTCTTTTACAACTTTGTTTTTTTGAAAAAGACCAAAGGCATATAACCCCAATAAAGGTCCGTACGTATAGGAAGCAACTTTAAAAATCATTGCTACAACGGAACTATCATTGATAGCATTAAAAAATAAGATAACAATGAAAATCAGTAATGAGAAACTTAGATGAACTATATGTCTTTTTTTAATCGCCTTTTTTTGTTCGCCCTCTTCCTTTTTGTCCATTTCTAGAAAATCGATACAAAAAGAAGTAGTTAGTGCTGTTAAAGCCGAATCGGTTGTTGCGAAAGTAGCCGCTATAATTCCTAGCAAAAATACAATCGCAGGAATCGTTGATAGATGATTAAGGGCAATTTCTGGGAACAATAAATCTGTTCTAGGTTTTTGAGTAATGGCATCAAGAGGAACCGCTATTCCATATTTTTCGGCATACAAATAAAGCAAAGCACCTACACTTAAAAAGAAGATATTGATAATTACAAACAAGACTGTAAACGTATAAATATTTTTTTGTGCTTCTTTAATATTTTTACAACTCAAATTCTTTTGCATTAAATCCTGATCAAGCCCTGTCATTGCTATAGTTACAAACATACCACCAATAATTTGTTTGATGAAATGAAATTTGCCTCCTAAGAAATCATCAAAGAAAAATATTTTGGAATAATTGCTGTTTTTGACTTCATTAAAAGCTTGGATAGGACCAAAATCAAGACTGTCACAAATGAAATAAATGGTTAAAAAAACAGAGGTTACTAAGAAAAAAGTTTGAAGTGTATCAGTAATAATGATGGTTTTTAAACCACTTCGGTAGGTATAGGAAAAAATTAATAATAACGAAATCAAAACCGTAACGGCAAAGGGAATTTGATAAAAATCAAATACATAGCGCTGCAAAACGATGATTACTAAGTACAATCGAAAAGCAGAGCTGATTGTTCTACTAATTAAAAAAATGGAAGCGGCAGTTTTGTAGCTATAAAAGCCCATTCTTTGTTCAATATAGCTATAGATAGAAGTTAAGTTCATTCGATAGTACAAGGGCAATAGTATTTTAGCAATCACTAAAAAACCAAGCATATTACCCAATACAAATTGAAAATACTTAAATTGTTCTCCAGAAGGTGAGCCCACTTCGCCAGGCACAGAAATAAATGTAACCCCAGATAAGGCCGTACCTATCAATCCAAAAGCGACTAAGTACCATTTTGAATTTTTATTTGCTGAAAAAAATGCTGCATTACCATTGTCGTTTTTACTTACTCGATTTGAAATGATAAAAAGCGTGCCGAAATAGATGATTATTAAAAGGAGAATACCACTTGGTGTCATATCTTTTGTTTAAGGATTATGGCTATTTATTGATTTTTGTAGGCATGAAGGGCCGCTCTTACGCTTTTGTGTTTTAGTAGTAGCTCTTGGGCAAGTGCGTCATCAATGTCTAACTCTGAAACGATCATATCAATGCCTCTTTTTACTAATTTTTTATTTGAAAGTTGCATATCAATCATTTTATTTCCCTTAACTCTTCCTAATTGAATCATGACCGAAGTAGAAATCATATTTAAAACTAATTTTTGAGAGGTACCTGCTTTCATACGAGTGCTTCCAGTAAGAAACTCCGGTCCTACCACTAATTCAATGGGATAGTCTACGTTTTGAGAGATTAAATTATTTTTGGTACATGAAATACCTCCAGTAAGAATATTGTGTTCTTTGGCTTTTTTTAAACCACCAATTACATAAGGGGTATTACCCGAGGCAGCAATACCAATAACTACATCTGCTTCAGAAATATTATATTTTGATAAGTCATGCCAAGCTTGTTCACTATCATCTTCAGCGTTTTCTACCGCTTTTCGTATAGCGGTATCTCCACCTGCAATAATACCAATAATCATATTTTGTGGCACTCCAAAAGTAGGAGGACATTCTGAAGCATCCAAAATACCAATACGCCCTGATGTTCCTGCACCTATATAAAATAAACGACCGCCATCTCTCATTTTTAAAACAATTTGATCAATAAGTTTTTCTATTTTTGGTATTTGCTTCTCTACAATTTTTGCTATTTTTTTATCTTCATTATTAATGTTTGTGAGTAATTCTGAGGTACTCATCTTTTCTAAATTAGTATATAATGAATCTTGTTCAGTTTCCATGTTTAGAGTATTCATTTAAAGGATTAATATAATAAGTATTTTTGACGAATCTTTTGAAAATCATCCAAGCCATGTTTCCATGATTTACGAATTGTAGCAACAGATGCTCCTTTCTCAATTTGAAACTTTAATTGTGGTGTTCCAGCTAGTTTAGTGAAAAAATCATTGAAAAATTTACTTTTGTCCTTCGTTTTCTTATATGCTTTTAGTAACCATTTGAGTTCAATTCCTTTTGGTCTTGGCACCAAAGAAAGGTCTTCACCATAACAAAGTACACCGTTGTGCATTGGTGTTTTTGCACCAAAATTTGGTCTTGGCATGAAGCTAAATGACGTGGTCTTTAGAAATGGAGATCCGTATATTTGAAATTGTTTTTCAGTTCCTCTCCCTACGCTTACATTTGTTCCTTCGAACAAACATAAACTAGCATACAAATGTATCGCTTGTTGATTGGGTAAATTTGGAGAGGGTTTTACTGGTAATACATACTTCGCTTGGTGATTATAGTTAAGACAAGGTATTATTGTGAGTTGACATTGTATACCATTTTTCAACCATTTTTCACCATTAATCATTTGTGCGTATTCTCCGATGGTCATGCCGTGTAGCATGGGTATGGGATGCACTCCAACAAAACTGCTGTAGTTTTTCTCTAAAATAGGCCCATCGATTACACCACCGTTTGGGTTGGGACGATCTAAAACAACTAATGGAATCGATTGCTCAGCACAAGCCTCCATCAAATAATGCAAGGAAGAAATATAGGTATAAAAGCGAGCCCCCACATCTTGTAAATCAAAAACCATGATCTCAATCCCTTGAAGTTGTTCCTTTGAAGGTTTTACATTTTTTCCATACAAAGAAACAATTTGAATTCCAGTTTTGGCATCTTTCCCGTCTTTTACATGTTCTCCTGCATCTGCTGTCCCTCGAAAACCATGTTCGGGAGCAAAAATGGTGTGTATGGAAATGGCTTTTTCAAGTAAAAAATCTACCAAGTGTTTTTGGTTAGATAGGACGCCTGTCTGATTGGTAAGAAGTCCTATTTTTTTTCCCTTTAATAATGGAAGATATGCCATAGAATTATCAGCTCCCGTCTCTATGGATCGGGTATTGAAATGAGCTTGAGGCATTTTTTTGTTCACGATTGAATTAGAAAATCCAATATAGCTCATGGATAAGGCTAGGGCCAAATGTATATGTTTTATGAATAGAGCTTTCATGCGTTATTTTTATTAGTTTTTTAAGAGTATATGACTTTCACTTTTACCATTTTCGAAGATTATTTTGATGAAATGCATGCCGTTTGAAAAATATTTAGTATCGATTTCAATAGGTGAAACACTTTCATTTACAGTTTTAGTGATAATCTCTTGACCAAGAATAGTGTAAAAGATAACTTTTGCTATTGCAGATGCCGTAGTGCTATTTTCAATTGTTAGGGTATTTTGAAATGGATTAGGATAAATCTTTAATTCGGACACAAAATTTTGAGAAGGACTGGCTAATGTGGTGTTAAAATTGCCAGCTTCATTATTGTTTTTATCCAAAGCAGTTACTACAAAATGCTTAGTGTCAATTAGATTTTGTGTAAGCTGAATTTCATTTCCAACAATAATATCTAAAATTTTAGCACCATCGTCTTTATTGGTAATGGCTTCAGCAGAGGAATTAAAAGCATAGACCACATATTTTATCGGAAGATCTCCATCAGAGGCTACAGCTGGCGTATCCCATTTTAATTTTGTAGATTCAAATCTTAGGTTTAGAGGGGGATTAGGACAGATTCCATCCTTTCCTACAATGGGAGGAGCAAAGGATTTGTATTTATATTGTGTTGCATTTAGGGCGGCATTTAAACTTTTTGGATCGGATTTTATATTCGTATAGTTATAAGCAATTTGCCCAAAAGTAGCTTCCATGGTTTGGACTCTATTTTGATTGATCTGATTTTGTATTTCTGTAGCACTCCAAGCGTTCGAATCATACATTTTGTAATAAGCTTGGCTAATGTATAGTTGTTTGTTTTTATTCTTTACTTGATCATTCCACCATTTGGAGAGTGCATTGTAGTCTTGACTTCCAATGATTTTCCAATACAATTGTGGTGCTAGATAATCCACTTTTTCTGCGTTTAGCCAAGCAATTGGGTCACAATACAAGGCGTCAAATGAAGAGTTTCCACTAATTCCTGTTGGTGTCCCTGCTTTCCATATACCAAAGGGACTTACTCCAAAAACGATATTTTTATTTTGAATGTTATTGATGGTTTGAATGGCATCATATACTTTGGCAATCATTTTGTTAACATTACTTCTTCGCCAATCCGCCAAAGATAATCCGTCTGGATTATTGGTTAAAAATGTTGCTGCGTCTTGATTGTTTGGTGCGGCTAACATGCCTACATTAGGATAGAAATAATCGTCAAAATGAATACCATCAACATCGTATCGGCTATCTATATCTTGAACAACAGTCGTAATGAAATTGGTAACGGCTGGAAGTCCTGGATCTAGAATTCGCAAATGGAGTTCACGGTCTACAGGGCTATAAACAGGGTCAATTATCCAAGAAGGATTGACATTCATGACATGATTGGATGCTTTTGGATAAGTAACAACGTCAGAAGTTTGAGCTCTATAAGGATTTAGCCATGCGTGTAAATCAAGCCCTCTTTTGTGCGCCTCCTCAACTGCAAAAGTAAGTGGATCCCAAATGGGTGAGGGAGCAACTCCCTGAGTTCCTGTTAACCATTGTGACCAAGGCTCTAGGTTAGAGTTATACAATGCATCACATTCAGATCGTACTTGGAAAAACACACTATTATAGCCGTTTGTTTTTAAATTATCCAGTAGTGTGATTAGCTCTGCTTTTTGTTCATCAGGAGTTGATTTTTTATTAGAAGGCCAGTTTAAGTTGTAAACTGAGGCAACAAAAACACCTCTAAGTTCTCGTTTGGGATTATTTTTATTGAATTCAGAATTAATGTAGCATTGAGCAATTAAAGAAAAATGGCAAACAAAACTTAGAGCAATTAATAAATATGTTTTTTTCATGATTTTTCATTGATTATTTTGAGTTTTTACCTCTACATGATTATTTTTTTGCATGAAAAATTTTCTTGCTTTCATTTAAGTAAGCAACTAGAAAAAAATATAACCACTTTAGATTTTACTAAAATGGTTATATTTTGAATTAAAAATTGGTGTAAAAAGAAATGGTAGGTATATTGGCTGTAGCAGTCGGAACACCTCCAGAATATCCTCTGCAAAAAATGGTATACATTCTTCCCGCTCTTGGAATAAAAATTCCAGTTCCAGAATTGGCTTGATTAGCAACTAGTGCAGGAGCTGCTAGTCCAGGAGTGTTTATTGCGGCTCCTGAAACGCGCAGTTGGATTTGATACCCTCGGTTGTCTATTGCCTCTTGTGGTTCAATAGCAATAAATGTCTCTTTTCCTCCTTTAAAAGTAATTCCTTTGTATGTGGTAACTTCTTTAGTAACTACTGGCGTCCCTCCTGGAATTGATGTAGTTTTAATTAATCCTAAATCATATCCAGCTACTGGTGAATTTGGAATTAGATTAATAAATCGGATATACGCTTTGGTTTTATCTAAATTTACAGTACTCAAATCATCATTGATTTTATGAGTAGTGTAAGTTACGGGAGCTACTTTTGGATCTGAACCAATGATGAAAATAGAATAATATTTTCCGCTTTCTGTTTTGAATGCCTCGGAAAAACGTTCCACTTCAGGTTTTTCGGGCAGCGTTGCGGTTGCGGCAATTTTTGGACTGATGCCTTTTAAAACTTGCTCACCTGAGGAGATATTAGAATAGTTTTCAATAGGGAAAGTACTTCCAAAACCAGTTCCTAATGGTAGTCCACTTGATATAATAAATCCTGAAACTTTTTCAGTTCCTAAAAAGAAATTTAATTGAGCATTTACACCTGCATCGCCAATGGCAGTATGAATGAATTTTACTTTAGCTTTATTTTCTATGTCAAAACTTTCATAAGGGTTAAAATCATTTTCTTCACCACAAGAAGTTACAAGTAATACGCCCAATAAGGGCAGAAAAGTACTTTTTATTTTTTTAAATATATTTTTCATAATAATTGGTTTAATGGGTTAATTAGGGTTTCATAAACCACATTTCAAAAGTGTGATAATCGAGTTTATCTGCGCCAATGCTTTGAATGGTCGCAAAATTCCACACATATTCAGAGTTGAAACGAGGTCTAACTCGGTATGGTAATTTTCCATTGTTGTCCAAAAACAAGGTGGTTGGAAAAGTCATGGTTTTGTAAATATTAGTATCGTATTTGTACTTACGCATATCGGTCCAAGCTTCTAATTGTCCAAAACCAAATAAAGAAATATACTTTTGAAGAATAATATGACTCATAGTCAAATTGGATTCTGATGGTACCACATTAGTGTTATTCATGAAAGCGGTAGCTTCAGCTGCAGTGATTAAAGAAGTTATAGGGTAAGTTGTACTCACAACAGTATTAGCATTTACAAAATCGATACTGGCTTGAATTCCTTTTTTGTAGGCGTCTAATGCTATTGTTTTGTTTCCTTTGATAAAAGCGGCTTCTGCTTTTATGAATTGAATTTCAGCATACGTCATTAATGGAAATTGAGCCTTATCTCTAAATAAGTATCGTCCAGGTGTTGTAACTGTTCCAGCTACAAATGTTCCGTATAAATTTGGAATTCTACTCGGTCCTGCAACCGAAGAAGCTGTAGTGTTTAGCGGGTTACCTACGAAGGTGTATTTTGAGGGATCCGGATTAGCTGGAGAAGCTGGTGCGGTTTCTGAATTTCCAATCGAGGGTGCCAAAACTCTTGACATACGCGGATCAATAGCTCCTGTAAAAACAGAACCGTTCATTAAACGTACCACAAAATCAGTTTGTCTAAAGTTTTGATAATTATTTCTCCCTGGACCGTTGAAGTTGGAGTCCGAGCTAATGGTTCCATTATAACTAATCAATGCATTATCTGCGTTAGAAGCTAGTGATTTATCACAAGCCTCAATTACTTTGTCAGGATTATAAGTTGACTTGTTAATTTGGTTGTTTAAGTTTCGAGCGACAACTCCCCATGCAAACTTAGTCCATTTGGATCGATCTCCTTTGTACATTTTATCCCCAACACCAGTATAGGCTGCAGAAACCACTCCATCTGTGCGTTGCAAATCAGCCACACCTGACTCGATGAGACGTAAAACTTCAGCATACACTTTATCTTGACCAACGTAATCATAGGATAGTCGTGGGGTAAAAACTTGATCAAAATCTATTAACTCTGAATGATAATCAGTGGCTACTTGCCAGGACCAAGCACGAATCACTTTTGAAATTCCAGTGATATCATGTCTTTGTTCAGCAGTGGCTTTTTTTTCTAGGTTGGTAACATTCAAGCCGAGAGAAAAGTAGGCCATTTTCCAAATTTCTCCTCCGGAATCACTATTTCTGGTGTACCCCATTAAGTCCCACTCATTACCTACAGTAACATTACTAAAATTCTGTACATACCTTCCTAAAAAACGATTGTCAAATTGTAAACCCACTGCCATTTGCTGTTCAATAGGAGGAAGAAGAGCTTGAGTAGAAACATCTACCGGAAAACTCGGATTTACATTTAAATCTTGTAAATCATCACAAGATACGATGGCCGAAGTAATGGCGAGGGCAGCGATATATTTTTTTAAATTTTTCATAGTTTTTTTTTTAAAATCCAACTTTCATTCCAATGTTAAATCCTCTAGGAGTGGATAGTACTCCAAAATCAAATCCTGCTCCACCAGCACCTCCAGTAGAGGCATTAAGACCATTAACTGCTGGGTCGGCTCCAGTATAATTGGTAATCATAAAAGCATCGGTAACAGTAAGAAATATTGAAAAGTTTTGAATAGGAGTGTTTTTTAAGGACTCTGCACTCATTCGATAGTTTAAAGTGATGTCACGCATTCTTAACCAATTGATATCTTTTTCAATAAAATCAGTCTCAATGGCGGCAGTTCTGTAATATTCATTTTGAAAGTACGGAGTGACTTGAATGGTGTTTTTAGTAGGTGTGGCTGTGTTTTCTAAACCATCTCTAAGTACTCCCTCAATTACTCTTGGTTGTTCTCTATCTAAAGTGTTTTTTGATATTCCATTTTGGTACATAAACATTTCGGTGCCATTAAAAATATCACCACCTTTTCGAATATCTAATAGTAAGGATAGGGAGAAGTTTTTGTAATTAAATGTGTTTTGGAAACCTACCACAAAATCAGGGTTTCTATCGCCAGTAATTTCAAAATTCGAATTTCGAATAGGGAATCCATTAGCATCTATTAAAACTTGTCCAGCATTATTTCTTAGGTAGCTATGAGAGGTTATGGAAGTAAGCGGCGAACCTACTTTTTGACCTGCTCTTGCATTGGCATACAACCAAGTGTCAGATACATAGTATTCTGTTACGCTTGGAGGTAAGTTAAGTAGCTCAGAATCGGTTTTGTTAAAGTTTACATTGAGATTCCAAGAAAAATCTTTGGTTTTTATGGGAGTCGCATTTAATGTAATTTCCAGTCCTTCATTTTTCAAATCCCCAAAGTTGGCAGATGTTACCACAAAGCCTGTACCATAGCTTAAACGCATGTTTCTTAGAATAGGGTCGATAGTTTTGGTACTGTAAACAGCTACATCAAGGCCTAATCTGTCTTGGAAAAACTTTAATTCAGTTCCAAATTCAAAAGACTTTCTAAATTCAGGTTTTAGGTTCGGATTTGCACCCGTTACACCGTACGCATATCCACCATCCGTTGTCAATTGAGGTTGGTATACAGCTACTGCAGAGTAAGGCGAGGGGATATTGGCGGCTTCTGCATACGAAGCTCTTAATTTACCATAAGAAAGCACTTTGTTTTCTTTTAAAAAGGGCAAGTTGCTAAACATGAAACTCGTAGCAACAGAAGGGTAGAAAAAGGGATCTGGCAATACAGAAGTCCAGTCTTTTCGACCAGTAAGTGTTAAAAATGCTATATTATCATAATCAAACGCCATCTCTGTAAAGAAACCAATTTGTCTACTTTGAACAATTCTTTCTTGAGATCGTTGAGTAGTGGCATCTGTATTGTTGATAGAATTGAAGTTAGGATCAAAAAATTTATTTCCGCTGGTAGAGAGTATACGGAAATAGTTATCATTAACCGCATTACCTAATAGTATTTTGGAATTGAATTTTCCAAAAGATTTTTTTACAGAGGCTAAAAAAGTAGTGTTTAAATTACTAGTAGAATTGTAGTAGGTTTCGATAAAACCCTGAGTGGTAATACCCGCTGCTGATTCTGGATGAATAGCTCTATATCCTTGTGCAGAGTTTACGTCCCATCCTATACGAGCTGTCAAATTCAACCAACTAGTTGGATCGTACACTAATCCTACGTTAGAAATAAAACGATTGTTGAAATCTTCGGCTACGTTTTTATTTACATCCCAAAATGGATTATCAGTTTCGGTATCCGAAATACCAGTTGAAATTTTTCTTCTAGATCCATCTGCATTCAAGTAGTTACGTACATCATCTGTTTGTGGCCAACCCAATAAGGTTAACACGTAGCCAGAGTTAGCTAATGCAGCTAGAGAACCTCCACCACCTTTTGAGGCTTTTTGATTGCTAGATTTTGTAAAACTAAAGGTTCCTTCGGATTTTAACTTTGGAGAAAGAATAGCAGAGCCATTTATAGCAACGTTTAAACGGTTAAATGCTGTATTAGGTGTTACTCCTTCTTGATCTAAATTACTCAATGAAACACGATAGGAACCTATTTCGCTTCCGGCCTCAAAAGAGATATTCTGTGTGGTAGATACTCCTGTTTTGAAGAAATTATCAATATTATTATAGAAATTTGTTCCCTCTGCAAATGGAGCTCCAAATTGTCTACGATAATCTATATTTGAGACTCCGTTGATACCTCTTTGATAGACTTGTTGAATCTCTGGAAATCGATACACCTGGTCAAAACGGGTGTTGTTCGAATAGGTGATTCTTCCTTTTCCTTTTCTTCCTTTTTTGGTTGTAATAACAATGGCCCCATTACCTGCTTGAATGCCATATAGAGCTGCTGCCTCTGGGCCTTTAAGTATCGTCAAAGACTCAATATCTTCAGGGTTGATGTCCGCTCCTCTGTTGGTGAAATCTTGATTTCTATTAGATTGATCAGATATTAATAACCCTTGACTAAGAGTTTCATTATTAATAGGTAAACCATCTACAATGTACAAGGGAGAATTGTTACCACTTAGGGAATTTACTCCTCTTAATTGGATAGCCGCAGAGGCTCCTGGAGCTCCAGAAGTAGAAGTAACAGTTAAACCGGCAACTCTTCCTTGTAATGCGTTAGCAAAGTTGGGTCTTTGTGTGTCTGCAAGTTCTTGTCCTTTTACTTCTTGAACGGAATAACCAAGTGCTTTTTTGTTTAGTTTTCGTCCAAGAGATCCAATTACAACGATTTCCTTTAGATTTTGTGAGGTTTCTGTAAGCAATACATCGAGTGTGCTGCTCAATACATTAAGACTCTTCGTGCCATAACCTATAAATGTAAATTCTAGCACGTCTCCTTTTGAAGCTTTTATTGCGTAAGTTCCATTTGGTTCTGTTGAAGTGTTTTTCTTGTTAGATTTATTAACAATATTGACTCCTGATAAAGGGGTTTTGTCAATATCTAAAACTTTACCTTTTACTGTAAACTCTTGAGAATAACTACTTAGTATTCCCCAAAAAAACAGCAATAAAATTAAATACTTTTTTTTCATGATGGTCAATTTTGGTTATACTACAAATATATTTAATTATTGCATATAAATGTAAATTTGAGTCAAATTTTATTTAAATAAATCATAAAAATGCACAATAATGCAATTTGTTATTTTTTTTTATTTATGTTTGTAGGGTGCGAAGAATGTATTTGTTTACACATTATCTTAATAGTTAGTGTATTTGTGAGTTATTTGTGATTTAAATTATAAAAGAGATGTTGAAAATTGAAAGACAAAAGTACATACTGGAAAAAATTGATAAAGAGCAAAAAGTACTGACTTTGGATCTTGCTTTGCTTTTGAATACTTCTGAGGATACTATAAGAAGGGATTTAAATGAATTGCACGCTAAAAAAAAACTAAACAAAGTCTACGGAGGTGCTGTTTTAATTACTGATGCTCCTGTTGATGTTTTTGATATTGTGATTACTTCTGAAGAGCAAAAGATAAAAATAGTAAGCAAGGCTTTATCTCTATTGCATGATGGTCAAGTAATAATAATGAGTGGGGGAAGCACTAATTTAGTTTTTGCTAGATTGATTCCTGCCGAGTTAAAGGCGACTATTTACACCTATAGTTTAAGAATTGCTATGCAACTTTCGCAACATCCAAATATTGATCTAATATTTATTGGCGGAAAAATGCAAAAAAATGCAATGGTAACTATTGGGATGGATGTGATACAGGTGTTATCAAGACTTAAAGCAGATATTTGTTTTATAGGTGCGTGCAGTGTTAATTTAGAACTAGGGTTGACAGAAGTAGATTACGAGGTGACCTTAGTTAAAAAAGCGATGATTGGAGCTTCAAAGCAAGTTGTTTCAATGTTTTCTTCTAATAAGCTGGATACTAAAATGCCTCATGTTGTGTGCGACTTAAATCATTTAAGCACTATAGTCACAGAATTAGATCCTGAAGATTATAGGTTATCAGAATACAAAAAAACAGGAATTAATATCTTATAACAGATATTTTTAGTATTATATTTAATGCATTATTATGCGTTATTTTTATTTTTATTAAAATTAAAATGCAAAATAACGTATTGTTTTTCTTTTTTTATTTAATTTTGTTACAACAACTACCATTAAATGATGAAGATAAAATGAAAACAACCTCAACAATTATTTATAATACCCCAGGAGCATTCGAAGAAACACGATTTGAAAAAATTCACAATGAAATTTTTAAAAATTCAGTGGAAGCTTCAAAAATAGTAGCTCAAGAAATGGCCGATTTGATTCGCTCAAAACAAGAAAGCAATGAGAATTGTGTGTTAGGATTGGCCACTGGATCATCGCCTATCAAAGTCTACGAAGAATTGGTTCGTATGCACAAAGAGGAAGGGTTAAGCTTTAAAAACGTAATCACTTTCAATTTGGATGAGTACTATCCTATGAATAAGGAAAACAAGCAAAGTTATCATTTCTTTATGCACCAACATTTATTCAATCATATTGATATTCATCCAGACAATGTTCACGTACCTGATGGAACGGTAGCCATTGAGGAGTTAAATCAATATTGTATTGATTACGAAATGAACATAAAAAACGCAGGTGGCCTTGATTTTCAATTGTTAGGAATTGGTCGTACGGGACACGTTGGTTTCAATGAGCCGGGCTCACATATCAATTCAGGAACTCGCATCATTACTTTGGATCATATCACTAGAGTAGATGCCTCGTCAGATTTTAATGGAATCAATAATGTGCCTAAACGTGCTGTTACAATGGGAGTTTCAACAATCATGCGTTCCAAACGTATTGTATTGTTGGCTTGGGGACAAAACAAAGCCGATATTATCAAAAGAACCATCCAAGGTGATATCAGCTCAGAAGTGCCAGCTACTTTCTTGCAAAACCATTCAAATGCTACTTTTGTTTTAGATCAGTCTGCTGCTTCGGCACTGACTCGTTTTGAAACACCTTGGTTGGTAGGGGAATGTTTATGGACACAAGAATTAAAAAGCAAAGCCATTGTATGGTTGTGTCAAGAAACTAAACAATCTATCTTAAAACTTACTGACAGAGATTACAACAATAATGGAATGTCTGATTTGCTAGCGCAAGAAGGATCATCCTACGATTTGAATATCAACATGTTCAATGTGTTGCAACATACAATCACCGGATGGCCAGGCGGAAAACCTAATGCTGACGATACCAATCGACCAGAGCGCGCTAATCCTGCTAAAAAACGTGTGATTTTATTTAGCCCTCATCCTGATGATGATGTGATTTCTATGGGAGGAACTTTTGCTAAATTGATCAAGCAAGGACACGATGTACACGTAGTATATCAAACCTCAGGAAATATTGCTGTTACAGATGACGAAGCTTTAAAATTTGCCGAAGTATGCAATGATTTTGTTGGCGAAGATAGTAGTAAGATCAATTTTCAAGCGGTGATTGATTTCTTGAAAAACAAGAATGACAATCAAATTGATTCCCTTGAAGTACGCAAATTAAAAGGATTAATCCGAAGAAGAGAATCGTATGCTGCTGTTCGTTACATTGGATTAAAAGATGAAAACGTTCACTTTTTAGATTTACCATTTTACGAAACAGGTCAGGTGAAGAAAAACCCACTTGGAACAGAAGATATTGAAATTGTAGCAGACATTATTGCTAAAATTAAACCACATCAAGTATTTGCAGCAGGAGATTTAGCCGATCCACACGGAACACATGAAGTGTGTTTGAATGCCATTTTTGCTGCGATGAAGCAATTAAAAGCTAAGCCATACATGAAAGAATGTTGGTTGTGGTTGTATCGAGGTGCTTGGCACGAATGGGACCTACACGAAATCGACATGGCTGTGCCACTAAGTCCAGATGAAGTGTTGTTAAAACGTCAGGCCATTTTATTCCATCAATCTCAAAAAGATCGAGTAATGTTCCAAGGTAATGACTCAAGAGAATTCTGGGTACGTGCTGAGGACAGAAATAAAGATACTGCCAAATTATACGATGATCTTGGATTAGCAGAATACGAAGCGATCGAAGCCTTCAAACGATTTGATTATTAGATTATTTTGTTTTTAGCAATAAAACAAATGATGAATTAGCTTGTAAAATCAGAATACAATCCCTACAAAAGAGCAATACTATTCTAAACTTCTATTTTGATCACTTTATAAAAGCTAGACCGCATCATTTGTTTGTCTTTTTTAATCATGTTTACAGGTCTTATGGCCCTTAATTTAAGTTTCAATCAATTTCAAGTCTGTTGTTTATGAAAATATTAAGTTTTATTGTAGTTTTTTTTATTGGCTCAATCACTATTAGTGTTGCTCAAAATTTGGACCTTATTCCGCAACCTAAAAAGCTAAACTTTAAAAACAATGGCAAGGTATTAACGCTTCCTGAAGAGTTTGTATTTGTTTTGGATAAACAATTACGTTTTAATGCACCCTTTATTGCCTCAAATTTTATCAAGCAGACCCATAAATCTCCAAAAATTTTTTTTGATCATACAGTTGAAAAACCCACTGTAGAAATAAATATTAAACAATGGATGAGAATTCCAAAAGAAGGATATCATCTCAAGATTACTCAAAAAAAAATAGTAATTGAAGGCAAAACTACAGAAGGGGTTCTCAATGGCTACCAAACCTTTTTACAAATCCTATCAAGTAAAGAGATTGAAAAAGGAGCTTTACCACTAGTAACCATTAAAGATTATCCTACCCTAGAATGGCGGGGAATGATGCTAGATGTCTCTAGGCAATTTTTTGATAAAGAAAAAGTAAAACAATACATCGATTGGTTAGCCGCTCATAAGATTAACATCTTTCATTGGCATTTGACAGATGATAACGGATGGCGTTTAGAGATCAAGTCAATGCCAAACTTAACAACAAAAGGAGCTTGGCGAGGTCCTGGTGAGGTATTATTGCCATCCTACGGTTCTGGAAACAAAAGATATGGCGGATTTTATACCCAAGAAGATATAAAAGAAGTAGTAAAATTTGCTAAAGAACGTGGAGTTTCTATCTTGCCCGAAATCGAAATACCAGGACATTCTAGAGCTGTTATTGGCTCCTATCCTGAGATGGGATGTAAAACTACAGAACAAAGCAAAAGCATCCAAGGCGAAATCAATAATGTTTGGTGCGTTGGTCGTGAAGAAAATTATATAGCATTAGAGGGAATTATCAATGAAATGATTGATTTATTCCCTTTCGAATACATACATGTTGCCGGCGATGAAGTCAATACTAGCACTTGGAATCATTGTTCAAAATGCAAGACATTAATGCAACAGCAAGGATTTACGGATGCTTTTCAACTGCAAAATTATTTCTTTAAACGAGTAGAATCGATCATCGAAAAAAAGAACAAAAAAGTTATTGGTTGGAATGAAATTTTAAAAGGAGGCAAGTTGAGTAAAAACACAGTCATTGCAGCTTGGCAAGGAGTAAATCATGGTATCGAAGCTGTAAAAAGAGGACATAAAACAATTATGATTCCTGGGCAGTTTACCTATTTTGACATGGCGCAATCTGAATCAGAACGAGGACACCGTTGGGCAGGCCTTATCAACACGAAAAAGGTATATTCTTTAAATCCAGTACCTAGCGAAGGACTAACTAGAAAAGAAAAAAAATTAATTATTGGCATACAGGGTGCACTTTGGAGTGAGTACTTGGATAGACCAGAACGTTTTATTGAATATCAAAGCTTCCCTAGAATTACCGCATTAGCTGAAATAGCGTGGAGTCAAAATAAGCAAAATAACTGGGATGATTTTTATCACAGATTAACCCATAGTCATTTTAATCGTCTAGAAAATATGGGCATTGCATTTAGAGACTTTCCTCCTGCTGCATATTATAGTAATGGTCAGATTACAGTTGAATTACCATACTCAAATGCGACTGTTCGTTATACAAATGACGGAACTGATCCAACGTTTATTTCACAAATATATGAAAAGCCTATTCCAACGAAATCTTTTGAAGAATACAAGTTTAAAACCTTTTTTGGCAAAGAATCACAAAGCCCAGCCATAAACGTAAAACTTCCTGCTATTACTTCTTGGAAGTCATTTATGGCCGAAAAGAAAATGATTTCGAAAAATGTCACCTCAGTTATAGATCGAAATGGCATTTGGAAAGTGTATTTTACCACAAAAAATGAAAATGTAAATAACGGGAGTTGTAGACGAATTTCTTTGTACGAAAACAATGTCATGATTTTCAATCAAACATCAAAGAATGACTTAAATAAACAACCATCTTACAAAATAGAGATCCCTAACTACAAATCAAGTCACGAGTACCGCCTAGAACTAGAATTTGAAAATACGGAGGGTTCAAATGCAGAAGCCGAGGTATATCTTGAGCATTCTAAATATATAGAACCTCTAGTACAAGCTAGTAGTTCTTTGTCAGAAAAATCAAATTTCAAACTAGAAAATTTAGAAGATTATAACCCTGAAAGTTATTTTAGATCAAGTCGACCTTGTGAAAAAGGAGATTGGATTCTTTACACTTTTCAAAATCCAATTTCGGCTACAAAAATCGAAGTATCAACCGGCATTCCTAATCATCCAAGATTTATTGTTAACGAAGGATATGTGGAATATACCTATGATGGTATATCATTTGAAAGAGGATCTGACTTTGAGTACGGGCAAGCCTTTATTTATCCTAAGCAAGCTGTTGTTGGTGTGAAAATTGTAATTTCTGGAACCAATAATGAGCCTACTGTTGCCATTCAAGATTTAAAAATAAAACCTTAATACAAGCACTATGCGACAAACTATTCCAAGGTATGTATTTTTACTTTTTTTGTTACTTTCATTTTTACAATTCGGATGCAAATCAATGCATCAGACTATAAAAAACACCCCTTCCAATCCTGCTCCTATCTATATTGATTCAATGATGGAAAATGCTTTGGATAAAAAATTTTTCCCTGGAGCACAAGTAATTGTTGGGAACAACCGAGAGATTCTTTTTGAGAAAAATTATGGATTTACAGATTATTCGCAAACCTCCCAAGTTAATAGTGATGTGGTGTACGATTTAGCTTCCATGACCAAAGTTTTAGCTACCACTTTAATAACTATGCAATTGGTAAGCAATCACAAGTTATCAGTTAATGATAAATTAGGTGAAAAAGTAGCACGATTTAAGAATACACCAATAGCAAATCTTACACTCTTTGAATTACTAACACACACCTCTGGTTTGCCATCAGGATTTATGTTCTACCAGCACTTATTGCAAACCCCAGATCATTCTCCTTTTTTAAGCAAAGAGAAATCATCAATTTACAATCTCCCTTTTGATACTCAATTCGTGTCTTCTTCTTTAGAATATAACACAGCATTTATAACACATCAGCCGAAAAACAAATCCGTTTTAATTTATGATAATCTATGGTTAAATCCAGAGTTTTACGAGATAGTTTTTAAGAAAATTATAACAGCTCCGATCAAAACTAGAGGAAATTATCTCTATAGCGATTTGAATATGATTTTAATACAACAAGCAATTGAAGCCGTAACTCATGAAAAACTTGACATATTAGTCAATAGACTCTATACTTCTTTAGAATTGACAAGTATAGGTTTTACACCTTTACATTGGACTACCAAAGACAAAGTAGCCCCTACAGAAGTAGATCATTTGTTTCGAAAAGATACTATTCGGGCTCATGTTCACGATGAAACTGCAGCTATTTTTGGAGGAGTATCGGGTAATGCTGGATTGTTTTCGAATGCAAAATCAGTAGCTGTAATATGCCAATTGTTGTTGAATAAAGGGGTTTACAATGGAAAAAAAATCCTTAAATCTAATGTGATTAGTAAGTTTACTCGATCACCTCTACTCAAAAAAGGTATCTACAGAGGATTAGGGTTTGATAAAAGAAATTCAGATTATTTTTTTGATATAAATCAGTACGGTCATACGGGATTTACTGGGACTTTTTTCTTTGTCAATCCAATAAAAAACAGATTTTTGATCGTTTTAACCAATAGAGTACATCCCACACGTACTAATCGATTGATGTATGCGGATAATTTTATGGCTAAAATTTGGAGAAGTGTTAATCTCTAAAGAATGTGTTTCTATGCGTAATGCCATTTAACCGAGATTCTAAAAAAGCAGAAAAGCATTTACTAATGCAATCTTTTTTTGCACTTACGAATGAAAACTTACGTATACAATAGTGCAAGACAAAACAAGAACTACTACCCTCTCTCACACAGGCGCTTAAAAATTTCAATACAACAAAAACAGCTCGATTAACATTACAAAATACAATTATCAAATGTTAAATTTTAAATATTTGTATATACATATAAAAAATGTGTTACATTTGTATCGACAAATAATGTAATTACAAACATGAAGATCGAACAAATTTTAAAAAGTACCGTAGATTACAATGACGCCACGCGAACCATTTTAAACATCATGTACACTAATAACGTAATTACAGAAAGTTTTAATGAGATTGTAAAAAATTACGACATTTCAGCAGAACAATACAACGTACTTCGAATTCTCAGAGGGCAAAAAGGGAGTCCAGCAAATATGTGTATTATTCAAGAACGGATGCTAGCCAAAACCAGTAATACCACTCGCTTAGTGGATAAATTATTATTGAAAGAACTAGTAACTCGCAATGTATGTCCAGACAACCGAAGAAAAATTGAAGTACTCATTACTGAAAAAGGGTTGTTGCTATTGAAAGAATTAGAACCACTGCTGCAAGAACATGAAGAATCTTTTGCTAAAAATTTGACCGCTGAAGAACTTCAACAACTCAATCAATTAATAGAAAAATACAGAACTAAATAAATACAAAAACTATGAATACCTTTTTAGACAGCCAGAAATGGAGATATGCTACCAAAAAATTTGATGCTAGCAAAAAAATATCAACTGAAGATTTAAACACTTTAAAAGAAGCGATTCGTTTGAGTTCTTCTTCTTATGGTTTGCAGTTGTATAAAGTTTTTATTGTAGACAATCCTGAACTAAGAGCACAATTACAGCCTGCCGCTTGGGGACAAAGTCAAATTACTGAGGCTTCTCACCTATTCGTTTTTGCCAATCAAACTACTGTGAGCAACGAAGACATTGAGGGCTACTTAAAAAATGCAGAAGGAATCAGAAATTTACCAGAAGGAACTCTAAATGGTTATGGCGATTTCATGAAAAGCAACCTTCTTAACCTAACCGATGATGTTAAAAAAGTTTGGACAGCCAAGCAAACCTATTTAGCTTTGGCTAACTTAATGAATGCAGCTGCTGAATTAAAAATTGACACTACGCCAATGGAAGGATTTGACCCAGTGCAATTTAATGCTATTTTAGGTTTAGACAAATTAAACTTAAATGCAGCAGTAATTGCAGCAGTAGGCTACCGTCATGAAGAAGACGATACTCAACATTACAAAAAAGTTAGAAAATCTAACGAAGATATATTTATTACATTATAATTTTACCATTTAATCAACAACTTAAAACCAATTAAAAAATGAAAAATTTAAAATCTATTGCTGCTGCGTTCCTAGTATTTGCTACAATAACTGTAAGCGCACAAACCAAAAAAATCGATACTGCAACTAGCGCTATTGAATGGTTAGGAAAAAAAGTAACCGGACAACACAATGGTACGGTAAACTTCAAAGAAGGTGCTTTAGTATTCAAAGGAAAAGCCTTAAAAGGAGGTTCATTTACAGTAGACATGAACTCTTTAACAGCAACAGACTTACAAGGAGAATACCAAGGAAAACTAAATGGGCACTTAAAAGCAGATGACTTTTTTGGAACTGCAAAATTCCCAACAGCAACTTTAGTATTCAAAAAAATCGGTTCAAAAGCAAAAGACGTTTATACTGTAACTGCTGATTTAACCATCAAAGGAATTACTAAACCAGTTACTTTTGATATGACTGTAAACGGAAACACCGCAACTACTACCTTCAACGTAGACAGAACTAAATATGGTATTCAATACAACTCAAAATCAATATTTTCTTCAATTGGTGACAAAGCCATCAACGACGAATTTGAATTGAAAGTAACTTTGAAATTCTAATTATAAAATTTAGTCAATCGAAAGCCTCAACACTGTTGGGGCTTTTTATTTGTATTTTACATCGTACTACATATTAATTAATCGTAAAATAAATTTTAAATCAACAAAAAATATACACGTTTACATAATAAATCCTTAACCTTTTTTATCCTTTTAATTCATGATCTAGTACTACTTTTGACTTGATATATAAGAAAATACAACTTTTGATTTTATCTCAAACAATCGTAAAAAATGAAACAAAAACTAGCTATCTTGATCTGTGTTCTGAGTTTTTTCTCACTATTAGCACAACCCACTAAAGGAATTTATGGCACATCAAATTGGATGCAAAATTGGACCAACTTCAAAACCTCAACTACAGAATATTCTGAAGCTAATGCCATCTTAACTGGAATTATCGATAAAAACACTGTACTGAAAAGTGATACCACTTACCGACTTGAAGGTGTGGTTTATGTAACCAACAACGCCATTTTAACAATTGAAGCCGGCACTGTGATAAGAGGAGACGAGATGACTTGTGGTACACTTATAATCACACGTGGTTCAAAAATAATTGCTGAAGGAACAGAAAAAATGCCCATTGTTTTTACGTCCAACAAAGGCACATCCGTTAGAAAACCCGGCGATTGGGGAGGCATACTCATTCTAAGTGACGCACCCATTAATAAAGCAGGTATCAACGGACAAGCCTTACTAGATTTTAACTTAGATCCATCAAAAAGCACTTATGGTGGTGAAAATACAGAAAGTAATTCAGGTATCTTAAAATATGTAAGAATTGAATATGCCGGCAGAAAGCTTAATGCACACAAAGAGCTTAACGGTCTATCATTAGCTGGCGTAGGAAAACAGACTACATTGCAAAACATTCAAATTAGCTTTTCAAACGACGACTCTATTGAATGTTATGGTGGTAACGTAAAAATTAATAATTTGATCTCCTACCGAACTACCGATGATGATTTTGACTTTACACAAGGCGCTCAAATAGAGATGAACAATTGTATTGCAATTCGACACCCTTTTTCATCTGATGCATCAGGTTCAAGATGTTTCGAAATCGACTCCTTCGACAAGATAGAAAACTATGATCCTGACAAAAAGTTAACTTCAGTGCAAGCGAGTAATATCACGATGGTCAATTTAGAAGAAAACAATCAAGGATTAGTAAAAGAAGCCATTCATATCAAAGAAAAAACAATTTTAAACTTAAAAAATAGTGTGGTTTCTGGATTTGCTCCTTTTCTTTTAATGGATGGTAAAATTGGGCTCTCTCCAGAAAATCTAAGTAAAATTACTTTAAAAGACATCAATGTTAATAACTGTACTGGGGCAATCATGAGTGAAGAACAAAGTTTTAATTCAAAATTAAAATATTGGCCAGATCCAGCGAGCATGGGAATCGAATTTACTACTATTCCAACTACTGAATTTTTCATCGCTACTCAAGTAAAAAACAACCCCGATTTTAGAAAAAAAGAAACAAAAATAGTCGTTAGTACTAATTAAAATATAGCACAAACACATCAACATTACAACCATCCTATTTATAAAAAGGGGGCTAATTAAGCAAATTAGCCCCCTTTGCTTTTTGTACAACATTTCACTTAATTTACACAATATAAGTTGGTGTTTGTGAAATAGTTTTGAATTATTAACTGAAAAATGTTAAGTTTTTATTGTTTTTATTTTAAATTATTGATCGAGTTTTATTATGTTTACCAAATATTAAGCTCCAAAACTACTAAACATGAAAACCAAAAACCTAACTCTTTTATGCGTAGCCGTAAGCATGTCGCTATTTTCTCAAACTAAAAAAGGTGTTTTCGGCGAAACCAATTGGATGAATAATTGGACCAATTTTCAACCAGCAAAAGCAGAATATCCCGAAGCGACCGAAGTATTAACTGGTAACATTACTACCAATACCAAATTAGTCAACACAAAAACATACCTGCTAGATAGTAGGGTTTATGTGACCAATAATGCAACACTTACCATTGAACCTGGAACCATAATCAGAGGGGGTATTGGCGACATCGACTATTGCGGTACTTTAATCATTACCAAAGGAGCAAAATTAATAGCAGAAGGAACCGAAAAACAACCTATTGTATTCACCTCAGACAAAGCGGCTTCTGTTAGAAAACCAGGAAACTGGGGAGGAATTGTAATTATGGGGAATGCCCCTGTTAATAAAATCGATAAAAATAAACTGCTATTAAGAGACTTCAATCTTGATTCTACTTATGCCTCTTATGGAGGAGACAAAATAGACGATAATTCAGGTATTTTAAAACATATCCGCATTGAGTACAGCGGTAAGAAAATTAATGGTTCCAAAGAAATTAATGCTTTAACATTAGCAGGTGTGGGCAAAAACACCGTGCTTAATCACATACAAGTAAGTTACTCTAACGCCGATGCTTTTCAGTTTATAGGCGGTGAAGTAAACATGAATAATTTAGTATCATATCGTTGTGATGATGATGATTTTGACTTTTCAGAAGGAGTACAAGCTTCTATCAGCAATAGTATCGCAATTCGACACCCCTTTTCATCAGGGTCCGGAAACTCTAGATGTTTTGAAATTGATTCCTATGACAAAATTGAAAATGCCAACTTAACTAAAAAGCTAACCAATGTAAAGGCAAACAACATTACATTTATCAATATTGAGGAAAACAATCAAGGATTGGTTCGAGAAGCTATTTATCTTAAAGAAAATACTAACCTATCATTTACCAATAGTGTAGTTTCTGGTTTCTCAACAATGGCATTATTGGGAGAAAAAATCACTTTAACTCCTGAAAATTTTTCCAAAATAACCTTTAAAAACATCAGCATTAACAGATGTAAAGAAAACCTAATTAGTGAAGAAATTGGCTTTAATGGAAAACTAAAATATTGGCCAGATCCAAACGCTATGGAATTTGAACTAACCAATATACCTATCGCAGAGTTTTTCAATTCTACCGATGTGAAAAACAGTCCTGATTTTAGAAAAAAAGAAGGTCAAATAGTAGCCCAAAAATAAATAGTATGTTTTGCTTTAAAGGCAACAACTGTTTGAAATATAAAAACTTTACAATAAAAATTGTTTTATTTCAAGGATTTAATTTTTGATTTATAAATTTACATTCCTATATTTGCTTCAAATAAACAAAACATGAGAACAATAACAAACAATACTTGGTGGTGGAATACTTTACGTCAAACGTCGTGAACAAAGCACCTATAGTATTATTTGAACTAAATATAATCAAAAAGGCTTGTCATCACGACAAGCCTTTTTTTTTGCTCGAAATATAAGGGAATTGAGATAAAAATTTAAAACCATAAAAGATTAATTTAAAACCTATTTTACCCCAATAGGTACTCCCCTCCTTCGGAGGGGTTGGGGGAGGAAAAAAAATGAAAAGATATTTATTAAATACCCATTACAAGCAAATCCTTGCCGACACCATTACACCCGTTAGTGTTTATTTAAAAATTAGAGATAAATTCCCTAACAGTTTATTATTAGAAAGTAGTGATTATCATGGAAACGACAACAGTTTCTCCTACATTTGCTGCAATCCTATTGCTTCTTTTAAAATAGAAAACGAAATCATCTCTAAGAATTATCCAGATGGAACTTCAGAAACCATAAACATTGATGCTACCACCAAAATTCCTGAGATTATTCAGAAATTTTCAAGTCAATTTCAATCCAAGAAAAATGATTTCAAATTCATAAATAATGGGCTATTTGGTTACATTGCTTATGATGCTGTTCGTTATTTCGAAAAAGTAAGTATTGCCAAAAAAGAAAACAGTAATTCCATTCCAGATGTGTATTATGCGGTGTACCAAAACATCATTGCCATCAATCATTTCAAGAATGAGGCCTATATTTTTTGTCATAGTTTAGATGAAAAAAATAACATCTCCGAAATCGAGCAACTCTTGCAATCCCGAAACATTGCTTCGTATAAATTCTCAAAAGAAGGTGAAGGTTTTTCGAACCTTACGGATGAAGAATTCAAACACAACGTAGCTTTAGCCAAAAAACATTGTTTCCGTGGCGATGTTTTTCAATTGGTTTTGTCTCGTCGATTCACACAAGGATTCAAAGGTGATGAGTTCAATGTTTACAGAGCGTTAAGAAGTATTAACCCTTCACCCTATTTATTCTTCTTTGACTATGGTGATTTCAAATTATTTGGTTCTTCTCCCGAGGCACAAATTATTGTAAAAAACAGAAAAGCCGAAATTCACCCTATCGCCGGAACCTTCAAACGAACAGGCGATGATGAAAAAGATGCTGTTTTGGCCAAAGCTCTTTCTGAAGATAAAAAAGAGAATAGTGAACATGTGATGCTTGTAGATTTAGCCAGAAATGATTTAAGTCGCAACGGACATGACGTACAAGTAGAGAAATACCGTGAGGTGCAATTTTTCTCCCATGTTATCCATTTAGTTTCCAAAGTTACAGGGTATTTGCACGAAAAAGCCTTGACCTTACAAGTGGTAGCAGACACTTTCCCTGCAGGAACGTTGAGTGGCGCACCAAAACACAGAGCCATGCAATTGATTGAAGAATACGAAAAAACCAACCGCAATTTTTATGGAGGTGCCATTGGTTTTATGGATTTTGAAGGCAATTTTAATCACGCCATTATGATTCGAACGTTCTTGAGCAAAAACCATCAATTGCATTCACAAGCAGGTGCTGGAATCGTAGCCAGCTCTGATGAAGAAAGCGAAATGCAAGAAGTCTATAATAAACTAAGAGCCTTAAATACGGCATTGGATTTGGCAGAGACGATTTAAACACGATAAAAGTAAAAATATGAAAACAACAATCAGTTGCTTACTAATGATTTTCCTTTTTACAGCCTGTAATCTTGCTGAAAAACAAGAGAAGGCAAAGAAAAACAATAGCATTGAAGGCACTTGGCGACTCATATCAGCAGTTAAAATTATAAAAGACAGTACTTTTTCAACCTTCAATCCAAAAACGAAGATGATAAAAATAATTAATGGCACTCATTTTTCTTTCTTCAACCATGATTTGAATAATGGAAAAGACAGTGCAGCAGTCTATTTTGCTGGAGGAGGAAAGTATACTTTAAAAGATAGCCTTTACACTGAAAATCTAGAATACTTTTCACTTAGAGAATGGGAAAACAACAAATTTGATTTTGTAGTAAAAGTTCAAAATGACACTTTAACACAAAAAGGAATCGAAAAAATTGAAAAACTTGGTGTAGACCAAATCATAATCGAAAAATACGTTCGAGAAAAATAATCAAACAATATGAAAAAAATACTAGTCATTGACAATTACGATAGCTTCACTTACAACTTAGTACATTATTTAGAAGATTTAGATTGTGAAGTAACGGTGTACCGAAATGATGAATTTGATTTGGATGAAATCGCTCATTTCCACAAAATTTTATTATCGCCAGGACCCGGTATTCCCGACGAAGCAGGCTTGCTCAAAGCAGTGATTCAAAAATACGGTCCCACCAAAAGCATTTTTGGAGTATGCCTTGGTCAACAAGCCATTGGAGAAGTCTACGGCGGTACTTTGTCCAATTTAGACAAAGTTTATCACGGGGTAGCTACAACGGTAAAAACGATTGTAAATGATGAACTCCTTTTTGATGGATTGGAACCAACATTCGAAGTGGGGCGCTACCATTCTTGGGTGGTCGATGTGAATGTCCCGGATGTTTTAGAAATCACATCCATAGACGAAAACGGTCAAGTGATGTCTTTGCGCCACAAAACCTTTGATGTTCGTGGCGTACAATTCCATCCCGAAAGTGTATTGACCCCTGACGGAAAAAAAATGTTAGAGAATTGGGTGAAAAATTAGTGCTCAGTTTTCAGTATTAAGTAAACAGTCCTTTTTGAAAACAAAACTAAGAATCTTAGTTATTTACAAACTTAGTATTTCATAAAAATGAAAAACATATTAAACAGACTCATCAATCACGAAATGCTTTCGAAAGAAGAAGCAAAAAATGTATTGATAAACATATCCAACGGAAGTTATAACCCTAGTCAAATTGCCTCTTTTTTGACTGTTTATATGATGCGTAGCATTAGTATAGACGAATTAGCTGGCTTTAGAGAAGCTTTATTGGATTTGTGTATCAAAGTAGATTTATCCGCCTATAATGCCATTGATTTATGTGGTACAGGTGGCGATGGTAAAGACACCTTTAACATCTCCACTTTGGCTTCATTTGTAGCAGCAGGAGCAGGAATAAAAGTAGCCAAACACGGTAATTACGGAGTGTCTTCTATTTCTGGTTCTAGTAATGTACTCGAAAAAATGGGAGTACAATTTAGTAACGACACCTCTTTTTTAGAAAAATGCATCGATCAAGCAGGTATTTGTGTGTTGCATGCACCTCTTTTTCACCCGGCGATGAAAAATGTAGGTCCTATACGAAAAGAATTGGCAGTAAAAACCTTTTTCAATATGTTGGGTCCGATGGTCAATCCTTCCTTTCCCAAAAATCAATTGGTAGGGGTTTTCAATTTGGAATTGGCCAGAATGTATGGCTATTTGTATCAAAACACCGAGGTGAATTTTACTATCCTTCACGCACTCGATGGGTACGATGAGATTTCTTTGACGTGCCCTACCAAGACAATTACCAAAACAATGGAAGGTATGTTGCATCCGACTGATTTTGGTGTGTCTCTTTTATCTCAAAACGAAATCGAAGGCGGAAAAACCATTGAAGAATCAGCGGCTATGTTTCTCTCCATTCTTTCAGGAAAAGGAACGGAAGCCCAAAACAATGTGGTTTGTGCCAATGCTGCTATGGCCATTGCAACCGTTACCCATTGCACTCCTTTAGAAGGATTTCAAATAGCGAAAGAAAGTTTGCTATCTGGCAAAGGCTTGGTAGTTTTGAACAAACTAAAAGAGTTAAGTAACTAAAAATAGTTTAAAAGTTTAAGGTTTAAAGTGGTTAAAATAGTCCACAATTTTAAACCTTAAACAAAGAAAACTTTAAACAAAAAATTAATGAACATCCTAGATAAAATCATCATCGATAAAAAAAGAGAAGTCCTTCTCAAGAAATCTATTATTCCCGTTTCGCAATTGGAAGCTTCTGTGTTTTTTGAAAAACAGACGATATCTCTTAGCCAAAAATTAAAAGAAAGTCATTCTGGAATTATTGCCGAACACAAACGCCGTTCCCCTTCCAAATCCATCATTAACAATAATTTCACGGTTGAAGAAGTAGTAAAAGGCTACGAAAATGCTGGTGCTTGCGGAATTTCGGTACTTACGGATGGTAAATATTTTGGGGGTTCGCTAGACGACTTGCTCTTGGCTAGAGCCTCGGTAAATATTCCTTTATTACGAAAAGAATTCATTGTAGACGAATACCAAATCCTAGAAGCCAAAGCCCACGGCGCTGATTTAATCCTACTCATCGCTGCGGTTTTAACGCGTGAAGAAATCCAATCTTTATCTGAATTTGCTAAAAGTTTAGGGCTTGAAGTGCTGCTTGAAGTGCATAATTTAGAAGAATTAGAAAAATCGATTATGCCCACTCTTGATATGATTGGAGTGAACAACCGTAACCTCAAAACCTTTGAAGTAAGTTTGGATTTTAGCAAAGAGTTAGCTGCTAAGATTCCAAGTGATTTTGTAAAAGTATCTGAAAGCGGCATTTCGACTATTGAAGCGATTCAAGAGTTAAAACCTTACGGATACCAAGGCTTTTTGATTGGAGAAAACTTTATGAAAACAGATAACGCAGGCGAAGCTGCAATGGAATTTATAAACCAAATCCCCCTAGCCCCCGAAGGGGGAACTAAAAGCTAATAAATATATTAAGTTATTATGCATTCAGATTCAGAAAAAAAGACAATCAAAAAGCGAAATCTAAAATCTAGTATTTCAACTCCCTCCCCTTCGGGGAGGGCTGGGGTGGGGATAAAAATCTGCGGTATGAAATACCCTGATAACATAATCGAAGTTGCTGCCCTCCTACCCGATTATATGGGCTTTATCTTTTGGGAAAAGTCAGCACGGTATTTTGAAGGACCTATGCCTGAGTTACCCAAATCTATTAAAAAAGTAGGAGTTTTTGTCAACGAAAAAAGTGATATCATCCTAGACAAAGTAGCTCAATATGATTTACAAGCTGTACAGTTGCACGGACAAGAATCGGTAACTTTTTGTTTGGAATTAAAAAATAAATTAGGGACTAGTGTCGAAATCATCAAAGTATTCTCAGCAGATGAAACTTTTGATTTTAGCCTATTGAAACCTTACGAAGAGGTTTGCGATTTCTTTCTTTTTGACACCAAAGGCAAATTACCCGGAGGTAACGGAACTACTTTTGACTGGAGAATTTTACAAAACTATCCTTCCTCAAAACCATTTTTCCTAAGTGGAGGCATCGGAATTGACGAAATAGCAGCAGTAAACGAAATTTTGAACACCCATTTACCCCTTTACGCCATAGACGTAAATAGTAAATTTGAAATTGAACCTGGATTAAAAAACATCAATCTTGTAAGGACAATTCGCGTAAGGACAATTCGCGAATTGTCCCTATTTAAAAAAAATAAAAAAATGTCATACAACGTAAACGAAAAAGGCTATTATGGTCAGTTTGGAGGAGCTTACATTCCCGAAATGTTATATCCTAATGTAGAAGAATTGCGCCAAAACTATTTGGACATTACCGCTACACCCGATTTTAAAGAAGAATTCAACCAACTATTAAAAGATTATGTGGGGCGTCCAAGTCCATTGTATTTTGCAAAGCGATTGTCTGAAAAATACAATACCAAAGTCTACTTAAAAAGAGAAGACCTTAACCATACCGGAGCACACAAAATCAACAACACGATTGGACAAATTCTAGTCGCCAAAAAATTAGGCAAAAAACGCATCATCGCCGAAACAGGTGCGGGTCAGCACGGCGTGGCCACCGCTACCGTTTGCGCCTTAATGGGATTAGAATGCATCGTTTATATGGGCGAAATCGACATTGCTCGTCAAGCACCTAACGTGGCTCGAATGAAAATGTTGGGCGCTACCGTACGTCCTGCGTTATCGGGCTCTCGCACCCTCAAAGACGCCACTAACGAAGCCATCCGCGATTGGATTAACAATCCCGTAGACACCCATTACATCATTGGTTCCGCCATTGGACCACACCCTTATCCTGATATGGTAACCCGTTTTCAGAGTGTCATTTCCGAGGAAATCAAATGGCAATTAAACGAAAAAGAAGGTCGCGAAAATCCAGACTATGTCGTAGCTTGTATTGGTGGCGGAAGCAATGCTGCCGGGACATTTTACCATTTCTTAGACCAAGAAGAAGTGGGTATTATTGCCGTAGAAGCCGCTGGAAAAGGAGTCGATTCAGGGCATAGTGCCGCGACGAGTAAACTAGGAAAAATGGGGATTATTCACGGTTGTAAAACCCTTTTGATGCAAACGCCAGATGGGCAAATTACGGAGCCCTACTCTATCTCCGCTGGACTAGACTATCCGGGTGTTGGGCCTATGCACGCGCATTTGGCCGAATCTGGTCGTGCCGAATTCTATTCCGTTACCGATGATGATGCTATGGAATTTGGACTCGAATTGTGTAAATTAGAGGGCATCATTCCCGCCATCGAAACCTCGCATGCCTTGGCTATTTTCAAACAAAAACAGTTCAAACCCTCAGACATTGTCGTGATTAGCCTTTCAGGACGAGGAGATAAAGATTTAAATACGTATATTGACTACTTCAAATTGTAGTAGGGCGTTACCACAAGGGTCGGGCTGTACGCTATATCTCTAGGGGCGAACCCCGCCCCTAGAGGATGCCGCTCCCATCCCTAACGCAAACCCTGCATCACCACAAATGAAGTAGTCATTAACACCAAAGCACTATGCAAAAATTATTTACATACGGAACATTACAGCATCCTGAGGTGCAAGAAGACCTTTTTGGTAGAACACTCAAAGGAACCCCAGAAACACTTTTGGGCTATCGTGTCAAAGAAATCCAAATCGAAGAAGAATTTGGTTTAATCAACTACCCCATCATCGTTGAAACCGAAAACCCTGAAGATACCATTCAAGGCATTGTTTATGATGTGACGACCAATGATCTTCGCCAAGCCGACCTCTACGAAGGAAAGCATTATAAACGTGTAGAAGTAGTTTTGCAATCCAACCAAAAGGCTTGGGCTTATAGTTTGGTGGTGTAGAAAAATACAACCGCAAATTCGCAAATTTTAAGGCATTTACTTTTAAAACTTTCGCCACAAATTACACGTATAAACACTAATTCAGAACATTTCTTTTATTGCACGAATCCTTAAGAACCACATAATTAGTGTAATTCAATTTAAAAATTGATGATTTAGTGCCAATTTGTATTTTTCGTGGCTAACATTTTAAAATGCCAATTTGGGGTAAATACAATTTTAAACTTAACTAAAAAGGCTCATTTGCATTAGATTTGAGACCAATAAATATAGAATTTCAGATAGAAAGAATAAACTATGAACCGAATCAATCAAAAATTACAAGAAGATAAAAAAATATTGTCCATCTATTTTTCTGCGGGTTATCCTAACCTAAACGATACCGTACAAATCATTCAAGATTTAGAAAAAAATGGCGTCGACATGATCGAAATCGGATTACCGTTTAGTGATCCTTTGGCAGATGGTCCAACTATTCAGGCGAGTTCAACGCAAGCCTTGCACAACGGAATGACCACTCAAGTATTGTTTGACCAATTAAAAGACATTCGAAAAACAGTCAACATTCCTTTGGTGATTATGGGATACTTTAATCCGATGCTACAGTATGGTGTGGAAAAGTTCTGTGCTACATGCGCCGAAATAGGAATCGATGGATTGATTGTTCCTGATTTACCTGTAGATGTATATGCTGACGAATACAAAGCAATTTTTGAAAAATACGGTTTAAAAAACATCTTTTTAATCACGCCGCAAACTTCAGACGAACGCATCCATTTTATCGACAGCGTTTCGGATGGTTTTATTTATATGGTTAGCTCGGCTAGTGTAACAGGTTCCAGTGCAGGATTTGGAAACACACAAGAAGCGTATTTCCAACGTATCGCTCAAATGAATTTGAAAAATCCTCAAGTCATTGGCTTTGGAATCAACAATGCCGAAACTTTTCAACAAGCAACTCAATTTGCCAAAGGAGCTATCATCGGTAGTGCCTTCATTACTTATTTAAAAGAAAATGGAACCAGCAAAATCAAAGAATTTGTTCACACTATACGCCAATGAAGTTTTGTTAAAAATAAGTTAAATAAAAACTAAACAATTGTTTAAATTAAACAGTTGTTTAGTTTTGCTTTAACAAATATAACCTGAGTGAAAACGGACTTTACCGAAAAGCAAATCCAAATACTCGAAGTAGCCGAATCCTTATTTGCCGAGAAAGGCTTTGATGGTACTTCAATTCGAGATATCTCTAAAATAGCAAAAATTAATATTGCTATGATCTCCTATTACTTTGGATCGAAAGAGCGATTACTACAGTCACTGATTATTTTCAAAACAACAGATCTCAAAAGTCAACTCGAAAATTTACTATTAGAAGATTTAGAACCTATTGAAAAGGTGAACAAGTTGATTGAAATTTACATCAATCGGATCAACAATAACAAAGGAATTTATAGGATTCTACATTTTGAATTCAATTCAAAAAAAAGAGAACAAAACCTAATGGCTTTCAATGAATTCCGAAAAGGCAATTTGAAGTATTTAGAAGCCATCATTCATGAAGGACAACAAAAAGGAATTTTCCGAAAAGATGTCATGATTCCATTAATCACGCCAACCATTTTGGGTACTTTTTTTCATTTTCATATGAATAAAACCTATTTCAAAGACTTATTGAACCTAAGTACAGAAAACTTGTATAACCAATACGTCAAGACCAGCTTGACCAAACACATACAACAAACCATTAAAGCCCTTTTAATTTATGAAAATTAGCCCATTATTTGTCTTTGGGATTTTGTGTTGGGGAACTTCGACGGCAAATGCTCAAGAAAAAACACCCCTTAAGCTTGAAGATGCCGTACAATTGGCTTGGACCAAGAGTAACGACATTTCGCTTGCTTCCTCTAAAGTTGCTACCAAAAAATACGAACTGCAAGCCAGCAAGAACAATCAATATCCTGATTTAAAACTTTCTGGTCAATACCAACGGCTTACCAATGCCACTATTGATTTAGTACCTAACTCGGCCAGCGCCGCACTACCTACAGGCGGCCCAGTGGATCGCTTAATGTTGGGACAACTTACGGCTAGCGTACCAGTTTTTGCAGGTTTTAAAATTCAAAACAATATAGATTTACACGATAACCTGTACCAAGCCGAAACCGCTCGAGCATTCCAATCAAAAGAGGAAATTGCTTTAAAAGTGGTCAACTATTACGCGAGTTTGTATAAAGCCCAAAAAACAATCGAAATCTTAAAAGAAAATCAAAAGCGCGCCAAACAACGGGTAGTTGATTTTATTGATTTAGAGAAAAATGGCATTATTCCTCGCAATGATTTATTGAAAGCACAATTACAAGTTTCGAAAATACAATTGGCCATCGACGAGGCGACTAATAATTGGAACATCGTTAACTTTTATTTGGTCAATCTCTTAAAACTTGATTCTGCTACTCAAATTGAAATCATCGAAAAAGATTTTGCTAATTTTCAAATGACCAATATTCCCGTTGACGAACAACCAGCTTTACAAAACAGAAAAGATTTAGAAGCCCTTCGTTTACAAGGAAAAGCCAGCGAATCCTACATTAAAATAGCACGTAGCGCCTATTTTCCTACTATTGCTATTTTGGGAGGTTATACCGCATTAGATTTACACAACGTAGTTAGCGTGCAAAATGCCATGAATATTGGGGTAGGTATTTCGTACGATTTTACCAGTCTACTTAAAAATGAGGCATTGGTAAAAGTGGCCGAAAGCAAAGCTTCTGAAGTACACAACACCGAAGCACTTTTAACGGACTACATCAAAGTTCAAGTACAAAAAGCCATTGAAGATTACCAATTGGCCATAAAGCAGGATGTCGTCTATGCCGAAGCGATAGACCAAGCTTCTGAGAATTATCGGATTGTAAAAGACAAATACGACAATGGCCTTTCGAACACCAACGATTTATTAGAGGCAGATGTGGACCAACTTACGGCCAAAATCAACAAAGCCTTAAGCAAAGCCAATATCATTCAAAAATATTACGAATTACTATCCGTTACCGGACAACTAAGCCAAACCTTCAATCCATCAAATTATAAGTAACCTTACCATGGAACAGAAAAAAACAAATATAAAATTCCTCATTATTACCGTTTCATTGCTAGTACTTGGCAGTATTTATGGCATTTACAAATACAATCATTCACAATCCCACGAAGAAACCGATGATGCACAAATTGAAAAAAACATGTCCCCTATCATCCCACGTGTGGCGGGTTATATCAGTAAAGTACATGTAGAAGACAATGATTTTGTCAAAAAAGGAGATACCTTATTTACTATTGATAAAAAAGATTTTTTAGTAAAAATTGAAGAAGCCAAAGCCGCTTTAATCGGTGCTGAAGGGGGGTTTGAGGTAGCCAAAGCAGACATCGGCAGTGCCTTAGCCAGTATCTCTGTTTCTGAAGCCAATGTACTTTCGGCAGGTGGCAATATCGAATCGGCAAAAATTAGATTGGGGCGTGCCACTAGTGATTTTGCCCGTTATGAAAATCTGTATAAAAATCACACCATAACTAAACAGCAATACGAACAAGCCTTGGCTACCAAACAAGAAGCAGAAAGTCAATTGCGCATTTTACAACAACAACAACGTGCGAGTTCGTTTCAAAAATCAGTAATTGAAGCCAAATCAAGAGTTTCTAACAAACAAACCGAAGTCGCTGCTGCCAATATCAAAAGAGCACAAGCGGTTTTGGATGCCGCAAAAATTAACCTAAGTTATACCGTTGTTACTGCAGCTATTGACGGACAGGTTTCGAAAATAGACATTCAACCAGGTCAATTGGTGCAAGCGGGGCAATCCTTATTTTACATTATCAACAACGATCAAGCTTGGGTTGTAGCAAATTTCAAAGAAACGCAATTGAACAAAATGGTGATAGGTCAAAAAGTCTCTATGAAAGTAGACGCTTATCCTGACTATGAATTTGTAGGGTCGATAACTTCTTTTTCTCCAGCCACAGGATCTACTTTTTCCTTATTACCACCTGATAATGCCACTGGTAATTTTGTAAAAACCATCCAACGTTTGCCTGTAAAAATTAGTTTAGACAAAAGCAATGATGCCAGTAAAATTAAACTGTTGCGCCCTGGTATGAATGTCGAAGTGGATGTGCATTTGAAATAAATAGCTATTAGTGATTAGTAATTAGCTGTTAGCAGGCTGACTATTAAGGACTCTTCGCCACGCACTATTCACTAAGGACTATTCACTAAGGACTATTCACTAAAGACTAAGGACTATTCACTAATTACTAAGGACTAATTACTAAGGACTAATCACTAAAAAAATGGTACAATCAGAAGCTGACGATTTAATAGAATATGGTTTTAGAAGAGTAATTATTACGATTACTTGTGTCCTTTGCGCTATGCTTGAAGTGGTAGATACCACGATTGTCAACGTAGCACTCAACAATATGCGAGGCAGTTTAGGAGCGACACTTACGGATGTGGCTTGGGTAATTACGGCTTATGCTATTGCCAACGTAATTATCATACCGATGACGAGTTGGTTGTCCCAACAATTTGGTCGACGCAATTATTTTGCGGTATCTATTATCATCTTTACCGTTTCCTCTTTTTTATGTGGGAACGCCACAAATATATGGGAATTGGTGGCTTTTCGTTTCATTCAAGGACTCGGTGGCGGAGCACTACTAGTTACTGCACAAACCATTGTGACCGAAAGTTACCCTTTGGCCAAACGAGGTATGGCACAGGCTATTTACGGGATGGGTGTTATTGTTGGACCAACCCTAGGTCCGCCATTGGGAGGGTATATTGTAGACCGTTTTTCATGGCCGTATATCTTTTATATCAATATTCCGATTGGGATCATCGCTACATTACTGACGCTTTCGTTTATCAAAAGTCCAAAATATGGCGCAAAATTAAAAGCCAACCAAGTCGATTGGTGGGGCATTGTGTTCCTAACTGCATTTATTGGATCGCTTCAATTTGTGTTGGAACACGGACAACAAGACGATTGGTTCAATAATTCGGTAATCGTGACGTTGAGCATTGTTTCGTTCTTTGGTCTGTTGTTTTTCATTTGGCGAGAACTCACTTACGAACACCCGATTGTAAATCTGCGAGTGCTGAAAGATTCTAATTTACGCATTGGTACCATAATGTGTTTTATCCTTGGTTTTGGATTGTATGGCTCTACTTTCATTATTCCCATTTACACCCAATCCATTTTGGGATGGAGTGCCACAGATGCCGGATTATTACTGATTCCGAGTTCGATTACTACTGGAGTGATGATGCCTTTTATTGGCAAAATGATTCAAAAAGGAGTGCCACAAGCGTATTTAGTTGCTGCGGGATTTTTTATCTTTTTTGTTTTTACGTATTGGATGCATTTGGTGATTACACCTGATTCGGGTGTCGAGCATATGTACTGGCCTTTAATCTTGCGAGGAGTAGGTTTAGGGCTGTTGTTTGTGCCTATCACAACGCTTTCTCTCTCTACCCTTTCCGGCAAACATATCGGCGAAGGAGCGGCCTTTACTGGAATGATGCGTCAATTGGGAGGTTCATTTGGTATTGCCATCATCACCACGTATATTGCTCGAATCAATCAAGAACATCGGGTGAATATGATTGGCTATTTGGATAAAACGTCGTTTGAAGTGCAACAAAGAGTACATCAATTGCAGATGGGATTCATGTCGAAAGGATATTCTATCAACGAAGCCCTATCCAAAGCCTATAAATCGCTCGAGTTGATGATTACACAACAAGCGGCTGTCCTCACCTTTTCGGATATCTTTCTGTATTTAGGCTATTTGTTTTTGTTTTGTATTCCTTTCATTCTTTTGATTAAAAAAGGAAAAAACAAAATCAATCCTGCCGATGCAATGCATTAACGAAAAAGCCGATTTCTAGTACTGAAATCGGCTTTTTGGTTGTATAACTCATAGTCTTTAGCTTTTTTATTCGCTTTTAACACGCGTGGAGTGCAGCATATCGAACTTCCAACCTCTATCGGTTAAAATGGCTGTGGCGCTTTCTAGCCAATGTACTTTTCGAATGATTTTATCGTCAATGGAAATGGTGGCGTAGTTGTGATAAGCCACCCAAGCGGTTTTGTTATTGACTTTGACATCAATGATTTCAATTTTGTTTACTCGGTTTGGGATGGGTAATTTGAGCTTGGCTTTATTCAAATAGGTTGCGATGGTATCGTTATTCCAAACTTCTCCGTGTTCCAAAAGCAAGAAATCTTTGGTGTAATATTTCTCAATGTTTTTAGCTTCTAGTTTTGACCAAATTTCGTCAAACGATTCTTGTACTAAATTTTGAAACTGTTTTTTGTGGGCTTCAATGGAACCTTGAGCGATTGCTATTGTAGTGAAAAATAGCATCAAAAGTAGGGTGTTATATTTTTTCATTGTTGATGAGATTACAGTTTTACGTTTATTTGTACTGGAGTTGGAATTAAATTAAACCTTATCTTAGGATTTACCTAAACATCTCAAATACAAAACTATTTTTAAATTAAACCAATTACCGAAATGCATTCTAGCGTGTGTTATGCCCAGTTTTTTTTAGAATTTAGAATCTAATTGTATGTCTCTTGTCAAACCATCAAGTAAATTTTCAAATGCTTCATTAGGTGACTTTCCACCTGTTAAATTATAAATTAAACCTTTAACATTAAATATGCAATATGTACCTTTTCTTGGATTGTATAATCCAGCATTTTTCCAATTCTGACCAGTTGAGACTTGTTGTAATGCTAAATAAATAAACAATTGTTTTAAATCACTTGATTTAAAATTTCTGTTTACCGTTTTAATTTCAAACAAAGTATCATCAATTGATAAATCTCCAATTAAATCTGGTATAAAACTATAACCTTTAAATTCAGGTTTAAATTGTAGTTCAGATTTCTTTAATTTTTCAATAAACTCTATGGTATTATTACAAATTCTTTTAATTTCATTTAACTCATAGTCATTTAAAATTAAATCATTTTCAGAATAATTTCCTGATTTCCAAATGGCTTTTGCAGTTACTTCAATTATTTTTTTTAATATATTCTCATCATTGATAAATACTTCAACTTTAGTTTTTTCAATTGTAATTTTTTCTACAATATTGAATGCAATTTCAGAAACAATGTCATTTCGAACGTTTTCATTTATTGGAATTGGAGCGTTTATATTAAATATTTTTGCTTCATTAAAAACCCGCATGAAGTTTGGGGTTAATAATGGGAAATGTTGTTTCCATATTATACTGAATTTTTCAGCAATATCTCTCTCAGTTATCATACTAATATTGTCTTTTTAATTTGATGTCTATCGCTACACCAATCTCTAATAAGACTTTCTTCCTTACTAAATAGGTTTTTATTATGACTTCTCCAATGCTTACCTTCATCACCAAGTATAAAAGAAGCATAAATAAAAGCTCTTCTTTCCCAAGTTGTCATAGTTGTAAATTGATTTTTTACATCTACTAACCAATAATGACAATTCCAATTTGCCATTGCAACAATTATTTGGCGTTTTAGGAAATGATTGGTTTCGCTTTCATATAGTTTGACAAATAATTCTTCTTTTTCTTGTGAATGTTCAATAGATAATATTTGAACTAAATAATTCAGATTAATTTCAATTTTAGTTAAATAACTATCATTTTTAAATAGTTCTAACAATGAACTATCAACTAATTCTTTTCCATCATTTCCTAAATCATCATAAATACTTCTTACAGAACGTATAATGGTTGTGAATACTGGAGAAAGTGTTATTAAGTTGTTTTGGTCAAGTAGTATTTTTACTGCTTGTACTTGACTAAGTTTTGATAAAACTTTAATAGAATTAATAGCCTGTTTTGTTACAGTTTGATCAATTCTTGTTTTATTAACTTCTTTAGAAAGTATTCCAATTATGTCTATTTCTCTAATTGCCTCTTTTAGTGTTTCATAATCTTCATCAGCAGTTGCCGAATATGGGTCAAAACGAATAGATATATTTAAAAGTTTTTGTTCTTCTTCTGAAATATCATCATCAGTAGGTTTAGGGTCTAAAAACTGATGAATATCTCTAAATTCAGTTGATGACATTATTTTTGTTTTGTTCTTTTGAAGTCCGAGTTGGTCGTTTGATAATTTTTCAGATAACAATATCAGTATTTTATATGCTTCAGATTCTGAATTGCAAAAAATTGTATAATCATCAGCATATCTACAAAATATTATTCCTCTAGCTTTTAGATGAAAATCAGTATGATTCAAAGCAAGTTCAGCCAATATTCTGGATGCTGGACCACCAACAGGAAGCCCGTAAGATATTGTTCCTGAAAAGACACTTAAAAGTTTGATTATTTTTTTTGGAATATCTGTTATATTGTCAATTCTTTTTAATTCGTTTTCTAGTTTGTGATGATTTATTCGTGGATAAAAATTTGAAATATCAGTTTGAAGAACAACTTCGTATGATTTAGAAAATTCAACACATTGTTTTTTATAATCTATCCAATTCGATTCTTTAAAAAGTGATTTTTTAGTCTCATTCCATTCAAATCTATAGGAGAAAACTTTTTTGTCCTCTTCTTTTATTCTCGTATTTTCAATGTTTTCAGCTAAAGCAATAACTAAACTTAAAAAGTAAGCATTCCAAAAAGGTTCAATCATTGTAGCTTGCCTGAAACCATAATACCCAACTTGACTTAACTTTACTAAGGTCAATGGTGGAGATTCACTCAAAGCCTTTTCTATATCTTTGTGTATGTTTTCCAAAATTTTTACGGAATCATCCAATCTCTCATCAAAAAGATGTCTTTCAAATGGAAATGGAAATACGTCAGTATCTCCGTGTCTTATTATATTTTGTAAAGCTTTTTTGAAATTGTCTTTCATATTTATATTGTTCATTTTTAGCAGAATCCGAAAATTAGGCATAACTTGTATAAAGGTCTGACAGTAGCCTAACTTTTTCTTTCCCAAATATATCCTTTTCCTTACAAAAAAACATAAAATTTTCTGAAATATTCATTACTGTTTTTACGTTAACTCCCGTGATTGCCGCGTGAGGGATAGGAATAAACTACCGAAGTAGTATGGATAGCCCGACCGTAGCCAGACAAAGGGGCGAATAACACGTTTGCTATTCGCCCCTTTGGGTGGATGGGGTCACGCCCAAATAATTTTAAAAAATAGGTTATCGGGTAAAAACGAGTTGGTTGCCTTTGGATAAATTGGCATCAAAGGCATAGCCGTCGTAATTGAAGCCTTTTAGGTCGTCGATGGTTTCGGCTTGGGTGTCGATGATGTAGCGCACCATCATTCCGCGGGCTTTTTTGGCAAAAAAACTAATCATTTTTAGTTTTCCGTCTTTGTAGTCTTTGAACTCGGGCGTGATTACAGGCACATTGAGCGCCTTGGCATCCACGGCAGAGAAATATTCGTTGCTCGCCAAATTGACAAACAGTTCGTCTTTTTTGAGTTCCTTGTTCAACGCTTGGGTCAAGGTGGTTTTCCAGAATTGGTATAAGTTTTGACTCTCGCCTACAGGCATTTTGGTTCCCATTTCTAAGCGGTACGGCTGAATTAAATCTAAGGGTTTGAGCAAGCCATACAAGCCCGAAAGGATGCGCAAGCGGTCTTGCAACAGTGGCAATTGGTCTTCGGAAAGCGTGTAAGCATCTAGACCAGTGTAGACATCGCCATCGAAAGCGTACACCGCAGGGCGAGCATTGCTGGGTTTGAATGGGGTTTTCCAATCTTTGTTGCGCTGCCAATTCAAGTCGGCCAATTTATCCGAAATCGACATCAGGCTAGCTAATTCTTTGGGCGTTTTGAGTTGCAATTCGGCGTGCACGATTTTGGATTGCTTTAAAAAAGCAGGCTGTGTAAAAGTTTCAACGGGTAATTCTTTCTCGAAATTTAAGGACTTGGCTGGCGATATAACAATTTTCATATATGTAAAAGATATTTGTTAGCGGTCATATATGGTATCGTCTTGTACTTATCGGTGTTTGTTTGCAACAAACCTTTTATAAATGGCGATTTCATAACTGACTTTTCTTTGTTTTCAAAAATACAATTTGAATATTAGTTTTTTGACGTTTGAAATCGTTTTCTTTAATAGTTGCATAATCACTTGTAATTCAAAGTGTAAAATTTGTACTTTTGGCGCTTCATTTAATTAATTTATGGATTATTTCCTAATTTGTATTGTTGCTTTGTTGGGTTCGGGCCTTACCTTATTTTCAGGTTTTGGTTTAGGGACTATTTTGTTCCCTTTTTTCGGATTTTTTTTCCCCATAGAAATTGCGATTTTTTTGACGGCCATTGTGCATTGTTTGAATAATTTTTTCAAACTTATTCTTTTAGGCAAAAATGCCAACAGACAAGTGTTGTTGTATTTTGGTGTGCCGGCTTTTATATTTGCTGCACTTGGGGCTTATGCCCTTTCGATTATAAATGACATGGAAGCGCTGGGAAGTTATACGTTTGTGGGCGAAACCTTTTATATTCTTCCGATCAAAGTAGGAATTGGAATAATTCTTTTGTTTTTTGCTTTTGTTGATGTGGTGCCCTCGTGGTCCAAGCTTACTTTTGATAAAAAATACATGCCCTTGGGTGGAATGCTGAGTGGCTTTTTTGGAGGATTATCTGGCATGCAAGGGGCTATGCGCTCCGCTTTTTTGATCAGAGCTGGTTTATCAAAAGAATCGTTTATTGGAACAGGTGTTGTGATTGCTACCGTGATCGACCTTTCGAGAATGGGGGTATATATTGAAAATTTACCCGAGGAAGCAATGGATATTGACTTTACTCTCATCATGTGCGCCACACTTTCGGCTTTTATTGGAGCATTTTGGGGGAATCGATTGCTAGGGAAAGTGACCTTAAAAACCATTCAGATGTTGGTAGCCCTTTTCTTGATACTTTTTGCTATTTTATTGATTTTGGGTATTTTATAATTGCGTATACAAAAATTGTTTTTTTTTCCTATTTTTGCACCCCAAATCTACTAAACCATAAAAAGTATGAAAAAGATTTCGCTCTTTTTAGTGCTACTAAGTACCGTATTTGGAACCGCACAAACTGTTGACTCCTTTTTTGATAACATCCGAAATAACGAAGCCCAACTCACGGCTTTCTTTTCTCAAATGCCCAAAGGAGGCGATTTGCACCACCACTACTCTGGCTCTGTCTATGCCGAACCGCTTATAGCCTACGCTATTAAAAACAATTTTTACCTCAATTTAGAAACCTTAGAAGTACAGCCAGAAAAAGGAAAAGACGGGATTTGGGAAAATTTTGAAATGATTCAGAAAAATGGAGCATTACCTTTATACCAACAAAAAATCATCGAAAAATGGTCTATCAAAGACTTTAACGGCATAAGTTACCCTTCTGATAAACAGTTTTTTGAATCCTTCGGGAAATTTCAAGCCACCATCAAAGGCACATTTGAACAAGGGCTTTTGGAACTGAAAAATCGCGCCATCAAAGAGCAAGTAAGTTATATCGAAACGCAATTATCAACGATTCCGTGTGATATGAATACCGAGGATTTGACACCTTATAACGAAGAACTTCGAAGCTTGGTAGCCAAAAAAGATGAAAAAGCGGTTTTCAAAGCATTGGACCAACTGTTTGCTACTTTCTCCAAAAGAGAGGCTGCAAAATACGCTTCTAATTTCAATACCAATTTTGTAGCCAAAATGCATAACGACCTCAAGATTGATGACGCACAATTCACCATGCGCTATCAAAATTTTGTGTTGCGCTTTATGGAGCCAGTAGACTTGTTTAAGAACTTAGTAATCGCTTTTATTTCTGCTGATAATAGTACACTAATCGATGGCGTGAATATCGTTTCGCCTGAAGATGGGGCTACAGCCATGAAAGATTATGAATTGCATATGTTGTTTTATAAATACTGTCATACCAAATTTCCAAAAGTAAAATACAGCATGCATGCCGGTGAACTGACCCTAGGATTGGTGCAACCCGAAGAACTAACGTGGCACATCAACGCAGCCGTATATACCGCAGGCGCGAACAGAATTGGGCACGGCGTAGATTTGGCTTACGAAAAAAACAACTACGAGCTATTGCGTTATATGGCGAAAAACAAAATCGCTATCGAAATCAATTTAACTAGTAACGAGTTTATACTTAAAGTAAAAGAGAATCGCCATCCGTTTAGTTTGTACAAAGAATTTGGTGTTCCCATCGTAATTAGTACGGACGATGCTGGTATTTTAAGAACCAATCTCACCGAGCAATATGTGCTTTTGGCCAAAAGATACCCACAAGTAAGCTACAAAGACATCAAGGATTATGTGTACAACAGCATCCGATATAGCTTTATCGAAGAGTCTAAAGTAAAAGAACAAGTACTAGAAGATTTGGATTACCGATTTAAAAAATTCGAAGCACAATTTAAGTTACAATGATTTTCTGATCTTAAATGAGTAGCTATCCCACAATAAGATTTGTGATGTAGCGCTTAATTCTGCAAGCCGTTTCTGAAAAGAAGCGGCTTTTTTTATTCCCAAAAAAAAAGCATCCAAAAAAATACAACAAGACAATTGATTGTACTAAATCAATTGCATCCCGCTTTAGCGGGATGACATAATGATAAAGAGGCAAAGGCTTTAGCCGAAACTAGGGTACAATTTTGGCTAAAGCCTATTACTAAACTCATTGTAAAGAATGGGCTAAAGCCCATCCCTATTGAATATTTAAGCATTCCACTCTTTGCGCCTCTGCGCCTTTGCGAGACCAATTTCATATTTTTATTCCCAAAAAAAGCATCCAAAAAATACAACCCTCCATTAAATTCCTATCAAAAAAACACAACAAGCTTGTTAATGGATTGCACTAAAATCAATTGCATCCCGTTTTAGTGGGATGACATAATGATAAAGATGCAAAGTCTTTAGCCAAAACGAGGGAACTATTTTGGCTAAAGCCTACTACTAAACTCATAATAAAGAATGGGCTAAAGCCCATCCCTATTGAATATTACAGCATTCCACTCTTTGCGCGGCTGCGCCTTCAATGTCATTAAGTTAAGAGGATAAAGAAAAAAAATAGCACGCAGATTCAACAGATTTTAACAGATTTTTCTGCGTAAATCTGCGAAATCTGCGTGAAAACAAAAAGAGTAATTCCTTAACTCAATGACATTGTCTGCGCCTTTGCGAGACCAACTCCACTTTTTTATTCCCAAAAAAACATCCCCAAAAAACATCCCCAAAAAACATCCCCAAAAAAAACCTCCATTAAATTCCTATCAAAAAAACACAACAAGGCTTGTTAATAGATTGTACTAAAATCAATTGCATCCCGCTTTTGCAGGATGACATAATGATAAAGAGGTAAAGGCTTTAGCCAAAACTAGGGTACTATTTTCGCTAAAGCCTAACACGAAACTCATTGTAAAGAATGAGCTAAAGCCCATTCCTATTGAATATTTCAGCATTCTGCTCTTTGCGCCTCTGCTCCTTCAATGTCATTAAGTTAAGAGGAAAAAGAAAAAAATAGCACGCAGATTCAACAGATTTTAACAGATTTTTCTGCGTAAATCTGCGAAATCTGCGTGAAAACAAAAAGAGTAATTCCTTAACTCAATGACATTGTCTGCGCCTTTGCGAGACCAACTCCACTTTTTTATTCCCAAAAAAACATCCCCAAAAAACATCCCCAAAAAAAACCTCCATTAAATTCCTATCAAAAAAACACAACAAGGCTTGTTAATAGATTGTACTAAAATCAATTGCATCCCGTTTTAGCGAGATGACCTAATAATAAAAGATATAAAGGCTTTAGCCGAAACTAGGGTACTATTTTGGCTAAAGCCTACTACTAAACTCATAATAAAGAATGAGCTAAAGCCCATCCCTATTGAATTTTTCAAAATTCCACTCTTTGCACCTCTGCGCCTTCAATGTCATTAAGTTAAGAGGAAAAAGAAAAAATAGCACGCAGATTCAACAGATTTTAACTAATTTTTCTGCGTAAATCTGCGAAATCTGCGTGAAAACAAAAAGAGTAATTCCTTAACTTAAAGACATTGTCAGCGCCTTTGCGAGACCAATTTCAAACCGAGATACCGAGACACAAACTATCTTTTCAAAACTTTACCTCTAACCCGCACTCAGCTATCAAATTGTCATAAAAAAAACAATTACCACAAAAAATCATAAATACTACAAATTAAGTCGATTCCGTTTCAAATTATCATCAAATTCACGGCTACTTTCTCACTGAAATTTTATAGTTTTATAAAGACAAAAAACAAAGCTTTTTTACTTCTCTAAATGTTTTTTTATGAAATGAGCATAACCGTTAATTTGTCGTTAATACAGTTAAAGAGATATGCGAATTACATATTCCTTTAAAAAACAAATAATATCTGCGTATGAAAATAGCCCTTTACAGTAATGAATTTCCTCCGCACATTTATGGTGGTGCGGGAGTACATATCGATTTTTTAAGCCAAGAACTGGCCAAACTCGCCCAAGTAGAAGTCCGCTGTTTTGGGGCACAATCCGAAACTACCGAAAATATGCACGTGCAAGGCATCACCTCCAGCTTGACCAAGATGGAAGACCCAAGCAATGCACACATCAAAATGTTTCATAACCTGAGCAAAAATGTCGAGATGGCACAAGCCACGCCTGAGGCCGACATTGTGCACTGCCACACTTGGTACACCCATTTGGCAGGCGTATTTACACGCGAATTGCTGCAGGTTCCGCTCATTTTGACCACCCACAGTCTCGAAACCCACCGCCCTTGGAAGGTCGAGCAACTCGGCAATGGGTATTTCCTATCGCGCTGGTTAGAGCAACACGCCTATGCCTCTGCCGATGGTGTGATAGCCGTAAGCGAACAAATGAAAACCGATGTCATCGAAGCCTATGGCGTAGCACCCGAAAAAGTTACGGTGATTCACAACGGCATCGACCCTGATTTTTACCAACCCACTTTTGATGATGCGCTGTTGACCGAATTAGGCATCGACCCCAACATTCCGTTTGTGCTGTTTGTGGGACGCATCACGCGCCAAAAAGGAATCTCGCAACTCATCGCTGCGGCACAACATTTCAATGCCAATTGCCAAATCGTATTGTGTGCAGGCGCCCCGGACACCCCCGAAATCGCCGCCGAAACCGAACAACTCATCGCCGAGCTAAAAGCCACCCGCGAAGGCGTCATCCTCATCTCCGAAATGCTCCAAGAGAAAAAGTAAAAGTGCTCTACAGCCACGCCCGCGTTTTCGCCTGCCCCTCGCTATACGAACCCTTTGGCATCATCAATCTCGAGGCAATGTCCTGCGAAACACCCGTAGTAGGAAGCGCCGTAGGAGGCATACCCGAAATCATCGTCGAAGGACAAACCGGATTTTTGGTACCCCTCGCCCCCGTTTCCCGAACCGATTTTAACCCCGCCAATCCACAAGCCTTCCAACAAGATTTTGCCACCAAAGTCAATCTCTTGCTCGACAACGAAGCCTTGGCCAACCAAATGGGAAAAGCCGGTCGCCAACGCGTACTCAACCAATTCAGTTGGGCCTCCATCGCCAAAACCACCTTGGCCTATTACCAAGAAGTCATAGACCGTTTCGAAAAAGAAAAAGCATAATTGGGGCGTGACCCCAGTACCACAAAGGGGCGAATAGCAAGCGTGTTATTTGCCCCTTTGCGTTCCTGCGGTCGGGCTATCCATACTACTTCGGTAGTTTATTCCTATCCCTCACGCGGGCAATCACGGGAGTTTAAGGCAACCAAACACCATAGAATATTTCAGAATTTTTTTATCTTTTTTACAGGAAAAAGGATATATTTGAGAAATAAAAAAGTCTTAATACAGTGAAACCTATAGTTCTAATATAGATATGATAAGTATTATTTTATCAGACCTATATGCTAGTTGGCGGTAATACCCCATATTTTCGCCCAAATTGACTCCTTCAGCTAACGATTGAAAGTGAAAATTTAAACAAATATTAAAAAATACAATAAATTAATTTTCAGAACATTAAAAAAACGTTAGTTAGAATATTTCAACATATCAATAACAATGAACGAACAACTTACTCAAAGAATACAAGAATATTTAGAATTAGAAACCAATTATGCAATCATTGTTAATGGAGATTATGGGATAGGCAAAACTCATTATATAAAAAACGAACTATTTCCTGTAATAAAAACTCTAAAAATTCCTGGGTCAAAAAAAGAAGAAACATACATTCCGATTTTAATATCATTATTTGGAGTGAATTCGATTGAAGAAATTCAAAACCAAATTTTTATTGAACTATATCCTATTTTAAAAAATAAAGGTGTCAAAATTTTTGCTGGTCTTGGAAAAAGCGTTTATAAATTTCTCTCAGGCTCTGATTTTAAAGAATTATTAAGTGATACAAATACTTCTAGTTCCGATTTGATCGAATTCAATAAAATTTTATTATGCATTGATGACATTGATAGAAAAAGTCCGATACTTGATATAAAGGAATTCTTTGGCTTTGTAAATAATCTTGTAGAAAATTTAAATGCCAAAATATTATTAATAGCTAATGAGGAAGAACTCAGAAATGAAGCAGATATTGAAAATGATACTTACGCTGTTTTAAGAGAAAAAGTAATAGGTGTTTCCATAACGTTTAAAACCAACGTGAGTATAATATATGATGAAATAATAAAGGCAAAATATGAAAAAGAGTCCAAAAATTATTTTGATTTTTTAACCATAAATAAGGGTTATATAACTACACAAATTGAAAAAAATAAAAACAATTTACGAAACCTTCTTTTTTTTCTAGAGCATTTCAAAATTATCTTTTTAAAAGCTGACGTCTTACTAAAAGCCGATGAAAAGTATAAAGACATTAGGGATAAATTAACAGTCGAGTTATTGGTATTTACACTACCAATTGCAATTGAATATAAATTAGGTAATTTAAATTCATCAAATTTCAGTCAAATTGAAAATGTATATAATAGCTTTTCTTTTAATCTTTCGCCTTTTCTTGGTGACAAAGAAGATAAATCAAATGAAAAAGATTACACTGACTTCTTTAAAGAAACATATTTTGAAGATGAACAAACGAAAAAATTATTTTTCAAATCAATTTTTAACTATATCATAGGAGAGTCTTCCTTTCAAATTGAAGAATTAGTAAATGATATAAATCTTATTTATAGATTTGAAGGAAATAATATTCCTGAAAGGCAAAAAATACTTGCAAAATTAAATTATTGGCAATGTATTGATTTGAGTTTAACTGATTATAAGACTTTTACAAAAAAAATTCTAGAATATGTTGACAAAGGTGAATACGAACTAGAAGAGTATCCTTCAATATTTCGATATGCAACCCGATTTAATAATGTAATTAATTTCAATTTAGAAAAACTTATTAAAAGGTTTAAGAAAGGAATAATCGTCGGAAAAAAAAATTACAAGTATAATCAACATCTTTCTTTCCGTATAAACATTCGTTCGGATGATGAATTTTACAATGAGATAAAAGAAATTGTTGATCATTGTATATTAATAAATGAAAGCGTAAAAAAAGAAAATCAGTCGGATGAATTAGAATCAATTTTTACTCTATTTAAAACTGATTTTGCACAATTCATGGAGGAAATTCAGGATAGCTCTAATGAGTTGTATTTTACTCCATTTTTTTCCAATTTTGATTTTAATAAATTTTTAAGCAGTTTTAAAAAAATCAGCAATAATCATGTCATTGAACTGGCATTTTACATAGATAAAAGATATTCTCATCAAGTGTATTCTGAACTGAATCCTGATAAGATATTTTTACAAAAACTTAAAGATTTTATTATTACTGAACAGACAAAGAGAGCAGTAACAAAATTTAGAAAAATTGCATATAATTTATTAGAAAATAAAATTTCATCTATATTGGGTAATTTCGAGTAAATACTACCGCCAACACACGCTACAAGCAATTTGGGCAATAGGCTTAATTTGAAATTGGTTTTGTATTTGGAAGATTTGGCAAATCCGAATAATGGGCTTAATTTAGTCCCAAACTGCTTGTAGCGCGGGAACGTTGGGCGATATTTAAAACGAAACTGCTAAAATGAAAACAATAAAAGATTTTATTTATTTTGATTATGAAAAAGCGAAATCGCTTCAAAGTCAGCTCGGCGGTGGATTATTAAATGAAATCACAAGAGCATTTGAAAGCGAAAGCGGTGGAAATTCTGAATTAGGCTTTGACTTAAAAATAGTTAGTGCAAAAACTGGACTAAACGACAGAGAAAAAACTGTTAAAACAGAAAAACTTGAAATTTATCATGAACTACTAAATGATATTGAAAGTAAATTATTTGAAAGTAATACTCTAAAAGAACTGAATACAGAATTTGACAACACTTTTAATGATTTCCTCGAAAAAGTTCCTAAATATACTTATGTTAAGGCAACTGGCTGGTGTACTTTTGAAGACTATAAACGGTTTACAAATGTTCTTGAAAATTTTAATGAAATACAAAGACTTATATTTGGTTCTGCACACGAAAATAATCCAGAAATATTAAATCTGAAAAAAGAAATTGACGGTAAAAAGAAAAGTCTTAAAAGAGCACATAATCAAAAAGAGATAAATCAATTAAAAGTTACTGAAAAGAAATTTGACGAAATTATTCAACAATTATCAGGAACAAATCTTCTAGATGAAACATTTGTCGAAAGAATTAAAGTTTTTATGTCAACTTTTAATCCAAATCGCCTTAATTTCAAACTTATACCATTTGACGATTTTCCTGAATTTCAAATTATGTCAAATTTAAAAAATGAATTTTTAGTTAATGGTTCTTTTGAAAATGTAATCTATACATATGGTAGCAGACCAAATATTAAACTCACAATTTTTGGAATTATTACTTCTTGTCCTCAGTTAATTGATGAACGAGTAAAACCAAGTGATGAATTTAATTACATAGATGAAACCGAGTTAACTGAAGAAAAAGTTTATGAAAAAGCCTTTGGAGGAGTTTTCAATGCAATACAAGGTTTAGAAAAATTTTTCGAGGTGTATTATCCAAAAGTTTCAGTCAGTCCAATTGGAATTTATAGAGAAATCGTAATATAATAAACATCCCTGCTCCACGAAGCATACAAACAGCGGAAATATGCTACGCAAACGCATCTATTTTATTACCATAACCTTAGCTTATCTATAATAATAAAAAAGTGGAAAAAGATTATATCATAAAATCACTAGAAACCCAAAGACTTCAATTAGATACATTTGAAAAAATCATTTATTTCAAAGTTCCCTTTTTATGTCTTTTTGCTAGTTTAATGTCAATCACAAATGGTTTTCAACAATTCTCTACTATTAGTTTTGAAGAAACGTTACCTAAATATAGTTTAATTTTTCTCATAATTGGCTTGGTTTCTTTTAAGGTGAAATTGAATCGTTTGAAAATGACAATCCTTGAGAATCCTGTTTTAGACTTTAGAAATAAAATTTTAAACTTGGCTGAAAAGAGAAAATGGAAAATCGAAAAAGATGATAAGCTTGAGATGGTTTTCAAAACAATTCCAATCAGAGGTTACGACGAATATTTAAGCTACAGTAGACATTCAGGTGAACGAATATACATTTTTATTAAACAGAATCGGATTTATTTGAAAAGTATTAATAATCTAGAGCATTGGTCTATTAAATTTGATTTTGGTGAAAATCTGTCGAATGAAAAAGCTTTAGTTTATGCGATAAATGCCAATCATAAAAAAATATAAACCTTTGAAGTATACTGCGCGACCCCACTGTAGTAACAGATTATTATCAGTAAGACCACAAAAAAACCTTAACAACAGAAAAATGAAAAAACTCGGAACAAGTTTGATAGTTATAGTTATTCTTTTAATATCAAATTACAGTGAAGCTCAAATTATTAAGTACACAGATTATGAGGTTGCAAAAAGTGAAGCTTTAAAGCAAAATAAAGATATATTGATTGTTCTTACGGGTTCTGAATGGTGTAAACCTTGTATAAAAATGAAAAAAAATGTCTTTCAAAATACAGCGTTTATAAAACTTGCAGAAGACAGGTTAATAATTCTTGAGATAAATTTAGATAGACACATAAATATGAGTTCAAAAGTCTATAAAGATTATGATTTTTTCAAAAATAAATATCAGACAAATGCATTGCCTAGTCTTATTTTAATAGATAAAAATGAGGTTACTAAATCAGTAATTAGTAAAGGATTGACATCTTTTGAAAAAACATACAATAGACTTCTTGAACTAACAACTAAACAGTAAAAATTTAAGTACTATTTCACCGTTCCTCGAAACATACAAACCATTAAAGTGTGAGGCGAAAACGTCTATGTTGAAATAAAAAACATTCTAAGTATTTTTCAAACCAAATGAATTATTAATCAAACATAAACTTATGAAAAAACTAATTTTACTATTTGGAATAGTAATCGGAGTAACTAATAGTTCCTGCTCAAAAGATGATGATAAAACTCCTTGTTCTGAATTAAATATTCAAAGCCAAAGTGACCTGACTTGTGAAGAAATTGCTAAAGAATTTGATTGTAGTTGTGATTAAATAAAAAAAGGAATAAAATTAAAATCAATAGCAATTTCATTATTATTTTTTTTTTGCGATAAAACCTACTCTTCAAAGAACAAAAATCTACAGAAGATAAAGACGTTAACTGCAAATTTAAACTCGCTCCACGAAGCATACAAACCGCTAAAGTATGCTGCGCGAACGTCTAAGCTCTTAAAGCATACAAACCGTTAAAATATGCTACCCGAACGTCTCCGCCTTCGCGCCATTTTTAATGAGATTATCCTCAGTAAACACGAAAAAGTCTCACGAACTTTTAGCATAATCAGCTTTTAAAAAACCATAAAAACACCAAAAATGACCTTTGCGCTTTTTTGGTGTTTTTTTTTCGTTAAGTAGCAACTTAAGAATTAACAAATAAAGTGAAAGATTTGTAATACAATTATAAGGAAATTCGATAGACTTTTACTATGTTTATGTAATTAAAAGAAAAGTATAAAATCTACAATATGAGAATACTTTGCACAACGAGGATTTCAAATCTTAAGAATAATATTAAGATAGTCCTAAACCCAACAAAATAGCAGAACGTTGGCAGTTAGACCGCGAAAAAACATACTAACAAGAATACAGAAAATTATGAAAAACATTTGCTCAAATTGCGAAGCTGAAAACGAAATAACTTCAAAATATTGTTCCGTTTGTGGTTACAAACTACCAATAACAGAAAATCAAGATACAAAAACCGAAATTGAACAACCAAAAGCCACAAAACCTAAAAGAAAATTTGACTTGAAAACCTTTATAGGTTTTATCATTGGTTTTGTAATTATGTTTTTTGTTTCTCAATCGTTCTTCAAACCATCATTTGACAAACAATTAGTGGAATTCGCCAATGAGTTTAACAAAAATTGCCCAATGAATCTTGACGAATATACCCTTTTGAAAAACGTTGTTGCTTTACCCAATAAAACCATACAGTACAACTACACGCTGATAGGAATGACCAAAGCAGAAGTAAAAATTGATACAGTGAAAAAGTATGTTTTTCCTGCACTTTTACAAAACCTAAAAAGCAACCCAGATATGAAGTTTTTCAGAGAAAACAAAGTAACCTTAAACTATTATTACTCTGATAAAAATGGTGAATTTGTCACTCAATACGTCGTTAAACCCGAAATGTACGAATAGAAAAATCTAGTGATCTCAGGCTTCTATAAGTGATTTAGCTAAATAGTTATCCCAACTCTTAGAAGCAAACAAACCGCTGAAGTATGCTGCACGAACGTCTCCGAATTCGCGCCATTTATAATCAGATTGTCCTTGGAAAACACCAAAAATGACCTTTGCGCTTTTTTGGTGTTTTTTTTCGTTAAGTAGCACCTTAAAAATTACTAAACAAAATGAGAGAATTTGTAATATAATTACGAAAAAATCGATAGCCTTTTAGTATGTTTATGTCTTTGAAAGAAAAGTATAAAATTCGCAGAGGAGGACAATTTGAGCAATGATAAGCCATTTTACAAAAAACCATTTTCAATGAAAAAAATTAGATTTACGATACTATTTATTTTAATCACTATAAATTTTCACGCTCAAAAAATTTCAGGTAAAATTTTAGATGAAAATAACAATCCCATTTCTGAAGCACGAATAGGAATTGAAAACAAAGCAATTGGCTGTATAACAGATAGTAATGGAAATTATACTATTAACATAACAAACATTGACAAAACCGAAACCTTTAAAGTAATCGTAAATGAATATGAACCCTTTATAATTTCCGTTGGTGACCTACTCCAATCTCAAAACTACACGATTAAGCTAAAGAAAAAAATCATTACTCTTGAAACAGTAATCATCAATCCCAAAAAATATGTCAGTAAAAATTTTGGCACTTCTAATACCAAACAAGCCTATTTTGGAGTTAATTCCAATGAACCCTATGATGTTTTTATCGAACATGCCATAAAAATTAAAAACAAAAAGAAATTAAAAATCAAGAACATAAACATTAATCTTGCTGATTTCAAATTCGAAAAAACGGCTACCTTTATTTTCGACATACAAAATGAAAAAAATGGTTTTCCAGATGATACCCAATCTTTAGTTACTGAAACTTTAAAATTAACAGTTACCGAAAGTGACATAAAAAACAAAAAATTGTCGATAGATGTTTCTAATCAAAACATTTGGACAAATAAAGATTTCTTTGTTTTAGTCAGAATAGCGGATGATTTTAAAGGAAAGCTTTCTTTTGCTGGAAATGTTTTTGCCTTTTCAAAAGATACTTATTACAGAAATTATTTTGGAGCATGGAAAAAATATTCAGGTGGTGAACCCTCAATAAATGTTGATGTAATGATTGAGAAATAAAAACGATTTTTCGCAATTTTAGACAAACGATAATGAACAGACGAAAATTTTTAAACAGGTCCTTCTGGGGACTAACTGGATTAGGACTTTTTAGTGGCTTGTACGCTTGGCAAATAGAACCTCATTGGTTAGAATTTGTGAAAGTCAAAATGCCGATCAAAAACCTACCCAAAGACTTGGTCGGAAAGACATTAATGCAAATCAGTGACATCCATATTGGAAATCGTTTCGACCATAATTTTGTTATCGACTCCTTCAAAAAAGCAAAAGCATACAATCCAGATTTTGTGGTTTATACAGGAGACTATGTAAGTACTTACAAAGACAAAGTCCTTTGGGACAAACTAGAGGAAACATTACAAAATCTGGTAAAAGGAAAAATAGCAACACTTGGAATTTTGGGTAATCACGATTACGGGCGAAATTGGTCACAAAGCGAAGTGGCAGACCAAATTTCGGAACTACTTACCAAAAATGGCGTTCAAATGTTAAGAAACGAAAGTACAGAAATAAACGGCATACATTTCATAGGTTTCGACGACTTTTGGGGACTTAATTTTGATCCTGCAAAAGCAATGCATGGTTTCGATTCTTCAAAAGCAAGTATAGTATTGTGCCATAACCCAGACGCTTGCGACTTGGACATTTGGGGCAACTACAACAGTTGGATTTTATCGGGACATACCCACGGAGGCCAAGTAAAACCTCCATTTCTTCCGCCACCCATGTTGCCAGTAAATAATAAAAAATATTCTGCAGGACAATTTGCATTAAGTAATAATCGAACGTTATACATAAATAGAGCATTAGGCCATTTATGGCAGGTACGATTTAATGTAAGACCCGAAATAACAATTTTTGAACTGCAAAATGGATAGAAAATAAATATTAAAACTAAGATGAAAAAGCCTGTAAAATGAGCTTTCAACAAAACAATTTAATATACATTTTGTTAATTCCAAAAAACAAAACCTAATCTGCTCTCAAATTCTGACCTTCAAAGAATACAACGCTGCAGTAATAGAAAGTTGGTAGAAATTATAAAATAAATAAAGCAATAACCTTTTAAAATAAATTTATGAAAAAAACAGTTTTAATTATTTTGTTTTATTTCTTTTCAAATTACGCTTTTAGTTGCGTTTGTGGAATCGAAACATTAATTGAGAGATTTCAAAAATCTGATTTTGTTGCAAAGGTCAAAATAGTAAAAATCACCACTATTGAAAATGATTTTGATTATCAAGATGCTGAAATTGAAATACTAGAACTCTACAAAGGAGAAACACGACAAACAATTAAGATATTGTACGCAATTAATAGTTCTTGTGCCTTTAATGTTCAAGAAAACTCAACTTGGTTAGTTTTTGCTGATACCCATGATGGAAAATTAAGTTTCGGTTTTTGCTCAGGCTCAAAACAAATCGACAGGAATTTTGACACAAATGAATATCCAAATGCTCAAAAATATCAAAATCAATCCATTCAAAGACAATTATCAATTCTTACTATCTTAAAAGAAATAAGAGTTACTACTTTTAATGAAAATGGCTTGTGGCTTCTTCGCTCAAAAAAATGTGATAGCGATTTTAAAGGTTATGAAGTAAATGATAACACAGCGCTTTATGAGATTACGATTAGTACTAATTTGAAAATAAAAAAAGTCAAAGCTTTAAAAGAATTTGATAATGCTGATTTATCAAAAGCAATTTTAAAATGTTTATCCAATAACTTTATAATTGGCAATGAAAAAATAAAAAAAATTCCCAAAAAAACAAAAATTTATGTTGCCTACGTATACTACAAAAATGACAATCCAAATGAAAGTTTCATGACTGAAATTGATTTATAATACAAAAGACATCTTCTAACATACTTCAATAAATTTGATTTTTCGGTTTTTCTAGCTTCTAATAATGGGTCTTATTTATTTCCCAAACATACAAAAGCACGTGACCTTTATCTATACTTTAGCTTCATGAAAACACTAAAAATATATTGCTATTTAATGCTCACTTTAACCATAATGGGTTGTAAAAATGAATCACAAAAAACACGTATTGAGAAACCAATCGAGAGCAAAAAAAAGTTGACCGCAATTCAAAGTCCAAAAAATATTGATGACAATTTCAAAACATTTCTTGATAATTTTAGTAAAGATTCTGTTTTTCAAATTAGTCGTGTAATTTTCCCATTGAAGGTTACGGAATTAGATTATAATAACGAACTTGAATCAATAGTAAAAATTATTCAAAAAAAAGAATACACAAAACTTGACTTTGAATATCCAAAAGATGCCTTAACACGAGAATTTGATAGGTACACACAAAACATCAAAACTAAGGGCAATAAAGCGGTTGTTGAAATTAGAGGAGTTGACAATGGAATATATTCTGATTTCTATTTTGAAAAAATAAATGGAAAGTGGCATCTTAAATCTTGGAATGATAGTTCGAACTAAAAAGAACAGCTGATAACAATTGCTAAAAGCTCCTGATCCTCCGAAGCATACAAACTCTTGAAGTATGCTGCTCGAACGTCTCCGACTTCACGCCATTTTTAATCAAGTTGAGGTCCGTAAACACGATAAAAGTCTCACGACTTTTTAGCATAATTAGCAAGCTAAACCACTCATAAACAAAGCATAAGCATCAATCTCCCGTTTGATAAACAATTGGAAAGCACACTGCAATTATTCCTTAAAAACAACTCGTGAACTATAGCTTTTACTGAATAAAACATCCTTTCCCGAAAAGACAATAGTCATGTTGATCAAGTTGTAAAGTGTTCAAAATCTATAGAAAAATAGTACACATTTAATAATTTGTAAAAAAAACATTATTATATTTACTTCCTTATACAAAACGTTATCTAAGTACTTATATAAATGAGGGTAGAAAATTATATTTCATCAACACACATAACACAAAGTACTGATTTAATGCTTTTTCAAAAAAAAATTCATAAAAAAACAACGGCATTAATGCGTTGCATTAGTACTTACAATAAAAATCAAGTCGTAATAATTGTTAATATTTAACTATAAATTAAGAAGGTAAAATGAAGAATAATTTTTTTGCAGCTCTTTTTGTACTGCTCACTCTTTTAGCTTGTGACAAAGACGAATCATCATCATCAAAAGGAGATCTTTATGTAAAAGTTTTTATGAATAATGGCTTTTCAAAATTTCCTGCCAAAGGCGTGAGTGTATTTACAGTGCCTCCAACCAAACAAGTTACTACTGATGAATTTGGCGGTGCTATATTAAAAGATATCGATGTTGCCTCTTACGAAGTATACGCTAATTTGGACGGTTATGGCTCAGGAAAAACCGCTGTACGCGTATCAGCAAACTCTTTGGAAGAAGCAGAAATCCTTATTGAGCAAGGAGTTAAAACAGGTTTTACCCCTGAAATTACACAAATTCTTCCAAGCTTACCAGCCTCATTTAGTTTAAATGAAAAGATTGTATTTTCATTTGACGTGAGAGATAGCGACTCCAAACCAAGCGATATCACTGTAGTTATCTCAAGTAATCTTGACGGCAAATTATTGGAAACGCGCCCCGATGCTTCCAATAACGTTAAATTTGAAACTACTAAATTAACAAGAGGAAAGCATATCGTTACAGTAACAGCTACAGACAAAGATAAATACTTCACCACAAAAACTATTGAAGTAGCTACAATAGCGCCTAGTAGTATTACACTAGAATCAGCAATTCCAAATTCAGGAAATGTTGAGCTTAAATGGCAAAAATATACATCTACTGATTTTAAGAAATACGAAGTACTAAGATCTCTTAATAAAGATAGCGAAGGAGAAGTGATCGCAACATTTAGTTCCGCTGATATTACTACCTTTTTAGACAAACTTCCTCCTTTTGCCAATGAAGTATTTTATTATGTAAGAGTTTCAAATAATGAAAACTACTCAAGGAATAGCAACAAACTTAATGTGCTTGAACCCGCTGGTAAAATCTACAACTACTCCATTACTGATGCAGTTCATCACCCTTCGGAACCTATAGTGTATATTGTGGATAATGCTGCTCATAAATTAAGAGCTATCAATTACAAAACAAATCAAGAGATTGATAATGTTAGTATAGACGCAACTGTTGGTAAAATTGATATTGGAAACAATGGTTTTGGTTTAGAAATTTATGTCCCAAATGAAAATGGCTTTATTAAAGTGTACAATGCCAATACCCTAAATTTAGTCACTTCCATAAATACCGGTCTAGCCACAAGATGCGTTGTCACAAATGGTCATGGATATTTGGTAGCATCGGTAAAACCCTCGCCTTGGTGGGAACAACCAATTAGAACGTATTCGAGAAGTACCGGTATAAATATCAGTGGAAATGGGGATTTTGACGGTGATTATATACGATTCATTCCTAATTCTGATAAAATTATTACCATAACAACTAGTATTTCACCCTTAGATATGGAATATTTAGAATTAGACAGTAACGGGAAAATCCTTTCGCATGTTGACGATAAATATCATGGAGACCACCCATTGGATGCAAATATTTTCAGAATTTCTAGTAATGGTGAATTTGTAATAACCGGAAGCGTTGGTGCAGTATATAGCGCATCAAGCTCCATGATTTACAAAGGAATGGTGGACAGAGGAGCCTTATTTTTCTCAGATTTTGCTTTTGGTAATAATGGTAACACTATTTATGCTGGAACTTCAAATCGACCATCGCTACAGATTATAAAGTACCCATCATTGACGCGTGATAATGAAATATTACTAAAAGGATATCCTAAATTTTTGTTTAACTTCAAAGGAGATATTATTTCCTTGAGCAGAACAAGTCAAAACGGCTCAGAGGGTTATGCCTTTGAAATAGTAAACATAAACTAACTAAGCTGAAGTAACTTACAAAACATATTGAAAGGTTACTCAATCAATACCTGCAGCAGTATCGTCTTGACGTTACTGCTGTTTTTTTTGATTAAAAAAAATTACCTTTGAGCAAGTAAAATTAGTAAGATCTATTACGATAGGCACTTGCCTTAACTTTTCTTGTCGCACTATACCCCATCAAAAATGTTAAAAAGCATTCATCATATAGCCATCATTTGTTCTGATTATCAAAAATCAAAACATTTTTATACCGAAATATTAGGTTTGGAAATTATTAAAGAGTGTTACAGAGAGGAAAGACAATCCTACAAACTTGATCTTGCGTTAAGTGGCCTTTATACTATAGAATTATTTTCCTTTCCTACTCCACCACAGCGGGTTTCGCAACCAGAAGCTTGTGGACTCCGTCATCTTGCTTTTGAAGTTTCAAATCTCGAAAAATGTATAGAACATTTAATGAAATATAATGTAATTACAGAACCGATAAGAGTCGATGAATTTACACAAAAGCGCTTTACCTTTTTGGAAGACCCTGACAAGTTGCCCATTGAACTTTATGAAATTTAAAAAACTCCAATAGACACTGCATTAGCTCCTCTTCAAAACAATAACCATTCGCTCTTTCGCCCCTAAACAGCTATCAAAAAGCTGTTAAAACTGCCCTACAACGCAGTAGATTGAGTACTTTAGTTGAAACATTGAGTTATGCCTTTATTCATTGCTATAGTATTTATGATGACACAAACTACCACTCTTTATGATTTCACTACAAAATCAGCTGCAAATGATTGGACTTTGGTAAACGATGGAGTTATGGGTGGCCTTTCCTCTGGTGCATTTGCCATCAATACGTCAGGGCATGGTGTTTTTTCGGGAAAGGTTTCTTTAGAAAACAACGGCGGTTTTACCTCGATCCGACATCGATTTTCGCCTGTAGCTGCGACTTCCAAAAGTCAAATTGTCCTTCGTGTAAAAGGAGACGGTAAAAACTATCAATTTCGGATTAAAGATCAATCTTCCGCTTATTATTCCTATATCACCACCTTTCCAACCACAGGGGAATGGGAAACCATTATTATCAACCTCAACACCTTGTATCCTTCGTTTAGAGGTCGACGCTTAGAGGCTCCTAATTTCAACAGTGCTTCTTTTGAAGAAATAGTATTTCTGATTGCGAACAAAAAAAACGAATCGTTCCAATTACTTTTGGATCGTATTGTGCTGCAATAAGTCGTCATTTCTTGTTATAGATAGCACGCTAAGACTCATTTCTAGTCTCTTACTCTCTAATTCCGTTTTCTGTTTAACAACTTTCCGATTTGACAAAAGTGCCCTATTTTTTTGAAATCAGGGTTAACTCCTACCCAAAACAAGCAGTGTGATATTAGTTACAGACTTTGTTTTTTTTAGCGCCTACTTTTGCTTTATCAAAAAGTAAAAAAGATGAAAAAAATAAAAATAGTTGGACTTCTATTGAGCTTGATCGGTTCCACTACAGGATGGAGTCAAGATACACTGTTGGTATACAAAAAAGAAATAGCGCTAAAAGCTGCAGATAAAAACCTTCAGCTTAAAATAGCGCAACAAGAATTTCAAGCCGCACAAGCTGATTACAGACAATCGAACGCTTTATTTCTTCCAAGTATCACGGCTTCGCATACGGCGATTTCGACTACTAATCCGCTTATGGCTTTTGGTTCAAAACTGAATCAAGAAATCCTAACCCAAGCCGATTTCAACCCGGCTTTACTCAACAATCCAGCTCGCACACAAAACTTTGCTACCAAAATAGAAATCCTTCAACCCTTAATCAATGTCGATGGTCTTTATGGCAGACAGGCTGCAAAAGCCAAAATGCAAGCCCATCAATTACAAACCGAACGCAGCAAAGAATACCTTGAATTGGAAGTAAACAAGGCCTTTATGCAACTACAATTGGCTTATCAAGCCGTCAACGTTTTGAACAAAGCCAATACTACTGTACAAGCTAATTTGCAATTGGTCAACAACTATTTCAAACAAGGCTTACTACAAAAAACTGATTTACTTTCGGTTCAAGTTCGAGTAAATGAAATTAAAAATCAATTGCAATATGCTAAAAGCAACATACAAAACGCCTCTGATTATTTGGCTTTTTTATTAAATGAAGATACTAAAAATGCAGTTTTCAAACCTGTTGAAGCACTCGAAAACAGCATTGTTGTAAGTCCCATAAATTTGAATTTGCCCTTAGACAGAAAAGACATCCAAGCGATGGATCAATCGGTAAAGGCATACGAAAAAATGGCGCAATCCAGTCAAATGAATTTCTTGCCTCGATTGAATGCTTTTGGTAGTTATGAACTATACGACAAGAACTTCTTAGGCATGGGCGCTAGTGGTTATTTGATTGGAGCGCAGTTGTCTTGGACAGTCTTTGATGGCTATAAAGCGATTGGCAAAATGGAAAAAGCCAAAGCTGATCTTCAAAAATCAACGATAGAAAACCAACAATACAAAGCACAAAGTCAATTGGAATTAAACAAAACCAATCGCCAATTATTAGATGCTGAAAACAAAGTCAATTTATCCAAACTAGCATTTGAACAATCCGAAGAAGCCTATCGCATTCGCAACAACAGATTTAAGCAAGGTTTGGAAAAAACCACTGATTTATTACAAGCCGAAACGCAAATGGCACAAAAAGAACTGGAACATTTACAAGCAGTGTTTGAGTATAATTTCACCAAAGAATATCTGCAGTTTTTAACAAAGTAGCAATTAGTAAGTCTCACGTTTTACGAATAAAAAAGATAATCATCAATATAAAAAAAAATGAAAATAAGTAATAAAATAATAGCCCTCCTTTCCCTTTCCGCAGTTGTATTGACTTCGTGTGGAGGCGACAAAAAAGAATCTTTGAACAAAGAAACACCAATTGCTGTAAAAGTAAGTGGCATTGCAGAAAACAGTACTAGTGGATTCATTACGGCAAGTGGTAAAATCGAAGCTGAAAATTCAGCCAATTTAAGTACCCGAATGATGGGCTTTGTCACCAAACTGCACGTACAAGTGGGACAAAAAGTAACTACAGGACAATTAATCGTTAGCATTAATAATACCGACTTACAAGCTAAAAAAGCGCAAGTAGACGCTAGTATTCTACAAGCTACTGCAGCTTACAACAATGCTAAAAAAGATTACGACCGTTTTACTAATTTGTTCAAACAACAAAGTGCTTCCCAAAAAGAATTGGATGACATGACTGCTCGTTACGAAATGGCAAAAGCTAGCTTGCAAGGCGCCAAACAAATGCGAAACGAAGTAGTAGCCCAATTCTCCTACACTAACATAACTGCTCCTTTTAGTGGAGTAGTCACCAACACCTTTGTAAAAGAAGGCGATATGGCGAATCCTGGAATGCCATTGGTTAGTATTGAAGGAGCTTCTAAGCTACAAGTAACGGCTATGGTTAGCGAAAATGATATTACCGCAATACGCAATGGAATGCTTGTTGACATTTTAGTAAAATCGAATGCTACGAGCCTTAAAGGAAAAGTAATCGAAGTGAGTGCCTCGGCCAAAAATACAGGTGGACAGTATTTGGTAAAAATCAATTTAGAACCAACGAAAGCGAAAGTGTTATCAGGAATGTTTGTAAATGTTCAGTTTCCTACTGAAAATAAAACACCTTCGGCAACAAATGAACGAATGCTTGTACCAGAAAGTGCTTTGGTGCATCAAGGTCAACTCACTGGAATTTACACTGTAGGCAATGGAAATGTTGCGATTTTGAGATGGTTGCGCGTTGGTAAAAAATTAGGCAATCAAGTAGAGGTTTTATCTGGACTTTCGGCCAAAGAACACTATATCGTTTCGGCAGAAGGAAAATTGTACAACGGAGCTTTGGTAAATATTCAGTAATCAGTAATCAGTTTTTAGTGTTCAATTAAACAACTTTTAAACTTTAAACAATTTCAAACTTTAAACAAGATAAAAATGCAAGAAGGTATTTCAGGCAAAATTGCCCAAGCATTTATGAACTCCAAATTAACGATTTTGTTAATGATTGGGTTGATGATTATTGGGGTATATAGTTCGTTTCTAATTCCAAGGGAAGAAGAACCGCAAATCAATGTTCCGATGGCTGATATTATGGTTGGCTATCCCGGAGCGAGTCCAAAAGAAGTGGAAAGCCGTGTCGCGAAACCACTAGAGAAAATTATCTCTAATATTAAGGGTGTAGAACACGTACATACGATGGCTATGAACGGTCAGGCGATGTTGATTGTACAATTTTATGTAGGGCAAGATGTAGAGCGCTCTTATGTAAAACTGTATGACGAATTGGCCAAACACGAAAACATGTTTCCGCAAGGTGTCTACAAACCTATGGTTAAAACCCGTTCTATAGATGATGTTCCGATGCTTGGAATAACCCTTTGGAGCGAGAAACAAGATGATTACCAACTGCGTCAGATTGCAGAAGAAGTAACTTCTGAAATTGAAAAAGTAAAAGATGTAGCCATTACCAAAGAAATTGGCGGCAATAATCGAGAACTTAAAGTTATTCTCGACAAAGATAGAATGTCCGAAAATGGTGTGGATGCTTTAGGAATCATGCAAATGATACAGGCCAATAACGGCAGTTCGCAATCGGGGAGTTTTGTTGAGAACGATGAAGAATTTTTGGTTACAACAGGACAATTTTTATCGAATGCCGAAGATGTAGAAAACTTAGTGGTTGGTATCAACAAAAATATGCCGGTATACTTAAAACAAGTAGCTACAATCACAGATGGTGCTTCAACTCCAAAAAGCTATGTTTCTTTTGGTTATGGCAAAGCCAATGAACAATTCAAAACGGCAAAATCAGAATATCCTGCTGTAACCATTTCTGTTGGAAAAGTAAAAGGTGCCGATGCTATGAAAATATCGGATAAAATTTTGACCAAAGTAGAGCAACTTAAAAAAACCATCATTCCTGATGATGTACACGTTGAAGTAACAAGAAACTATGGAGAAACAGCATCGCACAAAGTGGGTGAATTATTGCTTCACTTGGGAATAGCCATTATTGCGGTTACTGTTTTGGTAATTCTAGCTATGGGATGGCGTGGTGGATTGGTCGTGTTTTTCTCTGTTCCGCTCACTTTTGCATTAACACTATTTGCTTATTATTTGTTGGGTTACACACTCAATAGAATTACACTTTTTGCCCTTGTATTTGTAGTTGGAATTGTGGTTGACGATAGTATTATCATCGCCGAAAACATGCATAGGCATTTCAAAATGAAGCGACTTCCCTTTAAACAAGCCGCAATCTATGCGATTAATGAAGTGGGTAACCCAACAATTTTGGCCACGTTTACAGTAATTGCCGCCATACTTCCGATGGCATTTGTATCTGGAATGATGGGACCTTATATGAGTCCGATGCCTATTGGAGCGTCTATTGCGATGTTATTGTCTTTATTTGTTGCTTTAACGGTAACGCCATATTTGGGATATCATTTATTACAAGAGAAAGAAGAACAAGCACACAAACATGTCGAAGGAATAGAAACCAGTTTGATTTATAAAATTTACAGTAAAATCGAACGTCCGTTTTTAGAAAACAGTTTAAAAAGAAGACTTTTGTTGGCTGGTACTGTGGTCTTATTGTTTGGTTCGATTTTGATGTTCTTCACCAAATCGGTGGTCGTTAAAATGTTGCCTTTTGATAACAAAAATGAATTTCAAGTAGTGATTGACATGCCTGAGGGAAGTACTTTGGAAAGAACCTCGGCAGTTACAAGAGAAATTGCTCAATACGTATCGACTCAACCCGAAGTAGTCAATTATCAAAACTATGTGGGCACTTCTGCTCCTATTACTTTCAATGGTTTGGTGCGTCATTACGATATGCGCGGTGGTAGTAATATGGCCGACATTCAGGTAAATTTATTACATAAAGAAGACCGTGATTTGCAAAGTCATGACATTGCTAAAGCCATGCGTCCTGAGATTCAAAAGATTGCCAAAAAATATGGTGCCAATGTAAAACTGATTGAAGTACCTCCGGGACCTCCAGTACTGTCAACTTTGGTTGCCGAAATTTATGGTCCTGATTATGAAGAACAAATTAAAGTAGCCCAACAAGTACAAACCATTCTGCAAAACACTAGTGATATTGTTGACATCGATTGGATGGTAGAAGACCATCAGACGGAATTCCGCCTTGAAGTTGATAAAGAAAAAGCCATGCTCAATGGTATTGCTCCTCAACAAGTAGTAGGAAATCTTACGTATTTATTAAAAGAATATCCTGTTTCTAATTTATACGACGAAAACTCAAATGACAATGTAAGCATCGTACTTTCATTAGATGACAAAGACAAAACCAGTTTGCAAGATATCCAAAACTTGAAAATAAAAGGAAGTCAAGGGAATATGATTCCGATCAGCGATTTGGTAAAAGTTAGAAAGGACACGCTACAAAAAACCATTTACAGAAAAGATCAAAAACGTGTGGTGTATGTTACTGCCGATATGGCGGGTACATTGGAAAGTCCAGTCTATGCTATTTTGGGAATGAATGAAAAACTGTCTAAAATGAAAATTCCAAAAGGCTACAAGATCAATGAATTGTACATGGAACAACCTACAGATGAAAGTGATTTTACAGTAAAATGGGATGGTGAATGGCAAATTACTTTAGAAGTATTTCGTGATTTGGGCGTAGCCTTTATGGTGGTGATTGTGATCATCTATATGTTGATTGTAGGATGGTTTCAAAACTTCAAAACACCAATCGTTATGATGTTGGCTATTCCACTTTCGTTGATAGGAATCGTTTTAGGGCATTGGATGCTAAATGCTTATTTCACCGCCACTTCTTTTATTGGAATGATTGCTTTGGCAGGAGTTATGGTTCGAAATTCGGTTTTACTTATCGACTTCATCGAAATCCGATTGAATGACGGTGTACCTTTAAAACAAGCCATTATAGAAGCTGGAGCTGTCCGCACCACTCCTATTCTTTTAACAACCGGAGCAGTGGTAATTGGAGCGTCTATTATTTTGTTTGATCCCATTTTTCAAGGATTAGCCATTTCACTTGTAGCTGGTGCTATTGTTTCAACGGTTTTAACGCTAATTGTGGTGCCTTTGATTTATTACATCACTGAACGAAAAAAATGGGAAACAAATAATCTCTCCGAAAAAGAGGAATCAGGAGCTGCTAATCAATAAAAATTAGTTTCAAGTTTAAGGTTTCCAATTTTAGAAACCTTAAACTTTTAAACCTTTAAACCTAAAAAAATGAAATTACTACTCATCGTTGCCGTCAAAGCTTTCCAAAAAGAAATCCAACAGCTATTGAAGAAGGCCAATATTAGTTCATATTCCTATAAAGAAGTAACGGGCTACCAAAACAGTTCAGAAGAATTGATAGAAGAAAACTGGTTCGCCACCGATAATATCGAAAATGAATCGGTATTGTTCTATGTCTTTGCGCATGAAAAAAAAGTAGACCCTCTATTTGAATGGGTTGCAGATTTCAATGCAAAGCAAGAAACGCTATCACAAATTCATTTGGCGGTTTTATGTATAGAAAAATCCAATTAACCTCAAAAATCAAGCAATGAAAAACAGAATTATAAGAGCCATAGCCGGAAGCTTTGTGCTGCTAAGTGTAGTATTATCAATATATGTCAATCAAAATTGGTTGTGGTTTACCGCCTTTGTGGGCGCTAATCTATTGCAATCGGCTATTACCAAATGGTGTTTGATGGAAGACATACTAACCAAATTGGGAGTAAAAGACTAACTTGGTTAGAAAAAAAACTTTTTAATGATTACCAATGCCATGATTCTTGTACAGTCATGGCATTTTCTTTAAGAATGATATATGCTGTTATGAAAAAGAGATTACCGTTGTGTTTTTCACCTCATTGATCATAAAAGTACTATGCGTGCTGCCAATATGTTGCAACGTGGTGAGCTTGGTGACCAAAAACTCTCGGTAGGCCTCCATATCTTTGACCACCACTTTCAGAATATAATCGTAATCACCACTTACATGATGGCATTCTAACACTTCAGGAAGCTGCACGACTTCATTTTCAAAACGAGTTAAAAATTCTTTGGTGTGTTGAATTAATTTTAAATGACAAAAAACCACAAATCCTTTTTCAATTTTGGTTTTATCGACTAACGCCGCATAATGATGAATGACGCCCTCTCGCTCCAGCTTTTTGATTCGTTCATAAACGGCTGTTACCGAAAGATTCAGCTTTACAGACAGTTCTTTGGTTGTTTTTTTACTATCGGTTTGCAGTAATACCAATAACTTTTTATCAATTGCATCTAAAAACATATACTTGATTTTGAATTAAAAAACATAATGTTCCACCTTTTCGTTTAGAAAGAAAAACTAGCTTTTTAAAATTTACTTATCAAATATAGATTTAAAATTTATATAAAATAAAAATTAAGGAATTAAAATCTATATTCAACAGATGCTATTGAAATTGAATCTACAAACTCTTTATTTTGACTATTATTTTTTTTTAAAAAGTCATTTACTATTGAACAATAAAACCAAATTACGTTATGAAACACTTTAACCCAGCCGACAACATTCAAGATTTACAATACTTTGGAGAATTTGGAGGTGTAAACCCTTCTATTTCTGATTCGTCTACCTATACTTTTTTATCCGCCAAAACCATGTTTGACACTTTTGAAGGCAATATGGAAGGCTGTTATTTGTATTCGCGTCATTCTTCCCCCAGTAATTTATACTTAGACCAAGCCATTGCTGCCATGGAAGGTACGGAAGCCGCCAATGTAGCTGCTTCTGGAATGGGTGCCATTACTCCTACCCTATTACAACTGTGTGGTTCGGGTGATCATATCGTGTCGAGTCGAACCATTTATGGTGGAACGTATGCGTTTCTAAAAAACTTTGCCCCAAGATTAGGTATAGCAACTACTTTTGTAGACATCACTAAGCTAGACGTGGTAGAAGCCAGCATTACGCCTAAAACTAAAGTTTTGTATTGCGAAACAGTAAGTAATCCCCTTTTAGAAGTAGCCGATATTGAGGGATTGTCAAAAATTGCCAAAAAACATCACTTAAAATTGGTAGTCGACAATACCTTTTCGCCACTGTCTGTGGCTCCAGCCACTTTAGGTGCCGATGTGGTAATTCATAGTTTAACCAAATACATTAATGGTTCTAGCGATACGGTGGGTGGAGTTACTTGCGGTAGTCGCGAGTTTATCAACAGTCTAAAAAACGTGAATACCGGCGCCAGCATGCTTTTAGGGCCCACTATGGACAGTTTACGATCTGCAAGTGTGATGAAAAACCTTCGCACGTTGCATATTCGAATGAAACAACACAGTTACAATGCCAGTTACTTGGCAGAACGTTTTGAAAAAGACGGATTAAAAACGGTTTATCCTGGTTTAGCCAGTCATTCAAGTCATGAGTTATATAAAAAGATGATCAACCCTGAATATGGTTTTGGTGGCATGATGACGCTTGATGTGGGCACTTTGGACACCGCTAACGCCTTGATGGAATTAATGCAACAACGCAATTTAGGGTACTTAGCGGTAAGTTTAGGCTTTTATAAAACTTTATTCAGCGCACCGGGTACGTCCACATCCAGCGAGATTCCATTAGAGGAACAAGCCGAGATGGGATTAACGGATGGCTTGATTCGTTTCTCAATCGGACTTGATAACAACATTGAGCGAACGTATCAAAGCATGAAAGAATGCATGGTGGAGTTGGGAATTCTTTAAAATCGAATCACAAATCTATATTTAACCGTTACAGCCTTTGTAACGGTTTTTTTTATCCAAAAATCAACGGTGCGTTGGTCTTAAACAATGATTGACCAACAATAGAAAAAAGGTCAACACGATTTTCAAATTGCTTTTAAAAGCAACATTTCTTTATACAACCACAAAAAAACACATTGTAAAATATCGATACAATAATTAATGAAGAAATAATTTATTAATTTTTTGTTAAAATATTTATTTAAAATCAATCTATTAAGGTGTGTTTTTAAGGCAAATTTCCAATAAAAAAACGAGCGTAACTATAACCCCAAGTAGGTAAAGTGTAGAAGAAAACATCTCCAAAAACGAGTCTTCAAACGTTGTAGAATATACTCCAAAGTGAAGTGACAAAAAAATAAAAAAGTCAGAATTCACAAGCCTTTTCAGGTATACTATTGGTACAACACGTATCAAAAAAAAAATATAAAATACCCACCACATGATCAATGTAAGCTAATTATACTCAAACATTTTTTATATTTGTTTATCATCTTTTTTATAATAATAACAAGATTAAACGGATGAAATTAGCACAATTAATAGCTCTTGTTTAACTATAAAACAGGTACCTTTTTTAAATCATAATTAACACAAATTGAATCATTATGACAAAATTAAAATCACCATTTCAAAAAATAACCGATGATCGCAAGTTCATCATCGATTGTTATGTTGAAATGTTGTCCCGCATCAATGAGCCAAAAATCATTGAATTGATCAAAAATGATCCTAAAAACCTTTCGATTGAAGAGAATGACGAGATTCCAAGTGAAAAAGTAATTCAATCACTTAGCATCTATTTCCAATTAATGACCTTAGTTGAAGAAAACGCTGCTACTCAATACAGAAGAAAAACAGAGAATCAATTGAACATTGATTCCACCAGAGGATCATGGGCTGAGGCTTTCAAAATTTGGAAAGAACAAGGAATTAGTGAAGATGAAATGCTAAAAACCATAGCCTCTACTCATGTAATTCCAGTTTTAACAGCTCACCCCACTGAAGCCAAAAGAGTTACAGTTATCGAAATTCACCGTGAATTGTATTTGCTTTTAGTACAAAAAGAAAACACTGCTTTAAGTAAAATTGAACTTTTTGAAAATAAAGAAAAAATTATTTGCTTATTGGAAAGATGGTGGCGAACTGGTGAAATTTATCTTGAAAAACCAGACATTACTGACGAAAGATCGAATGTCATCTATTACCTAAGCAAAGTTTTCCCTGCTGTATTAGAAAAAAGTGACCAACAACTCAAAAGTTCTTGGATTGAAATGGGACTCAATCCCAATAAAATTAAAAATCCAGATGTTTATCCAAGCATTACTTTTGGTAGCTGGGTGGGTGGAGACAGAGATGGTCACCCATTTGTAACGCCAAACATTACACAGGACACCTTACTTTTGCACAGACAAACGGCGCTTTTTTTACTAAAAAGTCAATTGCTAACATTGGCAAGTCGTCTTTCTGTTTCTGCTATCAATAACCCGATTCCTTTTGTTTTGACGAATGCTATCGAGAAAAAAGCAACGATTCTAGGAGCAGCAGGACAAAATAGTATCAAAAGAAATCCTTACGAACCTTGGAGACAATATGTGAGTTTGATTTTGGTACAATTAAAAAACACCGTTTCTGACAAAACCTCTGATTCTCAATCGTACTACAAATCTAGCGCTGCGCTGCAAGAAGATTTAAAATTTTTACGAGAAGTGTTAGTTGATAATGGATTGAAAGGATTGGCAGATGATTTACTGTTCCCAATTGAACGCGCAGTTAAATGCTTCGGATTTCACTTGGCCAAGTTAGACATTCGTCAAAACAGTACCTTCCACGACAAAGCAATTTCTCAAATCTTGAAATCGAACGGAAAAACTGATTATGATTTTGAAAACTGGGAAGAAGAAAAAAGGGTAGCCTTTTTGAACAAAACTTTACAAAGTCATTCGTTAATCACAGATGTAACCGTTTCTTATGGTCCAGAAGCAGACAATGTTTTGGATTGTTACCGAGTGGTACGCCAACACATTAATCAATATGGTGCAGAGGGCATTGGTTCATTCATTGTGAGTATGACCAGAAGTTTGAGTGATTTATTAGTGGTCTATCTTTTGATGAGAGAAACACAATTACTCAATACTAAAATTAGAGTCGTTCCCTTGCTAGAAACCATCGAAGATTTGCACAATGGTCCAGAAATTTTAGAAGCCTTTTTACAAAATACTATTACCAAACAACGTACTGCACAACTTGACAACAAACAAGAAGTGATGTTAGGATATAGCGACAGTAATAAAGATGGTGGAACCATTGCTAGTAAATGGAATCTTTACAAAGCTGAAAAAGCACTTTCGGCAGTGGGTAGAAAAAATGGAATAGACATTTTCTTTTTCCACGGAACAGGAGGAACGATTAGTAGAGGGGGCGGAAAATACCACCGATTCCTAGAAAGTATGCCAACCAACACCGTGAACGGAACCATCAAATTAACGGTGCAAGGAGAAACTATGGCACAGTTGTTTGGCAATCCATTAACTGCGACTTACAACCTAAATGCTTTAGCATCAGGAGTAGCAAAACAAACGATATTGAGCAAAGAAAATACAGACGAGGCTTCTTTCCCAATTGAAATCATGGAATTTTTATCTCAAAAATCTTGTGAACACTATAAAGATTTAATTGAAACTCCTGGTTTTATTGATTTTTACGGAAAAGCAACGTGTATTGACGTCTTAGAGAAAAGTAAAATTGGATCTAGACCTGCTAGACGAACTGGAACAAGAACGCTCAATGACTTACGCGCTATTCCATGGGTATTTAGTTGGAATTTATCTCGTATTACCATCACAGGTTGGTACGGATTGGGTGAAGCCTTGAAAAAATTAAAAGAAGAAAGACCGACAGATTTTATCACATTCAAAAACAATGTTGAAAATTGGACATTCTTGAAATTCTTAATGATTCAAACAGAAACAAACCTTATCCTTTCTAATAAAGAAATGATGAATTTGTATGCTAATTTGGATGAAAACGAAGCAGAGAGAAAACTGTTCATGGACAAAATCCTAACCGATTATCACAACGGATTCTCAATCATTGAAGAATTATTTGACGAACCAGCTTCCAAACGTAGAGGTGGTCAATATGATAATTTAGAGTGGAGAAATGAAAAACTTAAGGTTTTGCATAAACTACATCTTAAATACTTGACGCAATGGAGAAATATTGCAGATGAAAATAGTATTGAAAAAAATAAACTTTTGACCAAACTATTAAGCATTGTTAACTCCATCTCAAGTGGTTTGAAAAACACAGGTTGATCCCATGATACTTAGTGTTGTTATGTAAATGACACCAAAAATCAGGTCTTTTTAAAGCATTTTTATGCCTTAAAAGGACCTTTTTTTATACCTTTCTCGTTTTTAGAACAAGCTCTAAATTCTATTACGCACAGTTCTTTTTGATTAGAGATTACTTCACTTATACTATTTTCATAGGAGTTCAGTGAACTTCGTTTGCAGTGAAAATCCTTTTTGAGGCTTTTTCTGCCTCAAAAAGATTGTAGCGTAAAGCCCGCCCCTTGTGGTAACGCCCAAATAGTGAAATTCGAAAAAAGGCTGTAGTAATCAACAGTAAGAATAGTGTTAATTTCTATTTAATTCCATCTTGCTCTTGGATTTATGTTTTACTTTTGCAAATTCAAAAAAAGCTCAAAAAAATAACGTTTATGCCTACATTTAGCAAACAAATTTCCGTAAGATGGTCTGATCTTGATCCTAACTTTCATATGCGTCATAGCGCTTACTACGATTTTGGAGCCCAACACCGTATTGAGATTCTAGAAGAATTAGGATTAACCTTGGGAGTCATGAAATCTCAACATATTGGCCCCGTTTTATTTAGAGAAGAGTGTGTTTTTAAAAGAGAAATACATTTGGCCGACACCATCATTTTGAATACTAAAATTGCCAAAATGAAACCCGATGCCTCACGCTGGACGATCAAACATGAAATGTATAGAGACGAGGTGCTCTGTGCTACCATCACGGTGGATGGTGCTTGGATGGATACCAAAGCAAGGAAATTGGCGAGTCCAACCCCTCAAATCGTGATTGATTCTTTCAATGCGTTTCCAAAAACTACTGATTTTATTTCACTTTAGATACCTAACCTATGTTTACCATTGCCCAAATAAAAGAAGCGCACGCCAAAGTAAAATCAGGCGAAGATTTCCCAAAATATATTCAAGATTTAATTGATTTAGGAGTGATCGGCTACGATACTTCTGTGGCCGATGGTCAAGTAACGTATTTTGGCGCTGACAATTTTCGAACGTCCGCTACCGAAACGTATGAACCTTTAACAATTGCCGCGTCTGCCAACAAAGAACGTTTCATTGAATATTTGGTGATGCACCAAGAAGGCCAAACCGATTATCTTACGTTTTGCGCGCAAGTAGCCCAGTGTGGTATTGCCCGCTGGACGGTAAACATTTTGGATAAAACCTGTACCTATTTCGACCAAAACGATGCCCCTATTGTCATCGAAAAAATTCAGTTGTAAAGCATAAAAAAAGGACTTGTTAATAATTACAAGTCCTTTTTTTATACTTAATCTTCGTCTGCAACATGCGTCTTGCAGTAATTACGCCAACGGTCAATACAATCTTGAAAATCGGCTGGAATTTCGGTATCAAAGCGCATCATTTCGCCAGTATTTGGATGCACAAACCCTAAGGTTTTAGCATGCAAGGCTTGGCGTGGTAAAGCTTTGAAACAATTTTCAATAAACTGTTTGTATTTGGTAAAAGTAGTTCCTTTTAAAATCAAATGCCCACCATAACGCTCATCATTGAATAAGGGGTGCCCAATATGTTTCATGTGCGCTCTAATTTGGTGCGTACGTCCAGTTTCTAGATTGCAAGAAATTAAAGTAACATAACCAAATCGTTCCAATACTTTATAATGCGTGATCGCTGGTTTACCAATTTCGGGATCGTCAAAAACAGCCATTTGCATTCTGTCTTTCAAATGACGGGCAAGATTCCCTTCGATAGTTCCGCTTTCTGCAGCTACATTTCCCCAAACCAAAGCAAGATACTCTCGTTCGGTTGTTTTGGCCTCAAATTGTTTGGCCAAATGTGTCATAGCCGCTTCGGTTTTGGCTACCACAAGCAATCCTGAAGTGTCTTTGTCAATACGATGTACCAAACCAGGACGTTCGCTGCTATTCATCGGCAAATTATCAAAATGATGTGCCAAAGCATTGACCAAAGTCCCTGTATAATTACCATGACCAGGATGAACCACCATACCTGGCTCTTTGTTGACCAACAACAAAGCATCGTCCTCATACACTATATTCAATGGAAGATCCTCGGGTAAAATATGATTTTCAAAAGGAGGATGCGTCAACATCACCGTAATCACATCAAAGGGTTTTACTTTGTAATTGGACTTCACCGGAAGATCGTTCACAAAGATATTACCTTCGGTAGCGGCGTTCTGTATTTTATTTCGCGTAGCATTTTGAATCAAATTCATCAAGTACTTATCGATTCTCAAAATGGCTTGCCCTTTGGGAACCTCAAATCGATAGTGTTCGAATAATTCGTCTTCTAAATCATTGGCTTCAATATTATTGTTCATTGGTGTTATTTTCAGATTCTACAGCCGGCACTTGCAAACTATCATTTGCAATCACTTCTTCATAGGTTGCTTTTCCATCGCCTAAAACCAAATCGATTTTAGAGGCTTTTAAAACACGATCTCCTGCTTTAAGATTACGTCCTTTAAAACGGATTTCTAGCACCATATCCTTAGCTATATTGGGTATATACGTTACTGTTCCTGCTTCTAACCCTAAGGCTTTAAGCGTAGGAACCACCTCACGATAGGTTTTTTCAATTAGGTTTGGAAGTTGTACGGAAGAAAAGCCAGAAGAATTGATTTTGATATAGACTTTACGACCAACTTTTACTTTCGTCCCTGGTGAAGGATCTTGCTCTACAACGCTAAATTTAGGAAAGTCACTTCGGTAATCTACGCTATCTAACAGTTCGTAGTCCAAATCCAATTCATCTAATTTTTCTTCTACTTGCTCCTCAGTCAATTTTGACAAATCAGGAACCGAAATCTCGTGACCATGATCCGTGGTATACGTTAGCCAATGCATAAAAAAATACGCTAAAAGCACTATAAAAGCAATTGCTAGGAACAATTGACCGAAAAAAACACGACTACTTAGATACTTGCGTAAACTCATAAACTTATTTTTAGTAAGCCGCAAAGATAAAGGTATTTCGTTTCAAAAAAAATGATAATTTTGTTTTGAATACGTTTAATCTCTTGATCGATTAAACGGTTAACCGATTAATTTTTTAAAATGAAAAACATTGCCATCATCATGGGAGGTTATTCAAGCGAATACAAAATCTCTCTCATCAGCGGAAACGTAGTCTATCAAACCCTTGATAAAACCAAATATTCAGCATACAGAATCCACATCTTCAAAGAAAAATGGGTATATGTAGATGCCAATGATGCCGAATTCCCTATCGATCGCAACGACTTTTCTGTGACTGTAAACGGTACTAAAATTAGTTTTGATGTCGTCTTCAATGCCATTCACGGAACACCCGGAGAAGACGGCCTTATGCAAGCTTATTTTGAACTTTTAGGAATACCACAAACAGCTTGCGATTATTACCAAGCGGCCTTGACTTTCAACAAAAGAGACTTATTATCAGTTTTGAAACCCTATGGCATCAAAACAGCTACTTCTTATTACCTGAACAAAGGCGATGTGATTCATACCGACGAAATCGTAAAAAAAGTAGGACTGCCTTGCTTCGTAAAACCCAACAAAGCCGGTTCTAGTTTTGGAATTTCAAAAGTAAAAACGGAAGCCGAATTACCTATTGCTATCGAAGTTGCTTATAAAGAAGATAACGAAATTATTATTGAATGTTTCTTAGACGGCACCGAAGTATCCGTTGGTGTCATTAATTATAAAGGAAATATTACCGTTTTACCAATTACTGAAATTGTTTCTGAAAATGATTTCTTTGACTATGAAGCCAAATATGAGGGCAAATCACAAGAAATTACGCCTGCTCGTATTTCTGATGAAATGACTCAAAAAGTAGGCGATATTGCCAAACGCGCCTATGAAGTTTTGAAAATGAAAGGATTCTCCCGAAGCGAATTCATAATTGTGGATGGCGAACCTCATATGCTAGAAATGAATACGATCCCAGGTTTAACTACCGAAAGTTTGATTCCACAACAAGCCAGAGCGGCAGGAATTTCTCTTGAAGATTTGTTTACTAATGCTATTGAGTTAGCGCTTAATTAAGTTTCTGAGTGGCTAAGATGCTGAGCCACTAAGCACTTCGCAACACCCAACCTTAAAAAAATGAAAAAAGCCATATTCCCAGGATCCTTTGATCCCATCACTTTAGGGCACGAAGACATCATTAAAAGAGCCTTACCCCTTTTTGATGAGATCGTCATCGCTATTGGAGTGAACGCTGAAAAAAAATACATGTTTTCATTAGATGATAGAAAACGATTTATCGAGGAAACCTTCCAAAACGAACCGAAGGTTAGCGTTATTACCTATGAAGGCCTAACTATTGATTTGTGCCAAAAAATAAATGCCGATTTTATTTTAAGAGGTCTAAGAAATCCAGCCGATTTTGAATTTGAAAAAGCCATTGCGCATACCAACAGAAAACTATCAAAAATTGAAACGGTATTTTTACTAACTGCAGCCAGAACTTCCTATATCAGCTCGAGCATTGTAAGAGATGTGATTCGAAACCATGGTGATTACAAATTGTTGGTTCCAGAATCCGTACGAGTGAAATTGCATAAATAAATGCTAACATAGCAACAGGTAGTTGTAAAACCAACCATTTAACGGTATTTTTGCCAACGATTTAAGACATAAAAAAATGAGTATAGAGAGAGAATTAAACAAACGTAGTGGTGGTAAATGTGAACTTTCAGGAGTTACAGAAGATTTAAAAGTGTACCAAATTTTACCCACCAGAAAAGGAGGCATAGACGAACATGTTTTGATTAATCAAACACTGATCGACCAAATAGAAAATCCTGAATCCATGGATATTAATCTTTGGAGATGTTTAAACGATAGTATGTGGAGCGAACATCTTCCGGTACAGGTGCTATCTTGGAGAATATTGAGTCGTTTAGGCAACCAAGAACTGGCCGATCAAATGTACTTTGAAGAAGAGGATTTAGCTTGGGCAAAAGCTACAGGCGAAGGAGAAGAAGACGAAAACAAAATCATTCACCGAGACAGTAATGGTGTCATTCTTGAACACGGAGATTCTGTAGTCTTGATCAAAGATTTAAAAGTAAAAGGCTCTAGCATGGTAGCCAAACAAGGAACTGCCGTTAGAAACATTCGCCTAGATCATGAAAATGCCGAATACATCGAAGGAAAAGTAGATGGCCAACAAATCGTGATCATCACGCAGTATGTGAAGAAAATATAACTTGCTGTTAGCAATTAGCAAAAAAAACGAAAACGCTTTGTGTTTCAAAGTGTTTTCGTTTTTTTATTATCTGAAATTTGAAGACTAAAATCTACAATCTGAAGTCTCTCTACTCCTCTTCTTTCTTTATGACTTTTCTAGCGACTTCAATTTTAAACTTCTTTCCTTTCATTTTTTCATCCCGAATATTAGAAAGCAAATCTTTCACTTTATTGTATTTTACAGCTGCAAACGAAATGAAATCTTTGACTTCAATTAATCCCAAATCACCTTTTTCTAATTTTCCTTTTTGAGAAAAGAAGCCTACAATATCAATTTTATTCAATTTATTTTTCTTCCCACCACTAATATATATGGTTTGAAATTGCGGTGGTTTTGGCAAAGCAGTAGTACTATTCACTGTCAAAACCGACATACCATAATCAACATACTCTAACTTCTTCTCACTTTCATGTATCACGAGATAAGCTGTTCCTGAGGCTTGCATACGCGCTGTTCTACCGTTTCGATGGGTAAATTCTTCTTCCTTTAAAGGTAAATGATAATGAATAACGTGTTTCATTTCTGGAATATCCAATCCACGGGCAGCCAAATCAGTAGTAATAAGATAACTCATACTACCATTTCTAAATTGAATCAAAGCGCGTTCCCGTTCTTCTTGATCCATACCGCCATGATAATAGGTAGCATAAATGCCTTTTTCATTCAAAGTATCACTAATGCGCTCGGCAGCATCACGATGATTACAAAAAACAATAGCTGCTTCAGATTTTAATGAACAAATCAACTGAAACAAAGTATTCAATTTATCTTTATCTTTCGAAACCACCAATTGCATAGAAAGGTTATTTTCCTCTTGATGTTCTGGTATAAAATCCAACACCAAAGGATTCACAACCCTTGTATATTTAGGAATTTCGATACCCGAGGTTGCCGAAACCAAAACACGTTTGTTCAATTTAGACAATTTACCAATCACAAACGACATTTGTTCATGAAATCCGAGTTGTAAAGACTTGTCAAACTCATCCAAAACTAAGGTCTGAATTTTGTCCACACGAAACGTACCACGATCGATATGATCGGCGATTCTCCCAGGAGTTCCTATCAAAACAGCGGGTGGATTGCTCAAATTTTTGATTTCAGTATCGATGGAATGACCACCGTAACATACATTTACTTTGTAGCCCGTATTCATTTTTTTCCAAACTTGCTCAATTTGCAATCCCAACTCACGTGAGGGAACCAAAATTAAACACTGAACCGATAGAATTTCAGGTTGCAGCAATTCGAAAATTGGGAGTAAAAAAGCCAATGTTTTGCCAGAACCCGTAGGCGAAAGCAATAAAACATTATTCTCGTTAAGAATCGCATCATGCGACACTTCTTGCATTTCATTTAGACTTGAAATTCCAAAATTAGCAAGAATCGGATGGAAATTTGATGGTGTATTCATAGTGCAAAAGTAGTTAAAATAGTTGGTAGCGCCTATTTTGAGTGTTTCACAACATCGTTTCTATCAAATAATACAAGAAATAAGTATATTTGATTTTTCCCAAACACTATAAAATTATGAGCAAACTTCCTTTCATTTTCCTGCTATTTTCGACATTCGCCATAGCACAAAAAAGCAACAAATATGATACTTTTTTCGAAAAAGGAAATGGAAATCAATCGGCTACTTACGAAGAAACCATTCGTTATTATCAACTTTTAGCAAATGACTTCGAAAGCATCCACCTAAAGGAAATGGGACTAACCGATAGCGGAAAACCCTTGCATATTGTTGTTTATAATCCCGAAAAAGAGTTCGACTTTACCAAACTAAACACCACCAAAGCCGTTGTGCTTCTCAACAATGGCATTCATGCTGGCGAACCAGACGGCATTGATGCCAGCATGCAATTGTATCGCGACTTGGCCTTGGGAAAAATAAAAGCCCCCAAGAACACTGTTTTAGTTTGTATTCCAGTGTACAATATTGGTGGTGCTTTGAACCGAAATACGAGCTCAAGAGCCAATCAAAATGGCCCAGAGGAATATGGGTTTCGAGGCAATGCTCGTAATTTTGATCTGAATCGTGATTTTATAAAATCTGACACCAAAAACACCAAGAGTTTTGTTGAAATTTTCCATTTGACAAATCCCGATGTTTTTATCGACAATCACGTAAGTAATGGTTCCGATTATCAATATAAACTGACCTATATCATGACCCAACACAACAAATTAGGGACTGTTTTGGGTAATTTTTTAAATGAAGAAATGATGCCTTCTATCGTGAATGATCTTCAAAAAAAGAAAATAGAAAGTACACCTTATGTTAATACTTTTTCTGACACTCCTGATAAAGGTTTTGGTCAATTCTTTGAAAGCCCACGTTATACCACAGGCTACACTTCCTTATTCAATACCATCGGTTTTGTTGTGGAAACGCATATGCTAAAAAAATATTCGGATAGAGTAAAAGTGACCTACGAATACATGCGTTCAGCCATCGATTTTACAGATATAAATTATCAAAAAATCAAAATGCTTCGCGTTCAGAACGAAGCTCAATATTTACCAAATAAAAAGTACACTATTAAATGGGAATTGGATACCACAATAAAAACAACCATCCCTTTTTTAGGCTTTGAAGCAAGTTACAAAAAAAGCGAAGCAACCACTGGCAATCGTTTGTTTTATGACCGTACAAAACCTTACAAAAAAGAAGTGCCTTTTATCAAAGACTACAAAGCTGTAAAAGAAATTGAAATCCCTAAATATTACATTATTCCGCAAGGTTTCTGGTCCGTAATCGATTTACTAAAACACAATGGAATCAAAATGAGAGCAATAGAAAACGATACGTTAATAACTGTTGAACGCTATCGTATTGCAGATTTTAAAACCACGCCCAATGCCTACGAAGGTCATTATCTCCATCGTAATACAACCGTCAAGGCTTCGACAGAAAAAGTACCGTTCAGAAAAGGCGATTATTTAATTTCGACCCAACAAAAAGGAGTAAAATACTTATTAGAAACACTTGAGCCAGAAGGCGTAGATTCTTTTTTTAATTGGAACTTTTTTGATACTATCTTACAACAAAAAGAAGGGTATTCAGACTATGTTTTTGAAGATACTGCTGCTCAATTATTGAAAGACAACCCTAGTTTAAAGACCGAATTTGAAGCCTTAAAAACAAAAGACGCTGCTTTCAATAAAAATCCTGAAGCACAATTGGACTGGATTTATAAACATTCTGTTTATTACGAAAAAGCACACCTCAATTACCCGGTTTGCCGCGTTTTATAACAAAAAAAAAGCTCCTATTTTAGGAGCTTTTCTTCTTCAAATAACAATTTTATATTTTCATAGGAATTTTTTAATGCCTCTCTGATTTCCTCAGGATTCAACCAAGCTACTTTCTCTATACCTTCCTCAAGCTGTCCTTTTGGGATTCCATCAAACTTAGACTGCATTTCAAACCAATGAGTCACTTTGAGTTTGTATTTGCCATTTCGTTTAAAAACATGATAGGTTTTTTGGAGTTTATCAGTAACCCTTAATTGATTAACCCCTGTTTCTTCCTCTACTTCACGCATTGCAGTGACTTCGATCTCCTCGCCTTTCTCAATGCCGCCTTTGGGTAAATCCCATTTTCCGTTTCTAAAAATAAATAAAACCTCACCTTTTGTATTGTATACCAAACCGCCACCTGCTTTACAAACAGGAATTTTAGCTTTTAAGGTTTTCATTATCTCTTTTTCATCAGGATGGTACAAGTACGCCTTTTGAATTTTATTTTGAAACATTTTTATAATAACCCTTTCAAAATCAATACTTTCCAAAAGAAACAACTCAAAATCGGTTTCTTTAGAAATTTGATTTGTCAAAAAAAGTGGTTTGTCGTTCACAAAAACTTTATACATTTGTATTATGATTTTTAATAAAGATACTGCCGAAAAAACAGCCGAATTGCTTTTGCAAATAAATGCAATTAAATTGAATCCCGGAAATCCTTTTACGTGGGCTTCTGGCTGGAAATCCCCTATTTATTGTGATAATCGTCTAATTCTTTCATTTCCAGTGATAAGAAATTATGTTAGAGACGAATTTTCCAAGCACATAGAAAAACAATTTGGAAAACCAGATGTTATTGCTGGCGTAGCCACTGGAGCTATTGGTATTGGTATGCTAGTAGCTGAAAGCATGGGATTACCCTTTGTTTATGTTCGACCCGAACCCAAAAAGCATGGCCGACAAAACCAAATTGAAGGTTTTTTACAAAAAGGACAAAATGTAGTCATTGTAGAAGATTTAATTAGTACTGGAGGTAGTAGCCTACAAGCTTTTGAAGCTTTAAAAGAAGCAGGAGCTGTGGTCAAAGGTATGGCAGCCATATTTACTTATGGATTTGATGTTTCGGAACAAAACTTCAAAAAAGCCAATTTAGACTTGTACACTTTGAGCAATTACCAAAATCTTCTCAATTTGGCGGTGGCCAAACAATACATAACCGAAAAAGAAGAAAGTACACTAAGAGAATGGAATGCTTCTCCGTCAACCTGGGGAACAGAACAATAATATTTTAACAAAAACCAAATGAATTTAGAAAGCCCTAAAGTTACAGTGTCAAAATCAGACCAAGAACTATTTGATTTATTGACAGATGTAAAGAATTTTGAAAAATTAATGCCAGATAACATTGCTAAATTTGAAGTAATTGGCGAAGATGCTTTCATTTTTGGATTAAAAGGAATGCCTGAAATCAAATTAAAAATGAAAGAAAAAGTGGCACCAAATAAAGTGGTTTTGGGTGCTGCTAGTGATAAATTACCGTTTACACTTACCGCTTCAATTGATAGTGTTTCCGAAACTTCAAGCGATGTAAAATTAGATTTTGTTGGCGAATTTAACCCAATGATGGCCATGATGATTAAAGGACCTATTGGAAAATTTATCGAAACATTAGCTACTAATATGACCAAGCTCTAATCTTGCATGGTAAAGTATAAAAAAGGGTGAAAAATTATTTTTTCGCCCTTTTGTTTTCAATATAACATCTGAATTTCTTTAATATCAAATTCTGCAACAGTATCATCTTCTAACAATACTTGCAATTTACCTATAGACGAAACGCCCTGAATCATACCCATAAAATGCTCCCCGTTTGCAGTAGAGAATGGCATAGGCGTCCCAATTTTGAAAAGCAAATTCTTATAATCAGTCCAAAACTGCACTTCCTTTTCATTCCATTGAGCAATTTTATTTTTTAATTTTTCTATAATCTGCTCTAGAATTACGTCCCTTTCAAAGGCTTGTTCGCAAACAACTGACATCGAAGAAGCCTTTGGTAAACCGGTAAAATTAGTCTGATTTACATTCAATCCTAAACCAATGATCGAAACAATAGTACCGTCACTTTTGATACTATTTTCGATTAAAATGCCACCAATTTTTTTCTGGTATGACATTATGTCGTTTGGCCATTTAACACTTAATTCAGGAACTTTAAAGCTTTCTAAGGCCTCAATTACCGACAAAGCAAAGGCTATGTTCAAATGGAACAACTGGTTGATGTCCTGACAAAAATCACCAACCAAAACACTCATAATCAAATTTTTACCATATTCCGACTCCCATTTTTGCCCCATTTGCCCCTTTCCTTTCATTTGTCTTTCGGCGGTAACTACAGTAAAATTAGTAGTTTCAGGAAGAACCGAAATACCCTTGAGAAAATCGTTTGTAGAATCTATGGCATCGAGTTTGATTAACTTCATTTACTATTTTTAAAAAAAACATAATTTAATATTATGTTAAGGTTCAAAAATAATCACAAAAAATGGTAACTTTACAAACTTATATAAAAATAATTCATGGCGAAAAAGACTGTTAATAATGATGTTTTACTAGCAAACATCATCAAAGGGATCGAAGAAGTAAAAGGAAATGATATTACCATTCTTGATTTAAGAGAAATTGATACTGCGGTATGTGATTATTTCATAATTTGCAATGGTACATCAAATACTCAGGTCAATGCCATTGTCAATTCTATACAAAAAACAGTTTCAAAAGAATTGAAAGACAAACCTTGGCATGTTGAAGGTACTGACAATGCAGAATGGGTATTGATGGATTATGTGAATATTGTTGTTCATGTATTTCAAAAACACATTCGTGAGTACTACAATATTGAAAGTCTTTGGGGAGATGCCAAAATAACAACTATCGAAAATAAATACTAAAGAAACTTAACGTCTAATGGCTAAAGAGAATAATCCAAATTCCAATAAATTTAAAATAAGTCCTTGGTTAATTTACGCGGCGATACTTATCATTTTTCTATTAATAAACTTTGCAACTGGAGGTTCTAGTTTACAAGAAGCCTCGCAATTGACATCTTCTAAATTCAATGATTATTTAGAAAAAGGGCAAATAGAAAAAGTAATCGTTTACAACAAATCTGAAGCAGAAGTCTTTTTAAATGCAGCTGCACTTAAAGAAAAAACACATCAAAAAGTTTCTAAAGATGTATTTGAAAGACCTAACAAAGGGCCACATTATACACTAGAAATTGGAAATGATCAAATTTTCCAAACCAAGTTAGAAAAAGCGGTTAAAGAAGGAAAACTAAAAGACTTTAACTTTTTACAAAAAAACAATTGGTCTGATATTTTAATTAGTCTACTCCCAATCATCATCATTATTGGAGTATGGATATTCATTATGCGAAAAATGTCTGGCGGAGGTGCTGGAGGTGGCGGACAGATTTTCAACATTGGAAAATCTAAAGCCAAATTATTCGACGAAAAAACAGATATCAAAACCACATTTAAAGATGTTGCTGGTTTAGAAGGAGCCAAAGAAGAAATTCAAGAAATTGTTGAATTCCTGAAAAATCCTGAAAAATATACCAATCTAGGTGGTAAAATTCCAAAAGGAGCCTTATTAGTAGGACCTCCAGGAACAGGAAAAACTCTTTTAGCTAAAGCTGTTGCAGGCGAAGCGCAAGTACCTTTCTTCTCCTTATCAGGTTCTGATTTTGTGGAAATGTTTGTAGGTGTAGGAGCTTCACGTGTCCGTGACTTATTCAAACAAGCTAAAGAAAAATCACCTGCAATTATCTTTATTGATGAAATTGACGCAGTTGGTAGAGCCAGAGGAAAAAGCAATATGTCAGGCGGAAACGACGAACGCGAAAATACATTGAACCAACTTTTAACAGAAATGGATGGTTTTGGTACCAATTCCAATGTAATTGTTTTGGCAGCAACTAATAGAGCTGATGTATTAGACAAAGCATTAATGCGTGCAGGACGTTTTGATAGACAAATCTTTGTTGACCTTCCAGATATCCGTGAAAGAGCAGAAATTTTTGCGGTTCACTTAGCTCCAATTAAAAAGGTAGAAGGATTAGATTTAGACTTCTTAGCTAAGCAAACTCCTGGTTTCTCTGGTGCTGATATTGCTAATGTTTGTAACGAAGCTGCGCTGATTGCTGCTCGTAACAACAAAACCGCTGTTGATAGACAAGATTTCTTAGATGCTGTAGACAGAATCATTGGTGGTTTAGAAAAGAAAAACAAAATCATCACTCCAGATGAAAAAAGAGCAATTGCGATACACGAAGCTGGTCATGCAACAGTTAGTTGGATGCTTGAACATGCCGCGCCGCTAATTAAAGTGACAATTGTCCCTCGTGGTCAAAGTTTAGGAGCTGCTTGGTATTTGCCAGAAGAAAGACAAATCGTTAGAACAGACCAAATGTTAGACGAAATGTGTGCCACTATGGGCGGTAGAGCTGCTGAAAAAGTAACCTTTGATAGAATTTCTACTGGTGCTTTAAGCGATTTAGAAAAAGTAACTCGCCAAGCTAGAGCAATGGTAACTATTTATGGATTGAACGATAAGATAGGTAACGTAACTTACTACGATTCTACAGGTCAAAATGAGTACGGATTCTCAAAACCATATTCTGATGATACTGCCAAAATTATTGATGCGGAAATTTCAGAATTAATCGAAGGTCAATACCAAAGAGCGATCAGTATTTTAGAAGAAAACAAAGACAAACTGAACCAATTGGCGGATATACTAATTGAAAAAGAAGTAATTTTTAAAGATGATTTAGAAACTATTTTCGGAAAACGTTCTTTCGATAAAAATTTGGAAGAAACGGTTTCATAACCTCTCAAAACATAAAATAGATATTTTTTAAAATCTTAATTCAAAATCAACTTTTGAATTAAGATTTTTTTATCTTTGACCGATTTCCAATAGATTATTAAGAATAGTAACCCAATATGAATCTTTTCAGAAAATTTTTTAGTTCTGGTCAAACAAATTCAGATGAAGAAAAAGAGGAACAAAAACTCTCATTTGAACAGAATATCCCTGTTGATGAACAATTTATCTTTAATTTCAAGAGAAACGGCGGGAAATTTTTATATTGTGACTCCATAACTGAAGTAAAAGAACAATTTGAAAACATATTGGAAGAGAACGATTGGTTTGAAAGTGAAGCCCTTTGCTTTGAACCTAATTTATTTTCAATGTTAAAAGAAAATAATATCTTTTTTGAAAACACGCAAAAACCTAATTTTCTATTGGCCACTTGCGAAAATCTGGTTGCTGATGAAGGATCCATTTCCTTTTCTTCCAGTCAAATCAAACAAAAAAAACCAAATGAATTACCTACAAATATGGTAATCATTGCAAAAACTAGTCAAATTATTGCTAACAAAAGTGATATTCTCTGTGCTATCAAAAACAAATACAAAAAAGAATACCCCAGCAATATTACCACAATAAAGTATTTCGAAAAAGCACAAGAAGAAGATTTTACACAGTATGGAAGTGCTGCTAAAAATTTATACCTTATACTACTAGAGGATCTATAATAATGAATGAAACGCTTAAAAGATCCCTGTCTGGAGCAGTATATATTACTTTATTACTAGCATCCATCCTCTACTCTACTGAAAGTTTTTTTATACTATTTGGTATATTTCTTGTTATTGCAATTTATGAATTCTGTGCTTTAGTACAACTTAATTCAATTTTTCCAATACTATTCGGTAGTACGCTTTACACAAGCATCACATTAATAAGTAATTATAACAAAGAAACTACAGTATTTCTCAACAGAGTATTTCTCACTCAATGGGATTTATCTGTAAACATACAACAGTTAGATATTGTTTTATTAGCCATAACCCTAGTTGTATCCGTAAAATGTATTCTATTTTTATTTTACGATTCAGTACAAAAAATAAGCTTGTCGGGGAAATATCTTTATTTATTGGGCTATATTATATTGCCTTTTGTCTTTATTACAAAAATATCTTTCGGTGTCAATTCCTATAATCCAAAAATAATTATTGGCCTTTTTATATTGATTTGGACCAATGACACTTTCGCTTACATCGTAGGGAAATCAATGGGAAAACATAAGTTATTTGAAAAAATCTCACCTAAAAAAACAATAGAAGGTTTTCTAGGCGGTATAGCTTTTGCAGTTTTTGCTGGCTACCTAATTTCAAAACTTTACATTGAACCCAAACCTGAGTTTAGTCAAAAATCAATTTTAATTTGGACCTCGATTGCAGTAATTGTAGGCGTATTAGGCACCATTGGTGATTTAATAGAATCTAAATTTAAACGAATTGCTGAAGTAAAAGACAGCGGAAGCATCATGCCGGGACACGGAGGCATACTAGATCGACTAGATAGTGTTATATTTGTAGCGCCAATAATATTTTTATTTTACCAAATTTTAAATTATGTTTCATAAAGAAGGAACCCCGAGCATTTTATTAGGAACAACTTTTACTGCGATTGTTTTGCTACTCACTGACTATCTAATTGAAACCAATTGGATAAAAATGACCATACAATTAGCTACATTAGCATTTTTGATCATTATTCTACAGTTTTTCAGAAACCCGAAACGAACAGTAATTCTTAATGAAAAACATATATTATCACCTGTTGATGGAAAAATAGTAGTTATTGAAGAAGTGTTTGAAAAAGAATACTTTAAAGACAAACGTATTCAAGTGTCTATTTTCATGTCTCCAATAAACGTACACGTGACTCGTTACGGACTGAGCGGTCTAGTAAAATTTAGCAAATACCATCCTGGGAAATTCTTAGTAGCTTGGCATCCTAAAGCAAGTGAAGAAAACGAAAGAACTACAATTGTTGTAGAGAACGATACTTTTGGTGCTGTTTTGTACCGTCAAATAGCAGGTGCTTTAGCCAAAAGAATTGTAAATTATGCCGAAGAAGGCATGCAAGTCATTCAAGGAACCGATGCTGGGTTTATAAAATTTGGTTCTAGAGTAGATTTATTTTTACCTTTAGGCACTCCAATTAATGTAGTATTGAATCAAAAAGCCATTGGAGGAAAAACTATTATTGCAAGTAAAGCATAATGACCAACGACACATTGGAATTAGAATTCAAAGAAGCTTTTGAAAAGGCTTCAAACATGACACAGCCTTTACCGCCAGACGTGATGTTGCGACTGTATGCCTATTTCAAACAAGCTACCTTTGGTACGTCGAATTATAATAGAAATGACAATTTTGATTTACGAAATGCGTTTAAAACAAATGCTTGGATACAAATTAGTCATTTAACCCAAGAGCAAGCCAAAAAAAAATATATTGAGACAGTAAACGACATATTAAAAAACAATCCGTCATGAAAAAATATTTTTTTATAACACCTTTATTATCCGTTTTATTTCTTATCAGTTGTCAAAAAAAAGAATTAGTTGAAGTTGTCGAAGTTCCGCTACCAAGTGCCGAAGAAAAAATAACGATAGGAAATCCAGAAGATGTAAAAGCTGACGATGGTTCTTTCCAAATTGAACCTTTGCCTTATAAATACGATGCTTTATCACCTTCTATTTCTGCTTTAGCCTTAGAACTTCATTTTTCTAAACACTACTTAACGTATACCAATAATTTAAACAAAGCCATTAAAGGAACTCCTCTAGAAAATCTAACGATTGAAGAAGTCCTAACCAAATTAGATATCAATAATGCCGATTTGAGAAATAACGCCGGAGGGTATTACAACCACTCTCTTTTATGGAAAATAATGGATCCAAAATCCGAGGGCGCTCCTAAAGATACCCTAGCAGGCGCCATCACTAAAAACTTTGGTTCCTTTGAAAATTTCACCACGCAATTCAAAAACACCGCTTCAAAGTATTTTGGTTCTGGTTGGGTTTGGCTAGTAGTAGATCGTGAAGGGAAATTACAAATTACAAGCACTCAAAATCAAGACAATCCATTAATGCCTAATGCGCCAGTGATTGGATACCACGGAAAACCAATATTAGGTATAGATCTTTGGGAACACGCTTATTATATGGACTACCAATACAAAAGAAAAAAATACATTGACGCCTTTTTTGAAACGATAAATTGGCAAAAAGTAAATGAAAATTATCAAGCCACTTTCAAGAAAAAATAAGCCAGAAGGCATGAATCATCACAACAGATTCATGCCTTTTTTTATAAGGTATTCATCCCAAATTACGCATTAAAAACCTGCTTCAACCAATCGCAATCCCAATGTCATTAAGTTAAGGAATAATCAATAATTTGATTGCTGATTTTTGAATAACGATTCTTGATTGCTGATGTATAAACCATTGAAAAAACTAGTTTTTCTTATTTATTAGCACAAAATTTAAAATCAAGAATCGTTACTTTTCAATCAAAAACATCTTAAATTATTGACCATTGAACGCAATACTTATTTCCATTGTTGCACTGATACACTACAGTCTTCGATGTCACCTTCAAAACAAAGAACTTCTACTAATTTTTCTATTGAGTTAGTTCCCAGACAACATCCTGATTTAAAAGACCGAAACCACTGAATACCATAACAAAAAAATTTTCAAAACTCAATATTTGGGCGTTACCACAAGGGTTGGGCTTTTACGCTACAATCTTTTTGAGGCAGAAAAAGCCTTAAAAGGATTTTCACTGCAAACGAAGTTCACTGAACTCCAATGAAAATAGTATAAGTGAAGTAATCCCTAACACAAAATACAGCACTAAAAAGAAGTAAGTCTCTGAAACAAACCAGCAAAACCCAATTAAGGAAACTCGAGTAATCATAAACAAGAAAACATCAATGGAGTACAAAAAAAAATGCTCCTTAGTTGGAGCATTTTCAAACCTATTACTAGTGAGATTTATTGCAGTTTCAAAACAAAAGATTCAGAAGGAGCAATCGTGATAGCAGCTGTACCCACTCCATTACTTACTTTTAATTCAGTTTTAAACTTCCCGTACAATTGATCTACTAAAGTGTAACTTCCGTCTTTTACATTCCACTTTTGAAGTAAATCCGCTGGCACTTTCATTTCATACGTACTACTAACCTCAGAAGAGAAATTAGCAATGATAATTAATTTTTCTGTATCAGACCAACGAGTAAAAGTATACAAATCTTTATCATATCCTTGAACAATATTTCGATTAGCTCCTTGAATTTCTTGGAAACTTCCCATTAAAGCACTGCTCTTTAATGAAAAATTCAAAAGACGTTTATAAAAATCACGCAAATCTTTTTCACTTGAAGATAATTGACCTCCATCGAATTTGCCATTGTTCATCCAACGTTGATGGTGTGGCACTCCAATATAATCAAAAATTGACGTTCTAGAATGCGTTCCAAAACCAGCATCTTCTTTTCCTGGTTCACCAACTTCTTGCCCAAAATAAATCATAGTTGGCGCAGAACTCAAAGTAGTAGATACCACCATTAATGGCTTACCGCGCTCTGCCGTTCTAGCAAATTCTGGACTAGACAAACGTTGTTCATCGTGATTGTCTAAGAATTTCAACATGTGATGTTCGATATCAACCATATTGTATTGAATCGAAGAAAGTTCATCAGGCCATGATCTTCCTTGAATGATATCCTTCAATTTATCGTATGTTTCTACTTTATCATATAAGTAGTCCATTTTACCCAAATGAAGATAGTTTCGATATTCTTTAGGGTTGTACACCTCGGCCATTAAAAAAGAAGTAGGCTTGGCCATTTTTATCGCTGAATTCATGTAACTCCAAAACTCATATGGCACCATCTCGGCCATATCATAACGAAAACCATCAACACCTTTTGCAATCCAATACAACGCAATATCTTTGAATTTCACCCATGAGCTTGGAACATTCTTATCTGCCCAAAAGGCAAAATGCTCTTTGTAATCCTTCTTATCAAAACCTTCGGGAAGCGTTGGGAAATCTTTACTTCCATCAGGACGAATACCGTAATTTACTTTGATCGTTTCATACCAATCATTCTTATCTGGCTTAGCCAATCTAGAGCCATTTCCGGTCCATTTCGCAGGAAACTCTTCAAATTTACCATCTGCCAAAGGATGATTTTCTCCATTGAGTGGTTTCGGAGCATCTGGAACTTCAAAACGAGTATTAGGAATGTAATAAAAATTATTATCTCTTTTGTATTCAACACTAACATCGTCATCGGCACCAAAATCTCTAACTCCTTTTGGATTACTCTTACCTTTGTACTTACGGGCAATGTGATTAGGTACAATATCAATAATTACTTGCATACCCGCTTTGTGCGTTCGTGCAATCAGTGCTTCAAATTCTGCCAAACGATTTGCTGGATTAACGGCTAAATCAGGATTAACATTGTAATAATCTTTAACCGCATAAGGTGATCCGGCTCTCCCTTTTACCACATCTGGATCGTCATTCGAAATGCCAAAAGCAGTATAATCTTTAATTACAGCATGGTGAGGTACACCTGTATACCAAATATGTGTTACTCCTAAATCTTTAATTTCATGCAATGCTTTATCAGTAAAGTCATTGAATTTACCTACTCCATTTTCTTCTATGGTTCCCCAAGGTTTGTTGGTTGTATTAGTATTCCCAAACAATCTTGTAAAGACCTGATACACCACTTTTTTATGTTGGTGTTCTGTTGGTTTGTTTTCAGCATTCATTTTCAAATCTTTTGATTTACATCCTACCACAAGCAAAGCACTTGCAACTAAAAATAAGGTAATTTTTTTAAACATAATGATGATTTTATGCATTTCTGTCTTTTTTATTAATAATGAAGAAATAACTATTCCATTTTATAAATTTACAAAAAATAGCCCCAAATAATATCTTTTTAACAACTATGCAACAGTTAACCGCACAAAACAATAGCAACTACAACGTGAGAGTTAAAAAAATTGTTAGTAATTTATAGCCTACCCTAGCCTACTATTTTAACACTAACTTTAACAATTACAATTAAAATATATTAAAGCTATACTAATTAGGATTTTCATAAATTTGACAAAAATTTTAACCCTTGAAAAAACTAGTAGATAGTATCCGTTTTTGTTTGATAATAAGCATTACTTCTCAATTATTGGCTCAAGCTCCTAAAAAAATAATAATTGAACATTCTGATTTTTTTACCGTAAATCAAGTCGAAGCGCCTGATGCTGCGTTACTAACTGGAAACGTAAGAATGACTCACGATGGCGTAATCATGACCTGTAATAAAGCCTATTATTTTCAAAAGGAAAATTACATCAAAGCCTTTGGAAATGTACAATTAGTGCAAGGAGACACTTTGTATTTAAATAGCAAATACGCTGAATATAGTGGGAATGTAAAAAAAGCGTTCGCCACAGGAAATGCCGTTATGAGCTCACCTGATGCTACTTTGGCCACGGACACTATTAATTTTGATCGCAACGTACAAGAAGTTTTTTACAACACCAACGGAACTATTGTAAATAAAGAAAACACACTTAAAAGCAAATCGGGACGCTATTATGTATCGGAAAAGAAATTTCGATTTTTAACAGCTGTAACTTTAACCAATCCGACTTATACCATAAAATCCAATCATCTCGATTATTACAGTAACTCGGGACACTCGTACTTATTAGGCCCTTCGACCATCACGAGTAAGGCCAATTATATTTATACAGAAAAAGGGTTTTATGATACCAAGAAAAATTTAGCCCATTTTTTAAATAAATCATACATTAAATATGATGACCGACTCATCAGAGGCGACAGTTTATATTATGATAGAAACCGCGAATTTGCTTCGGCAACACGGAACGTAAAAATTACAGATTCAATTAACAGAGGTATTGTAAAAGGACATTATGCCGAGATTTTCAAAAAAAAGGATTCGATGTATGTGACCAAAAGAGCACTTGCTGTGAACTTTGTCGAAAACGATTCGGTTTATATTCATGGCAAAAAGTTGATGGTGACCGGAAAAGAAGGCAATCGTATCATTCGAGCCTTTAACAATGTTCGCTTTTACAAAACAGACATGAGTGGCAAATGTGATTCAATTCATTCCAGCACCAAAGAAGCACTGACCAAACTCATTGGAAATCCGATTTTATGGAATGCTGAAAATCAAATCACAGGCGATTTGATGCATCTCATAGGCAATTCAAAAACTGAAAAACTAGATTCTCTAAAAGTAATAAACAATACGTTCATCGTCTCCAAGGATACTTTAGGCACAGGTTTTAACCAAGTCAAAGGACAAAATTTATTTGGGAAGTTCAAAGATGGAAAGCTGCATGATGTTGATATTGTTAAAAATACTGAAGTCATTTATTACATGCGAAACGATCAACAAGAACTGATTGGAATCAATAAAAACAAGAGCAGTAAAATCAATATTATTTTCGAAAATAATGACGTGGAAACCCTAACCTTTTTTCAAGATGTAGATGGGGATTTGTTTCCCGAAAAAGATCTTCCAGAAAACGCTCGGAAATTTAGGGGATTAGTGTGGCGAGGCGACGAAAGAATTAAATCAAAAGATGACATTTTTCCACCTGAAGAAAATATGGACAATGAAAAAATTGCCAAACAAACCAAAGCTGCTGCCGACAAAGCAAAAACACCTTTGAAGCCCAGAAAAGAAACCGTAAACTACGACAAGAAAAAAGGGACGAACAAGAATAAAAAATAGCATTTGAGAAGTGTATTGCTACTATTTAAAAAAACTAAAAGGAGAACCAGTGCAATACATTCATACTTAATTTAGAGCAAATAAAATGAATCCAGATTTTATAAAATACCAAGCACAAACGTCACCTTATCCTTTAGGAATGGAAGTTTCACATGCCATTGGTTCCTATATATATGATACCAACAATAAGAAATATTTAGATTTTGTAGCCGGTGTATCAGCCTGTACTCTAGGGCATCAAAATAAACGTGTGAATGATGCGATCAAAAATCAGTTAGACAAATACTCACATGTGATGGTTTACGGCGAATATTCACAAAGCCCTGCCGTGGAATTTTGTAAACTACTAGCCGAACACATGCCTGAACCACTAAAAAAAACCTATTTAGTCAATTCAGGAACCGAAGCCATCGAAGGCGCCTTAAAATTAGCCCGAAGAACCACAGGCAGAAGTCAGCTTATTTCATGCCACAATGCCTATCATGGTAACACGATGGGTTCCATGAGTGTTATGGGTTTTGAAGAACGAAAACAAATCTTTCGTCCTTTGATTCCAGATGTGGATTTTATCACCTTCAACAACGAAGCCGATTTAGAAAAAATAACCACTAAAACCGCTGGAATCATTCTAGAAACTATTCAAGGTGGCGCAGGTTTTATTCAACCAGAAAATAATTTTCTACAAAAAGTAAGACAACGCTGTACCGAGGTGGGTGCCATGATGATTGTTGATGAAATACAACCCGGATTTGGTAGAACGGGAAAATTATTTGGTTTTCAAAACTATGATGTAGTTCCTGACATTGTTGTGATGGGAAAAGGAATGGGAGGCGGCATGCCAGTAGGTGCTTTTACCGCAGCACCAGAGAGGATGGATTTATTAAGTCATGATCCAAAACTGGGACACATTACCACTTTTGGTGGACATCCTGTCATTGCGGCAGCGAGTTTGGCTACCTTGCAAGAAATTACCGAAACTAATCTAATGCCAGAAGCTTTAGAGAAAGAAAAGCTGTTTCGTAGTCTTTTGGTACATCCTTTGATAAAAGATATTAGAGGCAAAGGATTGATGCTGGCAGCCATGACTGAAAGCGCAGAAATTACCAATAAAGTTATTTTTAAATGCCAAGATAAAGGACTGATACTGTTTTGGTTGCTTTTTGAAGCGTTTGCCATACGTATAACACCACCTTTGAACATCTCTGAAAGCGAAATACGTGAAGGCTGTGCTATTATATTAGAAGCAATGGATGAAGTCCTTTCAGAATAAAAATTATTTTGTTTGTAGCCCATTCACAAATTAGCACAAACAAGCCAAGTATAAAATGAGAGTTTGTTAATTAAATTGTTCACAACAATTCTAAAAAAACCTCACAATAACAGTAAGGATGCCTACTTTTAAAATAGGCAAACTCAAAAAAAAACAAGTATGCAATTAAGCAACGAAGAAGAAGATTACAGCTTATCGCTTTCCAAATTTGAGTCCATGTTAAAAACGAACAAAGTTCTTTTTTTTGACTCAGAGGAATTTGAAGAAATCATTCTTCACTACCTAGATATGGGAAAAGCCAATCTGGCTAAAAAAGCCTTAAAATTAGCACTAGATCAACACCCAAAATCCACTGGACTAAAATTAGTCCAAATCGAAATGTTGGTGTATGATGACAAGTTAGATTTGGCCGAAAAAATGCTCAATGAGTTGTACGCTATAGAGCCTACAAACGAAGAAATTTATATCCAAAAAGCCAATATTTGGTCCAAAAGAGACCAACATGAAAAAGCAGTTGCTGAGCTCAAAATAGCTTTAAAGTATACAGATGATTATGCTGATGTTTACAACTTAATCGGCATGGAATATTTGTTCATGGACAATTTAGAATTAGCCAAACAAAGCTTCATACAATGTTTAGAAGAAGACATTGAGGACCAATCAGCCCTTTACAATGTAGTCTATTGTTTTGAGTTTTTAGATCAAATTCAAGAAGCAATTGTCTATTTAAACCAATACATTAACAAAAATCCATACAGCGAGATTGCTTGGCACCAAATAGGCAGATTGCATTATAGCGTAAAAGAATACGAAAATGCCATTCGCGCTTTTGATTATGCTACGCTAATCGACGAAGAGTTTCTAGGTGCTTTTATGGAAAAAGCAAAAGCTTTGGAACGTTTAAAAAGATACGAAGAAGCCATAGAAAGCTATACTCGTACTATTGATCTTGACGATGCCACTTCATATGCCTTATTGAGGATTGGAAAATGTCATGAAAAACTGGGCAATAAAGCATTAGCCTTACAGTTTTTCAACCAAACAGTCCATGAAGATCCATTACTAGATAAAGGTTGGATTGCCATTACTGATTTCTATATCCGTCAAAAAAACTACCAAAAAGCCTTGTTTTTTGTCAACAAAGCCTTGGCAATCGACAATCAAAATAGATTGTATTGGAAGCGTTACGCCAACATCAACAAACAAATGAACTTTTTTGAAGAAGCAGAATTTGGATATCGAAAAGCAGTAGAATATGGCGACTATCAACTCGATACTTGGTTGTTTTGGGTAGATATTTTGCAATTTTTAGGCGAATTTGAAACAGCGATACAAACCCTTTTGCAAGCGGGCGAATTTTTTCCAGAAGAAAACGAGATAGAATACCGCTTAGCAGGCCTGTATTTTATGCTACAAAATGACACCAAAGGAAAAAAACATCTCGGCAACGGTTTACGCATTAACTTTGAAAACCATAATATACTTGAAGATTTATTCCCTGTAGTTTGGAACCGAAAATTGGTTCAAAATTATATTACAAAAAATAAAAATAATAATGACTGATTCTATTAAGATGCGTTTTGGCTTACTCGGACGCAATATTAGCTATTCATTTTCTAAAGGACATTTTACCGAAAAGTTTAACAATCCAGTATTTGAAGGCTATAGTTATGAAAATTTCGACATACAAGACATCAATTATTTTACAGAATTAGTCAAGAATAATCCTGATTTACGCGGCCTAAATGTAACCATTCCTTACAAAGAAGCCATACTTCCCTTTTTGGATAAACTTTCAAAAAAAGCTACGTCCATTGGCGCAGTAAATACGATAAAATTCACCAAAAAAGGAAAACTAAAAGGATACAATACCGATTATTTTGGTTTCAAAAAATCCTTACAACCTTTATTACAACCGCATCACACCAAAGCTTTAATTCTAGGCACTGGAGGTGCCGCTAAAGGCGTTGCTTTTGCGTTGGAAGAATTGGGTATTTTATACACCTTTGTTTCGAGAGAAAATAAAGAACAAACCATACGTTACGATTTACTTAATGCCACTATTTTTGAGAATCACACCATTATCATCAATACCACACCATTGGGAACTAGCCCAAACACAGATAATTTTCCTGATATCCCTTATGAGTTTTTCACAGAGAAACACATTGCCTACGATTTGATCTACAATCCAGCGGAAACCGTATTTCTAAAAAAAGCAAAAAAAAGAGGTGCTACTATTAAAAACGGACTTGAAATGTTAGTACTTCAAGCAGAAAAAGCATGGCGTATTTGGAATAAATAGTAAAAAAACACCATAGTAAAACGTCCAAATAAATTGTCAAAAAAAACAAGACAGAATAAACGCTACAAAGTGTACACCAATTCAGTGGTATACTAAATAGAAAAAACGTATTAAAAAAAACGCAACCATTTAATTATCAAAACATTTAAGTAAATTAGCAGTACGAAATTTTATGTAATTTTATGTAATTTTATGTAATGTTATGCAAAAGCTAATTCTACTATTTTTGGCGCTATTTTTTTACACCTCAAGTGTAAATGCTCAGGATAAAAAAAAAATCAGAGAGGAGCAAAATCCCTTTTCTGAAGCGCGCTTTAATTATTTCAGAGAGACTATAATCTTATTTAATGAATATTTAGACACTAAAAATGGTTCTTTTAACACAACTACCTTTCGTTTACTAAAACCAATAGGTAATCGGGCTTGGACGATACGTTTTGATACTCCACTTGTTTCAACTAACTCATCGACCAAAAATAAAACAGGACTAGGAGATCTTAGTATAGCGACTTCATTTATACCATTTTTAACCAAAACATCGGGCATTGCTACACGAGTAAGACTTATAGCAAATACAGCTACAGATAGAAATTTTGGGCTAGGAAAATGGGTTGTTGTTCCCGCCATTTTCTACGGAACCTTTATTGATAGTGCCAAAAACATTGTATTTATAACGGATTTGGAATACCAATATAGCATAGCTGGAGATACCAATAGAGATGACGTCAGGATCACAGTACTTGAAAACAGCTTGATTTATTCCTTTTCAAAGAATTGGATGAGTGCCAATATTTCGTTTCGATACAATGAAGTGTTAAATGGTTTTCAAAACAGTACCTTTATTGAATTTGGACGAAAAATCACTCCCGACTCCTTTTTTTATATCCATCCGAGTTTAGCCTTTGGAAATAAAAAAGCATATAATTATGGTTTTGAAGTAGGAATGCTTATCCGATATTAATCTAGATGATACTGAAAAGCATTTTTAAGGTATTTTACACAGTAAATCAACTATAAAACATAGAAAAATTTTGCAATTAACCAATCCTTTAGTACCTTTCGCATTATAAAAACAACCTTAAACATTTCAAAAATGTTAGAAGAAAAGCAAGATAACCTGCCAGTTGCAGACGGAGAACAACAACAAGAAGTAGTAGATCAAGTATCAACTGACTTGACTACAAATGAGGATAGTGCAGCAACAACAGATTCTACAACTGCGGAGGTACACGAAAACCAAACCATCCTTGATGCGATAACCAGCAACAATGCTGAAGAAAGTGAAGATGAAACCCTAAAAGGGCGCCATGATATTCCTCTATTAGATTATGAAGCTATGGACATGGCTGCATTAGTAGAAGAATTACAAAAACTAGTCACTACAGAGACAGTAATGTCAATTAAACTTCACGTTGAAGAAATCAAAAAAGCTTTCTTAGCTAAATATCATCATCTTTTAGAAGAGAAAAGAGAAGAATTTGCTGCTGAAAATCAGGATACAAATGAAACTTTCGAATATCATTTCCCGTTAAAAAACAAGTTCGATCAATACTACACCAATTATAAAGATCAAAAAAACGCGCATTTTAAAAGCCTTCAGACCAATTTAAAAAGCAATTTAGAGCATCGATTAGCTATTGTTGAAGAGTTGAGAAACTTAATTGATCCACAAGCGAACATTAAGGATACCCTCAAACACTTCAATGACCTTAGAGATCGCTGGAAAAATGCTGGTCCGATTCCGAAAGATAAATACAATCATGTGTGGAATAATTATCATTTCCATGTTGAAAATTTTTACGATTATTTGCATTTAGACCGTGAGGCTAGAGACATCGATTTTAAACACAATCTTGATTTAAAATTAAAAATAATCGCCAGAGTTGAAGAGCTTACCAAAGAAGAGGATATCAACAAATCGTTTCGAGAATTACAAGATTTACATAAAATTTGGAAAGAAGATATTGGGCCAGTTTCCAAAGAACATCGCGATGAGATTTGGAATAAGTTCAGCGAATTGACCAAGCAAATGCATGACAATCGTGAAAAATTGTTTGAAAAACTAAGAGGGATTGAATTAGAGAATTTAGCAGTAAAAAAAGATATAATTGCCAAAATTGAAATCTTAGCCACTGAAAAAGTCAACAGTCATTCGCAATGGCTGGTTCAAATTGACAAAGTTGAGGCGCTAAGAAATGCTTTTTTCTCTACAGGAAAAGTACCTTCTGAGGTAAACGAAGCTACTTGGTCAGCATTCAAAACAGCGGTTAGAAACTTTAATAGCTTTAAAAACTCCTTTTACAAAGACATTAAAAAAGACCAAACCGACAATTTAAATAAAAAAATAGCCTTAGTTGCCAAAGCCAAAGAATTACAAGAAAGTGAAGATTTTGCAACAACAACGCCTATAATGAAACAAATTCAGGAAGAATGGAAACTAATAGGTCATGTTCCAAGAAAATATTCAGATAAAATTTGGAATGAATTCAAGGAAGCTTGCAACCATTACTTTGCTAAGGTAAAAGAGCAACGCAATGAAGAAAATAGTGAAGAAATTGCTGCTTTTGAAAACAAAAAAGCATACCTAGAAAGCATCAAAGAATTTCAACTAACAGGAGATCACAAAACGGATCTTGAGAGTATAAAAAAACATATTGAAAACTGGAAAAATTTTGGAAAAGTACCGTTTCCAAGACGACATATAGAAGGGAAATTCAATAAAATTCTAGATGCTTTGTTTGCCAAGTTAAGTTTGAGTAAAAAAGAAACAGATATGATGCGTTTTTCAAATCGTATGGAAAACTTATCCGAAAGCAATGATATTCGCAAACTAGACAATGAAAAAATCTTTTTAATGCGTAAAATTGAGGAAGTTCAAAATGAAATTTTCCAATTAGAAAACAACATTCAGTTTTTTACCAATACCAAAAACGCAAAAAAGGAAAATTCGATTGTTTTAGAAGTCCGAAAAAACATAGCCATCCACAAAGAAAGCTTAGAAGTTTGGAAAGAAAAACTTCATCAACTTCGAAATTTAACCATCGAATAAATACAATAAAGCCTCAAAGTAAATTTTGAGGCTTTATTTTTATACCTTAAAGATTAACAATACTTTATACAAACTCCCAAACCTTTAAAACATAAATAAAGTAATTTTGCCAAATGAAGTTTTTGAGCAAAATAATTTTAACTATAGGAGTTGTATTATTGTTTTTTGTTTTACAAACAAAAAACAACAAGCATTACTTTGATAATGGTACAGCTCAAAAAGAAACTTCTTTCGAGCAAATTGACAAAAACAATTTGCAGTGTATGTTACCTAAAACTCTAAGTTATACGGTTGCAACATATCATTTTTACCCACCTATTCAAGCTACTTTTGCGTCTTTTGCCCATGTAGCTCTCCTTATCAACTACAGCAACAAAGTCGCTTCAAAAGCATTCCTTTACAAGAGCATTAATGCAATACCAGCCGTTTCGTGCCTGCTCTTTCCAAAACATTATTTTTGGTAACTAGATAGTGTAATCTTTAGAGATCAACTTCTCGATCCACTTTGCGAATTACTAATGAATTCGCATGTTTCACTATTTAAAAAAATCAAAAATTTACACTATGGACACTTCCGTAACTATCATCGGATTGGTAATAACATTACTAATTGCGATACCTCTCTATTTTATCTTTAAAAGTAACGCTATTCAGAAAAAAAGAATACTATCAATACAAGCTATTCACAATCCTAAAAACAAGTACAACTTTACTATAACTGAAAATCAAAACAAAAAGGTATACTCCATTGATACACTAAACCAGGCGTTTTTGTTTATGGACTTTCATCCGAAAGAACCCTTTTCAAAACTGATTGAACTCAATACCATATCCAGTTGTGAGATCAAGTACATTAAAGATGTGGCAAACGATCTAACTAAAAAAATTGAGCTATACTTCATATCAAGCACTAGTAATATCAAAGAATCAATTACCGTTTACAATGCAGAATATGATCTAATAAATCAAATATGCGAACATGAAGATGGTCAATTGGCTAAAAAATGGAAAAAAATTATAGACAACTGTTTAACACATTAAGAACGCAATTGTTTATAAATACCTAAAAAAATACTAAAACAAAACACTGAGAAACGAAAATAATTATTCATTTCTCAGTGTTTTAATATTTATGATAAATATCATTTGCACTAAAAGTATTATAAGATACTTTTGTTCTACAAAATTAAGTTAATATGAAAAATAATCTTATTCAAAAATACAATGTTCCTGGCCCTAGATATACTAGCTACCCTACGGTTCCGTATTGGAATGAATTACTTTTTTCTACTGACTTGTGGTTAAAAACGCTTCAACAATCTTTTAAAGAAAGTAATACAAAAGAAGGAATTAGCTTATACATTCATTTGCCTTTTTGCGAAAGTCTTTGCACATTTTGCGGATGCAACAAGAGAATTACAAAGAATCACAATGTTGAAGAAACATACATATTGGCTGTTTTAAAAGAATGGGATCTTTATTGTTCACTACTAGAAGAAAAACCAATCATTAAAGAAATTCATTTGGGCGGCGGTACTCCAACTTTCTTTTCGTCCGAAAACCTCGAGAAGTTAATTCATGGAATCTTAAACAAAGCCACTAAAGCGATTGGGTACGAATTCAGTTTTGAAGGACATCCCAACAATACTACCAAAGTTCAATTACAAACATTCTACAATTTAGGTTTTAGGAGAGTAAGTTTTGGCGTACAAGATTATTCCGAAAAAGTGCAACAAGCAATTCACAGGGTGCAATCCTTCCATAACGTTGCCAAAGTAACATTTTGGGCTAAAGAAATTGGTTACACCTCTATCGGTCATGACATCATTTTCGGCCTTCCGTTTCAACAACTTGACGATGTAATTGATACCATCGAAAAAACAAAATCATTAAATCCGGATCGTTTAGCGTTTTATAGCTACGCGCATGTGCCATGGATCAAAGGAAACGGACAAAGAGGATTTAAGGATAGCGATATTCCAAAAGATCAAGAAAAAAGACAATTATACGAAGTAGGCAAACAATTATTGAGTAAAAACGGATATCATGAAATTGGTATGGACCATTTTGCTTTAGAAGAAGACAGCCTTTACACATCCTTTAAATCCGAAAAACTTCATCGTAACTTCATGGGTTATAGCTCTTCAAAAACACAAGTTATGATTGGTCTTGGCGTATCTTCTATCAGTGATAGTTGGACAAGTTTTGCCCAAAATGTAAAAACAATTGAAGAATATTATGCTAGTCTTGAAAAAGGAGAGCTACCGGTTTATCGTGGTCATATTCTTACTTCAGAAGATTTAATCATCAGACAGCATATATTAAATTTAATGTGCCAATTTCAAACCTCATGGGACAAAGAAAATGGCTATTTTAAAGAGCTTCCAGAAGTCCTCATGCAATTAGAAGAAATGCAAAAAGACGGATTGATTACCATTGAAAAACAAAGTATCAAGGTATTAGAAGAAGGCAAACCCTTTGTCAGAAACATTTGCATGGCCTTTGATCTTTTATTAAAAAGAAAAGCGCCAGAAACCGCCTTGTTTTCAATGACTGTCTAACGCAATCACTTTTATTCGTTTACTTTTTTAATAAACCACATTACGGTAAATCTCAATATTTGGGCTTTACCACAAGGGTCAGGATTTAGGTTACAATCTTTTTGAGGCAGAAAAAGCCTAAAAAGGATTTTTACTGCAAACCCTAACGCAAAAAACGGTAAATAAAAACATTAAACCCTTTTAAACAATCCTAAATCATTAACGTACTTATCCAAATACTTCCTTTAATTTAATGACAATTAGGGGTTTCTTGAACAAACAAACTTAAGGTTGTAGGAGAAACATAAGGAATCCCAAGCCCCAAGCCTCGTAACACGAATAACACCCCAATTACTACCATTACATATGGAATAACTTTTTGAATAGTATTTCGCGCAGAAAGACTTAAAAAGGATTTCAAATAAACCACCACACTCATCAAAGGAATTGTTCCCAGGCCAAACAAAACCATGTATACAACACCAACCAATGCACTTTGCATAGCAATGGCACCAAACAAAGCTACATACACCATTCCACATGGGAGTAAACCATTTAGGAACCCAATAGTCAACAATGAACTGTATGATTTTTTCTTGAATTGACTACCTAATTTTTGCTTCAATTTAGAAATCATTCTAAAAATTGGCTTGGAAAAATTATACTTTGCAAAAACACGCTCAGGAAGTAACGCCACGATAATCATCAAAACACCAATAAAAATAGATAGTTTTTGTTGAATACCCGCTACAAAAAAACCTTTCCCAAGTAAGCCAAACAATAGTCCCATACCACCATAAGCCAACAATCTTCCTATGTGATAGGTAAGTATTTGCGAAGCTTTTTTGGTTGGATTCGAATGATCCACAGGCAACATTAATGCAATTGGACCACACATTCCAACACAATGAAAACTACTAATCAAGCCTAAAATAAAAGCGGTATAGAGCATTTATTATCGTTTTTCAATGCAACTCCATGACATGAATCAAGTTAGAATTACACCTTTATTTTAATTTATATAGAGTGTCTCCTTGGTCAAATAGGATTTTCCTTCATACTGCCATTCCATATTGATATCCCAACTTCCACCTACCAAATTGGTTTTAGGAATATGAACAGTAGACTCGGTTAGGTCTAATTTTACTTGAAAATCAAGTTTTTTATTAGACGGACGATATAACGATACGGTTCCCTTGATTTTTTTAGGAACAAAGTTGGCCGGAAAGGTGATGGTTACTTCTTGATCCAATTGTGTAACCTTGGGTTTTGTAGCTAAATCTTGGGCATTTTGAACCCTTTGCATCTCCTCTTGATAATGAATATCATGCTTGTAATATTCCTCGACCACCAAATCGTTATCATATTTGGAGTCCGATTGTACTTTTACCACAAAATAGAGAATAAAAGTAATAAACAAAGCAAAAGCAATCACAATATATGTTCCCCAGTTGAATTTTAATTTCATATTTTTTTTTTTAAAAAGAATAATACTTTAATCGAAACTTCTTGGCCCCAAGAAATTAGTTGCCGTTGTTTGAATCAATTCGTCGGCTTCATATACTTCAATTTCAATAGTAGTTTTATCACTTTCTAGCAAATATTTATTGATTTCGATAAATAAAGTACCACTTGTCAAACCTTGTCTAGGAACAGTTAACTGATTCTTACCCACAATTTTCAAAGTACCTTTGATCTCTTTTAATTTAAAATGAACATTTTTAATTTCATTATTAGATTTGTTAATCACTTTAAAGGTGTAAACATTACTAATATTTTCACCTTTATGCTGGAACAATTGTCCTGGTAATCTTAAAATTGAAGTTTCTACTTCGGAGCGCAAAAACAAAAGTCCCGAAAGAATTCCCATCAAAATCAACAATACGGCGCTGTACCCTTTCATACGCGCTGTAAACTTGAATTTTTCGTTTTTCTCAATTTCATCTTCAGAGGCATAGCGAATTAAGCCTTTTGGTAATCCCACACCTTCCATAATGGTATCACATTCATCGATACAAGCCGTACAATTAATACATTCTAATTGTGTTCCATTTCGAATATCTATACCGGTTGGACAAACATGTACGCATTGTTTGCAATCTATACAATCTCCTTTTCCTGTTTCGGCTCGATTTTCTTGTTTATTGAATTTTGCTCGTCCTATTTCTTTTTCGCCACGAACAAAATCATAAGCAACATTAATAGATTTATTATCAAGTAAAACGCCTTGCAAACGTCCATACGGGCAAGCAATTATGCACACTTGTTCTCTAAACCAAGCAAACACAAAATAAAAAACTCCAGTAAAAATAAATAAAGAAATTAAAGTACTGATGTGGTTTTTCGGTCCTTCTTCGATCATTTTAAACAACACATCACTACCAATTAAGTAGGCTAAAAATACATTCGCAATAAAAAAAGAGATGACCAAGAAAAGAGACCATTTAATTCCTTTTTTTCGAATTTTCTCCGAATCCCATTTTTGTTTGTCCAATCTAATTTGTGCTCCTCTATCTCCTTCGATCCAATATTCAATACGTCTGAAAACCATTTCTAAGAAAATGGTTTGAGGGCAAATCCAACCACAAAAAATACGCCCAAAAATTACAGTGAATAGAATTACAAACACTACCCCAACAATCATGAACAGAACAAACAAATAAAAATCTTGAGGCCAAAATGGAAAACTAAAAATAGAAAAACGACGTTCCAAAACATTGAACATCATGAATTGGTTTCCATTAATTTTGATAAATGGACTAGCCACAAGGATGATGAGTAAAATATAACTCACCCATTTGCGGTAGTCATAGAACTTACCACTAGGTTTTTTGGGATAAATATATTTTCTATTGCCTTCTTGATCAATAGTCGCAATACTGTCTCTAAAGGAGTCATCAGGTAAAACAGCCATAGCTAATTTTTTAAAACTTATTAAAACTTATTAAAACAACTGTGTCAAAGTAAGATACTTTGACACAGGGTATAGAATAGGACAGAAACTATTTATTGAGCAGCCGTAGTATCTACAGCAGGAGCAGCAGAAGCTTCGTTTTTTGAAGCTGCATCATCTACCCATATTTCACCTTCAGGCGCTTTGGCATCTTTTGGATTACTTCCTTTCAAGGACAAAATGTAGCTCGCTACTTTTTGCATTTCTTTCGGTTTTAAAGTACCTTTCCAAGAGATCATCCCTTTACCGTCACGACCACCATTCATAATAGTATGAAAAACGTTTTTGATCCCTCCTCCTAAAATCCATTGTTCATCAGTAAGGTTGGGGCCAATTTGTCCTCCGGCATCGGCACGGTGACAAGCAGCGCAATTGGTAGTGAAAATTTCTTTCCCAATGGCTAATTCAGCTGGATCAGTTAACAAAGTAACCGTCTTCTCATCCATCAAATCTGGGGCCGTTTTCATATACTCGGCTATTTCAATTTTGGCTTGGGCGATATCATTTTTTAATTCCATTTCTTGATCTGGAGCACCAAGAATTTCAAAGCGGACTAAATAAACCACCGCAAAAACAATACAAGCGTAAAACAAATAAACCCACCATGGCGGCAAACTATTGTCTAACTCACGAATACCATCATAATCATGATCCAAAAGCAACTCGCCTTCTCTTTCAATTGGAGTTGACTTGGTTAATTTTTTCATGATATTTTTATACCAATCACTTTCACCAAAACTTAACGAAGTTGCTTCCTCTAATTTGGCTTTTTGTTCGTCAGTTAACAAATGATAGGTAATTGTATCAATAGCACTTATGGTCACCTCGATCGCGATTAGCAGAAAAAGAAAAACAAATAAGAATAAAGATACCATTGGAAACTTTATGAACGCAGGACGATCTCCTGAGTCAATAAAATACTCCATTGCGCCAAATACGGCAAAGAAAATAAGGGGAACCCTAACGTATACTGGAATTAATTTTTTCATTTTTTAAAGCTTTAAAAATTATAAAGTAAGATTATCTTCTAAAGGGATGTTGCTCATTTCTTGAATGGTCTCTTTTTGATAAGAGAATACCCAAATGGCTAATCCAACAAAGAAGAAAAAGAAAATCAATAGAGAAAGGATGGGATAAATTTCGATCCCAACGATGGTCTCCATATTGTGTTTAATTTGTTCAAACATAACCGACTTTATTTAGATTCTTTTACTTTAATATCTGTACCTAGACGTTGCATGTATGCAATTAGGGCTATAATTTCTCTCTCGTTCATTGGAACAAATTTTTCACCTCTTGCTGCAGCTTTCTTTTTACTTTCTTCATAACTTTTTACAAAGTCAGGATCGTTTTTCAAGCTTTCCTCAATTTTTAAGGCTTGAGCTCTTAAATCTTTTTGACCGTTAGCAATCTGTTCTTCGGTGTAAGGAACACCTAAAGTAACCATTGCTTTCATCTTTTTTTCTAACATAGAAACATCCATGGCTTCATTGTCAAACAACCATTTGTAACTTGGCATGATAGAACCTGCTGAAATACTCTGTGGATTCCAGAAATGATTAAAGTGCCAGTTGTCATTGTATTTTTGCCCCACACGTTGTAAATCTGGACCTGTACGTTTGGATCCCCAAAGGAATGGATGATCGTATACAAATTCACCCGCTTTGGCTTGAGGTCCGTAACGCTCAACTTCGCTTCTAAACGGTCTCACCGATTGAGAGTGACATCCCACACATCCTTCACGAATATATAAGTCACGTCCTTCTAATTCAAGTGGAGAATAAGGCTTAACACTTGCAATGGTAGGAATATTAGATTTGACCATTATCGTAGGAACGATTTGGATAATTCCACCAATTAAAATCGCTACTGTAGCTAAAATTGCCATTTGTATTGGTCTTCTTTCTAACCAAGTATGGTATTTTTCACCTTTAATTCGTTTGGTGCTAATTTCTTTTAAGGCAGGTGCTTCGGCTAACTCATCTTCGATAGCATCACTGTTTCTAACGGTTTGTACAATATTGTACACCAACACCAACATTCCTGTTAAATATAACGTTCCACCAACAGCTCTCATCCAATACATTGGCATGATTTGAGTCACTGTTTCTAAGAAGTTTCCGTAAGTTAATGTACCATCAGGATTGAACTGCTTCCACATTGAAGCTTGCAAGAAACCTGCAACATACATTGGTAATGCGTAAAGAATAATTCCTAAAGTACCAATCCAAAAGTGGAAATTAGCCAATTTAGTGGAGTATAAAGTGCCTTTTGACATTCTTGGGATTAACCAATAAATAATACCAAAAGCCATAAATCCGTTCCAAGCTAATGCTCCTACGTGAACGTGAGCAATAATCCAATCCGTATAGTGCGCAATAGCGTTTACATTTTTCAAAGACAACATAGGTCCTTCAAAAGTTGCCATACCGTAACCTGTCATGGCTACCACAAAGAATTTCAACACAGGCTCTACTCTAACTTTGTCCCAAACACCTCTTAAGGTTAACAATCCATTGATCATACCTCCCCAAGATGGAGCGATCAACATTACTGAGAAAACTACACCTAAGTTTTGTGCCCAAGTAGGTAATGCAGAATATAACAAGTGGTGAGGACCAGCCCAGATGTATAAGAAAATCAAAGACCAAAAGTGAATAATAGATAAACGGTAAGAATATACCGGACGATTGGCTACTTTAGGTACAAAATAGTACATTAAACCTAAGAAAGGAGTGGTCAAGAAAAAAGCAACCGCATTATGACCATACCACCACTGCACTAAAGCATCTTGAACCCCTGCATACACAGAATAACTTTTCATGGCCGAAATAGGCAATTCTAAACTATTGAAAATATGCAATACTGCTACTGTAATGAAAGTCGCTAGATAAAACCAAATTGCAACATATAAGTGACGCTCACGTCTTTTAAGCATGGTTCCAATCATGTTGATACCAAAAACAACCCAAATCAACGCAATCGCAATGTCAATAGGCCATTCAAGCTCTGCATACTCCTTGGAGGAAGTATACCCTAGAGGCAATGAAATTGCAGCAGCAACAATAATTAATTGCCAACCCCAAAAATTAAGGTTACTCAAGAAATCACTGAACATTCTTGCTTTTAATAATCGCTGTAAAGAATAATACACCCCAGCAAACATTGCGTTTCCTACAAAGGCAAAAATAACAGCGTTGGTGTGTAAAGGTCTCAATCTACCAAAACTTAACCAAGATATTCCATCGGTAATGTTTGGAAAAAGAAACATTATAGCCAAAATAAGACCTACAAGCATACCTACTACACCAAAAACGATGGTGGCGTAAATAAACTTCTTTACAATTTTGTTGTCGTAATAAAATTGTTGCATCTCCATAATTAAATTAGTTTTCTTTTATTATTGTTGTTGATTTTTTAGTTTTTTTAGCAAGCTCATCGTCAAAAAGCATGCGAACCGACGGGGTATAATCATCATCATATTGCCCAGAACGAACGGCAATTACAAAGGCAATAAAGAACCCTATTGCTACGAAAATACTGATCGAAATTAAAAGGTAAATCACACTCATTTCACTCGTTTTAGTAAGACAAAAATAGTTTTAAGAATAATTTCAAAATATGATTTTTATCATATTAAATCTACTTTTGTTAAAATTATGCAAAAAAAACCAATTGTAGCTTTTAATAATTTATTTTTTTCGTGAATAATAATTACTCATCACCGTTACAAAACTTACTATTGTAATGGTACTCAATGGCATAATTATTGCCGCAACCAAAGGCAAAAGATTTCCTGTGATAGCAAATGAAAGCCCTACAACATTATAAAGTAGTGACAACACAAAGCTCATTTTAATGGTTTTTATCGCGTCTTTGGATAAATTCAAAAAGTACTTCAATTTAAAAAACTCTGAGGCATCCAATATAGCATCGCAAGCAGGTGAGAAAACATTAACATTTTCAGAAATAGATATGCCAACGTTGCTTTGCGCTAAGGCCCCAGCATCATTCAAACCATCACCTACCATCATCACGTTTTTGCCTTGCTCTTGCAATTGTTTGATGTATGCTAGCTTTTGATCAGGTTTTTGATTAAAAACAAAGGTGACATCTTTTGGAAGCATTTTTTCTAAAACGGGACGCTCACCTTCATTATCTCCTGAAAGAATTTTTATTTCATAGTTTTCATGTAACAATTGAAATAGACTTTCTAAACCTTCTCTATATTCATTATTAAACACAAAATATCCACTATATGCATCGTTTATAGCAATATGCACCGTGGTTTGTTGCAATCCATCTTCTAGTTGTACTCCAACAAAAGAAGCGGAGCCTAACACCACTTTTTTATCTGCCAAAGTGGCTTCAATTCCTTTTCCTGGAATTTCGTTAAAATGCGTAACTTTTACCCTTGATGACTCTGGCAAATAATCATACAACATTCTACTCAAAGGATGATTCGATGCTCGTAAAACACTTTTGATCAAAATGGTTTCCTCTTCATTCAATGCTTTACCAATATAAGAAATATTTGATTTTTTATTGGTCGTTATGGTTCCTGTTTTGTCAAAAACAATCGTATCAACCTTAGCCAATTGTTCAATAACTAAAGCGTTCTTCAGATAAAATTTTTGTTTTCCCATAATGCGCAATACATTACCCATGGTGAAAGGAGCCGTAAGTGCCAAGGCGCAAGGACAAGCTACGATAAGTACAGCAGTAAAAACATTAAATGCAGTATTGGCACTAAAAAAAATCCAGTATCCAAACCCAGCAAAAGCAATTAGCAATAAAATTGGGGTAAAATAACGCGAAATGGCATCGGTAATTGTTTTGTGTTTTTGCTCTACATTCTTCTGAAAAACATCATTACTCCATAGCTGCGTTAAATAGCTTTGTGAAACCGAATGCAACACCTCCATTTCGATTACTTTTCCAATTTGTTTACCGCCAGCGAATACTTTATCGCCAGATTTTTTTATAATTGGAATTGCTTCACCGGTTACAAAACTATAGTCAATTTCGGCCGTTTCACTGATCAAAATTCCGTCTACAGGAATTAATTCTTGATTTCGAACCAATAACCTATTTCCTTTTTGAATATCATATACTGGAATACTCTCTTCGGTATTATCAGGATTAATTCTGGTAATCGCAATAGGAAAATAGGATTTAAAATCGCGTTCAAAACTTAAAAAACTATAGGTTTTGATTTGAAACATTTTACCTAAAAGCATAAAGAAAATCAAGCCACACAAACTATCAAAAAAACCAGAACCATAGTCCATTATGATATCAAACGTACTTCGCACAAACATCACCACAATCCCCAGAGCAATAGGAATATCAATGTTAAGCATCTTCGAACGAATACTTTTGTAAGCCGAAACATAATAACCACTAGCCGAATAAAAGAAACTAGGGAGTGAAAGCGCAAAAATCAACCAACGAAAAAAACCGCGATACTGGTCTAACCAATATTCTTCGACCTCAAAATACTCAGGAAACGAAAGCAACATAATGTTACCGAAACAAAAGAAGGCTACTCCTAATTTATAGGTCAAACTCCTATCAATCGTCTCTTTTCCAGCCGCATAATTTTCAAGACTAATGTAGGGCTCATAGCCAATAGAGCTCAATAAATGAACAATTGTTTTTATTGAAACTAGTTCGGGGTTGTAATTTATTCTTACTTTTTTATCAGGAAAATTCACTGTTGAAGTATTGATACCCGGCTGTAAACGTTGCAGATTTTCTAAAATCCAAATACATGAACTACAATGGATATGCGGAATACTAAGCGTAATGATTTCGGTAGTCGCTTCTTGGAAATCGAGTAATTTATCAACAATAGCTTTATTATCTAAAAAATCATATTTTCCTGCAATATCTTGGGGTGTAGCGCCTGGTGATTGCTCGAAATCATAATAGCAAGTGAGGTCGTTCGTACTAAATATTTCATAAACTGTTTTACAACCATTGCAGCAAAACAATTTGTCATCAAAATGTATCTCCTCTGACTTTTCAATGTTTAAGCCACAATGAAAACAATTCTCTTTTCCCATAATAAATTTTTCCTGTTAAAGTAGAGCAAATATTACCATTTGATCCTCTCAAAAATATGATATTTGTCATAAATTTGATTATTTTTGCCGAAAAATATACCTGTCGCAAATGAGTAAATGTGAGCAATGCATTGTTCGTGAATTTAGTGCTTTAAAAGCATTAAACAAAGATGAATTATTAAAGATAGCCAGTTGTAAAACTTCGTACACTATAAAGAAAGGCGAACCTATTTTTGAAGAAGGTGATACTGTTAATGGTGTGTATTGCATTAAAGATGGTTATTGCAAACTATCAAAACTCAGTACTAATGGAAAAGATCAAATTGTAAAATTAGTAAAAGCAGGAGAACTATTAGGACAGCGATCTATGGTAAGCGACGAGCCAGCCAATCTTACTGCCATAGCTATTGAGGACATGGAGGTATGTTTTATTCCTAAAACAGAGATTCTTGGTTTTTTCAATACCAACAATCAATTTTCATTAAGCTTAATGAAATCGGTTTGTGGTGACTTGAAAGATTCAGATATGCACGTAGTTTCGATGGCTCAAAAAACAGTCAAAAATCGTTTGGCAGAAACCTTAATTTATTTGCAAGAAACATTTGGCACCAATCCTGACAAAACACTAAAAATACAACTGTCTCGAGAAGAATTAGCCGGGATGATTGGAACCGCAACCGAAAGTTGTATCCGAATTTTATCTGAATTCAATAAAAATGGTACAATAGAATTGGTCGGTAAAAAAATTGCCGTTAAGGATTTGAATCAACTTAAAAAAATAGCAGAATAACTGCTATTTTTTTTTGAGCATTCCATAATATATTGGTATTCCTAAAAAAACAATCCCTAATCCCAAAGTTGTATTCACAGTATCATACACTAACAAAGTACCACTTATTCCTAGAGCTACTATGATATAGAGTGCTGGAACGATGGGATATCCAAAAGCTTTGTAGGGTCGAGCGGCATGAGGTTCCTTTTTTCTCAAAATAAAAACCCCAAGAATAGTCAAAATATAAAACAACAAAGAAGCAAAAGTAGCATAGGTCAATAAATCTCCAAATTTTCCCGAAACACAAAGCACACTGGCCCATAAACCTTGTAACCAAAGTGCTTTTGCTGGTACTTGATGCTTATTGAGTTGCATGGCCTTTTTGAAAAACAAGCCTTGCTGAGCCATAGCATAAAACAATCTTCCTCCCGAAAGAATCAGACCACTGTTGCATCCAAATGTAGAGATCATGATCAAAGCAGACATTAAAAAAACACCTGTATTTCCCATAATAACACTCGCAGCAGCTGCTCCTACCCTATCATTGGAAGCAAACATGATGCCTTTTGCCAAAGCATCTTCTCCCACTGGATTGCCTTGTAGCGGCAAGAGCGCCAAATAAGACACATTGGCCAGTACATAAACCACGGTAACAATGAGTGTTCCTAGTACCAAACTTCTTGGTATGTTTTTTTTAGGCTCTTTAATTTCGCCAGCAATAAACGTCACATTATTCCATGCATCGCTCGAAAACAATGAATTCACCATGGTTGCAGTAGCCGCTCCCAAAATAGCCGTTCCAACTAATTTAGTAACCGTAACCGATCCGTCGGGATGTTGAACCGTTTTATAAGCATCCCACATCGTATCAAAATTAACGAACAAGGTGTCTTTTTGTATGCCAACATAAATACCTAGTATGATGAGTGCAAATAGAGCAATTAACTTGGCCGCTGTTAAAATCAACTGAATCCATTTACCATTTTCAATTCCTTTCGTATTGATATACGTCAATAAAAAAATACTCATCACCGCCAAAACTTGTTTGTACGCTATAATAAACGATCCGGATTGGTATAATTTAGTATCTAAAAACGGAAAAAAAATAGCACTATAATTGGCAAATGTAACCGCAATAGCCGCAATCACTCCTGTTTGAATCACCGAAAAAACAGTCCAACCATATAAGAAAGATACCAATCGACCGTAAGCTCTCTGAATATAAACAAATTGCCCGCCAGCGTTAGGCATCATTCCTGCTAATTCGCCGTAACTCAAGGCCGCAGCTACGGTAATGACTCCTGTTACAACCCAAATCAACAACAACCAAGCTGCCGAACCAATATCCCTAGCCATGGCCGAGGTAACGATAAAAATACCGGAACCAATCATAGACCCTGCCACTAAACTAGTAGCATCAACTAATCCTAAAGAGCGCTTTAATTCGGTTTTGTTTTCTGACATGAAGTATAAACTATACTATTGAATGATACTTTTATTATATTTTTTTTGCTTCGTTCCAAAAAACATCCATTTCAGCCAAAGTCATATCCATAAGTGGCTTACCTAATTCGCTAGCTTTACTTTCTAAATACTGAAATCTTTTTATAAATTTTTTATTGGTTCGTTCCAAAGCATCTTCGGGATTTACATTTAAAAAACGAGCGTAATTTATCATGGAAAAAAGCACGTCTCCAAACTCAGCTTCAATTTTATCTTGGTCTTTGGCTGCCACTTCTACTTGCAGTTCTTGCAATTCTTCTTGTACTTTTTCCCAAACTTGATGGGGTTCGTCCCAATCAAAACCTACCGCTTTTACTTTATCTTGAATGCGACTGGCTTTTACTAGAGCTGGTAAACTTTTAGGAACTCCTTCCAAAACCGATTTCTTACCTTCTTTCAGTTTGAGTTTTTCCCAGTTTTGCTTGACTTGCTCTTCATTTTCAACCACGGTGTCACTGTAAATGTGAGGATGACGATGAATCAATTTTTCGCAAATTTCATTACAAACATCTGCTATATCGAAATCGTTGGTTTCGCTACCAATCTTGGCATAAAATACCATATGCAACAATACATCACCCAATTCTTTCTTGACTTCTTGTAGATCATTATCCAAGATAGCATCGCCTAATTCATAGGTTTCCTCAATGGTCAAATGCCGTAAGGATTGCATGGTTTGCTTTTTATCCCAAGGACATTGTTCGCGCAACTCATCCATAATGGTTAACAATCGATCAAAGGCTTCTAATTGTTGGGCTCTTGTATTCATAACATAATGGTTTTTGGTAAAAATAAAAAAATCCTGTCAAGAAAAACAACTCAACAGGATTTTATCTTTCAGGTAGTTAGTACTACTCTTTCTTAGCTTTTGCTTTTTTTGGCTTAGCTTCGGCCTCAGGTGCTACAGCTACAGTTTCTTCTGTTCCAATGGCTGGCGGAGCATCATTGGTTACCAAGCCACGTTCTTGCAACATATTATACCAATTCAAGATTTTTTTAATATCTGAAGCGTATACTCTTTCTTCATCATACTCTGGCAAAATTTCTCTAAAATAAGCATTCAAAGTAGCGTTATCTTCTTTATGAGAGATGGCTTTTCCGTTATTTTCTTTTTTAGCAATATTAGACATTACCTCAGCCAAAGGTTTTTCTGCCTCATAAGTGTACACCGAAATTTCAGTTAATAAACTTACATTACTTTTCAAACTTACGGTTACTTTTTTTCCATCAACTAATGATTCTGCAACAAAACCTGTTCTGGTTTGTACTTTCAAAGCAAACAATCCTGGTTTACCTGAAATGGCTAAAATTTTCTCTAAATTCATTTTCTTTTTATTTATAGTTCGTTGGCAATAGTATAAAATTGTTGATTCAAAAATCAACTCTTGCTATTGCTAATTTATCTTCCTTTTTTGGCAAAAAATTTCATTCGGTAGTCTTGAAATGTTTTTCCCTCGGTAATGTTTTTTAATTTTTTTTGAATCAATCGTTTTTTTAGAGACGAAATTTTGTCGGTAAACAAAACGCCTTCAATGTGATCGTATTCGTGCTGAATGACGCGAGCAATTAAACCATCAAATACTTCGGTTTTCATTACAAAATCCTCTTCGCAATACTCAATAGTCACGATTGGTTTTCTGTATACGTCTTCGCGAACATCAGGAATACTCAAACATCCTTCGTTAAAAGCCCATTCCTCACCTTCTTCTTTGATGATTTTGGCATTAATGAACGTTCTCTTGAAACCTTTCAATTTATTTTGAGCATCCGATTCTAAATCTTCATCATCACTAAAAGGAGTAGTGTCAATTACAAAAAGGCGCACAGATAACCCTACTTGTTCTGCTGCTAAACCAACTCCAGAGGCATTATACATGGTTTCATACATGTTATCAATCACTTCTTTTAAGTTGGGATAATCAGGAGTAAGTGCTTCGCCAACTTTTCGTAAAACTGGGTCACCGTAACCTATAATTGGTAAAATCATTTTTTATAGAATTAAGTTTGTACCACAAAAGGGAAAACTTCCTTTTTAATTGGTTGGCAAAAATAGTAAAAATTCAACAATGCCGAATTCCAATTGGCAATAAGTTTAGATTTTACTAAAATTTCAATTTCTATACTCATTACTATCAACAAGCCCTACACAATTCCTATCTTTGAGGTTCATTGTATTCCTATGATTGAAAAAATAATAAATTTTACTCAGACTATTCATTTCACTAACGCATTAAAAGTAACCACAGCCACGGTTATCCCTGTATTGCTATTTACCTATTTAGGTCATTTTGATATAGGATTTTCAATAGCATTAGGGGCATTTTTTACCTATCCCAGTGACATTCCAAGTAGTTTAAGTCACAAAATCAAAGGCTTACTAGTAACTGCCTCTTTAATTGCATTAGTCAATTTATTAGTCAATATCCTCTATCCATACAAATTAGTTTTTTATCCGATTTTTGGAATATTAATTTTTCTTTTTTCCATGATCTCTGTTTATGGACAAAGAGCAACGGCGGTTTCATTTTCGTGCTTGCTATCCCTTTGTTTGGCTTTTGCACATTTGCATACCGGATGGGAAATGTTAGGCTATGCCGCACTAATATTTACGGGTGGTCTTTTTTACTTGTTAGTTTCTTTACTTTTTCATTACCTTAATCCTTTTCGTTTTATTGAATTACAGTTGGTTTCTTGCATTGAGTTAACGGCAAAATACCTAAAACTCAGAGCCGCTTTATGGAAAAAAGAAGCCGATCGAAAAAGTATTATCGAGAAACAGCTTGTGTTACAAGTAGAATTGAATACGGTTCATGAAACCATTAGAAGTGTACTTATCGGGAATCAATCTTTATATTCGGATACCGCACAAAATAGAAAACTCCTCATTGTATTTATCAATTTGGTCGAAATTTTAGAATTGGCATTGGCCACTTCATTTGACCACAAAACACTTCATGAGAAGTTTGATGTACAACCAGAAATTATTAAAAGCTACGCTACACTTGCCACTAATTTAAAAAAAACGCTAAAGCAACTGAGCAATAACATCCCTAAGAGTTCCCAATATCGTTCGAAACATTCCTTAGAAGTTGACCTCAAAAATTTTGAATCCACTATCCTTGAGTATCAAAACAACATCAAAGATTCCGGATCACATGAAGGAATATCCATGCTAACCAACATGCTACATTATGCAGAGCGTCAGGTGGAAAAAATCAAAACCATAGAAAGAGCTTTTGATTTAAAAATAAAAGAGAAACACCCTGAAATCAATCGAAAAGAACTTCAAAAATTCCTAACACCTCAATATTATCCCTTATCTACCTTTATCAATAATCTAAGTTTTTCGTCAACTTTATTCAGGCATTCTCTTCGTTTATCGGTAGCTTTATTGTTTGGATTTTGTGTTGGAAGCTTTTTACCGTTTCAAAACGTATTTTGGATTTTGTTAACCATCATCGTAATTATGCGGCCAGGCTATGGACTGACCAAAGTACGCTCTTACCAACGAACAATCGGAACCATACTCGGAGGGTTTATTGCTTTTGGATGTCTGTACTTTATTGACAATACCGTTTTTCGGAGCATGATGGCTATTGTATGCATTTTATTGGGTATGGCATTCACGAATATTAGTTACAAAACTAGCGCCACATTTGTGACCATGTATGTAGTCTTTTTATACAGTATTTTAACACCCGAAATATCCAATGTCATTGAATTAAGAATTATCGACACACTCATAGGAGCCATAATTGCTTACACTTTCAATCATTTTTTTTGGCCGTCTTGGGAATTCATCAATACGCCGAAACACATTGAAAAAGCCATTCAGGCCAATAAAAATTATTTGAATCAAATCGCACTGTTTTACAACGAGAAAGGAACCGTCTCAACGGTGTATAAAGTAGCTCGTAAAAATGCTTTTGTGGAGATAGGCAATTTGATGGCCTCGTTTCAACGCATGAGTCAAGAACCAAAATCAAAACAAGTAAAAATAGCGCAAGTATACAAACTTGCAGTACTAAACCACACGTTACTTTCTTCGATAGCCTCAATGGGTACCTACATCCAATCGCACAAAACTACTGCTGCATCAATTGCCTTTAATAGCGTTATGACGACTGTGATTCAAAACTTAGAGGAAGCCTTACAATTATTAAATCCGAACACCCCAACGGAACAAGTAACGGTTTCCAATACAGAAAAAGCATCAGGATTTCTAGAACTAATGAAAATAAAAATGAATGAAATATCAGCTAAGGAAGCTTCGACAACATTGGATCATTCCATACAGATGCAAGAAGCACAACTCATCATTGAACAATTAGTTTGGTTGACCAATCTTTCAGAAAACATCCTAAAAAACACCAAAATTTTACTGGAAAATTAATTTCGTTATTTTCTATTCAAAAAATCTTGCAGCATAATAGTAGCCGAAATTTCGTCAATAAGAGCTTTGTTTTGGCGCTGCTTTTTTTTCAACCCAGAATCAATCATGGTTTGAAAAGCCATTTTAGAAGTAAATCGTTCGTCCACTCGAATCACTTTCATTTCTGGAAAATGATTGGTAAAATGCGTAACAAACCCTTTAATAATTGAAGCGCTTTGCGAAGGTTCTCCGTTCATTTGCTTGGGTTCGCCTATGAGCACCGCTTCTACTTTTTCCTTTGAAAAATAATCTTTAAGAAAGGATATGGCGGTTTCGGAAGGAATGGTAGTCAAACCCGAAGCAATAATTTGTAATTCATCGGTAACGGCAATTCCTGTGCGTTTTTGTCCGTAATCTATGGCTAGAATTCTTGGCATTTTAAAAATTTAAAGTACAAATATAACCAAAGAAAACCGCTTTAAAACTAAAGCGGTACATCTTATTTAAATTCCAATTCTACATTACCCCAAGAAAAACCGTTTAAAAAAACTTTTACTGGTATCCACAGTTTCAATGTTTTTTTCCTTAACTGCATCCTGTGAAGCTTCATGTTGAGCAAATAATTGCCCAACAAATTCTATATATGAACATTTTCTTTCTTCTAGAAAACCAATCAAATATTTTTCACTGTAAGCCACTCCGCTGGCTTGTTCAATTTGCAATAATTTTTTGTACAAAGGCTCAATGTGTTCTTTGATAATTTCATTAGGCACTGCTTTTCTTTTACCAAAAATGTTCACCACTTCTCCTGTTTCGTTTTTGGTTACTTCAAAATCCGTTACTACCCAATAGTATCGACCTGACTTGGCCAAATTCTTAACAATAGCATGAAAATTATTACCCTGATTCAGATTATCCCAAAGTACTTTAAAAATAACTTTCGGCATATCAGGATGTCTTACAATGCTATGGGGTTGCCCCATAAGTTCATAATCTTCGTATCCACAAACATCAGAAAAAACTTCATTAGCATATTCGATTACCCCACGATGATCGGTTTTACTCATAATCGTCCTGGTTTTGTCCCAAGCAACTTCTTTATCAATAATTACTGGCATTTGAAATAATTGATTTGCTCCCATAAGTATTATATTTGGTATTAATTGTTAGTCTCTTCCTTTCAAAAAGTGGCCAAAAATAATGTTAAGAAATCGATTGAAAAATGATTTTTATCATATCCTAAGACAAAATATCGACTTCGCAATCGATTTCTATTACTCCTCACCCAAGATGATAACTATTTCTGTAAATTTCACAAAACGAATAAAAATGTTACTAAAAAATAAACAAAGCGGGTTTTAAAAAAAATCAATTTATCTTTGCAAAAAATAATTAGAAAAATGAATTCATTACAAACAATTATAGAACAAGCTTGGGAAAACAGAGCTTTATTGCAAGAAACCACAACAACAGATGCCATTAGAGAAGTAATCGAGTTACTAGATTCTGGTAAACTTAGAGTAGCTGAACCAGTAGCTGACGGATGGCAAGTCAACGAATGGGTAAAAAAAGCTGTGGTAATGTACTTCCCTATTCAAAAAATGGAAACATGGGAATCGGGTATTTTTGAATACCATGACAAAATGTTACTGAAAAAAGATTATGCCGAAAAAGGAGTTCGTGTAGTACCTGGAGCTTCTGCTCGTTATGGTGCTTATATCTCAAGTGGTGTAATCATGATGCCAAGCTACGTGAATATTGGTGCTTATGTTGATGCTGGAACTATGGTTGACACATGGGCAACCGTAGGAAGTTGTGCTCAAATTGGCAAAGATGTTCATTTGAGTGGTGGAGTTGGAATTGGTGGTGTTTTAGAACCTTTACAAGCTGCACCTGTTATTATTGAAGATGGTGCTTTCATTGGTTCTCGTTGTATTGTGGTAGAAGGTGTTCACGTAGGAAAAGAAGCTGTTCTTGGAGCTAACGTTTGCTTGACTGCCTCAACAAAAATTATTGATGTAACTGGTGATGAACCTGTTGAAATGAAAGGTCATGTTCCTGCTCGTTCAGTGGTAATCCCAGGAAGTTATACTAAAAAATTCGCTGCTGGTGAGTATCAAGTTCCTTGCGCCTTGATCATTGGAACTCGTAAACCGTCAACAGATTTGAAAACTTCTTTGAATAATGCCTTACGCGAATATGATGTAGCGGTATAATTTCAGAAAAAAACATACTGAAATTCCAAATTCCAATTGACTTCAAGAGGAATTTGGAATTTTTTATTTGATTTTGTTTTGCAGTTTTAAAAGCTTGGCATATTTCATATAAGAAAAGAAACTTTGAATCATGGCAATGGACAAACCATCTATTCCATTAAAAATTCCTTTCTTAAAAAAATAGCAACGCACAAAAGCAACCGTACCATTAAGAACGGGTTTAAATGCGTTTATCCTTTTTCCCTGCTCAAACAATTGATGAGCATGCCAATCGGAATATTGATTTTTTTTGGATATAATCTGATCCAGAGAATCCCAACCGTAATGCAGAATATGAACGGCTACTTTTTTCTCATTTTGAGTAACAATTTTTTGATGCACCTTAGCATCCGATGGATGAGCCGATTGTTTATTAAAAAAACGAACCTTTTGATCCGGATACCAGCCCGAAAAATCAATTAATTTATCCGCGAGATAGTTTTTTACTCTAAAACTAAAAGCATCATAATTGCCTTCTAAATATTTTTTATTCAGGATAAATTCTTCAGCATCTTTATCCAAAAACTCATCGGCATCAAGGTTCAAAATCCAATTGTTTTTACAATAAGGAAGACCATGCGTACGCTGTGGACCATCGCCTAAAAATTTTTGCTCAATAACTTTTGCTCCTTTTGCTTTGGCAATTTCCACGGTGCGGTCTTTACTAAATGAATCCACCACTATCACTTCATCACAAACTTTAAATAAAGCATCGATGCATTTTCCTATGTTTTTTTCTTCGTTGAAAGTAATAACCAGACCACTAATTTCCATAACAAAAGTTAAAATTATTTGCGGCAAAAATAAAACAATTTTGCTTTAGTTTTCCCGAATCACAAACATAGACTTGCGCACTTCATAAAATAGTTTGTAATTTAGCCCACAAATTGAACGATAATTATATGAAGATATTAGTCATACAGCAAAAAAGAATTGGAGATGTTTTAACTAGCACCATAATCTGCAACAATTTAAAAGCAAAGTTTCCAGACGCTGTAATTGATTATATGTGCTATCCCAATTCTGTAGATGTTTTAAAAGAAAATCCAAATATTGACCACATCATTCCTTTGTCTAATAAGGTAAGAAAATCATATATTTCCTTATTTAAATTTATTTTTAAAATACGTAGCGAAAAATACGATGCGGTAATTGATGTATATTCAAAATTAGAAACCAATCTAATCACTTTATTTTCAGGGGCAAAATACAAGGTATCCTATCATAAATGGTACTCCAAAATATTTTACAATTACACTTACGAGCGTTTTGATGCCATTGCCTCGGAACATGGATTAGCAATTGAAAATAGGTTGTTACTCCTAAAACCTTTTATTTCTGAAAAAATAACCGCGGTAAAACCCAAAATATTTTTAAATAATGCGGAAATTGAAGACGCTAAAAATCTTTTAAAGAGCCACAACATAGACACTACAAAACCCATAATTATGTTTGGTATTTTGGGAAGTGAAGTCTATAAAACGTATCCTTTGGAAGGAATGGCGAAAATTATTGATTTTACTGTTGCCAAAACCAATGCTACCATCCTATTCAACTATGTTCCTTTTCAAAAAGATCTAGCCTTAGAAGTTTATAATTATTGTAGTGAAGCGACCAAAAAACACATTGTTTTGGATTTGTATAGTGTGGAATTACGACCGTTTTTAGCACTTCTCTCCCAATGTGAAATGTTGATTGGAAACGAAGGTGGCGCTGTAAATATGGCCAAAGCACTTGAAATTCCTACTTTTTCACTTTTTACTCCTTCTGTAAGAAAAGAAACTTGGCAACTATTTGAAAATGAAGCAAAGAATGTGTCGATTCATTTAAAAGATTTAAAACCTGAAATTTACCAACAGCACACTGAGCAATATATAAAAGAGCATACTTTTAAATTTTATGATGAATACCCATTACCACTACTACTAGAAAAATTAGAAACTTATTTTCAAGAATACAAAAATTGAAAAAAGTAAAAATATCACATGAATTTTACAGGAAAACAAAAGTTATCTGTTTTAATTATCACTCTTAACGAGGAACGTTTTATTGCATCTTTACTAAAAGATATTGATTTTGCCGATGAAGTAATTGTGATTGACTCCTATAGTACGGACAAAACGATTAGTATTGTAGCCTCAATGCCTCATGTAACATTAATTCAAAACCATTTTATCAATTATACTTCGCAAAGAAATTTCGCAATAGATCAGGCAAAAAATGACTGGATATTATTCCTTGATGCGGATGAGCTTTTGACACCAAAACTGAAAACTGAGATTGTCACCACCATAAACAGCAAGGATGCTGCAAGCGCCTATTTGGTGTACAGAACTTTTATGTTCAAAAACAAAGAACTCAATTTTAGTGGTTGGCAAACTGACAAGATTTTCAGGCTCTTCAACAAATCTGCCTGTAGATACAATGAAGACCGAATGGTGCACGAGAAGCTAATTGTTCAGGGGGAAATTGCAGTTTTAAAAAATAAAATCATTCACTTTTCCTACACTTCCTACCAAGAGTACAAACTAAAAATGATACAATACGGGATTTTAAAAGCCAATGAAAAAATTAAAAAAGCACAAAAACCGCAGCAAATAGTAGCCTTTCTTCATCCTATTTACACCTTTTTATACCAATTCCTGATCAGGTTAGGTTTTTTAGATGGTATAAGAGGTGTAATTATTTGTTATCTCAATGCGTATAGTATTTTTATTCGTTATAAGGAACTAAAAAAAATTACCGCTTCCAGAATTTGATTTTTCGTTTTAGCCTTTTCTTCCTGTAAAACTGCTCTTGAAAATCTGTTGTATACTTCCACAAAGCATCAAAAATCATTATTTCAGATGCACCATACAGCTTAGCATATTCGTTACTCATCACGGCAACCATGTCTTTTTCTGGAGTAAGCCTTCTTAGGTTTTTCATTCGCATATCAAAATCCATCGTTGAATGAAATTGCATACGATTCAAATCAACTAGGAAAAAATCATAATTTCCTTGCTCATTTTTTCTAATCAAAGTGTTTCCGGGAGAATGGTCAATAAATTCAATTCCTTGTTCATGAAGATCAAAACTGAATTTAGTAAACTGCCTTAGAATATTCTCATGATCAGGATAATCAGGGATTTCAACTAATTCGCGAAAGGTCAAATCACAGGATAAATGTTCGCTAACGTAATAACTATCTTTTAATCCTAGCAGATCATAATTTTCAAAATATGCAATAGGTTCTGGTGTGCCAATTCCTTTTTCCAACAAAGCCGTCGCATATTCAAATGAACGTCTTGCTTTTGACTTTCTGAAATATTTGTAAGCGATTTTGTTTACTAAATGAGGTATTTTGAAGGACTTAACATTAATGGTTTTGCCTTCAAGATCAAATAATTTTATGGTGTTGCGATCTCCATTTCCAAAAAGTATTCCTGAAGTATTAAAATCAGAAATATAATTTAAAAGCAATTGCTTTTTGTTTTTGTAAACTGAGTTAATTTTATCACACATTGTTCTTATATTTGAACCACAAAAGTAAGTATATACATTTTAAGAGTTAAAATTAATATTGTAATTTAGCAAAAAAAAACCAATGCCTTTTAAAAGTGTTTTTCTAGAGACCCACAACATTAACAATAAAAACACTGGATTAGGAACCTTTAACTACGAATTAATAAAAGGCTTATCTTTATTAGATTTAGATGGTTTTGAATTGACGTTAAACACTTCAAATCCAGAATTATTAAAAAAAGAATTCAAAGATAAATTTGAATACCACAAATATCAAAGTATCTCCAGACATTCTCTTTTTCGGGTTCGAAAAAAAAATGACTTATGGCATTCTGTCAATCAAAACACCAAAGTAGAGCCTTATCATTTTAATAATTATTTACTAACCATACACGACATTCATTTTAGAGATGAATTAGACTCTAGTCGTAATTACAAATTAAACAAATTATTTACTGAAAAGTTAGCCCGAGCAACAGCTATAACTTACGTTTCTGAATTTACAAAAATCGAAACTCACAAGCACTTTTCGGTACCTAACATCCCAGAATATGTAATTCATAATGGAAATCCTATTAGTTCAATATTGGACACTTCTTCATATATTCCAAATGTCCCTGTAGATCGCCCATTTTTCTATTCTATCGGAGACTTCATAGAAAGAAAAAATTATGAATCCATTATCAATATGATGAAAGTAATAAAAGACTTTAATTTAATTATTTCAGGAAACAACGATAAAAAATATGGTGACGAAATAAAAAAAATGATCCAACAAAACGGATTAAGCAAGCAAGTTTTTTTAACTGGAAAAGTAAGCAATGAAGGAAAACAATTTTTCATGAAGAACTGTAAAGCATTTTTATTTCCTTCATTAAAAGAGGGGTTCGGCCTACCTCCAATTGAAGCAATGAGCTTTGGCAAACCAGTTTTCCTTTCCGATAAAACATCTCTCCCTGAAATTGGGGGCGATGTGGCTAATTATTGGACAAATTTTGATCCTGAAGATATGAAAAGTGTTCTTTTTAATGGATTAACTTATCATGAAACAAACAAAAATGTAGCGGAAATTTTACTTAAAAAAAGAGCCGCAACATTCGATTGGAAAACTGCGGCGGCTGAATATCTTGAAGTTTATAAAAAAATACTACTCTAAGAGGTTCTTTTTCAATAAAAACTTAAGTTTATGCCCTAAATTTTTAATATAAAGAACTGAACTTAATGTATTTAATTTGCTTTCGTTTTGAATAAAATCCTTTATCTCACAGATGTTTTTTGTTGGAAAAAAGGCCAATTCTTTCCATTTTTTAGGCTGTAGATAGTAAAAATCTTCATATTCTTTATAATTATCCTCATTTACAGCCAGCCATTTATCTAAAAAGCCTTCATTCACATCGGTATTATGTCCCCAGTTTTCAAACTTAAAACGTAATTCCTCCTCACTACGAGATAAAGATTCATGCAAGACTATAGTGTCGGTATAAATTTGACGTCCCTTAATCCTCCTACCATTGACATAATTTGGGAAGTTTGTAGCAAAAATAGCTTTTAAAGGTTTGTTTACATATAAAATCCCATTTTCGGTATATTTATAGAGCATTACCCAAAAAGCACAAATTTGTATCGGTTTTTCTTCTGGGTTAATAAGATAAGAATCGTACTTCCTTAAATTGGCAACAAATTTTTTAAAATCAACAAAATATTCATCACTATCTATTTGAATAAGCCAATTCCCTATTCCCATTTTTTGAGAAAGCATTTTTCTCTCCCTAATTTCGCACTCCATCGTTGTTAAATGTTCAACATAAAAAGTATCTTCATAGATGGTGATTTTTTTTTCAGCATCAAAAACCTTAATCCATTCAAAAAAGGACTCATCTATAAAAATAGGCTCTCCTTTCCAAGTTTGCCTGTTTTTATCAATAGCCAAAAAAATAGCATCCGCTTCAGTATATATTGTAGGGATAGATGTCTTTAATAATTCATAATCATATGAAACTAAATAACCTATGTGTATCTTTCCACTCATTAAAATTGATTATAAAACATTCTGCAAGTTAATAATTAATATCTACTTTTGTCGAGCCTTTTATGAAATTTATTTACGCACTTCTTGACGTTTTTTTTTATATTTCATATTGCTTTAATTCAGTAAAAACGCGACTTATCACACTAAACCATTAAAAAAACACTCTTATGAAAATAGGCATCCTCAGCTTTGATTTTTTTAATTTTGATCAAAAAATTGTCTTAGAATTAAATAGGAGAAATGTTCAGGTAGACCATATTGATATCTCTCAATTCAAATATAAATATTCCTCAGTTTTTGATAGAGTAAGAAATTTTTTTAATAAATTAATTTTCAAAAAAAACATAAAAAATATAAAAATGGAAGAGCATGTTCTTGCTCATTTTAAAAAGGAAGAACATTATGATATAATTTTAGTTATTCGCCCTGACTGTTTCACCAAGCAAACACATTTAGAGATCAAAAAACATACCAATAAATATATTGCTTATCTGTATGATAGTTGCACAAGATTTCCTACTGATCATTTACTTGATGGTGTATTTGACAAAATCTTTTCATTTGATTTGGATGACTGCAAAAAGTACAATTTCAACTTTATAACGAATTACATATATATTGACAAAAAACAAATTAAAGATCATCAAACCAATCAAAATGTTTTTATCGTAATTTCTATCGATGAACGTATTCCGTTTTTGAATAACCTCGCTAATTATCTATCAGAACACAACATTGAATATAATTTTTTGATTATCGGTAAAAGAAAACCCGAAGGAATTAATCCGAATATTTTTTATTCTAGAAAGCATGTTTTTCAAGAAGACTTGCAAAATGATTTAGAACATTCAAAAATATTCCTTGATTTAATCAGACATGGTCATAATGGACTAAGTTTTCGAATTTTTGAAGCCTTGGCCATGCAACGAAAAATAATCACAACAAATCAGTCAATTAGCCAGTACGATTTTTATAACCCAAATAACATTTTGATACTTGAAGAAAACAAACCAATAAAAATAAACCCTGATTTTTTCAACACGCCTTATGAGCCACTAGATGAGGAAGTATATCACAAATACACGATTGAAAATTGGGTAAATACAGTATTCGAACTTAATTAAATTACTGAATCAAACGCACTATTTTTTCTTCGATAGTAGCTATAGAAAAAGGCTCAATCACCTTTTTTGAATCAGTACTTACTTTCTGCCAAAGTTCTTTGTTTAGGTATAAAGAAAGGATATTATCAACAATTTCATGGCTTGTATTTCCTACTATCACATGTCTATTTCCTTGAAAATCGAAACCTTCAGCTCCAATGTTTGTCGTTACAAGCGGAAGTCCAAACTCTAAACTTTGTCCAATTTTGCCTTTAATTCCTGCACCGTATCGAAGTGGCGCTACAAAGATTCGTGTGTTTAAAAAATAGGGCGTTACGTCCTCGACATATCCTACTACTTTGAATTTTTCAGAATTCAATTTTTGAATGGATTCCGGAGGATTACTTCCTATGATAGTAATTGAAATTTCTGGATTTGATTTCCATAACAAAGGCATAATTTCTTCTGCCAAATAGTTTACCGCATCAACATTTGGTTTATGATCAAAACCTCCTATAAACAACAAATCTTTACGATTTTCATAAGAAACAGGATTTTCATTTTCTATAAATTGATGAATATTACCAATGCTGATTATTTTAGCTTCCTCTTTATAAAAATCTTTTAAACTTTCTTTTTCAACATCAGAAATCACAATGATTTTATCTGCTTTTTTACAATTATCAAGTTCTAATTTGAGGTATTTATCTGCTTTTTTTAAAATATCAGCGTTTTGTGTCAACTCAGATTCTCTCTTAAATCTCAGATAATGAAAATCAACCATATCAAAAAACACTTTGGCTTCAGGTTTACATTTTGTAATAATTGGATAATACTTTGCAAAAATTTCAGGTCTATGCAACCAAACAAAATCTGCAAAAGGAAGTACTTGCTTTATAAAATCATTTTTAGCAATTAACTCGCCTTTTTTATCCACGCCAGGCTCATACACCACAACACCTAAATTTTTAAAGTACTGCACATAATCAGTTGTAAAACGATATTCCTTAAAATCAGCCATTAAAAAAACACCGATATTATTTTTGATAAGCAATTTTATAATTTCTGTTAATCTTCTGGAACCTGAATCTTTATTGTACTCAGGAACTTTAGTATCAATTATTATAACGTTTCTAGTATATTTCAAATTACTAGTAAAATCCACTTCTTTCTTTTGCTTTCTTAGTTTATTGCCTAATGACTTTAATCGAAAATATAACTTAATTGATTTGAACATTTTGAATGGATTTTGTTTGTTGTTTTAATTTTTTGCAAAGATAGCATCAAGCACTTTATATGTTTTTTTGACATCAAAATGGTTCTCAAAAAACCACTTCGCTTCTAAATGATTTTTTTTGTAAAACTCATTATCATTTAAAAGTGTATTAATGTGTTTTGAAAATAAAAGAGGATCATTTGTAGTTAAACATCCGTTATTCGTTTTATTCAGTAAACCATCAACACCTCTTTCTGTACATACCACTGGTATTCCGTGCGATAATGATTCAATTACTTTTATTTTAACTCCAGTACCCGATAACATTGGACAAACAGTAATTTTAGCCTTTGAATAAACATCCTCTAATTCTTTTACAAAAATCAATTTTTCAACATTTTCAAAATTAGAAATATGATTCCCGACTTTTCCAACTATCGTAATTTTTAAATCTGAAGACAATAAAGGATATACTTCTTTAAAAAACCACTTTGCAGATTTTATATTATGGAAATTCTCACTGGCTACATATAAAACATCGATTGTTTTCTCCGTTTTTGATGAAGTTTCAATAGCATTAGGCAAACTATGAGTAATAAGACTTACCTGTTTTGTTATAAACTGAGAAAAAAGGTATTTTTCTTCATTTGAAATCACCCATACCTCATCAAATTTCTTCATTACAGAAATCTCCTTTTTGAAATACCGATCCAAAGCAAACTTTTTATGATCTTGAAATTGAGAGGTTAAAAAATCATGTGTATCAATAATCCATTTCGTATTACATCCTTTTGTTACAGCATCTAAAAGTGGAGACCAATAAACATATGAAACAATTATAAAATCATAATCATTATCACGTACTATCTTCGAAAATTGCTCTTTATAGCCAAATTTTGTTCGGTCAAAATCCTTCAACTTACTATTGAACTTTTTTGGAAAAGAATAATTCAGATAATATTTAATGATGTTACTACTTTTCTTTTCTTTCTTTAACAGATATCCGTTTTTAATTAAATTCTCTCTCTTTAATTCATTTATAGCATCTTCCTCAAATTCCTTTGATGCTTCTCCAACAAAATCAAGATAAATTTTACGGTTTTTAAAATACTGTAGTAACGATAAAGCCCTTGCATTGTTACCTTGAGTATAAGATAATGGATTCTCTGGATAGAAATATAAAATACGCATAATCTATTTTATTAAAACTTGAGTTATTAAATGCATCCACTGATCCGCTACATTTTTTTCACAGTACTTTTTCACCATTTGATGCGCAGCCGAACCTGTTTGTTGTCGCAAATCTTTGCTAAGTATTAATTTCTCTAAAGATTCCTGCAAGTCGATTTCATTATTTACTAAAAAGCCATTAACATTGTTTTCAATAAGCTCATTTACTCCAGAACAGCTTTCAAAACCAATGGACGGCAACCCTACAGACATAGCCTCAGTCAAAGCTAAAGGAAACCCTTCATACTTACTAGGGAAAATAAATATATCAGATGCTTTCATTTCATCCATCGGATTTTTTGTAAACCCATTAAAAAACACTCTGTTTTCAAGTTGTAATCGTTTTACTTGACTTTCTAATACTTCTAAATCATCACCGGTTCCCCAAAAATGAAAATCCCACGTTGTATACTTATTGGCAATTTTAGAAAAAACTTCAATAGCAATATGTTGCTGTTTGCAGCTTGTAACTAGAGAAGCAACATTTATAATTTTAAACCTTTCTTTATCCGTATAATGAGAAACAATTTCTGCATCATCGATCTGAAAAACTGGATTAGGAATAGTAAAAGCTTTTCCTTTGAAAGTATTGGGCAAATAATTTTTATAACTATCGAATAAAACCTGAATTGCAGTTAAATGTTTGTAAGCATCCTTGAGTAGGCCCATTTCAATTTTAGAGCGATACCATAATACATCTGAATAATCATAATCGGGTCGACCATTTACGGAATTAATTATCGGTACGCTGTACTCATTCTTATAAGTAAGCTCTAATAAGGAACCAATTGTCATAGTAATGATCAAATCAGGATTGGCTTTGACAATATAATTTTTCCAGTTTTGAGAACGATGCAACAAGTTGAAGGTATTAAATCCATCCATCCCATTCATTTTTTTTAATAAAGCCTTATTATGTGCCTTGCAATACTTTTTCTTAACTTTAAAATAAAGCCAAAAAAAAGGATTTCTGCCTTCGTAATTATATAATTCTAGCAGCTTTTTTTGCGGAACATTTTTATCAAAAATATTAGTAATAGTCACTTTTTCATCCAATTCAAACATAGGCCTTCCAGAAAGATCCTGATTGGTAGCAATTTCTACTTCAAAATTGTTTTTACTAAAAATATTAGATAAAAAGCAACATATTTTTTCAGTTCCTCCTGATCCATTTAAAAAACCTGTGTGCTGAATTATGATGATCTTCATTTAAAAATATTTGATTTTATTTCTTTTCGCATTCTTTTTCTAAGTTTTGAAACGGGAACAAATCGCAGCAAAAATAACTTAATTTTACATTTTAAGATCAACATCTTGAACGCATGATCAAAATCTGAATAATCTTTAGATTGTATAAACATCAAAAAATATTTTTTTAATACTTTTTGATCCTCGTTTCCTAAAAAAGGCAATACATTTTTTTGCATAAACTGAACAATCAATGCATGTAAACACTCTTTTTGATTCGGATTTAATGGCATTGAAAAATACCTTAACTCTAGGGGCTCATGTTCCATAAAAAGCGCTAGATGAAGCGCGTGAGTTTCGAACAAATTGTACTCCTTATAAAAATCTTCTAAAATTGTAAGCCAAAGTGGAATTTGTAGAAGCACCTTGTCAACGCGGTCATTATTTTTTTTATGATTTTGATTCTCGTGATGTCGATAATGATATTTAGCCTGAGGATTTGTGCCAATTTTTTGGGTCAACGCTAATAGCTGATGTGAAAACAATCCATCTTCACAAGGCTGAATGTTTTCTGGAAATCTAATTCTTGAATGTTTTTTTAAAAAATCATGTCTTAGAAATTGCCCCCATGTTGGTAATGCCGAAACATTTGGTAAACGACTGCAACAGTCCTCTCCAAGCACTACAATATCAAAATCTTTCTGTTTTGCTACTTTATAGGATGAATTCAAAAAATCAAAATCTATTGTATCATCAGCATCCATAAAAAAAATATATTCTCCTATCGCAAGCTCTAAACCTCTATTACGTGCTATTGAAACCCCTGAATTTAATTGTTTTACTATTTTAATTCTTGAATCCTTATTCAAATATTCTTGACAAATTATTAATGATTTGTCAGTTGATCCATCATCCACTAAAATCACTTCAATATCCTTTAGAGATTGACTCAAAACGCTTTCTATAGTCTCAGAGATGAACCCCTCAACATTAAAAACCGGAATAACAACTGAAACTAAAATACCTGAACTCAAAATTTTGATTTAAATTTGAAATAATCCCCAAAAGTAAAGTAATTTCTCTGCTCAAGACTAACTTTCGTCTAAAAAATACCTATAACATCAATTTAAAAAGCCTCAAAATACGTTTCAGGTTACTAGCCAAACCATTTGTTTAATTGCACTCTAAAAACAAACTAAATAGCTAATCAAAAAATCCAGAATTTAGATCACAAAACATCTAAAAATATAATTCATAATTTGTCCTTTATTAATAAACATAAATCTTAAAATTTAATTAAAATTTTGACATAAAAAACTACATAGATAGAAAAAAAAACAGTTTATTTGCCGATTATTTAATATGAATATATGTAAGATAAGTAAATACCCTTTTATGAAAAAAAAATTACTTCTCATTTTGTTTTGTGTCGCTAGTTCATTCACTCAGGCACAAACTTTAAATGATTTCTTTGAACAAACCAACGAATTTTTAAAGAAAAATGTCTCCGAAACTGGAAAAATAGGCTACGCACAATTGAAAAAAAGCCCCGGTGAATTGATTTATATTTTAGACAATATTTCAAAACTCAAAACAGACTTCAAAACCAAAGAAGAAGCCAAAGCATTTTGGATTAATACCTACAATTTATTAGTGATAAAATCGGTGGTTGAAAAATTCCCTATAGTAGCAGTAAATGCAGTACCTGGTTTTTTTGATGAAAGAACTTTTATTGTTGCTAAGCAAGAGTTAACACTCAATGACATTGAAAACACCATACTAAGAGAAGTTATTGCTGATGCTGGTGTACATTTCGTTTTATGCAAAGGGACTAATGGAGATGCTCCACTTTTGAATGAAGCCTACACTCCAGAAAAAGTAAACGATCAAATCAAACAACGAGCTAGGTTGTATATTAACGACAAAGACTTCTATCGAATTTTTAAAAACACCAACTCAATCGAATTACCTAAAATGTTTGAAACATATAAAGGTGATTTTGTTACAGGATATTTTAATGAAATAGACTTTATCAATATCTTTTTAGAGAAAAAAATTGAGACTACCTATAAAGTAATGACTCGCGCTTACAACTGGTCGCTCAATAGTAAATAAAAATTTCCCTCACATTCAAAATGCCATCATTATCAGATGGCATTTTTTTTTTATAAAAAATTAAAATAATAAATATATTATCGTAATATTGCAATATACAAAACAAACATAGCCATGGGAATCTCTAAGTCAGACCAATTTTCAACAACACAAAACGAACTAGCATTGATAGCCAAAGCCATAGGCCATCCCGCAAGAATTGCTATTTTAGAATTCATTTTACAATCAAAATCTTGTATCTGTGGCGATCTCGTCCTTGAATTACCTCTTGCACAACCCACGATTTCACAACATTTAAAAGAATTAAAAAACGCTGGACTTATCAAAGGGACCATTGAAGGAAACTCAATATGCTACTGTATTAATGAGAATGGCTTTGAAAAAATAAAAGCGTTTTGTAATCTGATATCAACCAAAACAGAAGATGTCGACTGTACAACCGTATCAACTTGTTGCTAAACTTTAAAAATTAATCATTATGAAAGTATCCGAAGTAAAAGAAAATCTACAAAAACTAGAAGATGTCAATTTTAGCTTACCCAACGGCCAAATGATTCCTATTCATTTTCACGTAACAGAAGTCGGTATTGTTACCAAAAAATTTATCGATTGTGGGGGTACGATAAGAGTTGAGCAAGTAGTAAATTTCCAATTATGGAACGCCAATGATACCGACCACCGATTAAAACCAACCAAATTATTAGCTATCATTGAACTAGCAGAAAAGGCATTAGCCATGGAAGATTACGAAATTGAGGTAGAATATCAAAACGAGACGATTGGCAAATACAATCTCGATTTCAATGGCAGTCACTTTTTACTAGTCAACAAACAAACAGATTGCTTAGCAAAAGACAACTGCGGTATACCTGAAACAAAACAAAAGAAAGCTTTAATTAATCTTGGAAACACCAACAACACTTGTATTCCAGGAGGAGGTTGTTGCTAAAGCTAAAAAAAATCATAAACCACACATTAGATATTATGTTTACAAAAATCACCAGTACCATCAATGATTTAAATTTTAATTCCATAACTGAAGAAAGAAAAGCAACATTACAACCTCTTATTGACTACATTCAAGAAAAAGTTAATGCTACATCTGCGGTTCGTATCAATTTCATTTGTACGCACAATTCCAGAAGAAGTCATCTTTCTCAAATTTGGGCACAAACCGCTGCATCATTTTACAACATCCCTAATGTTGCATGCTATTCTGGCGGTACCGAAGCAACCGCTTTATTCCCAAAGATAGCTGAAACATTGGAAAACACTGGTTTTCAAATCAAAACCATTGCAGAAGGAAAGAATCCAATTTATACTATAAAATACAACACACAAGACCATCCAATCATCGGGTTTTCCAAAACGTATGATGACGCTTTTAATCCCAATAAAGATTTTGCCGCGGTACTTACTTGTTCAAGCGCAGACGAAGGTTGCCCTTTTATTGCAGGAGCAGAAAAACGTATCCCAATCATGTTTGAAGACCCAAAAGCTTTTGACAATACCCCGTTACAAACTCAAAAATACGAGGAGCGAAGCCTACAAATTGCAACCGACTTCATGTATGTATTCAGTAAAATTAAAAAATAACACATAATGTCAGCAACAAATTGTAGCCCAGCAGCAGAACGAAAAAAATTAAGTTTTCTAGATAAAAATTTAACGCTTTGGATTTTCCTCGCCATGGCAATTGGAGTCAGCATTGGTTATTTCGTACCCAATAGTGCCGATTTCATCAACTCTTTCTCTAAGGGAACCACTAACGTTCCCTTAGCCATCGGGTTAATAGTAATGATGTACCCGCCATTGGCAAAAGTAGATTATGGTAAAATAGGACAAGTGTTTCAAAACACTAAAGTACTCGGCACTTCCTTGTTTTTAAACTGGATCATTGGACCTATTTTAATGTTTTTCTTAGCACTTTTTTTTCTAAATGGTTATCCTGAATACATGATTGGTGTAATCTTAATTGGATTAGCCAGATGTATCGCCATGGTTGTTGTATGGAATGACTTAGCCGATGGAAACCGAGAATACGCCGCAGGCTTGATTGCGCTAAACAGTATCTTTCAAGTGCTTTTGTATAGTGTGTATGCCTATATATTCATTACCATTCTACCTCCCTATTTTGGATATACCGGTTTTGAAGTAAACATTAGTATAAAGGCAATCGCAGAAAGTGTGGGTATCTATTTGGGAATCCCTTTTGCATTAGGCGTTATAAGCCGATATGGCTTGATTGCGTGTAAAGGAAAAGAATGGTTTGACAACAAATACATCCCACTAATATCGCCAATGACATTGATCGCATTACTTTTTACCATCGTAATCATGTTTAGTCTAAAAGGCGAATTAATCATTCAAATCCCAATGGACGTAGTACGAATAGCTATTCCGTTAATCATTTACTTTAGCATCATGTTCATCATTAGTTTTTTTCTAGGAAAATATTTTGGTGCAGATTATTCAAAAGCAACTGCTATTGCGTTTACGGCCACAGGAAACAATTTTGAGCTAGCCATTGCAGTGAGTATCGGTGTTTTTGGCATCAATAGCGGACAAGCATTTGCAGGTGTAATTGGACCATTGGTAGAAGTACCAGCTTTGATAGCACTGGTTAATCTTGCTTTTTGGTTTAGAAAAAAATATTTCACTACCTAAAACAATTCTTAAAAGCACTACTTGATTTTGAATTTTATCAAAACAAGTAGTGCGATTAATAAAAAAAACTGCCACAACACTTTTAGATAAAGTGCCATGGCAGAAAAAAAAAATAGTTTGTGTTATTAAAAAGAATACGTGGTACCGAACAGAATATTCCCTGCTGAACTTGTAGCACTACCATTACTTTTGAAAAACATATCTTTTGAAGCAGAATCAAATCGAATTTCTGGTATGAAAGTAAAATTACCTTCTTTGAAGTTCAACGATAAGGCATTTGAAAAAACATTGTTATCAACAAGCAAATATTTAGCAGCATCTTTATCATCAAAATACTCTACTCTGTAAGCCAAGCTCACTTTATCTGTAAAGGAATAATTAGCATATCCTATTAATGCAAACCAATTAGCATCCAACGCACTATCTGCATCGTCTTTCAATGAAGCATAAGTACCATTAAATCCTAAGGAAAATTTATCATTCAATTTTTTAGTAGCTACAATATCAAATTGAGTGGCATTAGTTTCTGAAGAGGGGTTATTACTACCTGAAGTGAAATTTAAATAAACTGCACCAGTATCTCCTGTATAAGAAATTTGACCTATATAAGTTTTTTGATCTGTTCCGCTATCCAAAGCCGTTTTAAAATCGGTAGGATTAGTCACACCAGCCATAATTCCGAATTTACCCGCAGTATATTGTGCTTTTACCCCAGTATTAAAGAAAGGGCCATTGGTAAAAGCGTATGACATGCTGTAATTCTTATTATCTACAGCATCAACTAATTCATACCCTATATGAGTTGCAAAACTACCCGCAATTATTTTAAACTTATCTGAGAATTCATAGGTAAAATTCAATTGTTTTATCAAAAATGTAGCATTATCATTTGGAGATGTGTCATTATAAGAAAAATCTGCTGCTCTTTTTCCGAAACCTAAGTCCACAAAAACAGATGCTTTACCAAATTTATGAGACGCCTCAATAGAAGCCATTCCTAACTCAAAAGAATTACTTGAATTTGTAAAACTGGTTTTATTATTGGCTGGATCATTAGCAAAATCATATTTATAATAAGCATCTGCTGAACCTGCAAAAATAGTGGTTGGAGTGGTTTTAGTTTCTCCCTCTTGTGCTATAATAAAATTAGAAGAGAGCAATAAAGCAAAAATAAAGGTGGCTTTTTTCATGTGCATTTAATTTTGGTTAAAATTTCAATTATTTGGTTATTGTTTTTTGGTATGCGATATGACTTTAGCTAAAAATCGAACTTAAAAAAAGAACTTTGTAAGCTTTTTTCCTTTTTTTATTGGACGAATTTATTACCTTTTTTTCTAAGAACTTACATCTAAAAAAGAGTATTTTACTTTTTCATTGAAGAATTACGAAATCTAAAATATTAGATTAAAATAATATTAATTCAATATTTTAATAGCCTTATAACAAAAATAACATAAAGGGTGTTTTAACAAAAAAAACACAAAAATACACATACACCCCTATCAAAAAACGTCCTTATTGTTCAAAATATTAAAATTTAAAAAACAACCCCCATTAAAAATCACACAATAGCTACTAAAAAATAAAAATACCCAACACAACATTTAGCACTGTTTTTAATAATTAAAGAACCTATTCTCAACAATACACAAAAAATTCAAACAATGTGATTGTGTAAAAAAATAAAGAATTCTCAAAAGCCAAAACCGACTTCTATTTTCTTATTTATTTGTTTAATTTTACTTTCCAAGTAATCAAAACAAAAAGTAAGCTTCCTTAATTTTTATTTTTTATTTTATTACATTAAAAAAAATATCAACATGTCACCTTTTCAAAAAAACCTATGTAGGAATGAATTGCTTAATAGAAAATAAAATTCACAAAAACCATTCATTCCTAAGAAATCAAATTCTCTTTTTTCTTTTTTGAAACACATTTAAACCATCCTTAATCTACTTTTAAAAACTACACTAATACCAATTTATAATTTTACAAAATGCTTAAAAAAACAAATTTATTTTCCAACATAACTGCAGACTTGTCCTCAGGACTAGTTGTCTTTTTAGTCGCCTTACCTTTATGTTTAGGTATCGCTCTTGCCTCTGGGGCACCATTATTTTCAGGAATTATATCAGGAATTGTAGGAGGAATCATTGTAGGAATGATCAGCCAATCACATATTAGTGTATCAGGTCCCGCTGCTGGTCTTACCGCTATAGTCTTAACTGCTATTACAGACTTAGGGGCATTCAACATATTTTTACTAGCTGTTTTTTTGGCTGGAATTTTTCAACTTATCTTAGGTTTTATAAAAGCTGGAAGTCTTTCAAATTACATTCCTAGTAACGTAATCGAAGGAATGCTTGCTGGTATAGGAGTGATTATTTTCTTTAAACAATTACCCTATGCATTGGGCATCAACTCCGGTTTAAATAACATTTCCTCTCCGTCTGAACTGCTAACTTCAATTCATTATGGATCCTTACTTATTACCATTATATCCGTTGCCCTACTATTATCATGGGATAAAATACCTTTCTTAAAAAAAATAAAACTTATACCAAGCGCTCTAGTAGTTGTTATTATTGGTATTTTAATAAATTACTTTTTTGTTTACACTGAAAGTTCTTTAGCCATTTCAAAAGATCAATTAGTTACACTTCCAATTCCTGAATCTATAGATGAACTAAAATCTATTTTTACCTCTCCAAATTTTTCAAGCATTACCAATCCAAAAGTTTGGAGTGTTGCCATTACCATTGCAATAGTGGCTTCTATAGAAACCTTATTATGTATTGAAGCTGCTGATAGAATTGATTTTCAAAAAAGGAACACCAATACGAATATCGAATTAATAGCACAAGGTACAGGTAATATAGTTTCATCCCTTTTAGGAGGACTACCCATGACTTCAGTAATTGTTAGAACCTCTGCCAATAATAACGCTGGTGCCCAAACTAAACTATCCACCATATTTCATGGTCTCCTTTTATTGGTTTGCGCAATTACCATTCCTTGGTTGTTAAATAAAATCCCACTAGCCACCCTAGCTTCAATTTTATTACTTATCGGTTACAAATTAGCTAATCCATCGGTCATAAAGCATTTTTGGCTGAAAGGCAAATATCAATTCATTCCGTTTATAGCCACCTTACTAGCTGTAGTGTTTATGGATTTATTAAAAGGAGTAGCGCTAGGAATCGTGATCAGTATCTTTTTTATCTTAAAAGGAAATCTCAAAAAAGCTTTTACATTAAGAAAAGACCATAACGAAGTCACCCATATTGATTTGGCCCAAGAAGTTTCTTTTTTAAACAAAGCTGAAATCAAGTCAACTTTAAACGAGATTCCAGAAAATACCAAAGTAATTATTAATGCCGTTGATACTGTTTACATTACGCATGATGTATTAGACATTCTTAAAGAGTTCCAAAACATACAATCTAAAAATCGTAATATTACAGTTGAATTAATTAATTTTAGAAAAGAATATCAACTTTAAAGCTTTACTCCTTTTTGAACAAAAACATATATTAATTTTTAAAGAATATGAGCGAATTTTATAAAAACATAATAGAAAAAAACAAAAAATGGGTAGAAGATTCTTTGGCTTTAGACCCTAATTGCTTTAAAGATTTAGCACAAGGCCAAAACCCTCCTTTGTTATGGATTGGTTGCTCTGACAGTCGAGTACCCGCAAATGAAATTATTGGCGCAAAACCAGGAGAAGTTTTTGTACACAGAAACATTGCCAATATGGTCATTCATACCGACATGAATATGCTAAGTGTATTGGATTATGCAGTTAATGTTTTAAAAGTAAAACATATAATTGTATGTGGTCATTATGGTTGTGGAGGTATTAAAGCCGCTATGGAAAACAATTCAATTGGATTAATCGACAATTGGATTCGTCATATTAAAGATGTTTACAGACATCATAAAGATGAATTAGACGACATTCAAAACACTGACGATCGATTTAATAAATTTGTGGAGTTGAACATCAAAGAACAAGTGTTTGACTTGGCCAAAACCTCAATAGTGCAATCTGCATGGAAAAGCAATCAAGCGCTCTCTTTACATGGTTGGGTATACGGATTAAACTCTGGCTATATAACCGATTTAAAGGTGAATATTAATTGTAATAAAGATTTGGATGAAGTATATCAATTGAATTTTTAAGACGCTCACAAAGTGGTCTTTGTAAGTTGTTGTTTTTTGGATATAACAAGCTATATTTTGAAAGTTTTAAAAAAAAATGTAACTTTAGTCTCAACCAACTTTAAAACAAATAGTTATGATCCGAAAAGCTACCCTCAATGATCTTGATTCCTTAGCCCTGATGTTTGATCAATATTTGGTTTTTTACAAAAAAAAATCTGATTTAGAACGCCATAAGAACTATTTGAAAGAACGATTAGAAAATAACGAAGCTATAGTATACATGGCTTTCGACGAACAAAACAATCCTATTGGATTTGTATTGAATTACATCACATTTTCATCTTTGTTGCTCAACAAAATCGTGATTCTTAATGATTTATTTGTGGATACTTCTTTAAGAAAAAACGGCACCGCTAAAAAACTTATTGAAGAGACCAAAGATTTAGCAAAAAAAATAGGCGCTCCTGTCATAAGATTAAGAACCGCTAAAAATAATTTTGCCGCTCAAAATCTATATCACAAAATGGGATTTGTTAGAGACGAACATCTATATGGCTATGATTTAGCAATCACTTTATAGATCTCCGATTTTTCGATATTAAATCGTAAAGCATAAAAAAACTCAGAATCAATACTTGATTTTGAGTTTTTTTTGAACTAAATAAAACATTATCACTCTACTTTCTTAAGAATATACAAGGAAGCTAAATCACCTTTAACTACCTCACCTTGTCTATCCAACTGAAACAATTGATTTTCTCCAACCTTATATTGATTAGGACTATAATACAAACCTGATAGAACCACTATAGAACCCGATTCATCCCAAGAAAATGCTCCTTTAATTTCATTTATTTCCCCAGAACCCTTACCTAAATACTTCGTTTTTAAAACAAAAGTACCATTAAGCAACAACGATAACTCTGTTTCAATACCTTCACAATTGGCACATGGAAGTACACCTTTATAAACGCCATTCCAATCCAAAGCGTTTTGCGAAGTATCTCCTTTGGGTATTATTTTTGAGGAAGAAACTCCATCAATAGCATTCAATTCGGTTACTGAATCATTTTGGGACACTTGTTGCTCTTGTTGTTTACATGAGAACAACAAGAATCCAGTTGCGAAAAAAAACAACACACTATATTTCATGGGATTTGAATTTTACGTTTAAACACCCCTACTAAGATCCGTCTTGAATCCATAGTATCTACTTTATAAATTTAAGAAAAAAAACAGACTTTCATTAGTAATACCTAATATTTAAATCAAGCAGGATCTTAATATGATACTATTTATCACAAATCCACTCCATAAAAACACGAAAAGAAATGCTTTCCTTTTAGCTAGTCGTTTTAATTATTTTTTCTCACTCACTAAGCCGGTGTAGCTTATACTTGCCCTATTGTTACTAGTAATCACTAAAGAACCTCCTCCGTCATTAAAAATGGTCAATAGGATTTTATAACTATCATTTTTCCCCTTTACGTTCGCCTTCAATTCATGTCCTTTTTTAGTTTTTTCAATGGTGTAAATATCCGGAACACCCTCAAATTTCAAACCACCCTCTCCGCCTCCATAAGGAAGACTACCTGTGGCTCGTCCAAAAAAAGGCATTTCACTTACAATCATTTCTGGAGAAAAAGAAATAAAATTAGGATTAGTGGTCAAATCAATACTTCTATATCCCATGGGAAAAGCTCTATTAGCCACAAATTGAAATTTTTGAGTAGCTAATAAACTTTCAATCTTTTTTTGCTGCGCAATCTTTTGATCATTTTTCAGTTCTTTTTTTGATTTTTCTTGAGCATAAGAAAATCCTGTAACCAATAACAACAATAAGACAACGTGTTTTTTCAATAATGTATTCATAAATTGTAAATTATAGAGTTAGTAAAATTGTAAGAATCCACAGCAGTATTATCGCCATTTCAAAAGTGAATAAACCTGAAAAAACAGGAATTTGGCGCAACAAAAAACAACATAGAATTATAAAAAACTAATCCAGAAAATGGATTTACTTTTATCCAAAACCTATAAAAAATTACAATTCTATGTTGCTATAGGATCAAATATCAATACTGAAACATGTATTTTTAAATGATAACAATATTATTTTTTCTCAAAACGCATCAAAGCCACGCCTTCACCTTCAAAAGTAAGTACCTTACCGTCTTCTGATATGGTATAAGTCGCTATTTTCTCAAGCATATTCATGTAAACCGAATCTCCATTTCCTTGACAAGCCATCATAGTCACGGCCATTTTACTGTCTTTAAACGAAATTTTATTACCTTCTACTTGTAGCGCACCTGTGTAATTATTACAACTATTATTTCCGAAAACTTTTTTACCCGCTAGGTCAAAGTTGATCGTAGGTTTAGCATCAGGATACAAGCCCTGAAATGCAATTCTTGGTCCGCTAATAAATGTCAATACCCATTCGCCTTGCAATGAATTAGCAGAATTTGTTGTATTTTTGGTGGTAGTACAAGAAGTGAATGTCATAAAAATTAATGCTGTTACTAGAGAAAAATTTTTCATTATGTATTTATTTATTGTTGAAATGTAAAATTACTAAAACCATACCAAAATCGTTTCGAAAGAATGCTATTTTAAAAAGTTTAATATTTAATTAAGAAAAAAATCAACCTCAAAAAAATGAAAATATTAGGAATTGGATCACGAATAGAACATGAAAAACACGGTAAAGGCGTAGTAACCAATGTTACCTCAACGCAATATTGGGTTACTTTCATAGATTCTGGATTAGAAACTATTGCATTGGACGAAACGTTCCATGTTATAGAAGCCGCGGAAAATGAAGTGGACACTATTAGTTTATACGAAATTGAAAATACGTTAAAAACAATTTTGAAAAAATGGTCCGATGTCTCAGAAATTGTTCCTTTGGCCGATAAATGGAAAGGCGGTAAAATTATTTTAGAACCTGGCCAACCTAGTTTAGCTTCAAAAGAAATTCCAATAGATACTTTTTTCCATAAAATAATAATGGTTAGAGATCGACTTAGAGTCATGGAACAAAAGATCAACTCAAGCAAAATAGAAGAATTAGAAAAAATTGAGTTGCAACAATATTTAACCCGTATCTATGGCACTTTAACTACTTTTAACGTGCTGTTCAAGTCGCCATCGCATAACTTTGTCGGTGAAAAAACAAAGTAATTTTCTTTATTTAAAAAATCATCAAAAAACATTATCTATGAAAAACAATAATAACCGCAGAGAATTTTTAAAAAAGACAGGTTTACTATCTACAGGAATTTTTATGGGAAGTTCTGTCCTACATTCCCTATTGGCTTCTAATTCGGTTTCCCAGGTACAAAACGAAGATGATTTTTTGCAAGCAGAAGATATTTTTACACTTCCAAAACTTCCTTATTCGTATGATGCTTTAGAACCGCATATTGATAAATTGACGATGGAAATTCATCATTCCAAACACCATCAAGCGTATATTACCAATCTGAACAAAGGAGTACAAAGTCTAGACAAAAATCTACAGGACAAAGCCCAGAATTTGAATTCGATTTTTGAAAACATGAAACTTTTCCCAGAAGCCATTCGTAATAATGCCGGTGGACATTATAATCATAGCTTGTTTTGGAATTTAATGAAACCTAATGGTGGCGGCAGTCCAAAAGGCAAATTAGCCGAAAGCATCAACCAAACTTTTGGTTCGTTTGACAACTTCAAAAAACAATTTTCTGAGGCGGCGGCAAAACGATTCGGTTCCGGATGGGCGTGGCTGGTGATTTCAGATGGAAAATTAGTAATCACTTCGACCCCAAATCAAGACAATCCGTTGATGAATTTACCAACTATTATTTCAAAAGGAAAACCAGTTTTGGCTTTAGATGTTTGGGAACACGCCTATTATCTTAAAAATCAAAACCGAAGAGCCGATTACATTGCTTCGTTTTGGAATGTAGTCAATTGGGAAGCTGCCGAAATAGCATTTAATTCTTAACTCAAAACATATGAATTCTAGTTAGAGCAACTAACCTATTAAAAGTGGTTGCTCTTTACTCAATCTTTTATCTTTTAAGATTATAATGAGATAAAAATAACCTACAAATTATAAATTATTAACTTTAGCTTTCTTTTATATTTAAATACACTCAACACGTAACATTCTTATTTTCAATATTTTACTTAGTCCAGAAAATAAAAATCACTGTTTCTTGCAGCATTCTGTCAAAAACAAAAAACAAGCTTCAGCTAGCGATCACAAAAGTTTAACTTAGACTTATCTTTGGTAATTATTAAATACCCTAGTTTTGCATTTTTAAATTACAACAATGATTAACCCTTCAGCTCCAGGTTGGATAGACAAATACTTCATTGAACAACCCTTTTCTGAAGTGCTTTCCCAAGAAAGCAAGGCCTCTTTTTATCTAAAAACCAGAGATACAGGTTTTATTTATGGTCATATTATTGCTTTTAATACCATAAATCCGATCGAATCAAAAAGATGGTTCAAAGAAGAAATTTCAAAAATTGCGTTGTTAAATACACTTTATGGCGCTTATTGTTTATTTGAAAAACAGACCGCTCCTGAAGCTTTTATTGCTAAAACACTTGATTTTTACAACCAAATGAATCCTTCTGGGTTCAATTTGTTTAAAAAAATATTACCCAAAAATAGCCGATCGCTTACACTTGAAAATTATATTAACGAAAGAGTACAAACCAATGATGGAATAATCAATAAAAATTTCTCTCATCTGGTAACTAATGCCCTTTTATTTATTGATGTTTTGGCGTTTTGTCGCTTTTTGCAACACGGAGAAATTCCAGAAAAATATTTAAAAAGAATCGAAGAAACCGTAGTCAATATTGTTGCTTTAGCTTTAAAAATAAAAAGTAATAAAAGTAATTATGATGATTTACTGATCAAACTTTTTGAAGCTTCCGTTCGTTATTCTAAATTTTCTAAAAATGCAGTAGTTACCTTAGAATCGTTAGAATTAGACTATTTTAGTCATGAATTAGAGCGAAAATACTTGATTGATGTCACTGGAATGGCCTTATGGAGTGATGGTATTATAGAAAAAGAAGAAGCCTATTTCTTGTATACTTTAGGTAGTATCTTGAGCGAAACTGATGAATTTGTGGAAGCATCTATTCACCACACTAACGATTTTATCAGCAATCATAAAAAAGAGATTCCGTATTTTAATTATTCCAATCCTGTAAAACACTTTTACGATCAAACTACCGAAAGTGTTGTGAATTTAGTCACTCGAAACAAAAATAGACTGGTTAAAGAAATCATGGAGAGTAAAGAGTTAATGGTCTTGTTGGCTCACTCCACCAGAAGGGATTTGAACGAAAAAGAAAAGAAAAAAATTCGAAAACAAGTCCTTGATATTTGCAAAACTATTCCTTCGCTTACTATATTTTTATTACCTGGAGGAAGTTTACTCTTACCTATTTTAATAAAATTTATCCCCACATTATTGCCTTCATCCTTTAATGAAAATCTCAATGAAGACTAATATAAAAAAAACGAAACCGTACGTTTCGTTTTTTTTTTTATGAGTACTATCGGGATGAGTTTAAGCTAACCAAGCTTGCATCATCCAAATCGTTTTTTCTTGTTCTACAATAAAGTCACTCATCATAGAACTCGTCCCTTCATCATTAATTTCTGAAGCATTTGCTAAAATTTGTCTTTCGATAGTTAATAATGCGGCTAATGATTCCACAATTAACTGAATGGCTTTTTCATCGTTTGAAATATTTTTACCAATTTCGATTTTGTTGTGCTTGATATAATCTTCAAAAGTATGCAAAGGCGTTCCACCAAGGGTCAAGACACGTTCTGCAATTAAATCAATTTTAATTTGAGAGTCGTTATACAATTCTTCAAATTTTACATGCAAATCAAAAAAACGTTTCCCGCGAATGTTCCAATGCATTCCTCTTAAACTTTGATAGTACACTTGAAAATTAGACAATAAAACATTTAATTCAAGTACAATTTTATCCGTTTCTTCGATTGGCAATCCTATAGTATTTAGTTTCATAATGTAAAAATTTTTATGTTTTCACAAATTTACAACCTTTACTTGGTATCTCTTTCCCAACAAATTGTTAGTTTTTATCCTTAAATTGGATAAAACTATCCGTTAATGATAAATCATTCCACAAAAAAAGCCTGTAAACTCAATTACAGGCTTTCGTTTTGTGTTAAAAAAATTATACGTTAAATCTAAAATGCATTACATCTCCATCTTTAACGATGTATTCTTTTCCTTCTACTTTAAATTTTCCAGCTTCCTTACATTTGGCTTCTGATCCGTACTGTACAAAATCTTCATAAGAAATTACTTCGGCACGAATAAATCCTTTTTCAAAATCGGTATGAATAACACCAGCTGCTTGAGGCGCAGTAGCTCCGATGTTAATGGTCCAAGCGCGCACTTCTTTTACACCGGCTGTAAAATAAGTTTGCTGTTTTAATAATTTGTAGGCTGCACGAATTAATACTGAAGCACCAGGCTCCTTCAAGCCCATATCTTCAAGAAAAACTTGGCGCTCTTCGTAGCTTTCTAGCTCCGTAATATCTGCCTCTGCTCCTACTGAAAGTACGATTACCTCTGCCTCTTCATCTTTTACCAATTCACGTACTTGGTCAACATATGCATTTCCATTTACCGCAGAATTTTCGTCAACATTACAAACATACAAAACAGGCTTTGCTGTAATCAATTGAAAACTTTCCATCAAAACTTCTTCTTCATTACTTTGAGGAAAAATAGTTCTAGCCGATTTGGCTTGCAAAAGTGCCTCTCTAATGCGATCCAATAAAGCTTTCTCAGTTTGCGCCTCTTTGTTTCCCGTTTTTGCCGCACGATTTACTTTTTCCAAACGTTTTTCAACATTCTCTAAATCTTTTAATTGCAATTCGATATCGATAGTTTCTTTATCTCGAATTGGGTTGACGTTACCGTCAACATGCACAATGTTATCGTTATCAAAACAACGTAAAACATGAATAATAGCGTTACACTCTCTAATGTTTCCTAAAAACTGATTTCCTAACCCCTCGCCCTTACTAGCTCCTTTTACCAAACCTGCAATATCAACAATATCAACTGTTGCCATTTGCACACGTTCTGGCTTTACCAACTCTTCTAATTTTTCAATTCTAGGATCGGGTACATTTACTACACCTATATTAGGTTCGATAGTACAAAATGGGAAGTTTGCACTTTGCGCTTTGGCATTTGACAAACAATTGAACAATGTGGATTTTCCAACATTAGGTAAGCCTACAATTCCTGCTTTCATAGTTTTTATTTTTCCGAGAATCAATTAACAATCCTCATTTTACTATTACATTTAAAAGTTTGCAAATATATGATTTAAAATATCCTAGTTGAAAACATTCTAAATTTAATTTAAATGACCATTTTAAAAAAAAATAAACAATCAAGATGTATTTTGTTAAAATTAAGCTATATTTAACATCATATTAACTTATTCAATAACCAAAAAATAACCATTTTATGAAAAAACTAAGCTTATTATTTTTTCTTTTATGCTCCTTTGTCATGGTAGCACAAAAAGAAGTAACTGGTATGGTAAAAGACAACCAAGGCAACCCGTTACCCGGTGTAAATATCATCGAAAAAGGGACTTCTAACGGTACCTCCACCGACATGGATGGAAAATACAAAATAAGGATTAACGAAGACTCCTTTTTGGTATTTAGCTATATTGGCTACACAACAGTAACTAAATCAACTGCAGGAATTGTACTTAACGTAACCCTAACAGAAGAAGGTTCTCAAAATCTTGAAGAAGTTGTGGTAACAGGTACAAGAACAGCGCCTAGAAGTAATACTACAACTGCTTTACCAATTGATGTACTTTCATCAAAAGATTTAGTTTCAACAGGACAAGCAACTTTTGACAAAGCATTGCAGTACAAAATTCCTTCTTTTAATACAGTACAAACGCCGGTAAACGATGCAACATCCTTATTAGATCCATATGAAATAAGAAACATGGGACCGAGTAGAACTTTAATTTTAATTAATGGTAAACGTAAAAACCTAAGTTCATTGGTGTATGTGCAAACATCGCCAGGACGTGGTGAAACTGGTGCTGATATCTCAGCTATTCCGACTGACGCTATCGAGAGAGTAGAAATTTTACGTGACGGAGCCTCTGCTCAATACGGATCGGATGCGATTGCAGGGGTTATGAATATCATTTTAAAGAAAAACAACAACTCTGGATCCGCTACTCTTAGAAGTGGTATCACCACAGAGGGAGATGGAGAAATGTTAGGCATTAGCATCAATAACGGAACTACTGTTGGCGAAAAAGGTTTTTTAAACTATACTTTAGATTTCTCAAAAGTAAAATTAGCCAATCGTCCAGGTACAGTTGATGCCGCTGGCGAAGCAAGTGACTTTGGTGCTGACTTATCTGACGTTCAAGCTTTTTTAGCAAAATACCCTGATGCTGGAAACATTAACGGGGCACCAGAAACTCTTGCTGCAAAATTCTTAGTAAACGGAGGTAGAGACCTAAGTGATAATACTCAATTATACTATAATGCTGCATATGTTTACAAAAAAGTAAGCTCTTTTGCTAATTACAGAACTCCTTACTGGAGAACATTAGATCCAACAAATCCATATCTAAATGATTTTTTCGGAAACGGAAATGATGCAAATCCTTCATATAAAGGTTATGTACCTACATTTGTTGGAGATCTTAACGATTACAATGCTACCCTAGGCTTCAAAAACCAAACCAATGGATGGAATACTGACGGAAGTATCACTGTAGGTGGAAACAGTCAAATCTATACTGTAGAAAATTCTCAAAACAGATCTGATATTAAAGATAGTAACAACCAAAATGTATATAAAGAGAACTCTCCTATTACTTTCAAACCAGGTGGAACAAAATTCAACCATGTTGTTGGTAATATCGATATTTCTAAAAACTTATCCGACAAAGTTAGTATTGGTTTTGGATCAGAATTTAGAACAGAAACTTTTGAAGTGATCGAAGGAGAAAAAGCCTCTTGGGATGGCTTTGGTGCTGACTCCTTTGCAGGAAACAGACCTGAAAACTCTGGAAAATGGAATCGTTATAATTTAGGTTTCTATGCTGATATTGCTTTTGATGTTACTGAAGACTTTTTATTAAATGGAACCTTACGCCATGAAGAATATAGTGATTTTGGTGGAGCTACTGTGTGGAAATTAAGTACTCGCTACAAATTTCTTGATGATAAAATCACTTTAAGAGGATCTGTATCTACTGGATTTAGAGCCCCTACTTTACACCAAATTTATACCCAAAAAGCACAATATTCTTTCGTAGCTGGACAAGGTATTCAGGTAAGTGGAATTATAAATAACGTATCACCACAAGCACGCATTCTTGGAATACCTTCTTTAAAAGCTGAAAACTCCACCAATATTACGGTAGGAATTGGAGCTAAACCATCCAAAAACTTCAACTTCACAATTGATTATTACAACATCAAAGTAGAAGACAGAATAGTATTAGGAGACAGACAAGACAAAACCATTAATGGTGTAGTTTCGAATGTAGCTTGGTTCTCCAATTCATTCGATTCTAGAACTTCTGGATTAGACTTTGTAGCTAATTACAATAATTTAGAAATTGGATCAGGAAAATTAGGATTTAATTTATCTGGAAATATAACCTTGCAAAATGAAAGAATTTCTGATGTAAGAAACAACTCATTTGGTCCTATTTTAGATGCCTTAACATTCACTTCAAGACCTGAAACCAAATGGATATTGGGTGCTAACTATGAAATTGGCAAATTTGGATTCTCGCTTAATAACACCTATTTTGGAAAAACTACTTTCAAGCAAGATGGTATGAGTAATGATTTGAGAACAGAATTTATACCAAAAATCGTAACCGATCTAGGAATTAATTTCAATGCTACTGACAAACTAACTCTAGCATTGAACGTGAACAACTTATTGAATGTTTTACCAGAATGGGAATTCAAAGCTGAAAATGCAGCGGGTCAAGCTATTTTAAACGATCCATTGCAAACCAAAGCACAATTCAATTTGATTACGTTTAACGGACGTTATTCTCAAATGACTTATGATGGATATCACTTTAGCCAATTGGGAACCATGTTAAACTTATCACTTAACTATAAATTCTAATTTTTTTCAAATTAAAAAACAAAGGGTTGTCATTTCGACAGCCCTTTTCTTTTGAAAAATCACTATATTTATTGCACTTAAAAAATACAGTATGAGCGATTTATACAAAAATGAAATGGCCAGCATATACGACGCGATGTACCAAACTTTCATTGATTATCCTCAGGAGTTTAAATTTTACAATGAAATTTTGCAAAAAAACAAGTGCCAATCGGTTCTTGAATTAGGAAGCGGAACAGGAAATTTAGCCCAACTTTTCTCAAACAACTTGATGGATTACACTGGATTAGACGTTAGCGAAGACATGATTGCAATTGCACAAAAGAAAGCACCAAACAGCTGTTTTATTCATGAGGACATGCGAGAATTTGTTTTACAAACCCCAGTACAAGCCATAATAATTACTGGACGATCTACCAGTTATTTAATTTCGAACGAAGATGTGTATTATTGCTTTGAATCGGCGCAACAAAACCTATGTGACAACGGTATATTTGTATTTGATTTTATCGATGCCAACAGATACATTCCATACACAGAAAAGAACACCAAAATACTTCACAAAGCCCAATACGAAGACAAGCAGTATTATCGAGAAAGCAATTGGAAAATTACAACTGCTGACAATTTTTTGATGGAATGGACTGCAGTGTATTACATTGTAAACAACCAACAAAAAGAAATCATAGCCGAGGATTTCTCTACGGTTAGAGTATTCACATTGAATGAAATGCAATTGTTTTTACAACTCAAAGGTTTTGAGATTTTAGAGGTCATTGATCGTAAAACATATGCCTATGACACCTTTGTGATCGTGGCTCAAAAAAAACAATCACGATAAGTTGCTCAAAGAATCGATGGAGCCTTAGTAAAACTTAGTTGGATTTGATCAACTCAATAATACGTTGTTCCTCATCGGTAGCCGCTAAGCCTGAAAAATCCCAGTAATTTGTCAAAACACTATTCCCTTTATTGATCAGGGTTTTATCCTTAAACACTTGTGGTTCTCTGTAGGTATAATTCTGATTGCTAAAATTGGTCGTCACCAAATAATTCTTAACCTCGATGTTTTTAATTCCTTTTTTATACTGCTTTTCAAAACCAATTTCTTCTTTGGAACTCACTAAAAAATAATTAGTATCTTCAACTCTGTAGGTAGTTTTAAAATCAGATTTATAAACATTTTTAGTCCCTTTTCTTTGAATCAAGTTATTAGCCAAGTTACCTTGAAATATTTTGGAACTTACTTCAATAATTAATTTCTTTTGATTGTCATAAATCACCCTATACTCGTCTAAAACCTCCTTTGAATTATCAAGTGGCGTGGCAGTTAACACATAATACGCATCATTTTCAGAATACGATCGAATCAAAAAGTAATATTTATCTTTAAATTTAGGATCTAAAACAGGAGCCAAATACTTAAAACTATAATAATTTTCCATAATATTATTTAAGTTGTAACCCAACAAATCAGGACTTACCTCTTGATCAATAGTACCAAAAGAGCGATTTTGCTCGACTAAAATAGTAGCATTCACTTTCTTTTGATTGGTAGCCAATTGAAAATTAAGCAATCCATCGGTATAATAAGAATAGACACCGTTGTGTTTAAAAAATTCACGACTATAAACTTTCAAACGAGCCGGAATATTTAGACTCTTAATGGAATTAGACACTAAGCTTTTTAGAATTTTTTGTGGGTGTTGTCGTGTCACAATTAATTCGTCTAATTTGTTAAGACTGCTTTTCAAATAAACAACTGCATTATTTTGCTTCAATACAGCCGCTTTTACTACCAATTCTTCATACGAAGGATGTGATAGTTTTAAAGCCGAGCCTCCTGTAATCATAAAGCTTACCTCACCCTGCTGATTACTCAACAAAATCTGTTTGGTTTTTAACACCAAAACCGAAACCTCTTCTATTGGCAACTGCGTATCGATATCTTTAATAAGTATCGTTTTCTCAACTTTTTGAGCCACGACCAAATTAGCAAACAAAAAGAAAAATAATACATTCTTCATAAACAAAGTTTTAATATTCAGAAAATTACGAAAAAGCATTTTACAACAACATAAACATATACAAAAAAACGTAATAAAAATACTAAAATTCAAAAATAAATCCCAATCCTTTAATCTAAGACCTAGGTGAATAAACCTGAACTTGGTTGTATAAAACAAAAAAACCTGAGTAAACTCAGGTTGTATAGGGTATCAAAAAACAGGCTATTCGTTATGTAAAAACGATTGTCGGTTCAATAATGTTTCATCAGATTCGACGTGGTTGTCATCAGGAATACAACAATCAACAGGACAAACAGCTGCACATTGCGGTTCATCATGAAATCCTTTACACTCTGTACATTTACCAGGTACAATGTAATACACTTCATCAGAAATTGGAGTTTGAGCCGCATCAGCATCAATTTCGGTACCATCGGGTAAAATTACCTTTCCTTTTAACTTGGTTCCGTCTTTGTAACGCCAATCATCCGCACCTTCATAAATTGCAGTATTTGGACATTCTGGTTCACAAGCCCCACAGTTAATGCATTCGTCTGTAATAATAATCGCCATCTTTAACTAAATTTTTTAATTAAAATCCTACTAAGTATTGTTTTTTAATTTGAACTTCATAATAAAAAAACAACTATTGTCATTCGCTTCTAAAAAGCCTATTTTTGTGCAAAATTACAATCAAAAGATTTCATACACAAGCAATATGACATTAGAAACAAAAAAAAGTAAATTTGTTGAATTGGGTAAATTCTTAAGTCAATTTCCTTCTTTAGAAAATCCAATCAAAAATGAAGCACAAGGCAACGATCTCTTTTTTGACGAATGTCTTAATCTAATTGCTCTTTCTCAGTCGCATAATGGTTGGTACACACCCGAGCAAGTTTGTTTCACTTTTCAATCTTGGGCAAAGGCTTTGACTGAAGACAAATTAAACCAATGGCTTTCTAATTATGAATTAACAACTATATCGTCCAAAACCATTGCGCTGATATTGGCAGGAAATATTCCTTTGGTAGGTTTTCATGATTTTTTATCGGTATTGATTTCGGGACATAATGTTCTAGTAAAGACCTCTTCGAATGATCAGCATTTACTTCCGTTTATAGCGAAATACCTAATACACATTGCTCCTGAATTCAAAGAGAAAATCACTTTTGTGGAAGGAAAATTAGAAAATTTTGATGCCGTTATCGCAACAGGAAGTAATAATACTGCTCGCTATTTTGAATATTATTTCAAAGACAAACCATCCATTATTAGAAAAAACCGAAACTCGGTGGCATTGCTTACTGGTGAAGAAACTCGTGAACAACTAGAAGCTTTGGAGAAGATATTTTCCGCTATTTTGGTTTAGGTTGCCGTAATGTTTCTAAACTATTTGTTCCCAAAGACTATTCATTTGTAGCCTTTTTTGAGGCCATTTTCAAGTATAAAGATGTAATCGAATATGAAAAATACGCCAATAATTACGACTATAACAAAGCCGTCTTTTTGATGAGTAATTTCAAGCTGTTAGACAATGGCTTTTTAACACTAAAAGAAGACCCTGGATACGCCTCCCCGATATCGAGTACGTTTTATGAATACTACGAAAACGTTGGAGTTATTACCGAGCGCTTACGTCATGAAAATGAACACATTCAATGTATTGTTTCCAATAATTTAACTACCAACAGCATCCCATTTGGCCACACCCAAACCCCTGAATTATGGGATTATGCAGATAATATAGATACTATTTCATTTTTACTAACAATAAAGTAAAAAATTGTATAATTATTTCGAATAATTCAGCTTGATTTCAGGTATGATTGTCGAAATTTGCATTTTTAAATTTTCGGATACTTACAAACCATGAAAAAACACAACTACAGCGCAGGACCCAGTATTTTAACTCAAGAAGTTTTTGAAAAATCAGCACAAGCTATTTTAGACTTCAATAACTCAGGGTTATCCATTTTAGAAATTTCACACCGCAGTAAAGACTTTGTTGCCGTAATGGAAGAAGCGAGAGCTCTTGCTTTAGACTTATTGGGTCTAACAGGCAAAGGCTACCAAGCTTTATTCTTGGCCGGAGGAGCTAGTTTAGAGTTTATTATGGCGCCTTACAACTTGATGAAAGAAGGAGGCAAAGCGGCCTATTTAGATTCTGGAACTTGGGCTAGTGCTGCCATTAAAGAAGCTAAAACTTTTGGAGAAACGGTAATCGTGGCATCCTCCAAAGAACAAAACTACAATCATATTCCAAAAGGGTATACTGTGCCTGAAGATGCAGATTATTTTCACTGTACGAGCAACAACACCATTTTTGGAACACAAATGAAAGAATTTCCAAAATTGAATATTCCAATCGTATGTGATATGAGTTCGGATATTTTTTCTCGTGTTTTGGATTTCACACAATTTGATATTATTTACGCAGGTGCTCAAAAAAATATGGGACCAGCAGGAACAACTTTAGTAGTGATTAAAGAAGAGATTTTGGGCAAAAATGGTCGCGTGATTCCAAGTATGTTGGATTATGCTAAACACATCAAAGCAGAGAGTATGTACAATACTCCACCAGTTTTCCCGGTATACACTTCGCTATTGACTTTGCAATGGTTGAAAAACTTGGGAGGTGTAGCTGCCATCGAAAAAATCAATAATGAAAAAGCGGCTTTATTGTACAATGAAATCGACAGAAATCCATTGTTTAGAGGAACAGCTGCTATAGAAGACCGTTCGAATATGAACGTAACTTTCTTATTGAACGACGAAGCGCATAAAGACACTTTTGACGCAATGTGGAAAGCTGCTAACATTTCTGGTCTTCCAGGACACCGTTCTGTAGGAGGTTATAGAGCGTCTATCTACAATGCGATGCCAATAGAAAGTGTTCAAGTTTTGGTTGATGTTATGAAAGCGTTGGAAGCAGCGGTTTAATCGCTTAAACCAAATTTTCTTAAAAGCACACTCCCCTAGCCCCGATAGCAGTGGATATCCTTTTCTATTTTTTCTTTAAAAATAGAAAAGATAAGAACGGATAGCGGGATTAGCTCCTAAAAAAAATAAAAATAGTATAGTTGATTCTTTGGCACAAACAAGGAATTAGAGAAACAAAATAAAAACAAAATGAAAGTATTAGCCAATGACGGAATTTCAAAAAGTGGAATTCTAGCTTTAGAAAAAGGTGGTTTTGAAGTAATCACTACAAAAGTGGCGCAAGAACAAGTGGCCAATTTTATTAATGAAAACAACGTAAGCGTTATTTTGGTAAGAAGTGCTACCAAGGTGCGCAAAGACATTATCGATGCTTGTCCTGGTATCAAAATTATTGGTCGTGGCGGTGTTGGTATGGACAACATTGATGTGGACTATGCAAAAAGTAAAGGAATTCACGTAATCAACACTCCTGCTTCTTCCTCAGAATCGGTAGCGGAATTGGTTTTTGGACATTTGTTTACAGGAGTTCGTTTTTTACACGACTCGAACAGAAATATGCCTCTTGAAGGCGATACCAATTTTGAAGGTTTGAAAAAAGCCTACGCTAATGGTACTGAACTAAGAGGAAAAACTTTAGGAATTGTAGGTATTGGCCGTATTGGTCAAGCTACTGCAAAAATGGCTTTGGGATTAGGTATGAAAGTTATTGCTGCTGACAGCTTTATTCCTCAAGTAGATGTGAAAGTAGAATTTTTTGATGGGCAATCTATCACTACTACTATTATTTCTCAATCTTTGGAATCGTTGTTTCAAGAAGCAGACTTTATTACTTTGCACGTACCAGCACAAAACGGGTATATCATTGGCGAAGAACAATTGGCTACTATGAAAGACGGCGTAGGAATTGTAAACTGTGCTCGTGGTGGTGTAATTGACGAAGTTGCTTTAGTAAAAGCTTTAGACAGTGGAAAAGTTGCTTTTGCAGGTTTAGATGTTTTTGAAAGCGAGCCAAAACCAGAAATGGCGATTTTGATGCATTCAAAAATTTCGTTGACGCCTCATATTGGTGCAGCTACTGGCGAAGCTCAAGACAGAATTGGAACAGAATTAGCCTCACAAATTATTGCATTGTTAGGATAATCTTAAACCTTCAACATACCAAAAGGGTAATTTATTAACAGTAGTTATAAATTACCCTTTTTTATTTAAATTTGAGAATACTTTAAATCTAAAATCCTATGTTTGAACAATTAACACAATTAATACAGCAATTTGGAGAGGATGCTGTTGTAAAAAACAGCGCTATCCCAAATGAACATAACGAGGCAGTTATGCAAGAAGCAGGTAGCTCCATTTTTGCTAGTTTACAAAAAATGGCTTCTGAGGGAGGAGTTGAGCAATTGGCAGGTTTGTTGCAAGGCAATACTGCTCAGGATAGTTCGAATCCTGCAATACAACAAATCACGCAACAACTTACTGGTAGTTTGACTGAAAAATTCGGAATAAGCGGAGAAGCTGCATCTGGTGTTGCTGGAGATATGATTCCGAAAATACTAGGAGGATTGATGGGCAAAGCCAATGACCCAAACGATAGTTTTCAAATTTCGGATATTATTGGCGCAATTGCTGGTAATAGTGCACAAGCTGGCGGTATTATGGATACTATTTCTAAGTACGGAACACAATTTGGTTTAGACCAAAATGCAGATGGTAAAGTAGATATTAGTGACGCCATGGATTTAGCAAAAGGCAGTGGCGGAATTGGAGGAATACTCGGTAAATTATTTGGTAAATAAAAGCTAAAAACATATAGAAAAGCGTCATTTCCTTAAAAGAGATGGCGTTTTTTTATGATAGAATTTACATTTTTCGGGCTCAGATTTTGTAAATTTCACTTTCAATAGTTAAGCCATGAAAAAGATAGCTTTTATAATCGTGCTTATTGCAATACTTGGCGCTTGTTCGACTCCAAAAAACAATCTTGCCTCTCTTCCTGCCACCGCTGCCGTTAAAGGAGACACGGTAAGAATTGCTAATGATTCACTTGAATACGAGGTTATCATTATTGACCCTGGCTTTAGCACTTGGTTGAATTCTATTGCACTTCCAAGAGGCTATTATTCGCAGTTTTATTTAGAAAATAAGAACCGATTTTATATTACAGAATGGAACAATAGAGCGCAACAACCGTTACGATTTGACCCAAATTTATATGAAATGACAATAAATTATGACCCACAGATAAATTATGGATACGAAGTGAATTATTTAATCTACAATTATATGATTTATTTCCAAAATCGATACCAGCAAAGGCTATTTGGCAATGTCCCAATACGATAATCTTAGTATATTTGTACAATTGACACTTTAGAATGAAAAAATTAAAAGAACGTTGGGGAATAGAAAGTAACTTTCAATTAACATTAATTTTTATTGTTTTTGCAATCACTGGTTCAGCATCCGCATGGTTATCTAAACCTTTTTGTTATTGGCTAGGTATTACCAAATCTGATTTAGGACTTTGGTTCACTCCTGTCCGACTCCTACTTATTTTTCCTATTTATCAAGTACTTTTAGTTTGCATAGGATTTTTGTTTGGTCAATTTCGATTTTTTTGGGCTTTCGAAAAAAAAATGCTCCGAAGTATGGGACTCGGTTTTCTTTTCAAAACATAAAAAAAAGCTTCCTTTCTGAAGCTTTTTTTGTTGCTATTAATTAAGAATTTTTCTGTTTCTTGATGAGATAAGTGTATATCCAAGTCAAAGTAAACGTGGGAATAACATCCGAGAAAGGAAAAGCTTCTTCTACAAATGTAATCGCTCCTACTACTTTGCCTACACTTCCTTTGTACATCCAGGTCATCAGAAAACCCGCTAAAGGTGCCCAAATAACATCTGAGAATTCACCAATCAATGGAATGGAAAAAGAGAGCATCCCAATGGCATCAAACAAGATACTTAAAAATAAATGTCTTTTTTTTAGAGAAGCTTCAGCGCTAATTTCTGCTTGGTTTGTCATTTTTTAATTTTTGAAAAAGTCCAAACAAAAATAGTGCCTTTTATTCTTGCTTAATCATATTGAAGAAATCATTTCTATTTTCTTTTTCGTTAAAAATCCCACCATATTGAATGGTAGAAGTAAAACTAGTTTCATCTTTGATTCCACGGCTAGAAACGCACAAATGCTTGGCTTCCATAACAATGATAACGTTATCCGTCTCCAAAACAGTTTTTAATTCGTTAAAAATTTGCATAATCAAGCGCTCTTGAACTTGGGGACGACGAGAATAGTAATCCACAATTCGGTTCAATTTTGACAAACCAATCACTTTTCCGCTAGAGACATAACCAATGTGCGCTTTACCCACAATTGGCAAGAAATGATGTTCGCAAGTAGAGTTGAAATTAATGTTGGCTTCAACCAACATTTTGTCATAATGATAGGTATTCTCGAAAACCGAAATTTTGGGTTTGTTTTTAGGGTCTAAACCACTAAAAATTTCTTGAATGTACATTTTAGCTACACGAAACGGGGTACCGCTCAGGCTATCATCTGTCATATCCAATCCCATTTCTTCCATAATGGCATAAAAATGATGTTCAATTCGTTCCATTTTTTGAGCATCCGATTTTACAAAAGCGTCAGCTCTAAGAGGCGTATCTGCACTAGTGGCTTGGTGATTATCACCTAAAATTTCAATTAATTCTCTGTCTAATACTGTGTTCATATTTTAGGTGTTATTTATTTTAATACTCTAGTAAACGATTCAGAAAGTTTATTCATTTTGGGAGTAATGACGTAATGACAATACGATTGTTCCTTATTGAGTTGATAATAGTTTTGATGGTACGGTTCTGCAGGATAAAACTTTGAAACTGGAGAAAATTGGGTAACAATAGGAGAATCAAAAACTTTAGCTTCTTCTAATTGCTGGATATAGGCCTCAGTAAGTAACTTTTGATTGTCCGAATGATAAAAAACTTCACTACGATATTGTGTTCCTACATCGGCGCCTTGTCTATTGAGTGTTGTTGGATTGTGTGTAGCAAAAAATACTTCTAAAAGAGTTTCAAAAGCAATTAAGTCCTCATCATATGTAATTTGAATAGCTTCTGCGTGTCCTGTTGTGCCTGTACATATTTGTTGGTAGGTTGGATTTTCAACAGTACCTCCAATATAACCCGATACTACTGATTCTACTCCTTTGAGCTGTAAAAAAACAGCCTCGGTACACCAAAAACAGCCTCCAGCAAATGTTGCAATCGATTTATTCATTAAAAATTGAATTATAATTTTGTTTAACAAAAATAGTAATTAATTAAACAAAAAAGATGATTTAACTAAATATTAATAAATGTTACCATAAAGAAATTTTATAATAGTTGAGTGGCATACAAAATCTTTGTTTCTTTGTAAAAATAGATTGGAATGATACTTGCAAAAAACATACATAAATTTTACGACCAACTTGAGGTTTTAAAGGGAGTTGATTTACATATCACTAAAGGAGAAATTGTATCTATAGTGGGTGCCTCTGGTGCTGGAAAAACCACTTTACTTCAAATACTTGGCACTTTGGACAGACCGACTTCGAATGAAAATTCAAGTTTGTTGATTAATGGAGAAGATGTCTTAAAAATGAACGACAAAGCTTTGTCACGTTTTAGAAATTTAAACCTTGGGTTTATTTTTCAATTTCATCAGTTATTACCTGAATTTACCGCATTAGAAAATGTATGTATTCCTGCTTTTATAGCTGGAAAAAACAAATTAGAAACAGAAATTGAAGCAAAGAAATTATTGGATTATTTAGGGCTTTCGCATAGACATCATCATAAACCTAACGAATTATCAGGTGGTGAACAACAACGAGTGGCGGTAGCTAGAGCATTAATCAATAAACCCGACATCCTATTTGCAGATGAACCTTCAGGGAATTTGGACACTACATCAGCAGAAAATTTGCATCAACTCTTCTTTAAGCTTAGAGACGAGTTGGGACAAACCTTTGTTATTGTTACACACAATGAGGAGTTAGCCAATATGGCCGATAGAAAATTAGTGATGGTTGATGGGCAAATTAGTGCTTAGCGATTAGAACCCAAAAAAGCATTTATTTAAAAATATGACTGAGGCTGAACTTAAAGACTTTCTTAACGAAAAAGTACTACAATACAACACGCTTGACTTTATAGAAAGTGATCCGGTTCAAATTCCGCATTTATTTACTCAAAAAGAAGATATCGAGATTGCAGGTTTCTTGAGTGCTACTATTGCTTGGGGCAACCGCAAAATGATTATCAAAAACAGCATCAAAATGATGGATGTGATGGGTAATTCTCCCTATGATTTTGTTTTATCGCATTCAGAACATCATTTAGAAAAACTCAATACATTTGTTCACCGTACTTTTAATGGACAGGATTTTCAATCTTTTATCAAAGGATTGAAACACGTTTATAACAATCATGGTGGTTTAGAATCTGTCTTTGCAAAACATCAAGAGGCAACAAGTGTCCAAAAAAGCATACATGAATTTAAAAAAGTTTTTTTTGAAGCCAATCAACCTCAAAGAAGCCAAAAACACATATCCGACCCGCTGAATAACTCAGCAGCGAAGAGAATTAACATGTATTTGAGGTGGATGTGCCGACAAGATAACAAAGCTGTAGACTTAGGTATTTGGAAAAGCATTTCCACTTCCAAACTTTCGTGTCCGCTTGATGTTCATTCTGGAAATGTAGCAAGAAAACTAGGCCTTTTAACCAGAAAACAAAATGACGCTAAAGCACTTTATGAACTCGACACTCAACTCCGACTTTTAGATCCAAAAGACCCCGTTAAGTATGATTTTGCCTTATTTGGACTAGGCGTTTTCGAGGACTTCTAAACACATAAACCTGTAAAAAACAAAAAGTTACCAATATTTTTACTACATTTGAGTAACAAATCTTTTTTATGGGTGCTTTTTTATTTTATATAAAAAATTTCGCTATTCCCATCTTGGTTATTGTAATTCTATTTGTTAGTATTCTTTTACTAACAAAAAGATTTTATAATCAATGGCTGTATCGCCTTAAAAAAAAGTATAGAGTGATCATTCAACAATTCTTAATAGAAATTGTCATACATGATTATGACAAACAAGAGCTTAAAGCTAAACTTAAAGACTTTCGAAAAGCAATTCCATTTAAAAGAAATTGGTGCAAAATTATCGTTATCAATGAGATGATCCGATTAAAAAAGAATATCAAAGGGGACAAAACAACTATTATTTCGCTTTTGTATAAAAGCTTAAACCTCAATAAATATTCTTCAAAACTGATCCATGATTTTAGACCTTATAAAAAATGTATTGGTTTTTATCATTTTCAGATGATGAAATATACCAAAGGAAAACATCAAATCTTACCTTTCTTAAATAGTGAAAATGATTTAATTCAATCCAATGCCACTATTAGCTACATAGCACTTATTGATTTAAATCAAGAACAATTATCCCATGTTCCTGATAAAATTTCAAAACTCAATCAAATCAAAATAATGGATATTTTCTTTGAAATCAAAAAAGACTATCCCAAAAACCTTGATTTTTTTTTAGAAGCTGATAAAAGCTCCTTAATTGAATTAGGATTAAAAATAGTCACCTATTTTAATAACAGAAACGCTTCAAAAAGAATCATTCAACTTTTGAATTACCCAGTAGAATCTACGAGAATAGAGGCATTAATTGCAGCTAGCAAACTCTACCTTCAAGAAGCTGAAGAACCCATTCTAAATAAAATAAATATCTATTCAAAAAAAGCTCAAATAAAATGCTATTGGTGTTTGGCAGAAATAGGTTCTCATAGCACTACAACGTATATAAAATCTAGCTTTAAACACATTAATGATCCAGAGATACAATTAGCTGCAATGTATTGCATACTAAAAATTGATCCAATTTTAGCCCAAAACATGGCTTCTTGTAATAATGAGTATTCCAAAATGTTACAACACGTGAAATCGCTATGGATGTAATTAAAAACATAGTTGACGTTTTTTTATCTCTGTATGAAATTTTCATAGTAATTTTCTCTTTTTCCTACATTTTTTTCTATTTATGTTTAGCAATATTATCTTACATCGCAATCCTAAAACACATTAACAACAAAAAATTTTTAGAAGATGATGTTATTGCGCGTTCTAATTATATGCCAGGTATTTCTGTTATTGCCCCGGCCTATAATGAAGGAATTAATATTGTTTATAATGTAAAATCTTTATTGTCATTAACCTATCCTAACTATGAAATTATTATCATAAACGACGGGAGTACTGACGATACACTTGAAAAACTCATCAACGAATTTGAATTAGAAAAAATTGATTTTTATTATCAAGAAAAAATAAAAACGCAACCTGTAAAAGGCCATTACAAGTCTAAAAATCCAGTCTACTCAAAACTCCTGATTGTAGATAAAGAAAATGGCAAAAGCAAAGCAGATGCCTCAAATGCTGGCATAAACTCGTCACAACATCCCTTGTTTTTGTGTACTGATGTTGATTGCATATTGAAAAGAGATACCCTACTCAAATTATCAAAACCTTTTATAGAAAACGAAAAAAGAGTTATTGCTACTGGAGCTGGTATCCGTATCTCTAATTCTTGTGAAATAAAAGATGGATTGCTAGTGAAAGTTCATTTTCCTAAAAAATGGTATCCACGATTTCAAGAATTGGAATATGTGCGTTCTTTCATCTTTGGGAGAATGGCTTGGAGCCAAATCAATGGATTATTACTCGTTTCAGGTGGATTGGGAATGTTTGATAAAGAAATTGTAATTGCCGCAGGAGGATATTGGCACAAATCTCTTGGAGAAGATATGGAATTGATTACTCGCATGAGAAAATATATGCATCATAAAAACGAACCTTTTTTAATACGATATATACCAGAATCTTTATGTTGGACAGAGGTTCCTGAGACTAAAACTATTTTTATTAGACAAAGGGTGAGATGGGCCAGAGGCTTAGTCCAGACCCTTTATTTGCATAGAAAAATGTTTTACAATAAAAAATATGGTCGAACAGCATTTGTCACCTTACCTTTCTTTTTTGCTTTTGAGTTTTTAGTTCCTATTATTGAATTTTTAGGAATAATAGTTCTGATATTAAGTTATGCTTGGGGACTTATAAATTTTGATTTTCTAGTCATCATGACCGCCTTTGTATATTTAGTTTATTTATGCATCACCTTGATGTGTATCTTAATTGACGAAACATTATACAGAAGTTATGCCAATTACAAAGAACTTCTTATTTTAATTGGAATGGCAATCATTGAACCTATTGTATACCATCCTTTAACCATTTTTACTTCATTAAAAGGATATTGGGATTTTTTTAATCAAAAAGAACAAAAATGGGGAGTTATGGTTCGAAAGGGATACGAACAACCTAGACAAACCTAAAAACATGAGATATTACTATTGTTATTTCCGATTCATTTACACAATGATACTCTTTTTGGGGACAATGTCGGTTTGTGCTCAAAAATTAAATACAGATAGTTTGCTGGTTGTGATTATTTCAGACATGAAAACATCCAATAATTATCAAAAAAAAATAGAAAAATGCCTATTAGGAAAAAAAATAGCACCAGACTATTTAGATTTTCAATTGCTCCTTGGTAGAAACTATGAATTCACAAAACAAACCGATAGCGCACGATATTATTATCAAAAAGTAATGGATAAAAACCCAAAATACGAAGATGCCTTTTTATATTCCATTAACTTAGACATTCAAGAAAAAAAATATAATCAAGCACTAGAAACCACCGAAAAAACCATTATTTTACATTCAAAATCAATTCTATTTTATCAAAAAAAATCCGAAATCTATGGTTTACTTCAAGACCGAGAACAACAAATAAAAAGCCTAAAAGAAACACTCGAAATTTTTCCCTACGATCCTCAAGCCCGCTCTGCATTAGAACAACTACATCAAGAGAATAAGAACAACAGAATGGGAATTAACTATAATTACACTACTATAAGCCGACAAGAAATTGGCCCTTGGCATTTGATCAATCTAGAATATGTTAATGATCAAAAATGGGGTTCTATAATAGGTAGAATTAGCTATGCTGAACGGCATGCCATCAATAATTTTGTTATTAAAGGCATGCAATATGAACTAGAATCCTATTATAAAACAAGTAAAAGAAGCTATACTTATTGGGATGCTACTTACAGTAACGACCTTGTCTTTCCGAAATACAAACTTGGAGGCTCTTTCTATTTAAATTTCAAAAAAGGATGGGAAACCGATTTAGGACTTCGTTTCATCAAAACGCAAAACCTTGATGTCTTAACAATGGTAACTGGAGTTACTAAAACTATTGGGCCTTATTGGCTGTCTTTTAAAGCTTATCTTAACAACAATAAAAAAAGATATAATCCTGTGTTTGCTTTAAACAATCGATACTATTTTGATTCTAAATACGATTATGCCACACTAAATTTAGGTTTTGGAACGTCTCCTGATGAGAGAACCACCATTGCCCAATTACAAAATCGACTCAATTTAAACTCCTACAGAATGGGTATTGGCTATTATAGACTTTTATTTGAAAAATTCATTACCGGTATTCAATTCAACTATAATTATCAAGAATACATTCCTAACGAATATCAGAATGAATACGAACTATCGCTATTATTACATTATAAATTGTAGCTATGAACTTAAAAACAAAACTTTTACTGTTATTTATCAATGGAATTATTTCCTTAACTACTAGTATGGCGCAATCTAATACCATCCAAATTTCGAATCAGCAAAAAAAAGTAGCCATCACCTACTCTTGCGCTGAATCCAAAATCGCTGCTGAAATACTCTATTCGTTTGTAGAAAAATCATTTCCCAACACTTTTGAAATAAGCAACACTAAAACGTCTAATAACGATACTACAATTATTCTTGAGATAGAAAAAAAGAATAAAGAATTAAAAGATCAAGAGTTCATACTAAAAAGTAACACTCTAAGTATTTCTTTACTTGCTACCAATTTAAAATCGTTAAAATATGCAGTATATACATTGTTAGAAAAATGGGAATTTAGAAAATTCAGCAGTACTGTAACGTATGTACCCAAACCAATATCGTTTACTTTTCCTCAAAACTTTTACCAAAAGTACTCGCCATCGTTTACCTACAGATACCTGCTTTATCCTGATTGCTATGATGAATCCTTTAGAGAATGGCACAAACTTGATTGGCACCAAGACGACTTTGGCCTTTGGGGACACACCTTTGATCGCCTAGTCCCTCCCAAAGACTTTTTCAAAAAAAATCCTAAGCTATTTGCACTTTACAATGGGAAAAGAAGAGCTGAATCCCTATGCATGACCAATGATACTGTCGTAAAACTAGTCTCCGACTATTTAAAAAAGGAAATAGACCAAAAGCCAAATGCCAAATTTTTTTCTATTAGCCAAAACGATGATGTGATACATTGTGAATGTCAAAAATGTAAAGATTTAAATTCAAAACACGGAGGTCCTCAGGGCGCTCTCTATCATTTTTTGAATGTAATCGCAAAAAAGTATCCAAAAATACAAATAAGTACTTTGGCCTATTTACACACTTTCAATCCTCCCACTAATCTAACTATAGCTCCTAATATTACCACTATATTCTGCCCAATAGAAATGGATCGTGGTCTTCCTATATCTCTAGAAAACAGAAATAAATCTATTGCCAATACGCTGAATCGATGGGGAAAAACCAACAAAAATGTATTGGTTTGGGATTATACCGTTCAATTTTCAAATTATTTGTCTCCTTTTCCAAATCTTTCGTATTGTAAAGAAAACTACACAAAATTCAAAAAAAGTAATGTAAAGGGAGTATTTGTTCAAGGCTACGCAGATGTACCAGGAGACCTTTCTGAACTAAGACAATATCTTCTAGCAAAACTACTTTGGGATACCAATATCGATGTTCAAGCCACAACCGCCGATTTTCTGAGAGGATATTATGGAAAAGCAGCTAATTCTATCCAAGAGTATTTAAATTTACTTTCGTCAAATCAAAAAAAATCAAAAGCCTATCTGGATATTTATTCTGGTCCTATACAAAACAGAAATACGTATCTCACACCAGAAGCAATGGATCAATATGATCAAATTTTGGAAGAGGCTTTAAATGCTGTCACAAATGATGACCTTATCAAGTCTAGAATAGAAAAATTAAGACTCTCCCTAGAATACGTTTATTTCGAACAGTCTAAATTTTATGGTACCGATGCGCATGGCCTTTTCGTAAGTGATGAAAATGGTAAAAAAATGGTTAGAAATGGACTTACCGAGAGAGTGCTTCAATTTAGCCAACAATGCAATAAAATGGGCATCTATGAATTAAGTGAAGGAGGAATTTCGCCAAATAAATATTATGAAGATTGGTTGGTGATTAGTAAAAATACCACCCAACATTTGGGAGAAAAAATGAAAATCAATATACTAACATCTCCAGCCCCTGAATATGCAGGCAAAGGAGCACAAGAATTAATGGATGGCATAAAAGGGTATCATGATTTTAACATCAATTGGATGGGTTGGTATGGCACAAACCCAGAAATAGAAATCAATCCCAATGCGATAGCGTTCAATACCATAAAAGTAACGTTCCTAGAAGATCAAAGACATTGGATTTTTCCGCCCAAAGCTTTGACGATTTTGGGGCTAAAAAACAAGCATTGGGAGACAATCACCACTAAAAAAGGAGAACCTATAATTGAAAATTATGATATTACACCTAAAACATGGGAAATAACAAATCCTAATTTTAGAAAATATAAAAAAATTAAATTAGTCATTCAAAATCAAGAAACAGTGCCTAGTTGGCGTTTTCGTAAAAACAAAAAACCAATGATAATGTTGGATGAAATCGAAGTTTTTTTGAATTAAAACCCCATTTGATATGAATACAATTCCAAACCTATTGATTATTGAAAATGATACCATGACTTCGGATATTTTGTCAATTATTCTAGAAAGAGAAAAGTTTAATTTAACCATCGCCAAAGATGGGAACGAAGCCATTTCACTGGTACAAAAAAAACCATTCGACTTGATATTAATAGCAATACTCATTCCGCCACGATCAGGATTAGAAGTTATCAATTACCTAAGTAAAAACTATCCCAACATTCCGATCGTAGCCCTTTCCAACTTGGCAGACGAAGAAAAAACAGTTGAAGAAGCCTTTCAATTAGGTGTTTCAGATTTTATTGCCAAACCATTCAATCCCAACGAACTTTTACTACGAATAAAGCGTTTATTGAAAAAATAATCAAAAATCATCTCACAAAAAGTAGGAGTCTGCATGATTACATCTGATCTAATTATGTTATTCTGATCCTATTCATTTACATAAACCACTGAATAACAACACAAAACAAGACCAAAAAAAAGTGTACCTTTGCACAAAAATTAATGCAAATGAGTACTTTCGAGCAATTTAACCTTCCTAAATCTTTACAAAAAGCAATTGATGAAATAGGATTCACTTCTCCTACTCCCATTCAGGAAAAAACCTTTTCGGTAATTATGTCAGGAAGAGATATGATGGGAATTGCACAAACCGGAACAGGTAAGACCTTTGCTTACTTAGTACCGCTTTTAAAGCTATATAAATTTACCAACACCAATACTCCTAAAATCGTAATCTTAGTTCCTACTCGAGAATTAGTAGTGCAAGTTGTTGAAGAAGTTGAAAAATTAACCCAATACATGTCGGTTAAAACCCTAGGAATCTTCGGCGGGGTAAACATCAATACTCAAAAAAAAGCCATCTATGAAGGTGTTGACATCTTGGTGGGAACACCAGGTAGAATGATGGATTTGGCTTTAGATGCCGTAGTCCGTTTTGACGAAACACAAAAATTAGTGATTGACGAGTTTGACGAAATGCTCAACTTAGGTTTTAGAACACAATTAACCGCCTTATTGGCGATGATGAAAACTAAAAGACAGAACATTTTGTTTTCGGCCACCATGACCGATGAAGTGGATGCCGTATTGAATGATTATTTTGATTTCCCAGAAGAAGTAACGCTTGCAGCTTCAGGAACACCATTGGAAAACATTTCCCAAATAAGTTACAATCTTCCTAACTTCAACACCAAAATCAATCTTTTACAGCATTTACTAGAAAATAATGAGGACATGAGCCGCATTTTAGTATTTGTAAACAACAAAAAGATTTCGGACATGCTTTTTACCCGTATGGACGAAATATTTGAAGGGCAATTTGGTGTGATCCACTCCAACAAATCCCAAAATTACCGTTTGAGCACCATGGCCGAATTTCAGCAAGGAAACTTACGCGGGCTAATTACTACCGATATTATGGCTAGAGGTTTGGACATTTCAAACATTACTCATGTTATCAATTTTGAAATGCCGGAAATGCCAGAATTGTACATGCACCGTATTGGTAGAACCGGTAGAGCCGACGCTACAGGAACAGCCATCAGTTTTGTAACTCCACGTGAAGAAGAATCAAAGATAGAAGTCGAAGTCTTGATGAACATGGAATTACCCATCGCTGATTTTCCAGAAGAAGTCGAAATCTCCACCAAACTCATCGAACCCGAAAAAGATCGTCAACCTATTAAATTCCTAATGAAAAAGGTGAAATTAGAGGGTGATGGCGCTTTTCACGAAAAAAGCAAAAAGAATAAAAAAGTTAATTTGGGAGGACCTGGGGTTACCAAGAAAAAAACACATGGCTCCGTAAACCGAAACATGCTTAAAACCAGAAATAAAAAACGCAAAGACTCCAATAAATAAGAGCAAAAAATAAAAAGTAAGCTACGAATTCACAAATTAATAAAATGGGTGAATTCGTGGCTTTAACTTGATATTTTGTTTTCAACAGATTACAATCGCTTTTCAAAAAGCAAATGAACCGGTTCGCACACCGAAATCCTCTTCTCTGAATCCGTTAAACTTCCCGTTTCTTTATCGCGTTTAAAAATCACTACTTCGTTACTAAACTGATTGGCCACCAACAATAAATTACCCGTTGGATCAATCACAAAGCTTCTTGGCCCTTTACCTAAAGTGCTTACTGTTTCCTTAAACTCTAATTTTCCGTTTTTCAACACCTTAAAAATAGAAATCGTATTGGCTTCCCCTCTATTAGTTGCGTACAAAAACTTACCATCTGGCGATAATAAGATAGCAGCTGCACGAAAATCACCAGTATAATCTCTTGGCATTACCGAGGTATCATCTAGCAAAATCAATTCCCCTTTCAAAAAACTATACGTCAACAAACCACCATCTAGTTCGTTCAAAACATACACAAATTTCCCATCTTCACTAAACGTTAAATGTCGCGGCCCAGCACCTGGTTTCATGCTCACACTTCCCTTAAAGGTCAAAATATCTTTACTCGCATCGGCATTATAATTGTACACATAAATTTTATCCGCCCCCAAATCAACAGCCAAAACATACTTATGATCTTCAGAAAAAGCCACCATATGCAAGTGTGACGCTTCTTGACGCTCTTTATTCGGACCACTACCAGAAAGTTGTACCACTTGCTTAGCATCTGTCAAACTACCATCCACATTCTTAAAAAACACCGTAATACTGCCACCTGAATAATTGGCTGTAATCACATTTTTATCATCTGTAATCAAGTAACAAGGATCCGCTCCTTTAGTAGCCTGCTTATTCAGCATAATAATTTTTCCCGCTTTGCCATCGTAATTAAATGAAGTCACAGTACTAGAATTACCTGATTCATTAACCGCATACAAATGCTTATTATCTGACGAAAGAGCCAAGAAACTCGGATTTTGAATATTAACAGTCGAACCATGCAATAACGAGTTTCCAGAATTTACTTCTAACTTGTAATTAAAAACACCTTTATTCTCGCATTTATTGGTGTAGGTTCCTACCAATAAATGATACAAATTTTGTTGCGCTTGTACAGCCGTAAAAAAGAATAAAAAAGAAAATGATAACGCTTTAATTTTCATAACAATTGATTTTTGGAATTGAGGCTTTTGACCATCATCTAATCGATTAGTAACTAAACAATCTCGATCCTGTATTTCCGATAGTAACGGTCAAATTTTGCTGCGAAAGTACAGCAATTTTTAAGAATTTGAAACAAAATATTTCCTACTCAAAAACACCTACAATTTCCATCAGCATTGGGCACAAATTTGTATTTTTGAAAGGTCGTTCACTGAGCCACTCTTTTTTTTAGGAGCATGAACAATAGGCCTTTTAACACACATCGTCCCGCTCTACGTTGTATCTTTTTTTATAGTTAACCGGTTTGCACCTATTAACTATCAAAAAAAGGATGCCACTTCGATCGGGGCTAAATCATAACAATGGGCTTTATCAAAAAGCATCAAAACCAATACGCTTAATCCAATATTCAAGTAAAACCAACATAGAATGCATTTCAAACACCCCGAAATTCTATATTTTTTATTCCTTCTCTTAGTACCTATTTTGGTGCATTTGTTCCAGTTGCGAAAATTTAAAACAGAATATTTTACCAATGTCCGTTTTCTAAAAAAACTAACCATCGAATCCCGAAAAAGTTCTAAAATCAAAAAAAGGCTTTTATTGGCCACGCGCTTATTACTTCTCACCGGATTAATCTTGGCCTTTGCACAACCCTTTTTTGCCGCCAAAGACAGCAGCAATACCAACAACGAGTTGTACATCATTTTAGACAACTCCTTCAGTATGCAAGCCAAAGGCAATCGTGGCGAACTCCTCAAAAGAGCCGTTCAAGAACTGCTAGAAGATACTCCTGAAAACACTACCTTTTCGCTTTTAACCAACGACCAAACGTTTTGGAACACGGACATCAAATCCATACAAAGTGAATTACAACAAATAAGCTACTCCGCAAAACCCTTTGACATCAACGAGCAACTAACCCAAGTCAACGCTCGTAAATCAGCCGTTAATAAAGACGTCATCATCCTCTCAGATGCTGTTGGCAAGCCCCAAAAAACAGCTCAAAAAAAATCGGATCACCCCATACCCTATTTTATTATATCCGAAGCTGAACAAAAAAACAATGTCGCGATTGATAGTGTTTACATTCATAAAACACTCGATAATTTTTATGAAATAACTGTAGCTTTACAGGCCTTCGGATCCGACTTTAGCCCCATTCCCCTAGCATTATACAATCAAAACAAATTGATAGCCAAAACTATCGTCAACTTTGAAAGCCCTAAGAAAAAGGTAAATTTCACCATTCCCAAACAAGAGTTTCATGGTTATGCTACCATCAAGGACAAAGGCTTAACCTACGATAATGAATATTTTTTTAGCATCAGCAAAAACAAAAAAATTTCCGTTTTAAGTATAGGAGACACCCAAAAAAATAACTTTCTCTCTCGTATTTTCACCCCAGAAGAATTCAATTTCACGCCTACTGAATTGCGCAGTTTGAATTACAACCTGATCGAAAACCAATCAACAATTATTCTCAACGAAGTAGCCGACATTCCACAAGCCTTACAAACAACACTGCATTCTTTTGTGGCCAAAGGTGGGAATTTGGTGTTAATCCCCTCTGAAACTTCCGTACTTGAAACCACCAATTCGTTCCTAAAAACCTTAGGAAGTGTACAATTGGCTGCGCTAAAAAATCAAGCCCAACAAATTACCAAAATCAATTTTGACCATCCTCTTTTTGGCGGTGTTTTCGAAAGTAAAACCTCTAATTTTCAATATCCAAAAACCGAAAACAGCTTTGTTTTGAATAGCTCATATCCTTCCATTCTTTCGTTCGAGGATCAAACCCAATTTGTAACAGCTATTCCTAAATCCGTTGGAGCCGTTTTTGTTTTCGCTGCACCTCTAAATACGGATAATAGTAATTTTCAGCAATCACCATTAATTGTTCCGGTTTTCTATAAAATGGCCGTAACCAACAACAACACCTTACTCAATGCAATAACGATTGGCAACAACATTCCGTTTTGGGCCACTACATCTTTGAGTAAAGAAGCCGTGCTGACCGTAAAAGGCACCACAGAACAGTTTATTCCCATACAACAAATGTTGGACAACAAAGTCAAAGTTACTTTTGCTGACCTACCACATACCTCTGGTAACTACAGCTTACAAAATCAAAATAAAACCATAGAAAACCTCTCCTTTAATTATGCCAGAACGGAGAGCGATTTGAACCAAATCAACACCCAATGGACGTCGGATTTTGAAACAATTGATAGTATCAAAAGCGTTTTCAACACGTTACAAACCAACAGAACAGACCATCAACTTTGGAAATGGTTTCTTATCTTTGCCCTAGCTTTTTTGCTAGCAGAAATGGCCATTATCCGATTTGTCAAATAAAAAAGTTTCAAAAAATAATCTTCTCAACCCATGAAAATTCTCCTTAGAGCAGCCACTATTCTCGATTCTAAAAGTCCCTTTCATAACCAAACCTTGGATGTTTATATCCAAGACGGCTGGATAAAAAAAATAGGTCCCGAACTTCAAAATGACGGCGCACAAGAAATCCAGTTACCAAACTTACAAATCTCTACAGGTTGGTTTGATAGTAGTGTATCCTTAGGCGAACCCGGTTTTGAAGACCGAGAAACCATCAGCAACGGTCTGACCGTAGCTGCCAAGAGCGGATTTACTGCCATTGCGTTGCAACCCAACTCGTTTCCGGTTATTGACAATCAATCACAGATTAATTTCGTACGCAACAAAGCTCAGCATTCTGTAACACAACTTTATCCAATTGGCGCCCTTACAGTAGGAAGCGAAGGAAAAGACATGGCAGAATTATACGATATGAAGAAAGCAGGAGCGATTGCCTTTGGTGATTATAATAAAAGTTTGGACAACGCTAATTTGATGAAAATCGCTTTGCAATACGTACAAGATTTTGATGGTCTAGTTATCGCTTTTGCACAAGATGAAAAAATCAAAGGAAACGGAGTCGCCAACGAAGGCTTAGCTTCTACCCGATTAGGTTTAAAAGGAATTCCAGCTTTGGCCGAAGAATTACATATTGCTAGAAACGTATTTCTATTAGAATATACTGGTGGAAAACTTCATATTCCTACCATCTCCACTCAAAAATCGGTAGCTTTAATTAAAGAAGCTAAAGCTAAAGGACTAGCCGTAAGCTGTAGTGTGAGTGTACATCATTTAGTATTAAACGAAGACTTACTCGATGGCTTTGATACCCGTTACAAAGTCAGTCCACCGCTTAGAAGCGAAGCAGACAGAAAAGCTCTAATAGAAGGTGTTCTCGACGGAACGATAGACATGATTACTTCCGATCACAATCCAATTGATATTGAACACAAGAAAATGGAATTTGATGGAGCCAAAAACGGAACCATTGGATTAGAAAGTGCGTTTGGATCTTTATCTACCGTTTTGCCAACAGCTGTAATTGTTGAAAAACTAACGGCTGGCAAAACCACTTTTGGAATTACAGTAACAACAATTGAAGAAGGGCAAATGGCCAATATAACCCTTTTCACTTCTGAAGGAGAAAGCGTTTTTGAGAAAGAAAACATCCTTTCCAAATCTAAAAATTCAGCCTTTTTAAGACAGCCGATGAAAGGAAAAGTGTATGGCTGTATTCACCAAAACCAAATTGTATTAAATTAAATTCAAAAAAATGAATCCTACTAAAGAAGGCAAAAACACAGCCATTGTTAGTTATATCACCATAATTGGAGCCGTGATTGCAATTTTCATGAACTCTGAAAAAAAAGATACTTTTGCCGCATTTCATATTCGTCAGGCGTTAGGAATTTTTATTTCTTTTTTTCTAATTGGCTATTTCATTGGCTATTTTGATAGTTGGATGATTTCGTCTGCCTTTTACATATTTTATTTTATCCTTTGGATTTATGGTTTTACTGCCGCCTTACAAGGAGAAACCAAACTCATTCCGCTTTTAGGTGAACAATTTCAAAAGATTTTTAAAAACATAGAATAAAATAAATCAAATACATTTCATGAATTTATCCTTAGAATACAAAATAAGAGAGCCTAAAGTTGTTTTAGAAAAAAATCCTGTTTTGATTTTACTGCACGGTTACGGTAGTAATGAAGCTGATTTGTTTTCTTTTGCACCAGAATTACCAGAGCATTATTATATCATTTCAGCCAGAGCGCCCTATGATTTACAATACGGAAGTTATGCTTGGTATGCGATTAATTTTGATGCCGATCAAAACAAATTTTCAGATAATGATCAAGCACGCGAATCTCGTGATTGCATTGCGAACTTTATCGACGAATTAACACAAAATTACCCCATCAACAAAGAAGAAGTAACTCTAATTGGTTTTAGTCAAGGTGCTATATTGAGTTATGCAGTCGCACTTTCTTACCCCGAAAAAGTAAAACAGATTGTGGCTATGAGCGGTTATTTGAATCCTGATATCATTACTGAAGATTACTTAAAAAACAATCTAAATTCGTTACGCATTTTTGCCTCTCACGGAACTGTAGATCAAGTAATTCCAGTAGAATGGGCTAGAAAAACAACTCCTTTTATGGAAAAATTAGGCGTTGCTATAACTTACAAAGAATATCCGATTGGGCATGGTGTATCACCACAAAATTTTTATGACTTCAAAAATTGGTTGCAATAAACGAATAGCAGTCCTTTCAAGTACCAAAAAAAGCGGCTTTAATCCATCGATTGAAGTCGCTTTTTCATTACCGTTTCTACAAAAGGAACTCCCAAATATTCGATGGCAAGTTCTTCCACTATCTGCCATCCAAATTTTAGATAAAAATCAACTCCAACTGGAGATGATGCCAAATAAATTTCAGAATGTCCCATTTCTTGTGCTTCCTTTTCAATATAACGAAGCAACTTTGACCCAATTCCTTTATTAGCATAATCAACATGGGTATAGAACCCCACAACATAATCGTGATCTATAGCAATGGTTCCCACTATTGTATTTCCTAGTTTAGCACAAAACATTTGCTGTTTTAGGATTTTTTGTTGAATGGTTTCAATTGAATAATACCTCTTGAAAACTCTCCATTGTGCATCAGAATAATGTGACCTTAAATAAAATGAGGCATTATTTAAAATCAAATCGCTAATTTCAGCTGCGTCCTTTATGGTTACTCTTTCGATCGTAGGAGTTACATTCATTTAAAGTAATGTCTAAAATTATTTTTGATACAAAATAGACTGATTTACTTCAAACGAAATCGTATCATCGGTGTTGACAAAGTATTTTAAGAGTACTTCTCCCCAATATTCTCCATCACTAAAATCAGCAATAATCCAACGGTGATTTAAGATTCTGACTTTGTTGATCACAAATTTATTTGCTCCAATGCGATCTTGTCCGGTGTAGGGATTGCCTTTTGGATCATCATTAAAGTCGAGTAATTTCTCGGTAACTACAGGAATCAATTGATCAATAAGAATAGTTTTATTAGGATTACTGGCTTCAAAATAGTTTTGAGCATTCTCATTTTTAGCTAGCGAAAAGTAATTCGCATCGTCTAATTTTAAAGCCACTGTTTTGATACTGTCTCGAAGTTTGTTAGCTATTTTTGCACTTTTATCTTGTTCAAATTTCACCTCTTTGCTCAAAAACATATAGGTGTAAATATTGAATAAAACTGCCAAAATAAAACCATAAAGTAAAAGCGAATTTTTCATTTTAAATATAAAGATTAAAGGGTAATGGCTAAATTATCATAGGCCAAAAATACATTTTCTGGCAATTGTTGTTGTACTTCTTCATGAAAACCTAACAAATGACTAATATGCGTCAAATACACTTTTTTAGGTTGTACTAAAGCAATAAAACTTAATGCTTCTTGAAGATTAAAATGCGTAGTATGCGGTTCAATACGCAAAGCATTCAATACTAAAACTTCTAAATTTTTCAATTTATCGATTTCTTCTTGAGCTACCGTTTTCACGTCTGTGAGATAGGCAAAATTTTCTATGCGATACCCAAAAACTTGCAAATTCCCATGCATAACGTTAATCGGAATAACTGTTTTGCCTCCCAGTTCAAAAGGATGGTCATTGATCACTTCAATCGTCTTTACCGAAGGAGCGCCTGGATATCGGTTTTCGGTTTCAAAAACATAATCAAATCGTTTTTTCAAGTTCTCAATAACCCGCTGATGGGCGTAAATAGGCATTTCCCCTTGCTTAAAGTTAAAGGGGCGAATATCGTCTAAACCCGCCGTATGATCTGAATGCTCATGGGTAAATAAAATACCATCTACTTTCTGACAATCAGCCGCCAACATTTGTTGTCTAAAATCCGGTCCGCAATCGATAACGTAGGAATGATTATTCCACGACATCCAGAGCGAAACGCGGAGCCTTTTATCCTTAGGATCAATACTTTTACAAACAGGATGAGAACTCCCAATAATAGGAATTCCTTGTGATGTGCCTGTACCTAAAAAATAGATGTTCAATGTTTGTTAATTTTTTTACAAAAATAGAATTATTTATCATTCAATTCGAAATCGAATTAGTTAACTTTGTAACAAAATTCTACTTTTTAGATAGCCAATGGACACAAAAAAAATCAAACTCAAAGGGGATAAATTTATTGAACAAATTCCATCCATAAAAGACAAAACACTGCGAATAAATCTAAACGAGAACATATACGGTACTTTTGCTGAAATTGGTGCGGGACAAGAAACGGTAAGACATTTTTTTAGAGCAGGAGGTTCTTCTGGAACGATTGCGAAAGCAATGTCTGCTTATGATAAAGATTTTAGTGACGCAGTTTACGGAATCGAAGAAGATGGACGATATGTAACCGAAAGTCGTCTTAAAAAAATGTTAACTTTTGAAGGAGAATTGATTGAAGAACGTTTGAGCAGAGTCAAACACCCAAACAAGTTATTCTTTAGCTACGCCAATACTGTTGCGACTATCGATTTTGCAAAGCAATTCAAAGGCCACGGCTGGGTGGGTATTCGCTACCAATTGGATCCTACTGAGGCGTATAACGAAATTATACTTCACATTCGTTTCAAAGAAACTGACTCTCGTTTACAACAAGAAACACTTGGAATCCTTGGGGTGAATTTAATTTATGGTGCTTTTTATAAATACAACGATCCGAAAAAATTATTACGCTATTTGTACGATCATTTAGATAAAGACCAACTTGAAATAGATACCATCAACTTTTCTGGACCTCGATTTGCTGAAGTTGACAATCGTTTGATGAGTTTACAATTGGTTAAAAACGGCATGACCGACGCTGTGATGTTCAATCCAGAAGGAAAAAACATTCTTCCTGCAGCCATTTTATACAAGAAAAACATCTTGGCTTTTAGAGGAAGTTTCCGTCCTGTGACCAAGGTTAATATGGACATGTATGAAAAATCCATCGAAATGTTTTTGGAAGAAAACAAAGTAGAAAAAGAAAACACACAGGTTATCTTTGAAATTACCTTATCGAATCTTCGTTCTGATGGTGAAATTGATGAAAGAGATTTCATGGATCGAGCCGAATTATTGTGTTCGCTTGGACAAACCGTAATGATTTCAAATTTCCAAGAGTATTACAAAGTAGTTGAATATTTCTCTAACTACACCAAAGCCAGAATGGGATTAGCGATGGGCGTTAACAATTTAATTGATATTTTTGACGAGAAATACTACCGCCATTTGAGTGGAGGTATTTTGGAAGCTTTTGGTAAATTGTTTTACCGAGACATGAAAGTATTTTTATATCCGATGATTGGTGAAGAAGGCGAAATTATTACCTCAGCCAACCTTAAAGTTCATCCTAGAATGAAAGAGTTGTACAAATTCTTTAAATTCAATGGAAAAGTTGAAGACATCACGGACTATGATCCAAAAATCCTTGAGATTTTCTCGAGAGAAGTCCTCAAAATGATTAGCCAAGGTAAGCCTGGATGGGAACCTATGTTACCTTCTGGTGTTGCAGAAATCATCAAAAAACAGCGCTTATTTGGTTACGATCCAGAAAAAATGTTACAAGCCTAATAAAACCGTAAAAGCCAAGTTCTAGACTTGGCTTTTGTATTATTAATGGTTCTTTTTCGATACTTTTTCGTGAAAAGGCAAATATTCGGGTAATGCCGCTGATCCATACCAAGGAAACACCTCAGCACTTAATAAATTGGCTTTGATAGCTGGATCTGTTTCTAATAATTTGTTGGCTTCTTCGATCGTGGCCACATTCAAGATAAAAATCCCTCTCAAATTGGCCTCATTTTTGCCCATTGGCCCTGCCACAATCAATTTTTTAACGTTGGCCAATTTAGCAATATTGGCCATATGACCAGCAAAGCAATCCGCTATGAATTGCTTATCTTTAGTCGTATTCGTTCCTGTTTTTAGCAATACAAAAACATAGTTTTTCATTCCATATTCATCGGCTCCCAATTGTTGAGCCAATGACGCATCATATTTTGGATTGTCATTTTGAGCATAACTTGAAGTAAATGACAAAAAAAACGTAAAAAGTAGCAGTGTTTTTTTCATAACTTGAGAATTAAGAAACAGTAAAGATTTAAGTAATTATCAAATATAATCATTATTTAACAGTCTTGATTCTTTAATATGTAGTAACAAAAAAAGCCAAATAAAACGAATCATTTGGCTTACTTTAAACAACTAAAATTGTTTTTATTTCAAAATTTGCGAAGCGTGAACTTTTGTCTTAACATCAGAAATCACATCTTCTATAACACCTTTCTCATTAATCACAAAAGTGGTTCTATGAATTCCATCGTATTCTTTTCCCATGAACTTTTTGGGTCCCCAAACACCAAAAGCTTGAATCACTGATTTATCTTCATCGGCCAACAAAGGAAATGGAAACTCATATTTATCTTTAAATTTTGCTTGTGCTTTGGCGCTATCGGCACTTACGCCTAACAAGGCATAATTCTGTGCTTCAAATCGAGCAAAATTATCTCTCAAATCACAAGCTTCGGCTGTACAACCTGGCGTATTCGCTTTTGGGTAGAAAAAAACCACCAATTTTTTTCCAGCATAATCAGATAATTGATGAGTGTTTCCGTCTTGATCTACTCCAGAAAACTGGGGTGCTTGATCTCCTTTTTTTAATGTTGTCATTTATTTGTTTATTTAAATTAAAATTTCTTCCAATTAACCCAAAACCCTTTTCATTGTCATCGATTTGTTGACACTTTCCTCCCATTCTTTCTCTGGAATACTTTCTAAAGTAATACCGCAACCCATATATAAATAAGCTTTTGCTGTATCGGATTTGTCTTCACTTTGCTTAATTTGCATACAACGCAAATTTACAAATAAATGAGATTTTGGTTTATTCAAATAATCTCCTTTGACATTTAGCTCACCCAAAAAACCAGTATAATAACTGCGGTCATAGCCTTCATTAGCCAAAATAAAATCTTTAGCTTGCTCCTTGGGTAATCCGCAAACAGCAGGAGTTGGATGCAAAACCGAAACCACTTCTTTTAAACTCGAACTTCGTTTTAGTACACCTTCGATATCTGTGTTGATATGTAGCAACTTTCCTGCTTTAACTGTGTAAGGGCTCGAAAGTACAATCTCAGAAGTATGGTTTTTAAGACTATCTAAAATAGAATCTGTAACATATTGTTGCTCTTTTTGTTCCTTATTTCCCCAAACTGCCGTTCTTTTTTTGGGGTCAAAGATTTGCGTTCCAGCCAAAGCAGTGGTGTAAAACTTAGATTTGTTCGCCTTCAACAATCGTTCGGGTGTAGCTCCCATCCATAGCCCTATTTTGGGATGAAACCAACAATACGTAAAAGCTGTAGGATACAAAGAAATTAATTTTTCGAAAGTAGTAACAACATCAAAATTGGACACATTGACCTCTTCTTGTCGAGACAAAACCACTTTATCAAAAACTCCTTTTTTAATCGTTTCGACTCCTTTTTCAATTAGTGCTAAAAAATGATTTTTTGCCTCCTGATTTTCATCTGAAGAAGCAACTTTTGTTTCTTCAAAGTCAACGGTTGGCACTATCGTTTCCCATTTAACAGCCTCCTTGAGTGGAATCAAAATCATCTGATTCCCATTGAAAGGTGAAAAAACAAATCCACTTTCTTTAAAATCATCTACGAAAAACAAGTGGTCATTTTTTTGAAAAAAGCCCACTATCTTACTTTTATTAGGTTTGTGATAGATAACAAAAGGTAAGTTTAAGGCAATTTGCTGCTGTACTTTTATAAAAAAATCAATCATAACCGCTATTTTTATGGTTGGTAAATAATTAAGGCTTTTTTTGCAAAACCATATTCGTCAATTTACATAAGGAAATCAAATTTCCGGCTTCGTCGGTGATTTTTATTTCCCATAAATGTACGGTTTTACCTTTATGAATAATTTTGGCTGTGCCGAAAACTACACCTTCGCGTATGCTTTTTAGATGATTGGCCGAGATTTCAATGCCACGAACTTCTTGTTCCTTAGGATTGATAAAAAAGTGAGAAGCCGCACTCCCAACACTCTCTGCCAAAGCCACAGAAGCTCCGCCGTGCAACAATCCCATAGGCTGATGTACTGTGGAATTGACTGGCATTTTGGCTACCAAAAAACCTTCGCCAGCATCAATGTATTCTATATTTAAGGTCTCCATCAACGTATTCTTCGAAAAGTCATTGCAAAATTGGAGCATTTTTTCTTTGTCTTTTTCCATTGTCATTATATTTCTTGTAAAAATAAGCGAACTAATTGGTCAGTACAAACCTATCCTTGTTTTTTAGTATAATTGACTAGATTTAAAGGCAACAGCCATCACCATCAAATTTGTGGGTTTTGCGATGGCATATTCTAATTAATCGTTATTTTTACCAAAAAAAATAAGAAATGCGCTCCATTGCTACCGTTTTTATTCTTGGAATTATACTGCTGCTGGGTTCTTGCCGAGCTGATTTTGAAACTGTGGCTAGCACGGGCGATTTGAAATTTTCTAAGGATACGGTGTATTTGGACACGGTTTTTGCCAATATTGGTTCGAGTACGTACCAACTAAAAGTCTATAATAAAAGTAAAAAGGACATCAACATTCCGATTATTCAATTCGAAAAAGGACTCAATTCGAAATACCGAATGACCGTAGATGGACAGCAAGGAACTTCGGGTAAGATTTTCAAAGACATTACGCTACTGGCCAAAGACAGCTTGTATATTTTCATCGAAACCACAGCAAGTATCGCTGATGCTAACCCTAGTGATTTTTTGTATACCGATAAAATTCAATTTGATAGTGGCGCCAATTTACAAACGGTTGAATTGGTTACGCTAATTCAAGATGCTATTTTTCTTTATCCACAGCGATTCGCGGATGGCACGACTGAGACGCTACCAATTGGCAATGAAAAAATCGAAGGTTTTTATTTAGACGAAAACGATGCAATCAATGGTAATGAGTTGCATTTTACCAAAACAAAACCCTATGTAATTTATGGTTATGCCGCAGTTCCTTCGGGAAAAACAGCTGTTTTTGATGCGGGTGCTAGAGTGCATTTTCACGCCAATTCTGGATTGATTGTTGCCAATCAAGGAAGCATTCAAATCAACGGAACTACCTCAACCACGAATGCTTTAGAAAATGAAGTCATTTTTGAAGGCAATCGCTTAGAGCCCGGATTTTCGAATGTAGCAGGACAATGGGGAGCGTTATGGCTAACCAACGGAAGCACCAATAACCGCATCAACCATTTGACTATAAAAAATGCAACCATCGGACTTTTGATTCAAAATAACGATGGAACTACAGTACAACTAAAAAATACTCAAATCTATAATTCAAGTAACTACGGCATTCTGGCTCAAACGGGAAAAATCGTAGGTGAAAATGTAGTGATAAACAATGCAGGTGTGGCAAGTTTGGCTTGTTTGTATGGTGGAGAATACAATTTTACGCATTCTACTTTCAATAACAATTGGAACAGTTCCTCACAAGTTGCAGTTTTGGTCAGCAACTTTATTACTGGTGCCGTTCCTGAGTCTAAAGATTTGACGCAAGCTACTTTTAATAACTGTATCATTTACGGCTCTTACTCTAATGAAATGCTGTTGAATAAAAAAGCTACTTCGGCTTTCAATTATCAATTCAATCATTGTTTGCTTAAATTCAACAATAGCAGTAATTCTTTTACAAATAACCCTTTATACCAATTTGAGACGGATGCCACTCACTACAGTGGGATAATTTTAAACAAAGACCCCAAATTTTTCAAAGTAAATCAGAACCAACTCAACATTGACAATACTTCGGCGGCTTTTGCCAAAGGGAATACTAGTTATTTAATTCCATTGGACATTTTAGGAACAAGCAGAACCCTGCCACCTGATTTGGGTGCTTATCAAAATAAAGCTTTTCCGAAAACCAATTAATTCTACCGTTTTTTAAAGTATCTCGTCATCAGCATTTAGTTATGCAGATGATGCAACTACTTATGCTTTTACGTCAGCACTTTTTTTTTTGAGAATACATTATAGCTATCTAATTACTCAAAATTTACCATTATATCATACTTCATTAAAAAATAAGAAAAACCATATTTATATTACTATTTCTTAACATAATGTATAACAAAAAAAGGTACTTTTGTTATTAAACCTAGATTATAATATTGAAAACCAAACACATAAAACCCTAATCTATTAACTTAACTAAAACTTGCACTTATGAAAAAACTCTACGTTTTACTTCTTATTCTTTCGTCTTCGATTGGATTTGGACAAATTCCATCTGGTTATTACAGCACTGCGACGGGTACTGGATATACTTTAAAAACGCAACTGTACAACATCATCAAAGGTCACACCGACAATGGTTACGCTGGACTGTATACCACTTATCAAACCTCTGACATCGATTCTTTTTATGAAAATGATGGAACCATTTTAGATATGTATTCCGAAAAACCTTCTGGTACAGATCCTTACAATTACAGTTCGGGTTCGACGCAAAGATGTGGTACTTACTCAGTTGAAGGCGATTGCTACAATAGAGAACATATTATCCCACAATCTACCTTTAACTCTGCTGCACCAATGGTTTCTGATGCACATTTCATTACTCCTACTGACGGAAAAGTAAACGGACAACGTTCAAATTACCCACACGGTAATGTAGCAACTGCAACTTGGACTTCTTTGAACGGAGGGAAATTGGGTTCGAGTGGTGTATCTGGGTATAGCGGAACTGTTTTTGAGCCAATAAATGATTTCAAAGGTGATATTGCAAGAATGTATTTCTACTTTGCCACTAGATACGAAAATACCGTATCTGGCTATTCCTTTGCAATGTTTGATGGTTCTAGCAACAAAGTTTTTACTACCGCCTTTTTAAATCAACTATTAGCTTGGCACAATCAAGACCCAGTAAGTGCGAGAGAAATAGCCCGAAACAACGCTATTTATGCTAGACAAAATAATCGTAACCCCTATATAGACCATCCTGAATATGTACAAGCTATTTGGGGATCCGCTCCTTCTTCTGATACGCAAGCACCAACTATTCCAACCAATTTAACAGCTTCTGCTATTACAGCTACTTCTGTTTCATTAAATTGGACTGCTTCAACAGACAATGTGGGAGTAACTGGGTATGCTATTTATATGAACAACACCCTCAAAACTACTGTTACTGGCACAACTACCTCTATAACAGGATTGTCTGCTTCTACCGCTTACTCTTTTTATGTAGTTGCAAAAGACGCAGCAGGAAATAGTTCAACAAAAAGTACTACCATTACAGTAACAACTAGTAGCGGCGGAACAGCTGCAACCGACTTGCTTTTCTCTGAATACATAGAAGGTTCATCGAACAACAAAGCATTAGAAATTGCCAATAACACTGGAGCGGCAGTAAACTTATCGAGCTATACCATCAAAAAACAAACTAATGGTGCCGGAGCTTGGAGCACGGGACTAACTTTGTCAGGAACATTAACAAGTGGTGGTAAATTTACCATAGTGAATAGTTCTATTACATCCACTTGCTATCCTAAAACATCTGCCAATATTTCAACAGCCGCAACCGAATTAGCTTTTAACGGAAATGATGCTGTAGGTCTGTTCAAAAATGGAGTATTGATTGATATCATTGGGACTTTTAATGGAGGAACGGCTAATTTCGCTGCCGATGTAACCTTGAGAAGAAAAGCAACTGTAACGTCACCCAGCACGACCTTTAATCTTTCAAGCCAATGGGACTCATTCACAACAGACACTTGCAACAACCTTGGTAGCAAAACAAGCACTAAAGTGAACAAAAAAGAAGTAACTGATATCGATGCAATTTCAATTTACCCCAATCCTTCTCACGGTGATTTTACGATTAATTACAACAATTCTAACAAAAATTATTCTATTCAGCTTATCTCATTGTTAGGACAAATCATTTTTGAGAAAGAAAACATTACGCAACCTTCGGTGACCCTAAACACTATTCCAAAAGGATTTTATTTGGTCAAAATAGAAGACGCTACACAAACTATCTACAAAAAGATAATTATCAACTAATTACAACCATTTCCAATATGAAAAACGACACAATTGTGTCGTTTTTTTTTGCTGTCTGAATTGTTTGTACCTATGAATAATATGTAAAACATATCTCATTAACTTAAATATTTCTTAACCTAGGTTCCATTTGTAAAGAATAGCTTTACAAACTTTTAAACATTTTATCCCATTTCACATTATGAAACAAATCTACTCCCTACTTTTTTTATTACTATTTTCAGCGAGTTTTGCCCAAGCTCCAACTGGATACTATTCGACTGCCACGGGAACGGGCTACACGCTAAAAACCCAATTGTACAACATTATTAAAGACCATACTGTTATTGATTATGCAGGGTTATATGTCACCTATCAAACTTCTGATATTGATAATTTTTTCGAAAAGGATGGTTCTGTTTTAGATATGTATTCTGAGAATCCTGCAGGAACAGACCCTTACAACTACAGCATTGCAGCTACTCAAAGATGTGGAAATTATACCAACGAAGGTGATTGTTATAACAGAGAACACATCATTCCGCAATCGGTATTTAATGAGCTTTCGCCAATGGTTTCGGATGCGCACTTTATTACACCAACCGATGGAAAAGTAAACGGAATCCGTTCCAACTATCCGCATTCCGTGGTTGTAACGCCTTCACAAACTACCTTAAATGGAAGCAAACTGGGAACTAGCACAACAGCCGGTTACAGCGGACTGGTTTTTGAACCCATCGATGAATTCAAAGGAGATATTGCTAGAATGTACTTTTATTTTGCTACTCGATATGAAAATACCGTAGCAGGTTACAACTATGCTATGTTCAACAATAGCAGCAATCAAGTTTTTACCACTGCTTTTTTAAATCAACTATTAGCTTGGCACAATCAAGACCCAGTAAGCGAGAGAGAAATTGCTAGAAACAACGCCATTTATGCCAGACAAAACAATAGAAATCCATTTATTGATAATCCAACCTATGTAACCGAAATTTGGAAAGCAGGTACCGTTGATACTGAAGCACCAACTGCTCCAACCAATCTAGTAGTAACCGAAACCACTACCAATTCAGCAACTTTAACTTGGACTGCTTCAACAGATAATGTGGGAGTTACAGGCTATGATGTATATGTAAATGGCACCTTGAAAACTTCAGTAACTGGGGTAACCACAACGATCACTGGTTTAGCAGCTGAGACAACTTATACCTTTTATTTAATTGCTAGAGACGCTGATAGAAATTCTTCTGTGGCGAGTGCTTCGGTAACGGGAACAACTACGGCTGCCCCATCAGGTGGATCGGGAGCTACAGAGTTATTCTTTTCAGAGTATGTTGAAGGAACTGGTTTTAACAAAGCATTAGAAATTGCTAACTTTACTGGAGCTGCAGTTGACTTGACAGGTTATTCTATAAAAAAACAATCTAATGGAGCTGGAGCTTGGAGCGCCACAGGACTTAATTTAACTGGAACTTTAAATTCTGGTGCTGTATTTATTTTAGTTGATCCACAAATCACTACAACTTGTTTCACTGTAGCAAATGCCAATCTATCATCAGCTCAAGAAGCATTCAATGGGAATGATCCTATGGGATTATTTAAAAATGGAGTGTTAATCGATATCATAGGAACATTCAATGGAGGATCTCCAAATTTTGCAATTGATGAGACCTTGCGTAGAAAACCGAGCATTACAGGTCCAAACACTACTTTCAACAAAACTGTTGAATGGGATGTATATACTAAGGATACTTGCAATGGATTGGGGAGTCATTCATTGGCAACCCTTTCTAATATTGATTTTGACGCTAATGAATTCAATATTTATCCTAATCCTTCTAATGGAACGGTAAAAATCAATTTTGAAAATGCTAACGACAAACACGACGTTACCATATTTTCTGTTTCGGGACAAAAAGTTTTTGAAAAAGAATACAATAACACAGCTGCTGCGGCTGTAAATAATCTTCAAAAAGGGATTTATTTGGTAAAAGTCACAAAAGAAGGAAAATCAACAACCAAAAAGCTAATTGTAAATTAGATAACGATAAAATAATTTTATTTGAAGCGGCAGCAATTGCCGCTTTTTTTTTAGGGCTTAATTAACTAAATTTGCAGCGCAATACAACAAACCCTACAACAATGATTCATTTCTTTGAAAACCAAAGTAACACTGTTTTTGCCGTACACACGCAGAACGAAATTTCGGCTCAAGACATCTCAAAACTCAACTGGCTATTTGCTGATGCCAATAAAATAGAAAAATCCGTCTTGTCGGATTTTTTTGTTGGTCCACGCGCCACTATGATTACGCCTTGGAGTACCAACGCAGTAGAAATTACTCAAAACATGGGGATTTCTGGTATCATCAGAATCGAGGAATTTCAACGTGTTACCGAAGATTTTTCGGATTTTGACCCTATGCTTTCGCAAAAATTTAGCGAACTCCACCAAGATATTTTTACTATCAATATCCAACCGGAACCTATATTGGAAATCGACGATATTGAAGCTTATAATCAATCCGAAGGTTTGGCATTAAGTCCAGAAGAAGTAGACTACCTTTCTAATTTAGCAACCAAATTAGGTCGAAAATTAACCGACTCTGAGATTTTTGCATTTTCGCAAGCAAATTCAGAGCACTGTCGTCACAAAATTTTCAATGGAACTTTTGTAATTGATGGCGAAGAAAAACCGACTTCTCTTTTCAAATTAATTAAGAAAACGTCTGAAACGAATCCAAACGATATCGTTTCTGCTTATAAAGATAATGTGGCTTTTGTAAAAGGACCGAAAGTGACACAATTTGCACCAAAAAGTGCCGACAAACCTGATTTTTACCAAGAAACAACATTTGATTCGGTACTTTCATTAAAAGCCGAAACCCATAACTTCCCAACTACTGTGGAGCCTTTCAACGGAGCCGCAACAGGTTCTGGAGGAGAAATTCGCGACCGTTTAGCAGGAGGACAAGGTTCGTTGCCATTAGCAGGAACAGCGGTTTATATGACTGCGTATTCTCGATTAACCTCCTTCGACTCCGCTCAGGATGACAGACCTTGGGAAAAAGGAATGGCAGAAAGACCTTGGTTGTACCAAACACCAATGGATATTTTGATTAAAGCTTCGAATGGAGCTTCTGATTTTGGAAACAAATTTGGACAACCGTTGATTACGGGTTCTGTTTTGACTTTCGAACACGAAGAAAACAACCGTAAAGTGGGTTACGATAAAGTAATCATGCAAGCAGGTGGAATTGGTTACGGAAAATTAGACCAAGCGATAAAAAAGAAACCTACAGCTGGCGATAAAATCGTTATTTTAGGTGGAGAAAACTATAGAATTGGAATGGGTGGTGCTGCAGTTTCTTCAGCTGATACAGGTGCTTTTGGCTCCGGAATTGAGTTGAACGCCGTACAACGTTCTAATCCAGAAATGCAAAAACGTGCAGCGAATGCCATTCGTGGACTGGTAGAAAGCGACCACAACCCTATCGTGTCAATTCACGACCACGGAGCAGGTGGACACCTCAACTGTCTTTCGGAATTGGTAGAAGAAACTGGTGGATTGATTGATTTGGATAAATTACCAGTAGGTGACCCAACGCTTTCTGCTAAGGAAATCATTGGTAACGAATCGCAAGAGCGTATGGGATTAGTGATTGGCGAAAAAGACATTGACACCTTACAACGCATTGCTGATAGAGAACGTTCTCCAATGTACCAAGTAGGTGACGTGACGAACGACCATCGTTTTACTTTTGAATCCAAAACTACAGGTGTAAAACCTATGGATTATGCTTTGGAAGATTTCTTTGGAAGTTCTCCAAAAACGATAATGACAGACAAGAAAGTAGCTGTAAATTATACAGAACTAAATTATACTACTAAAAACATCCCGAACTATCTTAATCAAGTACTGCAATTAGAAGCAGTTGCTTGTAAAGACTGGTTAACCAATAAAGTAGACCGTTGTGTGGGAGGTCGCGTAGCCAAACAACAATGTGCTGGTCCATTGCAATTACCACTGAACAATGTGGGAGTTATGGCTTTGGATTTCAAAGGCAAAGAAGGAATTGCAACCACTGTTGGTCACTCGCCAGTAGCTTCGTTGATTGACCCTGTAGCGGGAACAAGAACTGCTATTGCAGAAGCACTTTCTAATATCGTTTGGGCTCCTTTAAAAGACGGTTTACAATCGGTTTCTTTATCGGCCAACTGGATGTGGGCTTGTAAAAACGAAGGTGAAGATGCTCGTTTGTACGAAGCAGTTCAAGCGTGTTCTGATTTCGCCATCGAATTAGGAATCAATATCCCAACGGGTAAAGATTCACTTTCAATGAAACAAAAATATCCTAACGACGAGGTTATTGCTCCAGGAACAGTGATTATTTCGGCAGCAGGAAATTGTACCAATATTACCAAAGTTGTTGAACCTGTTTTACAACGCAATGGTGGCAACATTTACTATTTGAACTTATCTCAAGATAGTTTCAAATTGGGAGGTTCATCTTTTGCTCAAATTTTGAACAAAGTAGGAACCGATGTGCCAAGCATTACTAACGCAGCTTATTTTAAAACAGCTTTCAACACCTTACAAGACGCCATCAAAAACCGCCAAATCAAAGCGGGTCACGACGTAGGCAGCGGTGGTTTGATTACTACTTTATTAGAACTTTCGTTTGCAGAAGTAGACTTAGGCGCGACTTATGACTTGAGCGTTCTTGGTGAAGCGGATACGGTTAAAGCATTATTTAATGAAAATATCGCTGTGGTTTTCCAAGCTGATGCAACAATTGAAGCTCTTTTTGCCGCTCAAAATGTTGAGATTTTCAAAATTGGAACGATTACCGAAGGAGACTTAGTTACTATTCAGAATAATGCAGATACGTTCACTTTTAACGTAAATGAAACTAGAGATACTTGGTTTAAAACATCGTATTTGTTAGATGCTAAGCAATCTCGCAACGGAATGGCTGAAGCGCGTTATGCCAATTACAAAAACCAACCGTTAGGCTATCAATTCCCAGCGCATTTTACAGGTAAAGCAGCTGTCATTTCGAGCGCAGTCGGTGTCACTTCGAGCGCAGTCGAGAAGCCAAAAGCGGCTATTATCCGTGAAAAAGGAAGTAATTCCGAGCGTGAAATGGCAAACGCTATGTACTTGGCTGGTTTTGATGTGAAAGATGTACATATGACCGATTTGATTTCGGGACGTGAGACATTGGAAGACATTCAGTTTATTGGTGCAGTGGGTGGTTTCTCTAACTCGGACGTTTTAGGCTCTGCCAAAGGTTGGGCTGGAGCTTTCTTGTACAACGAAAAAGCCAATACTGCATTGAAAAATTTCTTCAAACGCGAAGACACTTTATCTGTGGGGATTTGCAACGGTTGTCAGTTGTGGATGGAATTAGAATTAATCAATCCAGAACATAAAGTACACGGAAAAATGCACCACAATACTTCGAACAAACACGAAAGTATTTTTACCTCGGTAAAAGTGCAAAAAAACAACTCGGTGATGCTTTCTAGCTTAGAAGGTGCTACACTTGGGGTTTGGGTGTCACACGGTGAAGGAAAATTCCATTTACCAGAACAAGAAACGAATTATAATATTGTAGCAAAATATGGTTACGAAGGTTATCCATCTAACCCAAATGGTTCGGATTACAACACGGCCATGATGTGTGATACTACAGGTCGCCACTTGGTGATGATGCCACATATTGAGCGTTCTATTTTCCCTTGGAACTGGGCACATTATCCAGACAACGGGCAAAAAGATGAAGTTTCGCCTTGGTTAGAAGCTTTTGTGAACGCAAGAAAATGGATTGAAAAACAATAAAACATTTTTTACTTTCTGTAAAAAGCTCATTCTAAATAGGAATGAGCTTTTTTTATCAAAAGTTGAAATGATAATGACAACAAAAAAGAAACCATAATTCCTCATAGCCCCGATGGCAGTGGCATCCTTTGCCGACGGGGTTCGGCGGGAAAGATATAACGAACAGCGGGACAATATATGTTAAAATGCCAATTGTGCCTGCTCTAAAAATGTTAAATCCCATTATTTATGAAAACGATTTCGCTGAATTCCAAACAATTAGTAATCAATAGGATAATTACTTTTACAAAACGTTAGGAAATTAGCATTTTTTATTTAATTTGCGCCAAATTCAATTTATTTACAATGGTCAATATCACACGTCTTTTTGATTTCCCCTACTATCAATTAGAAAAATTTAACTCCATTCCAGATGCTTTAGCTACGAAGCAAAATGGAGTTTGGATCAAAACTTCGACAGAAGAATACATTGCAAAATCGAACACGATTTCAAGAGCATTGCTCCGAATGGGCATTCAAAAAAATGACAAAATTGCCATTATCTCATCCAATAATAGAACCGAATGGCATATTATGGATATTGGGGTATTGCAAACTGGAGCTCAAACGGTGCCGATATATCCTACCATTGGAGAGGAAGACTATGAATATATTTTGAATCATTCTGAATCCAAATATTGTTTTGTCTCGGATGTTGATGTGTACAACAAACTAAAAAACATACAAGCCAATGTGCCGGGCTTAAAGGAAGTATATTCGTTTAATGAGATTGAAGGTTGCCAAAATTGGACTACTTTATTCGCTTTAGGAAATGATGAAAGCAACCAAAATGAAGTAGAGCAACGCAAATCTAGCGTTAACGAAATGGATTTGGCGACTATCATATACACCTCTGGTACCACTGGAAAACCAAAAGGTGTGATGCTTTCTCATCAAAATATTGTTTCGGATGTATTAAATAGTGCGCCAAGAGTTCCTTTTGAATCAGGAAAAAACACTGCCTTAAGCTTCTTGCCAATTTGCCATATTTTTGAACGCATGATTTTGTATTTGTACCAATATTGTGGTGTTTCGGTTTATTTTGGAGAATCGATAGACAAAATTAGCGATAACCTTAAAGAGGTGCGACCTAATGTGATTACTGCCGTGCCTCGCTTACTAGAAAAAGTATACGATAAAATTTATGCCAAAGGAGCTGAATTAACCGGAATCAAAAGATTGCTTTTCTTTTGGGCGATTAATTTAGGCTTACATTATGCGCCATATGGCGCCAATGGTTTTTGGTATGAATTCCAATTAAAAATTGCTAGAAAATTAATTTTTAGCAAATGGAAAGAAGGATTAGGAGGAAAATTAGATTTAATGGTCTCAGGAAGTGCAGCTTTGCAACCCCGATTATCTAGAGTATTTGCCGCTGCCGAAATTCCAGTAATGGAAGGATATGGTCTAACAGAGACTTCCCCAGTAATTGCTGTAAATGATATGAGAAACAAAGGTTTCAAAGTTGGAACCGTAGGTAAGGTTATTCAAAATGTAGAAGTGAAAATTGCCGAAGATGGAGAAATTCTTTGTAAAGGACCTAACGTAATGATGGGATATTACAAAGACCCTGAAAAAACAGCCGAAGTATTATCAGGTGGTTATTTTCATACGGGAGATATTGGCAACATCGATTCAGAGGGCTTTTTGACAATTACAGATCGAAAAAAAGAAATGTTCAAAACCTCAGGAGGAAAATATATTGCACCTCAAATGATTGAAAACAAAATGAAACAATCTCGTTTTATTGAACAAATCATGGTGATTGGTGATGGTGAAAAAATGCCAGCCGCTTTCATTCAACCTAGTTTTGAATTCATCAAAGAATGGGAAAAATTACATGATATTGAAGTTGGCAAAACCAATCAGGAAGTCATTTCGCATCCAAAAGTTATTGCAAGAATTCAGGAAGAAGTAGATCACTTAAATGCAAAATTTGGGAATTGGGAAAAAATAAAACGCTTTGAATTGACTCCAGACGTTTGGTCTATTGATGGCGGTCAACTTACCCCTACCTTAAAACTAAAACGAAAGGTTATCATGGAAATGTATAAACCGTTATATGAAAAAATTTACGGTCAATCATAAAAAAATGCAACCATAACCAAAAGTCCTGATTTACAAATTCAGGACTTTTTTTTTGGAGTATACCGATCAATTTTTATATCTTTTTGAAATTTCAAAAAAGGATCTAGCTAGAAAAAGTACTGGTATACCATTAAAAAAAGAGAGTCATTTTGAACAAAGAACTACCTAACGACTTTTTTTTTGCACTTTCAAAAATTGGAGTAAAAAAACTTAAAAAAAGATTGAAAACAAAATACAAAATACTGATTATCAGTGTTAAATTTTTATTTTTATAAAAAAACAAAAAAAATAATATGCGTGCATAGTATTTTTTATATATATTTGAAATCGATATAGTAAACTATGAAAGACAAAACAATTGATTACATTTTGAGAGCAACTTGGCAAGCCGTATCTAGAATGTATAACGAAGAAGCTGCCAAATATGATGCCACCATGGCAACAGGATTTGCCTTATTAAGCATTGACAAGGAAGATGGCACACCATCTACTGCTTTGGGACCAAGAATGGGAATGGAAGCTACTAGTTTAACCCGAACACTCAAATCAATGGAAGAAAGAGGGTTGATTTATAGAAAAAAAAATCCAGAAGATGGTCGGGGAGTTTTACTATATCTGACTCCTTTTGGTAAAGAAAAAAGAGACCTTTCCAAAAACACGGTACTTCGGTTCAATGAAACTGTACGTGAACACGTCTCTGAAGAAAAATTACTTCATTTTATGGAGGTAGCCGAAATCATCAATGACTTAATTCTCGAAAAAAGAATTTTCAATACTGAAGATATCACATTCAATGAAAATGATTCTTATTATGATGAGAATGAACTTTCATAAAAAAACGAATTCCAAATTAATCAAAAAAATAAATAGTAACTAAGTATGAAACGCACAATTAAAAAAGTCGCAGTAATCGGATCTGGAATTATGGGTTCTGGAATTGCTTGCCATTTTGCCAACATTGGTGTTGAAGTCTTGCTTTTGGATATTGTTCCAAGAGAATTGACGGATGCAGAAGCCAAAAAAGGATTAACTCTCGAAAGCAAAATCGTGAGAAACCGATTGGTAAATGATAGTTTAGCTACCGCTTTAAAATCAAAGCCCTCTCCTATTTACAATCAAAAATTCGCAAACCGTATCAGTACTGGAAACACTACAGATGATATGGCGAAAATTGCAGGTGTAGATTGGATTATCGAGGTAGTTGTTGAGCGTTTAGACATCAAAAAATTGGTTTTTGAACAAATTGAAAAATTCAGAAAACCAGGTACTTTGGTAACCTCAAACACTTCTGGTATTCCTATTCACTTCATGAGTGAAGGTCGTAGTGAAGATTTCCAAAAGCACTTCTGCGGAACTCACTTTTTTAACCCTGCGCGTTACTTGAAATTATTTGAAATCATTCCTGGACCACAAACTTCAACTGAAGTATTAGATTTCTTGACAGGATATGGTGAAAAATTCTTAGGAAAAACTTCGGTTGTAGCCAAAGACACTCCAGCTTTTATCGGAAACAGAATTGGAATCTACGGCATCCAAAGTTTGTTTCACTTAGTAAAAGAATTAGGATTAACTATTGAAGAAGTTGATAAATTGACAGGACCAGTTATTGGTCGTCCAAAATCGGCTACCTTCAGAACGGTTGACGTTGTAGGACTAGATACTTTGGTACATGTGGCCAACGGAATCTACGAAAACTGCCCAACTGATGAGCAACATGAGTTGTTCAAACTACCAGATTTCGTCAACAAAATGATGGAAAACAAATGGTTGGGAAGTAAAACAGGGCAAGGTTTCTACAAAAAAGAAGGCAAAGAAATTTTATCTTTAGACTTAGACACTTTAGAATATCGTGCGGCAAAAAGAGCTTCTTTCGCAACTTTGGAATTGACAAAAACAATTGACAAGCCAATCAATAGATTTAAAGTTTTAGTAAAAGGAAAAGACAAAGCGGGTGAATTCTATAGAAAAAGTTTCGCTGGAATGTTTGCTTATGTTTCTAATAGAATTCCTGAAATATCAGATGAATTATACAAAATTGACGACGCTATGAAAGCTGGTTTTGGATGGGAAAATGGTCCATTCGAAATTTGGGATGCCATAGGTGTTGAAAAAGGAATTGAAATTATGCAAGCTGAAGGTCTTACTCCTGCTGCATGGGTTACCGAAATGATAGCTACTGGAAATACTAGTTTTTATACAGTAAAAGAAGGTGCTACTTATTTCTACAATGTTCCAACAAAATCACAAACCAAAGTTCCTGGTCAAGATGCATTTATCATCCTGAACAACATACGCGAAACCAAAAAAGTATGGAGCAACAGTGGCGCCATTATTCAAGATTTGGGAGATGGTATCTTAAACTTAGAATTCCAATCTAAAATGAATACTATTGGTGGCGATGTATTGCAAGGAATCAACAAAGCAATTGATCTAGCCGAAAAAGAATACCAAGGTTTAGTAATTGGAAATCAAGCAGCAAACTTTTCTGTTGGAGCCAATATTGGAATGATTTTCATGATGGCTGTAGAGCAAGAATACGACGAATTGAACATGGCGATCAAAATGTTTCAAGACACTATGATGCGCGTGCGTTACTCTGGAATTCCAGTAGTAGTTGCACCACACGGTATGACATTGGGTGGTGGTTGCGAAATGAGTTTACATGCTGACAAAGTTGTAGCTGCAGCTGAATCGTACATTGGATTAGTAGAATTTGGTGTAGGTGTTATTCCTGGTGGTGGTGGATCAAAAGAAATGGCGTTGAGAGCGTCTGATTTGTTCCGTAAAAACGACGTAGAATTGAACGTACTTCAAGAGTATTTCTTAACAGTGGCAATGGCCAAAGTATCTACATCTGCTTATGAAGCTTTTGACTTAGGTATTTTACAACATGGTAAAGACGTGGTGGTAGTCAACAAAGATCGCCAGATTGCTGAGGCTAAAAAACATGCTTTACTGATGGCCGAAGCGGGTTACACGCAACCAATTCGCAGAACCGATGTAAAAGTATTAGGAAAACAAGCCTTGGGAATGTTCTTAGTAGGAACTGACCAAATGCAAGCTGGTAAATACATCTCTGAACACGATAAGAAAATCGCCAACAAACTGGCTTATGTAATGGCTGGTGGCGATTTATCTGAAGCGACCTTAGTATCTGAACAATACTTATTGGATATCGAAAGAGAAGCTTTTTTATCGCTTTGTACGGAAAGAAAGACATTAGAGAGAATTCAATTTATGTTAACTAAAGGGAAACCGTTGAGAAACTAGATTGAAGTAGAAAGAATTAAGTATTAAGTATCAAGACCTAGAAATATGCATCAATTTGAGAAATTAAAGATTTGGCAAAAAGCAATGGATATTACTGTAGATGTTTACAAAGTCATTTCAGAATTACCTTCTGATGAGAAATTTAACTTAACACATCAAATTAAAAAATGTGCCGTTTCTATTCCATCAAATATTGCTGAGGGCTCAGGAAGAAACTCAAATAATGAGTTTGTGCATTTTCTTGGTATTGCAAATGGTTCTACTTATGAATTAATTACTCAATTAATGATTTCAAAACGCTTAGAATTAGTTGAAGAAGTAAAAATTACTCCAATCATCCATAATTTAGTTGAAGTGAGTAATATGAATTTTGCCCTTCAAAAATCTCTAAAAACTAATAACAAATAACGATTGGAAAATCTTAATACTTAATTCTCCAATCTTAATACTTTATAACAATGAAAACAGCATATATAGTAAAAGCTTATCGTACAGCCGTAGGAAAAGCACCAAAGGGAGTTTTTAGATTCAAACGCCCTGATGAATTAGCAGCAGAAACCATTCAGTATATGATGAATGAGTTGCCTGATTTTGACAAAACCCGTATTGATGACGTAATGGTTGGAAATGCTATGCCAGAAGCTGAACAAGGCCTAAATGTCGGACGTTTGATTTCTTTGATGGGATTAAAAGTAGACGATGTTCCTGGAGTTACCGTAAACAGATACTGTGCTTCAGGTTTAGAAACTATCGGGATGGCAACTGCCAAAATCCAATCTGGAATGGCACATTGTATCATTGCAGGTGGAGCTGAAAGTATGAGTTATATTCCAATGGGAGGTTACAAACCAACACCAGATTACAAAGTGGCTGCAGCTGGTCACGAAGATTACTACTGGGGAATGGGATTGACTTCTGAAGCGGTAGCAAAACAATTCAACATTTCTCGTGCAGACCAAGATGAGTTTGCTTTTCAATCGCACAATAAAGCCTTAAAAGCTCAAGCAGAAGGAAAATTTGACAACCAAATTGTACCTATTACAGTTGAGCAAACTTTTATCAATGAAAATGGTAAAAAAGAAACCAAATCGTATGTAGTCACTAAAGATGAAGGACCTAGAGCTGGTACTTCATTGGAAGCCTTGGCAGGTTTACGTCCTGTTTTTGCTGCCGATGGAAGTGTAACTGCTGGTAACTCTTCTCAAATGAGTGATGGTGCAGCTTTCGTTTTGGTGATGAGCGAAGAAATGGTAAAAGAATTAAACATTCAGCCGATTGCCCGTTTGGTAAACTTTGCTTCTGCTGGTGTAGAACCAAGAATTATGGGAATTGGTCCAGTAAAAGCCATTCCAAAAGCCTTAAAACAAGCAGGATTGACACTAAATGACATCGATTTGATTGAGCTAAATGAGGCTTTTGCTTCTCAAGCTTTAGCAGTAACTAGAGAACTGAACTTAAATCCTGACATCATCAACGTGAATGGTGGAGCTATTGCTTTAGGTCACCCTCTAGGTTGTACAGGTGCTAAACTTTCGGTTCAATTATTCGACGAAATGAAACGCAGAGGCAACAAATACGGAATTGTTTCTATGTGCGTAGGTACAGGACAAGGAAGTGCAGGGATTTTTGAGTTGGTGTAAAAGGAGATAATAGATGAGAGACGGATGGATAATAGATTTTTGTTCAATTTTATCAAATCAAAATCTTTCATCTATCCGTCTATCCATCTGTTACCTATCATCTTTCCGTCTATCATCGAAAATTTAAAAACATGAGCGAATTCAAAAGACATAATTTCAAAAAACTAAAAATTTGGCAAATGGCAATGGAGATTGCTAAACTAATTTTAGATGCAACGGATACATTTCCAGTTTCTGAAAAATTTGGATTGAAAAGTCAAATGGATCGATCTACTGTTTCTATGCCATCAAATATTGCAGAAGGATCAAGTAGAACAGATAAATCTTTTAGTTATTTTCTGAATATATCTTTAGGATCGTCTTTTGAACTACAAACACAACTTTTACTTGCAAATCATAGAAAATATATAACAGACGAATACACCAATTTTATTGAAATAAAAATTGAAGAATTTCAAAAGGTAACAATGTCATTTCAAAACACATTAAATAAATAACTTATAAATTAATTCATAAATAATCGGCGTCTATTATCTATTCGTCTATTATCTATCATCTAAATTTAAAAAAAACATGAGCAATAAAACAAGAGGTGGTCAATTCATCGTAAAGGAAACAAAATGTGAAGATATTTTCACACCAGCAGATTTTAATGAAGAGCAATTAATGATGCGTGACTCTGTAAAAGAGTTCGTAGACAAAGAATTATGGGCTCATAAAGCTCGTTTTGAGAAAAAAGATTACGCTTATACTGAAGAAACCATGCGTAAAGCTGGTGAACTAGGTTTACTTGGCGTAGCTGTTCCAGAAGCTTATGGCGGATTAGGAATGGGATTCGTATCGACTATGTTGGTTTGTGACTATATCTCTGGAGCTACTGGATCATTTTCAACTGCATTTGGAGCACACACAGGTATTGGAACTATGCCAATTACTTTGTATGGTACAGAAGAACAAAAATTAAAGTATGTTCCAAAATTGGCTTCAGGTGAGTGGTTTGGTGCGTATTGTTTGACTGAGCCAGGTGCTGGATCGGATGCTAACTCTGGAAAAACAAAAGCAGTTTTATCTGAAGATGGAAAATATTACAGCATCACAGGACAAAAAATGTGGATTTCTAACGCAGGATTTTGTTCGCTTTTCATCGTTTTCGCAAGAATTGGTGATGACAAAAACATTACAGGTTTCATCGTAGAAAACGATCCAGCTAACGGAATTTCTATGAATGAAGAGGAACACAAATTAGGTATTCGTTCTTCTTCTACACGTCAGGTGTTCTTTAATGATACTAAAGTTCCTGTTGAAAACATGTTATCTGAAAGAGGTAACGGATTCAAAATTGCGATGAATGCGTTGAACGTGGGACGTATCAAATTGGCAGCAGCTTGTTTGGACGCTCAGAGAAGAGTAATTACGGAGTCTGTAAAATATTCAAATGAAAGAATTCAGTTCAACACTTCTATTTCTCAATTTGGAGCTATCCGTGCGAAATTAGCTGAAATGGCAACTTCATGCTACGCTGGTGAAAGTGCTTCATATCGTGCAGCAAAAGATATCGAAGACAGAATCATCGAGCGTGAAGCAGCTGGATCAACGCATCAAGAAGCGGAATTAAAAGGAGTGGAAGAATATGCTATCGAGTGCTCTATCTTGAAAGTAGCGGTTTCTGAAGACGTTCAAAACTGTTCTGATGAAGGTATACAAATTTTTGGTGGAATGGGATTCTCTGAAGATACTCCGATGGAAAGTGCTTGGAGAGATGCACGTATCGCTCGTATCTACGAAGGAACGAACGAAATCAACCGTATGCTATCTGTAGGTATGTTGATCAAAAAAGCTATGAAAGGTCACGTAGATTTATTAGGACCAGCTTCTGAAGTACAAGCGGAGTTAATGGGAATTCCTTCTTTCGAAACACCTGATTATTCTGAATTATTTGCTGAAGAAAAAGAAATGATTGGCAAATTGAAGAAAGCTTTCTTGATGGTTGCTGGTGGAGCGGTTCAAAAATACGGCCCAGACTTAGAAGCGCACCAACAATTATTGATGGCTGCTTCTGATATTCTGATTGAAATTTACATGGCTGAAAGTACCATTTTACGTACTGAAAAATTAGCTAAAACTAATGGTGCAGACAACGTAAAAGAGCAAATCGCAATGGCACAATTGTACTTATACAAAGCCGTAGATATCATTACTCAAAAAGGTAAAGAGGGCATCGCTTCGTTTGCTGAAGGTGATGAACAACGTATGATGTTAATGGGATTGCGTCGTTATACGAAATATACCAATATGCCAAATGTTGTGAGTTTAAGAGAGCAAATTGCTGCTAAACTTGTGAACGAAAATGCATATTGTTTCTAAGATTTTTTTTTAGTTTTTATTTGTTTAAAGAAGTCGGCTTGTGTGGTACAAGTCGGCTTTTTTATTTCCATAAAATCCGCAAATTGCCATTGATAAGAATGAAAATAATTAGCGAATTTGCGGTATTGTTGATAAACTATCTTTTGTTAGATAATGTGCGATACGAAAGGTGAAAACTGATCAAAGTCAAGCAAGAGGCCAAGAAAAAAGGAGCGCCAGGCAAATAAATCGGGCCATTTTTGACGGTCGCAAAGGCGAATAAATTGGTCATCAATAAAGGCCCAAATACGCCACACAAACTCATCAAACTCGTTAAGGCACCTTGTAATTCTCCTTGTTCATTAGCAGGCACTTGACTCGATATCACTCCTTGAATACTAGGCCCAGCGATTCCACCTAAACAATACGGAATCAAAAACACGAACATCATCCAACTTTCGGTTGCCAAACCAAACAATAGTAATCCAATAGCAGAAAACGACATCCCTAAGTAAATAGATTTCGTTTGTCCTAATCGAGGAATGATATTCCGAATCAAAAATCCTTGGACAAAAGCGACCAAAACACCAACTACAGCAAGAGAATAGCCTACAATTTCGGCTGTCCAATTGAATTTGTAAATCGTATAAAACGACCAATTAGATTGTACCGCGTGAGAGGCGATAAAAGTTAAAACCAACGAGACCACTAATCCCGAAACTACTGGATATTTCTTTAAATTTCGCAAGGAACTAATAGGATTCGCGCGTTTCCATTCAAAAGCTCTACGATGGTCTTTGGATAAGGATTCTGGTAAAACAAAATAACCGTAGATGACATTCAACAATGTAAGTCCAGCAGCAATCAAAAAAGGCACATTCGTACCCCATTTGCTACTTATACCTCCAATTACAGGGCCAATAATAAAACCTAAACCAAAAGCGGCGCCTATCAAACCAAAATTTTGTGCTCTTTTTTCGGGTGTACTAATATCAGCAATATAAGCCGTAGCAGTACTAAAACTCGCGCCCATGATTCCCGCTATAATTCGGCCCACAAAAAGCCACGCTATGGATGGTGCAAAGGCATGAAATATATAATCCAATCCCAGTCCAAATAGCGATAGTAACAAAATAGGTCGTCTACCAAAACGATCACTTAAGCCACCCAAAATAGGAGAAAAAAGAAACTGCATGATGGCGTATGAAAACAACAACCAACCTCCATATCTTGAAGCTTCACTGATTCCATGCCCAGTAAGGTTTTCAATCAATTTGGGTACTATTGGAATAATAATTCCCAAACCAATGACATCTACTAGAACAGTAATAAAAATAAACAGCAAGGCATTATTATTTTGTCTTATCATAAAAAATAAAATCAACTAATGAAATGTAACATTAAAAGCCCGGGCTAATATGAGTGTTTTTAAAATTTCGGGTCACAAAATCAAAAGCCGCATTCATAATACCTCCCATTGATTTAGCATGTTTAAAATTGATATCATGGGTATAATTGAATAATTCTTGCTTTAATCGATCCACGTGCTCTATGGGAGCCACGGGATCATTGGTCATAATTTGAACCAATCGTTTGATTCTATTTTCGTATGATTTAATTCTTTTGGCCATAGCAGAACGTTCCTCATACTTGTATTGTTCGATAGAACTTTCTTGTAATTTATCTTTCACCAATAGCACCATGGGGTAATTTTCTTTGAAAAATTGAGGGCGATATACTTTAAAATTCCCTTCATAAGTTTGTTGATCAAAATCAATCGCTCGAATGCGATACACCACTTGATCAAAATCGTGTGTGGGAACAATTACATAATTATAAGCCCTCATATCCCCTAGCAGACGGATCATACAACGTTCATTAAACTTAACAAATTCCTTCGCGATTTGTGCTTTGGCCGTTTCTGAACATTTTGACAAACGTTCTTTCATGAACATATCGCCTGGAATACCCATAATATGCTCCTCCACCAATGTGTCACCATACACTAAAAAGTTAATTTTATCTGGCGAAAGTATGTGTTCAAACTCTAAACCATATACTCTAGATGCGTCGGCTTTTTTAATATAAAAGTGAGTATAATTGTCGTTTAAAATATTTCTAACTTTAATACGGAACGGCTTCGAATTCCCGAACGTACAATAATCGATACAGTCGATATTGAGGTATTTTATGATATTGGTATTTCCATCAGAATGAAGTAAGGAATAAATTTTCATCAGCGTCAAATCGATCTCAGCCCTTTCAAATTCATTATAATACACGCGAATCCAAAGCGTATCGTTGTTTTTTTTATCGTATACATTTATGGCACCCGAAAATCGTAATAAATCATCGTAAAAAATAGGCACTTTTGAAATGCGTTCAAATCGCTCTAAATATTCCATTAAAGGCTTGTTGATAGGATAAGATGGCTTTTTAAAAACCATTAACGGCTCGCTCATAAGAATGTATTTTTTACAAATTTAAGTAATTTCAGTTGTTATGCTAAGAAAACCCATGCTTGACAAGGTTTTTTATTCCTTTTTAAAACAAATTTTATATCGAATAAACTTTTGTGGTATAAAAAAGTAAGCAAATGAGTAACAAATACTGTATTGAGCCGTCCTATAATAAACTAAAAATAACGCACTTGGAAACTATACTCAGCATCAATAATCTCAACAAACGATATGGCAAAATACAAGCCTTGAAAAATGTTTCGTTTGAGATAAAAAAAGGCAATGTTTACGGAATTTTGGGCCCAAATGGAAGTGGTAAATCTACCACACTAGGCATTACACTCAATGTAGTTAATGCTTCATCCGGCAACTATCAATGGTTTGATGGAACAACAGAAACGCATGAGGCGCTCAAAAAAGTAGGCGCCATCATCGAAAGGCCTAATTTTTATCCGTACATGACTGCACATGAAAATCTTAAATTAGTGTGCAAAATAAAAAACATCAATTATTCTAAAATTGAAGAAAAATTAGAATTGGTAGGGCTTATCGAAAGAAAAGACAGCAAATTCAGCACTTTTTCTTTGGGTATGAAACAACGCTTGGCCATTGCCTCTGCCCTACTCAACGATCCCGAGATTTTGATTTTGGATGAACCCACCAATGGTTTAGATCCACAAGGTATTCATCAAATTCGGGATATTATCAAAAAAATAGCCGCTTTAGGCACCACAATTTTGTTGGCCTCCCACCTTTTAGACGAAGTAGAAAAAGTATGCTCTCACGTTGTTGTTTTACAAAAAGGCGAAATTTTGTATGCTGGTCCTGTGGACGGAATAGCTGCAAATGAAGGTTTTTTTGAACTAGAAGCAGATGACAATCAAGCACTCAAAGCCATGCTGCAAACACATCCTGCTGTAGAAAAAGTGGTCGATGAAGATGCTAAAATATTGGTCTACTTGAAAAGCGAGTGGCCAGCATCAGATTTGAATCGCTACTTATTTGACAATCAGATCACGCTAAAGCACCTTGTAAAACGTAAAAACAGTTTGGAGGAGCAATTTTTAACATTGACCAAAAAATAGTTTACTTTCTCTACCTCTAAAAATAAAATCATGAAACGATTACTCGCTATAGAACTCCAAAAAATCTGGTTGAATAAAGCCAGTAGAGTCCTTACTCTTACTTATTTTATATTGCTTTCCTTTATCGCCTTAATTGCCTCTATCAAATTTGATTTGGGTGTTTTCAAATTTCACTTGGCCGAAATGGGTATCTTTAACTTCCCTTTTATTTGGCATTTCAACACCTATATTGCCGCTATTTTAAAATTCTTTTTAGCCATTGTTATTGTTTCGATGATGGCCAACGAATACAGTTATGGCACGCTAAAACAAAACCTCATCGATGGTATGAGCAAAAAAGAACTGGTATTATCTAAATTCCTAACTGTAGTTTCATTTGCAGCGGCTTCTACTGTGTTCGTTTTTATCATGAGTTTAATTTTGGGATTATGCTTTTCTTCTTACACTGAATTTGGTATCATTTTTTCGGATTTGGAATATGTTTTGGCCTTTTTTGTAAAACTAGTCGGATTCTTTTCTTTGTGTTTGTTTGCTGGTATTTGGGTCAAACGTTCGGCTTTTGCTTTAGGCTTTATACTAGTTTTATCATTTGTAGAAGCTTTTACAAGAGGGCTACTCACTTTTGAAATATTTCCTGACAGCCCAATTGCAGGCTACATTACCCAATTTTTTCCCTTGGAAGCTATGTCAAATTTAATTACCGAACCTTTCACCAGATTATCGGTGGTACAAAATATCGGTTCGCAATTAGGGGTTGAAAACACCAAAGAATATGGCGTAGGATTCGGTAGCCTGCTAATTGTTGTAGTTTGGACGGGTATTCTAAATTACGCATCATACAATATATTGAAAAAGCGAGATTTATAGTATATTTGTCATACTATGCGACTCCATCTCCTTTTATTTTTACTAGTTTATTTTTATTTTCTTCCAGAAATTAAAGCCCAAAACATAACTGTTGATGATACATTTAGTACACAACATTTGGTTGAAAAAGTATTGGTAAATAGTTCTTGCGCACAAGTATCTAATTTTATCAGCTCAGGAGATACATTTACTGCTGGTCGAAAAAGTCTTGGTTTTTTTGACTTTAATGGCAGTGCTTTCCCTTTCAAACAAGGAATTTTCTTGAGTACATGGAGCAGTAGTAACACTCCTGGTCCATACTTGGCTAATCAAGACGATAATGGAATTAATAATGGAGTTTCTAATTGGAAAGGCGATGCTGATTTGGATGCTATTTTGGGGATCTCAAGCATTAATGCCTCAGTGATCGGATTTGATTTTGTGCCTTTGACTGATTTTATAAGTTTTAATTACGTGTTTGCTTCTAATGAATACTACTCGTATTTTCCTTGCGAATATTCAGATGGCTTTGCTTTTTTGATTAAAGAAAAAGGAAGCACCGGTACGTATCAAAATTTAGCGGTGCTTCCAGAATCTACAACTCCTGTGGCCTCAACTAGCGTGCATCCCTTCATCGATCCAACTAACACTAACAATGGTATCAAGCCCGGATGTCCTGCCAAAAACGAGGTGTATTTTGGAGGATATAATACTTTTACAAGTCCCATAAATTATGCTGGACAAACTAAAGTTTTAACCGCAAGCTCCAAAGTTACCGCTGGCAAAACCTATGAAATAAAACTAGTGATTGCGGATGATCGATTAGTGGATTATAACTCGGCTGTTTTTATCGAAGCAGGAAGCTTTACTTCCAAAATTGATTTGGGGCCTGATCGTTTGTTGTCGACCAATACCCCAGTTTGTTTTGGGGAACAAGTGATCCTAAATACCAATCTTCCTGCTACCAACAGTTTTGAATGGTTCAGAGATGGTTTAAAGATTACGGGCGCAAACCAACCTACCTATTCGGTTACAACTCCCGGAACATACAAAGTAGCCGTTGCTTTTTCACCAACTTGTATTATTACTGAAGAAATTAAAATAGAATTTGCACCAGATCTTGTTTTTAGCAATAGTGTAATCCTGCAATGCGATATTGATACCGATGGCTTGACAACTTATGATTTACAAACCTACGATACTGCCCTCAAAAATATCGATACCAAAATTGCCAAGACCAATTGGTACCTCAACCTAATCGATGCTCAGAATAACAACAATGCATTGACTGATTTAGCTGCTTTTAACAACACAAGTGTCGATCAAGTGCTTTATGTAAAAGCGACTTCTATTTACGGCTGTACAAAAATTGCTACAGTAACTTTGAGTACGGCTACTACGGTAATACCTAGTCCGAGTCCCATAGAAATTTGCGATCAAGATTCAAAACAAGATGGCTTGTCCCAGTTTGATTTAGCTATTCAAGCAACTCCCCTTATTTTGAGTGGACTACCTAATGGATTGATCGTAGATTATTATTTATCCAATGAAGATGCTTTGGTGGAGAAAAATAAAATCAACCTCAATTTTACCAATACTCAAGCATTGCAACAAACCATTTATGCTAGAATTAAAAATGGTACCGACTGTTACGGCATCACTCCAATTACTTTGGTTGTCAACACTTTTGATCCGGTAGATTTTGAACCTACCACAGCTTTTATTTGTGCGGAGAGCAATACAACTCTCCGTGTAGCCGATGATTTCACAAGTTATGTTTGGAATACTGGCGCTACCACAGCATCGATTGTGGTGTCTCAAGCGGGTAAGTATTTTGTTTCGGTTACTAACGAAAAAGGGTGTCAAAAAACAAAAGACTTTATTGTAGTATCCTCTGAAAAAGCGGTGTTTTTAAATGCTGTTGTTAATGATTTTGCTGGTAATAAAAACACCATTACGCTAAATTTCTCAGGAACTGGATATTATGAATTTTCACTGGATGGTAGTCAATATCAAGAAAGTCCCACTTTTGGCAATATGGCGCCCGGAAGTTATACGGCCTATATTCGAGATAAAAATGGTTGTGGTATAACTGTTAGTGATTTAATTTATGTGTTGGATTATCCTCGCTTTTTTACTCCAAATGGTGACGGGTATAATGATACATGGAAAATCAAGAATTGGGAGACTTTGCCCGCTTCAAGAATCTTACTTTTTGATCGCTATGGAAAACTGGTAAAAGAATTAAGCCACGGCAGTGAAGGCTGGAACGGAACCTTTACGGGATCCCCCTTGCCCTCGGATGATTATTGGTTTCAACTGATTTTTCAAGAGGGTAAAATCATCAAGGGGCATTTTAGCTTGAAGCGCTAAACTATCGATTGTTTATTACCTAAATCCGCTGAAAAAACGTGATTATAATTCTTATTCTTACTCTTTTTTTATCCACTTATTAAGTCTATTTTTGATTTTGAAATCTCAATACCAAGTGGTTGATTGTGACCAAAAAAGCCACTTCTTTGATTTTAGCCCCGGGAGTAGCGGCATCCTTTTCCTTTTTTCTTTAAAAAGGAAAAGATACAGCGGATCACGGGACGATGTTGCCTGATAAAGCCTATTGTTACTGCTCCTAAAAAAGTAGTATGACTTAACCACCAAGACTGTTTGTAACTAACCTATGAAAAACCTTTTTACCCTTTTGTTGCTATTTGCAGCGGCTTTGACTCAAGCTCAATTTAGTAAAACACATTATTTACCACCACTTACAGGTCAAACTAATATTATTCGGGATCATTACATCTACATTTCGACACCCAATACAACTGCGGTGCCGTTTAAAATTATTGAAAATGGAGGTGCTGTAATTACGGGTACCGTAAGCAAAACGTCGCCTTATCGTTATTCTATTGGATCGGGTGACAATACACAATTGATTACTCCAAAAAGTCTTATCGGGGTAGTAAAAAACAAGGGCTATGTGATTGAGGCTGATGACCTAATTTATGCCAGTATTCGAATGAATGCTAGTCCGAGTCAGTTTGGCGGATTTAATCACGCCGGAGGTATCGTCTCGAAAGGAAATAGTGCATTAGGAAAAATATTCCGTTTAGGCGCGATGTTGAATCCAATGGTGGACGCTACCCTATTGAATTTTGCTTCGGTGTTAGCTACTGAAAACGGGACAAAAGTTACGATATCTAACCTTCCAACAGGCACCTTGCTTACGGATGGTAGCGTGGTGAGCGGTCCTATAACTGTGACGCTGAACAAAAATGAAAGTTATGTTCTTGCTTTAGAAAATACAAATTCTAGCGCCATTCCGTCAAATAGTGCCAAAATGATTGGTGCCTTAGTGGAAGCAGACAAATCAGTAGTGGTGAATGCTGGTTCAATTTGTGGTAGTAACAGTACTGAGGTTAATGGAGCAGGCATTCCTATTGGACGAGATCTAGGTTTTGACCAAATTGTACCTTTGGAACGCACGGGAACCGAATATATTTTTGCCAAAGGCAATGGAACCGATGAATTGGAGCGCGTATTATTAGTAGCGCATACTGATGCTACTAGTATTTTGTTGAATGGTAATAGCATACCTTTTGCCGTTCTAAACAAAGGAGAATATGCGGTTATTGATGGATCCTATTTTAGTAACGGGAGCTTGTACATTAAAACTTCGGAAAAAGTATTTGCCTACCAAAGTATTGGGGGAACAAACTCACCAGCGAATCAAAATATGTTTTTTGTACCGCCCTTAAATTGCTCAACGCCGAATGTAGTAGATAACATTCCTGATATTCAAGAGATAGGAGCCATTACTTACTCGGGGGGACTAAATATTATTACAGAAAACGGAGCTACGGTTTTAGTGAACAACGCACCGATTTCGGCATTACCTCAAACCATTACTGGCAATCCTGCTTTTGTAAAATATACCATAACAAGCCTTTTTGGAAATATTGCCGTGAAATCCACCAAACAAGTCTATGTTTCGTATTCTGGAACTAATGGAGCGGCTACTTATGGTGGATATTATTCTGGTTTTGATTTGAAACCTGAAATTGTTTCGGATAAAATAGCTATCGGTACTTCGTCTTGCATACCCAATGTGGTATTAAAAATTAGTAGTTTATCGGCTTATGATAATTTTCAATGGTACAAAGATGATTTAGAAATAACGGGAGCAACAACGAATACTTATACGCCTACAACTCCTGGTTATTATCAAGTTAGAGGAAGTATTTCGGGATGCTTGAGTGAAGTTTTTTCAGATAAAATTCCCGTAAGTGAATGTCCTAAAGATGATGATAATGATGGCACTAACAACAACATCGATATTGACTGGGACAACGATGGAATAGTAAATACAACAGAAGGCGCGTTCATGCTGGTAAATCAAAGTAATCCTATAGTTGGCAGCAATTACGCTGGTACAGTTACTGGTACTGGATCTATTTCTGGCTATGTTGATTACGGCTTTGTCTCAAATGTTCCAGCAGGCAAAAACAATCCTACCATTTATAACCTTAACTGGACAAAACCTGAATCAGTAACATTTAACTACATAGGTCCTGATATTGGAAAGACTACTCCAGTTGCTGATTTAGCTAATGGAGATGGAGATTTTATCATTTCTGTACCTCCAAATCAAACGCTAACAATCACTAACCCGTTTGATGAATTATTGATTGACACCAACTTTGATGGCATTTACGAAAGCGGAGTAAAAGAATTTACCTCTTTCGAAATCAGGTTCCGTTTTAAAAGCACGACCAGCATACCTGCTGGTAGCATGCGATTTAAAATCCAAGGATATGCTATTGACTCGTTAATTTTTAAACATAGTAATCTTTCGGAATCAACTAGTAACCAAGCTCCTTTTCAAATTTACACTTTTGGATCCGTTGATTCAGATGCTGACGGAATTCCTAACCAATTTGATTCCGACAGTGACAACGATGGCATTTTAGACACCCTCGAAGCACAAGGAAATACTACTGTAACAATTGCCAACACTGACTCCGATAAAAACGGGTTGGATAACGCCTTCGAACCAGGCTTTACTCCAATAGATACGGATAACGATGGTATTCCCGATTACAAAGATTTAGATAGTGACAACGACGGAATTTTAGATACTATAGAAACAGGCTCAGATCAAGATGCTGACGGCAGTGCTAACTATCGCGATCTTGACCGTGATAACGATTCATGCAACGATATTATTGAAGCTGGATTTCCTGATCCTGATGGAGATGGAAAATTGGGAACGGCTCCTATTTTGGTTGATACCAACGGGCGCGTAATTGGTGCACCATATACCCTTCCAAATCCTAATTACAGTATTGCAGCACCAATCACAATCACGACGCAACCGGCAAACAAATCGCAATGCCTTTTGCAAAGCGCAACTTTTGAAGTGGTATCCAATGCCGAAAGTTTTCAATGGCAATGGAGTACTGATGGAGTGACTTGGAACAATTTAATCAACAATGTTGATTATACTGGGGTAACCACAGCAATTCTGCAAGTAAATAATATTGCTTCAACTATGAATGGTTACAGTTATAGAGTACTATTAAACAGAGTTGGAAACTCTTGTGGTTTAATCTCTACAGCAGCAACCTTAACGACTTTTGCGCTGCCAACCGTTGCCCCTATTACCATTGTGCAATGCGATGATGATTTAGATGCTATTTCTACATTTAATTTAACCGTAAAAAACGACGCTATTTCCAGTAATGCTGCCAACGAATTTTTCACTTACTATACTACACTAGCCGGTGCTACTACTGCAAATTCCCTGCAATTAATTACTGCACCATTTGCTTTTACTAATACCATTCCAGGCACTATGGATGTTTGGACAAGAGTGGTAAACAGTAACGGTTGCTTTAGTGTGGCTAAAATAAACCTGCAAGTTGTCGCCACAAGTATTCCTTCAAACTATAAAATTATAGTCCCAACTGTTTGCGATGATTTTTTGGATAGTAATGGAGTCAATAATGCGAATAATAACAAGCGAGATGGGATCGCTTCATTTGATTTAACGGCAACAAAAGCAACAATTCAAGACCTTTTACCCACAACAGCTGGCGTGACGTATAACGTTGTTTATTATAGAAATCAGGCCGATGCTTTATCCGAACTCAATGCCATCACCGATATCGCCAATTATAGAAATATAGGTTATCCTGACACACAAGATATTTGGGTGCGCGTGGATAGCGATGTTGATAATGCTTGTTTTGGACTAGGTCCTTTTGTCTCGATTACAGTAGAAAAATTGCCAGTTGCAAATCCAGTTAGCATTGCTAGACAATGTGATGATAATCAAGACGGGGTTTTTAATTTTGACACCTCTACATTAGAAAGTTCCTTGATCGGAACCAATCAATCCTTTCCAGTAACAGTAAGGTATTTTGATGCTTCAAATAATCCTTTGAAAGATGCCAATGGAGTTTTGATTAATAGCCCATTTCCAACAACATTTGCTTCCACTTCACAGATCATAAAAGCAGTGGTTACCAATAACACCACGCTGCAATGTTTTGATGAAACGTTAATTGAGTTTATTGTTGACGATTTACCAGAAGTTTTTCCATTACCTGCATCGTTAACCACTACCTGCGATGATGAGGCGGACCCAATAACACAAGACGGAAAATTTGCATTTGACACATCAACCATTCAAGCCACTTTACTTGGAGGCCAAACAGGTTTGGTAGTTTCTTATGTTGACCAAAATGGTGCGGCATTACCAAGTCCGCTACCCAATCCATTTCTCACTGCAACACAAAATATTACCGTCACAATTGAAAACCCAAGCAATCCAAATTGTAAAGCAACTTATAGTATACCTTTTATTGTTAACCCCCTGCCTAATATCAACTTGAATACGGATGGATCTGAAGATGAACTGGTATGTACCAATTTGCCAACCTTCAGTGTACAACTTGATGGAGGCATCAACGATGGAAGTCCGAGTACAAACTATACTTATGTTTGGACAAAAGACGGAGCGATACTATCAGGGCAAACAAATTATACCTTAACAGTTAATAGTGCCGGATTGTATACTGTTGAAGTCATCAATCTCCAAGGCTGTAGTAGCACTAGATATATCAAAGTAACGGCCTCAGATATTGCCAAAATTGAATCGGTAGAAGTGGTGGATTTGAACGATATAAATAAAATAACTATTAATGTTTCAGGTCCTGGTGATTATGAATACAGTTTAAATGATGCCACTGGTCCTTTTTTATCCTCGAATGTGTTTGAAAACATTCCTTCTGGCATTCACACCCTTTATGTCAATGATAAAAATGGCTGTGGAATAGTGAGCAAAGAAATCGCAGTGGTGGGAGCTCCTAAATTCTTCACCCCAAACGGTGACGGTTTCAACGACTATTGGAATGTAAAAGGAACCAATACTACAGCAAATTCCAAATCGACGATAAGAATCTTTGATCGTTATGGCAAATTGCTCAAGCAAATATTCCCGAACAGCAATGGCTGGGACGGAACCTTTAACGGCCAACCTCTACCCGCTGATGATTATTGGTACATCGCAACACTCGAAGATGGTCGCGAAATCAAAGGTCATTTTGCCCTGAAACGCTAGATTTACGGTAAATAAAGAATCATTTAGCACAAAAAATTATCAACTACCATCGTTTGCGTAACTTTAGTATCTAAAAAAAAAGTTAAGAACAAATTTGCTTATTTGTTTTATCGGTAAATTTAGAAATGAAATACTTCTCTTTTTCATAAAAAAAATAAAAAAGAGAAGTGTTTTATAATCATTCTTTAATAAATCTGTTTTAAAATGAAAAAAGCAACCCTACTCTTACTTCTTATCACTACTACCCTTCAAGCACAAATCAATCGCATTGAGCCCGCTAATTGGTGGGTAGGTATGAAATTAAACCAAATTACCCTTTTGGTTTACGGCAACAATATTCAAGATTTAGAACCCAACACAAAATACAAGGGGTTAAGTATAGTAAAAACTGAAAAAGTTGAAAATCCCAATTATCTTTTTGTTACAGTCAATATCAGCCCGGAAACCGTTGCAGGAACAGCCAAAATTAACTTCAACAAAAAAGGAAAAACGATTATTTCCAAAGACTTTCCGCTATTGGCAAGAGAAAAAAACAGTGCAACTAGAGCCAGTTTTTCTAACAAAGATGCCATACTGTTAATCATGCCCGATCGTTTTGCCAATGGCAATCCCAAAAACGACAACATGCCTGACAGTCTTGAAAAAGCCAATCGCACAGACGAAAACGGACGACACGGTGGCGATATTCAAGGGATCATCAACAACTTAGACTATATCCAATCCCTTGGTTATACTCAAATCTGGAATACACCACTACTCGAAAACAACATGCCAAAATATTCCTATCATGGTTATGCGGCTACCGATTTTTACAAAATAGATCCTCGTTTTGGAACCAATGAAGATTTCAAAAAACTAGTGACCGAAGCTAAAAAAAGAAACATTGGCTTGATTTGGGATGTAGTATTGAATCACTGTGGTTTAGAATATTACTTTATCAAAGACATGCCGATGAAGGATTGGGTAAATGTTCCAGATACCAAGACAAGAACCAATCACCTTAAATCGACACTTTTGGATCCTTACGCAACCGCTGAAGATAAAAAAGGGTACACCGATGGCTGGTTTGATACCACTATGCCAGATTTAAACCAAAGAAACCCATTCATGGCCAGTTATTTGACCCAAAACACCATTTGGTGGATCGAATATGCAGGGCTTTCAGGATTTAGAGAAGATACTTTTTCGTATGCCGATAAAGACTTTTTGACGTATTGGACCAAAACTATTTTAGAGGAATATCCCAACTTTAATGTTGTTGGCGAGGAAATGACCAATGTAAAAGAAATTGCAGCCTATTGGCAAAAAGACAAAAAAAATGTAGACGGTTACCAATGCTATCTACCCTCGTTAATGGACTTTGCCTTAACGGATAATTTGGTAAAAGCGTTGAATACCAAAAATGAATGGGAATCGACTTGGAAAGAAGTATACAAAGGTATGGGAGAAGACCATATTTTTCCTAACCCCAATAATCTATTGATTTTTCCAGATAATCACGATATGGATCGTATTTACTCTAGATTGAATAAAAATTTAGACAATTGGAAATTAGCCATGACGTTGTATGCCACCATGCGAGGTATTCCGCAAATCTATTACGGAACCGAATTATTATTTACACATGAAAAAATGGGTAATGACGGGCAACGCAGAGCCGATTTCTATGGAGGATGGGAAGGTGATACCAAAAATGCACTTACAGGCAAAGGAATGACTGCCGATGAATTAGAAGCCCAAAAATTCTTCAAAAATCTCTTTCAATGGAGAAAAACAGCTACAGCTATTCACGATGGAAAATTCACCCATTATGTGCCTGAGAAAAATGAAGCATACGTTTATTTCAGATCTACCAATACGCAAAAAATCATGGTAATTTTGAATAAAAACGATAAAAAAGTCGCCTTAGATATGAAAACGTATCATGACATGATTCCTGCCAGCTTCAATGCGAAAGAAGCTTTAACAGGAAAAGAAATAAATGTAAATGGAACACTAGAAATCGCCCCAAAATCAGCCTTAATTCTAGAAATTAAATAACAGTTCGATGAAAAAGTATTGTATCCTTCTCCTAACGCTGTTTTTGATTACATTCACAAAAGCACAAGTAAAGGTCACCTCAGGCAAAATACAGCGCTTTGAAAATTTCAAATCAAAATTAATTGATGCTCGAACAATCGATGTCTGGCTCCCAGAAGGTTATTCCAATAAAGAAAAATATGCCGTCTTGTATATGCATGACGGCCAAGCCTTGTATGACACTGAAAGTACTTGGAACCAACAAGCGTGGGAAGTAGACGAAGTAGCAGGAAAATTGATAGCCGCAGGAAAAACTAAAAAATTTATTGTGGTAGGCATTTACAACAACGGCCCAAAACGCCACCCTGAATATTTTCCTCAAAAACCTTTTGAGAGCTTGACTCCAATACAAAAAGACACAGTAACAGCTCAATTACAAAAAGCAGGTAGAACCAAAGACATCTTTAAACCCTACTCTGATTTGTATTTGAAATTTTTGGTTACCGAGCTAAAACCCTTTATCGACAAGACTTTCTCTACCAAAAAGGATCAACAAAACACTTTTGTAGCAGGATCTAGTATGGGTGGCTTGATTTCGATGTATGCTATTTGTGAATATCCAAAAGTTTTTGGAGGTGCCGCATGTTTGTCTACACACTGGCCCGGAACATTCGCAATAAGTAATAATCCTATTCCTGATGCCTTTGTAGCGTACCTTCAAAAGAAACTTCCTGATCCTAAAAATCATAAAATCTACTTTGATTATGGCGATCAAACCTTGGATGCTTTATATCCAGCCTTGCAACAAAAAGTAGATCAAGTGATGATGAACAAGGGATTTACTTCGAATAACTGGGAAACCAAATTTTTCCCTGGAGAAAACCATTCCGAGACAGCCTGGGCCAAACGATTGGATCTTCCTTTATTGTTTTTATTAAAAAATTAAAAAAAATAAAATTGAAACTACCCTCTTTACTTTTACTAATTAGCGCAATAGGTTTTGCTCAAAATAACGCTTTAACGGTGACTATCACTGGCATTCAAAACAACTCTGGAAAGCTTATGGCTGAAGTCTACAACTCGAAAGGAAAGTTTTTGAAATCCGCTTATAAAACAACCTCAACAAGCATAAAAGCAAATACAGCAACTGTTATTTTTAGCGATTTACCCAAATCCGACTATACTGTGATGGTATATCATGATCAAAATGGTAATGGAAAACTAGATAAAAACTTCATCGGAATGCCCAAAGAACCCGTAGCGTGTTCAAACAATGCTAAAGGTTTTATGGGACCTCCAAAATATGAGGATGCGAAGTTTTCGCTTGTCACTGATTCAAAAATTACGATCAAAATGAATGATAAATTATAATTTCTAATGGTAGTAATATTGTGTTAGGGATAGCAGCGGCATCCTTTTTGGGGCTTTTTTCTAGCCCCAAAAAGATATAGCGGATAGCCCGGCCCGCCTTTTTCTGGCGGGAAACACCATAAAAAAATCCCAAACTCCATTACTTTGGAATTTGGGATTTACTATTTTGATATTTAGAAAAATTTAAACTTTAAATCTTTTTCTATCTGTTTCAGTTAAATAGATTTTTCTCAAACGAATAGATTTTGGTGTACACTCTACATATTCATCTTTTTGAATGTATTCTAAAGCTTCTTCCAATGAAAAGATAATTGGAGGAATAATTCTAGCTTTTTCATCATTTCCAGAAGAACGTACGTTAGATTGTTTTTTCTCTTTCGTTACGTTTACACACATATCATCTCCACGAGAGTTTTCTCCAATAACTTGTCCTTCGTAGATTTCAGCATTTGGCTCCACGAAAAACTTACCACGATCTTGCAATTTATCGATAGAATAAGGAATAGCTTTCCCTTTCTCCATAGAGATCAATGAACCTTTGTTACGTCCAGCAATTTCACCTTTGTAAGGCTCATAACCGATAAAACGGTGTGACATAATAGCCTCACCTGCAGTAGCAGTAAGCAATTGATTACGCAATCCGATAATTCCACGAGATGGAATATTAAATTTAATAATCATACGCTCTCCTTTAGTTTCCATAGAGAGCATTTCACCTTTACGCAAAGTAACAAACTCTACAGCTCTTCCAGAAAGATTTTCGGGTAAGTCGATAGTTAACTCTTCAATTGGCTCACATTTTTTACCATCAATTTCTTTGATGATTACTTGTGGTTGACCAATTTGTAACTCGTATCCTTCTCTTCTCATGGTTTCGATAAGAACAGACAAGTGCAATACACCACGACCAAAAACCATAAACTTATCCGCTGAATCAGTTTCACCCAATTTCATAGCTAAGTTTTTCTCTAATTCTTTGGTTAAACGCTCTCTAATATGACGAGAAGTTACAAATTTACCTTCTTTTCCAAAGAATGGAGAGTCGTTAATGGTAAACAACATACTCATGGTTGGTTCATCGATGGCAATAGACGCCAATCCTTCAGGATTTTCAAAATCAGAAATAGTATCACCAATTTCAAAACCTTCAACTCCAACAATGGCACAAATATCTCCAGCAATTACTTGTTCTACTTTTTTACGTCCAAGACCTTCAAAAGTATGTAATTCTTTAATTTTAGATTTAGAGATAGAACCATCTCTTTTTACTAAAGAAATTGGCATACCTTCTTTCAAAACACCTCTTTCCAAACGACCAATAGCGATACGACCTGTAAAAGCGGAAAAATCAAGAGAGGTAATCAACATTTGTGGCGTCCCTTCAGATACTTTTGGAGCTGGAACATTTTCGATTACCATATCCAATAATGGCTCGATGTTTTCGGTTTGATTTTTCCAATCATCAGACATCCAGTTGTTCTTGGCAGAACCGTAAACGGTTGGAAAGTCTAATTGCCATTCTTGTGCACCCAATTCGAACATTAAGTCAAAAACTTTTTCGTGAACTTCTTCAGGAGTACAGTTTTCTTTATCAACTTTATTGATTACTACACATGGTTTCAACCCTAAATCAATTGCTTTTTGCAATACGAAACGAGTTTGTGGCATTGGTCCTTCAAAGGCATCTACAAGCAAACAAACACCATCAGCCATGTTCAAAACACGTTCTACTTCTCCACCAAAATCGGCGTGACCAGGAGTATCAATAATATTGATTTTTGTTCCTTTGTACTGTACCGAAACGTTTTTTGATGTAATAGTAATTCCTCTTTCACGCTCTAAGTCGTTGTTATCAAGAATTAAATCACCTGTGTTTTCGTTGTCACGAAATAATTGACAGTGATACATAATTTTATCAACCAAAGTGGTTTTACCGTGATCGACGTGGGCAATAATTGCAATGTTTCTAATAGATTCCATCTGAGATTTTTTGTGGGTGCAAATGTACACTTTATTTTCATATAAAAAACCTTTCACTCATTGTTTACTAAAAGTTTGAATAACAATCAATTCGGTAAATTCTTAATAAAGTAAATCCATTTGTTAAATAATATTTAATTTTATAACAAAAAAATTATTTATATTTGGGTAATGAAAAATAAAACGAATAAAATAATCAGCGTTTTCATTCTTTTTTCGCTATTTATGGCAATATTTTGGCATAAATTATCTGCTAAATACTTTTTCACCAACCTTCTCTATTTTAACTTAGCAAAGGATGTCTTTTACATCTTATTTGTAAGTTTTTTATTCAGATACATTTTATCTAAAAATGAAAAAAGAAACCTCAAAATACTTGACCGTTTAAAATCGATCAACAATGAGATTAAAGCATCCAACAAAAGATATAATATTGTATCAAAAGCAACAAGTGATGCCATTTGGGATTGGAAAATCCAAGAAGACAACATCATCTGGAACAAAGGAATAGAAACCCTTTTTGGTTACACAGAAGATCAAGTAGGAACAAGTTCGTCTTGGTGGTTTGACAAAATTCATCCAGAGGACAGCATAAAAATGTCTATAAAACTGTATTCATTCCTTGAACAAAAATCAGAAAATTGGCAAGATCAATATCGTTTTAGATGCGCAGACCAAACCTATAAATATGTTCTCGACAGAGGCTACCTTATTAAAGACCAAGAAGGAAGAGCACTCAGAATGATTGGTGCCATTCAGGACATTACAAAACAAAAAGAAGAAGAACAAAATTTAAAATTATTAGAAACAGTAGTCACACAAACTAAAGACGCTGTGGTCATCACAAAATCAGCACCAAACTCCACTACATTACCCAATATCATATACGTAAACAACTCATTCAGCCTAATGACTGGCTACCATTCCAAAAAGGTACTACACAAGCCCTTCAATCCATTTAATACTGAAATTTATGATTTAAATGAGTTTGAAAAATTTAAAACAGCAATTAAGGAAAAAAGAGAATGCCAAATTGAAACCTTAACCTGCAAAAAAAACAAAGAAGAATACTGGGTTCGCTTCTCCATGATACCAGTATACAACGCAGAACAAGAACTATCACATTGGATATCTATCCAAAAAGATGTTACCGAAGAACGCAAACAACAAAAAGAAAAAGAACAACTTATTCGAGAGCTTACTCAAAACAACAAAGATTTAAAACAATTTTCATACATAACCTCTCATAATTTACGCGCACCATTATCCAATTTAATAGGTCTGCTTAATTTGTTAGAAGAAATTCCTATTTACAATCACGAACTATCAGAAATACTTTATGGATTCAAAAAATCAACCTACCAATTAAACGAAACCATAAATGATCTTGTAAATATTATTGTAATTAAAGACAAAGTATCCATACACATGGAAAATGTATCAATAAACAAAACCCTAGAACACCTTTTTAATCAGCTTAAATTTCAAATCAAAAACATAGAACCCGAAGTTGAATATGAACTACATTCAGCCAATAGCATATACACCAACAAAGCGTATCTAGAAAGTATTATAATGAATTTATTAACCAATTCAATAAAATACAAATCAGAAGACAGAAAATTAAAAATATCCATATCCACTGCATTAGTAAAAAATAAAATACAACTAAAATACAAAGACAATGGAATCGGTATCGATCTAAAACAACATTCAGATCTTGTTTTTGGACTATACCAAAGATTTCACGACCACCCCGATAGTAAAGGATTAGGACTTTACCTTGTAAAATCTCAAATTGAATCACTCGGAGGAAGTATAGCTATAGAAAGCGAAGTAAACAAAGGAACCGAATTCACCTTACTATTTTAAATTTATGTTCAACACACTGTTATACATAGATGATGACCCAATCGCATTACTGATTTGTAAAAAAGTAAATACCAAAATTGCTTTTTGCAAAGAAGTAATAACCGCAAAAAATGGTCAAGATGCACTAGAGCTTTATCAAAAATTATCAGAAGACAAATCTGAAATAGCCATAAAACAAATTGACTTAATTTTTCTAGACCTAAACATGCCCGTTATGAATGGATGGAAGTTTCTAGAAACTTTCACAAACAAGGAATACTCTAGATTCAACAAAACCACCAAGGTAATCATCATTTCATCTACAATTGACCCTCAAGACTTAGCAAGGGCAAAAAACTTTCCCATTGTCGTGGATTTTCTCCCCAAACCAATAACCGTGGAAATGTTAGAATATTTAATGGAGAAGCTAAAATAAAAGAACAAAAAAAAACCCTTAAAAAAGGGTTTTTTAATATATTGTCAAATAAATTGTTTTACAATTTAGCAACGTGCTTAGTTAACTTAGATTTTAAGTTTGAAGCTTTGTTATCATGGATGATATTCTTCTTAGCTAACTTGTCAATCATAGAAATAACAGCAGATAATTTAGATGTAGCATCAACTTTATCAGTAGCTATTCTTAATGCTTTAATAGCATTACGAGTAGTTTTATGTTGGTATCTGTTTAATACTCTTCTTTTTTCGTTGCTTCTAATTCTTTTTAGAGCTGATTTATGATTTGCCATTTTATTGCTTTTTTATCTTTTACTATTTTTTTTGTAGTCCGTAAAGGAATCGAACCTCTGTTACCAAGACGAAATCTTGGCGTCCTAACCCCTAGACGAACGGACCTTGTTCTCCTAAGTTGTTTTTCAATCTTTCAAAATGAATTAGTAGCCCGTAGCGGAATCGAACCGCTCTTACATGGATGAAAACCATGCGTCCTAACCGATAGACGAACGGGCCATTATCCTTCTTAAGTTCAGGATGACTTTTTAACCTTTAATATGTAGCCCGTAGCGGAATCGAACCGCTCTTACATGGATGAAAACCATGCGTCCTAACCGATAGACGAACGGGCCATTATCCTTCTTAAGTTCAGGATGACTTTAATCTGCAAAGAAATTGTAGCCCGTAGCGGAATCGAACCGCTCTTACATGGATGAAAACCATGCGTCCTAACCGATAGACGAACGGGCCTGCTTCTCTAATGCGGATGCAAAAATACAACTATTTTTTAAACGTACAATAGTAGAGGCTAAAAAAAATATTTTTTTTAATATGCTTTCGCAAAAAACACTCTTCCAACAGAAGAATTCCCAGTAAACACACAGCTTCCGGACTCTTCGACTCTATCCAAAGGAATACATCTAATAGTCGCTTTGGTCAATTCCTTAATCTTCTCTTCTGTTTCAGCAGTACCGTCCCAATGTGCCGCTACAAATCCACCTTTTTGATCCAAAACAGACTTAAACTCCTCAAAACTATTTACTTCCGTAATATGAGATTCTCTATAGGCTAAAGCTTTATCAAATAAATCGATTTGAATTTGCGCTAAAAGATTCTGAATGTAATTTTCAATTCCATCGCCAGAAACCACTTCTTTAGTCAAATTATCTCGCCTTGCTACCTCAAAAGTTCCGTTTTCAAGATCTTTTGGTCCAACCGCAATTCGAACAGGAACTCCTTTTAATTCCCATTCAGCGAATTTAAATCCAGGTTTCTGCGTGGTTCTGTCATCATACTTAACACTAATATTAAGTTTGCGTAACGCAGCTGAAATAGTAGCAACAGTAGCCGAAATAGCTTGCAATTGCTCTTCTGACTTATAAATAGGCACAATCACGACTTGTATTGGCGCCAAATTAGGAGGCAACACCAATCCTTTGTCATCAGAGTGCGTCATAACTAAAGCCCCCATTAATCGGGTTGAAACTCCCCAAGAAGTCCCCCAAACATATTCTTGTTTCCCTTCAGCATTGGCAAACTTAACATCAAAAGCTTTGGCGAAATTTTGCCCCAAGAAATGTGATGTTCCCGCTTGCAATGCTTTTCCGTCTTGCATCAAAGCTTCGATGCAATACGTTTCCTCGGCACCAGCAAATCTTTCGGTTTCCGTTTTAAATCCTTTTACCACCGGAATAGCCATAAAATCTTGTACAAAATCAGCATATACATTCATCATTTTTTCAGACTCTTCTATAGCTTCTTGTTTTGTAGCATGTGCTGTATGCCCCTCTTGCCATAAAAATTCAGCTGTTCTTAAAAACAAACGCGTTCTCATTTCCCATCGCACCACATTAGCCCATTGATTAATCAATAAAGGCAAATCACGATACGATTGTACCCAACCTTTGTAGGTAGACCAAATGATTGCCTCACTAGTTGGACGAACAATAAGCTCCTCTTCTAATTTAGCATTAGGATCCACTATTAGTTTACCTGGTTTATCAGGGTCATTTTTTAATCTATAATGCGTAACTATAGCACATTCCTTCGCAAAACCCTCTGCGTTTTTCTCTTCTGCCTCAAACATGCTTTTTGGCACAAACAAAGGAAAATAAGCATTCTGATGCCCTGTCTCTTTAAACTTACGATCTAATTCGGCTTGCATTTTTTCCCAGATTGCATATCCATAAGGCTTAATAACCATACAGCCTCTAACTCCTGAATTCTCGGCTAAATCTGCTTTAACCACTAGCTCATTATACCATTTTGAATAATCTTCTTCTCTTGTAGTAAGGTTCTTGCTCATATTGAATTGTTTGGCACAAATTTTGTTTTAATACTATTTAACTAATAAGTAACGCAAAACTAACTATTTTTGTATTGTTCAACAATAAAAAATCCCATAGATATGAAAACAACCCTTTTTTCCCGAAGAAATACAAGCCAATTGACTCTTATTGGATTTTTAACCTTACTAATTACCTCATGTGGGTCTTATCAAAACAGCTCCTATTACGAATCTGATGGTGTGTATGGCACAAGTTCGCCCAGGGTAGTTTATAATGCACCCCAAAACAATTCTGGAACTCAATATCAAGAATATTTTAATTCATTACAAAACAATGAAAACTCTGATGATATTTTTACTAATGTAGAAAATTACAATAGTTACAACGATAGTAATGACAGCATACAAGCGCCTTCTACAGGATACGCAAGTTGGGGAAGCAGTCCACAATCTACAACCATATACATAAACGACAACGGTTGGAATAACTGGTATGGCACTGGTTGGGGATGGGGCATGAACGGCTGGCATGGTGGCTGGGGATGGAACAACTGGTACAGCCCTAACTGGGGATGGAATATGGGTTGGGGATGGAACAACTGGTATGGTCCAAACTGGGGATGGAACAACGGATGGAACAACGGATGGAATAACGGACATTGGGCAAACCAAAATCGTTATACCAATTACAACTATAATTCTAGCAGAAGAAGCTCAGGATACACTAATGGATACAATACTTTAAATAGAAGTGGTAACAGAATAAGTTCTAGCAATTATACTAGTAATGGTGCAAGAAACAGAAGAGGCAGTACGACTTTTAACAGAAATAATAATACAACCTACACATCTAGTAACTTTTCCAACAGAAGAAATAGCAGTAGCACTGCTAATCCCGGATATTCTACCAATAGAGTAAATCAACAAAACAATTCTACTTACACAAGAAACAATACCAGAAGCGAAAGCCGAACTTACAACAACAACAGTTCAAATAATACTTCAGGAAACAGAGGCAGTAACTACACTCCTACCCGCTCCTATTCTCCAAGTTCTTCAAGCGGAAGCATGAGATCATCTGGTGGTGGCAACGGCGGCGGTATGAGAAGCTCTGGCGGAGGTGGTCGTGGTGGCCGAGGTTAAAAATACACGAGTTAAATGTTGAATTTTTGATAGAAAAACTAAACTAGAAAATGAAGAATAATTTTATTGTAATTGCCTTAGCACTCATGGTTTCATCAGTACATGCGCAAGAAATTAAAGACGCTTTACGTTACTCGGTAGATAATTTGAATGGAACCGCTCGTTATAGAGCGATGGGAGGAGCTTTTGGAGCGCTTGGCGGAGATCTATCAGCTATTAATTCGAATCCTGCGGGTAGCGCGGTATTTGCTAACAACCAAATTGGAATCACCCTTACGAATTATAGCACTGAGAACAATTCTAATTATTTTGGAACCGCAACAAGCGCATCTGAAAACACATTTGATATAAATCAGGCAGGTGGCGTTTTCATTTTTAAAAATCAAGCAAAAAATGCCAATTGGACAAAAATTGCTTTTGCTGTTAATTATGAAAACACCAATAATTTTGACAACGAACAGTTTTCTGCAGGCACCAATCAAAGGAATTCGATTGCAAACTATTTCTTAAACTACGCCAATGGAATTCCGCTAAACGTTATAAAGAACGGATACTATTCGCAATTAAACAATGCTGAGCAGCAAGCTTTTTTAGGCTATCAAGGATACATCATCAATCCCGTAAGTGAGGATCTCAACAATACTAGTTATACTTCGAACGTACGCGAAGGCGGAAATTATTTCCAAGAAAATAGCGTTTATAGTACAGGATACAATGGAAAACTGTCTTTTAACTTTGCTTCCTCGTATAAAGATCGTATTTATATTGGCGTTAATTTGAATTCACATTTTTCAAATTATACGCAATCACAACGCTTTTATGAGGACAACAACAATACATTGACCAATGTAGAACGTATTAAAAGAATGCGCTTTTCGAATGACTTACTGACTTCGGGAACAGGATTTTCGTTTCAACTGGGCGCCATTGCGAAAGTTACTGATGGATTACGATTGGGCTTGGCGTATGAATCTCCCACATGGATGAACTTGAGTGACGAATATTCACAAAGCCTTAGCTCGGTTCGAAGCAGTCTTTCGGGTGAATTAGCACCAACTCTTGTAGATCCAAGGGTGACTAATTTTTACGAACCGTATCGCATACAAACACCAAGTAAATTTACAGGAAGTGCGGCGTATGTATTTGGAAGAAAAGGATTGATTAGTGTAGATTACAGCCTTAAAGATTATAGCAACACCAAATTCAAACCTTCAAACAACAGCTATTTCAGCGATTTAAATAGATCCATGCAGGCTGATTTGAGCAATGCGGCCGAACTAAGAATAGGTGCCGAGTATAAAATTAAGGCTTTGAGCCTGAGAGCTGGATACCGTATGGAAGAAAGTCCATATAAGAACAATACAACCATAGGTGATTTATCTAGTTATTCCGGCGGATTGGGTTATAATTTTGGCTCCACACGAGTAGACATTTCTTACTCTTATGCCAAAAGAAACTACCAACAAGGACTCTTCAATACTGGCTTGACTGATGCGGCAAGTATTGATGTGATCAATAATAATGTATCCTTAACTTTATTGTTTGAATTATAAAACAAACTGTATGATAATAAAAAGCGAAGTCTAAAATGGTAGGCTTCGCTTTTTTTTTGCTGGTAAAGAAGCAACCATGCCGGTCTTTAGCCCCGGTAGGAGCAGCATCCTTTGCTTTTTTTTTCAAAGCAAAGATATAGCGGATAACGGGACTTTGAGAATAAAGAAGCCTATTGATGCTGCTTCAAAAACCAACCTAAAGATTTTGTGCGACGTTTTTTACTATTAAATAAAAACTAAAGCTATAAATAATTGGTCCAAAAGCAGGCTTTTTTGAAGATCATAGCAATTGAAGTAGAAAAAAATGTAATTTTGCCGTTTCGAAGAAGAAAGAGTAAAATTATGAGAACAAAGTCATCAAAAAAGAACAAAATTAATGTCATTACTTTAGGTTGTTCTAAAAACGTATATGATAGTGAGGTCCTTATGGGACAGCTTCGCGCCAGTGGAAAAGAGGTAACGCATGAGGCGAAAGCGGCCGATGAGGGTAATATTATTGTAATCAATACGTGCGGATTTATTGACAATGCCAAAGCTGAGTCGGTAAACATGATTTTGGAATATGCTGATAAAAAAGAAAGAGGACTGGTAGACAAAGTTTTTGTAACCGGTTGTTTGTCTGAAAGATATCGCCCTGACTTAGAAAAAGAAATCCCAAATGTGGATCAGTTTTTTGGCACTACTGAATTGCCTGGATTATTGAAAGCACTTGGAGCCGATTACAAACACGAGTTATTGGGTGAGCGTTTGACTACAACACCAAAAAATTATGCCTATTTAAAAATTTCGGAAGGATGTGACAGACCTTGTAGTTTTTGTGCCATTCCGTTAATGCGAGGTAAAAACGTTTCGCAAACTATTGAAAAATTAGTTAAAGAAGCCGAAGGTTTAGCCAAAGATGGTGTAAAAGAATTAATTTTGATTGCGCAAGACTTGACGTATTACGGACTTGATTTGTATAAAAAACGTGCACTTGGTGATTTATTAGAAGCTTTGGTAAAGGTAGAAGGCATTGAATGGATACGTTTGCATTATGCTTTCCCTACTGGATTCCCGATGGATGTATTGGAAATCATGAAACGAGAGCCAAAAATTTGTAACTATATTGATATTCCTTTGCAACATATTTCGGATAGCATTCTGAAATCAATGCGTCGAGGAACTACTCAAGCAAAAACTACTCAATTGTTAAAAGATTTTAGAGCGGCTGTACCTGGAATTACAATTCGTACTACATTAATTGTAGGTTATCCTGGTGAAACTCAAGAGGATTTTGACACTTTGAAAGATTTTGTTCAAGAAATGAAATTTGACAGAATGGGTTGTTTTGCTTATTCACACGAAGAAAACACGCATGCTTACTTGCTAGAAGACGACGTTCAGGACGATGTAAAACAAGATCGTGTAAACGAAATTATGGAATTACAATCGCAAATATCTTGGGATTTGAACCAAGAAAAAATAGGCAAAACGTTCCGTTGTATTATTGACCGCAAAGAAGGTGCTCATTTTATTGGAAGAACAGAATTTGACAGTCCTGATGTTGACAACGAAGTTTTAATTGATGCATCAAAACATTATGTTAAAACTGGAGAATTTGTTTTGGTAAAAATCACCGAAGCTACCGAATTTGATTTATACGGAGAACCAGTATAATTGTTATATTTGATTTTAAAAAACACAGTATGCAAAAGGGATTATTTTTAGTTTGTTTAGGATTAGGTCTGTTTTTTACGCAAAACAGTTGGTCACAATATTACAACAATGGCTATGGTAATAATGGTTATGGCAACAATGGAAGAATGGGACAAATGAACCAAATGAGTCAACTCCCTTCACAGCAAAGTGCACCAAAACCACCTTCTAATGACGAGACCGCTTCAAAAGTTATGGAGCGCCTCAAACCAGAATTATCGCTTGATGCCTTGCAAGAAATTGCGGTAAAGAATATTCTGATTGAAAGTCTAAACGCCCAAGGTGTTATCATAAAAAAAGAAACCTCTAACGAAAGTAAAGGAGAAGATTTAAAAGTAATTTCAGAAAATACCGATCGTAAAATTCTAGAATTACTAAATCCGGACCAAAAAGAGATCTACAAAAAAATCTCATCTGAAGGTTTCAAAAAGAAAAAGAAAAAATAAAGCAATTATTGACTAACCAAACCCAAAAAAATGATGCTTAAAAAAATTATAGTACTTTTTACGGTTGGATTTATGCTTTATTCTTGCGGAACCAATCCGTATAAAGAGAGTAATAAAGCTTATGAAGAGCAACTGAAAATTTTACAACAAAAACTGGCAGAAAAAGAAGCTATTACTTTAAAAAAAATAGAAACTACCAGTACATTAGATACCCTTTTTACCAAGCAAATTAATGCTATAAAGGATTCTATTTCCAAAACAAATCCAGCGGCTTTAGAAAACACGCTTACAGAATGGGTGGGAACTGTAAATTTCAACCTAAGAAAACCCAACTTTGTGATTATTCATCACACTGCACAAGACTCCTTGCAGCAAACTATTAAAACATTTACATTGGCTCGTACCAACGTGAGTGCACACTATGTAATTTCAGACGATGGAAGAGTAATTCAAATGTTAAACGATTACTTAAGAGCATGGCATGCTGGTAATGGGATCTGGGGAAAAAATAGCGACATCAACTCTTCTTCCATTGGGATTGAGCTAGACAACAATGGAGTTGAACCCTTTTCACAAGCACAAATCAATAGTTTGTTGGCATTATTAAACAAATTAAAAAAAGACTATAATATTCCGACCCAAAATTTTATTGGTCATTCGGACATTGCTCCTACTCGAAAAGTAGATCCAAGTGCTTTATTTCCGTGGCAATTATTAGCCGAAAAAGGATTTGGCGTTTGGCCTGACGCCGTTGTAGAAAATGCACCTACTGATTTTAATGCAGAAATGGCCTTAAGAATAATAGGATACGATACCAAAAACTTGAATGCTGCCATTAAAGCCTTCAAACTTCACTACATAAAAACGGAGGTAGACGCTGTTATCGATCAAAAAACATTAAACGTACTTTACGCTGTTTATAAGAAACAGTTCTAAATTCATTACAATAAAAGAGGCTTTAGAACAATTCAAAAGCCTCTTTTTTTTATACTAAAATTTAAACCAAGCATAAGGTTCATGCTCAAAATCTAATGCTCTTGGTAAACCATCACCAGGTGTTATTTTTAAAGCTGGGAGAATAGAAGGATTGGAAGGATAGCTCTTTCCATTGAACTGTACTATTCGATATTTTCCTCCACTAAAAATAAAAAGATCATTCCAGCCGTTGGTCATGTTACTATCAATAACCACAGGATAATCCGATACGGTAAATTTGGTAATCACATTGCCTTGATTATCTAACAATAACTGCGTACAGCCGCCTGAGCCACAAAAGTACGAACCTGTTAAACCTACTAAAATTTCTTTTTTACCGTCTTCATTTAAATCATATTCGAAGAAAATAAACTTTTGACTCAAATCAGAGACAATATTCTTTGCCAAATCATCTTTGTACAAATCCTTAATAGTTAATCGGATTAAATCTGCTGTTTTCAAATTAGAAGAATTAATTCCATAACTACCAGCTGGAATGGTATCGGTTGGGTCTGGATCTACCAAAGCTTCTGTTTTTGAAGAATCTACCGCAACTGTTGTAGTATCAGTAATTGATTCCTCTGGTTTTGCTTCTTTTTTACAGGAAGTTATTCCAAAAAAGGCCACAATGGCTAGAGTTATTATTGCTTTTTTCATAGGTGTGTTTTTTTATATAAAAATTAGTTTTCAATTGTATAGTTTTAATCGTGTGAGCACAAAAATCATTCCACTTTATAAAAATTATTCTTTATCTAAATTTTCATCATTGTTATTAGAAACATTGGGCCGAATATGCAAATCTTGCTGTGGAAAAGGAATTTCTATGCCGTTGGATTTAAAAGCTACATCAATAGCTATAATGAGATCATTGCGAACATCATTCCCAAAATTAAAATGAGGCACCCAATATTTTACAGCAAAATCTATAGAACTATCATTGAATTTAGTCACCCAAACCATCGGAGCTGGATTTTTTAATACCAATTCATGTTGCATTAATATCTCTATCAAAATAGTTTTTACTTCATTCAGATCTGAACCATAAGCTACACCAAGATCAATCTCAAATCTTCGGCGATTACTACCCATAGTCCAATTTACCAAATGTTGACTCAACAAATCTCCATTTGGAATTATCACATCGGCTCCATCCCAAGTAGTAATAACACTACTTCGAATTCCAATTGATTTCATTTTTCCAGTCTGCCCACCTACTTCAACAATATCATCCAAATTGATGGGTTTTTCAAAAGCAATGATTAATCCGCTAACTAAGTTGTTAATTACATTTTGTAAACCAAAACCAATACCCACACTCAATGCACTAATCATCAATGCTATTTTATCCATAGGTATTCCCACTGATATGAAAGCGATTAAAACACCAATGGTGATTATAGCAATACGTATCAGCAATAACCAACTGCCTAAACCTGATTTTGGTGTTCCATTGTTTGCTCCTTTATTATCGGTGGTTAAAAACGAAACAATTTTGGCACTTAACCCTGACATGAATAAAATGAAGAAAAATAAGAATATCGCGTTAAATGAAAACTTGAATTCGCCAAATTGTTTTTCTTCATAAAAAGCCTCGGAAATAGGCTCTATAAAACTTTGAAAACTATAGGAATTTCTACTTATTAAAACATACCAAGCTATAGCAAATAAAACATAAATAAAACTTGGTACTTTAAAACTCTCCCCTTCTTTTTCTTCTGCTAAAAGCGCATCTTCTTCAGATTGTGATAAATATTTTGAAAAGTTTAAAATATCTAAACTTAAACCAAATGACCAAATTAATTGGTAAGCGATTAAAATTGTAAAATAACCATAGGTCATTAAAATTTTGGATAAATTATAACAATTTGCAAATGATAAGACCATAGCACTGAATTCAAAAACCATAAATACCAATAATGCAATTACAAAACTTTTTTCTTGTATTTCTTTATCCTTTTTCTTTCTGTTCAAAAACACATAAAGTCCTAAAGCAAGTCCTATAACACTTAAAAACAATACGAATCGAGACTCTGATACAGTATAGAGCAACAATAAATTATCTTGAAAAGCCAAATTATTGAGCACAAAAAATGCTATCCAAATTAAAAACAAATATTTACTAACCGACTTGTATAAAATAAGCGTTAGTGCTAATCCAGCGATAATCCATAAAAAGGCACTAAATACAAACGGTGGTGAAGGCAAGAAAAACTGAAAAATAGAAATCATAATCAATATAGAAGCTGCCAAAGGATAATTCAAAACGTTCCCTGGGTATTTTAAATTCTCATATAAGTTTGCCCTCTTATATTTGCTTCTAATGACTCTTAAATAAAGTGTGAGCCCAATAATAAAGAGAAGTAACAAGGACAAAATCCCTGTTTGATTGGCAAAATAAAATATAAATAATAAATATCCTTTTGTAAAGGAATGCACAAAATTCTCAACAAATGACAAACTTTTCTCTTTTGCATCAACAATATCTGGCGAAATTGAGTTAACCTTTTCACTTAGTTTCTTTCTAGCGTTATTTACAACAGCTAAATCTGACTCCAAACTAAATTTGAACATTTTTCCGTTAACCTCTAACTTTTGGATGCTATCAATAGCATTTTTTAAATTAGTATTCGCAATATTTAAATCTTTAGCCATTAATACCATTCGCTGATAATAATTTTTTTTTGCAGCTTCTTGAGCAGGGATTTGATAAAAAATCTTATCTGTAGCTAAGGAATCCATTCTTCTTTGAATTTCACTCAAAGATTTATTATTTGATGAAATTCTATCTAATTGATAATCAGTTCTTTTAAGCAATTCTTTCAACAATAGAGAAGTTGTTGTTAAATCCCTAGCTGTCTGCATCTTACTTACATTCTGCACGATGCCTTTTACTGATTTTTCTTTCCATTCTACTAATAATTCAAGTTCTTTGGTAAAGCCCTTATAATCGATACCTTCTTTCAGTATGGTATTTGCTTTCTGAATTTCCTCATTAAGCAAATTAAAACTACTATTTTGCTTATTGGTCAACACATTAAACTCGTAGTTTGTTTTATTCTCATTTAAACTCTCTGCATTTAATTGTTGCATAAGTGCATCCAATTGTTTGTTCTCTTTGGCTAAAGTATCCTTATTGACAGCTTCTTTTGTTTGACCAAAAGCAATTGAATTCAAAATAAAAAAGAATACAACATAGGTACTTTTTGAATTGAAATAGAAAAAATCGGTAAAGGGCCTTTTTTTGCTGTTTTTCATAAAAAATTGCATCATAGTATAAGATTAAATAAAAACATAAGTAGTATCAAAAAAACACCTCTCATAGTATCTTTTGAGATATAAATTACAAAATTTATCATAAAAATAGTTAAAAAAACAAAACCACAACTATTTCATAATGAATAAAATATAAAGAATCTAATGATTACAATCGTTAATAAAAATCAAAAAACAAAAGAGATTACAGTAGATTGATTTAATTTTACTAGCTAATTCAGTATTTCAAAATTGTATCCAATTTAGAGAAATACTATTATCGCATTCAAAAAATGGTCTTAAATCTCAACAAACTATTTACCAAAGAATTACCTGCCGACACTGACACCAACAATGTTCCTAGACAGGTGTACAATGCTTGCTTTTCGTATGTATCACCCAAAATCCCTTCAAATCCATCGATAATTCACGTTGTGCATCAAATGGCTGAAGAAATAGGTTTGAATAAAAATGATATTGAAGATGAGGATTTTGTAGCTTTTTTTTCAGGAGCAAAAATTTACCCAAACACTCAACCGTTTGCCTTATGCTATGCAGGTCATCAATTTGGGAATTGGGCAGGTCAATTAGGTGATGGAAGGGCCATAAATTTAATGGAAATCAACCATAAAGAAAAAAACTTTACCTTACAATTAAAAGGTGCTGGACCAACCCCCTATTCCAGAACAGCAGACGGATTGGCAGTTTTACGCTCCTCCATTCGGGAATACTTATGCGCAGAAGCTATGCATCATCTTGGAGTACCTACCACTCGATCACTTTCATTGGTTTTAACTGGAGACGAAGTGCTTAGAGACATTATGTACAATGGGAACCCCGCTTATGAAAAAGGAGCCATCGTATGCCGAGTTGCTCCTAGTTTTATTCGCTTTGGAAATTTTGAAATTTTTGCCGCTAGACAAGATCATACGAATCTTAAACTATTGGCTGATTTTACAATACTGCATTATTTCCCATCGATAAAAGTAACAGGAAAAGAAAAATACATCCAATTTTTTGAAGCGGTTTCTAAAAGCACATTGGAGATGATTCTTCACTGGCAAAGAGTAGGTTTTGTTCACGGAGTTATGAATACAGATAATATGTCAATTCACGGAATTACCATTGACTATGGTCCTTATGGATGGCTGGAAGACTATAATCCCACCTGGACACCTAACACCACTGACAATCAAAACAAAAGATATCGTTTTGAAAATCAACCCCAAATTGGTTTATGGAATTTGTATCAATTGGCCAATGCCTTATATCCTTTAATTGAAGAAACTCAACCGCTGGAAGCTATTTTGGATGCTTACACCAAAGCGTATGATTTAAAATACCTCCAAATGATGCAATCAAAATTGGGATTACAAATAAACGATAAAGAAGATCGCGACTTAATTCAAGAACTTATTGACGTACTTCAAGCCATAGAAACAGATATGACTATTTTCTTTAGAAACTTGAGTTTAGTACTTAAAAATGATACTCCAGAAACTGCTTTAACAAAAATTGAATTTGCCTTTTATAATGCTAATGATTGTAATGAAAGTATTGCTCTGAAATGGCACAATTGGTTCACTAAATATAGCAACAGACTTCAACTAGAAACATTCTCTGATGCAGAAAGAAGTTCCGCTATGAATCAAGTTAACCCAAAATATGTCCTTCGCAATTATATGGCGCAATTGTCTATTGATGCCGCTGAAAAAGAAGACTATTCTATACTAAAAGAATTGTTTGAACTTTTACAAAAACCTTACGAAGAACAACCCGAATATGAAAAGTGGTACGCTAAACGACCCGATTGGGCAAGAGTAAAGATAGGTTGCTCTATGCTTAGTTGCAGTTCATAAAAAAAGGAAGCATTACGGCTTCCTTTTTCATTTAAAAATCATTTTTTACTTTGAGAAAGAGGTCAACAACTCCGTTTTCTCAATCTTGCCATTCTTAGCATAGGTTTCTTGCTTCACCATACCTACTCCTTTAGCAACCCATTGCTTAGTAGTACCTTTTTTGGCAAAAAGCAATTTAGTATCTGTTGTGGCCGTAATAATCATACAGTCAAAAGTACCTGCAGGAACGGTTATTTTCTCTTGCCCAACTACCTTTCTATCCAAGGTTTTAAAATACATATTCATATTCATTGCTGAGGATTTTACAGCAATATCAATTTCACTATCTGGTAATGTCTGACCAACACTTAAATCTAGCGGTGACTCAACATCTTTACCAGAAACATCTACTGTAATGTTGGGGTCTTTCATATTAGATTTTAATTGATTGCTTACAATCTTTTTCTGATCCATGATAGCTACCTTACCATCACAAGTGATATCGTACTCGGTATTCAAGGTTTCCTTTCCTTTGGAATTGGTCACAAGATGAATGACAACTTTGCCTGATGAAGCATCTTTTACCAAAAAACTAGAAACTGCCTCTACCTCATTTTTTTTATCATAGGCAGTAATTTCATATTTAGCTCCTTTGTGGGCAGCAAAATATCCGTCACACGGTTTTTGTCCAAATACCAAAGTAGTTGAGTATAATAAAACCAGTACTAAAAAACCAAATTGATGCAATACTTTTCGTTTCATATTATTTCTTTTAAGTTGATACACAAGCAAATATAACTTTTTAAAAAGAAAAAAAGTTGAAAAAATAGAAATATTTACAGCACGATTACCTCATAAAACATAGCCAGCATATGATTTCAAAATCATTTACTACTATTAACAACCTGAAATCAAATTATAATTATGAAGCGGTGTCAAAAAAAACTCTTTTTTATACGCTATCAAAAATCAAATGGATAGTTTTGCATTTTATAGAACAAAATCAAAATCCTTAAAATAAAATAAAGATGAATCAAGAGATTATCAATGCTTTTGAGGTTATAAAAAATGGCGGTATCATTCTTTATCCAACGGATACGGTTTGGGGCATTGGTTGCGATGCGACGAATCCTGAAGCCGTGGCCAAAATATACCAACTCAAACAAAGAACCGAAAGCAAAAGTATGATTTGCCTTATGAATGGGGAAAAAATGATGTACAACGTATTCAAGGAAATTCCCGAAGTAGCTTGGCAAATTCTAGATTTATCCGAAAAACCAACAACTTTAATACTAGATAACCCAAGAAATGTAGCTCCAAATCTTATTGCCGAAGACCAATCCTTAGGAATTCGATTGGTAAAAGAGCCTTTTTGCTTTAAGCTATTGGAGCGAATGAAGAAACCGTTAGTTTCTACTTCTGCCAATATTTCTGGTCAACCCACTCCATTATCTTTCAAAGAAATTAGCCCAGAAATTATAAAAGGCGTAGACTATGTTGTAAATTTGCATCACGAAAAAATTGCAGGAAAACCTTCTACGATTATTAAATTGACGAACGATTCTCAAGTTAAAGTGATTCGAAAGTAATTTTTTTGCCACAGATTCGCAGATTTTAGAAATAGAAGAAATTAATATGATTTTATAATTTATGGCTCAATATTTATTTGAAAAAGAAACCTATAAAATAATAGGAATTCTATTTGAAGTACATAAAAATCTAGGAAAAGGATTTTCTGAAATTGTTTACAAAGATGCTTTAGAATTTGAATTTAATATAGCTAACATTCCATTTGAAAGAGAAAAGGAATATGTCGTCAATTATAAAAACACCATTTTAAAACACAAATTCTATGCTGATTTTGTAGTTTTCGATAGTATTATTCTTGAAATAAAATCCTGTGAGTCTTTTAATAACAATCATATTTCTCAATGTTTAAATTATTTAAAAGTGTCTAAAACTAAATTAGCACTTTTAGTAAATTTCAATAAAACATCTTTAGAACACAAACGAATAGTAATGTCAAAAAATTAGCTGAAAATCATAATTTTTAATACAAAATCAGCGAATCTGCGGTAAAAAATCGTGGTAAAAACAAGATATGAATTATAAATCAGCACTTAACAATACAATATTCGAAGTAATATCGAAAGCTTCCCAAGAACTAAACATAGATAGTTATGTAATTGGTGGGTTCGTTAGGGATTTACTTTTAAAAAGAGGCACTAAAAAAGACATCGATGTGGTGGCTGTAGGCAGTGGCATCGAATTGGCGCTCAAAGTTTCAGAACTTTTACCTAAAAAACCAAAGGTACAAGTGTTCAAAACTTACGGAACTGCTATGCTCCGTTTTGAAGATACCGATATTGAATTTGTAGGTGCCAGAAAAGAATCCTATACCCACGATAGCAGAAATCCTATCGTAGAAAATGGAACCTTACAAGATGATCAAAACCGCCGTGACTTTACCATAAACGCCTTGGCTTTGTCTTTGAATCCATCTAACTTCGGAGAACTCTTAGATCCCTTTGCTGGTATTTCTGATTTAGAATCTAAAACAATAAAAACTCCGCTTGACCCAGACATCACCTTTTCGGATGACCCGCTAAGAATGTTGAGAGGCATACGTTTTGCGACGCAATTAGGTTTTGAAATACATCCAGAATCCTTAGCTTCTATTACCAAAAATGCAGAAAGAATAAAAATAATTTCAGGAGAACGCATTGTTGAAGAGTTAAACAAAATTCTTCTGACTGAAAAACCTTCTTTGGGTTTTTTATTGCTTTACAAAACGGGATTATTAGAACTGATTCTACCTGAATTAACCGCCTTGAATCAAGTAGAAGAGATAGAAGGACACACGCACAAAAACAACTTTTATCACACACTTGAAGTAGTCGATAACATTTGCCCGAACACAGATGATGTTTGGTTGCGATGGGCTGCTTTATTGCACGATATCGGAAAAGCTCCAACGAAACGCTTCAACAAAAAACAAGGATGGACGTTTCACGGTCACGAGTTTTTGGGTGGTAAAATGGTTAAGAAAATCTTCGAAAGATTGCATATGCCCTTGAATCACAAAATGAAATTTGTACAAAAAATGGTAGTGATGAGTTCTAGACCAATTGTCTTGGCGCAGGACACTGTTACCGATTCAGCAGTACGTCGTTTGGTTTTTGATGCAGGAGAAGATGTAGAAAACTTAATGACACTTTGTGAAGCCGATATCACCACTAAAAATCCAAACAAGTTCAAAAAATACCACAGTAATTTTGAAATTGTACGCAAAAAAATTGTAGAAGTTGAGAATCGTGATCATGTTCGGAATTTTCAACCTCCAATCAGTGGTGAGGAAATAATGGAGCTCTTCAATTTAAAACCATCAAGAGAAATTGGTGTTTTGAAAGAAGCTGTAAAAGAAGCCATACTCGAAGGAGAAATCCCGAACGAATACCAAGCAGCTTACGATTTTATCCTGCAACGCGCCTCAAAAATGGGACTGACAAAAAATTAAGTATAACTTGAAACATTAACTTTTGTTCTGTGTTTGAATCAAAAGTTAACCCCTAATTTTGCATCAAATTTACTACGAAAATGAATTCAAATAAATCCGTAATCTATTGGCTCCTTTCAGGTTGCTTTCTTTTGTTTATTATGGTCACTGTGGGTGGCATCACACGTTTAACCAACTCCGGATTATCCATGACTGACTGGCATTTGGTAACAGATACCTTTCCTCCGATGAGTGAAGAAAAATGGCAAGAAGCCTTCAATGAATACAAGAAATTTCCAGAGTATCAAAAAATTAATATTCATAATGATTTCCAATTGTCGGACTATAAGTTCATTTACTTCTGGGAATGGTTTCACCGTTTTATTGGTCGAATCATCGGGATGGTGTTTTTAATTCCTTTCTTTTATTTTTTAGCCAAAAAAAGATTAGACAAATCTACTATCAAAAAATGCATTGTTCTTTTGTGTATGGGAGGATTCCAAGGCTTTTTGGGTTGGTTTATGGTAAAAAGCGGATTAATCGACAATCCAGATGTGAGCCATTTTAGACTGGCGTTACACCTTACTTTTGCTTTCATCACCTTTGCTTATACCCTTTGGGTGGCTTTGGATTTAATTTATCCTAACAAAGACAACTTTTATCCTCAGTTGAGAACTATTGCTCGATTTGCCTTTGTGTTTTTGATTATTCAAATCATTTACGGAGGTTTTGTTGCAGGACTCAACGCTGGATTAATTCACAACCATTGGCCATTAATGAGCGATGGGCAATTCATTCACGATAGTGTATTTATCGAGAAAAACAGTTTTATTATGAACTTGATTGAAGGAAAAAGCGGCGTGCAATTCGTGCATCGTACTACCGCTTATCTGGTGGTGGCTTTGATGGTTTTGCTGTATTTCAAAAGCAAAAAATACAGTTTGTCAATTGCGCAACAAAATGGACTCAACGCGCTTGTCATACTTGTTTTTGTGCAATTTGCACTAGGCGTTTTGACTTTGTTGTATAGCGTACCCCTTTGGTTAGGATTGGCGCACCAAATCACGGCTTTCTTTTTATTGACAGCCATGACTTACACGCTACACCGTTTCACTAAATAAGAAAAAGAGATGGCTTAATACACCATCTCTTCTCTTTCAAAAGTAGGTAAAACGATGTGATTTATGTTTTGCTCCATCCATTGGCTCTCTAACAAATCTGCCCAAGCATTCATATATTTTACCGTATCTGACATCACATTTCTATTGAAAGAAGTCACACCAGCTTTCGCTAAAATCTCAGGATTGGACAAGTTTTCGAGTTGTCTCAAGTCAGAAGCTGTAAATCCAAACTCAATCATTCTGCCAATGATTAAATCCATAGGATAACCACTCGTTGGGCAATAATCTATAACTTGTTCCGACCAATCACCGCGTTTTTGCAAGGCAAATTGTTGAATTTCTGCTCTGGTAAACGAAGTTATATTTTGTGCCAAATGCCCACAATTACAACTTCCCATATGACCCCATTCATAACGACCGCTACTTGCAATTTGTTTCGCTGTTTCTCTAAGGGCTTGAATTACTTTTAAATTTGGTGCCGCCATAATACAATAAATTTGGTTTTTTAATACCATAAAAGTACTAAAACTCGAAACGCGCTTTTTTTACTTTAACACAAAGTAAACTATTGTTTAGGCTACTATTCCGCTTAAATAGAGCTACTTTTGCACCTCGACTATATTGTCCTTCCCTTTTTATTCACTATTAATGTCTAAACTTGCTGCACAAGATAAGTTCTTCGACCTCTCCGATTATGGTCGCCCTTTTGGTAAATTCCTTGCACAACAATTAAAAGAAACCCGATTCACAGCTATTCACGTAACCCTACTTTTTGGCCTTTCTGGGTTAATTGCCATTTTTTGCATACTCACCAATCATTACTTTTTGGCTGCCTTTTTCATTGTATTAAAATCAGGAATTGATGCTGCAGATGGTGAATTAGCGAGACTAAAAAACAAACCTTCATTCGTTGGTAGATACCTCGATAGTGTCTTTGATATCATCTTAAATTTTATGATTATTATGGCCATTTGTTGGGTTTCAAAAACGACATTTTGGTATGCGTTTGCCGCTTTTTTGGGCATCCAATTACAAGGAACTCTGTACAATTATTACTACGTAATTTTGAGACATAAATCGGTTGGAGGAGACAGCACTAGTAAAATTTTTGAATACAAAACACCCAAAGCTTTACCTGGAGAAACACAAAAATCGGTGACTCGTTTGTTCCGAATTTATACAATCGTTTATGGCCTTTTTGACAAAATAATTCACGCTCTAGATAAAGAAGCTTACAAAGTAAAAACGTTTCCAAATTGGTTTATGAGCTTGTTATCTATTTATGGTTTAGGGTTTCAATTGCTAATTATTGCCGTGATGTTACCGTTGCATCTTATTGAATATATAGCTCCGTTTTTTATTGCTTATACACTTATGGTTTTTGTTCTTATATCTATCAGAAAACGATTTATTTGCGAATAAAAGCCTCATAGATAAATCCTATAACAAATATCTAAATAACTAATAACCAGTATTTTTAACTGTTTTTATCTAAACTAAAAAATAAAGTCAATTCTTAACCAATCCAATTTTTGAAATCGGCTACTTTTTCTCGGCTTACTATCACCTCTTCTGCTTTATAAGTAGGCAAAATAATTTTCAAACGGGAGTTGCTGTACACCACAATCTCCTTTATAGCTTTTAGTGGAATGATAAATTTTCGGCTGATTCTGTAAAAAGCAGCAGGGTCTAATTCTTGCTCCAAAACCTCTAAAGTGGTCTCCAAAAGATAATCTCTGTTATCGAAAGTATGCAAATAGGTTCCTTTATTTTCGCTGTAAAAACATTCAATTTCATCCACTGAAATCACTTTCAAATGTTGCCCAATTTTTAGTGTAAATCGCTTTTTATAATTTTTCTCAAATGGGTTGGTCAGCATCTTTTTGATAGCTTCAAAATCTAACGCAAGAGAAGGATTTTCAGGTGCCTTTTCTGGCACTCGAGATTTGTATTTATTCACTGCAATTTCCAAGTCATCTTCATCGATGGGTTTGAGTAAATAATCAATACTGTTGAGTTTAAAAGCACGCAAAGCATATTCGTCATAAGCGGTGGTAAAAATGATAGCACTCTTAATTTCGACTGCTTCAAAAATGGCAAAAGACAAGCCATCCGATAATTGAATGTCCAAAAAAATAAGGTCGGGATGGGGATGGCTCGAAAACCATTCGATAGCCTCTTCTACCGAGTGCAACAACACGGTTACATTGATTTGTAGTTTTTCGAGTTTACGTTGCAACAAACGCGCTGCTGGTTTTTCGTCTTCGATTATTATAGTAGTCATTATTTGAGGTTAGAAGTTAGAGGTTAGAAGGCAGAAATTAGAAGGCAGATTGCAGAAAGCAGATTGCAGAAGGCAGAAGGCAGAAGGCAGAAAACTGAGAACTCAGTACTGAAAACTGAGAGCCTAAAACTGAAATCACTTCCACTGTTGTTGTTTTTCATCTTCTTCCTTTAAAAATTCCTCCATTTTTCTTTTCTCCCAATCTTTGCCTAAAAACAAATCTTTCCCAAAAACAGAAGCTCCGTGTGCTACCAATCCAATGCCCCAAAAGAAAGCGGTATTGAGTGTTTGCCAACTCCAAAAATTGGTATCTAATGAATCCAAATGTCTTGCTCTCATAGCGATTAATCCGATATTGACTAAAACATACACTATTAGATGCACATAAAATCCTTTTATTTTTTGCACTCTTTTAAAAGCGCTATCGTAACGCTCTTCTTGAGTTCTGTCTAAAAATGAATCGTATTTGTTTTGATTATTTTCCATGATGTTTTTTATTTTAATTTATTTCCAATCGTTTCTGGATTGTTTTTCTTTTTCCATAAACTCTTTGATTTTTTGCTCTTCCCATTCTTTGCCAAAAAAAGGCATCCAATTGAACACTTTCATCGCGTGAAAGAACACGCCTACACCCCAACCTAGTAAAGGCCAAAAAAACCATAAATATCCTGGCGAGGTCAACAAATTAATTACTGCTAAAAATATATTCACTACAATGTAAGAGGTCAAATTTCCATAAAACCCTTTTAAATCCTCTACTCTTTTCTTGGCTTGATAATATCTGTCTTCTTCTTGAAAATTCGTTTCCATAATTATTTCCAAATTTGTTTTTCGTTGTTCTTTTCAATCATTTTTTTAATTTGCTTTTCTTCCCAAGATTTACCCAAAATAACTTCGGTAAAAAACAATTGAACCGCTTGAATAGCAAAAAAGGTCGTCCAAATCGCCATCACAAAACCGTTGATGTAACGAATGGGAAAAAAGTTCAAAGGTGCACCATAATACGTTTTCAAAACATAGATTACTACGCCTAACATAAAAAATATCATGTGAAAATAAAAATCTTTCAGTTTTTTAACTCTCTCTTTGGCCATTTGAACCAAAGCTTCTTGTTCTTGATTAGTATCTATTCGTTCCATCTTTATTTCCATTTTTGTTGTTCGTCTTCTTTTCTTAAAATCTCTTGAATTTTTCGTTCTTCCCAGCTAGAGCTGTAACCAAAAACTTTGAAACCGTGCATAATCAAACCGAATCCCCAGCCTCCAGCGGAGAACCAAAACCAATGAAATTGTGGGACAAAAGTAAGATTCACATAAATTAAAATGGGAATCACTACACAATACGAAATCAGGTTGCCATAAAATCCTTTTAATTCCTCTACTCTCTTTTTTGCGCGGTAGTACGCATTGTTTTCTCTGTAATTTAATGTCGTCTCCATAACAGTTATTTGTTGGGTTAAAATGGGTATTTTAACGGTAAAAGTTTGTTCGTTTTGTTCAATCAGTACTTTTCGTTTGGTAATGATTGCGTATCGATTGATGATGTTTTGTAATCCAACGCCTTGTCGGTCTTGCAATACTTCTTTCTTTTGAAAATCATTCTGAATCACCAAATAATCATTTTCAATATATATTCGGATGTGTAGAGGTCTTTGCTCGCTTACCACATTGTGTTTTACGGTGTTTTCTAATAACAATTGCAGTGAAAGCGGCACTACTTTGGCATCTGGATTTTGAACTTCGGCAGTCACCTCATAAAACAAACTGTTCTCAAAGCGCATCTTTAGCAATTTCATATACGTAGTTGCAAAACTCAATTCCTCGGCTACCGATACCAATTCTTTATCTTTTTGTTCCAACACATAGCGGTAAATTTTAGACAAAGAAGTAGTGAAACGTTGGGCATTATCTGGATTTTCCTCAATCAGCGAGCTTAACACATTCAAACTATTGAAAAGAAAATGTGGGTCGATTTGATTTTTTAAGGTTTCAAATTTAGCCGAAGCTGTTCCTGCAATAATCTTTTGTTCGAATACTTCTTTTTTAGAAGCTTGTTTCCAGTTGAGCATAAAACTTCGTGCGTGCATAAAGGTCGAAACTCCCAAAGAAAGAATGATATAAAACATATGCACCCAAACCATTCTGTTGTTGAAAAACTCCGAAATTTCTAGTTTTTGAAACACTACGAAAGTCAAATAGTCAATCCCTAAAACTACAGGAACGGTATACAAAATGGTGCAAAAAATCCCAAAATACACTCTCAAATTGGTTTGCTCTAACCAATTCCATCTGCGGTCCAAAATATCATTGATGAGTCCGTTTCCAAAACCAATTCCGTAAGAATATAGAGCACTAACTAAAAAAGTGGTGAGTAGACTTTGAGGACTGAAATCCCCTTGCAACAACGAAAAAACAAGCGTAAATACCAGTGTAATCTTTAAGCAATCGATAAAACCTTTTTTGATTACTTCTAGCGTGCTGTTTTTTTGTTTTTCCATTTTATTTAGGTTTTGAGTTTTTCAACCCTTTCAGAGTTCAAAACTCTGAAAGGGTTAAAACTCTGAAAGGGTTAATGCTATTTTTTACAATTTTTTTGAGCTTCTTGAGCGCGATCTAATCCCCATTTTGGTGAGAAAGCTGTTTCTGGTTTAAAAGTAGCAAAAAGTCCGATAGCTTTATCAATTTGTGCACACATAGGCGTAGTATCCGTTCCCCAGAACTTGGCTCCACCAATTTCGAATTCGGCTTTACAGAATACCACTCTTGGGTTTTCTGGAGCAATGGCCTGTGCTTTACCGTAGAGTCCCATTACTTTTCCAGACAACTTTTGTCCGTTGGTCATTGGGTCATAAGCAATCCAAGCGGTGTGAATCATAGCTTGCATTACTAATAACTCAGGATTGTTTTCGTTTTTGATTAGTTCTACATCCAAAGCGTTTTGTGCTTTTGTCAACAAAGCGGTTACTTCGTCTTTGCCTTTGGTTCTAAAAGCGGTTGTAGTATTTACCAAAGCCACATAATAGTTAGGCAACCAGTTGTTTTTTTCGACTGCTGCAATTCTTTCGAATAAAGCGGCAGCTTCGGTGTTTTTGCCTTCTCCCCACAATTGGAACGCTTTCCCCATTCCTTGTTCATATTGTCCTTGGGCAGCTAATAAACTGCAAATAAATAAAGCGGTGGCGGTTAAAACTTTAATCATAATTTCTATCTTTTTAGTTGTTAATTTCTTTTAGATGGTTGTTGTTATTTTGATGATGTAAAAGTACTACTGATGTAACTGCTGTAAAATTGATTCTGACTGAACTGTCGTTTTTTGAGGATGAATTGTAAACTGATTATACTTTCAACACTATGTGCTTGTTTTGGGTGGCTTGGAATTTAGCGTCTTTGTATTTTGGAGGCCCCATAAACCCTTTGGCATCGTTTGAAGCGGCATAAGCTTCTTTTGGAATTCCCATAAAATTGGTATCTAATTTTCCGTTGCTATTTTCATCGTGAAAAACGCTAATCGCATACTCGCCAGCAGGAAGGTTTTCAAAAGTGACCGTTGCTTTTGCATTTTTGATTAAAGCGACATTGCCTTTGTAGACTTTTTTTAGAAAATGATTTTCGGAATTGTACAATCCGATTAGGACTTGCCCTTTGTTGTTCTTTAGACCAACGATGTCTACTTTGATAGCGACTTGAGCGGTTGCCATTGCACTTATGGCTAAGAACAGGATAAGAACTGATGTTTTCATAATTTATTTTTTTAAGGTTGTTTTATTATGCTGATGTAAAAGTAGTTTGGACCAATCGAAACTAAAATTGATTGCAACTGAACTGTTGTTTTTGGAGGATGAATTGTAGGCATTCGCTTTTAAAAAAAGTTAGCCACTAATTACACGACTTGTCACTAATTGTCATCGAAACTGAAATTGAATGTCGCGAATTCCATCAATAGTAATAATTCGTATCATTAAAACACATTTTTATTCGTAATTCATTAGTGAATTCGTGGTGGATGTTTTTAAAAGCAAATGCCTTGGATGAATTGTAAAAACACTTTTCTTTCCAAAAACACCTTATCTTGCCTCTTAGCCCCGGGAGGAGCGGCATCCTTTGCTGACGGGGTTCGGCAGCAAAGATATAGCGTATCACGGGACAATGCCTGCTGGAAATGCCCTATGCTTACTGCTCCTAATTAACTTATAAATTCTTTAACTGATTGTCGTTTTTGTTGTCGCTGATGGTCCAAAAGAAACCTACGAAAAAGAAACTATCGGCTGTTGGTATAATGGCTCTGCGGTTGTACACGCCCGCTGCATCTGGAGTATTGGCGTACTCGTAGCCAAAGACATTTTGAGTTTGTAAAATATTGGATACGGAGAAATACAGGATTTTTTGTTGCGACACCAAGTACGCCCAATTGAAACTCAAATTATTGAAAGCTTTGGTTTTTCCATTCATAAATTGGGTCTCGTTTGGATTGTTGTACGGACGACCTGTGGCAAACGAATGGGTGAAACCGATTTGTGATTTCCAGTCGGTGATGAAATATTTGGTCACCAAAGACGCTGTATGGTCCGCCACAAAACTTGGAGTGACTTGTTTAGGGAAGTTGCGATAATCGCGTTCGGTATCGATGTAAGAATAGGAAATCCAATATTCTAAATTCTTAATCGAGCTACCATCTCTCCAGAACAAATCGAGTCCTTTGGCGTAACCAGAACCGTTGTTGTTGTACACTGAATTAAACATTGGCGTTGTTGTATTAAATTTTACCAAATTGCTGTAGTCTTTGTAATAAGCCTCGGCTCTAAACGTTTGACGGTCGTTGTTGTATTGAAAGTTTAAGATGTAATGCGATGCTTTTTCGCTTTCGAATTGGTGCATTTTGGAATACTTGATAAAATCGACACTTGGCGCCTGAGTGAAATCGCCATAAGCGAAAGAAAACTGACTGGTTTTATTCAGTTTGTAAGCCAAGGAAACACGAGGAGCAACGGCAGTTTCGTCCAACAAGTCGTTGTATGAGGCACGAACCCCGACTTTGGCAGCAAAGTTTTTTGTGAATAAAATATCGCCTTCGGCAAAAGCTGCTGCTATTGAAGAGTTGTATCCGCTAGTACCACCAAATCCAGAATTTGGCGTGAAATCTTCGTTGAAACGAGTAATAAAATAATCTGTTCCGAAAGCTAGTTTAACGTGTTGTGAAATACTTTTACGGAGTTTGAATTTAAGATGTGAAGCGTTTTCGTCATTGTTTAGTTTATCCAAATCCAAGCCTAATTTGTTTTTGGAATAGCCATAACTCAATCCCGTTGTCACTTGCCAATTGTTTCCAAAACCACCTTTGTAGGAAGTATTTAAGTAAAAGTTGTTATTGTTCAAATTGACTCTGACTTTGTTAGGCGAATTGACGCTTTCTTGATTCAAATCGAATTTAGAGGAATCGAAAGCTGCGTATAATTTTAGGATACCGTTATTGAAGTTGTAGCGGTATACCGTTTCGCCAGAAAGGGATTGAAAAGGATTGTTCCATTCGATATTTTGAGGCACTACTTTTTGATACGGCGCCAAGTTGATGTAAGCAGCATTGACGCTCAACGAGCTTTTTTTCCATTTTTGTGTATTTCCAACGCCCAAACCTACAGTCATTAAGGCGATTTCGGTTTTGTTTTGGTCGGGTTCGTCTTGGGTATTCAATAATAATACACTCGATAAAGCCTCGCCATACTCGGCAGAATAACCTCCAGTAGAAAAAGAGATGCCGCTAAACAAAAACGGAGAAAAGCGTCCGCGAGTAGGCAAATTATTCGTGCTAGCGCCATAAGGCTGTGCTACTCGGATACCATCGACAAAAGTTTGCGTTTCATTGGCTTCGCCCCCACGAACGAACAAACGACCGTCCTCACCCACGTTTTGTGTGCCCGGCAAAGTTTGTAGCGCTGCAATTATATTTCCAGCAGAACCCGCTGTGGTTACAATATCTAAAGGTTTCAACACCGAAACACGAGCTTTGTCTCCTGATTCTAAAGTTCCAGCTGTAATCACCACCGCATCTAAGGTGTTGACATTCTCTTTGAGGGTTATTGTTTTGTCTTTGTAATTCGCAACATCTATTGAAATGGTAGCTGTTTCGTGTATCAAAGAGCTTATGATTAAGGTCGCATTTCCTTTGACTGTGGTTTCGAATGAGAAAAGTCCTTTCTCATCACTTGTGGCGCCATCATAAGTGCCTTCGATATAAATATTGGCGCTAACGACGGGCTTACCTTTTGGGTCAATAACTTTTCCTGAAATGGTGTTTTGAGCCCATGAAGTCATGCTCATTAAAAAAAATAAAGCAAGAAAAAGTTGAAGAAATCGTCTGGTTAGTGTAGTAAAAGTTTTCATTTTGATAGTTTTTTTTAACACAACAAAGATGTTACGAGATTATCGATTCTCTAAAAAGTTTTGACTGAATTGTAGAAAAGTAAGGCTGAATTGTAAAAACGTAAAAAATAGCCGTTTTCTTAATCGTTTTCGACCAAAATTCACTGCATTTTATTCAATTGAGACCCGTTTTAAATATCGGAAAAAAGGAAAAAAACAAGGGACTAAAAAAATGTCTAACCCTTGAAATCATTAAATTTACAGTACAATTTAACACTTTAAAAATGAAAATATATTCAATTGGCTTATTACTACTTTCTATGGTAGTAACCAGCTGCAACGATGCACTACAACAAACCCCTACACTTTCAAATATTGACAAACTTACCTCAGGAAATGAGCGATTTTTAAACAATCGATCGGTTCATTTACACCAAGACAAAGCTGCTGTTATCGCTAACGAAAAAGCACAACATCCTTTTGCCGTAATCATCACTTGTGCTGACAGTAGAGTAAGTCCAGAAATTGTTTTTGACCAAGGAATCGGAGATTTATTCGTGATTAGAAATGCCGGAAATTTGATGTCTGATTTTGCGATGGGAAGCGTAGAATATGCTGTTGAACATTTAAACACAAAGTTGGTGGTAGTTTTGGGTCATACCGAATGTGGTGCTATTAAGGCTTTCGTAGAAGATGAAGAAAGCACAGAAAAACATCCAGCTCATGGTCATATTTCAACTATTATTGAAACCATCAAAAAAGAGGATGAAGAAAAAAACGTTCCAAGACCTCACAAAGAACATCTTAATGAATGTGTAATTGCCAATATCAAACATTCGACACATCAAATCCTAGCCAATGCTTTCATCGATCAAAAAGAAATTCAAGTGGTTCCGATGCTATATGACATTCATACAGGACGCGTTAGTTTGATTAAATAATTCACAGAATCTTTTTTTTTAAAATTCATTGATTTGAAATCTGATTAAAAGAGATATTATTTAAAAAAAATGGCTGCAAATAGCAAAAATTACAACCCATTAAATTCATCCAACTAATTGTAATTAGTTGTAAATGGTATTGATTTTTTTTTTTTAAAACGACAACTAGAAATATAAAAAAAGTGCATTTGTATTTTAAAATAAAATGAAAAAAACATCACTTATTTCAGGGCTGCTACTGTTTATAATACTAGCCATAAACCCTGCTTTTGCTCAAGTGCAATCAGACAACAATAACATTTGGTTTCATTATTTTGGCAAAAACATGATTGGTACAAAAACCTCTGTTTCCTTTGAAGCCGTTATGCGCTATGCCAATGGGTTTAGTGAAAAACAACAATGGTTTGTGCGTCCTTCTGTTGATTATCAGTTTACCAAAAACTTCGTAGGAAGCCTTGGTTACTCGCATTACAACACCTATTCTTATGGTGATCCTGCTATGAATAAAATCAATATTCCTGAAGATCATGTATGGATTCAGGGTACTTATACCATTGCTTCAGGTGATTTTAAATTTGTAAATAGATTACGAGATGAAAATCGTTTTGTTGGGGTAGCCGTGGGGCAAAAAGACCCTGTTTCTGGTCAAACAGATTACAAAATCGATCACCATGATTACCGCAACCGCCTTCGTTATATGCTACTTGTCAATTATAACTTAACTAAAAAAGACGGCAAAACAAAGCTTTTTACCTTTGTAGGCGATGAAGTGTTTATGAATATTGGCAGCAATGCAGGAAGTACCTTTTTAAATCAAAACCGTATCATCGGTGGTTTTGGCTACAATATCAATACGCACCATCAAATTCAATTATCTTATATCCATCAACACATTTGGAATTTAAAAAACACCATTCAAGAAGAAAATCCTACCTTGAGAGTATCTTACATTACCAATTTTAACTTATAATGGTTGTTATTTAAATTCGTTCTTTTTTTCAACAACTAAAAAGTTAATATCTTTGAACCAATAACTTTTAAACAATAACCATGAAATTCTTAAAATTCTTACCTGTTTTATTCTTCTTTTTGGTGGTTTCCAATTTGTCTGCACAAACTACTTTTGAAAAATGGCCTGCTATCAAAACCTTTCACGGGGTAATGTCACAAACTTTTCATCCTGCTGAAGAAGGCGATTTGAATCCTATTAAAACGCGTTCTGAAGAAATAATTCAAAAAGCGAACGCCTTATCAAAAGAAGCAATTCCAGCCGAATTCAAAACGCCAGCCATCTTAGCTTCTATCAAAAAATTGCAAGAAGGTGCTAAAGGTTTGGACAAACTAGTAAAAGCAAAAGGTTCAGATGAAGCTACCCTAAAATCATTGACTGCATTACATGATGTATTCCATGAAATCGTAGGTTTATGTTCTGAAGAAAAACACTAAAACTTCACTATTAATCATAGTAAAAGCTGTCTGTTACGGACAGCTTTTTTTGTTTTCGTAACTTTTGAAAATAAAATTTTTTCAACAAAATAAGATTGCAAAACAGTTTTCTAAAATTAAATTTTACCTTTGACCTTTCAACAAAAACAAACATTATGGTTTATAAATTCAGAGTTATTCTTGATACCGAAGAAGACATTTTTAGAGACATAGCAATACTTGCTGACGATACTTTAGAAGATTTGCACAATGCTATTTTTAACGCATTTGGCTTCGATGGTATGGAGGTAGCTTCCTTTTATACCTGTGACCAAACTTGGAACCAAGAGGATGAAATCCCTTTGTTTGACACCGGAGATGTACCCGGCGAACAACGCACCATGAGCGATTACCCTTTGTCAGATATTTTAAACGAAGCCAATACTAAAATTATCTATGTGTATGATTTCATCAACATGTGGACGTTCTTAGTAGAATTGGCTGCTATCGAAGAACCAGTGGCGGGTGGTACCTATCCAGAAACCTTATTCTCTCACGGCATCATGCCTGCAGAAGCCGGTGAAAAAAACTTTGAAGCCGATATGAACGACGACATCTACGGCGAATTCGAAGACGATCTTGACGAAGACGACCTAGATATGTTTAGTGGTGACGATAGCTTCGAAGACTACGGGTTTGAGGAGAATTGGAACTAGAAGCCCCCTAGCCCCATCCTCCCCAACCCCTCCAAAGGAGGGGCTTTACAATAGGGGAACTACAACGAGATTTCAAAAATGTATTTAATCAAATAAACTGTCCAGTGCTTGACTCCTCCCTTTTGGGGAGGAAGGGAGGGGCTTACCTTAATGATCAACTTATTCAACACCCACATCGAAACGCTTTCCATACATCGTGTTGGAAACAAGAGTCGTAATGAAGCGATCTTCTTATCAGAACAACCTTTTAACCTCAACGATGAAATTGTTCCGTTGATTAAAGAATTCTTCTTGAAACCTTTTAGAGAAAAAGAAGAAAATTACTTTCAATTTGCACACGAAGTAGATTTGGATTACAACGACATGTTCAAATTTGCCACTCAAATTTTTGATAATCCAGGCAGTTTACACGAAGTTTCAAAACAAATTACACAACACTTGTTCGAGCAATCCAATCATCCGCACATCAAGAATGGTGAGGTGTATGTTGCGCACTTAACGAATGTGTCGATAGACAATAATATAGTAGATGCTATTGGTGTTTTTAAAAGCGAAATCCAATCCGACTTTTTGCAATTTGAGGAAAAAGAAACGCATTTGGAGATGATTCTGCAACACGGCGTGAGCTTGAACAAACTCGACAAAGGTTGTTTAATCTTTAACCACAAAAAAGAAGAAGGTTACAAAATATTGACCGTTGACAGCAATCGTTATGATGCGCGCTACTGGTTGGAGCATTTCTTGTCTGTAGATGCTTTTGAGGACGAAAACTTCATCACCAAAAAGTACTTGAAATTTTGTCAAAACTTTGCCAAAGACGTTGTTTTTCCTGCCGAAGACAAAAAAGAAGAAGTGATGTTCATGAACCGCTCGGTGAATTATTTTGCTAAAAATGACCAATTTGAAGAATCGAATTTCTTGAACGAGGTTATTGATAATCCCGATTTGATTCCTGAATTCAAAAACTATAAAGTAGACAAAGGGGAGAAATACAGCATCGAAGATGTGACCTCCTTCCCTATTGCCAATGCAGCCGTTTCGGACGCGAGAAAATCCATCAAAAACGTGATTAATCTCGATACGCATATCCAAATCAAAATGGATTTTATCAATCCAGAAAGTGCCGAAAAATTTGTAGAAAAAGGCTGGGACGAAGAAAAACAAATGTATTACTACCTAGTGTATTTCAACAAAGAAGAGAAAAACTAGATTTCCTGAGCTTAATGCTGTTAATTTCAGCATTTTGTGTTAGGGATTGCAGTGAAAATCCTTTTTGAGGCTTTTTCTGCCTCAAAAAGATTGTAACGTAAAGCCCGACCCTTGTGGTAACGCCCAAATAGTGACCTTAAAAAAATACGGTTTACTATAGAATTAAGTGCTTCTCTTTTACCAAACCAAATCACAATCCTCAATTGCAACCTGCAGTTGAGGATTTTTTTATGAAACTTTTTTTTACTATTCTTAAATTTCGTTCATACGACCACTACTAAAATAAAAGTATCACTTTTACTCTTGAAAATGAGTTTTTTATTACCCTTCGTTTTCATAGTTTTGTTTTAATCAAAAACTAATCAAAATGCCCTTAATAAGGCAACAATACAACCAAAATTATGACAAGAAAAAACATTTTAACAGGCTCGCCATGGGAAGACAAAATGGGATACTGCCGAGCGGTTCGCATTGGAAACATCATAGAGGTGTCGGGAACTGTAGCGATTGTGGATGGAGAAAAAGTGAAGGCAAATGATGCGTATGCGCAAACGCTGAACATACTCGAAAGAGTAGAAAAAGTTTTAGAAGATTTGAATGTAGGGATGAAAGATGTGATTCGAACACGCATTTTCACTACCGATGTAAGCACTTTTGAAGAAGTAGCAAGAGCACATTCGACTTATTTTAAAGACATCAAACCTACGACTGGATTTTATGGTATTAATCAATTGGTAGCGCCAGAATATTTGGTCGAAATTGAATTTACAGCAATTGCACCAGAATAACCTCCCAATATACTATGGAATGTTTAGTTTTGTAACAAAACTAATGATTGCTATTATTTATGACTTTTCACACTATTAAAAACAAAACGCTTACCTTACTACAATGGCTTACTGTTGTATTATTGGTAGGCTTTTTTTCTGGGTCAGCCTCTGCCCTATTTTTACTAGCTTTAGAAAAAGTAACACAAATTAGAACGGATAATTTTTGGATCATTGGTTTATTGCCTTTGGGCGGATTGGCCATCGGATTACTATACCATTACTACGGACAAGCAGTAGTCAAGGGCAATAATTTAATTTTAGAAGAGTACGATGCGCCACAACAGCCTATAGCCTTTAGAATGGCTCCGTTGGTTTTGATAACCACTTTGCTAACACATTTATTTGGTGGATCTGCGGGACGAGAAGGTACGGCTGTACAAATGGGTGCTGCGATTGCCGACAGTATGAAGCGTTTTTTTGGAACCGCAACTATTGATCGAAAGTCTTTACTGATAATGGGAATTAGTGCGGGTTTTGCCTCTGTATTTGGTACTCCATTTGCGGGAGCAATTTTTGCAATCGAAGTGGTTTACTTTAGCAAAATCAACTTCAAAAATTGCGTCCTTTCCTTTGCCGTGGCATTTACCGCTTATTTCACGGTTGAATTGTGGCCGGTAACTCATACACATTACAGTATTCCTGAAGTACCAGCAATGACTATCTCCTTGTTTTTTTGGACAATTCTGGCCAGTATCTTGTTCGGACTCGCAGCATTACTGTTTTCGCGTTCCACACACCTTTGGGGAAATTTATTTAGCAAAACAATTGCTTATGCGCCTTTTCGACCTTTCGTAGGCGGTTGTATTTTGGCTTGGGTAATTTTCAATTTTTCCGTTCAACCTTATATTGGATTAGGAGTACCAGTGATTGTTGAAGCTTTTAGTACTGCAAATCCTTGGTATGCTTTTTTATTGAAAATTCTATTCACTGGTTTCACCTTAGGTGCTGGCTTTAAAGGAGGAGAAGTTACGCCTTTGTTTTTTGTGGGCGCTACTTTAGGAAGTGCTTTGTCGCTTGTTGTTCCGATGCCTATTGCTCTTTTGGCTGGATTAGGTTTTGTAGCCGTATTTTCTGGAGCCACGCACACACCTATTGCTTGTACGATCATGGGATTAGAGCTTTTTGGTTGGGAAAGTGCTCTATACATTGCTTTGGCTTGCACTGTTGCCTACTTCTGCTCTGGTTCGGTAGGAATTTATAAATCGCAAATTGTAAAAGGACCAAAATATCACGTATATCAAAAAATTAAAAATCAATTTCATCCTTTTAAATTCCCAAATTAACACACACTTTTTTTTCATTAGATAAAAAAATGTAATTTCGCAATCTATGAAATTACAAGACATTCAAGCCGTTCAAACGCTTTTAGCTACACCTAAAAAGATTGCCATAATTCCACATCGCGGACCAGATGGTGATGCCATGGGCTCTACTTTGGCCTTATATCATTTTTTACTAAAACAGAATCATCAACCTATTGTGGTTGCACCCAATGAATTTCCGGATTTTCTGGCGTGGTTACCAGGTTCTGAAACCGTAAAAATATACGAAAAGGACAAGGACAATTGTACCGCAATTTTAAAGGATGCCGAACTTGTTTTTACCCTAGACTTTAATGCTTTTCATCGTACCGGTGAGATGGAAACGGTTTTAGAACAACTTACCGTTCCTTTTATCATGATTGATCATCATCAAAAACCCGATGATTATGCCACTATTATGTATTCGGATACGCAATTTGGTTCTACTTGCGAAATGATTTACAACTTCATTACCTATTTAGGTCAAAAATCAAGTATTGATAAAACTATTGCAACTTGCATCTATACAGGTATTTTAACCGATTCCGGTTCGTTTCGCTTTCCAAAAACTACAGGAAACACGCATCGCATTGTAGCCGAATTGATTGATTTGGGTGTTGAAAATACCGTTATTCCAACCCAACTTTTCGACAACAGTTCTTACGACCGATTGCAATTGCTAGGAAGAGCTTTGCAAAACATGAAAGTGATTGCTGAAAAACAAACTTCTTACATTACCCTTACCCAAGCCGAATTGAATGAATTTCATTTTGTAAAAGGCGACACCGAAGGCATTGTCAATTACGGATTAAGCATCAAAGGCATTGTATTCTCGGCTATTTTTATTGAAAATCAAGAAGAAAAAATCATCAAAATCTCGTTCCGTTCTCAAGGTAGCTTTGATGTCAATGAATTTGCTAGAAACCATTTTAATGGCGGAGGCCACATCAATGCCGCAGGAGGAAAATCTGAGGAATCGCTTAGTGATACAGTAGCAAAATTTGAAGAATTAGTGCATCAACTTAATGTATAACCCCATGAATCGTACAAAAAACAATATAATAGTAGTTCTTCTTGCTCTTAGCATCTATAGCTGCCAACAACAACAACAACAAGAAGCAAGACGACCCATTTCGCAAGCCTCGGGTAGTTTTATGAAAAAATCGATCGATCGAAACAAAAAATTGGTTGCTTCTGAAGAAGATCAAATACAAGCGGTCATCAAAAAAAATGCCGCGATCGAATTTTTAGCTTCCAAAAAAGGGTATTGGTATCATGTTTCAAATAAAAACATCACAGATACTCTTACTCCCAAAAAAGGAGATATTGCTTTCTTCGACTATGAAGTGAAAGATTTAAAAGGTAACATCATTTACACTAAGGAAGAAACCCAACCGCAAACCTATTATGTAGACAAGCAAAACATCATGATGGGGCTTCGAGATGGTATCAAATTGATGCATAAAAAAGAAACGTTTGTTTTCATGTTTCCTTCGCACATGAGTTATGGCTATCACGGAGATAATAAAAAAATTGGCACAAATGTACCCTTGCTTTGCACGGTTACTTTAAATAATTTCATGTCTGAACTTGAATTCAAAAAACAAGAAGCACAAAAAACCAAAGCCCTTTTGCCACAAAAAACTATTGTAAAAGACACACTACAACAATAAAATTAATACACTAGAAATGAAAAAAAGAATTATTCTTGGATTACTGACCTTAACAGCATTCTTCTCTTGTAAGAATGAAGAAAAAAACGATTTGCCAGATGGATTATATGCCAAAATTGAAACCAATAAAGGGGATATCATTTTACAACTAGCGTATGATAAAGCTCCTGTAACGGTAGCTAATTTTGTAACATTAGCTGAAGGAACCAATGAATTCATTACCAATCCTAATTTAAAAGACCGTCCGTATTATGATGGGTTAAAATTTCACCGCGTGATCGAAGATTTTATGATTCAAACTGGAGACCCTCTAGGAACAGGTTCTGGTGATGCGGGTTACAAATTCAAAGATGAATTTTGTGAATTTAGATTTGATAAAGCAGGTGTTTTGGCTATGGCCAATAATGGACCAACAACCAATAGCAGTCAATTTTTTATCACGCATTTAGAAACGCCTTGGTTAGACGGAAAACACACTATTTTTGGTCAAGTTGTAGGCAACGGAATGGAAGTAGTCAACCAAATCAAACAAGGGGATCACATGAAAAATGTGACCATTATCAGAAATGGAGAAGCAGCCAAAAAATTCAACGCTGTAAAAACATTCCACGATTATTATATTGTTGAAGCTGAAAATCAGAAAAAATTACAAGCCGAATTAGACGCTTATAATGCAAAATTCAAAGCCGTACAAGACCAAAAAGTAGCCGATTTCAAAGCCTTGAAAGCAAAAGCTACCAAAACCAATACAGGTTTAGAATACGTTATCACTCAAAAAAGCAATGGTAAAACACCTGCTGTTGGAGCCAATGTGTACATTCACTATGCAGGATTTTTAGAAAACGGAACTTTATTTGATAGTAGCATCGAGAGTGTTTCAAAAACTTTCGGAAAATTTGATGCCGCTCGTGCCGCAGCCAAACAATACTTACCAATACCTTTTGAATATGGTAAAAAAGACGGTTTGATTCCCGGATTTATCGAAGGAATTGAAAAATTAAAATTTGGTGAAAAAGCTACTATTTTCATTCCATCTAATTTAGGTTATGGTGCGCAAGGTGTAGGACCAATTCCACCAAATGCTAATATTATTTTCGAAATTGAGTTATTAGAAAAAATGTAGTATTTAGTGAATAGTCATTAGTCCATAGTGATTAGTTATTAGCTATTACTAAGCACTATTCACAACAACTAAGGACTAAAAACTAAGGACTAATTAAAAAACCATCAATACAAATGAAATCGCCATGATTCAAAATCACAAACACTAATGAAGAATGGCGATACCATATTCCTTTAAAAAAACAAATAGTATCTAAATATGAAATCAAAATTGCTTTTTTTGTTATTCTTCGGAATAGTAAGCATCAATGCACAAGTAAAAAAAGTAGCCACTCCTGCTAAAAAACCAGCAGCGAAAACCGCTGTTAATCCAACAAAAGTTGCACCTGGAGAAGGATTATTTGCTACCATCGAAACCAATAAAGGAACCATTGTTTTGGCGCTTGAGTTTCAAAAAACTCCGGTTACTGTAGCTAATTTTGTAAGTTTAGCAGAAGGAACTAATCCTTATGTAAACAAAGAAAAACTAAAAGGAAAGCCATTTTATGACGGATTAAAATTCCACCGTGTAATTAAAGATTTTATGATTCAGGGTGGTGATCCAGAAGGTAATGGTTCAGGAGATCCTGGCTACAAATTCAAAGACGAATTCACCGATTTGAAACACGACAAAGGCGGTATTTTATCTATGGCGAATTCTGGTCCCGCTACTAATGGAAGCCAATTCTTTATCACACACAAAGAAACGCCTTGGTTAAATGGAAAGCACACCGTGTTTGGTCACGTAACCGAAGGAATGAATGTAGTAAATGCCATTGAACAAAACGATGTAATTACTAAGGTTACCATTACACGCAAAGGCGCTTTGGCTAAAAAATTCAATGCAGCCAAAGTTTTCACAGACTATTATGCCAATAAAGCAGAGGATGCCAAAAAACAAGCCGCTATTGATGCTGAAAACAAAGCTAAAAAAGCCGCTTTAGAAGCCGAAGCCAAAAAAGCCTATGAAGCAAAATTCGGTCCCGTAATAAAAGCTAAAGCTGATTACATTGCCTCAGTTAGAGCATCAGGAACAAAAACGCCTTCCGGATTAATCTATCAAATCATCCAAAAAGGAACCGATGTAAAACCAGCTGATGGAACTCCGATTTATTTTCACTACGCAGGTTATTTTGAAGATGGAAACCTGTTTGACAGCAGCTACGAGGACGTCAACAAAGCTTACGGAAAATTCGACGCGAACCGTGCGGCTCAAAATGGCTACCAACCTTTCCCTTTCGAAGCTGGCAAAAAAACAGGCATGATTCCTGGATTTATTGAAGCTTTAGGTATTTTGAATTTAGGAGAAAAAATGATTGCCGTTATGCCATCTAATTTGTGCTATGGAGAAAGAGGTGCTGGTGGAGTAATTCCTCCTAATGCTAATCTTGTATTCGAATTAGAAATAATGGATAAAAAACCAGAAACGAAGTAATTCTAATAATTTCTATAAACAGTCCATTTTGTCAGTTCGAGCGCAGTCGAGAACACTCGTTACATCTCGACTGCGCTCGATATGACAAAACACGATTGGACTTTATAGAAATTGTTTTTGATGTAAAATTCTTTTTGGGACAAAACAAAAAAAACCGATAACAAGTCAAATGTTATCGGTTTTTTTTATGCCTTAGAAAGGCTTATTTCTTTCCAAATTTCCAGTCAAATTCGTCTTTTTGATTGATAATCGCACCAATCTCAAACTTTACTACTTCTTCAAATTCGGTTTGAAGAATAAACCAATTCTCTTCGTTGAAGTAATTTTCAAACGTATCAAATTCTTCTTGTGTAAATTTGGTTATTCCTTTTGCAGCCAAGTCTTTTTTAACCGATGCAATGGGTTTATCAATAATCAAATTACCAAACAATTCCAATTTTGGACTCGAAGCCACGATATAGCCCAATCTCAACTCTTCTTCTTGATAAAAAGTCAAACGCATTTTCAATTTGTTGTACACCAAAATCACGTTATCATCTTCGTCTTTGTAATTGCGGTCTGGCTTACCATAAATGGCGGTCACATCATTTTGTTTCATCCCGAACAAAAGCTGCTCAATCCCGCTTTTTAAATTTATTTTCATATGAAAGTGTGTTAAATTGTATAACTAAAGCGCAAAGGTATTTCCATTTTTTGGGATAACCACCCAATTCCAAAAAATAATATCGAAACATTATTTTAATGACTGTTCGTGACTCGCACTAAAAATCAAAGCGTTTACTATAAACTTTGCGCCTCTGCGCCTTTGCGTGAAATTGACCTCGCAAAGACGCAGAGGCGCAGAAAAAAGAAAAGATAAAGTTTTTGAATAAATCGACATTAAATTTATTCTGTAAAATGGCACAAGTAACTGATATCTAGATTGTTTTTTTTATCAGGAGCAGATACAAAAGGCTTTATCTGGCTACATCGTCCCGCTTTCCGTTACAATCTTATGTCCCGAACCCCGGGCCATAAGGATTTTCACTGCAATCGGGGCTAAAGAGAAACATTGTACCTTTTTGGAAAGAGATTACAATTGTTGCTCCAAATTCATTTTCACATTATCAAACCACTCATCCTTCAAAATACTCAAAATAATACTATCTCTTCGTGTTTCGGAAGTATGTGTAGGCATATGACTTCTCAAAATACCTTCCACCGTACAACCAATGCGCTTCATCGCCGCAATACTGCGTTGGTTATTGGCATCGGCTCTAAATTCTACGCGTTCCATTCCTAAAGTCTCGAAAGCAAAACGAAGCAACAAATATTTGCAATGCTTGTTGAGTCCGGTTCCTCTAAAATCTTTACCATACCAAGTGTAGCCCAATTGCAGCGTTTTGAAATCAAAATTGATGTCATAAAAACGAGTACTTCCAGCATATTTCCCCAATTGTTTATCAAAAACGATATAAGGAAATTCTTTCTGCGTTTCCTTCGCCTTCAACGCTAATTGAATATAGTTTTCGAGATTGGCTTGACCATCGGCTTTTACTAATGAGAATTCCCAAGTTTCGGGTTCGTTTAGAGAAATGGGCAATAAATGAGTAACATCATCCATTTCTAGCGAGCGTAACTGCACACGGTCATTTTCTAAAATAGCGTTGGAAAATAAATTAAAGTTCATAGTATTTAAATAAGTCTTACATCCTTAGTTGATTATTTTTTTGCGAAAAATCAATAGGAATGGGCTTTAGCCCATTCTTAAAAATGAATTTCTTATTGGGCTTTAGCCAAAATCTACACTAATTTCGGCTAAAGCCTATAAATAGTATTCATTATGTCATCCCGCTAAATCGAGATGCAATTGAGTTTAGTGTAATCAATCAACAATCATTATTTTGTTTAAGGGATATTAATCGAATCAGGTTTAAAGATAAAACTTTAAGCGTTGTATCAACCTTAAAAACCATCAAAAATAATCAAAACTATGTAGCGACCTACTTAGCCCAGACCGTAGTGGAAAGCCCGGAGCAAAAAAAATTGATTTTTCTTGTTCTAAAAGAGCGACTAACAGAAGCTCCTTTTAGAATGTAGAAAAATCATTTTTTTTGTGAGGACTTGTAACGGAGCGCTGGAAATAGCTCCTATAAATTATTCATTGAACTCGTCGTAGCGAACAGGAACTTGAGGGTCATAAACTGGACATTTGAACTCTTCGAGCGTGTCGGCCAATAAATTCATCGTTTTTCCATCGGTGCCATAGCAGTCAATTTGGATGCTTTGTGGTGTGGTTTTGACTTGAAAAGCGCCTTTGCCTTTGGTGTTTTTCCAACTGCTGTCGTCTACTTTTTCCCAAGTAGCAAAAACACTATTCAACCGATTGAGAATAACCTCGACAGGTAAATCTTCTAAACCCTCAACGATTTCTTGCTCGACCAAGGCTTCGTAAACCAAATGATGATTGAGGTAAATGCCTTCTTGATAACGCCAAAAAAGTAGTTCGTACATAGGGAAAAGGGGTTAGGGTTGAAGATTATTTAAAATGGTTTAAAGTTTAAGGTTTAAGGTTTAAGGTTGTTTAAAAGATGTAATCGTCAGTTGCTTAAACCATTTTAAACTTTTAAACAATTTAGTATTCGAAAGTACCGTATTCGCTGTTAATGGTTAGTTTCTTGGCATCTGAGGCTTCTACTCTACCTACAATTTTCGCATCGACATTAAACGATTTTGAAATCGCAATAATATCTTGTGCAATAGCTTCTGGCACGTATAACTCCATTCGGTGTCCGCAATTGAACACTTGATACATTTCTTTCCAATCGGTTTTGGACTGTTCTTGAATCAGTTGAAACAAAGGCGGTACTGGGAACAAATTGTCTTTTATGATGTGCAAATTATTGACAAAATGCAAGATTTTAGTTTGTGCTCCTCCGCTACAGTGTACCATTCCGTGTACTTCGTTAGCAGAATATTTATCTAAAATAGCTTTTATAATCGGCGCATAAGTTCTAGTTGGCGATAAGACCAATTTACCTGCATCTATAGGTGAATTTTCTACAGCATCAGTTAGTTTTACTTGTCCAGAATAAATCAATTCTGAAGGCACTGCGGCATCGAAACTCTCGGGATATTTGGCCGCTAAGTATTTCTCGAAAACGTCATGGCGGGCAGAAGTTAATCCGTTACTTCCCATTCCTCCGTTGTATCCTTTTTCGTAGCTAGCTTGTCCAAAAGATTCCAAACCTACAATGACATCGCCTGCTTTTATATTGGCATTGTCAATCACTTTGGAACGTTTCATACGTGCGGTAACCGTAGAATCTACAATGATGGTGCGAACAATATCTCCAACATCAGCTGTCTCACCACCTGTAGAATGAATAGTCACCCCAAAAGTAGCCAGTTCCTGAATTAATTCTTCAGTACCATTAATAATAGCCGAAATCACCTCAGCAGGAATTAGATTTTTGTTTCTTCCGATAGTGGATGAAAGCAAAATATTGTCAGTAGCACCAACGCACAATAAATCATCAATATTCATGATTAATGCATCTTGTGCAATGCCTTTCCAAACAGAAATATCCCCAGTTTCTTTCCAATACATATAAGCTAGAGAGGATTTGGTTCCTGCGCCATCGGCATGCATAATCAAGCAATAGTCTTTATCTTGGGTAAGGTAATCAGGGACAATTTTACAAAAAGCTTGTGGGAATAAACCTTTATCGATGTTTTTAATAGCATTATGCACATCTTCTTTGGATGCCGAAACACCACGTTGTGCATATCTTTTAGAAGTATCTGAACTCATGAAATTAGTTTGTGTTGATGTGGTGCAAAGATAACCAGTTTTTTTAAATTCTCGGTTTAAACCAGAAGTTGCATTACAAAAAAAACCGACAGATTAGAAAATCATATCGGTTTTAAAAACAAAACTAAAAATGAAAAAATATTTATCTCCAATCAGGCATAGAAGCCCTGAAAATAATGTGGCTCTTGAATTCACATCGGATAGATTAACTTTTTGAATTTCACGTGTGGAAACTCCATCATTGGATGAATTTACAAAAATAACCTCAGCTTGATTTGGCGAAAATCGAACATCAAAATCATTAAATCCAGCAACTTTTTTAGATGAAATTTCTTGTGTGGTTTTCGAAAGCGTGTTAAAAATAAACAACCTTGCATCTAAGCTTCTGTATTCAATATTTTGAAAACCGCTTACATCTCTAGAAAAAACGATACGGCTATTATCTACATTAATATCCAACCCACTAAAAGCACCACTTAAACCAGAAGCTACAGTATACAAGACTACCCCGAAGGAGAAATGACATAAATCTCTACATCATAGCCCACATTATTATTTACTTTTAACACGATAGAACTGCCATCAGCACTCCAAACACACTCCGAAATAAATTTACCATTCGGTGTTTGAAAAATGGACACAAGACCTGTACCATCACTATTAATTCGATACAACTTGTCAAAATTGGGATAAATAATTTGATTCCCTGAATGATCCCAACTAAATCCAACATGCTCCATATTAAAACCTGCAATAGGAATAGCATTGGTTACTTTTCTAACGGAAGATCCATCAGCATTCATGGTATAAATATGGTTTTGCGAACCATCGGAACTTATGTATGCAATTTTGTTTGAGTTTACATTGCGCCTAGGTCGGTAACAATTGCTATTCGAAGAGGTAAGTTGCAATTGGTTCCCTTGATCATTCGCTGCAAAAATAACATTGTTCGCATTCACTTTTTTAACTGATAAATACCTACCATCAGGAAATGGAAGTGTTGTGAAGGAAAAAGTAATACTATTTACAGGCTTATTAATCCCGTCTGAAACTGATACTTGCCAAAAATATTTAGTGTTATAACTCAAATTTGACAAATCAAGACTAGCCGTTTTTAGGTCAGCAAAGGTAATCACATCGTTATTAGTTCCATTTTTTAATGTAACAGTGTACACCAAAGGATCTTTGTCAATATCTGAAGCTGTCCAAGTTAGCTTTACATTTAAGGGCTGATTGGTTGCATTGTCAATTGGAGCAGACAAAACAGGTACTTCTGGAGCTTTATTATTAGCAGAAGATACTGATAATTCAAATACAATTTGGCTAGTAGCATTCAAAGTAACATTTGCTGGTTCGAATTTAGCTAAGAAACCTTCCTTTTGAGCCTGAAAAGAATATTCCCCTGTAGGCACATCATTTATGGTGAAATAACCTTCAGCATCGGTAAACACAGTACTCGTTACTGGACTAGAAGATATTTTGGCATTAGCAATCGGCTCGAAACTAATTTTATCAACCACTCTTCCTTTTACAATTCCCTTGCCTACTTCATCTATTTGTTCTTCGCTACAAGCTACAAATAAACCAAAACACACAAAAAGTAATAGATATAATTTTTTCATGTAGAATAAGTATATAATGTTTGAATGATGTTTAGAATACATTAGTTTTTTTTATTTTTTAATTTTTTAGGGAAATAATAGGTCATGCCTAAGCCAAATCGCCAATAATAATCGTCACGAATCCCATTACTGATATAATCTATATTGTCAGAAAAAGTCATATTATACTCTCCATACAATTTTATCCCTAAATTGTTTGAAACTAAATATTCTAGTCCAGCCCCATATTGAACTTTTGAATGAAAATTTTCATATTTTTTGTTAAATCCGGAGCCTGTTCCAATGAAAACATAAGGACTTAAAGCATCATATGGCAATAGCAAAAATTCTAAATTAGCATCTAAAGTCGCATAACCAACATCTAGTTTGTTTTTGTTACCTAGCTTAAATACATTGGTGGAAGCGCTAAAACAAAAGTTGGGCGTGAAATAAAATTTAAACGCGCCTCTTCCCATTGGCTTAGCAATTGGATTTGTATAATCACCATCCATATACGTTACACCTCCCGTTGCTTCTATACCGAAACGCCCTCTTTTTTCTACTCTATCTCTTCCATGAAGTAAAGCCACCTCAGCCTCTTCTTTTTCATCAGAATACTTTGCTATGTAATCATCCACTTCCTTTTTTGGTGCGGAAGATTTCCAAATTCCAGCTTTTAAACCTTCCAAAACCAAGGATTGAACACCTTTTTCAATGGCCTCCGTAACGGCCATATGAACAGGCTCATTTGTAGTAAAACCTGTTTCAACCTCCAACAATCTCTTGAAATTCACATAGCGAAACAAGCTTTGATCAATGGCTTGAGAAAGAATAGTCTTAGAAACGTACACAGACTTTAAAATTTTACCATTAGCGGTAGAAATCATCCTCAAATAAATACTTACTCGATCTTGTCTGTACTTAACCGACCCTCCTGCACCAAAATAACGTGCACCAAAACCGCCTGTTAAAATATTTGAATCATATGAAATTATTCCACCTTCTAATAATACGCCAGCATATAATAAAGGGGTGATTTGAACTTCATTTGGATTAGAACTTTTGGAATATTCCTGACGTGTGGAACGTATAAGATTACGTTCTTGCAATAAATTTCCAATATTCTCTCTTTCAATTGGAACAAACCATTTGGAATCCTCTAGCGCCTTGATTAAAATTGAAGTCGCACCTTGGGTTACTGCAGTGCTAAAAGTACTTCCCGTTTCTGCTTCTTTATATTGTCCAGTTTGATCTCTAAACTTGTAGATCCCAACAACCACAGGTTCTTGAGGTTTAGGTAGGTTTTTTAATAATGAAGTTGCTGGGGTATTTTCGCCAATAACGGCTTTTTGCACTCCTGTAGGTTGATTAAAATAAGCCCCACAACTAGTTAGTAAAATGACCAAAGTCATTAGTATATACTTTTGGCTTTTCATACTATTTTTTTGGTATTATTACAGTAGTTTGTTCTCCTGTATTGGTATCCAAAATAGTCACACTTAGTCCTCCATCTGAAGGATAAATATCTACAGATAAACTTCCAAACGTATACGATCCTTCTGTAAGACCCGAAGTACCAAATTGTTGGGTAAACAGAGATCTAGTAATTTGATTTAATAATTGAGAATTCAAACTCTCTGTAAACTTTTCTAGTTCAGTTTTCTCAACTCTTTCAAGTGATTTATCTTTGAATTTGTTTTGATTTTCTGCAGAACTCATCAACCACTGATAGTTGAAGGTATCTCCACCAAAAGCAGGATTTCGAGGTTTATACACCAAGCTTTGTGCAAAAAAAGCGGGACTAACTAAGCCAATAAAAAGTAGGGTTAAAATTGGTTTCATGGTTAAAATAATAAATTAGTATTGAATGAAATATTTGCTTTGTTTTTCTAGTTCTTTAAAAAAATAAAAAGTACCCTCAACGGCTTCTTGAGCTACCGATTCTAAATACTCGTCATCTGGACGAGCAATAAATTCATAAACTATTGAATTATCTATACTTATTATTATTTTTGTATTTCTTGCAAAAGTGAATTCTTCACCTATGCTTACAATTTTCTTAGCATTTATTCCTATCTCATTATACTTGTAATAATAACGATCATAAAAATCTTGTCCAATTCGTGTTTTTGTTTCATTAAGCACTACCCCACGCAACTCAAAACCATCGATCGGTATTTTTATATCAACTTTTTTTTTTGCTCACCAAGGACGACTCTATCTTTGCTAATGATCTGTTTGCTTTCATCAAAAAAAACTAACATTACAATTACTTCATCACCATCTTCAATATTTATTTGAGTACTGGATAATTTTTTAAATTCCCCAGCGTTCAAAGTAAACATACCTTCTTGAGCATTATTAGTTTGATTATTACTTTTACTATTTTTTTTAATAACAGTTAATTTATAGCTAGCACTTTTTAAAATATCTGAACTGTTCTCTGCTGTTCCTGTAAGAATAGTATTTCCTTCCATGTTCTTAATTTCAATTTTAGCCTTAACCTCATCTTGAGTTACTTGTGCGTAACTTAGATTGATAAAGAATAAAAAAAGTAAAAAACACTTAATTTTAAACATGACGCTATTTTAAATTGACTACTATAACTGTTGATCCATTTCCACTTTGTGATATTTTCATGTCTTTGGAAAGTGAATTGGTCCCAAAAGAGTGAATATTTTGATTGTTTCCTGTTTGCATAAACTCCATAGAAACTGAATGTCGAGAATAACCACCGATATCAAAAACGTTGTTATTATCTCCTTTTTGCATTATTTTCTGTTGTACCGTAAAGGCTTCCTTTGAAACTATAATACTATTGTTATTCCCTTGTTGATCTAAACTTATTTCTGTACTCCTTGCTATAACATCAACATTTGAACTATTAAAATTTCCAATTTGTTGTATAAAAATTCCATTAGTATTGCCAACAGTCCCTTTGATTTTTTCTGATTGATTGGACAAAATCAATTGTTTCTCAGCTTTACTAAAATTATCTTCTAAACCAAACTGGTTTTGAGCATAAAACTTAAACTGAAAAAGAAAAAATAATGCGATACATAAAATTAAATTTTTCATGTTGGAAAATTTTTAAAAAAAACTGGATGAATTGCAGTATGCACAATTCATCCAGTTAAAATAATTCTTAATTAGATTGAAGCACTAAAGCCATATTTCCTGTTCCATTTTGGAAAGTCGCGCTAATATGACCTGTACCTGTTTGGCCTGTACCAGACATATTGCCGTTTCCAATTTGCAAAGATCTTGAGAAATTACCGTCTCCAAATTGACTTGTAGCAGCTAAGTTACTTTTACCATATTGATACGTTTTAGTGTCGTTTCCATTACCTTCTTGCCAACTCAAAGATTCATTAAATTGTCCACCTTGACTAGTGTAGGCTTTGTTATCATCACCAATTTGCATTTGTGCTGCCAAATTTGATCCGTGTGGTGCAAAAGGTACAGCAACTGAACCTACTGCAGATATATTAATTGATCCAAAATCAGCGGCTGCAGGCAAATCATTCCCAAAAGTACCTTGGTCTACAGCTGCATAGTTGTTATTTCCATCTTGTGCTTGTAAAGCTTGATCACTTCCTAAAGATCCAGCTTGGTCTTGCCAAATTATTGCTTTGTTCCCATCTCCTACTTGCAATTGAGCTGCAAAATTATTAAGGTTAGATTGTGAGATAAAGGCATCATTATTTTCGCCAAGTTGAATTTGACTAGATGTATTACTATCACCACTTTGAACAGATAAAGCAACATTACTCAAGCCCATTTGATCTTGAACTGCATCATGATTTGTACCAAACTGCTGTACAGTGGCAGTATTACTATTGCCTACTTGCTTTTGCCATGAAGTATTGTCATCACCAGTTTGAGTGGCCTTTGCAGTATTTCCAGCTGATTGATTAGGTCCAGAGCTTTGATCTTGCGTTGCTGTATTTCCATCACCAGTTTGTGTCACTGTAGCCATATTATTATCAAATCGTTGCTTTTGACTAGAAGTATTCATATCGCCTGTTTGAGATGTCGATGCAATATTATCCTCAGCATTACCTACTCCTTGATCGATTTTTGCCTTATTCTTGTCACCCAATTGCATAACAGACCCTAAATTACGATCGCCTGCTTGTTTAACATCTGATTTGTTTTTCTTACCTGTTTGCGCTACCTGAGCATCATTTTCATGTCCACCATCAACGAAATTAGACCCTAATTGATTAACTTTTGAATCATTTGCGCTTCCAGTTTGTGTTACTGCTACATTATTACCTGTACCTACTGAACTAACTCCACTAGTGTTTGCTTGTGCAAATCCGAGAACTGAAACAAGCATCGCAGAGACGCTTAAAATTACTTTTTTCATGATAAATATATTTAATTGGTTATTAATACAAATTGTTATGTAGGTCATTTAAAAAAAAGTAATTTGGGCTTTTACTTTTCTAAAAAAGCGGCTTTAATTTGTTAAAAATTTAAACCTTGTTTATTTTGATGTGTCAAATATAATATGGTTTTTACGGATTTTAAAAATATAAAATACAGTATTTTAGGGATTTACATAACTTTTCGACAAAGTGCAAAACTACTCCGATAAACTACATTTTGCAAAATAAAACAAATAGGAAAAATAGCGTTAATTATTCATGCTTTAAAACAAAAAAAGGGAACCTAATAATAGGCTCCCTTAAAAGTATTTAATACTCTAATATTACTTAGTAAACAATAATTCTCTGTATTTAGTTAAAGTCCATAACTCATTATCAACTAACAATTCTAGTTTATCACAGTGGTTACGAATCTCTTCAAAATAAGGTTTTACTTTATTACAGTAAGCCTCAGCCATTTCTTGAGCATCTGCTAACTTGTTCGCTACTTTTCTCTCGTTGGTCATCAAAGCCACTTTAGAATTAATTCCTTCAATATGACCAGAAATTTGTTTGATCAAAATAATTTGTTCCTTGGCTACATTTTCAAAATCAGAACCAAAAATATCTTTTAATCCTTTAACATTCTCTATTAAAGTATTTTGGTAACGAATAGCTGTTGGTATTACGTGATTTTTAGAAATATCTCCCAATACACGTCCTTCAATTTGGATTTTCTTAGTGTACTCTTCCAATTCGATTTCATAACGAGCCTCAACTTCCACGTGATTCATAATTGCTAACTCGCTAAACAAATCTAAAGCTTTTTTAGAGGCTCTAGCTTTTAAAGCTTCTGGAGTAGTTTTGAAGTTACTCAATCCTCTTTTTGCTGCTTCATTGGCCCATGCTTCGCTATATCCGTCTCCTTCAAATAAGATTTTCTTAGATTGTTTGATGTATTCTCTCAATACATTAAAGATAGCATCATCTTTTTTCATATCATTAGCTTCAATCAAAGCATCTACTTCTACTTTAAAGTCTTTCAACTGTTTGGCTACGATAGCATTCAAAGTAGTCATTGCGTTAGAACAGTTAGCAGAAGAACCAACTGCTCTGAACTCAAATTTATTTCCAGTAAAGGCAAATGGAGAAGTTCTGTTTCTATCTGTATTATCTAAAAGTACGTCTGGAATTTTACCAACAACGTTCAATTTTAAGTCAGTTTTTTCTTCAGGAGATAATTTTCCAGCAGTTACGCCTTCTAATTCCGCCAAAACTTTTGTCAATTGCTCTCCAATAAAAACTGAGATAATTGCTGGTGGCGCCTCATTTGCTCCAAGTCTGTGATCATTACTTGCTGTAGCAATAGATGCTCTTAATAACTCTTCATAATCATTTACTGCTTTAATCGTATTAATGAAGAAAGTCAAGAACTGTAAATTACTCATTGGCGTTTTACTTGGGCTTAACAAATTCACCCCTGTATCTGTAGCTAATGACCAGTTGTTATGTTTTCCAGAACCATTAACTCCTTTGAATGGTTTTTCATGTAACAACACTTTAAAATCATGTCTTTCAGCTACTTTACCCATAACATCCATTAGCAAACAGTTGTGGTCTACTGCTAAGTTCGTTTCTTCAAAAATAGGCGCTAACTCAAACTGGTTTGGTGCTACTTCATTATGACGTGTTTTTACTGGAATTCCAAGCAACATACATTCTTGTTCCAAATCTCTCATGTACGTTAAAGCACGTGAAGGAATTGAACCAAAATAATGGTCATCTAATTGCTGTCCTTTTGCAGAAGTATGCCCTAGTAAAGTTCTACCAGTCATCATCAAATCAGGACGAGAATTAGCTAAAGAGCTATCAATCAAAAAGTATTCTTGCTCCCATCCTAAAGTAGCAGTTACTTTCTTTACGTTCTTGTCAAAATATTTACATACTTCCGTTGCAGCCTCATCCATCGCCGATAACGCTCTTAATAATGGAATTTTATTATCTAAAGCTTCGCCAGTATAGGAAATAAAAACAGTTGGAATACATAAAGTAGTCCCATAAATAAAAGCTGGAGATGTTGGATCCCAAGCGGTATATCCTCTTGCTTCAAAAGTATTTCTAATCCCTCCATTTGGGAAACTTGATGCATCTGGCTCTTGTTGAACCAATTGTGCTCCACCAAATTTCTCTACAGAATCGCTACCATCGTATGACGTTTCAAAAAAAGCATCGTGTTTCTCTGCAGTTGTACCAGTTAATGGTTGAAACCAGTGCGTATAATGCGTCACCCCTTTAGACAAAGCCCACTCTTTCATACCCATTGCTATATAATCAGCAATTTTTCTGTCGATTTTGGTTCCGTGCATTACAGCTCCTTTTACTGCTTTATAAGCGTCTGAAGTCAAATATTGCTTCATCGCTTTATCATTAAACACATTGGAACCAAAAAGAGTTGATTTTCTATCGGTTTCTTCAAATTTAACTGGCTTTCTTGTAGATGCTTCTTTTAAAGCTTGAAAACGTAATGTAGACATAAAAGATTGTTTTTTATTTATTAAACCCCTAAAATTTAATGCAAATATAAAACTTTTATCATTCTACATGAATTTTACCTCTACATTTTATAGGGCTCAATGCAAAAAATAAGAATTTAATAATTTATTATTACAAATCTATCAACTCCATAATTATCCCTGTATTAATATCTATATTTTTACATTTTAACCAAGTTGGTTTTGGAGGTCAAATAAAAATATAAAATATTTTTCTAAAAATTTTACTAGTATCAACTCTTCAACTACATTTGTCTCAAATAAAACAATAATATATGATAGTTTGGGGATTTTTCATTGTAATGATTATGGGGGTTTTAGCACTTGATTTAGGTGTTTTCAATAAAAACCCCCATATAATAAGTACTAAAGAAGCAAGTAAATGGACTTTAATTTGGTTCACGCTATCCATGCTTTTTTCTGGTGTAATTTATTGGCTGTACAACAATAACTTAATAGACAATCCAACTCAACTAAAACCCACGGTAGCTACTATGAAATTTATCACGGGCTACCTTATAGAGTTATCTTTGAGTGTGGACAATATATTTGTAATTGCCATTATTTTCGCTGCTTTCAAAATCCCACAAAAATACCAACATCGTGTCCTCTTTTGGGGTATCTTGGGTGCCATCGTTTTTAGAGGGTTAATGATTTTCTTTGGCGTGATGATCATCAATAAATTTGCCTGGACCACCTATTTATTCGGTGGATTTTTACTATTTACTGCCATCAAAATGCTTTTTGCTGGCGAAGATGATGAATTTGAACCTAAAAATTCTTTTGTATACAAAACCCTTGGCAAAATCATTCCTCTTACTTCACATACTGACAGAGAGCATTTCTTTATTAAAATAAAAGATAAAAATCATGCTACTCCACTTTTTGTGGCGTTGATCGTTATTGAAGTTATGGATGTTTTATTTGCAGTGGATAGTGTTCCAGCCATATTAGCCATTACCTCAGATCCTTTTTTGGTATTTAGCTCCAATATTTTTGCAATTTTAGGATTACGTTCGATGTATTTCTTTTTAGCCAATATGCTGGCAAAATTTAGTTATTTGGAATACAGCTTAATTGCAATTTTAAGTTTTGTGGGACTGAAAATGTTACTGCATGATTATATAGAAGTCCCCGAATGGGCTTCATTAGGATTCATTGTACTTTCATTAGGAACAGGCATTCTTGTTTCCTTAAAACTCAATAAAGAAGAAGACATCATTGAGTAAAACAAAAAAAGCGGTGTCCTACAACACCGCTTTACTATTGAAAACTTATCCAAGTTATAATTGAATCTGTTTTACTTTACCATCATTTAAATTTAAGGCTTTTATAACTGAGAAATAATCATTAGTATTCAAATTTCTTGAAAAAGCAGCAGGCACAATAACAATTCTAAATGTTTGATTTCTTAGAAACTCAGGTGTTAGTGCTAAATTATAGTTACCACCTGCATAAATAGTAAAGTCCTCTCTACTAAAATCAAAATCATAATCTAGTTCCCCTTGTGAAGTATATAGCGTTCTTGGGATGGATTGCCATATAGGCGTTGAACCATTAACCGTTCCCGTTAACCTATAAACCAAAATGACATCAGACGGAAAAATTTGTGGCGATAGTTTCTGATAAATATTATATCCATCAGTTGCATTAAAATCAAAATTTACGTTTCTAAGTTCAAAAACCTCTCCAATTGTATCAGAATCAAAGTCATCATCAGATGAACATCCTGAAAATGCTATCATTCCAATAACAGCAATTAATGTAATTATTCTTTTCATTTTTATTATTTTTTTAAGTTATTAAGTGTGCAATTCAAAAACCGAACCATTTTTTTGTGTTATTAAAAAAATATTATTTTCTCGACATAATTTTACTAAAAAACAAGAGATGATACGGCAGGGCATTTTCCCAATACACCCAAGTATGTGCACCTGCTCGCTCTGTATAATCATGCGCTACTTTATTATAGACTAATTGTCGGTGTAATTCCCTGTTAGGCTCAATCAAAAAATCATCTACACCACAATCCATTATTAAAGGTAATTGATTGACCTTTATCGCATCGATCATTCTTAAAACAGCGTGTTTTTCGTATAATTTTCTATTATTACTTTCCTCCCCAAAAACAGGTTGCATCAATTCAATTACTTGAGCAGATGACTGCCTATCGAGCATAACACTCATATCCACGGCACCACTCATACTACCGGCTGCACAAAACAATTCAGGATGTTTTGCGGATAAATATAACGCTCCATGTCCACCCATAGACAAACCTGTAATAGCACGTGCCCGTTTATCAGTAATAGTTCTGTAGGAGGCATCAACTGCTCCTATCACTTCTTTGGTTATAAAGGTTTCAAACTGACTCCCTTTGTTTATCGGGCTATCCAAATAAAAACTATATTTCTCCCCTTCGGGCATCACAATAATCAAGTCATATTGATCGGCCAAATTTTTTACTAAATTCTTGCTTGGTGTATTTTTTAACCAATCACTAAAATGTCCGTAAGCACCATGTAACAAATACAAAACGGGATAAGAAATTTTACTTTTGGCATAAGAATTTGGAAGTACGACTGCAGTTTTGAAATTCTTATTCATCGCAATACTATTCACCATAATCGTATCTACTTTGGCAGAAAAAACGGGAATAGTCATTAAAAAGAAAAATAATAAAACAAAAATTTTGAACCTATTCATAAGTACTAGTATAACTTTATTGGCCAATTTACAAAACTTACCCTTTACTTTGTATTAAAAAAAGAATAAACTACTTAATGATTGTTTTCAATCCATTACGATATTGAGAGGCGCTACAGCCCGTATAAGCTTTAAAAGATTTATTAAAATGACTAAAATTATTAAATCCGCTTTCAAAACATACATCATTAATGCTCATGGGTTTTTCTGTTAAGAGTTTACAAGCATGAACAATGCGGTACTCATTTACAAAAGTGGTAAAAGTCTTATTGGTAATCTTCTTAAAATAACGACAAAAAGAAGGAATTGTCATACTGACCAATTCTGCCACTTCTTCTAAAGTAATCGGCTCTTGAAAATGATCTTTAACATGATTAAAAACAACATTTATTCGATCATTATCCTGAACTTGTAATTCTAAAGAAAAACCCTCAGCGTTCAAAATGGAGTTTTCTGTTGAATTACTCATATCATAAAGCACACTCCACAACATTTGCAAACGCTCAAATGGATCAAGAGCATTCATTTGTCCGACCTTTTCTCCAATTCGCAATTTTGCTTCACCGCTAAAAGCAATACCAGCCTTGGCTTGTTGCAGTAAATTAGAAACTTTACTCATTTCTGGAATCTTAAAAAAATCATCCCCTAAAAAATCAGGATGAAATTGAATCACAGTTTCGGACTCATTTCCTGTCTGAGCATTTGTAAAACCACAGTGCGGCAAATGACTTCCAATTAAAATTAGATCACCCTCGGTAAAATAAGAAAGATGACTCCCTATTTGGCGTTTTCCTGAACCACCATGTACATAAACAATTTCAATCTCGGGATGATGATGCCACACATGTGACTTACTATTTGTGTTTTCATCAAATTGAAGAATCGTAAATGAACTCCCGTAAGATGGCGCAATAACTTCTAAAGCAACTTCCATTTTTTTCATAAAACATAGATTTTACTTGACCTACCAAAGCTACATAAAAGATAATCAATATTATCAAAATTAACATAAATCGTTTTCGAAAATGACAATATAGCATAGATATTAGAAAAAAAAAGTTGTTTTCGTCTTGCATAAACTTCAATAATTTTGCCAAATAAATTATTAATTACAACAATTACAAAATAAAATCTATGAAATCAATTCAAAAATTAAGCTTAATCGCAATATTCTTATTAGCCAATTTAAATTCATATACCATTGATGGTGAATTTTTCCTAAATGTAAAAAACACTAAAGGAAACGAAATTAGTTTTTCAATGAATGGAATTGAAAAAGCTTTAATTGCTATTTACGACGCCGAAAATGAATTGGTTTACTCTGAAAATGCAAAAGGACAAAATGGTATCATCAAACATTACGATCTTGCTGATTTACCAATGGGAACTTACACTTTAGTGGTAACTACTGCACTTAAAGAAGTAAAACACGAAATCAAAGTAAATAGTGGTAATTCTGTTTTAAACAGAAGAGCTTATTTAGAAGTTTACAAAAATTCATTCAAAAATAACTCGCTGGTTTCAAAATAATAAGGTCAAGAAACTAGAATTTATACTTTTTTTTTAAAAGCTGTCTTGATGGACAGCTTTTTTTATGCCACAATAAAACATAAAACAGATTAGTAAAATTCATTTTAATCCATTAATAGATCATAATGACAAAATAGCATATGTATCAGAAAAAATAGTTGTGATATCAGGAACTAATAAAATTAATTTTGTAAGACAAATAACAACCAAACTAAAACCAAATAGCATGAAATCTATCTCAACTTTTTTATTCGCTGTATTTTTATTCGCCTTCAGTATTAAAACGTACGCCATTGAAGGCGATTTTATTCTTACTGTCAAAAAAAGACAGGGAAATGAAATTCATTTTATATTAAATGGTAAACAAAAAATAAAGATTTCCATTGTTGATGCCGCTAACAAAGAATTATTCTCAGAACAGGCTATTGGCGAAAAAGGAATTACAAAAACCTATAATCTTGATGAATTTCCAGAAGGCCAATATTATTTAATTGTATCTAGTGATCTTAAATCGGTAAAGCACAAAATAACCATTACTCAATCCAGTTCACAATTGAGTAAAAATCCAATCGTAGAAGTATACCTAAACAAAGTAGACAAAAAAAAATTATTTACAGTGCAATAAATTTGTATTATCCATTTTCACACTAAGAAGACCATCCTAAGCGGTCTTCTTTTTTTTTAGTATTGAGCATTCCTTTTACTTTACCATAAAAAGACTTGCTGATACCCTTCAATACTGTTCTTTTTACAGAATAAAACAAAAAATAACATTTACAACTCGTTTCAGAATATAGTAAAAGATTAGCTCACCAACTATTCATTAGGATTTTTCGAATAACCATATACTTTTGAAACTTCTTAACACCACTAATTAGTTTCACCCATTTCATCTGTTTTGCAAACACACTATGTTCTCCGCTACTGCTACACTAACAAATTCGAAAAAATCAAAGCATTTATTTATACAAAAACAGATTAAAAACTAAAATTATATTATTATCATAAAAAAAGCCAATTTTTCAATTTTTATACGTTACAAAAATTCTTTAGATGATGAAAAAAAACAATAAAAATCATTTTTCAATACACATTTCATATCTAGAACCTATACTATATTAACTAAAACATATGCTAAATTACCAAAAACAACACAACTACGTTTTCGAAAGGTTAAAATAACAACTAAATTAGAAAATCCTGTTGTGTTTGAATAAAACATGTTCAAGTAATTTAGCACCAGAAATTCTAACTAACAACTTAAAACAAACATTATGAAAACATTCTCAAAATTAGGTTTAGTAGCAGTATTTGCCCTAGCAAGTTTAAACACTTACGCAATTGAAGGAGATTTTTTACTGAATGTAAAAAAAAGAACTGGAAACGAAATTAGTTTTTCTCTTAATGGCCAACAAAATGTTATAATTTCAATTTATGATCAAGAAAACAATCTATTGTTTACTGAAAAAGCATCAGGAAAAAATGGAATCATAAAAAACTACAATCTAGAAGAATTTCCACAAGGAAAATACTATTTAGTAGTTGAAAACAAACTAAAATCAGTAAAGCATGAAATCGCTATTGATAAAAAAGAATTAGTAGTCAACAGAAAAGCTATCGCTGAAGTTTTTAAAAACAATGCACAAAAAATTGTAGCTACAATCAACAAATAAAACACAAACAACAAAATAAGAGCCGACTCCAAAAGTCGGCTTTTTGTTTATAATGGAACTACAACTCCAAACTCAATATTTTTAGTATTAAAACCTGCATTCGATTGCTTTAATCCTGCATTAGAAACATGCCTATAACTGGGCCGAACATCAATAATAAAATGCTTTAACTCTAGAGTATACCCAAGCGCTAGAATATCACAAAAAGCAAAACCTTTAGACAAGCGTTCGGTCTCGGTATCCGTAAGCATAGGACTTATGCTTCCTAAAACGTAAATAGCACTTCGTTTACTGATCTTTTTTTGAACCATCATTCCTAAATACAAAACACCTTCGTTAATGGTTTTTAATTGCATAAAAGCGTCTCGTTTGGCTTCATAATTTGGCGTTTCAGGTTTTACAAAATAAAAATTCAGCAATTGATGAGAAGCGTGATTGTATTCTGGGCCAAAGAAAAAAGAAAAATCAATTCCCTTGTAAGTCCCCCATTTTTTATAAAACAACACTTTATAACTGGAATTGGTATACGTATAATCGGTGTTTTTAAAAGCATTTCCTGTTCCATAAGAAAAACCTAATTTCCAACTATCATTACTCGATTGACACCATATAAGATTACTACAAAGGAGAAATAAAAAAGAAATAAATAATCGCATGCACTTAATTGAGTTAAATAAAAAAGCATTCCTATGACTCTAGGAATGCTTTCAAAAGTAAACTAAAAATTTGTATTATTTAGGAATGGATTTAAATCCCATATTGAACAAAGTAAACGCCTGAATATCGGCAGCTTCTTCAATTGTCTTAGACACTGGTTTTCCAGCGCCATGTCCCGCATTGGTCTCAATACGAATCAAAACGGGGTTACTGCCTGTTTGTTTTTCTTGTAATTCAGCAGCAAATTTAAAACTGTGCGCCGGAACTACACGATCATCATGATCTCCAGTGGTTACTAATGTAGCAGGATATTTTACTCCTGATTTTACATTATGCACTGGCGAATAGCCTTTTAAATAGGCAAACATTTCTTTAGAATCTTCAGCTGTGCCATAGTCGTACGCCCAACCTGCACCAGCAGTAAATGTATGATAACGCAACATATCCAAAACACCAACCGCAGGAAGTGCAACCTTCATCAAGTCGGGTCTTTGTGTCATTACAGCTCCAACCAATAAACCACCGTTAGAACCACCACGAATTGCTAAGAAATCGGATGAAGTATACTTTTGAACGATTAAATATTCCCCTGCTGCAATAAAATCATCAAATACATTTTGTTTTTGCATTTTGGTTCCGGCGTCGTGCCATTTTTTTCCATATTCTCCGCCTCCACGCATATTGGCTACTGCATAAATTCCGCCCATTTCTAACCAAACCGCATTGGCAATGCTAAAACTTGGTGTTAAACTCACATTAAATCCACCATAACCATACAAAATAGCTGGATTCTTTCCGTTTAATTGCAATCCTTTCTTATGGGTAATAATCATCGGAACTTTTGTTCCGTCTTTTGAAGTAAAAAATACTTGTTTAGACTCATAATTTTCAGAAACAAAATCAACTTTAGGCTTAACATAAACAGACGACTTACCACTTTCTGGAAAGAAGGTATAAGTGGTTCCTGGTGTAACGTAGTTGGTAAATGAAAAATACAACTCTTTATCTTTGGCTTTTCCTCCAAAACCTGAAGCTGTACCAACACCTGGCAAGGCAATAGTACGAATTAGTTTTCCTTTATAATCAAATTGTTTCACAACAGACACAGCGTCTTTCATATAATTAGCAAAAATATATCCAGCACCAGTCGATGGATTTAATACTTGCTCGGTTTCTGGAATCAAATCTTTCCAGTTTTCAACACCTGGGTTTGCAACATCTACAGTAACAATTCTTTTGTTAGGCGCTTTTAAATTGGTAACAATAAACAATGTACTTCCTTCATTATCCAATACGTCAACATCAAATTCAAATCCTTTATGAATAGCAACAATAGGGCTATTTGCAACAGATAAATCTTTAAAGTACAATTCATTCCCTGAGGTAGAATTAGCGGCAGAAATAAACAAATAACGATTATCATCCGATACATAGCCACCAACATATCTGCGTTTTTCTTGATCTCCAAATAGAATAGCGTCTTCTGCTTGTTTAGTTCCAAGCTTATGAAAAAATAAACGGTGTTGGTCTGTTTTTGCAGAAAGTTCACTTCCTTTTGGTTTTTCGTAACTAGAATAAAAAATTCCTTCATTCCCTTTCCAAGACAAACCACTAAACTTTACATCCACTAAAGGTTCACCTATACTCTGCTTCGTTTTAGCATCAATAAAAATAACTTTCCTCCAATCACTTCCCGCTTCTGAGATGGAATAAGCCACTAAAGAACCATCTTTAGAAAAACTCACACCATCCAATGAAGTTGTAGCGTCTTTAGAAAAAGTATTGGGATCTAAAAACAACTCTTCAGTACCTTTAGCATCTTTTCTATACAATACTGATTGGTTTTGCAATCCATTATTTTTATAATAATACGTATAATCTCCTTCTTTGAAAGGAGCTGAAACTTTTTCATAATTCCAAAGTTTTTCCATACGTGCTTTTATCGTATTTCTAAACGGAATTGCAGCTAGATAATCGAAGGTCACTTTGTTTTGTTCTTTTACCCAATCAGCAGTTTCGGCTGAACGGTCATCTTCTAACCATCTAAAAGGGTCTGGAATAGAATTACCAAAATAAAGATCTACTTTGTCAGTCTTTTTAGTGGCAGGATACTTTATCGCGGATTGCCCATACGAAAGCAAAGAAGAAGAAACAATCATAGTACTTAAAATTACTTTTTTCATATATGTGAGATTAATTTAAAATGGAACACAATTTTATAAAAATACTTCAAAACAAATCTAATAAATTACCCTCAAACTAAATATAAAACAAAAGTTATTTTTGGGCGTGCCCCTCCATAAAAATTCCAGGTCGGGCTGTACGTTCCCGCTTCCCGATGAAAAATCGGGAGAGCTCCACTGCCATCCCTCACGCAACTGATCAACAATTCCTATTTTAGTTAACACAACTACAAACCTAATGAGTAAACAAAAAAAGGGCGCATCATACAATGCGCCCTTTGTTATCAACAGACTATAACTTAATTGTTCTCGTTATGTCTTTCTTCAATTAATTTTTTATCAGCAATAGAGATAGAATCTACTAATACTGGAGTAGCAATAAATAATGAAGAATATGTTCCTACTACAATACCAATCAACATAGCGAAGATAAATCCTCTAATAGACTCTCCACCAAAGATGAACATGATTAACAATACCACAATCATCGTTAATGACGTATTAATCGTTCTTGACATAGTAGAGTTAATAGAATTATTTACGATTTCAGCAAAATTACCTTTCGTTTTACCATCTAAGAATTCACGTACTCTGTCAAATACAATTACAGTATCATTCATTGAATAACCAATAACTGTTAAGATTGCCGCAATAAAGTGTTGGTCAATTTCCATACCGAATGGCATGAATTTGTAGCATAAAGAATAGATTCCTAATACAAAGATAACGTCATGCGCTACCGCAGCAATAGCTCCTAAACTATATTGCCATTTTCTGAAACTGATTACCAAATACAAACCAACAATAAGCATAGCTCCTAAAACTGCCCAGTATGAATTTGTTTTAATATCTTCTGCTACTGTAGGTCCAACTTTTGAAGCCGAAACCACCCCTACAACTTTACCGTCGTAAGCATTTACAAATTTATCATAAGTAACATCTGCAGAATAATGCTTTTTTAAGGTTTCATATAAAATTTTATTTACTTCCTCGTCAGCTTCACTGCCGTTTTCTTCAACCTTATATTTAGTAGTAATCTTCAATTGATTGTCTTTACCAAATATTTTAGCCTCAGCACTTCCAAAAACCTTAGTCAATTCTTCTTTAATTTCCTCAGCTTTTACAGGTTTCTCAAAACGCACTTGGAATGTTCTTCCTCCAACGAAATCAACCCCTTGATCAAAACCATTTGTAGCTATAGAAATAATAGATACCACAGTTACAATAGCTGAGAATGCATAAGACCATTTTTTAATTCCTAAGAAATTAAAGTGGAAATTAGTAAAGAAATTTTTAGAGAAGTTAGTAACGAATGACAAGTCATTTTTACCTGCAATATTTCTATCAATAAAAATTCTAGCAATAAAAATAGAAGTAAACAATGAAGTTACGATACCAATTAATAAGGTAGTAGCAAATCCTTTGATTGGTCCTGATCCAAAAATAAACAATACAGCACCAGTAAGAATATGGGTTACGTTAGCATCTACAATAGAACGCATAGCACCTTTCCAACTGTAAGAAGCAATAACAGCTTCATTCAATGTTTTACCTAAACGTAATTCTTCTTTCGCTCTTTCGTAAATAATGATGTTCGCATCCACTGCTGTACCCATTGTTAAAACGATACCCGCAATACCAGGCAAGGTCAACACCGCACCTAAACTTGCTAAAATTCCGAACAAGAACAACAAGTTAACCGCCAATGCGATATTTGCATACCAACCTGCCTTACCATAATATACCATCATCCAAAGCGAAACTAATAAAAGCCCAACTATTGCAGACATTGTTCCATTATCAATAGCTTCTTGACCTAAAGATGGCCCTACTACTTCTGATTGAACAATATCAGCTGAAGCTGGTAATTTACCTGCTCTTAAAACGTTGGCTAAATCTTTAGTTTCTGTAATATCAAAATTTCCAGAAATCTCAGATCTACCACCAGAAATTGGTCCTGAAGATACTCCAGGTGCAGAATACACCACATTATCTAAAACGATAGCAATATATCCTTTAGTAGTATAAGCTCTTCCCGTTAATTCTTCCCATTCTTTGGCTCCTTTTGAGTTCATTTGCATAGATACTGCAGGTTTACCCATTTGATCAAAGGTATCCATTGCATCCGTAACTACACCACCAGCCATTGAAGGAGCATCATTTCTATTTCCTTTTAAGGCATACAATTCAACCGCATCGATTTTTTTGTCTTTAGCTTTTGCATCAGCAATTGAAGTAGGTTTTCCCCAAACAAATTTAGCATAACGCTGGTCTCCAGACAATAATACTTTTATGTCAGCTCTTTTTAAATACCCATTAACAACAGCCGTGTCTTTTGGAGAAAACATTCCTAAAACAGGCCCTCCACCTTGAGCAATAATTTTATCAAACAAAGGATTTTTACCTGCTTTTGTAGCAGTTGAATCTTTTTCGTCAGCCAATAAAGCACTTAATGTATCTTTAGCTATTTTTTTAGTTTCAACTTTTGCCACTTCCGTTTTCTTCAAAACATCATTAGCAGCTACTAAGAAATTACCAATTTCTTCAATTTTATAGGTTTCCCAGAATTGTAATTCTGCTTTACCTTGCAATAATCTTTTGATTCTATCTACATCTTTAGCACCAGGTAATTCAACAAGAATTCTTCCAGACTCACCTAATTTTTGGATGTTTGGTTGTGTAACGCCAAATTTATCGATACGCTCTCTTAAAACACCAAAAGCACTCTCAACAGATTCATTAACTTTTCTTTTGATTACTTTTTGTACTTGCGCATCTGTCATTTGAAAATCAACACCACCCTCACCTTGCAAGCTTCTGTTTGCAAAAATTTCAGGAGACGCTAATTTTGTAGTACCGTTTGCATTGGCTTCAAAAGCCTCAAAAAAGGCATCCAAATAGGTTTGATTCCCTTTTTGATTTGCAGTTGCATCCGCTAATGACTTATTAAAAACTGGGTTTTTAGAATTATTAGACAAACCTTTCAAGATATCCTTAACTGAAATTTGAAGAATAACATTAATTCCACCTTCTAAGTCAAGACCTTTATTAATTTGTTTGTCTTTAACCTCATTATAGGTAAAATCAGTAAAACCAAGGTTGAATACTTTTTCTTTCCCAATGGAATCTAAATATTTTACTTCTTTGTCAGTGTTTCCACCAGCAAATGATTTTGCATCACTTTGAATCTTATCAGAAACAAATGTGAATGAAAGTTGGTAAATACTTACCAATGCAAATAGAATTGCGAAAAATTTAATTAGTCCTTTATTCTGCATTACTACTAAAAATTAATTATTTTTTTAATACTCTTTTTGTTCTAAACCTCAATAAAATAAGCGGTGACCTCGTTTTTTTTAAAACAAAAAAATCAATCGTGCATTATATCATTTTTTTTAAACCGAGCAAATATATCATTAACGGAATGATAAACCAATTTTTTTGCCCATTAATCTCAAAAAAAAAACTGCAAAAGTGCAGTCTTTTTTTTGAGATATAAAAATGGCTATACCAATACAGCTTTCAAATCAGCATTCATTGCTCTTACAGCGTCTGCACTTTTGGCAAATGCCGCTTTTTCAGCTTCATTTAAGTTAATATCAAGTATTTGCTCTACTCCATTTTTACCAATAATACATGGAACACCAATACAAATATCGCTTTGACCATACTCTCCTTCTAAGAAAACAGAACAAGCAATCATTTTCTTTTGATCATTCAAAATACTATCTACAAGGTAAGCTACTGAAGCACCTGGTGCATACCAAGCTGATGTACCTAATAAACCGGTTAAAGTAGCTCCTCCAACCATTGTATCTGCCGCTACTTTATCTAAAACTTCTTGAGAAGCAAACTGAGAAACTGGAATACCATTATAAGACGCCAAACGAGTCAAAGGAATCATAGTTGTATCTCCGTGTCCTCCAATAACCATAGCAGATACGTCGTTAGCTGGCACATCTAGTGCTTTTGACAAGAAATATCTAAAACGTGAACTATCTAAAGCTCCACCCATTCCGATGATTCTGTTTTTTGGCAAACCTGTTGCTTTCAACGCTAAATAGGTCATTGTATCCATTGGATTAGACACTACTACTACAATTGCATTTGGTGAATGTGCTAGAATATTATCAGCAACCGTTTTTACGATTCCAGCATTGATCCCGATTAATTCTTCACGTGTCATCCCTGGTTTTCTAGGAATACCTGAAGTAATCACTACTACATCACTGTTCGCTGTTTTAGAATAATCATTAGTACTACCTGAAACTTTGGTATTAAATCCTGTATTAGTAGCACATTGAGAAATATCCATAGCTTTACCTTCAGCAAAACCTTCTCTAATGTCTAATAATACTACTTCACTTGCAATTCCTCTGTAAGCAATTACATCTGCGCAGGTTGCTCCCACATTTCCTGCTCCTACAATGGTAACTTTCATTTTAATTTTGTTTTATTTATGTATAAAAATTGATCCTTATAATCAATCCCCTAATTTACGCATCTATATTGGCATATACAGCATTTTTTTCAATAAATTCTCTTCTTGGTGGAACTTCATCTCCCATTAACATTGAGAAAACACGATCTGCCTCTACCAAACTATCAATATTTACTTGTCGTAAAGTCCTGAAATTCGGATCCATAGTCGTTTCCCACAACTGTTCCGCATTCATTTCTCCAAGACCTTTATAACGTTGAATTGCTGCACTACCACCCATCCTTTCATTGGCTTGATCACGCTGAACATCATTCCAAGCGTATTCTTTTTTATTTCCTTTTTTAACCAAATACAAAGGTGGCGCTGCGATATACACGTGTCCTTCTTCAATTAATTCTTTCATAAAACGGAAAAAGAAGGTCAAAATCAACGTAGAAATATGACTACCATCAACATCGGCATCACACATAATAATTACTTTATGATAACGTAGTTTAGAAATATTAAGCGCTTTACTATCTTCTTCTGTTCCTACAGTTACACCAAGTGCTGTAAATATATTTCGAATCTCTTCGTTTTCAAAAACTTTGTGATGCATGGCTTTCTCCACGTTCAAAATCTTACCTCTCAAAGGCAAAATAGCTTGAAACGCACGATCACGTCCTTGTTTTGCTGTTCCACCAGCCGAATCTCCCTCGACAAGATACACTTCACATCTTGCCGGATCTTGTTCTGAACAATCGGATAATTTACCAGGTAAACCTCCACCGCCCATAACGGTTTTACGTTGTACCATTTCACGAGCTTTCTTAGCTGCGTGTCGCGCTTGAGCCGCTAAAATTACTTTTTGGATAATGATTCTAGCATCATTTGGATTCTCTTCCAAATAATTCTCTAGCATTTCTCCTACCGCTTGACTTACAGGAGAAACTACTTCTCTATTTCCTAATTTGGTTTTTGTTTGTCCTTCAAATTGTGGCTCTGCAACTTTTACAGAAATAATCGCAGTTAACCCTTCACGGAAATCATCTCCAGTAATTTCGAACTTTAATTTATCAAGCATTCCAGAAGCATCAGCATACTTTTTAAGCGTTCTTGTCAAACCACTTCTAAAACCTTGCAAATGCGTTCCTCCTTCGTGTGTATTGATATTATTTACATACGAAAATATGTTTTCAGAATAACTTGTGTTGTATATCAAAGCTACTTCAACAGGAATTTCTCCTTTTTCGTGATCCATTGAGATTACGTGTCCAATAATCGGCTCACGGTTTCCATCCAAATAGCGAATGTATTCCTTTAATCCTTCGGTAGAATGAAATACTTCTCCTAAGAAATTACCATCTTTATCAACTTCTCTTTTATCTGTAAATGTGATTGAAATCCCTTTATTCAAAAAAGACAATTCACGCATACGTGCAGAAAGTGTATCATATGAATACTCTGTAGTTTGCGTAAAAATAGTTGGGTCAGGATAGAAAGTTACAATAGTACCTCTTTTAGTGGTATCTCCAATTTGTTTTACTGGATATAAAGCTTTTCCTCTTTCGTATTCTTGCTCATATACTTTACCATCGCTACTATGAACGGTTGCTCTTAAATGAGAAGATAAAGCATTCACACAAGATACCCCAACACCGTGAAGACCTCCAGATACTTTATAAGAATCTTTATCAAATTTACCTCCAGCTCCAATTTTGGTCATTACTACCTCAAGTGCTGAAACGCCTTCTTTTTTATGAATCCCTACTGGAATTCCTCGACCGTTGTCTTCAACTGTAATAGAACCATCTTCATTTATTGCAACGCTAATAGTGTCGCAATGCCCACCCATCGCCTCATCTATAGAGTTATCTACCACTTCATACACTAAATGATGCAAACCACGGACACCTACATCTCCAATATACATCGATGGACGCATTCTTACGTGCTCCATTCCTTCCAATGCCTGAATACTATCTGCTGAATAATTGTTCTTATTGATTTCTTCGCTCATATGTGTTTATTCTAAAATATATTTTCTATAACACGCAAATATACAAAAGCAGAAAGGATTTTAGTTCAAAAATGGCTTTTTAAGCGTCCAAGTTATCAACATTTATGGTTTATATCCCAAAACAAAAAACGCGCCTTAAAAAGGACGCGTTTTCCACATTTAAACCTGAATAACTAATTCAAAATTTATGCTTTTACATAAGCATCATCGTGCACATTGGCCACGGCTCTACCTGATGGATCGTTCATGTTTTTAAAAGCTTCATCCCATTCTAAGGCGATTTTGGTACTACAAGCCACACTAGCTTCTTGAGGAACACACAAAGCCGCTGCATCACTTGGGAAATGTTCTGCAAAAATAGAACGGTAGTAATACTCCTCTTTTGAAGTTGGTGTTTGCAAAGGGAATTTATATTTAGCATTAGCCAATTGTTCGTCAGTTACTTCTTCAGCAACAACTGCTTTCAAAGTATCAATCCAACTGTATCCCACACCATCACTAAATTGTTCTTTCTGTCTCCAAGCTACACTTTCAGGCAACATGTCTTCAAAAGCTTTACGAACTACCCATTTCTCCATTGGGTGTTCTTTATTGATCATTTTATCTTGAGGATTAATGCGCATCGCCACATCCATAAACTCTTTGTCTAAAAATGGTACACGTCCTTCAATTCCCCAAGCAGCCAAACTTTTATTCGCTCTCAAACAATCGTACATATGAAGTTTCCCTAATTTACGAACGTTCTCTTCGTGAAATTCTCTTGCATTCGGCGCTTTATGGAAATACAAATAGCCTCCAAATAACTCATCGGCACCTTCACCAGACAACACCATTTTAATTCCCATTGATTTAATCACCCTTGCCATCAACCACATAGGAGTTGAAGCTCTTACAGTAGTAACATCATACGTTTCTAGGTTGTAAATCACATCACGAACAGCATCCAATCCTTCTTGAATGGTAAATTTAATTTCGTGATGAATCGTTCCAATATGTTCTGCCACTTTTTGAGCAGCAGCTAAATCTGGCGAACCTTCTAAACCAACAGAAAACGAGTGCAATTGTGGATACCAAGCATCTACTTGATCGTCTGACTCAATACGTTTTTGAGCGTATTTTTTGGCTACCGCCGATGTAATTGACGAATCCAAACCTCCTGAAAGCAACACTCCATAAGGCACATCACTCATTAATTGTCTGTGAACCGCAGCTTCTAAAGCTTCTTTAATCGCTGGAATACTAGTTTCATTGTCTTTTACCGCTTCATAGTCTGTCCAATCTCTTTTGTACCATTGTACAAACTCACCATCTTTACTGGACAAATAATGTCCTGGAGGAAACAACTCTATTTTTGTACAATAGCCTTCTAATGCTTTCAATTCAGAAGCTACATAAAAAGTGCCGTGTTGATCCCATCCTATATATAAAGGAATAATTCCCATATGATCACGAGCTACAAAGTACTCGTCTTTTTCAACATCATAAATAGCAAATCCGAAGATTCCATTCATTTCGTCAATAAAATCAACTCCTTTTTCTTTGTATAAAGCCAAAATTACTTCGCAATCACTTTCGGTCTTAAATTGATATTTACCATCAAACTGTTTGCGTAAATCGCGGTGGTTATAAATTTCGCCATTGGCAGCCAAAATCAAATTGCCATCTTCGCTTAACAATGGTTGTTTCCCTGAAGCTGGATCTACAATGGCCAAACGTTCGTGAGACAAAATCGCTTTTTCATTACTAAAGATGCCACTCCAATCTGGTCCACGGTGGCGGATAATTTTAGACATTTCTAAAACTTGAGGTCTTAGGGTTTCTGATTTCTGTTTTAAGTCAAAGGCACATACAATTCCGCACATAGCTATATTTTTTAATCTGATTATTTAATTTGATGAAGCAAAGATGACACAACAGATACAAATAGAAAACTCAAAATCCACTTTTAGTTATAAATTATAACCAAAAATGGATTTTTAAGTAAAATATGAAATACAAAACAGAACCAATTAGAAGAAACGCTTAAAATCTGTAAATCGAGAACGCTATCTAATTCCAAACACTATTTCATTATAGCCAATCCTATTTTTGTCATATCGAGCGCAGTCGAGATATTACAAGGGTTCTCGAGTGAGCTACCATTGACGTTTTTGTTTAAGAAGGGTTTCGACTGCGCTCAACCTGACAATGCAAATGTCATTTAATATTGCTTTTTTAGAATTAAAATCAAACCTCGAACTGACAAAATGGACTATTAAAAATAAGTTATTGCTATAATCACGATTATTTTTGCTTTGATCCTTTGATATAAGTACTTGAAGGCTTCATCTTAACAATCTGACCAGCTTCGACTTGCATCAAATCGGCATCAAAAACCACAAAATCCGCCCACTTACCGACTTCCAAACTTCCTTTTTCGTTTTCTTCGAAATTAGAATAGGCGGCCCAAAGCGTCATTCCTTTTAAGGTTTCTTCGCGAGACAAAGCATTTTCGATTTGGAAACCATTTTTAGGAAATCCTTTTACATCTTGACGTGCTACTGCAGCGTGAAACGTAAGCATTGGATTGACTTCTTCCACAGGAAAATCAGTTCCTAGGGCTATTGTACCTGCTTTTTGAAGTAGCTTTTTATTCGCATAGGCATTTTTCAAACGGTCTTTCCCCAAACGATCACCTGCCCAATACATATCCGAAGTGGCGTGTGTGGGTTGAACGGAAGGAATGATTCCGAGTTTGAAATAATCAAAATCGGATTCCTGAATTACTTGTGCGTGTTCAATTTTCCAGCGACGGTCTTTTTTACCTGTCAAAACTTCTTTGTAGATTTTAAGCAAAACAGTATTGGCCGAATCTCCGATGGCGTGCGTATTGAGCTGAAAAGGCGAATTGGCAATTTGTTGAGCTACTGCTTTCAATTGAGGCACTGGAGACAACAAAGCTCCAAATTGTTTAGGACTATCCGAATACGGTTTGTGCATACAAGCGCCTCTGGACCCCAAAGCGCCATCGCCATACATTTTGAATGAACGCACATTCAGTTGATTGGTTTTGTAGATTCCTTTTTTGAAATACAAATCCATATTTTTTTGATTCGCCGTAATCATAGCATAGACATTGATTTTCATTTTTCCCGCTTTTTGCAAACTGTCTATCAACTGAATAATATCAGGGTCTAATCCTGCGTCGTTCACAGTAGTCAAGCCATAATCAAACATTACTTTTTCGGCATCCAAAAGCGCGGCGATTTGTGTTTTTCGGCTGGGTTTTGGAATGATTTTAAACACCAATTCCATAGGATTGTCAATCAGAATTCCGGTTGGCTCACCATTTTGAAGTTCAATTTGTCCGCCTTCCGCTTTTGTTTTGGCGGTAATTCCAGCCATTTGCAGCACTTTGGAATTGACCACAATAGCGTGCCCATCAATGCGGTTGAGCACCACAGGAACGTTTGGAAAAGCAGCATCGAGTGCTGTTTTGGTTGGAAATTTCTTCACCGCCCAATCGTTTTGGTCCCAACCATTACCGACAATAAATGTTGGATTTTTTGCTTTTTGAAACGCTTTAAGGCGCGTAATTATTTCTTCGAAGCTTTTCGTGCCTCTTAAATCTACTTCTTGTAACGTTAGGCCATACCCATAAAAATGACAATGCGCATCTATTAATCCAGGATAAACAAATTTTCCTTTGTAATCTAAAATGATCTTGGAAGTATATTTTTTCAGAAGCGAATCCGTATTTCCGATGGCTAGAATTTTTCCATCCTTAATGGCAATAGCAGAAGCTTTTTCAAAGGCAGCGTTTACGGTATAAATGCTAGCATTGGTCACAAGCGTATCCACTTCTGTCTGTGTGTTAGACGTACAAGAAAACAGGAATAGGGATACAAAAAACAGATAAAATGATTTCATAATTTTGAAATTGGGTTTGGTCACGCTAAGATAAGGAAAAGTAAAGTCTAAAATACTTTTAGTCTGCTTGCTAAAAAACAGCCTTAAATGAAGTCACATCCAATTTAAAAAACCTTTCCATTCCCGAGAGAATAGAAGTTTTAGAAAAAAGGAGACTAAAATTTCTTTTTTAGATACTAATACAAAAGTCCTCATGTCCTTCTGTGGTATTTGCTTTGTTGTGGCAGTTGCTGGAGCTGTTTACGGAATCAATGCTTTTAAAGATATTCAAGAAGTAAAAAGAGAAGAATTTGAAAAAGGCATTTTAAAAGGGAGAGAACAATTTTATTATAATTTACCTAAAGACAGTCAAAATTTTTTAGACAATAAATATCCTGAATGGAGAACGAATCAATACTAAATTTCATTGCCCTTTTGGTAAAAAAATAAGCTGTCATTTTTGACAGCTTATTTTTTTTAAAATTTAGGCAGTATAATAATAGCTACCCCTGAGTTCTGAGATTTTTCTTGAATTAATTTTCCTTTGGAATTAAAAATTTTTATAGTTAACAAAGTTTTTTCATCCTCACAGCTTGCATAAAAAATTTTTTCGCTATATCTAGGCACAGAAACAACTTCTTTATGTACTTTTTTAATGTACTTACCTCCAATGATCCCAGTACCGCTGATTAATACATTAGAATCCGGATTATTACTAATAAAAACAACATTTAAATCATAATATTCGTTGTTATTGTCATCTGAAGAACAAGAATATAATGAAAAAATGAATACGGATAAAAAGAAAAACAATATTTTTTTTTTCATAATTTTTTTTATCAAAATTTAGGCAGTATAATAGTTACCACTGAGTTCTGAGATTTTTCTTGAATTAATTTCCCTTTGGAATTAAAAATTTTTATAGTTAACAAAGTTTTTTCATCCTCACATCTTGCATAAAATTTTTTTTCGTTAGATCTAGGCACAGTAACAACTTCTTTATGTGCTTTTTTAATATACTTACCATCAATACCAGTGCCGCTGATGTATACATTGGAATCTGGATTATTACTAATAAAAACAACATTTAAATCATAAGATTCGCTGTTATTGTCATCTGAAGAACAAGAATATAATGAAAAAATGAATACGGATAAAAAGAAAAATAATATTTTTTTTTTCATAATTTTATTGAATTTTTGGAATTATAGAAAATTTAACAGCACCAGTACTATAGTAAAACAAGTCGCATTCACCATTGTTGTTAATATTATTAATAATCGGATTGTAAAAATATACTTTAATAGAAGTAGCTAATACATCATCTCCAACATTAAATGTTCTAAGAAATTTCTTTTCTTGTGTAGTTTCTTCTTTATAAGAACCACTTCCTCCAAGTTCGGCACTCGTTTTCGACCCAACACCTAATTTTACTGATCCTTCAAACTTTCCTTCAGCAACTTTACTGACGGTATAATTAACTTCTTCTGTAATAGAACTTGATAAATTAACTTCGGATACATTTATAAAGCGGTGTAGAGATTCTTTTGATATATCCCACTTATTAAAAGCAACCATATCATTTAAACGAAAAACTTTACTTGTGAAATTTGCTGGATTTATTTTGTAAGTGTTTTTACTACTTCTAAATACAGTTCCGTTCTGTCTGGTATGAGTGATATTAAAATTCCAAATATCTGAAGGTTTTACAGGAATAATTATGGAAGAACTATTACTACTGTTCTCTGAAAAGATCTCAAATTTAAATTCATAAGCCCCTTTAGTCCACATTCTATCAATTAATTCTTCAGTACTCAATTGTCTTTTTGTCTGAGTTACTGTCTCATTAGTAATAGAAGGATTACCTTTATCGCCTGAATTTAAAGCAAGTTTGAAATAGAGATTAGGATTGATCTCTAAATAATCGATATAATCAGTTACATTTTGATTTAGAATACCTTTAGAATCTTTGTTTGTTATTCCATAATAAACATAATCTCTTTGATAAGCTTTGTTTGCCGCTACATCATTATAAGATGTATTTTGATTAAAGAAAGAAAAAGAATCAAATACAATTTTACTTAACTCATTTTTATTAACATTCGTCTTATTTGTATTTACATTATCTTTTTTTAATCCATTAAAGTTAGGAGATAAAAATTCGACAGTGTTTTTTAAGCTCATAGAATTGTTTTTAGCTGTCAATGAATTAAAATGAATGGAATTAACGTCAACCCTATCGTTTTCTTTTACAACAAAAACATGAAAATCTGGAACTTCACCTTTCTCTAGCGTTACTTCTAGTTTTCCATTTAAATATAAGTCTGTTGTGTTTTCTTTTGAAACAACTACCGGTATTTCGGCATCATTAGTATCTAAATTATTTGCAGAAATATTAAAAAAAGGAATGCTAGGAACTAAAATAATTAATTAAAGGAACATTTTTCTCAATTTCAGCGATATCTTTTTCAGAAGAAAAACTTACTAAAATATCTCTAAAACGGTCTCCATTTATTACACTATTTCTAACTAAATAATAAAGAACGTTATAGTCTTTATCAAATTGTTTCAGTGCTTCATTTTTCAGGAACACTCTTACATCCTTTCTATTGTAAGTCACTTTAGATAAAATCTCAGAGAATTTGAGTATATTTTTTTCTTAAGGTTGTTATCAATAAAATGTCGATCGTTAATGGAAGAAGCGTCTTCTTCTTCTTTAGTACATGAGTTTAAAAAAAAGGTAAGCAATAAGATAATTAAAAAAGGGGTTTTCATATTTTTATTAATAAATTTAATTGCAAAAGTAGTATTTTATTTATTTTTATTTCATTTTTATTCGTGCAGAGTTGTTTTAAAGAACAGCTCTATCCTCCCCTTCGAAGAGTAAAAAAATTGTCGAACAGGCTGCGAACATCTCCGAATCTTCGCCATTTTAATTGTTTTGCCATCCGTAAACGCGATAAAAGTCTCACGCCATTTTACCATAACTATCGATAGAAGGTTTTGCCCAAGATAGGGCTTGCAGATTGATAGAATATATATTTCCCGAAAATCCAAAATAATCCCTACTAGCCCCGGGAGGAGTGGCATCCTTTGCTGCCGGGGTTCGGCAGTAAAGATATAGCGGATCACGGGACGATGTTGCTAAGAAAGCCTTTTGCCTCCTGCTCCTACTCCAACTACTGTTTTTAATGTATTTCTTGAATGGTGTATTTGGTGGTGTTGATTTCGAATTCGAAACCTACTTTGCTGCCCATTAATTTACTGCCCAAAGGCGATTGTGGCGAAAGCGCGATGATGTTGGTGCCTTCGATTGTGATTTTGGGCAAGGCCAAACTGAGGTACAAGTAAATGCCATTGGCTACAACCAAACTGCCTACAACGATGGTTTCGGCTACGATGGTAGTATCAATTTTATCTAACACCGCTTTTTGCCCCAAAACTTCTTGGAGTTTGTGGTTGAATTTTTCTTGCTCAAGATGCATCATAGAAAGTGCCGTTTCGTGCTTGTCACCTGCTGATCCTTTTGCGTCATTCTTTGAATCTTCGGTCAATGCAGTAATCATATCGCGAAAGGCATCGATGCGGTCTTGTACTAATTGTAGGTAGTAGGCGTGTATTTTTTGTTTGAATGTCATAAGAAAAACTTCAACTCTGACAGGGTTATGAACCCTGTCAGAGTTTTTATGAAAAAATTTAAAAATCAAATTTATAACTCGCTCCAGCCAAGATTTGAAATCCTTGAACGGGAAGATTGAGCCATTTTTGATAGGCTTGGTTGGCAATATTGTTAGCTCTTAAAAATGCGGTAATGCGTTCGTTGTATTGGTAGCCTACATGCAAATTAGCATCAAAATAAGAAGGTAAAATAATACTATTAGAATTGGTAACCAAATCCGTGTTGAATTGATTCTCTTTTCGCTCGCCTACGAAAAAGACTTTGGCGCCCGCAAACCATTTATCGGTAATAACAACCTCTAAGCTTGAATTGATTTTCATCGCGGGCAAATTCCAAGCTTCGGCCTGCGTATCCGTCGTATAGGTATTTAGGGTGGCGTTGATTCCGAAAGTGACATTTTTAGAAAAATCGGCTTTTAATTCGCCATAAAGACTTATCGTTTTAACATCATCATAGACTATGCCTAATGAATTTCCGAAAGCGTAAGGCTCATTCGCACTGTTTTCTGTATAATTATTCGCTTTGAACAAAGCTTTGTTGCCTTCGTTCAAGTAAGACGCGCTAACAGTATAACTAACTGAATTTGCCAATTTACCTTTTAATCCAGCAAAAAGATTGTACTTAGTATCTGTAGGCTGAATCAATAAAGTGGGAGAAAGAAATGGATTTTCATTCACAAAATCCATATAAGTATTCTGTTTTAAACTTCCATAAGCCCCTAAATAAAAGATCATCAAATCGCCCACCACTTTGTAGGATGCTTTGAAGTTTGGATAAAAATATAATTTGCTTTTACTGGCTTGCGTATTGAAGCTATAAAACAAACTCGCCCCAATTTCTAAAGACCAATCGTCTTCTTTCATGTCAAAACTAGGCGCAATTCCAAAATTAACAAAACCATATTTCACCGCTTCGGTATTTGTTTTAAAGTAATTGTTCTCGAAAGTTCCTCCAACATAATCCAACACCACATCCGTATGAATGGCAGCATTCATCAATTCAATATCAAAAGTGGGCTTAGCCCAAAATTGATTTTCAGACGAACCAAAAGCATCAGAAAAATGATGAAACTTTACCGAAGTTTCCCCAAACATACTATCCGCAAAGTCTACTGTACCGCCAAGTGTAAGCGTGTTGTATTTTTGCTCAGAGCTGATGCCTTTAATCAAATCGTTGCGTTGTGCATCTGTTAAAGTACTTCCAAATCCCTCAGGCAACCCATACCAATTATAGGTTTGGCTCTGAAAACCAGCTTCTGCTTTCCAAGAAAGATCGGATTGGTTGGTTCCGTAAAACAAATCTAATTTGGTGTCATAAAAATGGTCGTCGAGCAACACTTCATTAATACCTCCTTGAGAAGAATGATGTTGAAAGCGTCCTCCCGCATAATCCGAAGCATTTAATTTTTTATTCACAAAAAGGTCCCCTTTGAGCGTTCCATAATTCCCGATTCCGAAAGCAGCATAATTCTCAAACAACTTAATGGCTTTGCTTTTTTCGACGTCGGCGGCTACTCCTTTGCTTGGGGTAAAAGTTGAGGCAACTGGAAAAGGCAAAACCGTATACTTCACGGTTTCTTTCTTGGCGTTACCCTTATCGTCCAAAAGCGGCGTTTCTTTGATTTTGAAAGCATCCAAAACGGTAGGCGAAAAAGATTTGACCACATTTACTTCTTCTGCTCCAATGGTTTCGTTCTTTTTTTGGGCGAAGGAAAACTGCACCGCAAACGACAACAGGAAAAGGAGGATTCGATTTTGGTATTTCATTTTTTACTTTATTTTTATTCAGAGAAATGAAAAAAGCAAAAGAAAAATTTCATTTCTAACGCTACACTTTCTCCGTAATTTTTATTGTGTTTCCTAAATAAATTAATTTTTGATGCTATGGCATTAAACTTCCCACTCGCCTTTGGCAACAAACTGTGCTTTTCCACCAATTTGAATATCAAATTGATCATCGGTTACTTTCCCTTTAAAATAAATCTGAGACGGACGACCTATAGCCTCTCCTTGATAATTAATTATTTCAAAAGCTGGTAAATGATATTTCAACAAAAAGGCTTGCAAACAAGTACTGGCACTTCCTGTGGCAGCATCTTCAATCAATTGATTGTTTTCGATGCACAACATTCGGCTAAATAATTTTGTCCCTTCTAAATAATAAAAATACAAGGCTCTATGGGCGGTTTTACAATTCTTTTTCAACCAATCATCGGTTTTGTCTTTATCAAGAACCAAGTTGTCTAACGCTCTTTTACTGCTTAATCCCACCAATACAAAAGCGCTTCCGGTGGTGACTTCTTGAATCGGAAATTGATTTTCAAAATCTTCTTTTTTTAAATTACTAAACGAAGGGAATACCTCTTTCGAAAAAATATCCCAAAATTTGGGTTGTGCGGCTTTCAACCAAAGCAATTCATCCGTTTTTTGAATTGTAATGGGACCAATCGGAACCGTTAATTTGATCTTTTCAGGCGCATTCTCCAACACTTTATGCATCAAAACCCAAGAAGTTCCAATTATAGGATGCCCCGCAAATTGCATTTCATGCGCTGGTGTAAAAATTTTAACCTCGGCACTGTTATTTTGAGCATCCAGCTTGGTAATAAAAGTACTTTCGGCAAAATTTATTTCGCGAGCAATCTTTTGCATTTGTTCTGAACTCAAGCCTGCTGCATCTAAAAAAACAGCCAGCTGATTCCCTGCATATTTTTTGTCCGTAAAAACATCAACGATATAAAATGGTAAAGTCATAATTTGTAAAAGGTGTTTTGTTAGAAGTAAAATGTAAAACCATCTTTTTTACATTTTGCATCCAACTTATTTGGTAATGGAAGCATTCGTTTTGGCTTCTTCTGTTTTAATTTTCTCTAATGCTGCTTGTGCCGTAGCGACCACATCTTTATAATCCGTGAAATTATTGATGACACTTTCTAGAATGTAAGTCGCTTGAAAACTGTCTTTCAAACCATAAAAATTGCTAGCCATCACCACCAACCCTTTGGCGCCCAAATAGCGATAACTGGAATAATTTTTAGCTAGTTTTTGAACCGCTTCGTTCGAAGCTTCAAATTTACCCTCTTTATTTTTGAAATACGCATCGTAGTAAATGGCTTCGGCCGCTACTTCGCCTTTGGCAATGGGCAACAATTTAGCATAACCCAGTTTCGCTTTGGCCTCGTCTCCCACTTCAATCGCGCTTCGAGCTACTATAATTTGAGCATCGCTTTTGACCATTTCTTCAGTTTTTGGCTCGGCTAAAACTTTTTCGGCATAGACCACCGCCTTACTGTAGTTCTTCGTTTCGTAATACATTTTCATCAAATTGGCCATCGCAAAAATTTTGTTTTGTGCCACATCCGATTCGGTTTCTAAACGCAATAAGACTATTGTAGCAAGCTCGCTTCTTTTATCTTTTAAATGAATTTGAGCCAAACGCACTAGGGCTTGTTCAGTAAATTCAGAACGAGATTGAGCCACCACAAAATCATAATGCGGTATTGATTTTCCAGTGGCGCCTTCATTGTAATACGCTTGCGCTACTTGAAAATTGGCTTTTAAAGCATGAATCCCGTTGGGAAAAGACGTCAGATACGCATTCCAACCCGCAAGAGCTTGTTTGGTATTGCCTTGTTGCCATTGTTTTTCGGCCGCTTCATAACTGTCGTTTTCCAATTCGACATCGGTAACCGAAACAAAAGATAGCGTTCGCACCCAAGCCGCATATTCATTGACTTTGCCGCTATCTACATAAATCAAACGCGCGGAAGACACCGCCTCTAAAGCCTCTGGAGTTTTAGGAAAATCGGCCGCAATCTTTTTGAACTTGGCCAAGGCCAAATCATTTTTATCATCATTGTAATACACCAATCCTTGACGCAACAACGCTTTGGAAGTAAATGATCCTTCAGGGAATTCGGCAATCAATTGATTGTAGGTTTTAAGTGCCAATTCCTCTTTCTTATCGGCAACATAAGTATTTCCAAGTTCAAACAAAACATCATCACGATAAACCGAAGTTGTAAAACGGGCTAAAAACGCCGTCAATTCAGCAATTTTCTTATCATTTTTTGCCAAAAAACCATAACAAAGCGCTTTTTGAAAATAGCCATAATCTGAATCTACGCTTTTCAATTCGATCGCTTTCACATAATTATCAATCGCGGGCCAATATTTTGAACCCACAAATCGACAATCCGCCAAACGCAAATAAGCGTCTGCCAAACGCACTTTATCTTCTTTGTTCTCTTCTATTTGCTTTTGAAAATAAGTGGCTGCTTGCTCATATTCTTTCAATTTGAAACTCGCATAGCCTAAATTATAATTACTGTTTTTGAATTCGGGTGTCGCGGTGGCACTAGATAAACTGGCAAATTGTTTAAAACCTGCCAAAGCCACAGCATAATCCTCTAAAACAAAATCCGATTCAGCTTTCCAAAACGTGGCGCGAGCGGTGATTGCAGGATCTTTTGATTCGTTGATCGCTCGGTAAAAAAGCTTGTTTGCTGTGGCATAATCTCCAGCCGTAACCGCTTCGATTCCGCTGTAAAACAACACTTTTTGATACACGATTTTATTCTCTGCCGTTTTATTTCTTTCCAATAAAACGAGGGCTTCTTTGTAATTTTTAGAAGAAATATAAGAATCAATCAACAATTTCTCTACTTCACTCGCATTCGTATTTCGTGGATATTTTTCTAAAAAAGCGATCAAAATAGAAGGCACACTTTCGTATGAATTTCCAATTTCATAACTCAATTTGGCATAATTCAACCTAGCGTCTTCTTGAAGCTCTGCATTGAAATCCATCTCAGAGGCATTCTTAAACGCATGCAAAGCTTGTGTTTTTTGCCCCAAATCCAAATACGATTCGCCTAAATGATAATAGGCATTTTGGGCCACAAAATCTTTTCCGTCAATGATTTTATTAAACTGAGCAATAGCGTTTTCATATTGTTTTTGCTGATAATACGCATAGCCCAATTGATAAAAATCGGTATTGTTCCACTTGCCTTTTTTCCCTTTGTATTCAGATAAATACGGAATGGCTTTTTCGTAATTTTTAAGGTTAAAATAACTTTCTCCAATAATTTTATTCAGTTCAGACAACTCCATTTCATTCGATTGAGCCATCGCTTTCAAACCCAAATCAATCGCTTTTTGGAAATTACCCAACTTGAAATTCATATCCGCCTGAAAATACGATAACTTCTCTTTGTATTTTTCTTCACCTGAAACCTCATCAAAATACTTTGTTGCCGCTTTGTAATCATCGCCTTCATACGCCATAAAGCCCAAGTAATACTTGGCTTGAGCACCGTATTCTGGCGTATTCACAACAGTATTCAAATATTTTATGGCCTCTTTTTTCTTTCTGGCATTGTAATAACTGTAGCCTTTTTGAAAATTGAATTTATCTAGCTCTTTTTGTGTCAATTGGCTCCCCTCTACCTTATCAAACCAAAACAAAGCTTTCGGGAAATTATTCTTTTCAAAATAAAAATGAGCCACTTCAAGATACGCCTGATTGCGTTTGATGTTCGTTGGATACCTCGTCACGAAATGTTCTACCAACTGATCCGCATTCGGCTGTTGCGTGCGAATCGCACAATTGGCAACATAATAGGCGCAATCGGCCAAAATTTCTTCCTGATTTGTTTTTTTGGCAACTTGTTCAAAAATCACTTTAGCAGCAGCATATTGCTGATCGTTATACAACAAAAGTGCCGTATTAAAATCCTTTAAATCATGAGTATAAAGGGTTGATTTTTGAGCAGAAACAATAGAAAAAGTAAGTAGAAAAGGCAAGAAAAAAAGCCTGTAAAATATACGCATTTTGCTTATTTTTTAATCATTCAAATATATCATATTATCACCTTACTAACGATGCTTTATAACATTTTATTATCATTCAAAACCCTTTACTTATTTTCTTGAAGCGGCAACAATAGGCTTATTTAGCCACATCGTCCTGCTCTTCGCTATATCTTTTTTGTATAACAGGCAGTTAAAAAACTGTCTGTTATACAAAAAAGGATGCCGCTGCGATCATTGCTATAAAGAAACAATAGTGATTTTTTACAAACAATTTTTAAGGACAGTATCGTTTTTTATTCGAATGCGTTGAATTTATTTTGAATCCAAACACTAACTTCTTACTTTTACGCAATAAATCACTTCAATCATGTCACAAACCGTATTAGCTTTACACAACGTAACCATATATCAAGAAGGAAGAACCATTTTATCCGAAGTAAATTTAGAGGTAAATCATGGTGAGTTTATCTACATTATTGGAAAAACGGGATCTGGAAAAAGTAGTTTATTAAAAACCCTTTACGGCGACTTACCCTTAACAGAAGGGAACGGGCATATTGTAGATTTCAGTCTAGAAACCCTAAAAGAAGACGAAATCCCCTTTTTGAGACGCAAAATCGGAATCGTATTTCAGGATTTCAAACTCTTACCCGATCGTTCTGTAAACGATAATATGCTTTTTGTACTCAAAGCAACAGGTTGGACAGAGGCAGTTGCAATGAATGACAAAATCGAAGAAGTGCTTACCAAAGTAGGCATGCAAGATTTTGGCAACAAAATGCCACACCAACTTTCGGGAGGAGAACAACAAAGAGTAGCCATTGCTAGAGCCTTGCTTAACGATCCTGAATTCATCTTAGCCGACGAACCTACTGGAAATTTGGATCCTCAAACCAGTGCCGAAGTACTTGAATTGCTCAAAAAAATCAATGCCAACGGAAAAACCATCATCATGGCCACTCATGATTATGCCTTGTTGCTAAAATACCCCTCCAAAACATTGAAGTGCGAAGATTCTAAAATTTTTGAAGTGGTTCAGCGCACGGTATAATGCTTTCTGTTCTTATTCCGGTATACAATTATGCGGTATTTCCATTAGTTTTGGAAGTACACAAACAATGCGTTGCAGCCGGAATTCAATTCGAAATCCTTTGCCAAGACGATTTTTCTACATCACATATAGAAGAAAATCTTGCTATTGAACAGCTACCCTATTGCACTTTTTCTAAAAACAAAGTCAATTTAGGTAGAGGAAACAATCGAAACCTACTGATTCAAAAAGCTCAATTTGACTGGTTACTTCTTTTGGATTGCGACACCTTTCCTAGAGATTCTTTTTTTATCAAAAACTATCTTTCGTTTATACAAAAACCGATGTCATCTTTGGTTTTTGGAGGTATTATATATCATCCCAAAAAGCCATACAACTCACAATTGTTACGCTGGGTGTATGGTCAAAAAAGAGAAGCACTTCCTTGCAACATCAGGAATAAAAAACCCAACAGCAGCGCTTTAACTTCTAATTTATTAATCAAAAAAGAAATCGCTACACAATTTCCGTTTCCAGAATCTCTAAAAGAATACGGATATGAAGATTTTTGTTTTCTCACCAATTTAGCTTCACAGAACATTACTGTATTCCATCTTGACAACCCTACTTTTCATCTCAATTTAGAAACTTCAACAGCTTTTTTAGCCAAAACAGAAATGGCGCAAAAAAACTTGTTGTTTTTAGTCCGCCATCAAATCATCGATACCAAAGAAAGCAAGATTGCTCGCGTATTTTTATTAGTGGAAAAATTAAAATTAGTGGGACTACTCAGTTGGTTGTTTCAAAAAACGAAAAAGAAAGTCAGCCAAAATTTGTGTTCAAAAAAACCATCTTTACTCCTTTTCGATTGGTACAAATTGGGTTATTTATGTCACTTGCAAACTAACGCTGTATAATCAAACTATCGAACAAGGCTTTCCATTGATTCATAATAGTATTTAGCTCATAGTTAGCTATACTTTTTTGAGCATTTTCACCTATCGTTTCTCTCAATTTTTCATCCTGAAAAAGCAATGCCAATCGCTCCACAAATGCCTCAACATTACCATCCTCAACCAAAAAGCCATTTACACCATCAGTGATAATTGACCTTGGACCTACTGGACAATCGTAAGCCACACAAGGCAAACCAGAAGCCATAGCCTCAAGCAGCACCAAACCCAATCCTTCATAACGTGAAGTCATCACAAACACAGCACTATCTAAATAAACCGTCTCAACGGCCACAACAGGTGGATAAAACGTAACGCTACTTTCAACACCTAATGCCTGAGCCAACGGAAGCAATTGGGTTTCGGGATTCAAAACGCCATAAATACAAAGTTCCCATTCGGGTTGACGCTTAGCCACTTGCTGCCATATCACCAGCAAACGGTCCAATCCTTTTTCATAGGCATTTCTGGCAATTGCCACTACGCGTTTAGAACTGATTTGCTTTTTTTCTGCAGTTCTGATTACTAAGGGATTGGTAATAATTGTACAATTTGAAGCAGGCCACTCTTTGGCACTTTCAGCATTCAAAACAACGAAGGCATCAAATTGCTTGGCTGCCCATTCTTTAAACCAAAGGGTGCAATTGTATTTCATTTTGTTCAAAAAGGAAATAGAAAACGGCGCTTCTTTTTGGTATTTCGACCCGTGACATTCGAATACAATGGGTATTTTTTTGTTTAATAGAAATGGAACCAAATAGGCTTTCAATCCATTGTCTGCAACAACAATGCAGTCGGGTTGTAAAGAAAGTGCTACTTCCTTAAGTTGCTTTTTATATTGAAAAACAGCCTTCAGCGATTGCCCTTTTCGCTCAATATCATGCCAAACAATAGTAGGATGAAAATCAAAAAAGGGATTTTTATGCCCTTCATTTTGAGTAACTACGTGGATTTCATAACCCCATTTTTCAATAAAATAATGCGTTTTCAGAGCAAGTATTTTGGCCACACCTCCCGCATTATTGACAGACGGAATCAGATAAAGCAATTTCATTGTTTGGAAGCCAAAAATTGTGGATAGTCTCGAATATAATCCGATTCTTCAAAAACATCCGATGCCAAAACCAAACAAACAGCACCCGAAGAAAAATTTTGTAATTCTCTCCAAATCCCTGTCGGAATTAGTAATCCCACCGAAGGTTTATTGAGTAAAATTGTTTTTTTATCCAAGCCATCATCCAACACCACTTCAAAACTGCCGCTTAAAGCAATCAAAACTTCTTGCTGAACAACATGCGAATGTCCTCCTCTAAATGCCGAACTTGGCACATCAAAAAGGTAATAAACTCGTTTGAAATCGAAGGTTAAGATATCCTTTTGAATAAATCCTAAATTCCCTCGAGTGTCTTCTACCACTGGAATTGCAATCGTTTTTAGGTCTTTAAGAGTAGTTTTCATTGGGTAATTTCTAAGTATTTTTTGCGCCCATTAAACGCAAATTGAATGGCTTTGGGTGTTTCTTTTAGCCTTATCTTTTTCTGTTTTACATCATAAAACACTTTTTGTAAAACGCTAAAAATCCAATTGCTCATTCCTATACGTTTCAAAAAAGCGCCTTGAATGTAATACCGTTGCAAAAACGATACTTTATCTGTAGTCGTTTGTGTCTCATGGGCTGCAATTACTTTGGGAACAAAAGAAATTTGCTGTTGTTGACCGTACAAATCCATTAAAAAAATGGCTTCTTCACCCATCTCAAAGGTCGCTCCTAATCCAAAATGAGTATCAAATTCAATTCCTGAGACGTCCAAAATGGCTTTATTTATCGTTATTTCAATTGACATTACAGAAAACAAAGTCAATGGTTTTAAAAACTTTTGACTCTTTTTTGGGTATTTTTTAAACAACTTCCTATTTTCGTTTTCAATCTGAAAACTAATCACTGCTGCATCGGGAAACAGTTCATAGGCAGCGACAATTGTTTCTATAAAATCAGGTTGAAATACTTCATCATCATCTGCCAAAATTAAAATTTCTCCTCGGGAATTTTTCAATCCCAAATTTCTACTTTTAGACAACCCTATTTCAAAGGAATTAATGACTTTGACAGCAGGAAAACTGGAGGTCAAAATAGCATTTTCATGGGTTTGATTGACGATTAAAATTGAAAAATCAGCAAAATGAGCAAAAGGAAACATCGGAATCAAAAAATCCAACGAATCCCTATTCATCGTTGCAATTATAATTTCAACAACCTCTTTTGTATAGCGAATATTCAATTTGTTCTTACATTTACACAAATATAGAAAAATAGGGTTTGTAAATGAAAATACTTTTGATTGGCGAATACAGCAGGTTACACAATTCTTTAAAAGAAGGCTTGGTGGCATTGGGTCATGAAGTGGTACTTGTAGCCTCGGGTGATGCTTTCAAAAACTTCCCATCTGATTATTCGTTTCGAGCCCAAATTACCAATAGTAATTGGTTTTTTAAGAAAATAAGAAACCTTATTTACAGTGTAACTCGAATTGAAATGGAACAGATAGAACATGCGATTCGTTTTTACTTTTTACTTCCAAAACTTAATAAATTTGACCATGTACAACTCATCAATTCAGATGCATTAGCCACTTTCCCTTGGGTTTCGAGATTTCTATACCGCAAGTTATTTCAAAATATAAAAAGTCGAAGTTTGGTGGTTTGCGGTGACGAAACGCCAATTATTGATTATTTGCTAAAAAAAGAATTGCCTTATTCTATTTTGACGCCTTTTTTTGAAGATGCTACACTCAAAAATCATTTTTATTACCCTTTAAAATACACCAAACCAGCTTACAGAAAAACCTTCGAATGGTTAGCACAAAATTGTCAATCGATGACGACTTCCGATATGGATTATAAAATTCCGATGGAACGTATGGGATTCAATGCACCACTGATTCCTAATCCAGTCAATTGTGAAAAGAATCCTTTTGAAGCCATAAGCCTTCTTGAACCCGTCGTGATTTTCTTAGGTATTAATCGAGGGAGTTACATTAAAAAAGGAATTCCTTATTTTGAAAAAGCATTGGCCGAAATTGAGAAAAAATACGGTACTAAAGTTCGTATCTCTATTTGCGAAAACCAACCCTATGAAATCTACATCAGCCTGTACAATAAAGCACATATCGTACTGGACCAAATTTATGCTATGGACCAAGGGTATAACGCTTTGGAAGCTATGGCAAAAGGAAAAGTAGTTTTTACGGGTGCAAGCGAGGCGTTTATGAATTATTATGGTTTAAATGAAAATGTAGCAATTCACACACTACCAGATAAAGATTACCTTGTGAACCAATTATCCCACTTAATCGAAAACCCCAGTGAACTAAAGGAAATTGGAGAACGAGCAAGAGCATTCATAGAAAAAGAACATCATTATAAAAAAATCGCAGAACAATATCTTGCGGCTTGGAAACTTTAACTCTTAGGTAAAAATAGTTTTCTAAATACCAGTAAAACTAAAACAAAACCTAAGGCACTAGCACAGCAATAGGCTTGAATCGCTCCTTCATATCCCCGAGTTTTTATACTATACAGTGATAGTAGTAAATAGCTTAGATTAAAAGTTATTTCAAGAAAAAAATAAACTTTGAGTCGTGCTTTGACCAAAATTTGGTACCCAAAAGCTAAAGTTAGTATTTTAAAAAAATCACCTAAAAATTGCCAAATCAATACCGATTGTAACTTCAAAAATTCAGGGGTGAAAACCCACTTCAAAATCCATTCTTTGGCAAAAAACAAAACCAATAACATTACTAAAAACAAAGGAACAAAAGACGAAAAGTACACCTTTACTTCTTGCTTAAAAGCGTCCTCGGTTGACAATGACGCTAATTTTGGCATATAATACAATGACAATCCCGAAGTAAAAAAAAGCATATAAAAACTAGATAATTTGGTAGTAGCTTCCCAAAAACCAGCTTCGACTAAAGAATAATTTACAGTAATTGCATTCCGTATCAAAAGCAGTGTTAACGGAGCAATAATGGCCGTAAGTAAAGCCATTGCAGAAAACTTTTGAATGGCTGTCACGTATTCTTTTTTAACCAAAAACCGAAAACGAAATTGAAAAAGGCGTTTGTCTTTTATTACAAAAACCAAAGTAGCAAACACCATCAGTAATTCACTTAAAGCAATCGCCCATACCGCACCACTAATGGAATGAAAATAAATCAAGCTTATGGTAACCAAAAAAACCAAAACAGAAGAAACCAATTGCACCAAAACAATAGTTTTGAACTGTTCCAAACCATTATAAATGGCTAACCAAAACGTATTAAGCAATACCAACGGCAAAGACAAACCTACTATTCGGATTGGAGTAGTCCATTGGTTGGAATGAAACAAAAGCTGTCCGATAGCCTCCGCAAAACAGAAAACCCCAATGGCTAATAAAGAAGAAATAATAAAGAAAACGGATAGAAAAGTAGCATACAATTCCGAAAGTGCTTTTTTATTTTCTTTGTTCTCAGCTACTAATTTTACCAAAGAAGTACTAATACCAAGCGTTGCAACGGATTTTAGCATCGCACCCAGATTTCTAAAATTACCTAATATGGCCATTCCAGAAGGCCCTAAAAAAACCGCAACCATCTTGTTCGAGATAAAACCCAATACAAAAGTAGTTCCTACCGAAAGTGAATTCACACTCAGCACCTTCAATAGATTATTTTCTTTAAAAAACTTCAAATACTTATTGTTAAAATGGGTCAAAATCAGCAATTAATATTGGTTTAAGGCTTTGATGATAGCACTAACTTCTTCATCCTTTAGAGCTGGATGTAGCGGAATACTCAAAACCTCCTCGTGTATCTTCTCTGTGATGGGAAACGAGAGTGCATTCATTTGTGCCAAAGCCTTTTGCTTGTGCGGCGGAATGGGATAATGAATTGCTGTTTCGATGCGGTGTTGTTGTAAATAGGCTTGTAATTCAGCTCTTCTTGAAGTTCGAATCACAAACAAATGGAAAACGTGATTTTTAGAAAAATCCCAAAATGGCAAGATGATTTTATCGTTTTTGATTTCGGTCAAATAGCGTTTGGCAATACTTCTTCGCTTTTCATTATCTGCATCTAAATTAGATAATTTCAGGTTCAAAAAAGCGGCTTGAATTTCATCCAATCTTGAATTTACACCAATAAATTCGTTCAGATATATTGTTTCGGAACCATAATTACGAAGGGATTGTATCACTTTCGCCAATGGAGCATCATTGGTTACAACCGCTCCTCCATCGCCTAAAGCTCCTAAATTTTTACTCGGATAAAAACTGTAGGCATGAGCTCCCCCCGCCCCCGAAGGGGGAGCTTTCTCAACATCATTCATTTCCCCTTCGGGGCTTAGGGGGATTCCGTGAGCCTGAGCCGCATCTTCGATAACTAATAAATCATTCTGTTCAGCAATTGTATGAATGCGCTCCATTTCTGCCAATTGACCATACAAATGAACCGCCAAAATAGCTTTGGTCTTTGGCGTTATTTTTTCTGGAATCAAATCAGGGTTAATGTTGTAAGTTTCTATTCTTGGTTCTACCAAAACAGGAACCAAATCAGCAGCTAGAATAGCTAAAATACTAGCAATATAAGTATTGGCTGGTACAATAACTTCATCCCCTTTTTGTAATTTACCTAATTGGATATAGCCTTTAAATATTAAAATCAAAGCATCCAAACCATTACCCACGCTCACACAATATTGGGTTTTACAATAGGTTGCAAAATTATTTTCGAAGGTTTCGACTTCTTTACCTAAAATATACCAACCACGCTCTAAAACCGATTTCAATGTATCTTGAAATGCCGTTTCATACCGCTCGTTTATTTTTTTTAAGTCTAAAAATCGTATCATTTTAAGGTGATTTTATAAAAATCCTGACTCCAAACCGTGCAACCCAATTCTTCTTTTTGCTGTAATAAGCCGCTATGAAATCCTTTTTCACCAGAGTCATTTACAATTCCCATATCAAAAAAAAGTTTGCCTCTTTTTTGAAAAATATCTAGTAAAGAAATGAATAAAAAATCCAAGGCGCGGTATTTTTCACCTTTTTTGGAAGTGGCACCGTACTGCGATTTTACTCCGTTTTCAAATTCAAAAATGGTGATTCCTGCGACAATTTTATCCTCTAAATAAGCTGAAAATTGTTTGATGTTTTTGGGAAATCTTTCGTGAAGCAATTGAATTTCTGCTAAGCTATGAACTGGTTTCGCATCGTATTTTTCTGCTAATCTTGGCTCTAAAATCTTTTCCCAAAAAGGCTGAAAATTAGTTTCTTCAACTACTCTCAATCCTAATAATTCTGTCCGTCTAAAATGCTTTAATTTACTTTTAGAAATTGGAATCTCTTGAGACAAATGTGCGACCATATTCATTTCTTTTCGGTACAATTGCGCTCCTTTTTTCATCAAAAAAAAGTCAATTGCTGCATTGCCATGTCCTAAATAAAACGAAGGAATTGGATGTAAATAAAAATGTTCTATCCGCTTGCCCTTGAAAAAATCAAACAACAAATCCAGAATCGTTTCTATCTTTTCTATTTTTAATTTGGAAGTATACACCAATCCACCATAAGTCAATCCTTGATGTGAATATATCTTGTTGTCTACTCTATTGGCGGGCAAAATAGCTATCAACTTCGTTTTATCAAATACAAGAAGTGAAAAATCATCGAATCGATCTTGATGGTACTCCATAAAGTCCCTATGAAACAAAAAGGTTGCATTGTATGCGGTACTTACAAAGGTGTTCCAAAGCTCGTAATCACTTTTTTCATAGTGCTTTATCGTATAATTTTTCACCATAAAAACTTAAAAGTTATTGATTTGGTTTTAAATCCAAGGTGGGTAATGACCAATTAAACTTAACCACAAGCAATCGAACAACAATAATAACTAAAGAAGTGATTAGGTAAACCAACGTATCGGGAAGTTGCCATTCTTTGAGTACAAAAAAGACCGCTCCTCCTAAAATACAAATCGTGGCATATATTTCTTTTCTAAAAATAACAGGGATTTCAACACATAAAACATCTCTAATAACGCCTCCAAAACAAGCCGTCATGGTGCCCAATGCTACACAAATATAGGGATGCACACCAAAATCAAGGCCTTTTTGAATTCCGATTAACGTAAATACTCCCAAACCAACAGTGTCAGATAACAGCATCGAGAGTTTAAACCTAAGCAGTTTCCCTCTAAAAACGACTACCAAAACAAAGCCTAAGGTGATAACATACAGGTAATTCAAATCTTGCATCCAACCTACGGGTGTTCTACCAATTAACACATCTCGGAGCGTTCCGCCTCCTACGGCTGTCACAAAAGCGATAATTAATACCCCAAACGGATCCATGCGTTTGTGAAGTGCTGTAAGTGCCCCTGAGATGGCAAATGCCAAAGTCCCAATAAGGTCTAATGCATCAAAAAATGTCATACTATAACTTTTAAGTCGCTAAATAAGATGTAAAAATCGTTTCAAAAGTAAAGAAATATACTCGTAAAACGACACAGAATAGAAATGGAATTGATTTGGATGATTTTCTTCCTGTATAATTTTATACAAAACCCACACAATATGTATATTTGTAATTAAAAAAAAGTTGAAACAAATTACTTCCATACAAAATCCGTATATAAAATCATTAGTCCTACTTCAAGAAAAAGCAAAAGCTAGGAAACAAACCGGAACTTTTTTGATTGAAGGGCAAAGAGAAATTAGCATTGCCATAAAAGGCGGCTACGAAATTGAAACCTTATTATTTGTTCCTGAAATTTGTTCAGAAAACCAAACCAAACAATTAGTTTCAAATGCTGAACTCATAGAAATTACTTCGTCCGTTTATGAAAAACTAGCTTACAGAGATTCTACAGAAGGTGTCTTGGCTGTAGCCAAAACCAAATCAACTTTATTATCCGATTTAAAGCTCTCCGAAAATCCTTTGATTCTGGTGGCAGAGGCTCCAGAAAAACCAGGCAACATTGGTGCTTTGTTACGAACGGCAGATGCAGCTAATTTGGATGCTGTAATCATTGCCAATCCAAAAAGTGATTTGTATAATCCGAATATTGTTCGTTCGAGCGTAGGCTGTTTGTTTACCAATCAAATCGCAACAGGCAGCACGGCCGAAATTATTACTTTTTTGAAACAGAGAAACATTCATTTTTATTGTGCAACGTTACAAAATTCTAACGGGTATCATTTACAAAATTATACTACTCCAACAGCTTTGGTGGTAGGAACAGAAGCTACAGGACTCACGCAAGAATGGCGTGATGCAGCCACGCAAAACATCATTATCCCCATGCAAGGCGAAATCGATTCGATGAACGTTTCGGTGGCGGCAGCTATTTTGATTTTCGAAGCCAAAAGACAAAGAGGTTTTTAATGCTCTCCAAAATTACTCGAAACAGAAAGACTAACTCGCAATTGCAAGTCCGATAATAATTACTTATTTTTAGAAAAAGAACCCTGCCGTTATGACCGAATTAGAAATAGAAAAAGAAAACAAAGCCATCGCACAAGAATACAAAGAATTGTTGCGTATTAGCTACCAAACCTTAACGACAACAGATAAAAAACTGATTCGTTTAGCCTTTGACGTTGCCGTGGATGCCCACAAAGACCAAAGAAGAAAATCAGGTGAGGCTTATATTTTTCATCCTATAGCCGTGGCCAAAATTGTCGCTTCGGAAATTGGTTTAGGTGCTACCTCTATAGCCGCCGCTTTGTTACATGATGTGGTTGAGGATACCCCCATGACGGTTCGCGAAATTGAACGCCTTTTTAATCCTAAAGTGGCGCAACTCGTTGAAGGACTAACCAAAATATCGTTGGTTCAAAAAGACTTAAACGCCTCTATTCAAGCCGAAAATTTTAGAAAAATGATTCTGACCTTGAACGATGATGTGCGTGTAATTTTGATAAAATTGGCCGATCGTTTGCACAATATGCAAACCATGGATTCGATGAGAGAGGATAAGCAGACTAAAATCGCTTCGGAAACCTTATATATTTATGCCCCACTTGCACACCGATTGGGATTATACAACATCAAAACCAAATTAGAAGATTTAGGGCTAAAATACACCGAACCCGATGTATACAATGAAATTGTTAGTAAAATAAAAGAAACCAAAGAAGAACAAGATGCGTATATCAAAGACATTTCAGATGTACTAAAAACTTCTTTGGACAAAGAAGGTATCCAATACATCATAAAAGGAAGACCCAAATCAATATACTCCATCCGTCGGAAAATGAAAGCTCAAAATGTGCGTTTCGACGAAGTGTATGACAAATTTGCTTTGCGCATAGTATACAATGCAGAACCTCACGAAGAGAAATTTTTAGCTTGGAAAATCTATTCCATAGTTACAGACTTTTACAGACCAAGCCCTAGCCGATTGCGAGATTGGATTTCTTCGCCTAAATCTACTGGTTATGAAGCACTTCATATTACCGTTATGGGACCAAAAGGACGATGGGTAGAGGTGCAAGTACGAAGTGAACGCATGGACGAAATTGCCGAAAAAGGATATGCCGCACACTATAAATACAAAAATGGCGCTACCGAAGAAAGTGGCTTAGATGTTTGGCTGAATCTATTACGTGAAGCATTAGAAAACTCAGAAACCAACGCTGTTGATTTTGTGGAAGATTTCAAAATGAATTTATATTCAAAAGAAATCTTTGTATTTACCCCGAAAGGCGATATCAAATCACTGCCCAAAGGTGCTACCTCATTAGATTTTGCTTTTAGCATCCATTCAGAAATAGGAATTAAAACCAGAGGAACTCGTGTAAACGGAAAACTAGTCCCTTTGAACCATGAACTCAAAAGTGGGGATCAAGTCGATGTGATTACCTCACAATACCAAAAACCAACCGCCAACTGGCTCGATTATGTAACCACCTCAAGAGCCAAAACTAAAATAAAAAATGTCTTAAACGAAAACACCAAAAAAATTGGCGAGGAAGGAAAAGAGATTCTTACTCGAAAACTGAAACATTTGAAAATTAATTTGAGTGAATCAGTAACCAATGAGTTGGTGAATTTTTTCAAACTCAAAACCAGTTTGGATCTTTATTATAGAGTAGGAATTGGTGCTATTGAAAATCAACAATTAAAAGACTTTGCGGCCAAAAAAAGCAACACCATTATCAATTTCTTTAAAAATAAAATAAAGAGAAATCAAAAAAACACGGCCGATGCTGATATCAACAAACCAGAAATCAACAACAATTACGATTTATTGGTTTTTGGTACAGAACACGACAAATTGGATTATAAATTTGCTCCTTGTTGCACCCCAATTCCAGGTGATGATGTGTTTGGTTTTGTCACTATCAACGAAGGAATAAAAGTACACAAAAAAGATTGTCCCAACGCCCTTGGAATGCAATCCAACTATGCCTATAGAATCATGATCGCTAAATGGATTGACTCTTCTCAAGAAGAATTCAAAGCCTTACTGAACATTACCGGAATGGATGTTATGGGGCTCACCAACCAACTCACTAAAGTAATTTCAAACAACATGCATGTTAACATTCAGAGCATTTCATTGAGTACTAATGCAGGATTATTTGAGGGTCAGATTGCCGTAATTGTACAAAATAATACCATTCTGAAAAAACTAATCAATAACATCAAAAAAATTGATGGAATTGAGACTGTAACCCGAGTCTATAATACCTAAAAGCGCTTTTAAGAAATAATTAATGTACAACTTTAAAACTAGGGCCTTTAATCTTTAAACAAAATAATTTATCTTTGCCAGATATGACACTCATCTCTACAGAAAACAATAAAAATCAAGAAATTGTAAAAAATGTTTTTACAATGTATCTCGAAAATAAAGGACATAGAAAAACACCTGAACGCTATGCTATCCTACAAGAAATTTACGATAGTGAAGAACATTTTGATATCGAAAATTTGTATATCAAGATGAAAAACAAAAACTATCGTGTGAGCAGGGCTACCTTATACAACACCATAGAGTTATTGTTAGATTGTGCATTAGTTCGAAAACATCAATTTGGACAAAATCAGGCGCATTACGAAAAATCATATTTCGACAAACAACACGATCACATCATCATGACCGATACTGGTGAAGTCATAGAGTTTTGTGATCCAAGAATTCAAACGATCAAAAAAACAATCGAAGAGATTTTTGATATCGAAATTACCAATCACTCACTGTATTTATACGGTAACAAAAAGAAAACAGAATAATTTTTTATAGACTAAAGAAGACTGGACAACTCAACCGTTGTCCAATTCTATTTATTTAACAACAAACAATACAGATAATGACCGTAGATTTATTATTAGGATTACAATGGGGAGATGAAGGAAAAGGGAAAATTGTAGACGTACTTACCTCTAATTATGATATCATTGCCCGTTTTCAAGGAGGACCAAATGCAGGACACACCTTGGAATTTGATGGCATCAAACATGTTTTAAGAACAATTCCTTCTGGTATTTTTCATAAAAACTCTATTAACATTATTGGTAATGGTGTAGTAATTGATCCTGTAGTATTTCAAAAAGAAATCGAAGGTTTACAAAAATTTGATTTAGACATCAAAAGCAAGCTAATCATTTCTAGAAAAGCGCATTTGATACTACCTACCCATCGTTTGCTTGATGCTGCTTCTGAAGCGGCCAAAGGAAAAGCAAAAATTGGTTCTACTTTAAAAGGAATTGGCCCAACATACATGGACAAAACAGGTAGAAACGGACTACGTGTTGGTGACATCGAATTAGAAGATTTTGCAGATCGTTACAGAGCCTTGGCTGACAAACACGAAGAAATGATCAAATTCTACGATGTAGCCATCCAATATAATTTAGCCGAAATGGAAGCTGAATTTTTTGAAGCTATTACTGAACTAAAAAAACTAGATTTTATTGATAGTGAAGAATATTTACACCAAGCTCAAAAAGCAGGAAAATCTATTTTGTGCGAAGGTGCTCAAGGTTCTTTGTTAGATGTTGATTTTGGAACCTATCCATTTGTAACTTCATCTAATACTACAGCTGCTGGAGCTTGTACTGGTTTAGGTATTGCACCAAACAAAATCAAAGAAGTATACGGAATTTTCAAAGCGTATGTAACACGTGTAGGAAGTGGCCCTTTTCCAACAGAATTATTTGACGAAGTAGGTGCAACAATGGCCAAAATTGGAAATGAATTTGGATCGGTAACCGGAAGACAAAGACGTTGTGGTTGGTTGGATTTAGTAGCCTTGAAATATGCCGTTCAAGTAAACGGAGTAACCCAATTGATGATGATGAAAGGCGATGTGCTTTCTGGCTTTGAAACCTTAAAAATATGTACCGCTTACCAATATAAAGGTCAAGAAATTGCTCATTTCCCATACAACATCGAACCAGAAAATGTAACTCCTGTATACCAAGAATTCAAAGGATGGGCACAAGATTTGACTGGAATGACTACTTATGAGGAATTACCAAAAGAATTGAAAGAATACATTGAATTCATAGAAAAAGAGGTTGAAGTGCCTATAAAAATAGTTTCTGTTGGACCAGACAGAAAGCAAACTATTTTAAAATAAAAACACCTAACGCTCTGAGATTTCAGAGCGTTTTTTTTGTCAACACAAAAACATCTAAAAGATAATGAACAATCCTAAATACCAAATCAAGAAAACTGAACTTCTATCAGATAACTGGTATGTTTTGAACAAAGTAACCGTTGCCTATCAAAAGAAAGACAAGACTTGGGATACTCAAAAACGAGAGGTGTATGATCGAGGTAATGGGGCTGTTATTTTATTATACAATACACACAAAGGAACGGTTATTTTAACCCGCCAATTTCGATTGCCTACTTACCTGAATGGTAATGCATCAGGCTTACTTATTGAGGCTTGCGCAGGAGTTTTAGATGATGAAAATCCAGAAGCTTGCATTATTCGCGAAATTGAGGAAGAAACTGGTTATCGCCTTTCTAGCGTAAAAAAAATATTCGAATCCTATATGTCTCCGGGAGCCGTTACAGAAATACTATATTTTTTTGTGGGAGAATATGATGCTTCCATGAAAGTAAGCGAGGGCGGCGGATTGGATCAGGAACATGAAGAAATTGAGGTGATTGAAATTCCATTTGATCAAGCGTATCTGATGATTGAAACTGGCGAAATTAAAGATGCCAAAACAATTATGCTCTTGCAATACGCCAAAATCAATTGCTTAATTCCCAACGCAACGAGATTAGCCAATGACTGTAGTCCAGAATAATCGTGAGACCTTATTTTTATTTTATTTGAATTTCTATCCAAAAGTTAATTATTAGCAGTAATTAAATAAAAGACAAAGTGTTACTCGTTCAAACACATATACTACAACAATAACTCATGATAAAAAGGCTATGTTAAACTAAAATTAAGAATGCCGAAAACCATTATTTTAGACCGAAAATAGCTTATTTTTGATAGACTGATCTTTTGTTTTAGCTAAAATTAAATTATATCATGACGGATTTAAAAAATAAAAATGCCCTCATTACTGGGGCTGGAAAAGGAATAGGTAAAGCGATAGCGATAGCCTTGGCCAAAGAAGGTGTTAATGTAGTATTGATGGCCAGAACACAAACAGAGATAGATGAAGTTGCGAAAGAAATCAGCGCATTTGGCGTTAAATCCCTTGCATTGACGGCTGATGTCGCGGATATGCATTCGGTTAATTTGGCTGTTGAAAAAGCGTTAAGCACGTTTAAAACTATCGATATTTTGATTAATAATGCTGGAATTGCTGCTTTTGGCAAATTTTTAGAATTAGAACCCTCAGAATGGGAGCGTATTATTCAAGTGAATTTGATGGGCGTGTATTACGTGACCCGTGCTATTTTGCCCAACATGATCGAAAGACAAACGGGTGATATTATCAACATTTCATCTACAGCAGGGTTAAACGGTAATGCGTTGACCAGTGCATACAGTGCCTCAAAATTTGGGCTTTTAGGCTTGACCGATTCATTGATGCAAGAAATGCGCAAGCACAATATTAGAGTGAGCGCTTTGACACCAAGTACTGTGGCGACAGACATGGCCAAAGAACTGAACCTTACTGACGGTAATCCAGATAAAGTAATGCAAGCTGAAGACATTGCCGAATTGTTGGTGGCACAACTTCAATTGAACCGTCGTGTTTTTATCAAAAACAGCAGTATCTGGTCCACTAATCCTTAAAATTATTAGCGATGAAAAAACATATAGGACAATTAATTTCAATTGAATTTGAAGATTTAAAAGAAATTTTTACTGGCTTTTTAATCGATTATTCCGAAGAATGGATTTTATTACGTAAAAATCCTGTTGATTTTATTCTGGATGGGTTTATACTTCTTAAACACAAAAAAGTAAAAACCATACACCGAGATGAAGAACATGAATTTACCGAAAAAGTAATCCGATTAAAAGGGGAGAAAACTACGACTGACAAAATCATTCCAATTCAAGATTTAGCCTCGATTGTCGCTTTTTTGGATGAAAATTATGGTGTTTTTCAGATTGCCAAAAAATCAACACGCTCCGCATATTTAGGAAAACTCATTGCCCTTAGCAAAGACGAACTGATCCTTGATTTCTTGGACACCCAAGGAGAATTTGGTGGTGAATTGAGTTTTAAACCTGAAAAGATAAGAACTATAGAATTTGACACCGACTATATTAATTCTATCCAGTTAGTGATTCCTGATGAAGAAAATTAAAACTATAAAGCAGAAAAGCCCTTTGAAATAAGGGCTTTTCTATTTTAATTGAAATAAATTATAGTACGAACAGTTAGTTAATAAACTCCATTCGAACACTTCCGTCTTCGTCAATTCGAGTCAATTGAATTTCGTGTAACGTATTCACCAATGCAGGGTCCCAAGGTGTTTTTACTTTTACATAGTTTTCGGTAAAACCGTGAATGTATCCCTCTTTGTTCTCACTTTCGAATAAAACAGTTCGGCTAGTCCCCAATTGACTTTCATAAAACGCACGACGTTTTTTTACCGATAACCCTCGCAACATTTTACTTCGCTTCGCCCGAACGTTATTGGGAACTACACCATCCATAGCAATAGCTTCAGTATTGTCTCGCTCAGAATAGGTAAAAACGTGTAAATAAGAAATATCTAAATCATTCAAAAAATGATAGGTTTCTAGGAAATGCTCATCGGTTTCTCCAGGAAATCCAACGATAACATCTACACCAATACAAGCGTGTGGCATTACTTGACGAATATTGGCTACTCTATCGGTATATACTTCACGAAGGTAACGACGTTTCATTAACTTTAAAATATCGTTACTCCCAGATTGCAAAGGAATATGAAAATGCGGGACAAAGGTTCGACTTTTGGAAACAAAATCAATCGTTTCGTTTTTCAACAAATTGGGTTCGATAGATGAAATACGAAGACGTTCAATTCCCTCCACTTCGTCAAGTGCTTTTACCAAATCAAGGAAGGTGTGTTCGTGTTTTTTGTTCCCAAACTCTCCTTTTCCGTAATCGCCAATATTTACACCTGTAAGCACTATTTCTTTGATCCCTTGCTGTGAAATTTCAGAAGCATTTTTTAATACATTTTCTAAAGCATCACTTCTAGAAATTCCTCTCGCAAGCGGAATGGTACAATAGGTACATTTGTAATCGCAACCGTCTTGTACTTTAAGAAAAGCGCGCGTTCTATCACCAATTGAATAACTGCCTACATAAAAATCGGCTTCGGCAATTTCGCATGAATGCACTTGACCAAAATCGTTTTTGGACAAATCGTTGATGTAATCGTTTAGTTTGAATTTTTCTGTGGCACCCAGAACCAAATCTACGCCTTCCACATCGGCGAGTTCTTCTGGTTTTAATTGTGCATAACAACCCACAGCGGCTACAAAGGCTTTATCATTCAGCTTCATCGCTTTGCGCACGACTTGCTTGAATTGTTTGTCTGCATTTTCTGTAACTGAGCAAGTATTTATAACATACATATCGGCTACTTCTTCAAAATCCACTCTTTCAAAGCCTTCTTCTTGAAGATTTCTCGCTATGGTTGACGTTTCTGAAAAGTTCAATTTACAACCCAGCGTATAGAAGGCTACACGTTTTTTATTTTCCATAAGATAGCTCAATTAATGAAATCGTTGTCAAAAAATTGAGGGTGCAAATTTACATATAAATTCTAAGAATTAAAAATGAAGCAGTTAGATAATTTAAACACTAAAGCACTAAAAAATCCGCTAATTTTTATTTATTACAATGAAAAACAGCGGATTTTTTAAATCTTAATAAAAGAGTAGCCTTTATCCTAACCTAAAATAAAGCGTTCGATAACCTCAGCTACGCCGTGATTATTATTCGAAGCTACAACAATATCTCCAAAACCTCTCAATTCGGGAGTTACATTATCCACCCAAACGCCTAATCCCGCATATTGAATCATGGTCAAATCGTTTCCTGCATTGCCTACTGCAATAATTTCGCTTTGTTCAATACCTAATCTTTTGGCTAAAAATTGAATACTTGCGGCTTTATCAATGCCATTAGGGGCAACTTCCAAAAAGAAAGGTTTCGACATAGAAACGCTTAAATCAGGCATTGCTTGTTTCAAATCGCTCTCTACCGTTTTCAAATAAGAAGGGTCTTCTAGTAAAATACATTTTACTGCATTGGAAGTGACAGCCGCTTTAAAATCAGGAACCAAATCATGCGGCATACCCGTTATGCTTCGTTCAACCTCAATAAATTCAGAGTGGGTTTCGCTTACAATCGTATTATTAATATACGTAATGATATGCGTTTTCGCCTTCAGACTATAATCATGTAGTTCGTGAATTTGCTCCTTGGTCAGCGATTGTTCAAAAATTACCGTATCGTCTTTTAAATCGGTAACTACGGCACCATTAAAGGAAATCATATAATTATTCTGCAAATCATTCGCAAAATGTGTCATCGCTGGCGTAGGTCTTCCTGATGCTAAAACCACTTCAACACCCTTTTCTTGTGCCATAGCAATCATGGCTCGATTCTCTTTAGAAATGGTATGATTATCTGTCAACAGCGTGTCATCCATATCTAAAACTAGCATTTTGTATTTCATAACTTATGGAAACAATTTAAATACTCATTCTAAAATCCTCGATAACTGGATTCGCCTTAGCAAAATCTGTTTCTTGAATAAAAATTTCAATGGCCAAATCGGAACCACCAAATCCACCCAAACGAGCCGATTGAATATTGTCTTTTTTTACGGTTTCGATTCCCGCTGTTTCTAATTTTTCTTGTAAGGCTAGTGCTAATATTTCACTGCCTGAAAACACTTTCATTAATCCCATACTGTTTTATGTTTGTTGTTGAGGGTTGGTGGTTAACTGTTTGTGGTTTATGGTTTGTTGTTAGTAGTTTGTTGTAAGTAGTTTGTTGTAAGTAGTTTGTTGTTGAGGGGTTGTTGTTGAGTTCAAATTTAAGCGCAAAGGTTCTATTCCAATGTCATTAAGTTAAGAGATTTTAGATTGTAGAGTAACGATTCTTGATTTTAGATTTTGGAGCAAGTGAGTGAAAATTATATAATTTTCAGCATCTTATACATCAGCTATCAAAAATTGTTACTCAAAAATCAGTAATCAAATTATTGATTATTCCTTAACTTAATGACATTGGGTTCTATTCTGAGGTCTGCTTTCTTAAATCTCACGTCTAAAATCTATTCTGTATCTTCTTCCTCCTCTTCCTCTTCTTCATCGAAATCAAACTCAAAAGGTTCGATTAGCATTTTCTCTGCCAACAAATCAATTCGTTCCGTAATTTGTTCCGCAAAAATGATACGTTGCGTTTTGGCAATACTGTTTGAAATACGCATAATCTTGGTTTCGTGACGTAATTTCAACATAGGATCAGTGTCATCAATGATGAACATTTTTAAACGATTGACATTGTAACCTGCAGAGGAAAACATTTCATTCAATCGATTAGGTGTACCAATCAAAACATCGATACCTGTGGATATGTAATTTTTGTCATAGTCCATATCGCCTTTATCGTGTACTCCGTATACTTCTAACTTGGCATATCGATTGTATTTATCAAAAAGCTCTTCCATTGCCAACACTTTGGCTTTGTCTTCAACTACGATAAGTGCTCTTGGAGATTCTTCATTGGCACCCGCCAAACGCTGAATTACATTGATAACAATAGTCGTTGTTTTTCCGCTTGCTTTTGGTGCAATGATCAAACAATCTGCACCACTTTTTAGCGTAGAAAAAGTCTCTTGCTGCATAGCATTGGCTTCTACTAAACCATTTTCTATCAATGCTTTTTGAAGATTCTCGTTTATTTTTTTTAGTTTCATTTGTCCTTATTGAAAAATTGAAGAATTGAAAATTGAAAGATTTATTGCATTTATTAATCTTTACATTTTTCAATCTTCAAATCATTAAATTTATTTTGAAGCAAACAACTTCACATCCGTTTCAGAGATTTCGGTTCCTCCCAGAATTATTAAGCGTTCCACTACATTGCGTAACTCTCGTATGTTTCCTGTCCAATCGTATTCTTGAAGCAAGCTAATGGCTGCCTCCGAGAATTTTTTCACAGCATTGCCTTGTTCTGAAGCAATTTTCTCTGCAAAATGTGTAACCAACATCGGAATATCGGTGCGACGTTCATTCAACGCAGGAACTTTTATTAATATAACCGCCAAACGGTGGTACAAATCTTCTCTAAAACGACCTTCGGCAATCTCTTGTTTCAAGTCTTTGTTGGTTGCAGCTACCACACGAACATCCACTTTAATGTCTTTATCGGCTCCCACTCTCGTAATCATACTTTCTTGCAACGCACGCAACACTTTGGCTTGAGCCGAAAGACTCATATCACCAATCTCGTCCAAGAAAATAGTGCCTTTATCCGCTGCTTCAAACTTTCCTGCACGGTCTTTCACTGCCGAGGTGAAAGCGCCTTTTACGTGTCCAAACAACTCACTTTCTATCAATTCTGATGGAATAGCAGCACAGTTCACTTCGATTAAAGGAAAACTAGCACGTTCACTTTTCTCGTGCAATTGATGAGCTACTAATTCTTTTCCCGTCCCGTTAGGTCCTGTGATTAATACTCTGGCTTCGGTAGGAGCTACTTTATCAATCATCATTTTGATATGATTAATAGCTTCGCTCTCGCCAATCATTTCGTAGTTTTTGCTAACTTTTTTCTTTAGAATTTTATTCTCAACTACCAATTTTTTGCGGTCCAAGGCATTGCGAACCGTATTCAACAATCGATTCAAATCAGGCGGTTTTGAGATATAATCAAAAGCTCCCAAACGCATCGTATTGATGGCCGTTTCCATATCGCCGTGTCCTGAAATCATCACCATTGGAATTTCAGGTTTGATTTTTTTGACAGCCTCCAATACTTCCACACCGTCTAATTTTGGCATTTTGATATCGCAAAGCACCAAATCATAATCGGTATTTTTTATTTTCTCTAAACCTACAGCACCGTCTTCAGCTTCGTCTACTTGATACGAATCATTTTCTTCTGAAAGGATTTTTACCAAAACCCTACGAATCGCTGCTTCGTCTTCTATAATTAATATTTTACTCATTCTTAACAATTTTCAAATTTTAAAAATTCCAAATTCCAATAGTTGGATTTTGGGATTTACTTTTTGGAATTTAATACTTCAACCACTTATACAATTCTTTCCAACTTGGTTTTTTACCGTACATCAAAATACCCACGCGATAAATTTTGGATGCAAACCAAACTACCAATAAAAACGTTCCGAATAAAAGTACTATCGAAAGCAAAATTTGCCACAAAGGTACGCCAAAAGGAATACGCATTAGCATCACGATTGGCGATGTCAAAGGCACAATCGAGAAAATGGTGGCTACCGTGCCGTGAGGGTCATTGATTACCGTAAAAAACCCGATGTAAACACCCAAAATTAAAGGCATAATAATCGGTAGCAAAAACTGTTGTGAATCGGTTTCGTTGTCAACCGCAGCACCGATGGCAGCATAAAAGGAACTGTACAAAAAGTACCCTCCAATGAAATAAATCACAAAACAAGTCAGCAAAGTCCCAATCGGAAGATTCCATAATTCAGCTATATACAATTGCGCCGTATTGGCTAATTCATGCTGAGCAGCTTGCATCACTGCAGGAGGCACTTTGGCAGTTGGACCTAAATCGACACCAAAAAACAAAGAAGCACCAAATAACAATCCTAAACCTATAATCGCCCAAATTAAAAACTGAAGAATACCTGCCAATGAAGTTCCAATGATTTTACCCATCATCAACTGAAAAGGTTTTACCGAAGAAATAATGATTTCGATGATACGATTGGTTTTCTCTTCGATTACGCTTCGCATCACCATATTGCCATAAATCACAATAAACATCATGATCAAATACCCAAAAGCACCACCAATGGCAATTTTAATTTCATTCAATCCTTTCAAACTTTCCTCGCCTGAGGCTTTACTCAAACTGATGTTGATATTGGACTGCGCTTTATGTATCGCCACAGTATCCAATTTTGCGGCTTGAAAATTGAGTTGGGTGATTTTTTGATCTAATACTTTTTGGACTCCTTCGATAAAAAGAATGCTAGGACTATCATTTGAGATGTATTGAATTTTCTTCTCCAAATCGGCAATTGACGTGGTTTTTGGAATGGCTAGCAAACCGTCAAAACGTTCAGAGGTTATACTGTCTTTGAGTGCTTTCACTTCCAAAACTGACAAATCCAAATACTGGAATTCGCTATCTTTTTTATTTTTGGCCATAAAATCGGCAACAAACAAACCTGTTTCGTCGTGAATCGCAATCTGTTTAGTATCAGCCTTCATGGACGCCAAATAGCTAACAAAAGCGGCAATTCCAACAAACAAAAGTGGACTCAAAAAAGTCATCACGATAAAGGATTTGTTGCGCACCTTGGCAATAAATTCTCTTTTTATAATCAACGAAATCATACTCATATAGTTAGTTTTATAGGTCTTACTATCAATCGTGTGGTTTTAAAATTAAAATTTTTATTTCTTTGAACCATTAAGTAATTAAGTTTCATTAAGCAATCGCAACCTTAATATTCTTAATGGTAAAAAAACTTTTTCCTTACCCACACAATTCATGGTAATACTTGTTTAAAAATTTAAAACTTAAATTCCAATACTTTTGATATTTGGAATTTTAAAATTTCAAAAGATTATTTTTCAGTTACAGTTTTAATAAAGATATCGTTCACACTTGGGATTTTTTCCACAAAATGCGTCACTTGACCACGTTGAGTAAGGACTTGCAACAACTCATTTGGTGTCCCAGTACCTAGCTGAATTTCTAATTTCAATTCTTGATTCAAAGACTTGAAATTGGCTGGGCCCACGGTAAATTTTTGCGTCAAATCATACATTAAGCCTTCGACATTATCCGTCAAAATACCCACTTCAAAACTATTAGAGCGGTATTGGCGTTTTACTTCTTCCAATTTTCCTTCTATGAGTTTATTCGATTTATGAATCAAAGCGATATGGTCACACAATTCCTCTACACTTTCCATTCTATGGGTTGAGAAAATAATGGTCGTACCTTTTTCCTTTAATCCTAAAATCTCATCTTTGATAATATTAGCATTCACAGGGTCAAAACCTGAAAACGGCTCATCAAAAATCAACAATTTGGGTTGGTGCAACACACACACCACAAACTGAATCTTTTGTGCCATTCCTTTTGACAACTCCTCGATTTTCTTATTCCACCAGCCTTTGATGTCTAATTTCTCAAACCAATAGTCCAACTGAATTTTAGCTTCTTTTTTAGAAAGCCCTTTCAGTTGCGCCAAATACAAACACTGCTCGCCTACTTTCATCGATTTGTACAAACCTCTCTCTTCGGGAAGATACCCGATGTGTTGAATGTGATGGGGTTGCAGTTTTTCACCATCCAAAAGTACTTCACCACTATCGGGCAACGTAATCTGATTGATGATACGAATTAAAGAGGTTTTTCCGGCACCATTAGGTCCTAATAAACCATAAATACTGCCTTTGGGTATCGAAAGCGAAACGGAATTAAGCGCCACATAATCGCCATATTGTTTCACTACATTTTTTACCTCGAGAATACTACTCATAGCTTGATTTTTAGAATTGCAAAAATAGGTAATTAGTAGTCAACAACGCCCAATTGTTACAGAAAATGCCGCTTTTTACAGCAATAAAACTAGACGAACTTCAACTCTAAACTTGAAGTCGTTTCCTGTTTTTTGGGAGCAGCACGAATCGATATTTCAAGCACGAGTCGTCCCGCTTTCCGTTGCAATCTTTGCTGCCGAACCCCGGCATCAAAGGATTTCCACTACAATCGGGGCTAAAAAGTACATTTTACTATTTCAATTACCTTTTTAATACCAACCAGATTTGAACCGCAAATTCGCAAATTATCACAACTGTAAACACTTTCAAAATTTGCGAATCTGCGGTAATCAAAAAATATACTTTAAAAAAAATAATTTGCGAATTTGCGGTAATCCAATTTTAAAAAACTAAACGACAAAAAAATCCCCGTGCTACAAAAACACAGGGATTAGTATAAAATAAGATTAAAAAAATTAAGAAAACATATCTTTAACTTTCTCAAAGAATGATTTGTCTGATTTTTCAGGATGCGGGGTGAAATTATCGTCGTTCAACGCATTTTCAAAGAATTGTTTTTGTTCTTTGGTCAATGTTTTTGGTGTCCAAACATTCACGTGAACTAATAAATCGCCACTTCCGTAACCATTGATACTTGGAATTCCTTTTCCTTTCAAACGCAATATTTTTCCAGATTGAATCCCTTCTTCTAATTTGATACGCACTTTGCCATTCACCGCTTCGATATCTTTAGAAATACCCAAAACCGCTTCCGCAAAACTGATGTACAAATCGTAGTGTAAATTCTCTCCTTCACGTTTCAAGAACTCGTGCTCTAACTCTTCAATCGCTACAATCAAATCACCAGGTATACTATTTCCAGGAGCATCATTTCCTTTTCCAGAAACTTTCAATTGCATACCGTCAACTACACCAGCTGGAATTTTGATAGAAACCGTTTCGTCTTCTAAAATCATTCCCTGTGCATCGGCATTGTTTGGTTTTTTATCCAAAATTTGTCCAGAACCTCCACAAGACGGACAAGTTGACGCCGATTGCATACGACCCAAAATAGTATTGGTCACACGCATCACTTGACCTTGACCGTTACAAGTAGAACAGGTTTTATAAGAAACACCAGGCGCTTGTACCTTACGCTTAACTTTTACTTTTTTCTCAACACCATTGGCAATTTCTTCCAATGTCAATTTGACTTTAATTCGCATGTTGCTTCCTTTGGCACGACGAGGACCTCCGCCTCCGCCTCCGAAACCACCAAAGCCACCTCCGAAAATATCTCCGAATTGACTAAAAATATCATCCATATTCATACCGCCATGACCACCGCCATAACCTCCAGCTCCATCAAAAGCTTGGTGACCGTATTGATCGTATTTGGCTTTCTTTTGCGGATCGCTTAATACTTCATACGCTTCGGCAGCCAATTTGAATTGCTCCTCGGCTGCAGGATTGTCAGGATTTTTGTCAGGGTGAAATTCTATGGCCTTTTTTCGGTAAGCCTTTTTGATTTCAGCCTCCGAAGCACTTTTAGATACGCCTAATATTTCGTAAAAATCTTTTTTCATTTTTAAATTGTGCTATTATATTCAGCTACAAATGTGCTAACTTGAATGTTGATTTATTGTCCTATAACCACTTTTGGAAAACGAATAATTTTATCGCCTAATTTGTATCCTTTTTCCAATACATCCACAATTTTTCCTTTTAAATCGTCAGATGGTGCTGGGATTTGAGTAATTGCCTCAGCAAAATCAGCGTTAAAAGCGTCACCTGCATTTACATCCACTACTTCTAATCCTTTGGCCACCAAAGTTCCTTTCAACTTCTCGTGAATCAACTCTACCCCTTTAGTCAATAACTCATCTTCTGACTTATTGATTTCTACCATAGCACGATCAAAATCGTCCAAAACAGGCAACAAAGCCAATAAAACTTCTTGATTGGCTGTTTTGAATAACTCAATACGCTCCTTTGTAGTACGTCTTTTGTAGTTTTCAAACTCAGCGAACAAGCGCAAAAATTTATCTTTTTCTTTGGCTAAATCTTGTGCCAATTGTTCTTCAACACTTAATTCTTCAATGATAAGTTGCTCTCCATTTGCATTATTCTCTAACGTTGCGTCATCTATTTCTTGATCGAACTCTGTATTTTCAGTAGTCATATTGCTTTTATTTTTAAAAAAATTTTTAAACATCCTTTTTTGATTCTTTTCAACTATTCTCAAAAGTATTGCCAAAATGCCAAAAATGCCAAATTGTCATAACAACAACTAGATAATAAACATCAGAAAAAACACCTATTGCATTCATTTTTACACACTTATTATAAATTTAATATATTTTTAAGAGTATCTTGAAATAGTTTGCCTAAATTTGCTTATTATTTATCAGAATAGTTGTTTTTGTAACACAAAATATATTTCGGTTTTTAGTTAATTATTAATTCAGCATTGTTTATAATAAAAAAAGCTTCGTTTAAACAAACGAAGCTTTTTTTTGGTCTCAACCTATTACAAAAGATGGTTTTTTAATCCTTCATAATCCAAGAACACTTGTTCACCTGTACTTAGATTTTTCAAAGCAAACGTCTTGGATTCAATTTCTTGTGTTCCCAAAATCACGGCATAGCCAATACCTCTTTTATCTGCGTACTGCAATTGTTTGCCCATTTTTACTGCATCAGGATACAATTCTACTTTAATTCCTTCTGCTCTAAGCTTTTGAATGGTTTGCATTGCCACAAAAGCTTCGGTTTCGCCATAATTCACAAACAATGCTTTCGAAGTTGCCGACACAGTATCTGGGAACAATCCCAATTCTTCTACAACCAAATAAATTCGGTCTAAACCAAATGAAATCCCGACACCACTCATGTTTTTCAAACCAAAAATACCCGTTAAATCGTCATATCTTCCGCCACCACCAATGGAACCCATGGAAACAGTCTTAGGAGGAGCGATTTCAAAAATAGCTCCTGTATAATAATTCAATCCTCTGGCCAAAGTCACATCCAAATCCAATTGAGCGGTAGCTAATCCGAGTTGGGTTACTTTTTCGCAAATGAATTGTAATTCTTCAACACCTTTCATCCCTTCTACCGAAGCAGAAAGCAATTGTGACAATTGGTTGATTTTCTCTGCAATAGTTCCTGTAAAACTAAACAAAGGTTGCACTTTAGCAATCGCTTCTTCAGAAATGCCTTTTTCGATCATTTCTTTCTTTACGCCGTCTTCGCCAATTTTATCTAGTTTGTCCAATGCCACGGTAAAATCAATCAGCTTGTCCGAAGCTCCAATCACCTCAGCAATGCCAGATAAAATTTTACGATTGTTGATTTTGATCGTCACGCCTTCTAATCCTAAAGCCGTAAAAACGGTGTCATACAATTGTACCAACTCCACTTCTTGCCACAAGGATTTGGAACCTACCACATCGGCATCGCACTGAAAAAATTCTCTGAAACGTCCTTTTTGTGGACGGTCGGCGCGCCAAACAGGCTGAATTTGATAGCGTTTGAACGGAAATTCGATTTCACTTTGGTGTTGTACCACGTATCGCGCAAAAGGAACGGTCAAATCATAACGCAAGGCTTTTTCGGAAATACTCGCCGTCAATTTTAAACTGTCTTTGTTCTCTAAATGCGTCGCATTGGCTTTTGACAAATAATCTCCAGAATTCAAGATTTTAAAAATCAAGCGGTCGCCTTCTTCGCCATATTTCCCCATCAAAGTATCTGAGTTCTCGAAGGAAGGAGTTTCTATAGGTTGAAAGCCAAATTTCTCAAAATTGCTTTTTATCGTTTGAATAATATATTGTCTTTTGGCCACTTCGGCTGGCGAAAAATCGCGTGTTCCTTTGGGTATACTGGGTTTTGAAGCCATTGTAAAATGAATTTTCAATTAAGATTGCAAATATCTTACTTTTTAAAAGAATTCCCATTCAAAAATAATGGGTTTATTACTATAGTGCATTTTTCTTGTAGCAACGCAGTCCTTTTGTGGATGTGTAACTATTCCGTTTTTAGGAGACATTAATTTATCTCCAACTAAAGTTGGAGGGCTGGAATTTGAAAATTTTAAAGGCTTTAGCCAAAATTAGCTGCTTTTATTGGGCTAAAGCCAACACAATCCAACCTTAATAACTCCAGCTAAAGCTGGAGCCAATTGAAAACAAGCATAACTCCATCTAAAGCTGGAGCCAATAGAAAACAAGACAAGCTGGATATTTTTTTTGTGATCAAAAGATTGAAATCCATTCCTACAAAACAAATCGTTCCCAACCAACGGATTGAAATGCGTTGCTACAAAATAAATCATTCCCAACCAACGGATTAAAATCCGTTGCTACAAAATAAATCGTTCCTAAACAACGGATTGAAATCCGTTGCTACAAAATAAATCGTTCCGAGGGAACTTGGAGGTTATATAGAGAGCGACACGCTAAGTGATCTTGTTTCTTATGAGGTTATATGCTTATTTTGCAAGAATTATTTTTTGAATCACCATAATTAAGTAAAAAACTAGAAATCTCACCTACCTCATCTTTTGAAAGACATGATGGAAAATAAGTAATATATTTCACAAGCTCATGTAGTCCGAGAATTTTCACGAAATGAAACTCTTCATTTGGTTTATTATTGATAAAAGTCACTATGTTTTTTATTGGAATTTTTCTGACTCCCCAATGATGTTTTTTTAATTTTTTTCTAGCTAAAATTTTTGAAAGCGCAAAATTAGTTCTTTTAACTTGCTGAATGGGTGAAAACAAATCGATGTTTTTAATAGAATTTTTACTCCAATTTTTCGTCTCAATTATAAAAACTCCTGCAGGAGCAATTAATACGTGATCTATTTGAATTGACTTTATGGCATCTTTACCATTCGAAAACAATATCGGTTTTTTGAAAGTACAAGAAAAATCATTAATCAAAACATAATCGTCCGATAATTTTGACAACTCTATTTGAACTTTATGTTCTCCAATAGCACCATAAATAAAATTCTTGATTTCTAATATCAAATCAAGCTTTCGTTCAAGGCTTTGTAAATCACATGCACTACTTTGAATAACTGCTCGCTCAAAGTCAGTGTTTATAAAATCAAGGCGAATTGTTTTTTGCTTGAGTAAATTATTTTGCTTTCGTGTTAAAATGAAGAGGTGAATTCGATAAAAAATAGGAGCCGACCAAATTTTTGCCCAAAGCTTAATGTTTAAAAATAAATCTTTTAGAATCGAAATAAAACTCGAATTAGGTAAAAACAACAACTCAACTCTTTGATGTAGATCACTTAGTTTTTGGTTTAATTTTTCATTTTGTTCAAACTCGCAATTCGTAATTGCTTCGCTCAATCGCGGTATTTCATCTTCGAGAGTTTGACGTTCAGTTTGGATCGCCAACCTATGATCTTCAATAATTTGTTGCTTAATAGCACTATAGCCATTTTCAAAGTTTAATAAATCGGTAATCGAATGAAACTCGTTAAGGTTATTTTGGGTCAAATACTTTTCTATATGACTCAAAGCACCAATTGTATTATAAATTAAACACATTTTATAGAAATTATTATTACTGACTCTAACCCATCTAAAACACTACAATTACTTTTCTACTTGAACTTTATGGAAACAATAAAATAATGGGGAATATTAAAATGTTCCCCAAACTTCTCAGGTGCAATGCCGGAATAGGCTACCTCGCAATACGAACTTGAACCGTCATTATATATAGTGGGGGTTATAATGGCAAAAACAGCATTTTTCTTTTGAAAATCAATAGTTACCTCTTTTTTATCTCCAAAAAAGTCTTTTAATGTATATTCATCTGAATCGCTATCCAACTCAAAATAATACTTTTTACTCCCGAACTTCTTTCCTCTTATATAGGTTTTTAATTTTCCATCACTTAGCTTGAAAAAGAAACTTAAAGATTCGCTATTCGAGTCAATTTTAAAATAATCACTGTCTGAGCTATCAAAAAGAGCACTAGTCTTAATGAGCTTTCCATTTTTGAATTCTTCAAGACTCACTTCATAATCTTTTCCTTTTAAATCTTCGCTTGTGAAGTTTAATCGCTCCGTGTAAATCTTCTCAAAATCCATTAAGTTTTGAATTTCTTGATTTTCACTTCCATAACTGTTCGTCATTGTAATGGATTTTTGACTGTAATGCAGCTGCGACATACTTAGCAATAAAAATAGCAGGACTCTTTTTTTCATTTTTCTATTTTGGTTTTGGGTTAGTTGTAATGAACTCGATCGAGACGATTGTGCTGCCGTGAAAAAGACAAATACTTCATTTTGTGTTGAAATCTAGATAAATGGATTGTAATAATTATGTAAACTTATTTTAGGATGAGACATTGTTATGGGCTCGAGCGGGACGCTCTTGGAGGCTATTTTTTTAATTCAATTCGTGTGTTGATTCTTTTATAAAACATCCCATTTTCAGGATTTGATCTTTCCTTATCAGTTTCAAAAATCCCTATAAACTTATACAAAATGAAACCCAAATTATCAATACTTCTTGGAAACACTATCCTTTTTACAGGGCTATCAATTAAATTTTTATAATGAGATTCTTTTCTATCTTCAATTTTACATTTCTCAACAATTGTTTTACCTTCTTCAATCATTTTATTATCCCAGTTAGCATTTTCATAAAATTTTGGAAACCATAGATTATGATTTTCGTACAATTTACTTTTAAACCAACCACGTTGAACACCTTTGTAATTTTGACCTAAGCAATTACTAGCATCTAAAATTGTCCTAAAAACTGGGTTTTCATTAATATCTAAATATCCCTTTTCTCTATGAAAATCTGGATTAAATTCTTTCTTTAAATCCCAAGGCACAAAAGAATCATTTTGAATACTATCTTCACGTAATTTTTTTATATGATCAATAATCTTGTCCGTTTTTTCATTAATGACCCTTATGTTGTTATTAATTGCAATTCTTTCAAAAGTATGATTTGTTGAATTGATAATATCAAGTTCTCTATTCCTATCAAGTTCTTCTTGATTTAAATGTGCAGGCTCATCAATCTCAATATGTAAATCAAATTGAGGAAAATACATATCAGTCAAAGCATAACCCTCAGGTCTCCTGACATATTGTTGAGTTATAAATTTCACATCTAAAGAACTTAATCCATGCCAAATACGAGTTACAACATAGTTTTCGTAATTCTTTTTGTTTGTTTTAGATAATTGTTTAATTACGTAATCCAATTCAGTCATATCATATAATATTATTTTAATTTCTGTAAATCACTATTTCGGATTTGCCAAATCTTCCAAATACAAAACCAATTTCAAATTAAGCCTAATACCCAAACTGCTTGTAGCGTGTATTGGTGGTAGTAATTATTTTCGATTTATTTTTCCAAATTGTTTAGCATAACCACTATTTTGGCCAATTTCTATTTTTTCTTTGTCTATTTTCATAAAAAAATTTTCACCTTTTTTATCTTCAAATACTTCGGTGTAAGCCATTAGAACTTCTTCAACATAAGTTGTAATTTTTTCTCCAGTCCATTTGAGACCAAAATGATTTGATAAATTTTCTAATATTTGTTTTGCTCTATCTTCATTATTAAGCGAAGTTTCAAAGTCTTTTAATATGTTGATTATTTCAAGAATAAAATCTCTTCTCTTTCCAGTGTTTTCAAAAGCTTTTTTAATTTCTCTTTCTAATTGTTTTGGAATTTGTGTAAGAGTATCTTTTTTTTGATTTTCAATTTTTATAGGTCTAGTGGAATTTATAGGAATTCTAATTCGTACTTTCTGCCGTTTCCCGTCGAGAGGAAAATTGGTCATTTTGTCAATATGAACATCATTTGATTCATCGTCCCAATTTTTAATTTCTCGACTTCCTCTTTTATGATCATCAATAATTATTGTTTGATTTTCAATTAGTCCTTTTAAGCTCATATTTTCTGAATTATTACCGCAAACTTCTATAAATGTAAAACAAAAGCATACAAAGCCACCCGCAATGAGGTAGATCGGTATGATAAGGGTCATAATTTATGTAATCCCAAATATATCCATTTTTACGCTAAACTTATAAAAATTTTCTGAAATCTTCTTACAAAATTTCACCATTACTTACTGCTTTCTGAGCACTAATAATTGCCGACTTGCCCGCATGAGGGATGGGAGCGGCATCCTCTTGGGGCGGGGTTCGCCCCAAGAGATATAGCGTACAGCCCGGCCCCGAGGTGCAGGAAGTTGTGGTTGTGCAGAGTCGTGTGCCTCGGGGACATGCCCAAAATAGGATTTTAAAGGGTATTCAATTGCTGTTTTAGCAAGGCGACTTCGGTGGGGTTGGGAAGTTCGCTATCGTCGGTAATCGCGGCGGAATGGTAGTACACGGCTCGGGTGGTTTGGCTTAGCCAACGGGCATTGCTCGAACGCAATCCGCCTCCGGGCATCATCGTAATGCGGTCACCGGCGTAAGCGACCAATTGTTGTAGGAGGTCAGCGCCTTCGGTCACATTGGTGCGCACTCCAGACGTCAGGACGGTTTTGAAACCACAAGCCACTAACGTTTCTAACCCTTGCAGCGGGTCAGTGATACCATCGAAAGCACGGTGAAAGGTGCAAGGCAACGGATGCGCCAAATTCACCAAAGCGGCATTGCCCTCGGCATGAATGCTACCGTCTGGATGGAGGATGCCAAACACAAAACCATCGACGCCAAGATTTTTGAAAGCGGTAATGCTGTTTTTCATCGCTTGGAACTCGGTTTCGGTGTAGACAAAATCGCCTTCACGTGGGCGAATCATCACGTTGAGCGCTACGGTGGTCAGGGCACGGGCGGCTTGTGCCATTTCGAAGGGCGGTGTGATGCCACCAGCGTCTCGGTCGAGACATAATTCGATTCTGTCGGCGCCATTTTCTTGGGCGATGGCAATGGCGTCTAAGCTAAAACAGGCGATTTCTAATTGGTTCATTTGATGTTGCATTTTTTTTTTACCATTAAGACATTAAGGTTCATTAAGGCTTCATTCTATTTTAATGCGTGGCTTTTTTTACCATTAAGATATTAAGGTTCATTAAGGCTTCATTCTATTTTAATGGGTGTTTTTTTTTACCATTAAGATATTAAAGTTCATTAAGGATTTATTCTATTTTAATGGGTGGCTTTTTTTTTACCATTAAGATATTAAGGTTTATTAAGGCTTCATTCTATTTTAATGGTTTTTTTTTTTTACCATTAAGACATTAAGGTTCATTAAGGATTTATTCTATTTTAATGGTTTAATTAATTATTCTTAATGATATGCTGCATTGTTTTTATTTTTCCACCATTGAGTTTCTATCAAAACTTAATGGTTCTTAATGCCTTAATGGTTCAATTCAATTATTCTTAATGATACGCTGCATTGTTTTTATTTTTCCACCATTGAGTTTCTATCAGAACTTAATGGTTCTTAATGGTTTAAATTAATTATTCTTAATGATACGCTGCATTGTTTTTATTTTTCCACCATTGAGTTTCTATCAAAACTTAATGGTTCTTAATGTCTTAATGGTTTAATTATTTTTTTATTAAGTTATTTTAAAAAGTAGTTCGCATCGATGAGTTGGTTGCCTGAAGCATCGTGCACCGCATAATTGAATCCCCCTTGAATGCAATACGAGCCATACTCGCCTTGCTTGTTCAACGCAATAAATCCAACTTGGATGTCTTTGAGGTTTTTGCCACGGTTTTGGGTTAGTTTTACGATGCGCGCCACGGCTTCTTCGCAGGCTTTTTGTGGAGATTTTCCTTGTCGCATCAACTCAACCACCAAATGACAACCCGAAATACGCACCACTTCTTCGCCATGTCCTGTGGCGGTAGCGGCTCCAATTTCGTTATCGACATACAAACCTGCTCCAATAATGGGCGAATCGCCCAAACGGCCGTGCATCTTAAACGCCATACCGCTAGTGGTACAAGCGCCAGACAAATCGCCGTGATTGTCTAAGGCAATCATGCCAATGGTATCGTGGTTTTCGATATTGGCAATGGGTTTGTATTCGCTGGTTTTGAGCCATTCTTTCCACTCTTTTTCGCTGGCTTCGACCAATAAATTTTCTTTGGTAAATCCTTGCGAAAGGGCAAACTGCAAAGCACCCTCGCCTACCAACATCACATGAGGCGTTTTTTCCATCACGGCACGCGCCACCGAAATAGGATGCTTGATGTATTCCAAACAACCCACGGCACCAATATTGGCTTTTTCGTCCATAATACAAGCGTCGAGCGTGACACGTCCATCGCGATCAGGTCGGCCACCGTAACCTACACTGCGTTCGTTGGGATCGCCTTCGGGAATTTTGACCCCTGCTTCTACTGCGTCTAGGGCTTTACCATTATTTTTGAGAACTTCCCAAGCGGCAGCATTGGCTTGAAGGCCAAAACGCCAAGTGGACAATACTATAGGTTTTCGGATTTTGGAAGGGGTGCTCGTTGGCACTTCCTCTGCTGCAACAGTAAAAGACGGCAAAACCACCGCCGCAGAGGCTATGGTTGCTGTTTTTAGAAATTGACGACGGTTGTTCATATGTTTACATTTGAAACCTAAATTTACTACATTTCAGCTAATGTTTCGGCTAAAAATAAATTAGCCGCTCCCAACAAGGCTGCTTTTTCATTATCGTTAGAAATGGCAATGCTCGGTTCTAACCCATGCGCTGCAAAAAGCGATTGTAATTCTGGTAAGAAGAAATCCTTTCCATCGGCAATTTTCCCGCCAAAAACTAGGGCTTCGGCCTGAAATTCTTGTACTAAAGGAAGTAAGACTGCGGCCAAATCTTTGCCAAATTCTTGGAAAGCAGCAATGGCCAAAGCGTCATTTCTAACTGCCAACTCATACAAATTCAAACCGTTTTGTACCGATTGGGACGCTTTGTTATTGTAGTTACGAAGCAATCCTCGGGCAGAAACATAATCTTCGGCCATCGTGTCTTTGTATGGAAGGTTGTAAATTTCGCCATCTTTGGGTACGCCCACAGCATGCAAGGCCACGTTGCCATGATCAATAAAGCAAGCGCCTAATCCGGTGCCAAGGGTAATGGCAATGACTTTTTTGTCCAAAAATGCTGGATTTTGGTACACCTCGCCAATCCCAAAACTGTCGGCATCATTTTGAAAATACACTGGAAAATCTGCCGGCAATTCCATTTTTTCACGTATCGCCTTCTTGACATCTACTCCGTAAAATTTTTCGTATTTCGATTGGTCTTTAATCCAACAAATCCCTTTTTCATAATCAAAAGGCCCTGGCATACAAAACGCCAATCCTTCAAGTTTTTGGACATCGGCTTTGGCAAAACAAGTATAAATTACTTTTTTCCAAAGGCTTAAAACCTCCTCTACTTCTTCATTCGAATCAAATGATTCTTTTACAATGGTGTTTGTATACACTGTTTTGGTCGTGGCATTGACCACAGCGGCTGTGATGTGGGATCCCCCAATATCTAAGGTGATTACATGTTTCATATCCGTATTCATTCTCGTTTCTAAATTAATTTTATAAAACCAACGGACTTTATGCCGTGACTACTTTATCGTTTACTGCTATCATCAATAGCTTTTTTTTTAAATTATTTAATTTGGGCGTTACCACAATTGCTTCTATCAACGGATTGAAATCCGTTGCTACAAAATTGCCGTTCCTACCCAACGGATTAAAATCCGTTGCTACAAGATTGGCCGTTCCTCCGGAACTTTATCTTAGTTATTGCCTTTGGCTTGATGTATGGCCTCGAGCATTCCGTTTTGGGGTTCGTCTAAGACCAATTCCCAAAACATGATACCGCCCAATTTCTTATCCCTAGCATATTGCGTTTTGGCTTTGACCGAGGCTAGATCGTCGCCTGTGGCAAATAATCCCTCGGTTGCATTGTACCAATAAGGCGCTTTGGCTTTGGCATCCCAAAAATATTTCCATCCTTTTTCAGCTGTGAATTCGGTAGTGTATTTTTTAAAATTTACTCCACTAGTCGGAATCCCACTTTGGTACAATCCGTTATTGATTGGCTTAACATCTTTCCAAACTCTAGTATAAAAAGCAGCACCAATCACAATTTTGGAACTAGGAATCCCTAAATTCAGCAAATAATCCACCGCATGATCCGTAGCTTCTTCTCCTTCAAAAGTGCGATGCAATGGCGTATGATGTCCTGTAACTTTTGAATATCCATTCACTAAATCATAGCTCATTACATTCACCCGATCCAGCAATGGCATGATTTTTTTCCACTCGACCGATTGATCCAAATAGGTTTGAAAACCTCCCGCAGCAAAACTCAGCTCGTTTTTTGGTCCTAAAGCCTTGCGGAGTTCTTGCACCAAAGCGGTAAAATTAGCTTTATCTGCTTTTTGATAAGTGTGCCCTGGAAATCCTTCGATAGTGGGATATTCCCAATCCAAATCGAGACCATCAGTTTTGAAATACGCATTTACTTCTTTCACCGATTGAGCAAAAACAGCTCTTCCTTTCGGAGTCGAAAACACCTCCGAACAATCTGGACAACCACCCCAACCGCCCAAAGACAACATGACTTTGAGCTTGGGATGCTTGCTTTTTAAACTAACTAAATATTTTATGGTAATCGAATCTCTGGCGTTGTCTACTTGTAGTTTGCCGTCTTTTAAGTGACAAAAACTAAAAATAATATGCGATAATTGGCCGACATTGTACTGGTTAATTCCTTCCTTATCCCCTGTATAATAAGCAATAACATCCATTTGTGACTTTTTCTGAGCCAAAACAGAAAAGCTCATAAGAAGCAATAAAACACCTATTTTTTTTACTATATTTCTCATAATCAATATTATTTTATTACAATTCTCTACAAAAAACACGAGCAATAAAGGGATAAAAAACAATTTTCCTAACGGCTGTTGCTAGCAACGGATGACTACTCCGTTGCTATACAATCAACCTCTCTTAACAACAAACTAAAAACACATTTTCTCAACAACAGATTGAAATCCGTTACTAAAAAATGAATCATTCTCAACAACGGATTAAAATCCGTTGTTACATTATGGATCGTTCCTAACCAACGGATTAAAATCCGTTGCTACAAAATTGGCCGTTCCTCCTAACAACGGATTAAAATCCGTTGCTACAAAATCGATCGTTCCTCCGGAACTTTTTTATTATATGTTTTTGTCTTTTAATAGATGAGGGTATTTAACGCTCACATCCATAATCAATTCGCCAAACAAGGTATTCGCCCATGCAAACCATTTTCGGGTAAATTGATGTACGTCGTCTTTATGAAACGATTCGTGCATGAAACCGGTATCGGCATTGGATTTGATCAAATTGCTCAAACACGCTTTTACTTCGTTTTCATCAATACTCGTCAACGCTCGGAGAATGATGCTCATCGGCCAAATGGTATCTTCGCCCGTGTGTGGTCCTCCTACTCCTTCGCCTGCTTTTCCTTTGTAGAAAAATGGATTATTATCTGAAAGGATAATTTTTCGGGTATTCAAATACAGTTCGCTTTCTGGTTTGATAGCGCCCAAATACGGTAAAGAGATCAACGAAGGTACATTGGCATCATCCATCATGTGGAAACTACCATAACCATTCACTTCAAAGGCAAGCACTTTTCCTAATTTTGGATGATTCACAATACCGTGTTCTTCAAGTCCTTTGGTGACTTGCGCTTTCAATTCTTGCGCTTTGGTTGCCATTTCTGGATCTTTCAATCCAGGAGAAGAGAACATTTCTACTAAATTGCCTAATACCTCCACCGCAAACATATTACTCGGAATCAAGAATCCAAACAAAGTGCTATCATCACTAGGACGGAAGGTAGAAACAATCAGTCCACAAGGTTTTACGGGATATCCATATCCTGCCAAAGGCACGCCATCGGTCGCCCAAGCGGTATGACGTTGAAACGTATAAGGGCCTTTGTTTTCCCAACGTTGTTGTTCTTTGAACGTTTGTAATACTAAACGCATTGATTCTTTCCAATCTTTATCGAAAACGCTCAAATCGCCGGTTTGTTTCCAATATTGGTACGCCAATCGGATTGGATAACACAAACTATCAATTTCCCATTTGCGCTCGTGAATACCGGGTTGCATCTTGGTCATGTCATTTTTCCATTCGCTCACTTCGTTGAAATCTTTATAAAAAGCATTGGCATAAGGATCCAACAAAATGCATTTGGTATGACGGTTGATTACCCCTTGAATCAACAGTTTTAGCTTTTCATCTTCTTTGATAAAAGGCATATAAGGCCAAATTTGAGCGGTACTGTCGCGTAACCACATCGCATCAATATCGCCAGTAATCACATATGTATCGGGTTTGCCATCGATCATTTCAAAATCAACCGTGGTATCTAAAGTATTCGGGAAACAGTTTTCAAATAACCAAGCCAATTCTGGATTAGCAATTTGTTTTTTCACTCGAACTATAGCGGCTTCAATGGCTTTACTGGTAAACTTTCTTTGTGCCAAAGGCGGACGTTGACTGATGAATTTCTTGTCTTTGGCTATATCAAAAATAGAATCAGAGTTCATGGCAAAAATTTGATTTTGCATGGCTAAAACTCCTGCGGTAAATAATCCCGAATTTCTAATAAATTTTCTACGTGATTGCATATCGTTTTATTTTTTGTTTAATGAATAAGAGTAAGGAAAACTAGCGGGAGTAGTTCCTCGTTTTTGGTCGGGAGTAGCGGTCATATCAAAATGAAGCGCTCCTCCTTTTAACAGATCAAAATGGTTGAGATAATTTTTATCATATTCCTTTTGGTCCCATTGCAAGGTTTTTACATATTTGTTTTCATCTGAATTTTCAGGGGCATTGATGGTCAACACTTTGCCGTTTTCAAATTCGATAGAGGCTTTGTTGAACAATGGCGCTCCAAGCACATATTCGTCTGAACCTGGACAAACTGGGTAAAATCCTAAAGCGGAGAATACGTACCAAGCCGACGTTTGACCGTTATCTTCGTCACCACAATACCCATCTGGCGTTGGTTTGTACATTCTGTTCATCACTTCACGAGACCAAAATTGTGTTTTCCAAGGTTGTCCGCTGTAATTGTACAGATAAATCAAATGCTGAATCGGCTGATTGCCATGTGCATATTGTCCCATGTTCATGATTTGCATTTCACGAATTTCATGAATCACGGCTCCATAATAACTTTCGTCAAAAACTGGAGGTAAATCAAAAACGGAGTCAAGTTTATCATTGAATTTTGTGGTGCCTCCCATCAAGTCGATCAAGCCCTGAATGTCATGAAATACACTCCAGCTGTAATGCCATCCATTGCCTTCTGTAAACGCATCGCCCCATTTGAAAGGATTGAAATTTTTAGGGAAAGAACCGTCTTTGTTACGACCACTCATCAAATTGATTTCGGGGTTGAATAATTTTTTATAATTCATCATGCGAGATTCAAACATTTTGATTTCAGATTTTGGACGGTTTAAAGCTTTGGCCAATTTCCAAATCGTAAAATCATCATAAGCATACTCTAACGTTCTGGCCGCATTTTCATTGATTTTCACATCAAAAGGAACATAGCCAAGCGTGTTGTAGTACTTCACCCCTTTTCGTCCGGTAGCGTCTGGGCCTTCGTTGTTGGCTCCTTTTAGAAGCGCTTCATACAAGGTGTTGATGTCGTACCCTCGTAAACCTTTCAAGTACGCATCAGCCACTACAGAAGCAGAATTGTTCCCCACCATACAATCACGGAAACCAGGGCTAGACCATTCTGGCAAAAATCCGCCTTCTTTGTACGCATTGATCAATCCTTCTTGCATTTCTTTATTGATCGATGGGTAGACCAAATTCAACAAAGGATATAAGGCTCTAAACGTATCCCAAAATCCTGTTCCTGCAAACATATACCCCGATTGTACGGTACCGTTAAAAGGACTGTAGTGTACAATGGCGTTGTTAGCGTCCATTTCATATTGTTTTTGAGGAAAAAGAACGGTGCGGTACAAACAAGAAAAAAACGTATTTCTTTGCGTTTCATCTCCACCTTCAATTTTTACTTTTCCTAAAGTTGTGTTCCAAATGGCTTTAGAATCAGCTACTACTTTTTCGAAAGAATCGTTTTTTAATTCGCGAGACAAATTCAATTCGGCTTGTTCAAAACTGATAAAAGAAGACGCTACACGAACGTTTACTTTCTCTCCTTTTTGGGTTTTAAAACCTACTACAGCACCTGAATGATCCGCTTTCATTTCTAAAACATCTTTAACAATACCGCTTTTATTCCAAGTATGTTGGTAAGCAAAGGCTTTGTCAAATTGTAAAACGAAATAGTTCTTAAAATTACTCGGTACGCCGCCACTATTGCGCGTGGTATACCCAATCACTTTGTTTTGTGAAGGAATGATTTTGATATAAGAACCTTTGTCAAAAGCATCAATCACAATTGAAGATTGGTCATTTTTTGGAAAGGTGATTTGAAAATGAGCCGCTCTTTCAGTGGCAGTCATTTCGGTAGTTACATCGTAATCGGCTAAATAGACACTGTAGTGATGGGGTTTCACGCTTTCGGCTTTATGACTAAACCAAGACGCACGTTCGTTTTCATTCACTACAATTTTACCCGTGGTAGGCATAATCGAAAATTGCCCATAATCATTGATCCATGGCGAGGGTTGATGGGTTTGCTTGAACCCTCGAATTTTATCGGCATTGTACGAATACATCCAGCCATCGCCCATTTTTCCAGTTTGAGGTGACCAAAAATTCATACCCCAAGGTCGGGCGATTATAGGATAAGTATTTCCATTGGAAAGGGCATGAGTAGATTGTGTTCCCATTAATGGATTGACATGATCTACAGGATCTGCGCCCTTATTTTGGGCTATTGTCAAAAGGGAGGACCATAAAGTAAGGCTTAAAAAGATTTTTTTGTAATTCATTGCTGCTATTTTATCAAGAACCTAAACCTGTTCCTGTGTTGTTAATGAGTCTCAATATTATAGTGTGACTTTAATAAGAATTGGGGTATGATCAGACAATTGTGTCTGGTTTAAGGTCTCGGCAAGTACCCCATATTTTTGAACATTCACCGAAGGGCTCACCATAAAATAATCAATCAGTATACGCTTTTCGAAAGGGATTTTGCCAAAATCATGAAACGTCCATTGCGGGCCATATACTACTTTTGCTTTGTTCTTTGCGTCAAACAAAGGTGTTCTGCTGTCGTTTTTCAATAAGGATTGAATAATGCTGGATTCAGGAGTTGCATTGAAATCACCCATCAAAATAACTGGAAAATTGCTGCTCAATTGGTCAATCTTGGTTTTAATCAATGCCACGCTTTCTTGACGGGCAACTTGGCCTTCATGATCGAAATGGGTGTTGAGTACAAAAACTTTTTTACCCGATTTCTTGTCTTTCAACTGTACCCAAGTAGCGATGCGTTCGCAAGCAGCATCCCAACCTTTGGAAGGAAGTGTCGGAGTCTCGCTTAACCAAAAGTAACCTGATTGGAGCAATTGAAATTTGTTTTTATTGAAAAGAACAGGACTAAATTCACCCTTTTGTTTCCCATCTTCTCGCCCTACTCCAATGGCTTCATACTCGGGAAATTCTTTTTTTATGTCTGCTAATTGATGCGCTAAGACTTCTTGCAATCCCAAAACATCGACCTCGTTGTAACGAAGCATGTTCAAAGCATTGTCTTTCCGATTTTGCCAACTGTTGGCTCCGTCATTTGGATTATCATATCGAATATTGAAAGACATGATCGTATAATTAGACGTTTTGGCGTTTTGCGCATTTCCTAAAAAGAAGGCCAAAGCAAAACAAATACTACTGATTATTTTCTTCATAATTTTCGAATTTAGTGTGGTGTCTCTATTTTTAAAAATCCTACCACAAATTGTGTGTGTTCAGCTTTAAAATTAAGTTTCAAAAAATGTAAACCATTAAGATATTAAGATCCATTAAGTCTTTATTCGCTCAATATCTTAATGACTATTTTTTATCAACCTTCACCATTCATGGTTGAACATTATCTAAAGCGGTCTATCTGCTTTGGCTACCCCAAAAGTGGCAGAAGGTTGGCTACCCATAAACAATTTCAGTTCGCCACCTTTGGCAATCATTTCGTGCGTGAGGTATGATTTTGTGTACGGTTTTCCATTCCATTCTGCTTTTTGAATGTAAATATTCGTAGCCGAATTATTAATCGCATTCATGGTAAAAGCTTTCCCTTTTGGATTTTGAATGGTGGCTGACTGTACCAAAGGACTACCCATAACATAAATTCCGTTTGAAGGATTAACACTGTAGAATCCCATAGAAGACATAATGTACCAAGCCGACATTTGTCCTACATCTTCATTCCCGCAAATTCCATCGGGTTTGGTGGTGTAAAATTTCTCAAAAACTTCACGAACAATTTTGGCCGTTTTCCAAGGTTGTCCCACGTAAGCATATAGGTAAGGAATATGATGACTCGGTTCGTTACCTTGAGCATATTGCCCAATCAAACCAGTAATATCTGGAGAAACTTCTTCACCTTCGAGTACTTCAGGAAGTTCGAACAATTGATCGAATTTTTTCAAAAATGGTGCTTCTCCACCAAACAAATCAATCAAACCATACGGATCATGAGGCACCAACCAAGTGTATTGCCAAGCATTTCCTTCAACATAATCGTCTTTTCGGTGTGAAGAAGCCAAAGGATTAAATGGGGTTCTCCATTCGCCATTGGCTAATTTCCCTCTCATAAATCCTGTTTCTGGATCAAAATAGGCTTTGTACAATTGGGCTCTTTTTGAAAAATATTCATAATCGGCTTGCTTATTCAACGCTTTAGCCATTTGAGCCACGCCCCAATCGTCAATAGCATATTCTAAAGCATTGGCTACGGATTCTAGTTGAGAATCGGCAGGAATGTATTGCAGTTTTTGTACATAATCCATTCCTGCTCTGGTTTGCATGGCCGTGGTTTTGATGGCTTCGTAGGCCAAATTCACATCATAATCACGGAAGCCTTTTAGATATGCATCCACAATTACAGCTATGGAGTGATTCCCATTCATACAATCGGTTTCATTTCCCATCAAATGCCAAACAGGCAAGCGACCTTGTTGTTTGTAAATGGCCAAAAAGGACTGAATGATATCATTAATTTTTTCAGGTTGCATGATGGTATACAAAGGATGCAACGCGCGGTAGGTATCCCACAACGAAAAAGTAGTGTAATTAGTAAAATTCTGTTTAGTATACACTTTTTTGTCTGTACCTAAATAATCGCCATTGGCATCATTAAAAATAGAAGGTGCAAACAAGGTGTGATACATGGCTGTATAAAACACTTTTTTGGTGTTCAAGTCGGCACTGATTTTTACTTTGCTTAATTCTTTGTTCCAATCGGCATCGGCTTGTTGGACCACTTTATTAAAGTCCCAATGCGGTGCTTCGGCTTTTAAATTATCTAAGGCATTGTCGTAGCTTACGGGTGAAATTCCAATTTTAACCAATACTTCTTTATTTTTTAAAGAGGCAAAATCAATCACAGCTTTTACTCTTACGCCCTCCAATTCTGTTCCTGCTTTGGGTGTAACCGCATCGTACAACTCCATTTTACTGATGGGTTGCGAAAAAGTCATGGCAAAATAAACTCTTTGATCCTTTGCCCATCCTTCGGAAAGTCGGTAACCCACAATGGTTGTTTCGTTAATTTTTTTGACAAATGTTTTCATCGGTTTGTCCCAGCCCACACCATCGGCTAAGTCCACCAAAACGTGCGCATCGTTGTTGGTAGGAAACGTATATTTATGAAATCCGACGCGTTTCGTTGTAGAAAGTTCTGCCTTGATGTTGTATTTGTCCAAGACCACACTGTAGTATCCTGGCTTTACAACTTCTTTCTCATGAGAGAAAAAAGAACCATAGCCGTTCATGTTTTCTTTGGTGATTTTGGTCAAAGGCACTTTTCCGGTAACAGGCAATACCAGAATATCATTCAAATCACCAATTCCAGTTCCGCTTAAATGCTGATGCGTAAATCCAACAATGGTATTGCTTTGATAATTGTAGCCACTACACCAATCCCACCCTTCGAATATATTCACAGGGCCTAATTGTACAGCTCCCAAAGGTACATTGGCTCCCACAAAAACATGTCCATGACCTCCAGAACCAATATATGGATCTACAAATTGCGTTAGGCTTTGTTTTTTGGATAACGGTTTACTTTGAGAAAATCCCAATTGAAAAACCAGCAACAAGGCCATCCCAACTATTCTACTCTTATTCTGTCCCTTAAACTTCCTCATAATCTTCCCTTTTTATTCCATTCTACTATTATAATTTGTATTTTTCTAAAACCTCATAAAGCGATGTGATCGAAATTTTGGGCTTAATTTTAGGTCCCTCAATCATGATTTTTTTCTCTTCTCCTGCTTTTAGATCAAAATAATCATCGCTCAATTTGTCGGTGAAATTTTCTATTTCAATGTGTACATATTTGGCCTCTCGTACTGCTTTTACAGTTATAACATTGCCTTGTATCGTGTAGCTGATTTTTGGATCTTCGAGTTTGAAATCAATAGGGCGTGTCCAATCAACTTGTGGCGTTGTATCGTCTCGATAAGCTTCGCGCATGGCATACCAAGCGGCTTTGGGTTGTCGGTTGTAATAGTCGGTTACACTCCAACTCGAAACGGGCCAACAATCGTTGAGCTGCCAAACCAAGGTGCCCATGTTGTAAGGTGCTTTTGCACGATGAACGCCAATGATATTTTTCAAAGCATAATACTGCAAACATTGAGTGAGATAGGTATAATCCTTTACGTTCATTTTCTTAATTTGAGTCGAATCTATAAAATAACGATTCAAATACGAATTCAATTTTTCAAAACCTTTCCCCGCTTTTTGATGTGATTTGATAGCGTCTGAGTATAAAAAACGATCTTTTGGCGACGTAATTTTTTCGATCGTGCTATAATTTGGCATGGCTTGCATACCGTATTCACTCACAAATCGGCCTGTTTTTTGTTCTACAATTTCTAGGTCTTGCAATCCCCACCAAGTGCCCCAATAATGGCTATCGCCGTGGGTAATACTTTTTTCTTTTCCCCAGCCGTACACTGGCGAAGTACTGATATAAGGGCGTTTTCCGTCAACTTCTTTCACCCATTTTGGAATACTATCTTGAAAAAGTCGCACATAATCGTGCCATAATTTGGTCGAATCTTTTTTAGAAATTGCAAATGATTTTTGCCATCCCCAATGATGAAAAGCCTCATCAATTTCGTTATTTCCACACCAAGCCACGATACTCGGGTGGTGACGCAAGCGTTTTACTTGGTATTTTACTTCTTCCCTAACATTGTCAAAAAAGGCTTTGTCTCCGGGCACCATCGTTCCTGCGAACATAAAATCTTGCCAAACATAAATACCGTTTTTATCGCATAAATCATAAAAATAATCGTCTTCATAAATACCACCTCCCCAAATACGAAGCATATTCATATTGGCTTCTTTGGCCATTTTGATTACTTTCTCGTATTCTTTTTTCGTCACTCTAGATTGAAAAGCATCTGATGGAATATAGTTCGCTCCTTTCATGTAGACTGGTTTTCCATCGATTTTAAAATAGAAAGATTTTCCATGTTTGTCATCTTCTTGCACCAATTCAATTTTGCGATCTAAAGTGTACGGTTTTTCTAAAGGAAGCGCATCAAAGGCTTCTAAACGAACCGCTTTCCAAATACCGCAAGTGGTAAATTTTGGTCCCCAATCCCATCCAAAATGAAACTGTGCTTTACGAATATAGGCTCTGGGATTGTCTGGAATTACGAAAGGCAAGTCCTTTTTGGCTAGGGCATCGGCTTTATTTTGTGCCGATTCAAAGACGATTCTTAGCGTATTATTTCCGGGACGAAGTGCTTTTTTTACCTCAACTTTCCACTGACGGAACATATTATCTGCTTTCAAAATTTCTTGATTGTTCAGGTAAACGGTCGCGAAAGTATCTAAGCCGTCAAAAACAAGGTTGATGTTTTTCTTTTTCAAAAGAACTGGTGTCACTTTAAAAGTCGTGCTGTATTCCCAATCTTTCTTTTCGATCCATTGTAATTTTTCTTCGTTAGTACCGAAATAAGGATCTTCAATTTGTTTATTGTTCAACAAATCGGTGTGAATTTCACCAGGAACGCTAGCGGGAAACCATTTTGACGTACCTACTTCTTTATAGTTCCAATTCGAATGAATTTCAATAGTCGCTTTTTGGGCAACTGCCGAAAGGTGTACCAACGATAGTAGCAGTAAACCGAATGATTTTATTTTGGAGAAGTGCTTCATATTTTCTATTTTAATTACCAAAGACTATTGCATGGCTAATGAATCCTAAAGTTAGTTAATAAAATTTCAAAGATTGTACCGACCAATCGTTATCAAAAAAACCAGTCACTTTCATATCAGTCAAACCGTTTTTGAGCATATCGGCAGTAAATATCATGACATCAGGAAATCCTGTAATTCCAGAAATATAACTATTCAATGCTGTCGCTTTCATTCCTTTTTCACCAGTACCTGCCACTACTCCAACTAATGCCGTTGGACTATCTTTTCGAGGATACACAAAGTAAGTTGCCAAATCATTCCCTTTAAGAGTTTTATTTCCAACCGAAATTTGATTGTTTTTCACTTGAATTGGCGCATTTTTCAGCAATACATTCCAAGCTTTGTTAGTAGTAGCATTACCATAAAGCACGACATTTCGGTCTTTGTAGGCTTTTAGATTAAAATCGGTATCCGCCACAACATCAATACTGGCATTGCCTCTGTAATAAAACGTTTCGGCATCTACACGAGCGCGGTTTTCATACCATTCTTTTTCAGCTTTTGTCCCGCCTGTAGCATAGACCAATACCACATTATTATCAAAAGCATATTTGAATCCGCCTTGACGCTCAGCATATTTTTGTTTGGTATTCAATTGATTGACCAACTGTACTTTTCCTTTTTGAACCGCGATAAGTACTTTTTTGTCGGTACTCGTAGTCACTTGTTGGTCATTTATTTTTATAACCACCGTTCCTTTTATTTTTAAAGAAGGTAAATCCAATTCCAACATCGCCACGTTTTGAGTGGTAATGGTAATAAAATGCTTTTCCCAATTGGCTTTTACATTCGAGAACTCAAAAGGTTGTTCTTGTTGTTCAATTTTAATCCAATAATCTTTGGCAGAAACTACTGGAGAAGCTGTTGTAAAATCAATTTCGGTTACTTGATTATTCTCTGGAATGGATTGACGTTTGAAAAATTCGAAGATAGGATGCCAATCTACCGATTCGTCTCCGTACCAATGTTCCCCTTTTGGGTATTCATAATAACAGAAATTCGGATGAAAATCACTCAAAACATTGCGCATAGTACGCGCATGATGTACCGGAACAGTACTATCAGCGTCGCCATGCAACACATACACTCCAGATTGTTTTAAATTGTGAATCATGCTTTTGACTCTTCCGGCATTGGCTGCTCTTTTTATGAACGAAAAAGCATCAGTATCAGCATTATTCAAATCGGTTTTTTCAGAACGATAGGTCATGATATCTGGATAAGAAGCACAAGGCGCCACCGCAGCAAATTTATCTGGGTAATTCGTTCCTAAAAACCAAGACCCGTGTCCGCCCATAGAATGTCCGGTTAAATAGGTTAATGCCGGAATGGGTTGCAATATTTTCTTAGCTTCGGCTAAAACTTCAAGCGCATCGATGCGTCCCCATTCTTCCCAATTGTATCCAAAAGGACGACGATTGGTTGGTGCTACAATGTGCGTCCAATCTTTTTGCTTGTACGCTCTTGTTTGATTTCTGGCTTCTACAGAAGCACCGTGTACTGACAAAACCAAGGCTTGTGGCCCAGGATTTAGGGCTGGAGCCAAACTGTAGTATTGCACACTTTTGTCTACTTTACTCAAAAAAGTTCTTTCGTGGTGAACGGTTGCTTTTCGTACTTGCAATTCAAAAGACATAGTATCGAGTACTTTTCCTTTGCTATCTGAGAGGGTTACCACTGCTTTTATAGGGCCGACAACATTAGAAGTTGTGGCTGGAATTAAGAATTTGGCTTTACGCACATGCAATGGCATGATGGCATCGGTTTGGTACACTGTTTTTTCTCCAGTGGCCAACTCGGTAGTAATGGTTAGTCCTTTTACAGCTTTATTAGTAGCATTAATGATTCGGATAGCGCCCCATTTGGCATTTGTTTCACCAATAATAACATCGGGTAAAGTCATATCGCGTGAGGTAAACAGAATATTTTTGGATGGAATTACCAATTTTGTGGCCACTCTTCCGTAGCGACCAGCAGTAAAAATAAATTCATTATGTCCTTTTTTCAAAACTATGGGAGCCAAAGCGTAACCATAATCATAAGTATCACCTTCATGTGGAAAACCGTTTACATAGGTTCGTGTGCCTCCGGTAGTTTCTAAAAGTACGATTTGCTCATTTGCGGCATTAAATTGTGTAAACAAAAAGCCTTTTGAAGCATCAGTACTTTTAAAAACGCCTGCTGAATCTGCGCTTACTGGCGTCCATTCTTTGTTAACTTTTGATTGTAAAGTTGCCGTATTGGCATAGTTCCAAGCGACAATATCTTGTCCGTTAAAAAGGGTTCCTGCTGGAATAGGATCGATAAGAAAAAAACCATTGGTGAATTGATGTAAAACCTTTCCTTCTGCGGTGGTTTCTATTTTTTCTTTACCAAAATATTCTACTACATTTCCTTTGACGGTAGTTTGGGCTACCATTGTCGTTACTTGAAATGATAATAATAATAAAAAGAGTTTTCTCATCGTATTAAATTTATGCTGTTATTAAATATAAGCTGGGTAAAGAGATTACCCAGCTTATTATTTTTTTATTGAATTATTTCTTGTCCCACCAAATTTTTGTTGTTAACAAATCTGGTCCTTGACGTTTAATCGCCTCTCTGTAATTGGCTGCATTAGTGATCAACTCTGATTGATCGTAAATTAATCTTCTTGGAATAGTTCCATTGGTTTCGCTACCTGGATGATTCACAGGAGTTAAAATAGGGAAACCTGTTCTTCTGTACTCTGCAAATGCTTCGTACCCATTAAACAATAAAGAAATCCATTTTTGAGTTCCAATTTGTTCCAAAGCTTTATTGGCATCAAAAGGATGAGCGGTAATGTAGTCTGTATATTCTGCATCGGTTACCGCTGGCACTTTATTACCAAAAACGGTTAGCATTTGCATGGCAGCTTTTACTCCATCTTCATAGAATGTTTTGGCCGTACCCTTAACGTCCCATCCTTTTTGAGCGGCTTCGGCCAATAAGAATTGTACTTCGGCGTTGTGCATGATGATCGTTGGAGCATCAGTACGTAAAACGGTAGACGTGTTAGGATCTGAAATTAATTTCTTGTTTCCTCCATTTGGAAACTCTAACGCACCATTATCTAAACCTTGTTGCTTCGCTGGAGTATTATCTCCTGAGCCTTCTAATTTAGCTAAGATTCGTAACCTTGGATCGTTGTTATTTTTTAACTGATCGATAAAGGTTTTACTGTATTTGATGTTACAATCTCCACCATTTATTTCTTTGATCGCCCAAGTAGAAGTAATTGGATTGGTTTTTACCCCTTGAGGATTAAGCTCATGTTGTAAAACCACATTGTCTGCATTAGAAGTAAAAACTCCTTTGGCTACCGCTTTCTCCACATATTGTTTCGATAAAGCAGGATCTACATTTGAGATACGCATCGCTACTCTTAAAAGTAAAGAGTTGGCGAATTTTTTCCATTTGGCGATATCGCCTTTGTAAAACAAATCGGCATTTCCAACAAATGGTTTACTAGCGTCCAAGGCATCGCTGGCTTGGTCTAGCTCTTTCAATAAATCATCATAAATAACCTTTTGAGTATCATATTTTGGGGCAAAAAGAAGTCCATTGTATCCTTTACCTGCTTCAAAGTAAGGAATCTCTCCGTAGGCATCGGTCAATCGTTGAAACATATAGGCTTTCATGATGCGACACGCCTGATTCATGTTGTTGTAGTCGTCTGTTTGAGGTATTACGGATTGTAATTGAAAGGTTTGATTTAAACCTTTCCCGTAAGTTTCCCCAAATACTGCGCCACTCAAAGAACCACTCCAAACATAAATAGAGCCTGAACTTCCTGGTGAAGCAAAGTATTGCACAAACTGGCTGGTATACAAATTATTCGTTCTAGTGTGCGAGAAATCTTGACCATTCATGTATACCTCGGCTAAGGTGAACATTGATTTTGGATCTGGTTTAAGTACCGCATTAGGATTCTCATTCATGTCTTCAAACCCATTGTCGCATGAGCTTAAACTAAATACACCAAGCAAAAGCGCACCGATATAGGGTATTAATTTATTTTTCATCTTGTTCTTTTTTTGTATTAAAACTTAACATTCAAATTAAATCCAAAATTTCTTGTCAATGGCATAGAGGCTCTTTCTAAACCTTGCGCATTGCTGTTAGAATAATTCGATTCTGGGTCAATATTTGGAGTCGTGCTGTATAAAGTAAGTAAGTTGTGTCCAGATACTCCCAAACTCAAGGCTTGAATTCCTGTGTTTTTGAAGTAACGTTGTGGCATGTTATAGTTGAAAGAAATCGATCTTAATTTGATAAAATCAGCATCGTACACAAAGTTGGATGACACATCGCTGTAACTTCTCCAGTAATTGTATGCCGAAACCGTTTTATTTACAGGGTTTCCATTGATATCTTTTCCTGAAACTTGAATACCTGTTTCACGACCTTCTAATGTTTTTTCTGTCAATCCATAACGAGTTCCCAATTGGTTAGTCGCTGAGTAAATGTGTCCACCAAATTTGGCATCAATCAAAACAGAAAGGGTAAAGTTTTTGTATTTAAAATCGTTAGTGAAACCCATCGATACTGGTGCAACTCCAGGTCCACAATTGATTAATTCACCTCTTGCAAATCTACCATCTGCTTGCAATACTATTTCGCCATTGGCATCTCTCATGTAATCATACGCTTTGATCGTTCCAAAGGCTTGTCCAACTTCTAAAACTACAGAAGCTCTACCGTCTCTACCACCTTCAAGTGTTTTAGTAGTAATTCCTTCGGATAAACTTAAAACTTGGTTGTCATTGTAGCCAATGTTGTAACCAATATTCCAAGAGAAATTATCGGTTTTGATCGCTCTAGTATTTACGGCAAATTCAACCCCTTTGTTTAGAATTTCACCCACATTAATTTTGGTTCTTTTGAATCCTGTTGCTGATGAAATATCTACATCGGCAATATCATTGGTAGTCTTTTTGCGATAAAAAGTCAAATCGGTACTCAATATATTATTGAAAAAGGTGTTTTCGAAACCAAATTCAATCGTGCTTACATTGTAAGGTTTCAATTTACTATTAGGCACACTTTCACTGTTGATTCCAAGTACCGGTTGCCCGTTGATGATGGTTTGTCCATCAGGAGCAGAGTACGCTAAATTTAAAGCATAAGCATCTGGCAAGGCACCACCTACGTTACCCCAACCTACTCTAACTTTACCATAAGACATCCATTCTGGTAATTTTAATACTTCAGAATATATAAAACTTGAACTTACTGAAGGGTAAAAAATAGAATTGCTAGAAGGATCCAAGGTAGAGAACCAATCTTGACGTCCTGTTAGACCAAGGAATAAGTAGTCTTTATACCCAAAATCAGCTGAGTAAAAAAGTGAATTTACAGCACTTTCAGAAAACAATTTCTCAGTTCTTTCTGGAGTAGTATTTCCATAAAAGTACTCAAATGGTATGATGAAATTATTTCCTTTCATTTTGATCCCACTAAATCTATTGTATTGCATGTTTCCTCCAACAAAAGCATCTAGTGAAAAGTTTTTACCAATATCGGTTTTGTATCCTAAATAAGCCGAAGCATTTACCTCAGAACGGTTTTCAATTCTGTTCTCAATAGATCCTCCTGGGTTATAAGCAATACCCGTTGGTTCAATTTCTTCGTATTCGTAATTGATATCATCAATACCAATTACCCCTTTTGCGTATAATTTATCGGTAATATTATAATTTACTTTGGCCGAACCTACAAAACGCTTTCTCAAATCATTATTCAAATCTACACCAGTAGCAAAATAAGGTTGTGTCATGTAAAGATTAGATCCTAACATATCCGATTCTCCACCTTTAGCGTCAAATGGATTGCTTAACCATCTGATATCTGTAGAAGGCGACATGAATACCACTGGGAAAGCTGCATTTCTTGGACCATCATTCAAATAAGGTCTATTATTGGTTTTCTCAATAATGTATTGTGCGTTGGTCTCAATATTGATTTTCTCGTTAGGATTTGCATTGTAATTAAAAGCAATATTCGTTCTTCCAAAATCATTGTTTGGCATAATAGATTCGTTTTTAGTATTTCCTAAAGACAATCTAAAATTAGAGGTTTCGTTCCCACCAGATAATGCCAAAGTGTTGGCCATATTGAAACCTGTTCTGTAGAAATTTTTTACATTATTTTTACCATACGCTTGATACGGTCTGCTTTGTCCATCAATAGATGCAGCAGCTGTACCATCATAACGGTCTCCCCAAGCAAAAAAGAAACTATTTTGTACTTGATCTGTAGAAGGGAAACGCTCGTAAACACCAGAAGCATTAGGTTGACCTGCACCGTACTTATCTTGCCATTCTAATAAATCCATAGCATTACTCATGGTAATATTGGTACTAAAATCAACACCAATTCCTTTACCAGATTTTCCTTTTTTGGTCGTAATTAAAATTACCCCGTTAGATCCTCTAAATCCATACAAAGCAGAAGCCGCACTCCCTTTCATTACAGACATCGAAGCAATATCATCTGGATTAAAAGAAGACATACCATCTCCTTTGTCATTTCCTCCCCATTGTCCAGCGTTACCTTGTTGCGTATTATCTACTGGAATTCCGTCAATTACATACAAAGGTTGGTTAGAGCCAGAAGCAGAAGTTGCCCCACGAATCACCACACGACTCGATCCAGAAGGACCACTTACCGGAGCAGAAACATTTACCCCCGCTATTCTACCTTGCAATGCATTTCCTAGATTTACCTCTTTAGTCTTAGTTAAATCTTCTCCTTTAATCTCACCAACAGCATATCCTAAACTTTTTCTTTGTTTTTTTACTCCCATCGAAGTAATTACCACATCTTTTAATTGAGTTACGCTTTCAGATAAAACAATAACAACATTGTTTTTAGATGGGTCTACAGTGTACACCAAGGTGTTTAAACCTACAGATGACACTTCAAGTTTCACACTCTCGGCAGGTACTGACAAAGAAAAATTCCCGTCAAAATCAGTTACCGTACTCAATGATTGACCAATTACTTTCACATTTGCACCTATTACGGTCATGTTTTGTTGATCCTTCACTTTTCCACTTATCGTTCTATTTTGGGCCATTGCATTAAAGCAACCCAACAAAATAAAACACAAAACTATTCCTATTCGTTTCATAAAATTACTATTTGTTTTTTGTTTTGATTTATTTTAAAAATTGATTCTGTTTTTAATTCATTTTTTCATATCTCTTTTTTTATGTTACACTTGTTTTTTTTGGCTTTAAAAAGTTCGCTAAAACGTTTTAGTAAACTTTTTTTAAAAAAATGCAATTGAATTGCATTTTTTTAAAAAAAGAGGGGCTACTTATAGCCTTAAACCGATTCCCTCTCAATATATTTTCCTTTTACAAATAGTTTCTCAACTTGATAACTTTCTGGTGTTTTAATCTGAGCCATCAACAAGTCCACCACTTTTTTTCCCATTTCGTCAATAGGTTGTGCTACTACTGAAATAGCTGGGGAATGAATTCTGAAGCTATCTACATCATCAAAACAAATAACAGAAACATCCTTGGGGATTTGCAAACCTAATTTTCGCATGGCCAATAATCCAGCAAATCCTAAATAGTTAGACAAAAACAAAATACCATCTATCTCTTTATCCTTTTGAAGTAACGTCACTATATCATTTACCCTATCTTCTTCTTTTTCTAAAAAATCAGTAATCAATATCAAATTCGGATCAAAAACACTATGTTGTTTCAAAGCATCAATATATCCTGATTTTCGTAACTCCATTTGAACCATTCCATGCAAAGTGGTCACTAAGGCAATTTTTTTACACCCTTTATCTATTAAAACTTTCGTAGCTTGAAAAGCACCGTCATAGTTATCAATAATAACATGGCTTACATTTTGTCCCTCAAAAAAACGATCAATGAGTACTACTGGCCTTTTATCATGAAGTAGCATATCGATTTCGTCTTGCAAATTTTCCGTAGGCGTAATCACAAATCCATCGGCGTTTTCTTGTACCAATCTTTTCAACAATACCTTTGTGGACTCATCATTGTTATTCGTACTAAAATAAAAAACACGATAATCATACTTACTCGCTTCTTCTTCTATCACACGGGCAAAACTGGAAAAAAAAGGATTCGAAATATCCTCTACCAAAAAAACAATACTTTGCGTTTTTCCAGTTCGCAAACTACTCGCATTTACATTGGGCTTATACCCTAATTCCGAAACTACTTTTTGAACTTTTAAAATAACAGCCTCACTTATCCCCATTTTTTTGCCCTTACCATTCATCACAAATGACACGGTTGAAACCGAGACTCCTGCTTCTTTTGCTATATCTTTAATGGTAGTTTTTTTCATAATTGTGAAATACTTCTTTTAGTACCTCCACACAAACATACAACTAATTTTTCAATACAAAAACGTTTTAGGGAAAGATTTTCCTAAATATTTCTACATAAAATTGCATTATTCGGATAAATAAACGGAGTTGTGTTAAATAAAATAAATGATTTTAACAGCATAGAAAAAAAATAAATCCCGTTTTTATCAATTTGCTTACATATCAATAATGAGTTAACAAGAATCTTAAAAAAATAATAATTCGGATCTTTCCCCTTGAAAAAGAGTCCTTGAAAAGAAACAATAAAAAAAAGCGACAAAGTACTGCTACTTTATCGCTTTTATCAAACCACTTGTCTCAGCTATTATCGAATCGAAATAGCTACGCCGCCACTTTTGGCCAAACGTTGTTTTAATTGAGTCGTGCTTTTTACTTTAATCTTCTTAATGGTATAGGCTTGCGGATTGTTCAAATAATCGGCATTCTTAGCATCGGCATAAATGGTAGCCGTAAAGGTTTTCCCCTTGGGTAAAAAACTGAAATCAATCAACGCTTCACGAGCCTTTTCATCCGTGATACCTCCTACAAACCACTCGTCCTTACCTTTGGCTTTTCGAGCTATAGTAAGATAATCTCCGGGTTCAGCCTCTAATATAGTGGTACTGTCCCAATCTAAAGCTACGTCCTTAATAAATTGAAAAGCATCCTTAAATCGGTTGTAGTTTTCAGGTAAATCGGCAGCCATTTGCAACGGACTATACATCGTTACGTACAAAGCCAATTGTTTGACCAAAGTTGTACTCAATTTATTTTTTTTGCTACCGTATACCGAAAAATCACCTTGAAAAATCCCTGGTGTGTAATCCATCGGCCCTCCCATCAATCGGGTAAATGGCAAAATAGTGGTATGATCGGGATTATTTCCTTCAAAGGATTCAAATTCGGTACCACGAGCCGACTCTTGTGCAATCCAATTCGGATACGTACGATGCAATCCTGTTGGGCGCACCGCTTCATGCGAATTGACCATAATTTTATGCTTCGCGGCTTCTTTTGCAACATGCAAATAATGATTGACCATCATTTGACCATCATGATGTTCGCCTCTTGGAATCATTGGCCCTACATAACCTGTTTTTACAGCATCATACTCATGATCGTTCATAAATTGAAAAGCAGCCGCCAACTGACGCTCATAATCAATGGTAGACGAAGTGGTTTCGTGATGCATGATCATTTTCACGCCTTTAGCCTTTGCATACTTTTGAAGTTCTGATACATCAAAATCAGGATATGCTTTCGTGAAACTATAGATTTTTTCTTTTTTGAAAGCGGTGTTGTCTTCCCAACCTTCGTTCCAACCTTCTACCAATACTGCGTCGATACCATTTTCTGAAGCAAAATCGATATATTCTTTCACATGCTTAGTGTTAGCACCGTGTGTGGTATTGGGTTTTAGTTTTGAAAAATCAGTTTCTCCAATCTTTACATCTTGGTCATTGCTATACGCCCAAGTGGAACCGCCTCCAGTAAAATATTCCCACCAAACCCCAACATATTTCACGGGTTTAATCCACGAAACGTCTGTCAAAGCACAAGGCTCATTTAAATTCAAAATCATTTTGGAAGCCAATATCTGACGGGCATCATCACTAACAATAATGGTTCGCCAAGGTGTTTTTTTACCCGTTTGCACATAGCCTTTATTGCCTACAGCATCTGGCGTTAAATGTGACGATAATCCAAATTTAGCAGCCTCAACATTCAAAGCCATAGCGGGAAAATCCACCAAAGCCGCTTCGTGAATATTAATATACAATCCGTCTTTTGATTTCATCATCAAGGGCGTTTGCACAGCTACATTTTTAATTCTGGATTGAGCCGCTAAAGATTCTTTTGAAGAAGCCTCATACAATCCTGGAATTTCAGATATTAAAGAAGTGGTGTATTTGTACTCGTTGGTATCGTAATCCCCAGGAATCCAAAACGCCTTATGATTACCCACCAAATTGAACTCGGTTGTTTCTTCCTGAATCATAAAATGTCTCAAATTTGGTTGCACCGGAAATTCGTATCGAAAGCCTAAGCCATCGTCAAACAATCGAAAGTAAATCGTCAACAACCTTTTGCTTTTGGGTTGTAGCAACTCCACTTTCATTTCATTGTAATGGTTTGTAATTTCCTTTTGTTCGCCCAAAACAGGTTCCCATTTTGAATGCTCGGTAGTAAAAGATACTTTTTGAATCTCGAAGTTTTGATTGAAAAGAATGTCTTTTTGAATCACAAAACCCATGTTACTTTTTTGGATCGCTGTTTTATTTTTATAGGACAAATCATAAACAGGAGTGCCTTTTTCATCTAATGCAAAGGAAAGTGCCAAATCCTTGTTGGGAGATTGCAAAACTTGTGAAAAACCCAAAGGCATAAACAATACTAAAAACAGACTTAGTGCTACTATTTTTTTCATAATCGACTGGGGAAGAAAAATTAAACAAATTACGGAAAGAAGAAATATTCCGATTTTTCATAAAATTATCGATTTCATAAACAAAGCTCCATTATTTAACAAAACTTTAAAACTCAGGCTTTTTTTAGTAAAATTTTGAAGTAATTATCAATAAAAAACAACAGAAGGCGTAACCAATTGAATACTAAATCATTAAAAAACAACAAGGCATTCCGTTTTTGAAAGTATGTTTTGAAATTCCACTTCGAAAGTTTTTTGTTGTTTAAAAAAAGTCTCCTCCAACAATTTACCCTTTCTCCATCGCAGAATTATTCAATACTGAACTTGTAGCAGTAGATTTGGCCAAAGCTTATTCCTGCTTTTTTTTCTTTGCAAAAAACAACAATCGCCCTCATTTAAAAAGAAAAAAATAGCACTAAAAAAGGGTCAAAATTGGTCTTACCATTCAGAAAAAGATCGCGCAAAAGCGTCTACTTGATCCCAATCGGTATATTCTATGACTGTTTTCGGATCCGTTGGGCCTTTGGTCAATCGCATGATCAATTGAATCATGATTCGATCCCAAAAACCATAGTGAGGATAATCTAATTTACCAGCAAATACAGCAACTCGTGCGGGTTTCCAAGAAATATTTTTCAAAAATTTAATCACGTACGGATTGGTGTCGGCCGTGCGCTTTTCTACTTTACGAGCGACCAAATTCACCGAAATAAAGGCCGATTTTTTAGCATTCAAAAGCGTGGCATTGTCCTGAATAAAAGTAGTTATTTTGGAATGATGCTTGCCGTACCGAATACTCGAAGCGATCAAAACTTTATCAAAATCCGCTATTTCAGCATCGTATTCATCAACAGACACCAACGTTACACTGGATTGATCTTGCTGAAGAACACGCGCTATTGATTCGCAAATTCGTTGTGTCATGCCATCAACCGAGGCGAAAATTATCAGGATTTGCGTTGCTTTTTTAGGTTTTTCGTCCATCATCATGGTTTAATAGTTGTTCTCCGTTTTTTTATTTTGTTTTGATTCAAAATTCAAAGTTTGCAACGGAATGATGCCTCAAAGAATCCGTTTTCTCTTGAACCAAAAATAGATGACCAAAGCAATGACGACCATCACGCCCAGTGTCATGAAATAGCCGAGCGGCCATTTTAGTTCGGGCATATGCTCAAAATTCATTCCATAAATTCCTGCAATAAACGTTAGCGGCAAAAAGAAAGCCGAAAAGATGGTCAACAATTTCATCACATCATTGCTTTTTTGAGCGTTAACCGAAAGAAAGGTATTCAATAAATTGTTGGCGTTTTCGAGTACTTCGTCATAATTGAGCAGCAAGCTCAGCAGCTTATCTTTGATGTCTTGCAAAGCGGTTTTGGAGGACTCGCTCACTTCGAGTTGGTGAATGACATTTTGAAATATCTGCAACAACTTTTTGGTAATCCGCGTTTGTGCTTTCAAGAAATACAGTTCTTCCAAGGAGATTTTAGAATAGTCTTGCAGGAAAATCGTCTTTTCGATTTGAATGATTTTTTCGTCCAAGTCGTTCAAAGGGACTTGATAGGTTTCTACCATTTTATGTATCAAATAAATCAAAATTTCCTCGGGTGTTTTGTGGTCTTTTTTTACGGTTTCCAAAAATGCAAACGGACTGCGATGCACCGTGATGATTTTGTGTCCGTTGTAAAAAAATGCGATTTTATGCGACAATTCATTGATAGTAGTAGCTTTACTGGCCATTCTCGGCGTAAAAGCCCTAAGAATTAAAAAATTATAATTGGGCTGCTTTTCAAATTTTGGCAAGTGGCCTCGCTCTAAACTGTCTTTAATTTGAAAAAAATCCAACTGGTATTCTTTGGCAATTTGGTCTAGATTTTCTTGACTAGGTTGGCAAATGTCTATCCAAACAAAGTTGTCGAATTGTATTTTTTTTTGGGTGGGTGGTGTCATTTTGTTTTGGTGTGAATAGATGCGCTCATCGAAAAATCAAGAAACCAATATGAAACGCATTACAAATATTTATTTGGATACGAATATATAAAAAAGTTACAAGGCTTTGTGATGATTTACAATAGGAGTAGCTATTGGTGTGTGTTTTTATAATCTGTTGCGCTATATGTTACATTTCTTACAGCGTTTGAAATTGTTTTATCAACAGTTCTAACTAAAATTCTTTGTAACTATTCAGGTTGTCGTGCTTTCAATTGGCTCCAGCTTTAGCTGGAGTTATTGGGATGGATTGTGTTGGCTTTAGCCAAATAAAAGCAGCTGATTTTGGCTAAAGCCTTTAAATATTTAAAATTTCACCCCTCCAACTAAAGTTGGAGGCAATTAATGTCCCGAAAAACTGAATAGTTACAATTCTTTTAATTGTAGTTTCAAAATATTCATATGTTTTTATTTATTTTTCTTTGGATATAAATTTGCTTACCATTATTCCCATAATGATTACTAAATAAAATTGACCTGTAAGACCTAATAAAGACGTTGCCATTTTAGCGTTATGAGAAATTGGAAGTACATCTCCATAACCAATACTTGTTATTGTAACAGTACAAAAATATACTGTATCAATAAATGTATTTGTGTGGTAACTGAAATCAATATTGCTTAAAATGTGATTCTTGTTTGATTGGTAAAAAATCATAAAAGTTCTAACAGCAATTTCAATTATTAATAAATATCCTGATATTGATGCAGAAATTAATGCTTTATCAAGGCGATGAGGAGAAAATAGAAAAACAGCTGTGTTGTATAAAATTAAGCTTAGAAATATTAAATATGAAAACTCTCTAATTACCTTTAATACTTGATTTCCATCAAATAATAGTAAACTTAAATTAAGAAATAGTGTAGTAAATATAATAATTTTATTTGTTTGGGATATTTTATTTTTTCTTTGAAAAAAACTATTTGTTGATGCAAAATAAAGAATAATCGTGTTTATTATTCTTACGTAAGTTCCATAGAAATGTAAATCTGTAAAAAAAACACTTCCATATAGATGGAAAAGCAAAGCAATTAATAAAATTTCATAACTATGGTTTGAATGAAATATAATTATTTTTTTTTTCAATATTTTTAGTTGAATCATTTTCTAATTGGCTAATTTGAATTCTCTTTTTTACGATAAAATTAGAGCTAACTTTCCCGTTCGACAAGCAGTTTGGGACTAAATTAAGCCCATTATTCGGATTTATCAAATCATCCTAAATACAAAACCAACTTACTATTTAAGCCTAATATCCAAATCGCTTGTAGCTTGTATTACCAGCAATTTTTATTTTCTTTTTAAGTCAAATCCTAAATTCAGTTGTAACATAATTGGCCAAATATTTCCATTTCCATTTGTGTCAAAATAGTATTGAGGTCCAACGTCAAACAGTAAGTGAAAATTTTTTCCATATTTTCTTTGTATTCCCCAAGTTGGTCCAAATGCATAATCAAAATCTGAAGTCCGATTTACATTTTCTGCTATTGAATTTCCACGTGTTATAAATCTTAACGATACAAAATTTCCAGAGTTATTTTCCGTATTTCGGTTTTTACCGTTTCTTTTATTCAGGTTATAAAACCATTTTTGTTGAAAATCCGCAAATGGACTAATTATATAAATAAATCCGCTTCCACCATAAGTCAAATCAGGGTATCCTCCACCATAACCAACTCCGAGAGCTGAAGAAAAAGTTGAGTATTGTCCTGTTGGAATTTCCAATTCAATTGCTGGATTTAAAAAATTTACACGGAAAACTTTTTCAGTTTCAATGTTGTTTTTTTCTTGAGCATAATTCAAGGTTGATAAAAGTCCAAATGTTAAAATAAATAAGCTTTTTTTCATTTAATTCTATTGTTTTTTAGTTGGGGATGTTTTTCTAAAATGTTGCATAACGGTTTGCTAGTAGGCGATGGTCAGGGTTAATAATTCTTATTGTTTCAGTTAATCACAATATTCCAAGTACAAAACCATTTTTACATTAAGCCTAATTCCCGAATTGTTTACAGCGTGTGTGCTTGTTGCACAACTAAAACTTCCTCCTAATATTCTGGTTTTTTAAATCGCTCAAAGCGTAATACATTAATTTATAGAACTAAATTAGTTTTGAAAAATTAATTAAAAGTTAGATTTAATCTTTTTTTTAGTTGTGCAACAGCCATGTGTGTTGGTAGAAGTATTTATTCGATTGTTTGTAAAGTCATTTCATATCTGTAAATCTTAGGAATTTCATAAATCTGTTTTTCAACTTCTTTACAATATCCTAATAATGATAAATATTTAAGAACTCTATCATATTCTTCTTTTTGAACGCCTAACTTTTTTACATTTATATCTCCATAAAAAAATCTTGATTTATTCAACGTTCTTAAATTAATTTCTTTAAAAATTGATTGAGAATTACTGTTTTTCAAAATTTTCAATATATTTCTTAATTCGTCATTTTTAACTTTATTATAGACCTGTTCGATAACCTCTTGTTTGAATATATCAAAATGGTATTCGTCAGTATTATTTAAGGCTTTTAATTTGACATCTACATCAATGGGATTATCTTTATAAAACTGTTTTTGTAATTCAAAAAGTTGATTAAAAAAGTAAATTACAACTCTTGGATTGACAAACGAATTTGAATCTTTTAAGCTTTCAGTTATCCAAACACAAAAATCAGTATTTGATTCTCCAATTGTTTTAGGAAAAAATAATCTAATAAATTTTTCTGCAATAGTGTAGCCTAGTGTTCTTTTTAAATCATATTTAACCTCATCGTTTTTGAAAAGATTTTTAAATTTTTTCCAAAGTCCATTAATATCATTTTTTGTATGTCGGTGCTTTCCAGAAAATCCTTCTTCAATAACAAAATGAAAATATTCCCCATAATTGTGATGTATATAATTATTTGAAAGTAAACGATAAACAATAAAATTTAAGGTTTCATCTTCACTCCAATTTAATTCAATTGTTCTTTCTTTTACTTTATCGTATTCAAAATCTATATCATAAGCGTAGAATAAATCTGTTCTAATAAATAGAATTGGATTGATATTTTCAAGAATAGAAATTTCTTCAATGCAATCTATTAAACCTTGTATATAATTCTTTTGTATATGATATGCTTCTTTTCTAACAAAATTATCCAATCTATCAATTAAGATTAGTGATGTTAAATTATTCTCTTTGTAAAATTTATTTATTTCAACAAACAAATTATTAAGAACAAGTCTGTCTTTTTTTTCAGTAATTTTTATTGTTGGAGACATTTCTATTGGTAAACCACTAACAGAAAAGGTCAATCCTAAATTAAAATTATTGATTATATCGACAATATTGTAAAGTCTGAAATTTTCTTTCAATTCTTCAACACGAGCAACTTTTTTTATAAAAGTCCCATAATTTTGCTTGTCAGAGTGATTTGTCTTTATATCATTAATCAGTTCTGTTAAGAAATATAACGCCCAACTTAAGGTATATGTTTTTCTGTTATCTTCTATTTTAAATTTTTCAGTAGGCAAATAATCTGTTTCAAATACAAATGCATTATTTATAGGTACAATACTGTATTTATGGTATTCGAAAAAATCTGAAAAATCTAATAATTTTTCATTCAATGCTCTAAAAACTGCGCTTTTCCCACCCCCTTTTGGAGATAATACATAATTAAATCTACCTTGTATTAAATTTAATATTGAGTCAGTTATAAAAAATGAATTTGAAAGTTTTGTGTCTTTTTCACCTTCTAAATTTCCGAAATTAATACATCCAATTTTTTTTAAATCAAATTCGGGTATTGCTTTATTATATTTATCCATCAACTATGTTTGTGTGTTTTATTGGTAATATTTCTGCCAACGTTTTGCTGCTTTGAGATGGCTGGAAATGCGTAACCGCTCAATTTTCGGTTTAACGAAAATATGATGTGAAACGGTAATTCTACTAAATTCCAGCTAGCTCAAAACAGCTGTTGGCAAATCGGTTTTTTATTCTTTGATTTTGTTTTTTTCGTATTTTTTTAATGGAGAGTCGGTTTTGTATAATACTTTTCCAGAAGGCACGACTTTACTTGAGCCTTCAAGATGAGTTTCTTGATCGTCAAAAAAAATATGAGCTCCAAATGCTTTTAAAACTTTGTCTTTCGATAATCCACCCAAAAAATATGCTTCATCAACGTAAACACCCCAATGACGTAGTGTCTTAATTACTCTCATATGACTTGGGGCATTTCTAGCCGTTACAATTGCAATTCTTAATGGTGTTAATTCTATTGTTGTTGGTAAAAATTCTTGAATTTTAGATAATTTTCTTAACAATTCTGCAAATGGTCCGTCACTTAATGGAATATCTTCATTTTCGGTTTCGTGTTGATGAAAAGCTTCAATACCTTTTTCTTTATAAATCTGTTCGGATTCTTCTGAGAAAACAACAGCATCAGCATCAAACGCAAATTTCACTCTGTCTATCTCGGGAAGATAATCTGTTGGTGGTGCGTATATTAATGCTGTGGCACAATTTGAAGTATCACTTATCTTCTGAACTTCAACTTCGTCTTTTGATAAAAATAAGTCAATATCAAAAGCATCAATAAATGGAGAAAGTGGTTCGCCTCCCGAAAATGCCCATCTAGTAATTGGAAGATTAAAGTGTTTCATTGATTTTAAAACTCGAACTCCTGTTTCTGGACTATTTCTAGACATTACGACAACTTCAATAATTTGTTTAGAAGCAATTTCATTTAACTTTAATAGACTTTTAATTAAAGGAAAAGCTGTTCCTTCAGATAATAATTCATTTTCGTGTTCTAATTGATATTTTCTAAATCCTTCTATATTTTCATTTTTGAAAATTTCATTTTCTACTTCTAAATTAAAAAGAGCTCTAGAAGAAACTCCAACTACTAATATTTTTGAAAAGTCTAATGCCATATTTTATTGTAATTTCTAATGAGGTTTTTCGGTTTTTCTAAACTGTTTGCCAACTAGTATATAAGCGAAACAATTTTTTCAGCTACTCACCAACAATCAAGGTAACTAAGCAAAAAAATGTTGCTTTGTTTTTTCAAATATAACAAAATTTACTTACAAAAATCGACAAAAACTGTTTCTTTTCGGGTTATACTTCCAACCAAACGTTTTGGGTTTCCTACTGCCCTAGCCCAATGTCATTAAGTTAAGGATAAAATGATTGCTGATTTTTGATTAACGATTTTTGATTGCTGATATATAAGATACTGAAAATCACATGTTTTTTACTCACTTACTCCAAAATCTAAAATGCTTCGCCAGTTCGCTAACGCTCGGGTCAAGAATCGTTAATCTTCAATCTAAAATCTCTTAACTAAAGACATTGTGCCCTAGCCCCGATTGCAATGAAAAGCCCGGAGCGCCCAAAGACAATGGTACTTGCCTCAAAAGAGCGACCAACGGAAGCTCCTTTTGGGGCGTAGTACCATGGCTTTGGGGGTGAGGACTTGTAATGTAAAGCGGGAATAGCTCCTAAATTCTTATATCCATTGTAGCATAAAATACCAAAAACCTAGGGTGATAAAGGAAATTGGTATTCCAAAACCTATCATCATGCTGCATAATTTGGGTTTCAAACCATAACTTGTGGCCAAAATACTTGCCGTAATCATGGGCGCCATGGCACTTTCAAGCAAAGCCACTTCGATAACCTCTGAATGCTGTTGTAAAATTATTATGTAAAGCAAAAAAACAAAAGCGGGTGCCAATAGTAGTTTGAAAAATAGTCCCAATCCTAAAAAATTCCAGTGTTTGCTTTTGCGATCAAACTGCAGTTGCAATCCTACTGAAAGCAACGCCAAGGGTGTAACGCCTGCGCCCAAAATTTTGAGTCCTTGTTCTATAAAAGACGGCATTTGAAACTGATACACATTAAGAAAACAGGCCAAGACAAAGGTGATGAAGGGCGGAAAAAAAGCTATTTTTTTTAGAATTTGAAATCCGCTAGTATTGCCTTTTGAATACAAAGTAGCGACCAAAACTGCAAGGGTAGACAACACCACAAAAGATCCGGGTTGATCGACTAAGATGGCGGTTTTCATTCCGCTCTCGCCATAGAGTGCGGTAATGATGGGGAAACCTAGAAAAGAGGTATTGCTCATGCCGCTACAAATAATCATACAACCGATTAACTTTCTTGACCATCCCAGTTGTTTTCCAAGGATGCCAAAAAAGAGCCACGACAATAGAAAAATAATCCAAGCCACTAGAATAGGATACAACAATTGTGCATTCCACTGAATTTTTGGAATGTGATACAAGGCCAAAGCGGGAAGACAAATTTGAATTACAATCCAATTGAGGATTTTGGGGGTGTTTTTTGGAATGGCTGAAACGCGTTGAAGCATCAGTCCGAGCACTAAAAAAACAACTATAACGATAAAATTAATCATAGGGCTTATTATTCAATAAAAATGTAAGAGATGATTTCAAAAATACGATTAAAATTATTTTAATAGTCACGCAAACCCGCAAGTTTTATTTAATTTTACTCTCAAAACAATTTCATCTTGACCCATACGAATCCAAAAAAATCAGCGCTTCACGAAATTCCGGGTATTGCTTCACCCGAAAGTGTTAGTGCTTTAGCGGCTAACACCATTCAATCGTTTCGAAAAAAAACACCAACTCCTACGGAATTAGTTGAAGGGATTTTGGCTGGTAATATTACCGCATTGAGCCGTGCCATTACACTAGTAGAAAGCACCAATCCTAAACATTTGAGTCAAGCCAACGAAGTCATAAATTCGTGTTTGTTACACGTAAAAGAATCCGTTAGAATAGGTATTACAGGAGTTCCCGGTGTTGGCAAAAGTACTTTTATAGAAGCTTTTGGAAAACACTTAACGAGTTTAGGTAGAAAAGTAGCTGTTCTTGCTGTCGATCCTAGCAGCACCATTTCGCACGGAAGTATCTTGGGCGACAAAACCCGAATGGAGGAATTGGTGAAAGATAAAAATGCATTTATTCGACCTTCAGCATCTGGGGAAACTTTGGGTGGTGTGGCTCGAAAAACCAGAGAAACCATCTCCTTGTGCGAAGCTTTTGGCTTTGACACCATTATCATTGAAACGGTAGGTGTTGGCCAAAGCGAAACCGCGGTGCACAGTATGGTCGACTTTTTTTTATTGCTAAAAATTGCCGGAGCCGGCGATGAATTACAAGGCATCAAACGCGGCATTATGGAAATGGCCGATGCGATAGTCATCAACAAAGCGGATGGCGACAATATCCGAAAATCAAATTTAGCAAAGGTGGAATTCAACCGTGCTTTGCATCTTTTCCCAGCAAAAAAATCGGGTTGGACACCTACTACTTCAACGTGTAGTGCCCTAACAAAAGAAGGCATTTCAGCCATTTGGGAAACTATTTTAACCTACATAGAAACCACTCAAAGCAATCAGTATTTTTTTGAAAAAAGAGCTGCACAAAACCAATATTGGATGCTCGAAACCATCAATGAGTATTTGAAAAACCATTTTTATAATCATCCAGAAATTGTTCCGCTATTAGAAAAAAATAAAGAAGCTGTGGCCAATAATGCCCTTTCTCCATTTGCTGCTGCACAACAAATTTTGGATGCTTACTTTAAAAAATAACTTTTTCCTTTCTGTTTATCCGAACAAAATCATTAAAAATCTTTCACTAAATAGTATTTTTGCGCTACTAAATTTTAATTTCTCTTGAAAAAAACAGCCCACTTACGACCAATTGTAAACTTTTTGTTACTTGGTTTATGCATCACTACCCTAAGCCGAATCGTTTTATTTTTTCTATTCAAAGAACGTGTGGTTGCCACCGAAAACTACGGATATCTTTTCCCCATCGGTCTCCGAATGGATTTGATATTATTGTGCTATGTTTCGTTGCTTCCAGCCGTATTGATTAGTGTCTTTCCAGAAAAATGGGTACTCAAAATTCAATCTTTTTTGACGGTTTACTTTATCTTTTTTCTGAGTTTATTACTGTTCTTTGAATTGGCTACGCCCAATTTTATTGCGCAATACGACACACGACCTAACCAACTTTTCATTGAGTATTTGATTTACCCAAAAGAAGTGATTGGGATGTTGTACAAAGGCTATTTGCCTTCGATTTTGGCTACTATCGTTTTCTTGTCGGCCTTTATTTATGCATTAATTCGGTTTAGAAAACAGCTTTTTGGAGTTGGAAAAGCGTCTTACAAAACCAAATTACTCCTATTTCCTTTAGTCGCTTTTTTGTTGTTTTTTGGTGCGCGTTCAAGTTTGACTTCCAAAAGACCAATTAATGCTAGTAACGCTATTTTTTCTACTGACCAGTTAACGAATTGTTTGGGATTGAACTCATTTTACACGCTTGGTTTTGCTGTTTATTCTTTAAAGAATGAAGGAAACTCCGATAAGATGTACGGAAAAATGAAACCCGAAGAAGCCATTCCTCGCGTAAAAAAATATATGGATGCAAAACCAGAAGATTTTGTGGATGCCAATTTTCCATTACTTCATAAAAGCGAATCGGATACCATTCTAAAAAAGCCTTACAATATTGTTATTATTTTGGAAGAAAGCTTAGGCGCCGAATATGTGGGAAGTTTGGGCGGATTACCACTAACACCAGAATTTGATAAATTGACGAAAGAAGGAACACTGTTTACCAATATGTACTCGACAGGTACTAGAAGTGTTCGCGGGATTGAAGCCGTTGTCACTGGTTTTCTGCCTTCGCCATCAGAAAGTGTGGTCAAACTGAATAACTCTCAAAAAGACTTTTATACCATTGCTAGTTTATTGAAAACAAAAGGATATGACACCAGTTTTATTTATGGAGGAATGGCCAACTTTGATAATATGGGCGCTTTTTTTAACGGAAACGGCTTTAGCACCATCATTGACGAACCGCAATACGACCCTAAAACAAGTGCATTTCACGGAACTTGGGGTTGGTCCGATGAAGATGTAATGGTGAAAGCCAATGCGTATTTCAAAACACTAAAAGACAAACCTTTTGTGTCTCTGGTTTTCTCCTCTTCGAATCACGAACCATTTGAGTTTCCTGATGGCAGAATTCAGTTGTACGAAAAGCCTAAAAACACCGTGCATAATGCAATGAAATATGCCGATTATGCTATTGGGAAGTTTTTTGCATTAGCCAAAAAAGAGGCCTATTACAAAAACACCATTTTCTTAGTCATTGCCGACCACAACACTAGAACTTATGGAAAACATTTAGTACCTATTCATAAATTTCATATACCGGCTTTGTTGATTGGTCCCAACATTCCAAAAAATACCAAATATGAAAAATTGTGTAGCCAAATTGACATCCAACCTACCACATTGAGTAAAATTGGAATGAATGTTATCACGCCAATGCCGGGTCGAAATCTGTTCCGTTTGCCTGCTACAACCCAAGGAAGAGCAATTATGCAGTTTCACGATGTGAATGCCTTCCGAGTAGAAGACCAAGTGGTCATTATGCAACCCAACAAAGAGCCATTGCAATTTAAAGTTTCAAAAGACACCATTTTTACGCCTGTACCTCTGAACAAAGAACTAGCAAAGGATGCGTTGAGTCACGTGATTACGGCTTCGTATTTATACAAAAAGAGTAAATATTCTATCCAGAAATAGAATGGGTAACATAAAAAAAGGGTAGTGTATCAAAATCATACACTACCCTTTTTATTATGAGATTAATTCCAACTTATTCTTCTTCGAATCGTGCTATTTCGCGGTCATAAAACGCATTCGCTTGTTCGATTAAGCCTTCCATTTCGGCGTTTAATTCGGCTTCGTCTAGATCTTCAGGTTCTTCTAAAAACTCTACCTCATCATCTTTAAGATTAATGATAAATCGAGGATAATCCATATGAATGATAAAAATATCGTCTGGAAAGTCGGTATTGTCGCCTAGTAAAAATTTTGGTAATTCCATTTTTGTTTGTTGTTTATTATTTGTTGTCTATTGACTCTATTTTACTTCGAAACTATGCAAAGCGTATAATTTTTTACAAATTTAAGCATTCAGTCCTTAAAAGTTGACCGATTAATCAAATAACCTATTAACCTCAAAAACTATTTATCCGAAAGAATCACGGGTGCACTACCTTTTCCCATAAAAATAATTTTAGTATTGGGAGAAGTTGCGATTTCTTTCTGAGCTTTAATTTGTTCGTATTGCAATTGTTTGTCGGTTAGCCCTAAAGAAATGATACGTTGATAATCTGCGATACCCTGTGCTTCTACCCTTTTACGTTCCGCTTCTTGTTTTTCTTTTTGCAAAACAAAGGTCATTTTTTGAGCATCTTGTTCGGCATTAATTTTACTTTCGATGGTTTTCTTTACGGATTCTGGCAAATTGATATTTCGAATCAGCAATTGCTCTAACACCAATCCTCTAGCTTTGAAATCGGCCTCAATACTTTGGAAAATGCGTTGCTGAAATTCATTCCTTTTGGTTGAATACAAAGCCACCGCATCATAATAAACAGCATTGTCGCGAATACGGGTTCTCGTTACTGGACGTACAATTTTATCGGTATAGCTTTCTCCAATTCCTTTTAGAATTTTTGGAGCTTCATTTGGGATTACACGATACAACACGGTTAAGTCTATGACTACTTCCAATCCGTCATTAGACAATACTCTGATGGCGTCATCACCTTCTTGAGCCCCTTCATTATGAACGGCTGACATGGTATAGTTTTGTGTTTGCACATCAAAAACAGTAATATCCAAAAGCGGATTTACTACGTGAAGGCCACTTTCTAAAACATCGGGTTGTACGCTACCATAAAGCGATTTTACGCCTACTTTACCCGCGTCGATTTGCTTGAACATCGAAGAAAAAACTCCGATTATCAATAATAAAATACCTACAATCTTTAAAAGATTAGAAAATTTAGATAAAGGATTAGCACTGTTGGTTAAATAGAAACTAACGACTAATAAAATTATTCCTAGAATAATAAATACAATCATTTTTTTTGGTTTTAGTTGATATGCTTATTATACGACGGAATAAAAAAGAAGTTACATTTATAAGAAAAATTTTATTTCAACATTTCCAACACTACTAATTTCTTGGTTAATCGTGCAAATCGGATGTATAAAAAAACCGCAGCAGCAGTTAGTCCTGCTAATAAACCAATCCAGATACCAACAGCTCCAAGCTCTGTATATTTTCCTAAATAAATTGAAATTGGAAACCCTACCACCCAATAGGCTACAAAAGTAATATACATGGGGATTTTGACGTCTTGAAGCCCTCTCAAAGCTCCCAAAACAACCACCTGAATACCATCTGAAATTTGAAAAAAAGCAGCTACAATTAGTAATTTGGCCGTAATCATTACAATTTCTTGATTATCGATTGCCTGAGTTACATCGTCGGTATTCAAGAACAAATAAGGTAAATATTGATGAAACACGATAAAAAGAAATGCAAAAACGGTTTCTAAAAGGATGGTCAGTATAAAAATGGAACGTGCCACAACAATTAATCCCTTAAAATCTGCCATACCTTTGGCATTTCCTACTCGGATCATAGCCGTAACATTAAGTCCCATGGCTACCATAAACGTGGACGAAGCCAAGGTCAATGCAATTTGATTCGCCGCCTGATTGTTTTTTCCAAGAGTTCCCGAAAGCCAAATCGCGGCTGTAAATAAAGTGACTTCAAACATCATTTGCATGGAAGAAGGCACACCAAGGTTGATTATTTTTTGTAAAATCGATTTTTTTATGGAACTAAAACTAAATCCTGTAAAAAACTCTTGCATAATTGCATTGTGTTTCATGATATAATGCATGAATATGACCATAATCACTCTGGAAATGACCGTTCCTAAGGCAGCCCCAATAATCCCTAATTTTGGAAAAATCCAAATACCATGGATCAATAAATAATTGAAAAAAATATTTAAAACCACTGCTAAAAAAATAGCATACATCGCATATTTCGTTTGAGATAATCCGTCGGAAAATTGTTTATATCCCTGATAAACCACTAATGGAAGCAAAGAAAAAGCAATCCAATCAATATAAGGTCCTGCTAAAGCTACTACTGCTGCGGGTTGATCCATCAAGTACATCAAATGTTTCGATAAAATGGTCAATACAAACAATACCAATCCTAGAATCGTACACAAAAATAATCCATGATGAAACGTAGCTCTAATTTTATCTGTATTTCTCTCAGCATGTGCCTCGGCTACCAAAGGTGTAATGGCTGTAGAAAACCCGATACCCAATGAAAGTGCCAGAAAAACAAAACTATTTCCTAATGAAACCGCCGCCAATTCAGTTGATCCTAAAGATCCTACCATATAATTATCCACTACTCCAATCATTGTATGTCCTAACATCCCCAAAATAACAGGATATGCTAATCTAATATTGGCCGAAAATTCTTTGGTGTATTGTGACAGGTTCATGCATCTATTTTTTAAGTCGGCAAAGGTAATCAGAACCTGACGATTTTTGTTTAAAAAAAGGGTTATAAAAAAGCTAAAGCTCTTAACACCCTTTTTTCCAATTTAGTCGCTAACTTTTTGTATCTGTTAGTGTCTTCATAAAAGCAATCAATTGTTTTTTCTCTTTTTCTGATAGAAGTAACGGATCTTCAGGAAGGGTTTGATTGGGTACTTTAAATCCAAGGCCAATACCACCACCTTTGTTATAAAAATCAATGACTTCTTCTAAGGTTTTGAAAACACCATTATGCATGTAAGGCGCCGTTAACTCAATGTTTCTGATTGTGGGTGTTTTAAAAGAATTTCTATGAATTTCGGCTTGGGTCAATTCATATTTTCCTAAATCGGCATCTAAATAATTATGCCTGTTCGGTACTCCTAAAATTTCGCTTTCTGTTTTCATAAAATTAGGTGGGACTGTCCCGTTGGTTAAAGGAATAAAATGGCAAGTAGCACATTTAGCTTTACCTGCAAATAGATTAAAACCTGCTTTTTCATCTGATGAAAATTCGCCTTCGTCACGCATATACTCATCAAACTTTGAATTGTATTGGCTCAAAGAACGAACGTAGGAAGCCAAGGCGTTTTTGATTCCGAATTCGTTAATCTCATTTTTAGGAAATGCTTTTTTGAATTCTGCGACATACTTTTTATCTTTTTGCAAGGCTTTCACTGATTTTTCAAGAGAACCGTGCATTTCGATTTCGTTTGTGATGACTGCCACCGCTTGGTCTTCGAGATAACTTACTTTAGAATCATAGAAGAAAGCACGTTGGAAAGCGATGTTCATCAAAGTGGGCGTGTTTCGCTTTACTTTGGTTTTACCATCTAAGGAAATGGTTTGCTCTAAACCATCTGTAAAAGCAATATCAGAATGGTGACAAGAAGCACAAGAGCGCGTATTATTGCCCGACAAAATAGGGTCATTGAATAACTTTTTTCCTAAAGCAATTTTTTCTGGCGTGGTTTTATAATCAGGAAAACCATTAAAAGCTTCTATATCAAAAGCCTCTTTATCAAAAAGGGTTTGCGCTGTAGTTTTTAAGCCTCTGGTCTCTTTTGCAAAGGAAATCAAAGCATTTTTTTGACATTGATATAACTGTTTACTCAATGGATTAGCTATATTTTTTATAAAATACGCTCTATCAAAAGCATTGAAATTGGTATGAGTTCCCAAGTATTTTTTTCCTTGAGAAAGCGTTGTTGTAAGCGCTTGAAATGACTCCTTATCTATTTTATTTTTGTAGAGAGCTACCGTTTGAGCAATACTCTCTAAAACCACTTTTGCTTCTGGGATGGAATGCAGTGCAACTGGAGAATCAAAGCCCGTAATTCCGAGGGTAATCATTCTAAAAACAGATAGTCGCAACGCATCAAAAATGTAAGTATCCGCTAATGTGGTTTTTTCCGAAACCTTTTGTAATCGATTTAAATTAGACCTCAATACACCTATTTCCATTTCTAAATCTGATTTAGTAGCTACATCATATTTTGGAAACAAAAATTCTTCTACCACTTGCAAACCCTCTGGAGGTACTGTTATGCCATCATTTTCTTCAAACTCAGGAATTGCTGGTCCGTTGATTGATTTAGAAACTGTTGGGTAATAGTACTCGCTCATCCATTCCAATTTCTTGTAGCTATTTCTAGCTTTTAAAAATTGATTCTGAATCGTTGAAAGCTTGGCATCTGAAGCTACCAAAAGTTTTAATTGATCTACTTCGTGAATTAATTCGGAAACGCCATTGGTAAAATTAGATGAAATAAGCTCATGAGTATTTTCCTTTTTTTCACAAGAAAAAAAAGAACATAATAGCACTAAGAAAAAATATTTTTTCATAAAAAAAATGAGTTGTTTTTGCTTTTAAACTGCAATCATAAAAACGGATGCATAAAAAAACTAAAACCACGATTGCTTACATACAATCGTGGCTAAGTAAAAATTTAAAAATGATATTATCTTGCTAATCCTTTAATTAGAACTATTTGACTAGCTTGATTTTCAGTAGGACGTTTTGTTCCTCCGTCTACACCTTTGTATTTATCACCTCTCCATGTATGAGGTTGCACAGATAATAAAAAGGTATCATCAATGCCTAATTGCTCAGATACATCAATCATTGCGCCGTATTCCCAGCTTCCGAATTTTGAAGCACCTCCAACATTATAAGTAGCAGCATCGGTAGCCGTACGACGATGATCTAATTCAAAAACTACTTTTAATTGTTTGGTAGCGATATTGTATTGATAAATATAGGCATCATGTGTTTCGTCACCGTAGCCATTAGAATCTTCTTGAATGTAAACATAATTTTTAGTAACACATATATTGTCTGGATTTTGAAATTTACCAGCAACACCATTACGATCGTCTCCGTCTAAGATAACTTCTAAGCTCCCTTTTAAAGGATCTTTTTCGTCTAAATTCAATTTGTACACACGTCCATATTTGGCTCTAGAGGCATCAGCATTTGTTCCCGTATTGTTTTGCCCTGTTACGTTAAAATAAATTTCTCTTGTGCCTTCAACGCTTCCTTTTTTGTAATCCAAATCTTCAACACGACCAAACTTTAGCGCTTTAAGTGTATTTACCGAAGCATTGATAGCAGCTCCTGTCAACGTTTTATGATTTTCTATTTTCACAAATGAAACAGGATATTTTTGGTTCACCGCAATATCTTTTTCTCTTTGATTGTCGTCATTACGCTTCATCATGTACAACGAACCATTTTGCAAATCGCCCACTTTATCAGCAACATACATAAAAACTTGACCGCCGTAAGTGTCTGAATCGTCATCACCCAAAAGAATTACAGTTTTACCAGGATATGCCTTTGCATTTAATGGCACTGCATTTTCGGCATTTAATCTCCCTAACGCCTCTAAACCTCTGTTTTTAGATGCTTCAGCTACACTAGCAAAAGGATCCAAACCATGCGTAAGCGATTCTTCTCCAGACTCACCAGAAGTTAAAAATATAGGACCAAAACCATGTTCTGCTGGGGTAGCCATTGTTGCGCTACACAACCTCCAAAATCCTCCATCCGAGTTTAACAAATACTCACCTTTAACAGGTTTAAATGTTTTATCAAGAGTAACTCTTGAAACCGCAAAATTGTCTTCGTGATTTACTAAAAAAGTAAAAGTTCCATCGGCATTTTTCAATAAACCTGTTCCATCTGCTGAACCTCCGAAAACAAATTTTGGACTATTCGCTATAACATCATCAGATGAAATCAAAGAGAACAACTCTAGATTTTCAAATCCTGTCATTTTTTTCAGCAAAACTGGCGTTACAGATTGATTTTTTAAAACAACTGCTGATGTTTCTTTAGCATCATTAGAATCATTCTCACACGAAATAAGTGAGACCAAACACAATAAGGGTAAGATTAGTTTTTTCATTGATTTAAGTTTTTTTATACCCACAAAATAAGTACCTACATTTAAAGTAATTATCATTCTAAGATTAATGAAAAGCTATCAATGCGTAAGATTTTAAATTATAAATTAATCTAAAATTTACAATCTAACAGTAACAAAATATTGAGTTTAAATTGAATTAACAATAAGAAGTCAAATCACTTGGACTATTGCCAAAAAAAATATTAAAAGAAAATTTTAAAGTCCTAATAAACCAATGAGTTTTTTGAAACAAATCATTACTTTAGTTGCTTTTTAATTCATCTCGATTCCGCACTTTAATGGAATGTTGGATACAAATATTATAATGCAATGGAAAAATTCACTCTCGAACTTTTATTTCAAATCATCGGTATTGGTTCTGCTTCTGGTCTTATTTACAAATCGCCTTCCTTATATGTTATTAGTGACAACAGTGGCTATTTATACGAATACAATATGGAAGCCAAAGACTTACAGCAGCACGCAATTATTGAAAATGCCAGCGTCAATATTGCCAAAAAAGACAAACCCGATTTTGAAGCCATGACGAGTTTCGACGACAAATTATATGTTTTTGGTTCAGGTTCTACGGCCAAACGCAACAAAATGATAGAAATCAATACGACCGAAAAAGAAATCAAAACCAACGATTTGACCGACTTGTATGGCGTAATGCAGAGTTTTGGCCAAATCAAACCGGCTGATTTTAATTTAGAAGGAGCGATTTATAATGGAAAAGAATGGATGCTTTTTAATCGCGGGAACGGCAAATCGAGCAAGAATGTCATTTTTACAATTTATGGCAAAAACTTGATCAATGAGTTTAATATGATAAGCAACGAGTATAAGTTGCCTAAAATTAATGGTGTACGCAGCAGTTTTACTGATGCTGTTTTGGTTGACGATAAAATTTACTTCTTGGCTACCGCCGAAGATACGCAATCGACCTATAAAGACGGAGAGGTTTTGGGGAGTTTAATTGGCACTATAAATCTGGAAACCATGAAAATAGAATTTACTCAAAAAATTAGCGATACCCAAAAATTTGAAGGTCTTACCCTCTATCAAAATTCGGACAAAACCTTGGACTTTTTGCTCTGTGAAGACAAAGACTCGGAAGTGCTAGAAACGAATATTTATAAATTATCTTTAAACAAAAGCAAGCTCTAAAAGTTTTTTTTTGATTTTGTCACTACATAAAATCAAGAAACAAACTACGAGATTCCAAAAACCTTACAAAACACAAATACATAAAATTCAACTATTTAGAAATAAAAAACCAAAATCACATAGACTTGTAACTAACTGCATCAACAGGCAAATTAAATTAGCGAAGAAGACTTTCAACTTTGCCATTCCATGTTTTTTATTTTACAATATAGCGTTTTTGAAAAACAAACTTTGTAACAAAAATTGTATTTTCGTGACAAACTTACATGATGCTAAAATTATTCAAAGAAAACATAAAAATTGCGTTGGGTTCGATCAAAACGCAATTGCTGCGTACCATACTTACGGTACTGATTATCGCTATTGGAATCACAGCTTTGGTAGGAATTTTGACCGTGGTGGCGGCTTTAGAAAATCAAATTTCATCGGATTTTGCCTCGATGGGTGCCAATACCTTCAACATCAATCAATACGAAAACACGACCAGAAACCGTGGCGGCGGCGAGCGAGAAATCATCAACCCGATTATCTCTTACCCAGATGCTGTAGCGTTTAGAAATAAATACAAATATCCATTTACCGAAACCTCCATTTCGTTCAACGCCAGCCAAGCTGCCGAAGTCAAGTACCTGAACACCAAAACCGATCCCGAGAACAAAATTGTAGGGGTCGACGAAATGTATGCGGTAAACTCCGGATTAGAGTTTAGTGCGGGTCGTAATTTCACAAGTTTCGACATCAAAAACAACGCATTCGTTTGTGTAGTTGGGTCGGATTTCGAAAAAGGTCTACTAAAAGACATCAACCCTATCGACAAAATCATTTCTATTCGCGGAGCCAAATTCAGAGTCATTGGCGTGCTCAAAGAAAAAGGATCTACTTTTGGTAACAGTCAGGATTTACGCGTGTTGATACCTATTCAAGTAGCGCGTTCCATTTTCAGTGCGCCAAACATCAACTACAGCGTGAGCGTAATGGTGGGCCGAAAAGAATTGTTAGACCAAGCCGTAGACAACGCCACCAGCGTCATGCGTCGCGTGCGAAAATTAAGCCCTGTCAAAGACAATAACTTTGGCGTAGTGCGCAGCGATGATTTGATCAATCGTATTTTGGGCATCACCCAATATTTAGGTTTAGCAGCATGGCTCATCGGGGTAATCACGATTTTTGGTTCCTCAATTGCTTTAATGAACATCATGATTGTATCGGTAACCGAAAGAACCCGAGAAATTGGCGTTCGAAAAGCCTTGGGTGCCAAAAAATCAACCGTGGCGATTCAGTTTTTTATCGAAACCTTGCTCATTGGTCAAATTGGTGGATTAGTCGGTATTATATTCGGAATCCTAATCGGTTACGGCATCGCCAGCGCCATGGATTTCGCCTTCGTTATTCCGTGGGGCGCCATCTTCGCTGCCTTTGCCACCAGTTTTATGGTCGCGATTGTTTCTGGACTCTACCCTGCCGTAAAAGCTTCTAAACTCGACCCAATTGAGGCATTGCGATATGAATAAGTATTAGGGCGTGACCCCATAAAAAAAAGGGACCCACTCAGCAATCGTGCTAGTCGGTCCCTTTTTTTTATGCGGTCGGGCTATACGCGCTACTTCGGTAGCCAGCTCCTATCCCTCACGCAAAGCAAAAAGATTGATAATTATAAATTTGACATCAAAATATCAATAGGAATGGGCTTTAGCCCATTCTTTATAATTAGTTTTACTTTGGGCTTTAGCCAAAATCTACTATGATTTTAATTCAACAACTCCACTTACAAAGAAACCAAAATCATCCTGTCATTTCCGTAAATATCTTTTCGTAATTCCACGTTTTGAAAACCTAAATCTTTTAACAAATCAACCGTTTCCTTACCTAAATACTGATTGATTTCAAAAAACAACTTGCCGTTCGGACGCAAACTTTTCAATGCCAACTCCCCAATTTTTCGATAAAAAATCAAAGCATCATCATCGGCTACAAACAAAGCCAAATGCGGTTCATATTCCAACACATTGTTCTTGATTTCTTGCTTTTCCAAATTCCGAACATAGGGCGGATTCGAAACAATCACATCATAACGCTCCAATAATTCGGTTGTTTCCAAAATGTTTTGCAGTATAAAATGCACTTCTACTCCATTCAACTTTGCATTGCCTTTAGCGACTTCCAAAGCCTTTTCCGAAACATCAATAGCCGAAACTTTGGCCTGAGGCAAATGTTGTTTCAAACTAATCGGAATACAACCACTTCCCGTCCCGATATCGAGAATGGAAAATTCTGCTGTTGTTTCCATTTTGCTACAAACTTCTAGCATCCATTCCACCAACTCTTCGGTTTCGGGTCTTGGAATCAACACGTTTTCATTGACTTCAAAATCCAAACCATAAAAACTAGTCTTTCCTAAAAGGTACTGAATCGGGATTTCTTTTTTCAAATCTTCTAAAATCGTGTTCCAAACCACGAGTTCGACCTCCGAAAAAGTCAATTCAGGTCGCAACGCCAAATCGATTCGTTTGAGTTGCTGTTTGGCTTCCAAAATCAAATAGAAAAAACTTTCGGCCTCGCCTTCGTCATAAATAGAGGAAAGTTCCTGAATAAAATGAGTTCTATATTCTTTTATTATCATAATCAATAGTACTGAATATCGATTCGTATCGACATTAGGTGTTTACAAATCTTTCAGCATCCAAACCGGACAACTGCTGTGTCCAGTATTGCCCATGGCACTGCACAAGTACTCAAAACCTGTTTTCTTATACAACTTTTGGGCTTCATGCATAAACGGCATCGTTTCGAGATAGCATTGCTCAAAACCAAAGTCTTTAGCAGCTTGCAAACAAATAGCCATCATTTCGCTTCCAATTCCTTTCCCGCGCGTGGCTGGCAAAAAGTACATTTTTTGCAATTCACAAATGGTTTCTTTTTCGTTAGCCAAAGGCGCCACTCCAGCACAACCAACAACTTCGCCATCCTGCTCCACTACAAAATACAGCGACCGTGGCTTGCTGTATTCTTCGAACATCAAATCCAAATAAGGATCCTCGTAAGCGGTGCCTACTTTTGGAATTTCCAACTCATCAAAAACGGCACGTATTAACTGAGCTACGGCAGGATTATCTTTTTTTTCAATTTTTCTAATGGTCCAATTTGACATAGTGTTTAGTACTGAAGTTAGTGCGACAAAAATAGCATTGTTAATTGACAAATTAGCAAAACTAATTGGCATTCGCTTTTAAAAAAGCAGCCACGAATTCACTAATTGTAGCTTGAATATAATATAATTGAGAAAAATTACACAAATAACTAGGCTAAAAATAGTTTATGTATAATTGTAACAAAATCTTTATAACGGCCACGAATTCACAAATTGCAGCCTGAATGTAATCAAAAATAAAAGCAACCACGAATTCACTAATTGTAGTTTGAATATAATGAAAATTGACGAAGTTACACAAATAACGAGGGTTTAAGAATTTGTGCATGCTTAGTGAAATTCAGGACAAAAAATATAAAAGCAGCCACGAATTCACAAATTATAGCTTGAGTATAATGAAAACTAAGAAAGTTGCACAAATAACGTCATAATAAACGTTTAAAGTTTTGCGCTCCTTGCGTAATCCTTTGCGACCTTTGCGATTAAAACACATAAAAGCGAACGTCTTGCACAAGGAAAACTAAATCTGACACCTAAAAAATAGTACTTTTGTATGATGAATAGTCCTGAAAAATACATAAAACGTTGCATTGAACTGGCCAAGAACGGCTTAGGCGCTACCTATCCTAACCCGATGGTGGGCAGCGTAGTTGTAGCCAACGGGCAAATTATCGGCGAAGGTTGGCACCGAAAAGCCGGAGAGCCCCACGCCGAAGTCCACGCCATCAATAGCGTAAAAGATACCTCTTTATTAAAAGAAGCTACTATTTATGTCAGCCTTGAACCCTGTAGTCATTTTGGAAAAACACCGCCTTGTGCTGATTTGATCGTGAGAAGTGGCATCCCGAAAGTGGTCATAGGCACGGTTGACCCCAACCATCAAGTGGCGGGTAAAGGCATAGAACGTTTGAAAAACGCGGGGATTGAAGTACTAGTGGGTGTACTCGAAAAAGAATGCCAAGCCTTGAACAAACGTTTTTTTACCTATCACAACCAAAAACGCCCTTACATTATCTTGAAATGGGCCGAAAGTCAAGACGGATTTATCGCTCCAAGTCCAAACCCTGATCACGAACGAGCTCCGATTTGGATTACCAATCCCTACTCGCGACAATTGGTGCACAAATGGCGCAGCGAAGAGCAAGCGATTTTGGTAGGCACTCAAACCGTTGTTGCCGACAATCCGAAGTTAGACACCAGAGATTGGTTTGGTCAACATCCTACTCGAGTAATTATTGACCGAGAAGGTCGCATTCCAGCGGATAGTTTTGTATTGGATCAAAGTGTCCCTACTTTGATTTTCACATCAGCAACTGACCGTGTCTCAAAGGAAAACTGCATTTTTGAAGCGATAGATTTCAATCAAAACATTGTATCCCAACTCCTAGCAAAACTGTATGAACACCGCCTGCAATCCGTTATTATTGAAGGAGGCACCACTACCATTCAGCATTTTATTGATTTGAATATGTGGGATGAAGCCCGAATTTTTAAAGGAGCCGTTACCTTTACTAGTGGGATACCAGCCCCACAAATTACGGGTCATTGCCTTGAAAAAACAACCTACGGCACCGACGAACTTTTAATACTTAGCAATCATGATTAATGCGATTATTTTTGATTTTGGAGATGTATTTATCAATTTAGACAAGCAAGCCACGCAAGACCAACTGCGACAATTAGGGCTTACGGCTTGGCATGACGATTTGAACGAGCTCAATATGGCATTTGAAAAAGGAAATTGTACACGAGACGCATTTTTGAATGGTTTTCAAAAACATTTACCCCACGCCAGTCCAGAAGAAATTCTTGCAGCTTGGAATGCTATTTTACTAGATTTTCCGCTGTATCGTTTGGAGTTTTTACAATTATTATCACAAAAATACCGCCTGTTTTTGTTGAGCAATACCGATGCGATTCATATTGACACCTTTGAGCAAAAAACGGGGAGTTCCTTCTACAGTGCTTTTTATCAATGTTTTGAGAAAGTGTATTTTTCTTTTGAAGTAGGGATGCGAAAACCAGATGCTGAAATTTACTTACACGTGCTACAACAAAATGAATTGTCGCCGAAAAGAACTTTGTTTGTAGACGATAAGAAAGAAAACACCGACGCTGCTCAAGCACTAGGCATGCAAGTTTGGCACCTACAAGTTGGAAAAGAAGATGTGGTCGATTTGTTTAAAAAAAATAGCTTAGACTAATGCTAAGCAATCAAAATAAAATAGTGTCCTATTTATATTGATTGCTCGCAAAGTCGCAAAAAAACCTTGTGAATACTACTCCTTAGCGTTTTAGCGAGAATATGGTTTGGTAAATTGCAAGCAAAAAATGGCAAGTCAAAATCGGAATTAAATTTGACAATCCTTATTCCTGCAACTTAGCGCATCGTTGATGAAAAATCTTTCTAAGTAAAAAACCCTGCTTCTCCTTAGCCCCGATAGTAGCGGCATCCTTTTTCATACGCTTGGCAGGTCCCTAAAACCTGCCAAGCGTATGAAAAAGATATAGCGAATAGCGGGAACCCATGCCTCATAACTATGCCTTGGGTGCTGCTCCAAGAAATAAACTTAAATTTGCAACAAAAATCCCCCTTTCAGAAAAGTTGAACATGAAAGATACTTATCAAACTATTGCTGCGCCCAACGAACCAATATTGTTTAAGGAAAAAAACAGTAAGTTTTTTGGGTACACGTTTCCGATCACGCACGAAGACGAAGTGAAACCTATTCTTGAAGTGCTTAAAAAAGAACATCCGCATGCGGTGCATTATTGTTATGCCTACCAAATTGGAACTGAAACGTTCGTGTATAGGGCCAACGATGATGGGGAGCCGAGCAATACGGCGGGAACTCCCATTTACGGTCAAATTCAGTCCTTTGGTTTGACGAATATTTTGATTGTGGTAGTTCGGATTTTTGGAGGTACCAAATTGGGGGTTGGTGGCTTGATTGCGGCCTATAAAACCACAGCGCAATTAGCGATAGCAGCGAGTGAAATTGTGGAGAAAACTATTGATGTTTTTTTCGTAATCACTTTCGATTATAAGAACATGAACAAAGTGATGCGTGTTATTAAAGAAAAACAACTTCAAATTGTGAATCAAGAAATGGAAATTGATGTCCAAACGAATGTACCGATTGGCAAAATAGAGTGTTGTATTCGAAAAAAAAACGCCGAAATGATTTTCGGCATTTTTGAAAATATGTTTGAGATTCAGATCGAAAAAAAAGAATGAAACATGTTTTTTGTCGATGTTTTTTGTCGTTAGTCGATGTTTTTTAAAAGCTCCAAAATATAATCTGGAGGAGCGATTGGACGACCCGTTTTTAGAGAGACAAAAACCAGTACAAAATCGGCCGTTGTTAATAACTCTTGGGTTTCGCTGTAAATGGCGCACTCGAATTCGATCTTCACGGACGTCTGCCTTTTAAAAGTGGTATGAATTGTCAATAAATCATCATAACGAGCCGATTTTTTGTAATTGATTGTCATAGAAACGATGGGGAGCGCAATGCCGTTTTCTTCCATCACTTTATACGAAACCCCCTTATTTCTAAGCCATTCCACGCGCCCTATCTCAAAATAAGGCACATAATTCCCGTGATAAACTACTCCCATTTGATCCGTTTCGGAATAACGAACACGTACTTCTACTTGATGATTTTTCATTGTGTTTTCTTAAAAAAAAATTAAAATTTTTAATGCCCTTACAACATTTTTTTCTAAAATTATTGGTCAATATATTTTTTTATACAAAAAATTATTCACACTTTTGTTAACCTGAAAATCACAAAAAACAGTCACCGTTTTTTGCTTCAAAAATCATCTAAAGTAAAAATAATTTCGCCAAATCTATGAATAAAACTGCACAATCGGTATGGGAAAACTGTTTATCTTTTATAAAGGACAACATTCAAGAGCAAGCGTACAAAACTTGGTTTGAACCTATAAAATCAGTTGAGTTAACCGACAATGCTTTATATATTCAAGTACCTAGTAAATTCTTTTACGAATGGCTAGAGGAGCACTATGTAAAATTATTAAAAGTAGCCCTTACCAAAGAACTTGGTAAGAATGCTAAGCTGCTTTATAAAATTAGAATGGAGAACACTTATGGTAATAAACAACCGTTTACGGAACAATTACCAAGTACCAATCGTGTGGTGATGAAACCACAGGAAGTGGATGCTCCAATCAAAAATTTGAATCCCGAACTAAAAAATCCTTTTGTGATTCCTGGGATTCGCAATTTAAAAATTGAATCGCAATTAAACCCTAATTATAGTTTTGATAATTTCCTAGAAGGGGACTCCAACAGATTGGCGCGTTCGGCAGGTATGGCTGTAGCCAACAAACCCGGAGGCACCTCGTTCAACCCTCTATTAATCTTTGGTGGCGTTGGATTGGGAAAAACTCACTTAGCTCACGCTATTGGTGTAGAGATTAAAGACAAATATCCAGAAAAAACGGTTTTATACATTTCTGCCGAAATTTTCACCCAGCAATATATCGATTCGGTTAAGAAAAACAACCGTAATGATTTCATTCACTTCTATCAATTGATCGATGTATTGATTATTGATGATGTTCAGTTTTTATCTGGAAAATCAGGAACTCAAGATGTATTTTTCCACATCTTCAACTATTTGCACCAAAACGGCAAACAAGTAATTTTGACTTCAGACAAAGCTCCTGTTGACATGCAAGATATCGAACAACGTTTGCTGTCTCGTTTCAAATGGGGATTATCGGCCGAGTTACATCAACCGGACTACGAAACTCGTATTTCAATTTTGAAAAACATCTTGTACCGCGATGGTGTTGAAATTCCAGAAGACATCATTGAGTATGTTGCCCGGAATATCAAATCCAATGTTCGTGAACTCGAAGGCGCCATTATCTCCTTAATCGCACAATCTTCTTTCAACAAAAAAGAAGTAACTATTGAGTTAGCCAAAAGCGTGGTGGAGAAATTTGTCAAAAACGTCAAAAGAGAAATCTCGATTGATTTTATTCAAAAAATTGTTTCTGACTATTTTCAATTGGACATCGAAACTTTGCAATCCAAAACCAGAAAAAGACACGTGGTTCAAGCCCGTCAACTGGCCATGTTTTTTGCTAAAAAATTCACTAAGGCATCTCTAGCCAATATTGGCTCACAAATTGGCGATCGTGATCATGCTACCGTTTTACATGCTTGCAAGACGGTTGACAACCTTGTAGCCACCGACAAACAATTCAAAAAATTTGTTGACGATATCAACTCTAAATTAACGCTATAAAAGCGGATTATGCCTGTAAAAATATTAATGGTTTGCTTAGGAAACATTTGTCGTTCTCCCTTGGCAGAAGGAATATTAGCCTCAAAACTACCAGCGGATCAATTCGTTGTTGATTCTGCCGGAACAGGCTCTTGGCACATAGGCCACGCTCCTGACAAACGCTCCATTGCAGTAGCTGAGCACCACAACCTCTCGATTGCGCACCAAAAAGGAAGACAATTTAGCACCAAAGATTTCGATACCTTCGATTATATTTACGTGATGGACATCTCCAATTATGACACCGTGATTGAGATGGCAAAAAATGACACCCAGAAAAACAAAGTTCAAATGATTTTAAACGAATTGTTTCCAGGTGAAAATGTAGATGTACCCGATCCTTATTACGGCTTAACCAATGGATTTGAAAATGTATATCAAATGCTAGACGAAGCTTGTGATGTAATTGCCAAAAAAGTCATTGAGAAGCATTCTTAAATACAACAAGAATTCCTGCTCTTCTATAAAGTATAAAACTTCACATATTTATTGAACATTAAGTGGTTAAAAACACAATTGTAATTATTACTCAATTGTAAAAAATCACAAACAAGTTCAGATAGTTTTATAACTTTGTAAAAAACACAGCACATGTCAGTAGTAAAAAATTTTTCAGACTTAGATTTGACAAAAACCTACACCTATTCCGATTATTTGCTATGGCAATTTTCAGAGCGAGTGGAGCTAATCAAAGGATTTATCCGTAAAATGAGCCCTGCCCCAAGCCGAAAGCATCAAACGATTTCACAGAATTTGAATTGGAAAATTTATAGCTTTTTCGAAAATCGTCCTTGCAGTGTTTTCGTTGCCCCTTTTGACGTAAGACTTCCGATTGCCTCTTCAAAAAAAGACACTACTGTAGTACAACCCGATTTATGCATTATTTGTGATGAAAACAAATTAGATGATAAAGGCTGCAATGGCGCTCCAGATTTAATTGTAGAAATATTATCACCCAACAACAGCAAGCATGATGTAGATACCAAATTCAATTTATACCAAGAAAGTGGCGTAAAAGAATATTGGATAGTAGAACCCGAAGAACGTTTTGTTTTAGTGTACACGTTACAAAACGAAGAATACATCGGATTAAAACCCTTTTCTGAAGGGCAAATAATTAAAAGTCCACTGTTTTCAGAAATGCAAATTACAGTTGACGAGGTATTCAAAAGAATAAACAAAGAAAACCACTAAATGAAACCAACTCTTTCGCAAGGAAAATTATACTTAATTCCAACCACTATGGGCGATTGCGACCCTATGGATGTTTTACCACAAACCATCAAAAGAAGCATTGATTTTATTGACCATTACATCGTAGAAAACGAAAAAACGGCCAGAAAATCAATCAAAATAGTGCAACCCGAAAAAAAACAATCAGAACTCGTACTTTTTACCCTAAACAAACACACCGAAACCAAAGAGCATTTGGCCATGATTCAACCCTTGCTCGAGGGAAAAAACATGGGATTAATGAGCGAGGCCGGTTGTCCAGGCGTAGCCGATCCCGGAGCAGTCATTGTAAAAATTGCGCACGAAAAAGGCATTCAAGTTGTACCCTTAGTGGGCCCATCCTCGATCCTCTTAGCCCTTATGGCCTCTGGCATGAACGGTCAAAGCTTTACCTTCAACGGCTACTTACCTATCGAAAAAGAAGAGAAAAAATCGGCATTGAAATTTTTAGAAAAATTATCTTTCGACAAAAACCAATCGCAAATTTTCATTGAAACCCCATATCGCAACAACAAACTACTCGAAGATTTGATTCAAATCCTACATCCCGAGACCCATCTTTGCGTAGCCACCGATATCACTTTACCCACCGAATACATCAAAACAAAAAAAATAGCGGCTTGGAAAAAAGAAAAAGTAGACTTACACAAACGCCCTACTATTTTTATTGTGCACAAAATGTAAACTAGCCCATACATCTAGTACTATTATTTCTATTAGAAGCAGGAAGATTAGGCTTTTCAGGCCACATCGTCCCGTGATCCGTTATATCTTTACTGCCGAACCCCGGCAGCAAAGGATGCCACTCCTCCCGGGGCTAAAAGAGAAAAAATGGCATTCTTATAGGCAGTAAAAAAATACTCTTTCAGCAATTATTCCCTATCATTTAATTAGCAAGTCTTTCAAAAATAGTCCGCAAAAACAAATTCGTATCTCTTTAAATTCTTATTTTTGTAACAAAATTTAAAAGTAAAGTTAATATGCTCATCATAGGAATTGCGGGAGGAACCGGAAGTGGAAAAACAACAGTAGTACATCAAATCATGAATGAACTACCTGATGCCGAAGTGGGCATCATCTCACAAGATTCTTATTACAAAGAGAACAAAAACATGAGTTATGAGGAGCGTTCCAACATTAACTTTGACCACCCTAGGGCCATCGATTTTGAACTATTAGTAGCCCATTTAAAAGAACTTAAAAAAGGCAACATCATCAATCAGCCGGTCTATTCTTTCATCAAACACAATAGGACTGATGACGTTATTATTACCCATCCAAGAAAAGTAATGATTGTAGAAGGCATCCTTATTTTTACCAATCCTGAAATTCGAGAATTATTTGACATTAAAATTTATGTTCATGCCGATTCTGACGAACGATTAATTCGTAGATTACGTCGTGATATATCAGAACGTGGCCGTGATATGGAAGAAGTATTGAGTCGTTACCAACACACGCTCAAACCTATGCACGAACAATTTATCGAGCCTACCAAAGCCTATGCCGATATCATCATTCCAAATGACAAATTCAATACGGTAGCTATTGATGTAGTGCGCGCCGTGATTAACCAACGTATTTTGTAATTCTTTTCCAATCTAGCAACAATGATAAATTCATATAAAGACAAAAAATGGTTCAAACTACTTAGCAATAAGTATATTTGGGTAGGCTTATTTTTCATTGTTTGGATGACTTTTTTAGACAATTATTCTTATTTTGACCATCAAATGCTCAATAAGGAAATGGATGAGCTAAAAGAGAATAAAAAATATTACCAAGAGGAAATTAAAAAGGACAGCAAAAGCATTAAAGAATTACAAAATTCAGAACAGATAGAGAAATTCGCACGAGAAAAATATTATATGAAAAAAGAAAACGAAGACATCTATATCATAGAATTTGAAGGCGATACAATACAATAACAACAAACCTATACCAACACAATGGCGCAAAATCTATTTGAAGATTTCAATACTGTTTCGGCTAAACAGTGGAAACAAAAAATTCAATTTGAACTCAAAGGTGCCGATTATAACGAAACGGTAATTTGGAATTCTCCAGAGGAAATAAAAGTAAAACCATTTTACGACAAAGAAGATTTAAAAGGTAGCGCTAGCATTAGCACCCAAGCCACAGCCTTTAGTATTTGTCAAAATATTTTTGTTTACGACTTAGACAAATCCATAGAAAGAGCTTTAGATACCATCCAACGCGGAGCAACGAGCCTCCGTTTTACTATTCCTAATCAGAGCATCGCTGTAGAAAAATTGCTTGCAGCACTTCCTCTGGAAAAAATCGATATTTATTTCGATTTCCAATTTCTTTCAATCGATTTCGTTGCAAAAATTGACCAAATTGCTAAAGAAAAAGAAGCTACGATTTTCTGCTTATTGGATCCTATCGGACAATTAGCCCAAGACGGCAATTGGTTTTCAACCCCTGAAAAAGACAATTTCGAAACCCTCGAATTGCTTTTTAATAGCACCCAAAATTGCACTTTATTGAGTGTCAATATGGGACTGTATCAAAATTCAGGAGCCACTATGGTTCAGGAAATCGCTTATGGTTTAGCGCAAGCCAATGAGTACTTCAACCGTGTTCCGAATTGTAAAAAAAGTGTAGTATTTCAAGTCGCCATAGGTAGTAACTACTTCTTCGAAATTGCAAAATTAAGAGCTTTACGTCAACTTTTTGAAATTGTATCCAATGCCTATGAATTGGATATCGATTGTCATATTCTAGCCACTCCAACTAAAAGAAACAAAACGATTTACGACTACAATGTCAATATGTTACGAACTACTACAGAATGTATGAGTGCCATTTTGGGAGGAGCAGATGCAGTTGCTAATTTGCCATATGACGCCTTGTACCACAAAGACAACGAATTTGGAGATCGTATTGCTAGAAATCAATTGTTGATTCTGAAAAACGAATCGTATTTCGACAAAGTCAACAATCCAGCTGACGGAAGTTATTATTTAGAAAGCATCACCCAACAGTTAGCAGAAAAAGCACTTCAATTGTTTAAAGACATCGAAAAAAACGGAGGTTTCTTAAAGCAATTGAAAGAAGGTACCGTCAAAAGAAAAATCCAAGAAAGTGCCGACAAGGAACAAGCTTTATTTGATACTGGTAAAAAAATATTATTGGGAACCAACAAACATCCCAACCAAGCTGACCGAATGAAGCACGATTTGGAATTGTTTCCTTTTGTAAAAATCAATCCACGAAAAACACTGATTACCCCAATAATCGAAAAACGTTTGGCCGAAAAAATCGAACAAGAACGACTCGCCTTAGAGTAAGCTTATTCCAACCAAAACGATTCACCATTACTATTCGAGCCATGAAAAGAAAAGACCTTGAACATATTACCTTAGACCATTCCACAAAAAGTGCTAGTTTACCTAGTCACGAGCCTTTCCTTACAGCGGAAGGTATTACGATTCCACCTACCTATACCGAAAAAGACATTGAAACCTTAGAGCATTTGGACTTTGGGGCTGGTTTTGCGCCCAACTTACGTGGACCATATGCGACCATGTATGTTCGTAGACCGTGGACGATACGCCAATATGCGGGATTTTCTACTGCCGAAGAGAGCAATGCTTTCTACCGACGCAATTTAGCCGCGGGTCAAAAAGGATTATCCATTGCTTTTGATCTCCCTACGCACAGAGGCTATGATTCCGATCACGAACGCGTAGTTGGAGACGTTGGAAAAGCTGGTGTAGCCATTGACACCGTGGAGGATATGAAAGTGTTATTTGATCAAATTCCACTACAAGAAATGTCGGTATCGATGACTATGAATGGTGCTGTTTTGCCAATTATGGCTTTTTATATTGTAGCAGCAGAAGAACAAGGCGTAGCTCCAGAGCAACTTTCGGGAACGATACAAAATGACATTTTAAAGGAGTTCATGGTGCGAAATACCTACATCTATCCTCCTACTCCTTCTATGAAAATCATTGCTGATATTTTTGAATTTACCAGCAAAAAAATGCCCAAATTTAACTCGATTTCTATTTCTGGCTACCATATGCAAGAAGCGGGAGCTACTGCCGATATTGAGTTAGCCTACACACTAGCCGATGGATTAGAGTATATACGAACGGGTTTAGCCACTGGAATGAAAATCGATGAATTTGCGCCAAGATTATCCTTCTTCTGGGCCATTGGAATGAATCATTTTATGGAAATTGCAAAAATGCGTGCGGGTAGAATGCTTTGGGCTAAACTGCTAAAAGAATTCAACCCTGCGGATGAAAAATCATTGGCCTTGCGAACCCATTGCCAAACTTCTGGCTGGAGTTTAACCGAACAAGACCCTTTTAACAACGTAGCACGAACAGTAGTCGAAGCGGCTGCAGCTGCTTTTGGCGGAACTCAATCATTACATACCAACGCACTAGACGAAGCCATTGCGTTACCAACTGATTTCTCAGCAAGAATTGCAAGAAACACCCAAATCTATTTACAAGAGGAAACCCAAATTACCAAAACCGTAGACCCTTGGGAGGCAGTTATTATGTAGAAAGCCTTACGAATGAAATTGCCGAAAAAGCTTGGCAATTGATTCAAGAAGTCGAAGAATTAGGTGGTATGACCAAAGCCATTGAGGCCGGTATTCCAAAATTAAGAATCGAAGAAGCGGCTGCAAGAAAACAAGCGCGAATTGACAGTGGACAAGATATTATTGTAGGGGTGAATCAATACCGATTGGAGAAAGAAGACCCTTTGCAAATCTTGGATGTAGACAACCAAATGGTTCGTAAACAACAGTTGGCGCAATTGGAAAAAATCAAAGCCAACAGAGACTCCGAAAAAGTAAAAAGTAGTCTCGAAAAATTGATTCATTGTGCCAAAACCAATGAAGGCAATTTGTTAGAAATAGCCGTAGAAGCCGCAAGAAACCGAGCAACCCTTGGCGAAATAAGCGATGCCTTAGAAACGGTTTTTGGACGTTACAAAGCACAAATTAAATCCTTTAGTGGCGTGTATAGCAAAGAAATTAAAGACGACAAAAGTTTTGAAAAAGCCAAGCAACTAGCTGATGCTTTTGCCAAACAAGACGGAAGAAGACCCCGAATCATGATTGCCAAAATGGGGCAAGATGGACACGACCGTGGAGCCAAAGTTGTAGCCACAGGTTATGCCGATGTAGGTTTTGACGTAGACATTGGCCCTTTGTTTCAAACTCCAGAAGAGGCAGCCAAACAAGCCGTAGAAAACGATGTGCATGTTCTTGGCGTTTCATCCTTGGCAGCAGGTCACAAAACCTTAGTCCCACAAGTCATTGAAGAACTTAAAAAATACGGCCGTGAAGATATTATGGTCGTAGTGGGTGGCGTCATCCCAGTGCAAGACTACCAATTCCTTTTTGATGCTGGAGCTGTTGCTGTTTTTGGTCCTGGAACCAAAATTAGTGAGGCTGCCATTAGTATTTTGGAGATATTGATGGAGGAATAATTGTGTTTTCAAAACTGACAGGTTTTAAAAACCTGTCAGTTTTGCTCTGAGTCGTTGCCCTTTTTGGCCCTGGAACCAAAATTAGTGTGGCTGCGATTAGTATTTTGGAGATATTGATAGGAGAATAAATAGAAGTAAACCTGAAAATTACTAGGGAAGATGCTTGTCTTTAGCCCCGATAGCAGTGAAAATCCTCTGGTCTTGTGACAAAACAAGACCAGAGATTGTAGCGAATAGCGGGACGATGCTCACTAGAAAAGCGCTTTGTGTGTGCTCCAAAAAAAAAGCCATGACGTGAATCATAGCTTTTAAGAAAATTGAAATACTTAAATTGAATGAACTGTAGCGTTGTTATCGGCTACAATGTTGGAAGTGTCATAACCTCCAAACTTTTTCAAATAGCTTCTTAATGAAGTTCCGTAAGCGTCTCGGAAAAATTTCTTCCCATTATAACGGAAAAACTTTTTTACTGAACCTGCGCCTGCTAAATGCGCTGCGGCTAAAATTCCAGATTCTGTAATTAAAATCCCATCAATAACACTTCCTTCGTGTTTCTCAATGACTTTTTCTAAAAGATGTTTGTTTTTGGACAACAACGCTACGAATGCTTTTTCTTGCAATTCTGGGCTGTTCAAAAACTTTTTAGGACTTTTAACGCCAACCGCTTTGAGGGTTTGTACTCCAAATTGATATTTCCCTAAGTATCCTAAAGAATTCACTTTTTTATATTTTCCTCGTGATTCTTTGTGAGCTACTGCTTCTTTGAAACCAACAAACTGATTTTTGGTAAAGGGAATGTCAAAAGTTAAAGAATCTTTCAAAGGAAATTCGGCTTGTTTGACTTCCTTTTGCACCAATTGAACCTTGGGAGCGAGGCTCTTTTTCTCTTTTTTAAAACTCAAGCTTACATAGGCCACTAGGGCAATTAAACTCAAGAAAAAATACCATTTCTTTATCATAAATTGATTTTCTTCACGCGCTGTCACCTTGTGAAATTACTGCTGCAAAGATACCACTAAACAAAAAAGTAATTGAAAATCAAGCTGTTAAAAAATGTTAAAAGTAAAAGACATGGGCTTTAACCCCACTGTTTGAGCCAAATGACAAAGTAGGCGCAGGTACTTTTAAGGTGTTAATTAGTGAAAAAATAGTCTTTAATATAGAATTATTAGTCCGTATTTTCTGAAAATTAATATCAAAACTGAGGTAGAATTGTCGTTCGCGTTGATCATTTGGATTCAAACCCTGCGTCATGCCCTCGGCACCATAGCCAACTGCAAGATTAAGCCACTTGGGTAACGGTGCGTTAGGAAAAAAAGATGAAATATTTCCCGATAACCAATACGTTTGCCCGTTATAATCTTTTAAGAGTTGTTCCGAAAAACTATTGCCTAATTTGTTCGGATTTTGCGCAGCGAATGACGTGGTGTGGAAGGAAAATTTAGGGATAATGCGTTGCTCGTTCCAAAGTAATTCTTGCGAAACATAAAGTCCTGTTCCTACGGCATTGGCCAAGATATCGCCCGTAGAGGCGCCCCACTCGGCAGAAAAACCATCCATGATTTCCACTGCGGATAAAAAAACAAATCCCAGTGTAGCGCCATAAAGCAACTGATTTTTTTTACTCACTCCACTCCAATGCAAGGCCTCGGCACCAAAACGACCCAAATGATAGGATGAGTACATATGTCCGATTTTGTCCATTTGTAACCACTCGGCATTGTCATTGATAAAATGAAAGTTGGATTTAGGATAGTCCGCGTACCAAAGTTGATTCAATCCTAACAAGGCTCCTCCTCCCAATACCGTTTCGGTGATGATAACGGTATTTCGTCTTTGCATATTTAAAGAATCAGATGGGGTAAAAAAAGAGTTTGGAGCTACTTGCGCCAACAAAGGGCAAGTGCTCCAAAATAATAAAATCAATCGAAAGACTATATTTCGAGGTAAAACAATTATCGTTGCACACCTTGGCTGTTGATCCAATCTGAATATTTTTTAGCATTAATATTATGTTCCGGTAAAGTAGCTGCAAACTCGTGGTAACCAAAACGATCAACACTTGCACAGAAATAAATGTAATCGTGCTTTTCAGGAGTCAAAACCGCTTCGAGTGCCGTGATATCAGGCATTGCAATGGGTCCTGGAGGTAGGCCAATGTTTTTATAAGTATTGTATGGCGAATTTAAAAACAAATCGTTGTAAAAGACACGTTTTATGACTTGATCAAAATCATTACTTTTCTTCTTTAAGGCAAAAATCACCGTAGGATCGGCTTGCAAAGGCATTTCTTGTTGCAAACGGTTCAAATATACTCCAGCTATACGAGGTCTCTCGTCTCTTTTAACCGATTCTTTATGAACGATCGATGCTAAAATAGTAGCCGTAACTGGCGTTAGACCTTGTTTGGCTGCTTGTTGGGTGCGTTTTTCATTCCAAAAATTACGATATTCCTTGATCATTTTGTCACGAAATTTCTCGGCTGTAATGTTCCAATACACCTCATACGTATTGGCAATAAACATCACAAAAACATTCTCTTCCGTAAAACCATTTTCTTTCAAGAAAACAGAATCTTTGAAGGTAGTCAACAGCGACAAACTATCTGGTTCGATTTGAGAACCCACACGACCAGCTAAATTTTCTAAACGTTCTTGATTATTGAAGGCTAAATCTACGGGATCATTGCTGCGCATGGATTTGACTAATTCATAACTGTTCATTCCTTTTTTCAATAAGAAACGACCTGGCTTTACATTCTCAGCATAACTCATTTTGCCTGCAACCATTTCAAAGCGTTGCATATCTTCAACATAGGGTGCTATGAGTTTTTTGACAGCTGTATAATCTGAACCTGTTGGCACATAAACATATACTTTATCTTCATTGAATTTAGTATTGGCACTAAAGATTTGACGAATCAAAACAAAACCGTAAACTAAAAGTACCGAAGCTACCACAACAGCTACAATCGAAAGGATTTTTTTTACGTTCAAAATAAAATGATTAAAATTTGTGATTAATTAATTGATAAATGGCTTCGTCTTGATACACTCCATTGACTAGTACCCAATCTTTTTTTATTCCTATTTTTTGGAAGCCAAATTTAGTAAAAAGCGCCACACTTGCACTATTTTCTGTACCAATATTTGCATAGACTTGATGCAAATTCAAATCGTAAAACGAGAATTGAATCAACAATTCAAGCGCCTCAGAACCAATTTGTTGATTCCTTTTTTGGTCCGACTGTATGACAATACCCATACCTGCTCTTCTGTTTTTGGGATCAAATTCAAATAAATCGATTAATCCGATTGCTGGAAAATCTTGATCTTGACAAATTGCCAGTCGCAATTGTTTGGCTTCGTAAATATCCTGATGTGCGTTTTCGAGATACTGTTTGATCAAAAACCTACTATATGGCGTTTGTGTATTGCTCACTTCCCAAATGCTTTGGTCATTTTCCATGGCATACACAAACTCTAAATCATTCGGTTCTAAAGCTCGTAGATATACGTTTTTACCTTTTAATGTATTCATGAATTAAAGGTGCAAAATTTAAATTTCAATTTGTCCCTTGAACACAAACGCTGCGGGACCTTTTAAGAAAACTTGCGTGTATTGGCTCCCGTTTTTTTCAAAAGACACTTCTAGCTTTCCGCCTTCTACATTGGTATTTATTCGAGTAGCTGCTGTAACCCCCGTAGCATGCATGGCAATGGCCACAGCAGTAACTCCGGTGCCGCAAGCCAAAGTCTCGTCTTCTACTCCACGTTCATAGGTACGAACGGCAAAAGTATCGTCATTGATTTGGCTCACAAAATTGACATTACTTCCTGCTTTGCCATATAATGCTCCGTAACGAATAGCTGCGCCTTGCTCTTTTATATTATAGTTTTTTAAATCCTCTACTATTTGAACATGATGTGGCGAACCTGTATTTAGAAAGACGTATTCTGGGATGATTTTGATCTCAACAACATCAATCATTTGTAAAGAAACCAATCCATCAGGAGCAACAGTTGCATGATGCAAACCATCGGTAGCGATAAAAGTGGTCGCATTCTCAATAACGTTCAATTGTTTGGCAAAAGCTACCAAACAACGTCCGCCGTTACCACACATGGAACTCTCGTTTCCATCGGAATTGTAGTAGACCATTTTGAAATCAGTTTCGGTATCATTTTCCAACAAAATCAATCCGTCAGCACCTATACCAAATCGGCGATCGCATAATTTTTCAATAAGTTCAGTATTTTGTTTCGGAAAAAATAAAGATCGATTATCAACCATTACAAAGTCATTTCCAGTGCCTTGGTATTTATAAAATTCTAAAGTCATGTATATCATTTTGAAACACAAAAGTACAATTAATAATTATAGTTAAACACTGTTAAAGTACGTTAAACTCGTTTTTAGAAAATATTTTATGTGCTAAATTTGTCTCTAAATAACTAATAAAACTAAAATCTATTATGAAAAAAATCTCATCCTTATTACTAGTATCAGTCCTTAGTGGCGCCACTACCTTAGGTGGTTACAAACTTTTGTTTGATGACAACGGGTATTTTTCAAATAACAAAAAAGGTGTAGTAACTCTTGCTCAAGAAAATTACGGGAAAAATGTGGGACTCGCAGCTGAAGCAATAGATTTTACCGAGGCTGCTGAAAAAACAGTACACTCCGTTGTACACGTAAAAAACGTTTCTCGAAGAACCATTAGCAATCCTATTTTGGAATATTTTTATGGCTATGGCGGCGGACAACAACAAGAACAAGTAGGAACGGGCTCGGGAGTGATCATCTCTGAAGACGGTTACATCGTTACCAACAATCACGTGATTAAAGACGCTTCAGAAATTGAAATCACCCTCAATAACAAAAAAACCTACAAAGCAAAATTGATCGGTACTGATTCCAAAATGGATATCGCTTTGTTGAAAATTTCGGCCGATGAAAAATTACCTTACACCGTATTTGCCAATTCAGATAATGTAAAAGTAGGCGAATGGGTTTTGGCTGTGGGTAATCCATACAACTTAAATTCAACGGTAACTGCAGGTATCGTTTCGGCCAAAGCTAGAAACTTAGACGCGAGAGGTATTCAATCCTTTATCCAAACCGATGCCGCTGTAAATCCAGGAAATTCAGGTGGTGCATTGGTAAACGCCAGAGGAGAATTAATCGGAATCAACACGATGATTTCTTCTCCAACAGGAAGTTATGCTGGCTATTCCTTTGCCGTACCTTCGAATAATGCTAGGAAAATTATTGAAGACTTGATGGAATTCGGTAACGTACAACGAGGCATTCTTGGTGTAGAAGGTAGAGAATTGAATAGTCCCGCTTCTAAAGATTTGGGAATAAAAGAAACGGAAGGTTTTTACATCAATAAAGTAAGTAAAAACTCGGGAGCTGAAAAAGCAGGTTTACAAAAAGGAGATATTATAGTAAAAATGGACAATCAAAACATAACCTCGTATGCAGACTTGTCAGGATACATTAACACCAAACGTCCGAATGACAAAGTAGTGGTCAACTATATCCGTGAGGGTAAAAACAAATCGACCACAGTAACCTTGAGCAAAAACGAATATTTCAGTTCTGAATTTAAAGGCATTGAAGTAGAAAATATTGATGCAGCCGACAAAAAGAAATTCAAAATTGATTATGGGGTAAAAATCAAAGCCATTACCAACGAGCGTTACCTTCAATATGCCGAAGAATTACAAGGCAATATCATTTTGAGCATCGATAATGTGAAAGCTACAAATGTAGAAACAGTTTCTTCAATTATGAAAAACAAATCCGAACAACAAAGTGTTCGTATAGAAATGATCAACCGAAATGGTGAAATTTTCAGAATAATCATTTAAAAAAAAATAACTTTATACCAACAGCCATCATACCTTAGCGTGTGATGGCTTTTTTTTATAAAAAAAATTCAAAAACAGTTTACGAAATCGATTGAAATAGGGTACTTTTGCAAAAATTTTAAAAAACACAACTTTATTTTTTTACAAAATTCATTCATGAGTACAACACATTTATACGAAAAGGAAGTGACTATTCAAACCGACAGAAGACGCTCGGGAGTAGAATTAATCAAAATTATTAGCGATTTATGGTATGACAAATCGATCGAGTTGGTCTTGTTCCGAAATCATTTAATCGACAGAAATGTGAGCGAAATTCTAAACTTGCACGAATACGCAGGAGAATTTGTTGGGAAACCAATTGCTGTTTCTGATTCGGTTGAAATTGCGAGTATTATTCTATCTTTAGACCTACCGCCTTCCAAATTGGACATCGGAAAATTGACTTACGAATACGGACTTTTGGATGAAAAATACCCAGATGCCAGACATTTTGTAATTGACAAACTAAAAGACGCCAAATTCACTGAGGAAATTCAACCCAAAGATGTGGTTTTATACGGTTTTGGCCGTATTGGTCGCTTATTGGCCCGTGAGTTAATGTCCAAAACCGGAAAAGGCAATCAAATGCGATTGAGAGCCATTGTTACTCGTGACAAAAACGACGCTACAAGCTTAGAAAAAAGAGCTTCTTTGTTGCGTTATGACTCTATTCATGGTGATTTTAATGGTTCTGTTATTGCTGATCCAGCCAATAATGCCTTAATCATCAACGGAACTACCGTTCATATGATTACTGCCAACACTCCAGAAGAAATTGATTATACAGCTTACAATATTGACAATGCCTTAGTAATCGACAACACGGGAGCCTTCACTACTCAAGAAGCTTTGAGTCGTCACTTGACTTCAAAAGGAACCGATAAAGTATTACTTACGGCACCTGGAAAAGGCGTGCCGAATATTGTTCACGGAGTAAATCAAAACGAATACAATCCGGACGAGGTATCAATTTTCTCGGCAGCTTCATGTACCACCAATGCCATTACTCCTATTCTGAAAGCGATTGAAGATACTTTAGGAGTTGTAAAAGGACATTTAGAAACCATTCACGCCTATACTAACGATCAGAATTTGGTAGACAATATGCATAAAAAACACCGTCGTGGCAGAGCTGCAGCTTTAAACATGGTGATTACCGAAACAGGTGCTGGTAGTGCGGTTGCCAAAGCCTTACCGTCTTTAGAAGGAAAATTAACTTCAAACGCGATTCGTGTTCCTGTTCCCAATGGCTCTTTAGTGGTTTTGAATCTTGAAGTAAACAAAGCAACTTCTGTCGAAGGCATTAACAACATTATGAAAAAATACGCTTTAGAAGGCGAATTGGTAGAGCAAATCAAATACTCGTTGAATAACGAATTGGTTTCTTCGGATATTGTAGGAACTACAGCCCCTTCCATCTATGATAGCAATGCCACTATTGTTTCTAAAGACGGAAAAAACATAGTATTGTACATTTGGTACGACAACGAATACGGCTACAGCCATCAAGTCATTCGTTTGGCCAAATACATTTCAAAAGTAAGACGTTATACTTACTATTAGTAGATAAAACCAACGTTAATTATAATTCAACAAACCATCAAGAGACAACTTTTGGTGGTTTTTTTAAACTCATATTTAGAGAAATATCACTTTTACCCCTCACAACGTATTTAACCGCTAAACTCGCAAAGATTAACACAAAGATCTCAAAGACTTAGACAACAAACTATAAACAACAAACAATATTTTTTAAATCGGTAATACCGTTGTGCTTTTTACCTCAGAGATGATAAAAAAACTATTAATCAAACTAACCTCCGGCAAAACCGATAATTTCTTTTGATGAAAATGATGGTAACTTTCCATATCAGGTAAGACCACTTTTAGCAAATAATCAAAACTACCCGAAACAAAATCACATTCCACCACTTCGGGCAAATTCCTAATCGCTTCATTAAAAGCTTCAGAAATATCAAAGGTTTGTTTTACAAGCGTGACTTGGCAAAAAACAGTCAAGTTTTTACCTAGCTTTTTCTTATTGAGCACCGTAACATATTTATCAATAACCCCTTCTTTTTCAAGACGTTTCACTCGATCATGAACAGGCGTTAGAGACAGATTGATTTGATTGGCAATGTCTTTTAACGTCAAATGCGCGTTGGCTTGCAAGAGGCGTAAGATTTTTTTGTCTGTTTCATCAATATTCATTTGGGCAGCTTTTTAAAAAAGGAACACTTTTAAGATAATTTTTCTTTTACAAAAGCAAAAAACGATTTCGAAAAGAAAAATTTTAGGCTAAAATACTAAATTAAACTAATATTTACCTTTCTATCATTCACAGGAAAAAATATTTTCTTTTTAAATTACTTTTACCCCACAAAAACCAATCAAAACAAAGTCTTATGATAATCGGAGTTCCAAAAGAAATCAAGAATAACGAAAACCGTGTGGCCTTAACGCCAGCAGGTGTAGCCGAATTTAAAAAACACGGTCATATTGTATATGTACAAACCAATGCTGGTAGCAACAGTGGTTTCGGTGACCAAGCCTACACAGATGCAGGAGCCGAAATTCTTCCTACTATTGAAGCAGTGTATGACATTGCCGAAATGATTATCAAAGTAAAAGAGCCAATCGCTTCTGAATATCCTTTGATTAAAAAAGACCAATTATTATTCACCTATTTCCACTTTGCTTCTTCTGAGCCGTTAACACACGCAATGTTAGAGCGCGGAGCCGTTTGTTTAGCTTACGAAACGGTAGAAAAAGCTGATCGTAGCTTGCCTTTATTGGTGCCAATGTCTGAAGTAGCGGGACGTATGTCTATCCAAGAAGGAGCTAAATATTTAGAAAAACCAATGAAAGGAAAAGGAATCCTTTTAGGTGGTGTACCAGGTGTTCCTCCAGCAAACGTAGTAGTTTTAGGTGGTGGAATCGTAGGAACTCAAGCCGCTAGAATGGCCGCTGGATTCGGAGCTAGAGTTACCATTATGGACGTAAGTTTACCACGTTTGAGATATTTGTCTGATGTAATGCCAGCTAACGTAGTAACTCAAATGTCAAATCATTACAACATTTGCGAAGCGATCAAAACAGCCGATTTAGTTATTGGTGGTGTGTTGATTCCTGGAGCCAAAGCGCCTCACTTAATTACTCGCGACATGCTAAAATTAATGAGCCCAGGAACCGTAGTAGTAGACGTAGCTGTTGACCAAGGAGGTTGCATCGAAACTTGTAAACCAACCACTCACGAAGACCCAACGTTCATCATCGATGATATTGTTCACTATTGTGTGGCCAACATGCCAGGTGCTGTGCCTTACACTTCAACTTTAGCGTTGACCAATGCGACTTTGCCTTACGCGATTCAATTGGCCAACAAAGGATGGAGAAAAGCCTGCGAAGAAAACAAAGAATTAAAATTAGGATTGAACGTAGCCAACGGAAAAGTAGTTTACCGTGGTGTTGCCGAGGCTTGGGATTTACCTTTGCACGAAGTAGAAAGCGTTCTAGCAGAAGAAGCTGTTTGCTAATTCCATCTAACAACATTTTGATTAAAACATATAAGTCACCTAAGTTTTTGTTTAAATAAGTTAAGTAAAATCGCCAGTTCATTGAAGTAGTTTAAGGTCAATTTACAAAACCCTTGTAACTTATATAAGCTTTAACCATCTGAAAAAACAAGTTGATTTACAAATCTTACATGACTCCTATGTTTAAAAAATAATATACTTACCACACAAAATCCGTCTCGTTGCAAAACCAGACGGATTTTTTTTATACCAAAATTTAGGAGCGGAAAGAATGGGCTTTTTTACTGACATCGTCCTGCTCTCCGCTATATCTTTGCTTTTTTTTTATCAAAAAAGCAAAGGATGCCGCTGCGATCAGGGCTAAAAACTAGGAATTGGTTTTCTTGGGATATTGAATAGAAAAAAACAATCAAATCTTCAATGCAAAAAATAACAATCGTAGCTAAAATTTATATGGATACGATTCACACTACATCATACTTAAATACAACGGATTAAAATCCGTTGCTACAAAATGGTTCGTTCCTACGGAACTTTCATCTTTTCCTACGCCAACTGAAGTTGGCCAGATAAAGTTAATAGTTAGATTGGACAATAATTGTTACTAATTATTCCCACCAAATGAACTTTCTTTTTAGCAAAAAACAAAAAAAATATTCGGTCTATTTTTCAACATAGGCAGTAAAAACCACAAAAAAAGCCTAGAACTCGCATTCTAGACCTTTACTATCTTACAAAAATAAACTACCACTTAATAATCGCACTTGCCCAAGTAAAACCACTTCCGAAAGCAGCTAAAACCACAGTGTCACCTTCTTTGATTTTTCCTTGCTCCCAAGCTTCAGTCAAGGCAATTGGAATAGATGCAGCAGTGGTGTTTCCGTATTTTTGAATGTTGTTGAATACTTGATCATCATTCAACTTAAATTTGTTCTGAATGAATTGCGAAATTCTCAAATTCGCTTGATGTGGAATCAACATATCAATATCTGAAACATCCAAATTATTGGCTTGCAAACCTTCGTTGATTACCTCGGAAAAACGAACTACAGCATTTTTAAACACAAACTGTCCGTTCATGTGAGGAAAATAACTTTCGTCGTTCGGATCGTTATCAGCCAAAATATCGTTTACCCAACGACCGCCCATTCCAGGAGCAAGCAAGGCTAATTCTTCAGCATGTTGCCCTTCGGAATGCAAATGCGTAGACAAAATTCCTTTGGTTAAATCTTCTTCTCTTGATAATACAGCAGCTCCTGCTCCATCACCAAAAATTACCGAAACCCCACGCCCACGAGTGGTCATGTCTAAACCTGAAGAATGCACTTCAGATCCAATGACCAAAACGTTTTTATACATTCCCGTTTTGATGTATTGATCGGCTACTGATAATCCGTACACAAAACCTGAACACTGATTACGAATATCAATTGCTCCAACGGTTTTTAAACCCAAATCGCGCTGCACCAAAACCCCAGGCCCTGGGAAATAATAATCAGGACTTAAAGTAGCAAAAACCACAAAGTCAATATCTTCTTTGGCAATACCAGCGCGCTCAATGGCAATTTCTGCTGCTTTTACTCCCATTGTTGTAGTGGTGTCTTCTCCTTTTATGATATGACGACGCTCTTTAATTCCGGTACGTTCCTGAATCCATTCGTCATTCGTCTCCATTATCTTTGACAAATCATCATTAGTCACCACATTTGAAGGAACATAAAATCCTAATCCTGCTATTTTAGAGTGATACATACGTATTAATTTTATATTAAATTTTGATCGGCTAAATTAAAAATCTTTTAAAAAGCTTCCTCACAATTTAGTCTTTTTTTTCATATAATCATTTCAAGCTCAATAAATTTACAACTTACACTATTTTTTACCATTTTTACAGCAAAATAAAACGCTAATCTTTGTAACATTTGATGGTTTTTTACAACTAATTTTATTGTAAACCTTTCATTAACCAACTTTCCTTTCATGAAAATAAAACTTGCCTTTTTATGCCTTGCCTTTAGTTTTTCAGTCATCGCACAAGAGAATCTAAGCTACCAAAAACCTTCTAAATCCATATTAGATTTAGCGGATTACGAACGTGCTCCTTCGGTTTCGATGGATACTAAAAAAGAATACCTTTTACTTTCTTACCGAAACACCTACAAAACACTTGACGATCTTAATCAAGAAGAATTGCGTTTGGGTGGTTTACGTATCAATCCTGTGACGAACATTTCGAGTACCGTAACCTATATCAACAACTTAAAACTTCGAAAAATTAAAGACAAAAACGAAGTTCAAGTAGCGGGATTACCAGCTAATGCCAAAATCAGCAATCTATCTTGGTCGCCGAACGACACTAAAATTTTGTTCACACATACCGCTGCCAATGGTGTAGAACTTTGGGTAATTGACGTGGCTTCTGCTCAAGCCAAGAAACTGACCGAAGCGAATTTGAATGCCAATTTAGGCGCTCCTTTTAGCTGGTTTGATGACAACGAAACAATATTGGTAAAACTATTGCCTAGCGACAGAAAACCTTTATTGGATGCCAAAAAAGATTTGCCAGCGGGACCAATTATCTCGAATGCTAGTGGTGCAAAATCACAAAACCGAACTTATCCAGACATGTTGAAAAACAAAAATGACGAGATCAATTTTGAGAACATCATCACATCTGAATTGTATAAAATCACTTTGAATGGCAATAAAACGCTATTCAAATCGGCGGATATGTTTGCTGGTCAAAGTTTATCTCCTGATGGAAATTACATTATGCTTACTACGATTCAAAAACCGTTTTCTTATATCGTTCCTTTGAATCGCTTTCCAATGAAAAGTGTGGTGTATGACAAAAACGGAAAAGAAATAAAAATCGTAAACGAAACGCCTTTAACCGAAATTATGCCCAAAGGATTCATGGCCGTGCAAAAAGGAAAAAGAGCTTTGCAATGGAGAAACGACAAACCCGCAACTTTGGCTTTTGTACAAGCTTTAGACGAAGGGGATCCAGCAAATAAAGTTGCGTTTAGAGACGAAGTGTTTTTATGGGACGCGCCTTTTACAGCCAATCCAACTTCGCTAGTAAAAACACCACAACGATTTGACAACATCATTTGGGGGAATGACACTTTTGCTATAGTTTCTGATGAATGGTATGACACTAGAAATACCAAAACCTACCTGATCAATCCATCCAATCCTTCGCAACAACCTAAAGTGATCACCGACAGAAACTCACAAGACGTTTACGCTGATCCGGGTAATTTCGAGACTAGAAAAAATCAATACAACCGCTATGTTTTGGCTATCGAAAATGATAAAGCCTTCCGTATTGGCGATGGTTTTACGAAAGAAGGTCAGTTCCCATTCATTGACGAATTGAACTTAAAAACGTTACAAAGCAAACGTTTGTATACTTCTACTTATAAGGACAAAAAAGAAGATATTATTGAGGTAGAAGATTTTAAAAAAGGAACGGTTTTGGTACAAATTCAATCCAAAAATGATTACCCAAATTACTACTTTAGAAACATCAACCAAAAAGAGAAAATCACACCCATCACCGATTTCAAAAATCCGTTTGAAAGCATCAAAAATGTGAGCAAAGAAGTGATCAAATACAAACGTAAAGATGGTGTTGAACTTTCGGGAACCTTATACTTGCCTGTAGGCTATGACAAAGCCAAAAAAGAAAAATTGCCGTTATTGATCTGGGCCTATCCTGCCGAATACAAAGACAAAAATAGTGCGGGACAAAGCACTCAAAATCCTAACGAATTTACCTTTCCTAACTATGGTTCGTTTGTGTATTGGGTGACCAAAGGCTATGTGGTTTTAGACGATGCTTCGTTCCCAATTATAGGAGAAGACAAAACTGAACCTAACGACAACTTTATTACTCAATTGGTGGACAATGCTGAGGCTGCAATCAATGCGGTAGATGCTTTGGGCTACATCAACAGAAAAAAAGTAGCGGTGGGCGGCCATTCTTACGGTGCTTTTATGACCGCTAATTTGTTGACCCATTCCAACCTTTTTGCTTGTGGGATTGCTCGAAGTGGTGCTTACAATAGAACTTTAACGCCTTTTGGTTTCCAAAGCGAGCAACGTAATTATTGGGAAACGCCAGAGGTGTACACGGCCATGTCCCCTTTTATGAATGCGGATAAAATGAAAACTCCTTTACTATTAGTGCACGGCGAAGCGGATAACAATCCTGGTACTTTTACATTACAAACCGAACGCTATTTCCAAGCCATAAAAGGTTTAGGTGGCCCTGCTCGTATGGTGATTTTACCAAAAGAAAGTCATGGTTATGCTGCCAAAGAAAACATCTTGCACTTACTCTGGGAACAAGATCAATTCTTAGAAAAACATTTGAAAAACTAAGTCAAATGACTACTAACAAAAAAGAGACAACTCGGAAAAGTTGTCTCTTTTTTTATGTTCACTTGTAACGATTATAATATTTTCAAAAACACTTCTTGATTGACCTCTAAGGCCGTTTCGTGCTCAAAGAAAATAGCTTTTCGATCGAAAGCGGCTTTGATTAAAAACCGACTGCCTTTAAAATAAGATTGTTTCACTACTGCTCGCATGGTTCCCACTGGAGATACTTTTAATTGATGTGGATACAACAACACCATTTCATCATTCTCGTCAATGGGCATCAGTTGTGATAATCGTAATTCGTTAACTTCTCCAAATAAAGAAGCTACATATTTATTAATTGGAAATTGGTACACTTCAACAGAAGGTGCTTTTTCTACAATGCGTCCTTGTTGCAAGACTATGGTTTCGTCAGAAAAAGAAAGAGCGTCGGTACTATCATGCGTGGCAATAATACACGTAATGCCTTTTTTCTTTAAGTAGGCAAACAAATTTCTGCGTAGGGCATTTTTCCTAAAGTTATCAATATGACTAAAGGGTTCATCTAGTAACAAAACCTGTGGTTCAACCGCTAATACTTTGGCCAAGGCTACTCTTTGTTGCTGTCCACCACTTAAATCTTTGGCGCGTACTTTGGCATAGTCGGTCATTTCGACCATTTCGAGTAATTCTTGAATGCGTAATTTTTTTAAAGGCATAAAACCATTAGACAAAAATTTACCAACATTTTCGGCTACGGTTTCAAAGGGCATCAAATCAAAATCTTGAGCCAAATATTTCATAAACGGCATTCCGGGCACCAAGTTGTATTTGGGACCTAAAACACGGGTTTGATTAAAGAAAATTTTTCCTTCATGTAAATCATAAATCCCATAAATAAGTTTCAGCAACGTACTTTTACCACAGCCGCTTTCGCCTATTAGTGCGATGTTTTGTCCTTTTTCTACGGTAAAATCTACATTTTGAATGATCGCTTTGTCGGTATAAGCGAAAGAAATATTTTGAACTTCAAGCATTATATTGGGTATGAATTTAAAAAAACAAAGATAGTGGCTTTGTAAAAAATAAGTCGTTGAAAACTGTATTTTATATCAAAAAAAGCTGTTACGTTGGTAACAGCTTTTAGGTTTTTATACGCTAATGTCTTTTGTTGACTTTTTTTTGCGTTAGGGATTACTTCACTCATACTATTTTCATAGGAGTTCAGTGAACTTCGTTTGCAGTGAAAATCCTTTTTTAAGGCTTTTTCGGCCTTAAAAAAGATTGTAACGAAAAGCCCGGCCCTTGTGGTAACGCCCAAATTTTTGGGGGAAAAGTTTTTTTTGTTGCCATTCACTAGCGTCTTTCCACTATAGGTTATTTTCCGCTTTTGGCGTCTTGTATCATTTTGTTGTTGGCCGTTATAGCAAATTCTACTCTACGGTTTTGCGCTTTACCTTCGGGTGTGTCGTTGGTAGCAATAGGATCTGCAATTCCAAATCCTGAGGTTTTGAAACGATTGGCCACCAAACCTTTGGCTATTAAATACGTTTTTACTGCTTCGGCTCTTTTTTGAGAAAGGGTCAAATTGTATTCTGGTTTCCCGGAACTGTCGGTGTAGCCAAAAATTTCGATGTTAGTATCGCCATATTCTTTAAACACAGGAATCAACTTATCTAAATTGGCTTGTGCTTGAGGCGTTAAACTTGATTTATTGGTATCAAAACGTACGGCATTTTCGTTCAAGGTCAAATGAATTCCTTCACCAACACGCTGTACATCAGCACCTGGAATGGCTTCGGTAATTTCGCGAGCTTGTTTGTCCATTTTGTTTCCAATTAAGGCTCCTGCCCCACCACCAACGGCGGCTCCAATGGCTGCACCTAGCGCAGCATTTCCTCCTTTTCCGAGGTTATTTCCCAAAATACCTCCAATTAAAGCGCCGGCAGCCACTCCTATTCCTGTTCCTTTTTGGGTGTTATTGGCGTTTTTTACTGCTGTACACGAAGTAAATACGTTGCTCAAAAGGAAAACGATAACTAGGGTAAATGTGCTAATTTTTTTCATAGTAAAATATTAATTGGTTTTTGTAAAATAATAAACAATGTCTTTTTGTTGCCCTGCAACATCAATTCTATCAATCAATTCAAAGGACGTTTCTGTTTGATTCGCTACGCGCAACAGATAGCCCGTTTGAACGGTTTTGGACTTCACCCCTGCTTCGACAATTTTCAAAACAAACAAGCCTTCTTTGTTAATGCTCCAAACAATAGGGGAAGCAAACGCTGGACAACCCGGTGCGGTAAGTGTCATATCTCCTTTGTTGTTGTTTGAAATAAAGTTCCAAGTGCTACCGATAAAACATTTAGAATCTGCGATATTAAAAGAATTTACTTTGAAAAATTCAGAACCCGGATATGCCACGTTCGTAATTTGCCAATTGCCTTTGATCACTACTTGTGCTTTTTTATCCAACTTAGTGGATGCCACTGGAGCTGCAGGTGCTGCCGCGGGCGAACTTGACTTACAAGCCACAAGCAAAATTAACAATACCCCCAATAAAACAACTTTCTTCATACTCAACTAGTTTAAAATTAATAGATTACTAAATATACGACACAAAAAATTAAGAATAACACGATTACTAAAAAAAAGCCCTCATACTTTTCCGCCATTTTGTCATTAATATGGCAAATGGTACTTTATTTGAAGAGCTCTTGGACGTGAATTAATCTTAAAATATTATTATAATTATGACAACAGGCAAAATTAATGTTTCGGTTGAAAACATCTTTCCTCTAATCAAAAAGTTTTTATACAGCGATCACGAAATTTTCTTACGTGAGCTGATTTCAAATGGAACTGATGCTACTTTAAAATTAAAACACTTAACAAGTATTGGTGAAGCAAAAGTAGAATACGGAAATCCAATTATCGAAATTAAAGTCGACAAAGATGCGAAAAAAATTTACATTATCGACCAAGGTTTAGGAATGACGGCTGATGAAGTAGAAAAATACATCAATCAAGTTGCTTTTTCGGGTGCCGAAGAATTCTTGGACAAATACAAAGATTCTGCTAAAGATTCTGGAATTATTGGACACTTCGGATTAGGATTTTACTCCGCTTTTATGGTGGCTGAAAAAGTTGAAATTTTTACCAAATCATACAAAGACGAGCCAGCCGCTCACTGGACTTGTGACGGTAGCCCAGAATTTTCATTGGAACCTTGTGACAAAACCGATCGCGGTACCGAAATCGTGTTGCACGTTGCCGAAGATTCTTTAGAATTTTTGGAAGAAAGCAAAGTCAGAGAGTTGCTGAACAAATACAACAAGTTCATGCCGATTCCAATTAAATTTGGAACCAAAACTGAAACACTTCCTAAACCAGAAGATGCTCCAGAAGATTATACTGCAGAAACTATTGAAGTAGACAACATCATCAACAACCCAAATCCAGCTTGGACCAAACAACCTGTGGATTTAAAAGATGAAGACTACAAAAGCTTTTATCGTGAATTGTATCCAATGCAATTTGAAGAGCCATTGTTTCACATTCACTTAAATGTTGACTATCCTTTCAACTTAACTGGAATTTTGTACTTCCCAAAATTAGGAGGCGATTTACAAATTCAAAAAGATAAAATTCAGTTGTTCCAAAACCAAGTTTACGTAACCGATAACGTAGAAGGTATTGTTCCAGAATTCTTAATGATGCTTCGCGGAGTGGTGGATTCACCAGATATTCCGTTGAACGTTTCTCGTTCTGGATTACAAGCTGATGGTGCTGTGAAGAAAATTTCAAACTACATCACTCGTAAAGTTGCGGATAAGTTGAAATCATTATTCAACGAAAACAGAGCTGATTTTGAAGCCAAATGGAACGACATCAAAATTGTATTAGAGTACGGAATGCTTTCTGAAGACAAATTCTACGAAAAAGCGGGTGCCTTTGTTTTATATCCAACGGTAGACGATAAATATTTTACGCTTGACGAACTAAAAGAAGCCATCAAAGAAAACCAAACGGATAAAGATGGTAAATTGGTGGTATTGTATGCTGGAAACAAAGAAGCACAACACTCTTATATCGAAATTGCTAAAGACAAAGGCTACCAAGTATTGTTGCTAGATTCTCCAATCATACCTCATTTGATTCAAAAATTAGAATCAGACAACAGCGGACTAACTTTTGTTCGTGTTGACTCTGACCACATTGATAATTTAATCAAAAAAGAAGAAACAGCCATTTCTAAATTATCTACTGAAGAACAAGAAAGTTTAAAAACCGTAGTTGAAACTATTGTTCCTAAACAAACCTATACCGTTCAGTTAGAAGCTTTAGATAGCAGCGCAGCGCCATTTATCATCACGCAACCAGAATTCATGCGTCGTATGAAAGAAATGAGTCAAACTGGCGGCGGTGGAATGTTCGGAATGGGTAATTTCCCTGAAATGTACAACTTAGTGGTGAACACTAACTCAGCATTAGCAACCAGTATTTTGAACAATCAGGACAAAGCTGTACAAGAAAACTTGGTCAAACAAGCCTTGGATTTGGCTAAACTTTCTCAAAACCTTTTAAAAGGAGAAGCACTAACTGCTTTTGTAAAAAGAAGTTTTGAGATGATAAAATAATTTCATTAACACTTTATAAAAGCCTGTAAATTAAATTTTACAGGCTTTTTTTTTTGACAATTCATTTGTTTTATTACTTTTAGCACACCAAATCAAAACACAACTTTTATGAAAAATTTCTCATTAGCTTTTTGCTCGTTACTCGTTTTTTCGTTCACTTTTAATTCTTGTACCAAAGACGAAGTTGTCAACTTTACCGATACTAATTCAATTGTAGCCTCAGCCACTATTGATGGGATTAACGAATTAGATTTCCAAACAGGAACTCAAGTTACTTTTGAAAATGCTTTATCCAAAACTACAAGCGCTACCAATGTAAAATCCTTACTAGGTGCCTGCGCTGTCGTTACTATCGATAATGTAACCCCCAATTCTTTTCCAAAAATAATTACAATTGATTTTGGAACTGGCTGTACTACCAACGGAATTACCCGAAAAGGAAAATTAAAAATCACTTTATCTGGATTAGTAAGCACACCAAAGTCGACCATGAAAATTGAACGAGAGAATTATTATGTAAACGGGATGAAGGTAGAAGGTGTCATTTTATATACCAACGAAACCACCACAGCTGCTGTCCCACAATGGAGCCGAACCATTACGAATGGTAAACTAACTAGCGTAGATGGATCCGTATATTTTAATTCTGGCAGCCATACCATCAGACAAACAGAAGGCGCAAGTACTCCATTAATACTAGCCGACAATACATACGAAATGATTAGTGGAGACCATATGGTGAGCAAAGAAAATGGTGCTAAATTAACTCTTTCGGTTGCAGCTCCTTTGGTAAAAAAATACGATTGCAATTATGTCTCCAAAGGGAAATTAAATGTAAAAGGACCATTATTAAACGGAACCCTTGATTATGGGAATGGTGATTGTGATAATAAATTAACGTATACTCACGAAAATGGAATAGTTTTTAACTTAACCATGTAACATAAACTTGTAAACTAAAAAATCTTCGTTGCAATAATTGAAACGAAGATTTTTTTTTGCGTTACCGCCAAAGTTATCCGAACTTTGCAAAAAAAATACCATGACACTTCAAATAGAAACTCCAGCTCTTTTATTTTCGGCAACCTCTCTTATTTTACTTGCATACACCAATCGTTTTTTGACGTTGGCTACCATCATTCGCGGTTTGAAAAAGGCGTACAAAGAAAAAGAAAACGGCATGATTTTGTTAGAACTTAAAAATTTAAACCTGCGTTTATCGCTCATCAGATACATGCAAATGGCTGGCGTAATGAGTTTGTTTTTATCTGTTTTTGCCATGCTCCTTTTATACGTTGACCAACAATTATCAGGTATTTATTTTTTTGGCTTTAGTTTATTGTCTTTATTAATCTCACTAGGGCTATCATTTTGGGAAATCAATATTTCAGTAGGTGCGCTACGTTTACACTTGAGCGATTTGACTCATAAAGAAAAAAGCAAAGATCAACCCGCTAATACTATCGACAAATAAATAGGCATTCCGAATGTAATGTTAAACGGGAAGGTAACCGCTAAGGCCATCGGTAAAAATAGCCCGGGATTTGCTTTCGGTACTGCAATTTTCATAGCCGCAGGCACAGCGATGTATGAGGCACTTGAGGCTAAAATTGCAAAAATGAAACGATTCCCAACATCATCAGTTACAAATTGACTTATGTAAGCTACGATACTTCCATTGATTAAAGGGATTATGATAGCAAAAATCAAACTAAACCAACCGCTCTTAAAGAAATCACCTAATTTTTTTCCGCTAACGATACCCATGTCTAAAAGGAAAATGGCCAAAAATCCTTTAAAAATATCAGTCGTAAAGGGTTTGATATCCAATGCTGCTTTGTCACTTGCTAACAAACCAATCATCAAACTCCCAATAATCAAGAGTACACTTCCGTTTGTAAAGGAATGTTTGATTACTTCTGAAAGCTTAGAAGAAGTACTATTGCTTTTAGAATACATTCGGATTAAAACTACCCCAACAATTATCGCTGGAGCCTCCATCAAAGCCATAACTGCTACCATGTGACCCTTAAAATCTAAATTTTGCATCTCAAGAAATGAAATCGCAGTTACAAAGGTCACCGCACTAACCGAACCATAGGCGGCCGCAATAGCTCCCGAATTTTCGATGTTGAATTTTCGCTTTAAAATAAAAAAAGCATACAGCGGAATTACAATTGAAATACTGATACCAAATAAGATTTCCCAAACAACGTGAATTGAAAAATCACTATGCGCCAACTCTTGTCCTCCCTTAAAACCAATGGAAAACAAAAGATAAAGCGAGATAAACTTCGAGGTATTGTTGGGAATTTCTAAATCACTTTTCAAATAAACTGCTATAATACCGAGTAAGAAAAACAGTAAAGCTGGATTGGTAACATTTTCAATTAAAAGATCAAAATTCATTAGTGTTTATTTTTATTTAAATATTAGTATTATTGAACTGAAGCTCTTTGTAATTTATCATTTATGGCTATCCCAATGCCTTCATGAGGTACTTTTTCTACTAATAGCACTTCGATATCTTGAGCATCTAGCTCATGTAACAAGGCATACAAACGCGAGGCTGCCTCTTCTAAATTCTGATTCTTAGACAATTGATTTTGAAACACAATCGCCGGATGATTATACGTTTGACAAAAAGACAATAACCCGATTCGCTTGTTGCAATAGTTTTCAAGTGACTCTGAAATGTTTGTAGTAAAAAAAGTTGGGGTTGATGGCGCATAATGCTTGGACAGCATCCCTGGAGCCACTGGTGCAATATCGTCTTTTGTAAATACTTTCAAAGGACCAACAACAGCTTCAATGGCTGAGATATTTGTAGCTCCAGCACGATACAAAATAGGTTCATCGCCTTCAAATCCCACAATGGTCGACTCAATTCCTCTTGCACAATCACCTCCATCCAAAACAAAAAGATCAGCAGTATCAAAATAATTCGACACATGAGACGCCGTTGTTGGGCTGATAGAACCAAAGGGATTAGCACTTGGTGCCGCCAACGGAAAATCTAAACTGTTCAAGAGCGCTAAAGCTACTGGATGATTGGGTACCCGAACTGCAACGGTATCTTTGCCCGCCGTAATCAAATCTGAAATGTTTGGTTGCTTTTTGAGTACCAAAGTAAGTGGACCCGGCCAAAAAGCTTCGGCCAGCGCCCTAGCCTTGTCAGGAATAGCGACGGCTACTTGTTCCAAATCAGAATACGATTTCAAATGCACAATCAAGGGGTTGTATAACGGACGCTTTTTTAGATCGAAAATGGTTCGAATGGCTTTTTCATTGAAAATATTTCCAGCTAAACCATACACTGTTTCGGTAGGGATAGCAACAACAGCACCTTTGGTTAACAAGTTTGCCGCTTTTTGAATATCAGAAGTTATAGTCATGAATGTTATGGATTACAATAATTACAATAAGTTGGATCTTCGGTTTTCTTTTGATGAGGATACCATACCTCAGTAGCATACTGGCATTTGGAACAGGAATAAATATGGCTTTTAACTGATTCCGTAGGACTTTTACACCAAGAGCAAGGTAATCCCAAACGAACCTCAACTACTGTGAAACCAGGAATTTGACATTGCGGACAACAGGACTTTATATTTTTGACTAGCTGGCGAGTAGCTTGTGCAATGACCTCCATTCGAGTTGGATTATACATGGCTCTCATATCCGTCTCAACGAAAAACGACTCATATTTTGATTGAAAATATCGAAATTGCTCTATTAATTCTTTATCACAAACAATCCCTTTTCGTACTTCAAAATTTTTGATTTCTTTAGACCGCAGCAGCAAACCATGCGAAGGAAAATTGGCCTTAGCGGCAAAATCCCACAACTCCTTTTCCTGACTAATTTCTTTAGAAAAAAAATTGGTATTTAGACTCAAACTGCGTCCTGTAATTTCTAGATCATTTTTTTGATCTATCAACAATACTATTTCATCATTAGCGACTACAAATCCGGCATTAGGATGCGGGCCAAACGATCCCTCCGACGCAATACCTATGTCGGAATGGGTAGCGACCATGGCTGCAAGACACTTGGCTCTTACGGTGGTCAAAGCATTATTTTCTCGGGAAATTTCTCCAGAAAAAGCACCAAAGACATCAGTATCAAAATGGTCAGGTACAAAACAAGTGAGACCTAACTCTTGTGCTAAAATTGGCCCAATGACCTTTTCTTTGTGATGCATTGTCGCAAGGACAATTTTTCGGCCTTCAAAATTATTTGGTATCAACAAATTTTATTGTGATTTGGCTAGTGACATTCAATTTTAATCCTTTTTCTTCAGCTTGCTCCAATACTTGCTGAATAGAGGCATGAGCTTCCTGTAACTCAACAATACGCTTCTTAGCATTGGAGGTATCTTTTTCAAAGCGAATCTCATTACTAAAACTCTCTAATGAGTGATGCTTTATTTTATAATTAATCAATGAAAAAAGAATTTTGGCTGCTTCAGCAGGTGTAAATTCTCCATCAATAAGTTTAAATTGATTATTGTCTTCTTTAAGCATGGCTACTATTTTTTTGTGATGCAAAATTGAATAAAACAACTCATTAATTTTTATTTATATTTGTTATACTTATCATTAAAATAATTTATGAACTATACCTTACATCAACTGCAAGTTTTTCTCAAAATTGCACAATGCCTTAGCATCACGAAAGCTGCCGAAGAACTTCATTTAACACAACCAGCTGTTTCTATACAATTGAAAAATTTTCAAGCACAATTCGATATTCCACTAACAGAAATCATTGGAAGAAAATTGTATGTGACTGAGTTTGGAAAAGAAATTGCCATGGCTGCAGAAAAAATTGCCAATGAAATACATGCCATCAATTACAAATCGCAAGCTTTTCAGGGCAAATTAAGTGGGAGGCTCAAAATCTCTATTGTTTCTACTGGAAAGTATATTATGCCAAATTTTCTGGCTGACTTCTTGAACCTCCATCCCGATGTTGAACTGATTTTGGATGTGACCAATAAATCAAAAGTTATTAAAAGTCTAGAAAAAAATGAAGTTGATTTTTCATTGGTTTCTATACTACCCGAAACATTACAAATCAATCGAATTGAGTTAATGCCCAACCGATTATTTTTAGTTTCTAATTCCATCACGGCATTTCCTGAAAAAAGTTACGACAAAAAAATACTTGAAAACATTCCTCTTATTCAAAGAGAAAACGGTTCAGGAACCCGTCAGGCTTTGGAACAATTTATGCTTTCGAACCGTCTAAAAATGAGAAAAAAAATGGAACTCACCAGTAACGAAGCGGTTAAACAAGCCGTTATTGCTGGATTAGGCTGTGCTATCATGCCTAGTATTGGCATTAAAAATGAAATCTCCAATGGTAGTCTTCACATCATACCCATTGAAGGACTGCCTATCGAATCGACTTGGAATTTGATTTGGCAAAAAAACAAAAATTTTTCGCCTGTGGCTCAAGCTTATTTGACCTATTTGGAACAATTCAAAACCGAAATCATTAAAAATAAATTCAATTGGGTTCACAACTATTGATTACAATTTCTTGAGATGAAAACACCCAACGATTACAGCGGTTAGAACACCTAAACTATGATGAAATCAAGTAGTCGTTTTACTTGCATTAATAAATGGTTCAGTATCTTAAACCCCCAAAAAAGCACTGTTTTTCAAACCAATAGCAAATAAAATTCTAACACAACTATAACACATAAGTAAAAAGAAATAGCTTACCTTTGCCCGCTTTTTAAAAATTAAAACAATGATAAAAAATCAAGTATTAAAGGGAGTTTTCTTAGTAGGTTTGGGCGCTTCGAGCTATGGTATGTTAGCCACTTTTGTAAAACTAGCCTATGATGAAGGATACTCTACACCCGAAGTTACCTCTGCTCAGTTTGTTTTGGGAATACTTGGAATGCTTATCATTAACTTTATTCAAAAAAATAAAAACAAAAACACTACGGTAAAAGCTTCTGCCAAAAACATTTTACACTTAGTTTTAGCAGGAACTTCACTGGGTATGACGAGTTTGTTTTACTATTTGGCCGTAAAATACATCCCCGTTTCTATCGCTATTGTGCTATTAATGCAGACCGTTTGGATGGGTGTTGTAGTAGAAATGGGCCTTGATAAAAAGTTACCTTCAGCCAAAAAAATAGGAGCCGTAATAGTAGTATTAATAGGTACCGTATTGGCTACAAACGTTATTGAAACCACAACCACACTGGATTGGAGAGGCATAGTATTGGGACTGCTGGCGGCGTCATCTTTTACAGCTACAATGTTTACTGCCAATCATATTGCCAATCACATATCTTCGGCGCAACGAAGCCTCTACATGCTTTTGGGTGGTGCCATCATTGTTTTTACTTTTGGATATTTCACACAAACTGGACCATACCAATGGAGTATTTTTACAAAATGGGGTATTATTATAGCGTTGTTTGGAACGATCATTCCACCGTTGTTAATGAATGCCGGATTTCCATTAACTGGTATTGGTTTAGGAAGTATTGTTTCGGCAATCGAGTTACCCGTTTCAGTAACCTTGGCCTATATGCTTTTGAATGAAAACGTAACTCTTTTGCAATGGACTGGAATTGCATTGATCATTATTGCCATCATTATCATGAATACTTCTTCGGCTAAAAAACAATAATTGCTGCTCAAGCTCATGATTTAATGATTATCGAAAAAACAGCAGAATCGGGCGACAACTTAAATTCTCACAATTAGATCAAAGTTTTTTTTACAAAATCACTATGCATCGTTAATTTTTTCATAAATTCGTAACAAACAACTTGTTATGAACGCACCTTGGCATTTGTATGTAATGGCTTTACTGTATATTTTGGCAGGAGTCAATCATTTTAGATCGCCAAGAATGTATGAAAAAATCATTCCTCCTTATTTTCCAAATCCTCAATTACTGAACCTACTCAGCGGGGTACTTGAAATCCTTTTTGGTCTAGGATTACTATTGACACCCACCAGATCCATTGCTGCCTGGAGTATCATTATATTGTTATTTGTATTTTTTCCAACACATATTTACATGATCACCCAGCCTAAAGTTCGGATGGGATTACCGCTGTGGGTCTTATATTTAAGATTACCACTGCAATTGCTATTAGTATTTTGGTCCTTTCAATATACATTGTAAACTATTACATCTATTAACTATTTTAAATCAAGTACTTATGAAAAAACTTTTTGCAGAATTCTTTGGAACATTTTGGTTAGTATTTGGAGGCTGTGGCAGCGCGTTATTTGCAGCAGGAATTCCAAATCTTGGTATTGGTTTTGCTGGCGTTGCGCTAGCCTTTGGTTTAACCGTATTAACAATGGCCTACGCTGTGGGTCATATTTCTGGTGGACACTTTAATCCTGCCGTTTCTTTTGGTCTTTGGGCTGGAGGACGCTTTGATGCTAAAGATTTAGTTCCATACATCATCGCACAATGTGTAGGTGCCATAGCTGCAGCTGGAACATTGTATACTATTGCCGCTGGTAAAGTTGGTTTTGTTATTGATGCCACCAAAGCTGGTGCTTTTGCCTCCAACGGCTTTGATGCCTTTTCACCAGATGGCTACTCGATGCAAGCCGCTTTTATTGCAGAATTTGTATTGACCTTATTCTTTTTACTGGTAATCCTTGGCGCCACAGACAAATTTGCCAACGGGAAATTTGCAGGAATCGCTATTGGTCTTGCCCTTACTTTGATACACTTGATCAGTATTCCGATCACCAATACTTCTGTAAATCCTGCTCGTTCATTGTCACAAGCTATTTTTGTGGGTGGCGAACCTTTAAGCCAAGTTTGGCTGTTTTGGGTGGCCCCAATTTTAGGAGCAATTGTAGCTGGATTTATCTATAAAAATCTTTTACAAGATCATTCTGCCGCTTAATTAGAATAAATTCAAAGAGAGAAAAAGAACCAAATGCAGTTCTTTTTCTCTTTATTTTTGTTGTATGAAATCTCTTTTTGATCCCGAACCTCTTGTTTTTGAAGCTCCAGACGCCTCCATAATTTATTATCGTAATTTCTTCTCGACGGAAGAAGCAACTGTTCTTTTTGATATTTTACAAAAGGAAATTCCTTGGCAACAAGACAACATCAAAGTCTACGGTAAAGTGTATCCACAACCCCGATTAACAGCGCTTTTTGGTCACGAAGGAAAGTCCTATTCCTACTCGAATATTACTATGCATCCACATCCGTGGACTACAACGTTGCTCCAAATTAAACACAAAATTGAAACGATAGTTGAGGCCAATTTCTCGACCGTTCTGCTCAATCAGTATCGCGATGGAAAAGACAGCAATGGTTGGCATGCGGATAATGAAAAAGAATTAGGAATCAATCCTATCATAGCCTCAGTGAGTTTTGGAGCAGAGCGAATGTTTCAATTGAAACACAATAGCATTGCCAATCAAAAAATAAATATACCTTTAGCACACGGTAGTCTTTTAGTAATGAAAGGAACTACTCAGCACTTTTGGAAACATCAAATTCCGAAAACCACCAAACCAGTTGGCCCCAGAATTAACCTAACTTTCAGAATTATTCCATAAAACCAAAAAACTTTACCCAATTGATCATGAATGAAATTGTCTCTTATTTTACCCATATTCCTTCTTCGCATAGAAGCCTAATTTTAGTTGGAGGAATTACCTTTTTCTGGATCATCGAAAATGCGTTTCCATTGATCCGTTTTGATTATAAAAAATGGCAACATGCAGGAATTAATATCTTTTTTACCCTCACCACCATCGTTATCAATTTTTGTTTGGCTTACTTATTACTAGTAACCGCAGATTGGACGGTTGCAAATGATTTTGGAATCCTTCAAATGCTTCCCGAAATGCCACTATGGCTGTACGCAATGATCGGATTGTTGCTTTTGGATTTAATTGGAGCTTATTTAGTTCACCTCATCGAACATCGGGTTAAAATACTTTGGCGTTTTCACCTTATTCATCATACGGACACTTGGATTGACACCACAACAGCCAACCGACATCACCCAGGAGAAAGTGTCATTCGATTTGCTTTTACATTGTTAGGCGTTTTCATAGTTGGTAGTCCAATGTGGATGGTGTTTTTGTACCAAACCTTATCCGTTATCGCCACGCAGTTCAATCATGCTAATATTGCATTGCCCAAAAAAGTAGATTTGGTATTGAGCTACTTCATCGTTTCGCCCGACATGCACAAAGTACACCATCATTACAAATTACCCTACACCGATAGTAATTATGGTAATATTTTTTCTGTTTGGGACCGATTGTTTGGCACTTTTAAAACACTTCCAAGAGAAGAAATAGTGTATGGCGTTGACACCCATCAAGATCCAAAAGAGCATAATGTATTAAAAAAATTATTATACATACCATTTCAAGAGCACCGATCACCTGACGCAAATTAGCCCACAAAAAAAAACAAGCATTTCAATTGAAGTACTAAAATTTTTTATTAATATTGGTAAAGCATTGAGAGCGCTATTTATAAATCACTTAACACCAATTTGAATTAATTTTCATGTAATGAAAAAGAGTAACCGCAAAGAACTGAACTGGGAACAAACAGAAAAGCTTGTTACATTAGCCTTAGAAGAAAGAAATCCTTTCGAAATCATTAAAAAAGAATTTGGCCTGTCAGAAAAAGAAGCCTTAGAAATTATGAAGAAAAAGATGCCGGCTGAAAAATTTGAGATGTGGAAAAAGAAAGCAATGGCAAGTAAACCAAAACCAAAACCTCAAAAAATAGATGATTTTGACGAAGATTTGGATGGAAAATATTACTTCAAAAACAAATTAGACTAAAATGACATATATACTCCTGATGGCTCAGGAGTATTTTTTTTACCTCCAACAAAACAACCTTTTTAGTGTAACAAAAAGGATTCTAAATCGACTTATCACCCAAAATAATACTATGAAAAAAATTATAGCAACTCTTGCGATCGCTTCGCTTTTATTAGGTTGTAAAACAGGCAGTGCCACACTTAACAAAAAAAACACAGAAGTAAAAGTAGCCATCGACCTTGTTAATGTTAAAGATGACAAAGTACAGGTAAGTATTTTTGCGCCAAAAATAACAACCGATCAAGTAACCTTCAGTATTCCTAAAATCATACCAGGAACCTACTCCAATGACAATTACGGGCGTTTTATTGACAACCTACAAGCCTTTGATTCCAAAGGAAATCTTTTGACTGCAAAAAAAACTGACGAAAACAATTGGACAATTGACCAAGCCAAAAAATTAACTAAAATCACCTATTTAGTTAATGACTCTTTCGATACTGAAAAGGGAAGTGAATTCGGCCAAGGAGATGTTTTTTCTCCAGCAGGCACCAACATTGAAGCCGGTTCTAATTTCATGGTAAATATGCATGGATTTGTTGGGTATTTTCAAGATCTAAAAGAAACCCCTTATCGAGTAACCATTACCCATCCCGAAACACTTTGGGGTGCTACCTCCATGATTGATTTAGACCCAAAAAACAACTCGGATGAATACTTCACTTCTCGTTATGCAGAACTAGTAGAAAATCCAGTAATGTATGCCAAGCCAGACTTTACCAGCTTTACGGTAGACGGTATGGACATTACCATTGCGGTTTACTCTCCAACTGGAAAAATCACAGCCGAGAGCATTACACCCGAAATGAAAAAAATGATGGTTGCTCAAAAAAACTTTTTAGGTAAAATCAACTCCAATAAAAAGTATACCGTGATTTTATATCTTTCAAGCATGCAACCGAACGATGCTAAAGGTTTTGGAGCACTAGAACACCCTACTTCTACTACTGTAGTAATGCCAGAAACTGCGCCGTTGTCCATGCTACAAGAACAAATGAAAGATGTTGTCTCTCATGAATTTTTTCATATCGTTACACCGCTGACCATCCACTCGAAAGAAATTCAATATTTCGATTTTAACGCACCTAAAATGTCGGAGCATTTGTGGCTTTATGAAGGCGTTACAGAATATTTTGCGAATCTATTTCAAATCAATCAAGGACTAATTACCGAAGATGAATTCTACAAAAGAATTGCGGAAAAAATCACACAAGCCAATGAAATGAACGACACCATGCCCTTTACGACAATGAGTGCTAACGTATTGGAAGAACCTTATAAATCACAATACTTAAATGTATACCAAAAAGGCGCATTGATAGGCATGTGTTTGGATATAATTATCCGCGAGAAATCAAATGGAGAAAGAGGTATTTTAGACCTTATGCAAAAACTTTCTTCTGAATATGGCGTTACCAAACCCTTTGACGACAAAGAATTGTTTGGCAAAATTGTTAGCTTAACTTATCCAGAAGTAGGAGTATTTCTTACCACCTATGTAGCGGGTCCAACGCCAATTCCCTACGCTAGCTTTTTAGCCAAAGTAGGTGTTATTCCTAGCGTAATCAAAACGCCTGGAAATGTGTTTGTGAAAGGTCAAAGTCCTTATATCAACATTAATCCTTCAACAGGTGCCATTTTTGTTTTACCTGGCATAGAACTGAATGCTTTTTTTAATACACTAGAATTAAAAGGAAATGATGTTATTTTAAGCATTAACAACCAACCCTTCAATAAGGATAATATTTTTGAGGTAGTCACCAAAAGTCAAGAATGGAAAGAAAATGATCCGATAACGCTTACTATAAAAAGAGAGGGCAAAGAAAAAATTTTTTCAGGAAAAATTGCCCTTCCCTATGTTGATCAAGAGAGTTTTAAAGCCAGCGAAACTGGAAAAAACAATCTGAAAGACGCTTGGTTAAAAGGATAATTTATTCAAGTTTCAAAACCATCCCAATTTAGTAATAGATTGGGATTTTTTTTTATTTACAAGACGAGATAGTATGGCATTTCAACATTTTTCTTTATTTTGCGACAAATTAAAAATCAAAATGAAAAAAACTATTGTAGCCATTGTAGCCCTAACAACCTTAATGGCTTGTACTAAAAACGAAAGCAAAGATAACTTACATTTAACGGGTAATATTGTAGGTCTTAAAGAAGGAAAACTATACATACAACGCCTAAAGGATACCACATTAGTTACGGTTGATTCGATTACGATCAACGGGGATTCAAAATTCGAAACCGACATTCCGTTAACTTCACCCGAAATGTTTTATTTATCGCTTAATAGAGGCGTTTCAAACTCGCTAGACAACAATCTAATTTTCTTTGCAGAACCAGGAAACATTACTATTGAAACCAATTTAGACGAGTTTTCGTATGGAGCCAAAGTAACAGGATCTGTAAATCATGATTTATACGAAGAATTTAAAAAAATCAATTCTCAATTTAAAGACGAAAATCTAACCATTATTGAACAAAAATTCAAAGCGACCAAGTTCAATAATCAAAAAAAATTAGACAGTCTTATTGCTAAAGAAGAATCTAACATCAAAAGAAGATACCTTTATGCAACGAATTTTGCCGTAAATCACAAAGATCATGAAGTAGCTCCCTACATCGCTTTGTCTGAAATCTACGACATCAACATCAAATTTTTGGACACCATTCAAAAATCGATGACACCAAAAGTAGCCCAATCCATGTATGGAAAAAAATTGACCACATTTGTCAACAAAATCAAAAAAGACGAAGGCAGTCAACAATAATAACAGCTAAAAAAAAGCAACACCCCAAAGCAATCCTTTGTTTTGGGGTGTTTTTTTTTGACAAAAACCATTAAAATGCGGCATAAAAAAAGCCCCTAATTGGGGCTTTCTATATCGTAACTTCAAAGTTTATTTACTCAAGTACATTTTTCTTCTAGAATACAATTCATAGAATTGGTCATCTTTCAAGTCATCAATAAACAAAATGCTCTCTCCAGTAGATTTCATTTCAGGCCCTAAAGCTTTGTTTACATTTTTGAACTTACTAAATGAGAAAACGGGTTGTTTGATAGCATATCCTTTTAACTGTGGATTGAAATCAAAATCCGTAACTTTACTATGACCTAACATTACTTTGGTAGCATAATTTACGTAAGGTTCACCGTAAGCTTTTGCAATGAATGGTACCGTTCTAGAAGCTCTAGGATTCGCTTCGATGATGTAAACCATATCATCTTTTATCGCAAACTGAATATTGATTAATCCTACCGTTTTCAATGCCAAGGCAATTTTCTTAGTATGATCTTTAATTTGTTGCATTACGAATTCCCCTAAATTAAAAGGAGGCAAAGTAGCGTTACTATCACCAGAGTGTACTCCACATGGCTCAATGTGCTCCATAATTCCTATGATGTACACATTTTCACCATCGCAAATCGCATCAGCTTCCGCTTCAATAGCTCCCGCTAAGTAATGATCTAACAATAATTTATTACCTGGAATAGACTTCAACAAGTTAATTACGTGTTCTTCTAACTCTTGTTTGTTGATTACGATTTTCATTCCCTGACCACCCAATACATAAGAAGGACGAATTAATAATGGAAAATCTAAGGTATCCGCTAAAGCCGAAGCTTCATCAGCAGTCTCGGCAATTCCAAACTGAGGGAAAGGAATTTCTAATTCGGTCAAAAGGTCAGAGAAACGTCCTCTATCTTCTGCTAAATCCAAAGCTTCAAAACTAGTTCCAATAATTTTTACACCATATTTAGAAAGTTTTTCAGCTAATTTCAAAGCGGTTTGCCCTCCTAACTGCACGATAACACCTTCTGGTTTTTCGTGTTTGATGATATCATAAATATGTTCCCAGAAAACAGGCTCGAAATACAATTTATCCGCAGTATCAAAATCGGTAGAAACCGTTTCTGGATTACAATTGATCATAATGGTTTCGTAACCACACTCTTTGGCTGCTAAAACACCATGTACACAAGAGTAATCAAACTCAATTCCTTGACCAATTCGGTTTGGTCCTGATCCAAGAACAACAATCTTCTTTTTATCTGTAACTATACTTTCGTTATCAACATAACGCTCTCCATTGGCTTTTTCAATTTCGGCCTCAAAAGTAGAATAGTAATATGGTGTTTGTGCTTTAAACTCAGCCGCACAAGTATCAACCAATTTGAACACACGATTGATGTTCATTTTTTCTCTCAACTCATGTACTTGACTTTCTAAGCAACCCATCATATGGGCAATTTGTCTGTCTGCAAAGCCTTTTTGCTTCGCTTCAAGAAGCAATTCTCTTGACAAAGTGTCTACTTTATAATTAGAAATCTCTTTTTCTAAGCTATAAAGTTCTTCATATTGTTTTAAGAACCACATATCGATTTTGGTAATTTCGTGAATACGACTCAACGGAATTCCCATCGCGATAGCGTCATAAATTACGAAAACACGATCCCAACTAGCAAAGGTTAGTTTCTCGATAATTTGCTCATAATTGGTATACCCTTTTCCGTCAGCACCTAATCCATTACGTTTGATTTCTAATGACTGAGTGGCTTTGTGTAAGGCTTCTTGAAACGAACGTCCAATTCCCATCACCTCACCTACAGATTTCATTTGAAGTCCTAACGTTCTATCAGAACCTTCGAATTTATCAAAATTCCAACGTGGTATTTTTACAATTACATAATCCAAAGTTGGCTCAAATAAAGCGGATGTAGATTTTGTAATTTGATTTTGTAATTCATCTAAGTTGTAGCCCAAAGCCAATTTCGAAGCAATTTTAGCAATTGGATATCCAGTAGCTTTTGATGCTAAAGCAGAAGAACGCGACACACGAGGGTTAATCTCGATAGCAACGATATCTTCTTTTTCATCAGGAGAAACCGCAAACTGTACGTTACAACCTCCAGCAAAATTTCCGATAGAACGCATCATTAAGATGGCCATATCACGCATTTTTTGGAAAGTAGTATCCGACAAAGTCATCGCTGGAGCCACTGTAATCGAGTCTCCGGTGTGAATTCCCATAGGATCCATATTCTCGATGGAACAAATGATTACTACGTTGTCATTTTTATCTCTTAAAAGCTCCAACTCATATTCTTTCCAACCTAGCAGCGCTTTATCAATCAATACTTCATGAATTGGTGACATTTCTAAACCATAAGTTAGTTTTTCGTCAAATTCTTCTTTAGTATGCACAAAAGCTGCTCCAGTTCCTCCTAAAGTAAACGATGGACGAATTACTAATGGAAAACCAAATTCTTGAGCAATTTCTTTACCTTCAAGGAAAGAAGTCGCGGTTTTGGCAGGTGCAGTTGGTACATTAATTCTTTGAAGCAATTGTTTGAACTGCTCTCTATCTTCGGTAATGTTGATAGCATTTACGTCAACACCAATCATTTTTACATCAAAATCCTTCCAGATTCCTTTTTCATCTGCTTCCAAACACAAATTCAAAGCCGTTTGTCCTCCCATTGTTGGCAAAACAGCATCAATTTGAGGATGCGCTTTAAGAATTTCGATTATAGATTTTGTAGTTAAAGGTTTTAGATAAACGTGATCCGCCATAGAAGGATCCGTCATAATTGTAGCTGGATTGGAATTGATCAGAATCACTTCAATTCCCTCTTCACGAATAGAGCGTGCAGACTGTGACCCTGCATAATCAAACTCACAAGCTTGTCCAATTACAATGGGACCTGAACCTATAATTAAAACGGATTTTATGGATGTATCTTTTGGCATTTTGTATAAATTGTGTAGTTATTGTATTTATTCCTAGGAATTTAAGCAACGCAAGTCGCGTTAGGGTATAAAAAAAGGCGATACTAAATAAAAGTAACGCCTTATATGATGTTTAAACAAACATTATTTTTTGTGTCTAGGTTCGCTAGAAACAGTCAATTTGTGTCTTCCTTTAGCTCTTCTACGCGCTAGAACTTTTCTTCCATTCGCAGACGCCATTCTGTCCATAAATCCGTGTTTATTTCTTCTTTTTCTTTTCGATGGTTGAAATGTTCTTTTGCTCATTGCTTTGTATCTTTAAATGGTAATTTATATATCTAACTCTTTTGGCTTATCCCTTATTCTAAAACCGAGTGCAAATATACAAAGACTTTTTTTTCTGGCAAGTAGTTTTATAAAAATATTTTTAATTCCTTTTGCTATCTTTGCAATCTAAATTAAACACCTATTATGTTTCACAGAAATATCAAACTTATCTTAGCGGCATTAATCATCATGACAGGCATTTGGCAATTTACGGAGTCAAATATTGGAAACGGAATTTTCTTGTTATTTATTAGTGCCATTCCTGTTTTTCTTTATTTCAAAAACGAATTTATCCTTTTGGCCTTCTTAAAATTAAGAAAACAAGATTTTGTTGGCGCTCAAAAATGGTTGTCCTTCATTAAAAATCCTGAAACTGCATTGATTCAAAAACAACAAGGGTATTTTAATTACCTTCACGGTATTATGGTTTCACAAACCAACATCAATCAAGCCGAGAAATTCTTCAAAAAAGCCATCGAATTGGGACTTTCTATGGATATGGATTTGGCAGTAGCCAAACTTAACTTGGCTGGAATCGCATTATCTAGAAGAAGAAAACTAGAAGCTACTAATTTATTAAATGAAGCTAAAAAATTAGACAAGCAAAACATGTTAAAAGACCAAATTAAGATGATGAAAGATCAGATGAAAAAAATCTAATCTCATTTAAATCATACCTAAAAAAGGCGATTCACGTTACACTTGTGAATCGCCTTTTTTTTATGCCCTTCAGAATAATTTCGGGTAAATGTTGGTTTAGCCAACGGAATCGAAACAAAATCATGGCATGACTTCCGCCTGGAACTATCAAACAATTGGTGATGTATTTTATAGGAAACACATCGTCTTGATCTCCATGAATATGAATCACACTTGGATCTACCACTGTTCTATCCCAAAGAATCACTTGCTCAATGGCCCAATCTAAATAGTGTATATCTCGAACCGACAGGAATTTTTCATACAATTTGAGTCGGCTTTTTATTTTTTCACCAAAAGAAAATTTAGCTAAATTCTCGACATTTACAATCAAACTCGTAGGAATCAGTTTATAGGCTTTTGTAGTTTTGGCCACTTTCATACGTCTTGGAAATTCTAAATTCGTTTTCACACTCGAGATAATAATTACTCTTAGCGGCTTTAAAAAAAGAGCCATCTCTTGTACCAAAATCCCACCAAAGGAGACACCTATAAGTACGGGATTGGGATGTGTAATTTTGGAGGCCATCCGTTTTGCATATTGCACCAACGTCTCTTCCGGCAATGGAATTTCCCATTCCAACAAAATCATCTCAAAAACATCTTTAGGCAGATCGATACGCTCAAAAATAGTAGAACTCGCCGCTAGACCCGGCATAAAATAAACGGGAATTTTCTTCATGCTATAAAAAAACAAAATCTAAATTGAATCACGAATATACCTGTTTTTTTTTATTTATTCCTGCTTCTTTTCTGTCCTTTCCCTGCCTGCATCAGAAATAGCCATTGCAGTTTTTCGGTTAAGCACTTTAATAAATTGTTGTTTTCTAAATCGTAGAGCACTCCAATCTTCATCAACAGCGACCATACGAACGGGTTCAAAACCGAAATTTCCTAAAACTGCCCAGCCATTATCTCTATTGAATTCGCATTTGTATTTTTTGGAAGTTCCTTTTGGATAACAAAACCAAACAATAGCATCTCCGTTAATTTTTGGAAAAAGTGTCGTAATTGCTGTTTCTATTTCTTGCAATTGCGTGACAAAAACCATAACAAAATCAATAGTTGTTATTTCATTTTCGTTGTTGTAAAAAACAGTTTCGTTTGCCATTGCCTCTTTTTCTGAGACAAAAGATATTGGGGCTTTCAGAACTAAAATTGCTTTATGATTTTTAAAATTTAATTTTTTGAATAATGGAGTCATTTGAAAATATTCTTTTTTGAGCTATATTATTGTATCGAGTGAAAACCGATTGTATTGCCTTCGGTGTCAGAAGCTAATCCACAAAAACCATGTTCGCCTATAGCAAACTTTGGCGCAACGACTTTGCCTCCAGCTGCTTCTACTCTGCTTAATTCTTTTGCACAATCTCTGCAAGCAAAATAGACTAAAGTTCCAGCTGCACTTGGCTTCCTCGTTTCATCTTGCACAAGCGCTCCTGACGAATTAGTAGCACCTTCTACCCAAGGAAAAGTAACCATTTGACCAGAAAACCCTTCAGGCATTGGCATTGGTATCATCACTTCTCCTAAAACAGTTTCATAAAATTTTCTAGCTCTATCCATATCGTCAACATAGATTTCGAACCAAGTTACTGCATTTACTGTTCTCATAGCATTATAATTTTAGATTAAAAATTCCTTTGAAACTCTATTATAATTTTCCTTTTGAGGCTAGGTAATTCTTGACAAACACTTCAAAATTGGGCAAGTTTTTATCTTCATAAACCAAAATAAATTGCTTGAATTGCATATAACCATAAGTATACGGATTTTGAGAAGCTTGCTGGTAATTAGCCTTAAAATAAGCCTCTATAGTCATTCCTTCTGGTACTGGATTAGGTAGTTTTGCCCACATTCTTTTGGCATAGTTGTAACATTGTTCCAATTCTTTTTGTTTGCCTTGTTTTTTCCACCAAAGCATCGCAACAACATTTGCGAAATACTCACTTTCATAAGAGCCGAACACATTCCCTTCAATCATTTGTTCTAAGGCATGTCCTAGCTCATGTGGCAAATAAAATCCGTTAAAAAACAATCCAAAAACCTCCTTTCCCTCTACTTCTCCCCCAGCCACTTCATAGAAAAAAGCTTTTTGTTCGGGAATTACTTGTTCCCACAATGGCAAATTGGCTGTTTTTTGTTTGCCATCATCATCATAATAAATAAGATAAGGCGTGGTATTCAATCTGGTTTTTAAGGTTAGCACCAATGTTGGTTTGATTTTGGCTATGTCTTTGATGAACGTTGATGAAATCTGATTGGCTTGTTTGACCAAAGCGGTCGAATCAGCAAAAGTGGAAAACCATTCTTTTTGCGCAAAAGTAATTTGAGACAAAAAGAACAAAACGACAATTACAAATCCTTTTTTCATATTTTTATTTGTTAAAATTATAGTTAATCAATAAGGTCTTAGAATGTGTTATTCGCTTTCACAAACAAAACACAACCATTTAAAAAACAACAACTTAACAAATCTACAAAACAAAATTGATTTGAATAACTAAAGTAGTTTCAAATTAAAACTAGGCAACACGCATTCGCTTAGGCCCATACCAAAGCCAAAAACCAGTTATGGTAAAAACCAAGAGAGCTAGTCCCATTACTGTGGTATAAACCAATTTAAAGATGCCGTTACCGGTTTCAAAATACGCATCTAGGTAGGAACCATCGTGAATGTTTTCGACAAAATCAGCATTTCTACGTTCTAGATGCAAAAGTTCTCCAGTAGCTCCATCCAATTGAACGCCCCAATAGTCTTCCTCAAAAACAAACTTCACCATTCCTTTATCGGGACGAATGTCAATTCTATTCAATGCTAAAGAAACAGTTGGTGAGACTTCTTTTTGCAAATAATAACAGGCTTTTTGTTGTAAACTATCCACAGGGAGCCATTGCCTCAAATCGGTAGTGGTTCCTTTGCGCGAATCGGCCAATAGTAAGCCACCGCTATTTTTTTTCCATCCTAAAAGTAATCCCGTGACGGATATAATGAAAAAGAAAATAAATAAAAAAGCGCCCGTGGTTCGGTGCACTTTTCTAAATACTCTCAATGTTTTTGCCTGACTTTTTCTTTTGTTACTTTCGTTCATGCATTTAACAATTAAACAGATAATAAACTACTTTAAAATTTTACTTGCTCTTTTTGATATAATTGGCGACTTCAACCATCGTGGCAACCCAAATATCTTTTTCTCTTTTTTTAAGATAGGCCAATACTTTTTGATGCTCTTCGGCAGAGACATTAAGTCCGTGTTCCCCTCCAACACCGTGAAATAGAAGTACAGCAAACGAACCTGCCTTTTCTGCCGCTTCTATTTGAGTAATCATCTGTAAAGCAGTGGATTCGCTTTGTCCAAAACAATTGATATTAGCCAAATCAACTTGTTGTTTTTGCAACAACCCCGATTCGACTCCTCTCGCTGCCACAAAATCTTCTTTTAGCAAATCATAATAATAAACATCTCCTATTTTACGATCCCCGCACGGATAAGCAAAAGTGCGCTCTTTTTTGCCGTCGATGGCCTCTAAAATCGTGTTGGTAACTTTAATCTCATTGATGGCTCGAGCTACTGAAAATTTAGACAAATCGGCTTCGGGAGTGACGAAATCTCTTCCTGCAAAAGTCCCATCACAAGGATGATTTAAGGTGTGATTACCTAGTTCATGCCCTTTTTTAGCAGCTGCACGCCATTCGCTCAAACGTTTTGAGACTACTGGCGATGATCCAACTAAATAAAAAGTCCCTTTAAACTTGAAAGCATCCAACGCTGGAATCACCTTATCTAAATGGACATTCAAGGCATCATCATAAGTTAGTACAACAGCACACTTTTTGCCATTCCATTGTCTTGATGTTGTTTGGGCCAAAGCCCCAAAAGGTAACACTAGAATACAACCCAACACCACTATTTTATAAAAATTCATAATGCTTTTTTTGAATAATAAATAGTTTCAACCAAGAAACTTGTTGAGTAAATGTATTCAAAATTCTTTTATTCAAAGAGAAAAAAGTCAACATAGAAAGCATAAACAGCAAAAAAAATGACATCCTTTCGAATGTCATTTTTAAGTCTTAGTAATGCACTATCAGTCAACTATTTAGCTAATCCTGCGTTTTTTAAATACGGTTCAATCTTCATATCGTGACCGATGAATTCTTTGAAAGCTTTGTTCAAATCTACACTGTTCCCTACAGACAAGATGTATTTAACAAAACGATCGCAATTTTTTCGGGTCATTCCACCATTGGCTTCAAACCAATCGTAAGCATTATAATCTAAAGTTTTAGACCAAGTGTAAGCGTAATATCCTGCAGAGTAACCGCCTCCCCAAATGTGAGCAAAGTAAGGAGAATGATAACGAGTAGGTACTTCATTCACTAACAAACCATATTTTTGTAAAGCCTCTTTTTCAAAATCTAAAGTAGGTTTAAAATCCGATTCTTTTTCTACACTATGCCAAGCCATATCTAGCGTTGCAGCAGCCAACAATTCGGTTACCACATAACCTTTATTAAAGGTATCAGCTTTTTTAATTTTATCTATCAACTCTTGTGGAATAGCTTGTTTGGTTTGATAATGTACTGCGTAATTTTTCAAAACCGTTGGGTCTAAAGCAGCATGCTCGTTGATTTGCGAAGGAAACTCTACGTAATCTCTTGGTACAGCAGTTCCAGAAAGTGTTACATATTTTTGGTTGGCAAACAATCCGTGTAAGGTGTGTCCAAACTCGTGAAATAATGTCGTTACATCATCAAAACTGATTAAAGATGGATTACCATTAACTGGTTTTGCAAAATTGTACACATTAGCAATTACAGGTTTTTGATTCAAATAATGCGATTGATTGACGAAATTACTCATCCAAGCGCCTCCGTTTTTATTGTCTCTTGCATAAAAATCCAAATAATAAATCGCGATTGAAGTTCCTTTATCATTGAAAACCTCATACACTTTTACGTCAGGATTGTACACCGGCAAATCGTTTCTTTCTTTGAAAGTCAGCCCATACATTTGTTTTGCTGCAAAAAAGACTCCTTTTTCTAGCACTGAACCGATTTCAAAATACGGTTTGATTTGACTTTCGTCCAAATCGTATTTGGCTTTACGTACTTGCTCAGAATAGAAATCCCAATCCCAAGGCTCTAATTTAAAACCACCATTTTGGGCATCAATTAAGGCTTGAATGTCTTTAGCTTCTTCGTTGGCTTTCGCTACTGCTGGTTTTGCGATTTTGGCTAACAAATCCATTGCAGGCGCTGGAGTTTGTGCCATTTGGTCTTGCAATTTCCACTCGGCAAAACTCTTTTTACCCATCAATTTTGCTTTTTGCAAACGCAATTTAGCCATTTTTTCAAGGGTTTCGCGAGTATCACCTTCATCTCCTTTTTCTGCACGATACCAAGAAGCTTTGAAAACCTTCTCTCTAGACGCACGATTAGTCAAACTCATCAAAACAGGTTGCTGTGTGGTATTGATAATCGCAATCATGTATTTCCCATCTTGTCCTGCTGCTGTAGCATTGGCTTTCGCAGCTGCAATTTCATCAGGCGTTAAACCTGCCAAATCTGAAGCTGAGTCAAAAAATACGGCTGCGTTTTTACGAGCAATTAACAATTTATTATTAAACAAGGTGCTTAACGTAGCCAACTCTTCGTTGATTTTTTTCATTTTATCTTTATCGGCCTCCGAAAGATTAGCTCCTGCTAATTCGAATTGTTGCAAGTAGTATTCGGTTAGTTTTTTATCTTCTCCTTTTAAACTCGACAATGGAATGCTTTTGATTCGGTTATACAATTTACTGTTCAAGTAAATTTTGTCGTTATGCGCTGAAAAAATTGGTGCATATTCTGCTTCAATCGCCTGAAGTGTTGGATTAGTATTAGAACCTGAAAGATTATAAAAAACTCCAGCTGCTCTACTTAAATCTACGCCACAAGTTTCTAACGCCAAAACAGTATTCTCGAATGTCGGCTTTGCCGTATTATTCGTGATTTTCTCGATTTCCTCATCGTGTACTCTTAAACCATAGTCAAAAGCTGGCTTAAAATGTTCATCTTTAATTTTATCAAAAGGTGGCGTTTGGTACTGTAAAGTACTGCGTTGTAAAAGAGGATTATTCATAGGAGCAGTAGTATTTTGGGCATTAACGTTCTCTACTAGCAGCGTACTGAACAACAAAAGACAGCCTGCGCTAGCTATTTTTGAAAAAGAATTCATATTGAAAAATTTACAAATTATTAGGTTTTAAAAGTACTAAAAAAAACAGTATCGCAGGCAAAAGATCGTTTTATTGAGAAACCAATAATAGTATAAAGATTTACAATTAATAACCTAACCGCTTGGTTAAACTTAAGCAGGTCTCATTTTGAATTTTTAAAACTCAGCATCCTTTCTTAAAAGAAGTTGAAATCATTGGTTAGGTCACTTGGCGATGTGGTGGATTAAGGAAGCAAAGATTTATTTTTAATGATTAATGTCCCAAGTATAAAATCATCTTTAAATTAAGCCTAAATGAGCCATATTTCGAAACGGAGGTTTTATGATACATTTTTTCTTTCCATACTATGAGTATACCAGTTTTCTGTTTTTCCCTTTTATTATTAGTTCAATTATTCTATTGCTGTATTAAGAATCTACTTAAGAATTGAATTTGTTTATTTGTGATTTTTAAATCATAGTTTTACTCTACAGTAAAGAAGCAAATCTAGAATCTACTTAAAGATTATAGGTGAAATTTACAAAAATATATCTTGAAATAAGGTTGTTTTGAAGTGTACTTTTCGAAAAATCAGAAGTTTGTATTTGCGAAAATATAGAATTATTCAACAAGTTTTTTCCGATTATATTAAATTCGTATTTTTTGTCTTTAGGTTTATAAATAACACTAAAGTCAAGAAATAAATAATCATTATTACTGTTTTCTGTATTTGGTATATAGTAATCTCCTGTAATTACAGAAAAAACAGATGAAGAATGTTTGTATTTTATTTTTAATGAATTTGTAAACGTCATATTGTTTATTGTTCCTGTTTTTTCGGAATTATTTTGTGAATAAATATAGTTTGATTGATTTTCAAAATTGATTTTAGTGTTAAAAGCAGTTTTGATAGTAAGTTCATTTGATATGTTGTTGCTCCTATTATTCCTTAGTTCAGAAGTATTAACTATATTTTTATAGTTCGATTTTGATACTGTAGACGTTAATTTAAAAGTTGTGGATAGCTTACTAATAAATTTTTCAGTGGATAGATTTAAGTTTAAATTATCATTTTTTTCATCAAGGTAGAAGTTATTTAAAATGGTTTCATTTTCATTGATTATAAAATTTGAAAAATAGTTTCCATTGTTTTTTTGATAACTTATACCAATGCTAATAAAAAATTGTTTAAACATATTATTGTTATAATAATTTAAATTATAAACTTCTGCTTTTAATATTTCTAAAGTTGGTGTATTGGTTATTTTTATTCTATTATTAGTGGTTATTGGATTTCTAAAAATATATTCTTCTGAAAATGGAGTTTGTGTTAAACTTGCTTTTGATGAAATAAACGATTTATTATTAATTTTATATCGGATACTAAATGATGGTTCAAACAATACATCTGATTTTGATTTATTATTTAAACTTTGATTTTCATCTATTTCTTGGTTTAAATATTTAAGCGAAAAAGATGGAATTATTGACCAATTTTTTAAATTATAGTTTGTAGAACCAAAAGCATATATAGATTTCTTGAAATAGTTTGGAACGTTAAATTTTATTTCTGTCGGATTTAGATTATTAATAGAGTTATAGGTGGTGTTTTCATAGGTTGCTCCAGTTGAAAATGAATACTTGTTTTTTGATTTATTACCTAATAAAATTACTATGGCGTCTAAGAAATTCTTTTTGAAACTACTAGTTTGTTCTTCAGTAAATGAATTGATTTTATTGTTGATTTGAAGGTATTGAGGAATGTTGTTGTATGCGTGGCTAACTTGTATTTGTAATGCTTTGCTGTCATTGAGTTTATTGGTGTAAAGAATTTTTTGATTAAAGAATATACTTTCTGATTTTAGATTTGATTTAAAAGAATTTATTTCGTTTGCAGTGACTGAAGAATAAGATTTTATGTTTTCATAACTAAATTTTGTTTTATACTCTAGTAATGAATTTTTTGAAGTGTTGTACTTTAGTTCAATATCACCTCTGTAAAATTGTGGTTTTTTTTTTGTGTTAAAATCATCACTTGTAATAAATGTTTGGTTTTCAATTTTATTCTCAGTAGTATTTAATTGATTTAATTTTATGTTGTCGTTTATGTAATATAAATTGGTTTTTACAGAAAAGCGATTGTTTACTTTAAAGATGTTGTTGTAGTTTGAAAAAAACATATTATTGATGTTGGCTCTATCATCATCAATTCCATTATTGAACAAAACTTCGGGAATTATTTTGTGTGTTGATGCATCTTTCTCTTTTTGCTGTTCAATACTTTTATTGGATGAAAAATAGTCAAAAGGTGAGTGGTTTACACCAATATTATTATAGCTAATAATACCAAAAGATTTATAGTTTTTAGAAATGCCCAATATATTAGCATTTGAATTATTCAATAAATTTAAATCGTTGTTTATTCCTAGACCAAAATCAATATTACCTGAATAGTCTGTTTTACCTTTTTTAAGTTTTAAATTTAAAGACACCTTTTCGCCTCCTTCAATTCCTTTTAGCAATGGATTTTCAGAATAATTATCGATAGCTTGAACTTGTTCAAGCATATCGATATTTATATTTTTTGTACCTAGACTATAGTTGTAACCAAACAAGTTGTCGCCATCAAGTGTAACTGTTTCAACTGATTTCCCTTTGTACTTTATTTCTCCTGACTTTTCGTTGACCTCTATGCCGGGTAATCTTTTTAAAACATCTTGTACTTTTTTATCTGTCGGGTCTTTATACTTTTCAATATTATAAGTCAAAGTGTCTTCTTTAATTGTATATGATTTTTTTTCAGAAACTACGACAACTTCTTTAAGTTCGGTAACTTTTTGTTTTTGTAAAACATAATCTATCTCATATATTTCCTTTACATCTGGTTTTTGAATTATAAATGTTTCGTTATTGTATTCTTGAGATGTAACTTCAACTAAAATTGTTTGATATTTTTTTTTAAGATTTATAGTAAATTTTCCATTTCGAGCATATGTAAACTCAACTATACTTGATGTGTTTTCGTTTTCTTTTATTAATATGTTTGCATATGGGATGGAATTACCATTGCTATCTTTTATACTTCCTTTTATTGTTTGTGCAAAAGATAATAATGGAAGGAGTATAAAAAAGTAAATTAAAATCTTTTTCATTAAAATTTCATTTCCGGTATTTCTAAGTCTTCAATTTTATCTGTTATTTTTATACTGCCTCCTTCTCCAGTTTCGGATTTTGACCTAAGTATTTTCAATCTTCTTTCCATGTTTTCTCTAAACATCTTTCTATACTCATTCCAACTAATAACTTTTTTATCTTTATAAATGTTTTCATATAGTTTAGATTGTTTTTTATTTAACACTATTTTAACTGGATATATTGCAAAATAATTATCTAAACTTTTAATGCTAATAATGATACCTGGCAGTCCATCAAATTTCCAAGGGCCTCCATTAGGAGCTATTTCTGATGAAAAAGTAGCTTCATAAGTTCTTCCTCTAAACTTTGTTGTCGCTTTTTGGCATTTAAACCCAAAAACTAAGGTATCTGAGATTGGTTTAATCTGCCATTCGAATAAATTACTTTTTTCACCCACGAATACTTTTTTTGTTGATATAATCTCATTGTAAATAAGTGTGTCTTTTATGAAGTTTTTATAAAAAAAATCATCTTTAATTGTTGCAATATGGTTATCACTTAATTTAATTTCAGTAACGTCGTCAACTTGTTTTTTTTCAAAAGCATTTTTTACATATCTATATTGACTTTCATCCTTCAAAGTATTGAAATAGTATGACGTACTGTCATTTAAGATTAGTTTGTAGTCAGTTTTTGATGAAGAAATTACATTATTAGTATTTATTATTGAAACAAAGTCAATTTCTACTTTTTGAGCATTCATATTTTCTAACAAAAAAAACAATATTAGATATTTTAAATAATTCATGTTTTAAATAATTTATAATTAATAGAGACTGCCCGAAAAGTCGAGCTATCTTTCTTAGAATCGATTAAATGAAGATTGTTTTCAATATTCATAAGAATATTTCACCATAAAAAGAGGCTATCCTTTAGTTTTCGGACAGCCTCTCAAAATGCAATTTATAGAGCTTCTAATAATTTGCCATAACATCTAGCTGTAGCTTTTTCGCATGACATAAACCAATTGCCAGCAGTTGCTGATATGGTAATACCATCACCTGTATCAACTGAACATGTAATTGTACAGAAAGCTTCATCAATTTCAGTTTCTTGATTTTCACATTCTTTTTGATTCTCACTTTTTACTTCAAATTCATTTTCTAAAGTAGGAGTGTTTGCAAAACTAGTTGCTGATAGCATTGCAGTAGCAAAAAAGCCAAAAATAATTTTTTTCATAAAAATATTAATTTTAGAGTTACTAATAAATATTTTCTAACAAACCCTAGGTTACGTGCACTTAACTTTGATTTGTAAGACTTTTCAAAACTATAGAATCTGTTTTAGATGATTTTACGGTTTTTGGTTAAAAAAATACGGTTTTAAGTTAAAAATTTAGAGCAAGCCTATTCTTTTCGCGGCTGCTACTATTTCTTTGCTTCCTCCCTTATCCTTTAGGAGTACGTTTTTAATATGTACTTTTCTTTTCTCTATAGCACTTAAAGAAAGATTGAGATGCATTGGCATGTCTTTGGTTTTTACTTTTTGTGCCAATAGTGCCAAAATTTGATAATCAATAGCATCCAAATCGAATATTTCGGCAAGGAATTCGTTTCTTACTTTCTGGATAGTTGCAGTGTAAAACGTTTCTCCATTCATAATAACTTGGTAGGCTTCTTTAAAAGAATGGGAGTCAATGTCATTTTTCAAGACAAATCCTTCTGGATTAATCTCCTGTATAGCATTATTGACTATCACAGATTCACTATGCATGGTTAATAGAATAATTTTGCATAAAGGAAAATGGTTTCGGATCAATTTTGCCAAATCTAAACCTGTATTTATTTGCTTGGCAGTATAGGGAGGCAAACTAATATCCAAGAAAGCCGCATCAAAAGCTTTTTGCGACACATAACGTTCTGTGATTTTCAGATAGGCTTCTTGACAGGAATTAGCTGTAGTAAAATCAATAGCAGCATCGTGATTAAAAAGAATGGTAATGTAACCATCAATGGTTATAGGATGGTCATCAACTAATAGTAGGTTTGGGGTTCCCATTAATTTAGTTATTTAATTCGTAATGTCTAGGTAGGTTTTGAAAGATTTTACTCTATTCAATTGCAAATCTACACAAATAGTTATATTTTTCCTACATTAAATTTTGCTGACTATTCTATTTTTTAATTATAGCTCATTTAAAATCAGCCTTTAAAGCTGTCATACCTCATAAAACTACTCGGAAAAGCAATTTGATAACTGTAAAACAATATAAAATTTTGAGCGAAAGCATTACTTTTGATACTATCTAAAAATGAATACATTATGGCTTCTATTTACGACACTTCAGACAACACTCAGTTAATCAATAGGATTCAGAAATTAAACACCTCCTCTACTCCACTTTGGGGCAAAATGAGCGTGGACCAAATGTGTGAACACTGTATTGCTGCTATAAATGTAGCTTTTGGAAAACAAGATTTAACAATTAGTTTTCCTATGCGTTTGTTGGGACGGTTATTAAAAAACAAAGCCTTTAACAGTGACTTTGGAAAAAATAGTCCCACGGCAAAAGAATTCCGTATCACTGCCCATTCTGATTTTGAAAAAAGCCAAGCACAACTTATAGCTTGTGTTCAAGAATTTGCCAAAGGAACTTCGGTAATTACGGTCATGCATCATCCGTTTTGGGGAAAGATGAGTTTTGAGGATTGGGACAAACTGATGTGGAGACACTTGGACCATCATTTGAGACAGTTTGGGGTGTAACTGAAAAGTGTCTTGATTTGCAGGGATTGCGTGAGGGATAGCAGCGGCATCCTCTTGGGGCGGGGTTCGCCCCAAGAGATATAGCGGATAGCCCGACCCCGAGGAGCAGGGACTTTTGGTTGTGCAAAGTCGTGTGTCTCGGGGTCACGCCCAAATAACTATACGGATGTATCACTTGATTCGTGTCCTATCATTTAATTTGTACCTTTGCACGATATAAAATACTACAATGAGAATTGATATTATTACCGTTTTGCCTGAATTATTGAGAAGTCCTTTTGAAGCTTCGATTATGAAACGTGCTATCGACAAGGGGTTGGTGGAAGTGCATTTTCACAACTTGAGAGACTATACGACCAACAAACAAAAAAGTGTAGACGATTATCCTTTTGGCGGAGGCGCGGGTATGGTGATGACGGTACAACCGATTGATGCTTGTATCACGCATTTGAAGAGCGAGAGAACCTACGACGAGATTATTTATATGTCACCCGACGGAGACACGCTGAACCAAAAAATGGCCAATACGATGTCGATGTATGAAAACATTATCATTTTGTGTGGGCATTATAAAGGTGTCGATCAGCGAGTGAGAGACCATTTTATTACCAAAGAAATTTCTATTGGCGATTATGTGCTATCGGGAGGTGAATTGGGTGCTTTGGTTTTGTGTGATGCCTTGATTCGATTGATTCCAGGGGTTTTGAGTGATGAAACCTCGGCTTTGACCGATAGTTTTCAAGACGGATTATTGTCGGGTCCGATTTACACTCGACCTGCCGATTACAAAGGCTGGAAAGTCCCTGATGTTTTATTGAGTGGCCATTTTGCAAAAATTGACAAATGGAGAGAAGACATGGCTTATGAGCACACCAAAAACAGAAGACCGGATTTGTTGGAGGACAATTAAAAAAGACGCACCACTTGTACTAATGGACTACCAAAAACGCATTTACAACGCAAGGCATTATATTGAGAAAAATTACAACAAAACTATCTCGATAAAATCTTTAGAAATGGTTTCTTGTTATTCCTATAGAAATTTACAGCGTATCTTTTTTTCGCTTTTCAAGGAAACCATTGGTGCATATCAAACTAGATTAAAAGTTGAAAATGGATATAAAAAAATAGTCTATTCTAATGCTAAAATTTCAGATATAGCTTTAGAAATAGGTTTTTCTGATGTACAATCGTTTTCTAAAACATTCAAAAAACACTTTAATTGCTCTCCTTCACAAGCTCGAAATCAAAAAGAACTTCTGCTAAATGACACCGAGGTACAAAACTCAATACTATCAATTACAGCTCCTGAAATTCTTTACATCCCTAAAAAAACAGTCTACTACTTAAGTTGCAAAACTTCTTACATTAATCCCGAAATTGAGCAACTTTGGAAAACGATTTTAAAAAATGACTTTTCGGAGGTTAGCACACAATTTTATGGATTAATTGCCGATGATGTGGTTATCACAGAAAAATCAAAATGTACTTATGATGCTTGCCTAGAAACAAATTCAATTCTAACGAACCTACCCTCAAAATCTATTTTTGGTGGGAATTATGCTAAGTTTATACACCAAGGCTCCTATCAAGATTTAGAAAACACCTATCAACAAATTTTTGGGTCATGGATTTTAGAAAGCAAACAAGAATGCTCTCATACGCCTGTAATCGAACAATACCTCAAAAATGAGTCAAACTGTACCCATGAAAATGAGTACTTAACAGCTCTTTTTATTCCTCTTTTATAGAATGTCAATTTTGGACAACAAATAATCAAGCTATCGTGAATAGATTTGCCTTGTCTAAGTACTAGTAAACAAGGCATTTTATAATTTAAATATTCAAACTAATTATTATGAAAAAACTATTTACCATTGTTATATTATCTCCACTTTTCCTTTCTTGTCAAGAGGATTCGGAATTAACAACATCAGAAGAACCAATATCAACGGAAATCCTATACACTATGCCCGAAGAATCTGAACCTCATGAAGGCACTTGGCTGCAATGGCCCCATCAATACCAGTATGGAATAGAATATAGAAATGAACTCGATGATACCTGGATAACTATGACAAAATCATTAATAAAAAGCGAGAAAGTTCACATCATTGCATATGACGCTAATGAAAAATCAAGAATACTTTTTTTGCTTGAAAAAGCAGGGGTTTCAGTAGCAAACATAGACTTTACAATTCAAAAAACGGACGATGTATGGGTACGAGATAATGGACCTATTTATGTAAGAAACAACAACAAAGAACTTGTAATTCAAGATTGGGGTTTTAATGGTTGGGGTAAAAAAACTGACTATAATAATTGTAACATTATACCCAATCGAATAGCAAAAGACCAGCAATTACAAATGATAGATTTAAATTCGGTGATGATAAACGAAGGTGGTGCGGTTGAAATTGACGGGCAAGGTACCTTAATGGCTACCAAAAGTGCTATATTAAACTCCAATAGAAACCCCGGAATGTCGCAATCACAAGCTGAAGTCATTTTTACAAAATATCTTGGTGTGACTAACTTCATATGGTTAGATGGAAAAGCTGGTAAAGATATTACTGACATGCACATTGATGGTTTTGCACGATTTGGAAACAAATCCACAATTGTAACTATGGCTGTGGATGACTTATTGTATTGGGAAGTTCCAGAAAAAGACATTCAAACACTCTACAAGGCTGTCTCTAAAAATGGCAAAAACTATACTTTTCTTAAACTCCCATTAACAAAAAATGACGTAGTTACAGCAACAGGGAAAAAATTAAAATATAAAGGCTCTTATGTGAATTATTACATAGCAAATTCTGTGGTTTTAGTTCCAAACTATAACGATCCTAATGATGCATTTGCAAATGCCACCATTCAAACCCTTTATCCAAACCGAAAAGTCGTAGGGATTGATGTACGCAATTTGTATGCTAATGGAGGCATGGTTCATTGTGTAACACAACAACAACCTCGCAAATAACTATAATTATGTAAAGCGCAGAAAACCAAGACTTAGCTATTTTCAAATAAGTAGTGCAAAAAAATATTTTTTAACCATTCATAATTCATAATTATTTTTTACTTTTGCACCCACATTGGACCAACCTCTGGCGAGAACCGTGAATGTTGCTCTATTTTAAACCATAATTAAACATTTATCATGGCAGATTTATTGAAATTCGTTCAAGACGAGTTTGTTACAAGAAAAGAATTCCCTGAATTCGGAGCTGGAGATACTATCACTGTGTACTACGAAATTAAAGAGGGTGAAAAAACAAGAACTCAGTTTTTTAAAGGAGTAGTGATTCAAAGAAGAGGTTCAGGAAACACTGAAACTTTTACTATTCGTAAAATGTCAGGAGCTATTGGAGTAGAGCGTATCTTCCCAGTTAACTTACCTGCTTTACAAAAAGTTGAAATCAACAAAAAAGGTGCAGTTCGTAGAGCTAGAATTTTCTACTTTAGAGAACTTACTGGTAAGAAAGCAAAAATCAAAGACAAAAGAAGATAATCTTTTTTCTTTCAAATATAAAAGCCTCGAATTATCGAGGCTTTTTTTGTAGGTATAATTCAAAAATAAATATCATTTTACAATTTTAACCCCCTTAAAAATATCGATTTCGTAATATCACAACAACCACTTTAAATATTAAATTTTTCTATTAAAATCAAAGAGTTTTTAAAACCGATTTACATATATTTGTTCGCCTTATTTTTTGCTTTATTCACAAACTAAGACAATTACTGAAGTGATTTCGATTAAAAAAAACAATAAAATGACACAAAAATCAAAAATTTTTTACACGCTTACCGATGAAGCCCCATTATTGGCTACATATTCATTTTTACCAATTGTTCAAGCTTTTACAGCCACATCAGATATAGAAATTGAAACAAGAGATATCTCATTAGCGGGAAGAATTTTAGCTAATTTTCCTGAATTTTTAAAAGAAGATCAAAAGACAAGTGATGCCTTGTTAGAATTAGGCAAATTGGCCACCACTCCCGAAGCGAATATCATCAAACTTCCCAACGTTTCTGCCTCAGTCCCTCAATTAAAAACAGCTATTGCAGAATTACAAGCACACGGTTATGCCGTACCTGATTTTCCAGAAGACCCACAAACTGAAGAAGAGAAAAACAATAAAGCAAAATACGCAAAAGTATTAGGTTCTGCTGTGAATCCTGTTTTGCGTGAAGGGAACTCTGATCGTAGAGCACCAAAAGCTGTTAAGAATTACGCCAAAGCCAATCCACATGCTATGGGAGTTTGGTCTTCTGAGTCTAAAACACACGTGGCTTCAATGGAACAAGGTGACTTTTACGGAAGCGAGCAATCTGTTACCGTTAGCGAAGGTACTGATGTGAAAATTGAATTCGTAGGTGCAGACGGAACCACAACAGTTCTTAAAGCAAGTACACCGTTGAAAGCAGGCGAAATCATCGACAGTTCTGTAATGAATATCGCAGCCTTAAAAAGCTTTGTAGCCAAAACGATTGAAGAAGCAAAAGCACAAAATATCTTATTATCTGTTCACCTAAAAGCTACTATGATGAAGGTGTCTGACCCTATCATTTTTGGAGCTATCGTTGAAGTCTATTTTGCCGCTGTTTTTGAAAAATATGCAACGTTATTCAATGAATTAAATATTGATACTCGCAACGGCTTAGGAGATGTTTACGCTAAAATAGCCGGACATCCTCAACAAGCAGAAGTAGAAGCAGCTATTGATGCTGCTATTGCTAATGGACCTGCTTTGGCCATGGTGAATTCTGATAAAGGAATCACTAACCTTCACGTACCATCAGATGTAATTGTAGACGCTTCTATGCCTGCAATGATTCGTACTTCTGGTCAAATGTGGAATAAAGAAGGAAAGTCACAAGATACTGTAGCTATCATTCCAGACCGTTGTTATGCTGGTGTTTATACTGCAACCATTGATTTTTGTAAAAAACACGGTGCTTTTGTACCGACTACAATGGGAAGTGTACCTAATGTGGGATTAATGGCTCAAAAAGCAGAAGAATATGGTTCACACGATAAAACCTTCCAAATTCAAGGAGAAGGAGTGGTTCGTGTCGTAAACACTGAAGGCACTGTATTGATGGAACAAAAAGTAGCTAAAAATGATATTTTCAGAATGTGTCAAGCCAAAGACGCTCCAATTCAAGACTGGGTAAAACTAGCAGTAAACAGAGCACGTCTATCAGCTACCCCAGCGGTTTTCTGGTTGGATAACAACAGAGCGCATGACAGCCAATTGATTATAAAAGTTGAAAAATATTTAAAAGATTACGATACAACAGGATTAGACATTCGTATTTTAAGCCCTATCGAAGCGACTAATTTCACCTTAGAGCGCATCATCAAAGGATTAGATACCATTTCAGTAACTGGAAACGTATTGCGTGATTACTTAACCGATTTATTCCCAATCTTAGAAGTTGGAACTTCTGCCAAAATGCTTTCTATCGTTCCCTTAATGAATGGTGGTGGTTTATTTGAAACTGGCGCTGGAGGTTCTGCTCCAAAACACGTAGAGCAATTTATCGAAGAAGGCTACTTACGTTGGGATTCCCTTGGTGAATTTTTGGCTTTGGGCGCTTCATTAGAACATTTAGGACAAACTTTAAACAATGCAAAAGCGATTGTTTTAGCAGAAGCCTTGGATGTAGCTACAGAAAAATTCTTAGCAAATGACAAATCTCCTTCAAGAAAAGTAGGCGGAATTGACAATAGAGGTTCCCATTTCTACTTGGCGATGTACTGGGCAGAAGCTTTAGCCGCTCAAGATAAAGATGCTGATTTAAAAGCAATTTTCTCGCCTATTGCGACTGAATTTATTGCTAACGAAGCACAAATCAACAGTGAACTAATTGGTGCTCAAGGAAAACCGCAAACTATCGGTGGTTACTACCAACCGAATCCAGAATTAACGAGTAAAGCCATGCGACCAAGTACCACTTTCAATACGATTTTGGCAAAACTAGCTTAACAAATTAAAACACATTGATTATGAAAGACAACTGGAAACGGTTGTCTTTTTTTTGAAAGATGTTGAGTTCGAAAATTTTTATACTAATTATTTCATAGTATCATTCACTGGCTGGCTATCTACAAACTGCTCAAAACTGATGATTTTACTATCGTTTAATTTCCAAACATGAGCCACTCTTGCGGTGAATGATTTGCCTGTAATTTTATAGGTTCCTGTGTAAGTTCCGTAAGCTACTACTATATCATCGCTAGCAACATAATCATCTGGAGTAAATTTATAATCAATCCACTCGCTTCCTAATCGGCTAAAAACGTTTTTGATTACATTTTCTAAACCAATATAAGTTCCTGCATACGGAAAACCTTTGGCTTCGGTCCAACTGATATTATCGGCTACATATTTAGCCAAATTTTTACCGTTTTCTTCCGAAGTTTTGCCTTCGTAGGTGCTTTTTATAATATCAAGATTTGTCATTGCTTTTTTATTTAAAGAACAGCTTGACAATGCCAAAAGCAAAGCCAAGCTGCATAGAATTGATTTTACCATTTCATTTCTCCTGTATTTACTTTTGCTCCTATCATCAAGGCAGTATCAAAAGTTAGTGTTGGATATTTTGTTTTCAAAGCTGTAATTAAAGCTTCGGATGTTGTATTGGTTTTTAAAGCTTCTTCATAGAATTGTATGTACGTTTTCGTGAAACTTACGGCAGTTACATCAAATGGAGAATTTGAATTGGCGTGAGCAGGAATTACAATTTCAGGATTCAAAGCTGTAATTTTATCTAAAACTGAAATCCAGTTTTTGCGAGCTTCTGTAGTTTGTGCATCTGCCATCCAAAGATGAAAAGTGGTTCCAAAAACATTTATTCCGCCAACAATTGCTTTGATAGAAGGAATCCAAACAAAAGTTTTAGAAGGAAATTCTTGCAAGCCAATAATTTCTAATTGATGACCTTCTAATTCAATGCTGATTCCTTTTAAAACCTGAGGTAAAATAACATTTGAAGTAATGTTTTTACCCACTCTTTCGCCCCAAACGTCTATTTTTTTTTGAGCTGTTGCTTTAATATGTTCAATGGTTGCAGGTGTTGCATAGGCTGTAACTTCTGGGAAATATTTTTTGAATACTTCTAGACCAAAGTAAAAATCTGGATCGCCGTGAGAAACAAAAATGGTGGTTAATTTTTTGCCAGATTTTTTTATTTCTTGTGCTACTTTTTCGGCATCCGCCAATGTAAATTGGGTGTCAATTAAAACCGCATCTTTTTTTCCAGATACAATTACAGATGCTACACCAAAACTGTTTTCGGATGAGTTGTAAACTTCAAGTTTTAAATCTTTGTTTTCAATTGTTTTGAAAGTTTGTGCTTGTGATTCCATAGTTAATAAAGTTAAAATGGTTAAAAAAACTGTTGAAATAATCTGTGATTTCATTATTTGCATTATTTAAATTAATACCGCAAAGATGAAATAGAAAGCACTATCAAAACATTAAACTAGTTTAATAAATGAAAAAAGAATCTTTATTATTTCGAACTAATTTTCTTTCTAATATTACTCAAAAAAACATTGGTAATACCCAAATAGGCAGCCACTTGAACATTAGACAGGCGTTGCAAAAGTTGTGGATATTTCTTAACGAAATCTACATAACGAGACCCTGCTGTTTTACTCATACTATCAATCATTCTGCGTTGGAGTGCAACATGCGTTTTTTGAGTCATTATCCTATATAGCTTTTCTATTTTCGGCAAATTTTCATAGGCAAAATCCTTGTTTTTTTTTGAAATTAAAAGTACCTCACTATCCTCAAGTGCTTCTATAAAAAGTTGAGAAGGTATTTCATTAGTAAAACTATCAATATCTGTAATCCACCAATCTTCTATAGCAAAATAGAGTATTTGCTCAAAACCATTTTTATCAATGTGATAAACCCTAAAAAGGCCTTTTGTTACAAAACCTTCAAACTTGCAAATTTCTCCTTCTCGCAACAAAAAACTTTTTTTCTTGATCGTTTTGTGTTCAAATAAATTGCAGAAAGCTTCCATTTCCGTATCTGAAAGTGAAATATGCGCTGCGATGTTTTTTTGAAGAAGTGTTGTCATAAGCTAAAAATTTATATGCTATTTCAAAGGTAAATAACTTCTTCTGACATTAAGATTTTCTATCCAAAAGATCCCAAATCATTTTCTACCTATCCTTTCAAAACTTAAAAACATACTTGTAAAACAAACAACATGAAATATTAATCTGCACACTATTTGTTAACCTTTTCCTAATTCTGTACTTATAATATAAAGACAAAGTGTTTATTTTGCATAACTAAACTACTTCAATTTAACCCTAACATAAGACCAATATACTAGTAAAGAAGCCGACAGGAAACAATTCTCTTTTTTTTTGTTAACCAATCATTAACATTTGTACAGTAACAAATAACTTAAAAAATCGTCTACTTTGTAGTTCTAAAATTAACCTATGAAAAATTACTACATAACCGTTTATGTTATACTATGTATGTTGTTTTACCAAAATTTTTTGGCACAAGAAAAAAGCAACATTCCTTTACCTAAAGAAAGATTCACGCTAAGCGGAACCATTACTGACCAAAACAGTAATGAGACATTAATTGGTGTCAATATAGTTTTCCCTGAATTAAAAACAGGCGTAACTACCAACGAATATGGCTTTTATTCCATTACGATTCCAAAAGGAAAACACCAAGTTCAAATTTCGTACTTAGGATATCAAACTGTAAATGAAACGATCGATTTTTCTCAAAATACTCGTTCCAATTGGCAGCTTTCCAATCAAAACAATCAATTGAATGAAGTGATCATCACCGACAACCGTACCAAAACCGACATCAAAAAACCTGAGATGAGCGTCAACAAACTCTCGATGGCTACTATTAAAAAAATGCCGGTAGTATTGGGCGAAGCCGATGTTTTAAAATCAATTTTATTACTTCCGGGCGTAACCAATGCTGGTGAAGGCGCGTCAGGTTTCAACGTTCGAGGAGGTGGAGCCGATCAGAATTTAATTTTATTAGATGAAGCCACTATCTTCAATTCCTCACATGTTTTTGGATTTTTCTCGGTATTCAATCCCGATGCTATTAAAGATTTAAAACTATACAAAGGAGGTATTCCCTCCCGTTTTGGAGGAAGAGCTTCTTCGGTTTTGGATATTTATCAAAAGGATGGAAGTAGCAAAAAATTTCATATGAACGGAGGCATCGGTCTTATTACTAGTCGTTTATTAGCCGAGGGGCCGTTGGTAAAAGACAAAGGATCGTTTTTAATTGGAGGACGTGGATCCTACGCTCATTTATTTTTGAAATTATCACCAGAGCAAAAAGACAATTCAGCCTATTTTTATGACTTAAATGCTAAATTAAGCTATAAACTTACCGAAAATGACAACCTTTATTTTTCAGGATATTTTGGAAGAGATGTTTTCAGTTTAAGTCAACAACTTACCAATACTTATGGGAATTCAACGTTGAACTTACGATGGAATCATTTGTATTCAGACAAACTATTCTCCAATCTTTCCTTGATTTATAGCGATTATTATTATGGTTTACAATTGGATTTTGTAGGATTCAAATGGGACTCAGGCATTAAGAATTACAACATAAAATACGATTTTAAAAATTACGTTTCAGACTCTTTCAAACTCAATTATGGTTTGAATGCTATTTATTATGACTTCAATCCCGGTACCATTATTCCTTCAAGCGAGGAGTCAGGGATTAATAGAGATCAATTGGACAAAAAATATGCTTTGGAACCCGCTATCTACATCAGTGCTGATCATGATGTGACCAAAAACTTCAGTCTATCCTATGGTTTACGCTATAGTTTGTTTTATCGTTTAGGGCAATCCACTGTCAATATTTATGCAAACAATAATCCAGTGGTATTCAACAACGATCTTCAATTGTATGAAAAAGGAACGCCAATTGACACTAAATTTTACGGACGAAACGATGTGATTCAAAGTTTTGACAATTTTGAACCCCGCTTTTCAGCCTCCTATCAATTGAACGAAAACCAATCGATCAAAGCCAGCTATAATCGCATGGTACAATATTTACAATTGGTTTCGAATACTTCCTCACCTACTCCATTAGATGTTTGGACGCCGAGTGACAATTTTATCAAGCCACAATTGGCGGATCAGGTGGCTTTGGGTTATTTCAAAAACTTTAAAGAAGGCATGTATTCGTTAGAAGTGGAAACCTATTTCAAAAAAATAAAAAACCGTATCGATTACATTGACGGAGCAGAATTGATTGCCAACAAAGCATTGGAACAAGTGGTGTTAAATGGTCAAATGCGCGCTTACGGTCTTGAAATTCTTTTAAAGAAAAACGAAGGAAAACTAAACGGTTGGATTTCGTATACCTTATCCAAATCCGAGCAACAAACGCCTGGTAGAAATGCACTTGAAACCGGGATCAATAATGGCCAATGGTATAATTCGGTGTACGACAAATTACATAATTTAGCCATCACTAGTTCGTACGCCTTAAATGATAAATGGACGTTTGGTGCTAATTTTTCTTTACAAAGTGGACAACCTGTTACCTATCCTGAAGGGCAGTATGAGTACGAAGACATTATTGTGCCAAGCTACGGATTGCGAAATGCGAATCGTTTACCTGCTTATCATCATTTAGACATTGCCGCGACTTTGACCCCAAGAAAAAACAACAATCGCAATTACAAAACCGAATGGGTTTTTAGTATTTACAACTTGTACAATCGAAGAAACGCCGCCTCGATCAATTTTAGACAAAACATTGACACTGGCCTAAATGAAGCTGTACGAACGTCAATTTTCGGAATGGTTCCTGCGGTTAGTTATAATTTTAAATTTTAAGCATCATGCAAAAATTCACTTTTTTATTCCTATTTATAGTCTCTATCTTATCCATAAGTTGTGAGGATGTTATTGATGTTAACCTAAAAACTGCTCCACCAAAGCTCGTGATTCAAGCGTCAATCAATTGGCAAAAAGGAACACCTGGCAATACCCAAGTAATTAAACTAACTACGACCACAGATTATTTCAGCAATGTAATTCCTGTAGTAAGCGGCGCAACCATAAAAGTGACCAACAGTTCCAATACAGTATTCAACTTTATTGAAAAAGAAAACACTGGAGAATATATTTGCACCAATTTCATCCCAGCAATAAACGAAACCTACACCCTGTCGGTACTAAGCAAAGGACAATCCTACACAGCGACCGAAACTCTTAAACCCGTGCCAGCGATTACTAGAATTGAACAAAAAAATGACAGCGGTTTTTCTGGAGATGAGATCGAGGTAAAATCATATTACAATGACCCCGCCAATACGCCCAATTACTATTTGTATAAATTTTCATCCTCGTCTCAAAAAAAATCAAGTCTTTATGTGGATCGAGATGAATTCTTTGATGGCAATGAATTTTTTAGTATTGCTCAAATTGACGATCTTAAAAAAGGAGATATCGTTAATATTACCCACTATGGCATATCGAAATCCTACCATAGCTACATGAGCATTCTAGTCAATATATCTGGTAATAGTGGAGGTGGACCTTTTCAATCTCCCCCAGCTACCGTTCGAGGAAACATCATTAACACTACTGATAAAGCCAATTATCCTTTAGGGTATTTTTCATTAAGTGAAATTGATACGAGATATTATACGGTTCAATAACTTCCTTTTTCAAACTCAGTATGCTTATCCCAACGCTAAAAACACTATTTACTAGAGACTTAACAAAGTTAAAAAACGAAATAGCGTCCTATCAAGACGAAAATGCAGTATGGTGCTCCAATCAGTACATCAACAACTCGGCTGGAAATCTTTGTTTGCATATCGTAGGTAATTTGAATACCTACATTGGAGCTGAAATTGGCAAAACAAACTTCGTACGCAACAGGGAACTCGAATTTTCAGCCAAAAATATTCCAAAAGATGTGTTGATTGAAAAAATAGAAGACACTATTACTGTTGTTAATGAATCGTTGGACAAGTTAACAGAGGCAGACATGACAAAGATTTATCCGCTTTTGGTTTTAGACACAAAAACGACCTATGCCTTTTTTTTAGTGCATCTAAGTTCTCATTTATCATATCATTTGGGTCAAATCACTTACCACCACAGATTTTTTGATCATTAATTCAAACGGATAACTTTTGTACATTTGCTCCTTACAATTTAAAATCAAATACTAAACATGTCCTCACACCATATCGTTCGCGACGATCAAGAACCAGCTCTAATTATTGCTAATGGTGCGGCGTGCCAGCCCGAATTATTAGGACAATTATTAGAATGGTCCCCTTTAGTTGTAGTACTCGACTCGGCCATTGTAAGAGTGATGGAATTGGATGTAAAAATTGATGTTTTATTGGGAGATTTTGATCGTGATTTTGATCCTGAAATATACAAAACCACTCAGTACCCGCTAGAAATAGTGCACACTCCCGATCAAAACAAAACCGATCTAGAAAAAGCACTGGACTACCTCATCGAAAGAAACATTCCTGCGGTAAATATTGTTTGGGCCACTGGCAAACGTGCCGATCACACCATAACCAATCTCACCAATATTGTACGGTACCGAGATTTAATTAAAATTGTGATTTTGGACGACCATTCAAAGATTTTTTTATTGCCCAATAAATTCCAAAAATGGTACACGGCGCGCACTCCGATTTCACTAATCCCAATTGGGGTAGTAACCGGAATTCACTCCCAAAACCTAGTGTATCCCTTGACCAACGACACCCTTACCATAGGCTATAGAACCGGAAGCAGCAATGCGGTAGCTGCAGATGGCCTAGTAACCATTGAACATGCCGAGGGCGATTTATTATTGATGGAATGCATGGATTAATTTAAAAAAAGGAATCCGTATCTTTACCTCGAAACTCAGAAAATGAAACCGAAAAACCCGTCCGAAAAACAAAATTTACATCCCAGAAATCAACACCGTTTTGGCTACGATTTTGACTATTTAATTGAAGTATTACCTGAACTCAATTCTTTTGTAGGCAATAACGAACATCAAATTCAGACTCTTGATTTTAGTAGTCCCGAAGCTGTAAAAGCCTTGAATAAATCCCTTTTAATTGCGTATTACGACTTGAAGTATTGGGACATTCCCAATGATTTCCTGTGTCCTCCAATTCCAGGACGTGTAGATTATGTGCATTATTTAGCCGATTTATTAGCTGAAAGCAATAATGGAATCGTGCCAAGAGGCGAAAACGTTCAGGGACTTGATATTGGAATGGGCGCCAATTGTATTTATCCTATTTTAGGAAATGCCGTTTATGGTTGGAGCTTTGTTGGTACAGACATTGATGAAAAAGCCATACAAAATTGCAAACAAATCATCGAAAAAAACCCAAAACTAATCGATGCAGTAAGCCTTCAACTACAAACGGAACCTCGATTTATTTTTAAAAACATCATGGAACCTGAGGACAAATTTGCGTTTACGATTTGTAACCCACCGTTTCACAACTCCAAAGAAGAAGCTACCAAAGTCGCTGTTCGAAAAGTAAACAATCTAGAAAACAAAAGAATAACTACTCCTGTTTTAAACTTTGGGGGACAAAACGCAGAATTATGGTGCCCAGGAGGCGAATTAGGCTTTATCACCCAAATGATTTATGAAAGCGCTAAATACCCGATGCAATGCCTTTGGTTTACTACTTTGGTGTCCAAACAATCTCATCTGAATAGTTTATACAAAACATTAAACAAAGTACATGCCGCCACTATTAAAACCATTGACATGGCGCAAGGTCAAAAAACTAGCAGAATTTTGGCATGGACCTTTTTGACCGAAAAACAACAAAAGGAATGGAAATTTGAATCGTAATCGCTTTAAAATTTTTACCATAAACAACACGAATAAACACTAATGCAGGCAAGACAGTTTTTTATTCCACAAATTACTTAAGATCAATAAATTCAGTACCAATTTAAGCTATTGTCGTGCCTATTCGCTAACCGCTCGGTCGTGACTAATTTTTTTTTGAACAAAAATGTATTGATTATTGCTTTTTAACCCGTACTTGAAAGGCATATTCATACGTGTCCAAATCATGAAATGAAATGCAATCAACGGGTACAAAAGACAAGTAAGAGATTAATTTTTCTTTAGTAAAACGTTGGGACCAAAACCGTTCTAGGGTGGCGGTAAAACTATCTCTAGGAGCAGTAATCACTGTCATTCCCATTTTTTTATAACTGAATTCTTGTTTGAATCTAGTGGCCTCGTTGTCTTTGTAACAAGCTCCTAAAACAATTTCACCTTGCGGAACCAATAAACTATAAGCTTGAGAAAAAATAGCCGTAAACTTAGGATTCTTACTTAGATCTAACTTTTGAAAGGACTTAGGATAGTTTTCAAAATCAAAATCATCGGGATAAAAATTACCCGGCGTAAACCAAGTGCAAATAACCAAATCGAAAGTGGCTGTTAGTTCCTGTAAATGAACGGCATCCATTTGAATCAAGGTTACTTTATCAGTTATGCCTAAAGTATTCACCATTTTTGAAGCTAAGTCCAAACATAAAACAGCATTGTCAGTACCAGTATAATGCGCCACATGCTGCCATATTTCGGGAATATCGTGGAGGTTTTGAATGACACGACCACTCCCTACCCCAATATCTAAAATACTAATGGGTCGTTGTAAACGGTTGGCTAACTCGTAAATCACTGCTTTTAATGCAATACATTCGGCCCATTGCGCTTGAATCAAATAAGGAGAAAGATAATTTTCGTCAAAAGAATGGGCAACCGTCGCTGGATTATCATACATATTCATAGTTTTGAAAGTAAGCGTTTGATGGAGTGTAATTTACAAAATAATTTAAAGCTGCAATTCTGATAGAAGAATCAATGTATTGCTGATTTTAAAAAAATGATTTATGATTTGAATGCTGCTAAAAAAGCCAATTGTAACTCTCTAACCCCGATAGGAGCGGCATCCTTGCTGGGCGGGGTTCGCCCAGCAAGATATAGCGGATAGCGGGACTTTGCTGGGTAAAATGCCTATTGTGTGGGTTACTAAAAATAACAACTGTTAAGGCTCATAAATTCAGGATTAGCTGTATTTTTGTGAATCATTTCTTCACAACAATCTTATTAGCTCGCCCACCAATGAAATTCCAAATTGTATCAGATTACCAACCTACGGGTGACCAACCTCAAGCGATAGAAAAATTAGCGCAAGGAATTGTGGCGGGCGACCCTTTTCAGACGCTGTTGGGTGTGACTGGGTCTGGAAAAACATTTACGGTTGCCAACGTCATTCAAGAAGTTCAAAAACCAACGCTGATATTGGCGCACAACAAAACGTTGGCCGCACAGTTGTACTCGGAATTCAAACAGTTTTTCCCAAACAATGCGGTGGAATATTTTGTGTCGTATTACGATTATTACCAACCCGAGGCGTTTATGCCTGTTACGGGAGTTTTTATAGAAAAAGATTTGTCTATCAATGAAGAGTTAGAAAAAATGCGTTTGAGCACGACTTCTTCTTTATTGTCTGGACGAAGAGATATTATAGTGGTCGCTTCGGTTTCTTGCATTTATGGTATTGGAAATCCAGTGGAATTTCAAAAGAACGTAATTGCCATCGAAGTCAACCAAATGATTTCAAGAACTAAATTGCTACACAGTTTAGTGCAAAGTTTGTATTCTAGAACCGAAGCCGAATTTACCCCAGGAAATTTCAGAATTAAAGGTGATACGGTTGAAGTCTACCCAAGTTATGCCGATGATGCCTTCAGAATTCATTTTTTTGGTGATGAAATCGAAGAAATAGAAAGCTTTGATACCAAAACCTCCCAAGTCATTGAACGCTTTGAAAAATTGACGATTTATCCCGCCAATATGTTCGTGACTTCGCCAGATGTGCTACAAAATGCCATTTGGGAAATCCAGCAAGATTTAGTCAAGCAAGTGGATTATTTTAAAGAAATAGGCAAACATTTAGAAGCCAAACGACTTGAAGAACGCACCAACTTCGACTTAGAAATGATTCGAGAATTGGGCTATTGTTCTGGAATTGAAAATTATTCTCGTTACCTTGACGGAAGAGAAGCGGGCTCAAGACCTTTCTGTTTATTGGATTATTTCCCGAATGATTTTTTATTGGTAGTCGATGAAAGCCACGTGACTTTGTCGCAAGTACAAGCTATGTATGGTGGTGACCGTTCTAGAAAAGAAAACTTGGTAGAATATGGCTTCCGACTTCCCGCAGCAATGGACAACAGACCTTTGAAATTCGAGGAATTTGAAGCAATGCAAAATCAAGTCATTTATGTTTCAGCAACACCTGCGGATTATGAATTGCAAAAATGCGATGGTGTTTATGTAGAGCAAATCATTCGACCAACAGGTTTACTAGACCCCATTATCGAAATTCGTCCAAGTTTGAATCAAATTGATGATTTAATCGAAGAAATACAAGTGCGTTGTGAGTTAGATGAGCGTGTTTTGGTTACTACTTTAACCAAAAGAATGGCCGAAGAATTGGCTAAATACTTAACTAAAGTTTCGATTCGTTGTCGCTATATTCACTCAGATGTAGATACATTGGAGCGTATCGAAATTATGCAAGATTTACGAAAAGGCTTATTTGACGTATTGATTGGAGTCAATTTATTGAGAGAAGGATTGGATTTGCCTGAAGTGTCTTTGGTTGCTATTTTGGATGCCGACAAAGAAGGGTTTCTTAGAAGCCATCGTTCACTCACCCAAACCATTGGTCGTGCAGCAAGAAACTTAAACGGAAAAGCGATTATGTATGCCGATAAAATTACTGCGAGTATGCAAAAAACAATTGATGAAACCAATTATCGCCGTACCAAACAAATCAATTACAACACCCAACACAATAAAGTTCCGCAAGCTTTAGATAAAAAAATAGACAGTGCTTTTACTAAAAATCCACTGGTGGAATACGAATTAGGCCATACTATTGCAAAAGCAGCAGAGCCAGACACGGCTTATCTTTCAAAACCAGAATTGGAAAAATTAATTCGTGAAAAACGAAAAGCGATGGAAAAAGCCGCAAAAGATTTAGATTTTATGCAGGCTGCCAAGTTCCGCGATGAAATTAAAGCATTACAAGAGAAACTCTCTTAATTGTGTTGTTCTTGAAACATTCCTAACAATGCTTTGGCATCAATCATAGCATTAGGAGATTCCTGCATCATTTGCAAAACTCGTTTGGTAGCTCCTGGATTTAACCCCATATCAATGGCTATTTGATAAATAGCCACCGACTCTTTATGATGCAAAACACCATCACTATGCATAAGTAGTGCTAATCTATAAAATTGTTGAATACGCTGAAATTCTGATTTAATGGGCAAATGAGGTAACTCTTGATGAAACAAATCAGCATACTGCTCTTTAGTAAATCCCAGTTGTTTTGCTACTATTCGGATAAAGCCAAACTCGCGATGATGTAATTTCCCATCGATCACAGAAAAACTTATCATTTCTAAAAGTAAACTTCTTTTTTCTTCAAAACTATTCATCAATTTCTTATTTTTAGCTAAATTATTGTTTTTAAATGTATCCACAAAATTCAATTATGTCTAAAAAAACAATCCTATTTTTTTGCTTCTTTTTTCTTCTGGCGAAAGGATGGACACAGGAAACCACTGCTTCTGCTCAAGTAAGTACTTTTAGTATTGTATCTCCAGAGTTGCAAACGACAAAAAAAATCTGGCTCTACTTACCCAAAAACTATAGCACTTCCAAGAAGAAATATTCCGTGATTTATATGCCCGATGCTCAAAATTTATTTGATGCCAAAACAGCCTACAGTGGCGAATGGAATATTGATGAAAAATTAGACAGTCTAAGTGCACAAGTAATAGTTATAGGCATTGAACACGGTAACGAAAAACGACTAGAAGAGCTCACACCCTATTCGCACGAAAAATATGGCGGCGGAAAAGCAAATCAATACCTAGATTTTATTGTCAACACATTAAAACCAAGCATCGACAAAAAATACCGTACCAAAACCGACAAAACGCACACACTAATAATTGGCAGCTCCTTGGGTGGATTGACTGCTTTTTACGCTACGCTAAAGTATCCAGAAGTTTTTGGCAAAGCAGGCGTTTTCTCTCCTGCGTTTTGGATTAACAGAAAGGATATTATCGCATTAACAGAACAAACTCAAAAGATAAAAGCAAAATACTATTTCCTTTGTGGAGATAAAGAAGGTGACGATGACAGTATGGTCAAAGACTTGAATACAATGGAAAACATCATCAACACCAAGCGTTGTTCCTGTAAACATTTGAACACAAAGACCATCATAAAAGGTGGCCAACACAACGAAAAATTATGGCGAGATGGTTTTGTAAAAGCCTTACTTTGGTTGGGCTACTAATCCTTTTTTAGAACAATAAAAAATTTATGTTATGCAACTAATCCTTCGCGAATACAACCTCAAACTAAAACACACCTTCACCATTTCTAGAGAATCTATCGATTTTCAACCTTCACTAATTGTAGAACTCCAAAGTGATGGCCATTCTGGTTTTGGCGAAGCAACTTCCAATCCCTATTACCACACCACCGTTCCGATGATGCGCGCGGATTTGGAAAACATTCGTTCATTGATAGAAAACACAACAACAGAAACTCCCGAAGAATTTTGGGATAAAGTACATCCTTATTTAAAAGACGATATGTTTGCACTTTGCGCTTTAGACTTGGCTTATAATGATTTATATGCTCGCAAAAAAGGCAAAAAACTATATGAACTTTGGAATTTTACTACCGATAAAAATCCATTAACAGATTATACCATCGGCATTGCTTCTATTGAAAAAATGGTCGTCAAAATGAAAGAACTCCCTTGGCCCATCTATAAAATCAAATTAGGCACCCAAGAAGACATCGAAATTGTAACCGAATTACGAAAACACACAGACGCCATCTTCAGAATCGATGCAAACTGCGGTTGGGGTGTTGAAGAAACGATTTCTAATTCCGTAGCTTTAAAAAAACTCGGCGTCGAATTCTTGGAACAACCTATGAAAGCCGATAATTGGGAAGCACATAAAGAAGTTTTCAAACACTCCGCTTTACCCATCATTGCTGACGAAAGCTGTATTATCGAATCCGATGTTGCCAAATGCCATAACCATTTCCACGGCGTAAATGTCAAATTGGTAAAATGTGGCGGTCTTACTCCTGGTAAACGTATGCTAGAAGAAGCCAAAAAACTGGGGCTAAAAACTATGGTAGGTTGTATGACCGAATCTACAGTAGGTATCTCGGCCATTGCTCATCTATTACCACTGCTAGATTATGTAGATATGGACGGAGCGCTACTATTAGATAAAGATATTGCCACAGGAGTAACCATTACTTACGGCAAAATTGATTACCCAGACGGAAACGGAACTGGGGTGACACTTTTATAATTGGTATGAAAGTCCATAAATTCCCTAATCGTATAATCGAAATCAACCAAGAAACCTTCCGCTATTTTGGTGGAACGGCTTATCTTGGTTTGCCAACTTTACCCGAATTTCAAGAAATTATCTTCAAAAATATCCAGCGTTGGGGCACCGCATACGGAAGTTCAAGAAACGCAAACGTCCAATTGAGCGCCTACGACACTGGCGAAACTCACCTTGCGCAATTCATTCAGGCCGATGCTGTAGTTACCGTTTCATCAGGAATGCTAGCAGGCAAAATAACTATAGATTTTTTAAGCACAAGTACAGATGTTTTTTACCATTTCCCAAATTCGCATCCTGCCATTCAAAGAAAAGACAGTCTTCCTCTATTTATAAACAATCAATTAAACCCTAGAATTTTAGACACAAAAAAAGAAAAAATTACCCTGCTCACAGATGCCGTACCATCATTTGAAACCCAACCCATAAACCTAAAAATTCTCGATAGCATTCCCTCTCACAAAGAAATCACTTTGGTCATAGACGAATCCCACTCTATCGGAATCCTTGGCAAAAACGGCTCAGGAATTTACTCTAGCATCACGAATTCAAACGTCAAACACAAAATTTTAGTCGCCTCACTTGGCAAGGCGTTTGGATTAACAGGCGGGGTAATTGCTAGTGACTCCAATTTTATTCAAGAAATCAAAAATTACGACACCTTCGTCGCAGCCGCTGGAATGAATCCTGCCTATGTACAAACCATTGCAGAAACTGGGCATTTAGTACAACAGCAACTTCAAAAATTACGGAACAATTTGAACTATCTCGCTCAACATTTACAACCCAATCCCAAAATCAATTTCACCGCAAACTATCCTTCCATTTACTTAGATTGGAACAAGAGCTACGATATATTGTTGCAAAACAAAATCGTAATCACCCATTTTGATTATCCCTCAGACCAAAAAACCTTGAACCGAATCGTCATTTCGGCCAATCATCAAAAAGAAGACCTTGACCAACTAGTTCAAGTTTTAAATTCCTTTTCATAGGTTTTAGGAGTAGAAAAAAAGGCTTTTATGCCATCATAGGACCCGTCATCCGCTATATCTTTGCTTTTCTAAAGAAAAAAAGCAAAGGATGCCGCTACTACCGGGGCTAAAAGAGAACATCTTGCCTTCTTGTAAACATAAATTCATAGTTTTAGTCTGAAATACTTAAAGACTCCAACCTTAAGACTTTTCAAATTAAAAACCATACCGATTCACCTGTGTTCCTTATATGCCCTTCTATTTTTATTCCTATAAAACACGCCAAAAATTATAGGAACTTATATGCCTTAAATGTTAAAAAAAAGCAGCCAATTAATGATAATTATAGCAATGCATCTTCATTTTTTTGAGAGAGCAGCCTGAATTCAGACTCGAATATACCGTCTCTCTATTTTTAAACTGTACCTTTGTAAAAAATTAAAAAGATGACAAACAACGATATTTTCAAAAAATTACGTGTAGCCTTGATGCTTCGTGATGACCAAATAGTTGAAATTTTAGAATTAGTAGATTTCAGAATCTCAAAATCAGAATTAGGCGCCTTTTTCCGTGACGAAAAACATCCCAATTATGTAGAATGCGGTGATCAAGTATTGCGTAATTTCCTCAATGGACTAGTCATCCATTTACGTGGCACTAAAGAAAACCCAAAAGTACCAACCGAAGTTTTAGCCCAACACAAAGCTCAAATTCCTGTAAAAGAAGGAGATTCAAAAAGAGCGGAATTCAAACCAAAAGCAAAAGACGAAGAAAGAGGAAGAGGAGACGAAAGTCCTTCTAAAAAGAAACCGGCGGCAAAAAAACCTTTCAAAAAACAATTTCCAAAGGGAAATGACAAAATACAAGTGGTTGAAAAAGTAAAATTCAATTACGGGAAAAATAAAAAATAAGTCAAAATGAAAACGGCCCTCGTTATTGGAAGCACCGGTCTTATTGGTTCCCAACTTGTCGATTTGCTTGTAACAAGTGAGCATTACGAAAAGGTACTAATTTTTGTAAAAAGAGATTCCGGAAAATTACATCCCAAACTAGAGCAACACATCATCAACTTTGATGCACCCGAAGCCTATCAACATTTGGTAAAAGGCGATGATGTATTTTGCACCATTGGTACTACCATCAAAAAAGCGGGCAGTCAATCTGCCTTTCGAAAAGTAGATTACGAATATCCTATTGGATTTTCAAAAATTGCAAAGACGAATAACATAAAGCAATTTCTGATTGTTTCCTCTTTGGGCGCCAACAAAGACTCGAACAACTTCTATTTAAAAACAAAAGGAGAAATGGAAGCAGCATTAGCCAAAGCAAATTTTGAAACCACTGTCATTGTTAGACCTTCCTTATTATTAGGTCATCGCTCTGAATTTAGATTAGGAGAAAAAATAGGTGCTTTTTTCTCTAAAGGTTTTTCTTTCCTACTCCTAGGGAGCTTAAAAAAATACCGCCCAATAGAAAGCTCTACAGTTGCCAGAGCCTTATATCTTTTGGCACAATCCAACGTAAAAGGCTACACCATTTACGAATCGGATGAACTTCAAAACATCGAAAACTAAACCACAACAAACTGGATTCCAAATTTTTACCTCAAATTCGCAAATTATTCCATTATCACTATTTTAAAATTTGTGAATTTGCTGTGATACAACTTTTATAAGCTAAAGGAAAATGTATTTTCATAGTATAAAGCTCAAATTAAAGCCAATAAAAAAGCCTGTCCATTAACTGAGGCCACTGAAAAACCTCGTCGAATTTGATAGGCATTGTTTTTAGACAATAAAAAAACGCTTATAATTGGAATTTTACCTTCCTTTTATAAGCGTTTTCTCTTTTTGATTAATTTTATTTGAGATTTTATTGTGGCTACATTTCGATTTATCTAAGTTCATTTTAGATGAATCTGGAAGTAGACTTGATTTGCTACATTAATTTCAGTATTCTTTTTAAATTGACTGTAAAAATAGCCATTGCACCCTGCATTTGCATATTGTCTATACCGTACGATAGTGCTCTGTCATAACCATGTACATTCTTTAACTCACTATTTTTAGCCTCTATCTTGTATCGATGTTTTGCTTTTTCCTTGTAATATTCTGTTTCTTGAAAATCTATTTGGTCTTGATGTAATTTTGATTTTATAGATACCGAATACGTTTTTGTTTTGGCTCCATCTTTATAGCAACCTTCTTTTAAAGGACAAGACTTGCATTTTTTGATATCAAAATAATAAGTATCTACTTGATTTGCCCCGACATCTTTGGTTCCCCCTCGTGCTTTTCGTATTGCCATATGTCCTGCTGGGCAAACAAACCTATCAGCATCTTTATTGTAGTCAAATTTATCTTCATCTTTTCTAAATCCTTGTGCTATCGATGGATTTAGTTTTGCTACTATTTTAATGTTTTGTTCACTTGTTATTTTTAGGTTTTCTTTTCCAGAATAAGCCGCATCGCCAATAATGGTGTCAACATCAATTCCGTTTTCTTGACTAATTTCTAAAAGTTTAGGCAATTCCGGTCCATCGCCTTTTTCTCCTGATGTAACTACGGCCGCTGTAATGATGCGTTCTTGGGTCATTGCCAAATGGGTCTTGTATCCAAAAAAGGAGCTCTCGGCAGATTTATGGCCTATTTTTGCATCGGTATCTTTTGATAGCGTTAAATTTTCTTGAGTATCTTCTAGGGTTTCTTTTAGCAGATTTAATTTTTCTTTCACAGCGGGTATTGAACTTATCGATGGCTCATTTTCGATACGTTTTCCTAAGTCTTTGCAATAAGCTAGTTCCTTTTCTAAATCATTATCGGTATTTTTTTCAGGCATACGTTCTTTGAATTGGTCGTCAAAGATGTATACTGTTTTTCGAAGAAGTTTTGAACGTTCTCTCAATACATCGATAGCTGAAAATGGATTGGATCTTGATAAAGTATGTGTGGCATCAACGATAATAGACCTCGAACGGATGATACCTTTTTCAATAGCGATGGCTACCGTTTTGTTTATCAATAGATTTAATAAATCGGTGTCTTTTAAACGCAGTCTTCTGAATTTTGTCAACGAACTAGAATTGATAACATCGTCTTCTGGATTCATGTCCAAAAAATATTTAAAGGACATATCGTAACGCGAACGCTCTACTACATCAACATCAGAAACGGTATAAATTGTTTTAAGAAGCAGATACTTGAACATACGAACAGGACTTTCTGCCATACGCCCATTATCGGCGCAGTATTTATTCAATAACTCGTCGTAAATAAAGGAAAAATCAATCAAATCATTGATCTTTCTTAAAATATTTTCCTTTGGAACGATTAAATCATACAATGTAGAATGCTCGCTGAATCGTATTGTTTGTTGCTGTACTAACACTTAAAAAATATTAAAATTACAGCTAAATATAATAAAAAAGGAGCAGGAAAGCTAAGCTTTCTACTCCTTTAATTATCGCTTTTATTCCTTAAAGTACTTTTTCAGTGGCCTCCAATAACTGAACAGGCTTTTCAATATATAACTAGATTGTAAATTAAGACAATGCAGCTTTAACTTGGTCAGCAGCTTCTTGAAACTCAACTGCAGAAAGAATTGGCATTCCAGAATTATCAATTAATTCTTTTGCAATAGCAGCATTCGTTCCTTGTAAACGTACAATGATTGGCACTTTTATAGCGTCACCCATATTTTTGTAAGCATCTACAACACCTTGAGCTACACGGTCACAACGAACAATTCCACCAAAAATATTGATCAAAATTGCTTTTACGTTTGGATCTTTTAAGATAATACGGAAAGCTGTTTCTACACGTTTTGCATCAGCTGTTCCTCCTACGTCTAAGAAGTTTGCAGGCTCAAAACCAGCATACTTAATCAAATCCATAGTTGCCATAGCCAAACCAGCTCCGTTTACCATACATCCAACAGTTCCGTCAAGGTCTACATAATTTAAACCTACTTCTTTTGCTTCAACTTCGATTGGGTTCTCCTCACGAATGTCACGCATATCAGCATATTTAGCTTGTCTGTATAAAGCATTATCATCGATATTTACTTTAGCATCAACAGCCATAATTTTATTATCAGATGTTTTTAACACAGGGTTAATTTCGAACATCGAAGCATCTGAACCAATGTAAGCATTATATAAAGAATCGATGAATTTCACCATTTCTTTGAAAGCATTTCCAGAAAGCCCTAAGTTAAAAGCAATTCTTCTTGCTTGAAAACCTTGCAAACCAACAGCTGGATCTACTTCTTCAGTAAAAATTAAATGAGGAGTATGCTCAGCAACTTCTTCGATATCCATTCCACCTTCTGTAGAATACATAATCATATTACGGCCAGTAGCTCTGTTCAATAAAACAGAAACATAAAACTCAGAAGTTTCGCTTTCACCTGGATAATATACATCTTCAGCAATTAACACTTTGTGTACTTTTTTACCTTCGGCAGAAGTTTGAGGCGTAATCAATTGCATCCCGATGATTTCGCTAGCAATTCCTTCTACTTTGTCTAAGCCTTTGGCAAGTTTTACACCACCACCTTTTCCACGTCCACCGGCGTGAATTTGAGCTTTAACAACATACCAACTTGTACCTGTTTCGGCAGTTAATTGTTTTGCAGCAGCAACAGCTTCTACAGGGCTATTCGCTACAATTCCGCGTTGAATTCGTACGCCGTAGCTTGCTAAAATTTCTTTTCCTTGATATTCGTGTATGTTCATAATGTATAGGATTTTACAAAACTCAGAAAACGTTCTAGAGTCAAAGTGCGACAAAAATATAAAATATAACTTAAAAAAAAATATTTATTTTTAAGTTAAAAAAAACAAAAAAAGGAAAGACTTTTCTACGCTGTTTTTGAAAAAATATAAAGCTTACTTTAAAATTTGTGATATTTATTTGTCTTGCCCCATTTTAGCGGGAAAAACAAGATTTTAAGACCTATTTTTACGTTGTTGAGTAATAAAAATTATCATTTTACAAATGGAAAGCACTTAAAAAATCCTTTTTATCAATTATTCTACATTTTTTTAATTTTACCACAAAAAACAAGACAAAACCAGCATTTTAGAATATTTAATTCAACAAATACTTAATTTTGAAAAAAAAATAGCAAGCATGAAAGTTAAAGAACAAGGCCTTTATTTGCCCGAATTTGAACACGACAATTGTGGTGCAGGATTCATTTGTAATTTGAACGGCATCAAATCCAATGACATTATTCACAAAGCATTAGACATTTTAATTAAGTTAGAACATCGTGGTGCGGTAAGCTCAGATGGAAGAACCGGTGATGGTGCAGGAATTCTTTTTGATATTCCGCATGCTTTTTTTAAAAAAGTATGTGACTTCACTATCCCTGAACCTAGAGAGTATGCGGTAGGAATGGTTTTTCTACCTAAAAGCTCAAATCAAGTTGATTTTTGCAAAACCACCTTCGAAAAAGCAATTTCAGATCAAAAATTAGAAATCCTTGGATGGAGAGATGTTCCTGTTGATGTAACGAATCTAGGACAAATCGCTGCAGAAAAGGAACCTACAGTAAAACAAGTTTTTGTGGGCAAAAATGGCTTGTGCTTGACCGAACAACAATTCAATGCCAAAATGTTTGCCGCTAGAAAGATAGCAGAACATGCAGTTAGAGGTTCAAAAACTTCTGAGAGTCACATGTTTTACTTCTCAAGTTTTTCTACAACAACTATTATATATAAAGGACTGTTAATGCCAGAAGACATTAGCCGTTATTATACTGACTTATTAGACGACGACTTAGTTACTCGTTTAGCATTAGTACACCAACGTTTTTCTACCAATACTTTCCCGTCTTGGGAACTTGCACAACCTTTCCGTTATATGTGTCACAATGGTGAAATCAACACCTTGAGAGGAAACGTAAGTCGAATGAGAGCCCGTGAGGAGCTAATGAAAAGTGATATTTTTGGAGACGATCTAAAAAAATTATTCCCAATTATCTTAGAAGGAAAATCCGATTCTGCTTCTATGGATATGGTGGTAGAATTGCTTTTAATGACGGGTCGTACCCTTCCAGAAGTGATGATGATGGTGGTTCCAGAAGCTTGGGAAAAACATCAAACCATGAGTGCTGAGAAAAAAGCATTCTATGAATACAATTCTTGTATTATGGAACCTTGGGACGGTCCTGCTTCTATACCATTTACTGATGGAAACGTTATTGGAGCCTTATTGGACAGAAATGGACTGCGTCCTTCAAGATACACTTTGACCAAAAGTGGTTTCGTAATCATGTCTTCAGAAATTGGCGTACTCGATATCAAACCTGAAGATGTAATTCAACATGGTCGTTTAGAACCAGGAAAAATGTTCTTGGTCGATATGAACGAAGGAAGAATAATCGAGGATGACGAAGTAAAACATTCCATAGTTACTAAACGTCCTTACCAAAAATGGTTGGATGAAAACTTGATACAATTAGCCAGTATTCCTTACACCAACAATGCAACTCCTGTTGAGCATTTAGATTTTGAAACCAGACAACGCATGTTTGGCTACACCATTGAAGATCTAAAAACTATCATTAATCCAATGGCAGGCCTCGGAAACGAAGCGATCAGCTCTATGGGGAATGATACTCCGTTGGCAGTACTATCAGATCAACCACAACTTTTGTATAACTATTTCAAACAATTATTTGCTCAAGTTACTAACCCACCTTTAGACGGAATTCGTGAAGAGATCATCACCGATATCAGTTTAGCCATCGGAGGAGATTATAACATTTTTGAAATTGAAGGCAAACAATGTAAAAAGCTAAAAATTCAAAATCCAATTATTTCCAAAGAGGACTTAGATAAAATTAGAAGTATTGAGCATGATGATTTCAAATCGGTTACCATTTCTACCTTATATAAAATTGAAAAAGGTGCCAATGGTTTAGAGCGCGCTTTAGAAAAATGTGTACAAGCCACTTTCAAGGCCGTTTCAGAAGGCAGTAATATTGTCATTCTTTCTGACCGTGGCGTAAGCCAAAGCATGGCTCCAATCCCAATGTTACTGGCATGTTCCTACATTCATCACACTTTAAACCAACTTAAAGTTCGCTCTAAGTTTGGTATCGTGATCGAGTCTGCTGAACCACGTGAGCCACATCATTTTGCTTTATTGTTTGGGTATGGTGCAAGTGCCATCAATCCTTATATGGTAAATGAAATTATCCGAAATCAGGTAAACGAAGGCAATATTACTGGAATTACAGCCGAGTATGCTATAAAAAATTACAACAAAGCTATCGGAAAAGGAATTCTAAAAATTATGAATAAAATCGGAATCTCTACGCTACACTCGTATAGAGCGGCACAAATTTTTGAGATTTTAGGTTTAAACAAATCATTTACGACTAAATATTTCCCTTATACTCCCTCTCGTATCGAAGGTATCGGACTAATGGAAGTAGAAAAAGAAGTGAAAAAGCGTTTCCAAAAAGCATTCCCAAATTCAAAAGTAGCCAACTTGCTACCGCTCGAAATTGGCGGTATTTACAGATGGAGACGAAATGGTGAAAAACATATGTTTAATCCAACGACCATTTCAAAACTACAACAAGCCGTTCGTTTGAATAGCCCAGAAAGTTATGCCGAATATTCTAAAATGGTCAATGAGCAAAGTGCTAATTTGATGACTATTCGTGGATTATTTGAATTCAATAATTTGGATCCTATTTCTATTGACGAAGTAGAGCCTTGGACTGAAATTGTAAAAAAATTCAAAACAGGCGCCATGTCATATGGTTCTATAAGTCAAGAAGCACACGAAAATCTAGCGATTGCTATGAACAGAATTGGCGGTAAAAGTAATTCTGGAGAAGGTGGAGAAGACGCTAAACGTTTCCAAAAAGAATTGAATGGTGACTCAAGAAATAGTGCTATCAAGCAAGTGGCTTCAGGTCGTTTCGGAGTGTCGATTAATTATTTGACCAATGCCAAAGAGATTCAAATAAAAATGGCTCAAGGAGCTAAACCAGGTGAAGGTGGGCAATTACCAGGTGAAAAAGTAGTACCTTGGATTGCTGCAACCAGAAATTCCACACCTTATGTTGGACTAATTTCTCCACCTCCACATCACGATATTTATTCTATTGAAGATTTATCACAATTAATTTTCGATTTAAAAAATGCCAACCGTGAAGCTAGAGTAAATGTAAAATTAGTATCAGAAGTTGGAGTTGGAACCATAGCTGCGGGTGTTGCTAAGGCAAAAGCTGATGTCATCTTAATATCAGGTTATGATGGAGGAACAGGAGCTGCACCATTAACATCCTTAACTCATACTGGAATCCCGTGGGAATTAGGTTTGGCTGAAGCCCAACAAACTTTAATCCTAAATGATTTAAGAAGCCGTGTTGTTTTAGAGTGTGATGGACAGTTAAAAACTGGTCGCGACGTTGCTATTGCCGCTTTACTTGGAGCTGAAGAGTTTGGCTTTGCCACTGCTCCATTAGTAGCTTCAGGTTGTATTATGATGCGTGCTTGTCACTTGAATACTTGCCCTGTAGGTATTGCAACTCAAGATCCTGAACTACGTAAAAACTTCAAAGGTACTCCAGAACATGTTATTAATTTTATGTACTTCATTGCAGAGGAATTAAGACAAATTATGGCTCAGCTAGGTTTTAGAACATTGAAAGAAATGGTAGGACAATCTCAAAAATTGAATGTAAACAAAGCCATTACACATTACAAAGCTATGGGATTGGATTTATCAACTATTCTTTACAAACCAGAAAAAGCAAAAACAGTTCCTAACCACAATACAATGCCTCAAGATCATGAATTAGAGCATGTATTAGATTTTGATATTATCAAAGCTGCGATTCCTTCTATTTATAGAAAAGAAAGAACAAGAGTAACCTTTGACATCAAAAATACGGATCGTTCAGTTGGAGCAATTTTGAGTAACGAAATATCAAAAATATACGGTGCACAAGGACTACCAGAAGATACTATTTTAGTTGACTTTACGGGTTCTGCTGGACAAAGTTTCGGAGCTTTTGCTACCAATGGATTATCATTTAAAATCCACGGAAACTGTAACGATTATCTAGGTAAAGGACTTTCTGGAGGTAAATTAATTATTAAAGTGCCACCAACAGCAACTTTTAAACCTGAAGAAAATATCATCATAGGTAACGTAGCACTTTATGGAGCTATTACTGGTGAAGCATATATTAATGGTATGGCTGGAGAACGTTTCTGTGTAAGAAACTCCGGAGCAACTGCAGTGGTTGAAGGCATTGGAGACCACGGTTGTGAATACATGACTGGAGGGACTGTCGTGGTACTAGGCAAAACCGGACGTAACTTCGCTGCTGGTATGAGTGGAGGTATCGCTTATGTTTATGATCCAAATAAGAAATTCGACCAAACCCTTTGCAATATGGAAATGGTAGCTTTTGACCCATTAGAAGCAGAAGATATCGCAAAAATGAAACGTTTGATAAAAAATCATTCTTTATACACAAGTAGTCCATTAGCTAAGAGAATTTTAACAGATTGGGACAACCAAGTCAAGCATTTTGTAAAAGTAATGCCTACAGATTACAAAAAAGCATTACAACGTATTGCAGCAGAAAAGGAAGTTGAAGAATTAATAGCACAATAGTCATGGGAAAAATAGGAGGATTTAAAGAATATAGTAGAGCCGATGAAAGTAACGTTGCTGTTGAAGAACGCGTTACAAATTATAATGAATTTACAATTACATTACCAAAAGATAAAATAAAAGAACAAGGTTCAAGATGTATGGATTGTGGCATCCCGTTTTGCCATAGCTCATGTCCATTGGGGAATTTAATTCCAGATTTCAATGATATGGTACATCAAGAAGAATGGCAAAGTGCCTTAGAAATATTGCAATCAACGAATAATTTTCCTGAATTTACAGGAAGATTATGCCCTGCACCATGTGAAAAATCATGTGTTCTTGGTATTATCAAAGAACCCGTTGCCATCGAAAATATCGAGAAAAATATTATTGAAAGAGGTTTTGCCGAAGGATGGATTAAACCACAACCGCCAGCAGTTAGAACTGGTAAAAAAGTTGCTGTTATAGGTTCTGGACCAGCTGGTTTAGCGGCTGCACAACAACTCAATCGTGCAGGACACACTGTAACTGTTTTTGAAAGAGATAATGCTATTGGCGGATTGTTACGCTACGGAATTCCAAATTTCAAATTAGAGAAAGGAATAATAGATCGTCGTGTTGCTGTTTTAGAAGCTGAAGGTATCGTTTTTAAAACCAATGTAAATGTGGGTGTCAACTTTTCGGTAGAAGAATTAAAAAGTTTTGATTCTGTTGTACTTTGTGGAGGAGCCACAGAAAGAAGAGGATTACCAACCAAAGGAGCTGATAGTAAAGGAGTTGTTCAAGCCATGGATTTTCTAACGCAACAAACTAAAGTTTTATACGGCGAAGAAATCCAAGACCAAATTAAAGCTACTGGAAAAGATGTTATAGTTATTGGTGGCGGAGATACAGGATCTGACTGTGTTGGAACATCAAACAGACAAGGGGCAAAATCAGTAACTAACTTTGAGATTATGCCAAAACCTCCAGTAGGTCGAAGCGAATCTACACCATGGCCGTTTTGGCCATTACAATTAAAAACTTCTTCTTCACACGAAGAAGGTTGTAATAGAAACTGGTTGATTAATACTAAAGAATTTATTGCTAACGAAAAAGGAGAGCTAACTGCCCTAAAGACAGTAGAAGTAGCTTGGAAAATTGTTCCTGGACAGCGTCCGGAATTAATCGAAAAAGAAGGTTCTGAAAAAATATGGCCATGCGATTTAGCACTACTCGCTTTAGGGTTTACTGGACCCGAAAAAACTTTAGCAGAACAACTTGGTCTAGAATTGGATATGAGAAGTAACTTCAAAGCCAATAACTACCAAACTAATGTTCCTCATATTTTCACCGCCGGTGATATGAGAAGAGGACAATCATTGATTGTTTGGGCTATCTCAGAAGGTCGTGAAGCCGCAAGAGAAGTTGATTTATTTTTAATGGGATACACCAATTTGCCTACAAAAGGCAATGGCGATTTGCCTAGTTTATAAACGAACCATTTTTTTAAATCCCTTGACTATTATCCAAAAGCCAAGGGATTTTTTTTGTTATAAAAAATCGTATAAAAACAGACTTTGCGTAAATTTAAAACATTTTGTTATATTATGTTATAATTCGTTATATATTTGGCTACCATAATAAACTGTAATAAATTTGCACAAAAATAAAAGACAATGCAAGGAAAAGACTTACTTCAATTGGCCGAACAATTTGGCACTCCGCTATACGTTTATGATGCTGAAAAAATTCAATCTCAGTTCAACCGCTTAACCAAAGCTTTTTCAAAAGTTGATAAACTTCGCATAAATTATGCCATGAAAGCATTGTCAAACGTAGCTATTTTACAATTATTGAAAGACATGGGCTCTGGATTGGACACTGTATCCATCCAAGAAGTCTTATTAGGGTTGCACGCTGGATTCGAGCCCGAAAAAATATTTTATACACCAAATGGAGTGTCTTTAGAAGAGATCGAAGAAGTAAATGCGTTAGGTGTTCAAATCAACATTGACAATTTATCTATATTAGAACAATTTGGTACCAAACATCCAAATGTTCCGGTTTGTATTCGTATCAACCCTCACGTCATGGCGGGAGGTAATACTAACATTTCTGTAGGACATATAGACAGTAAATTTGGAATTTCGATACATCAAATGCCTCATTTGGTTCGTATCGTAGAAAATACAAAAATGAATATTGTAGGGATACATATGCATACAGGATCAGATATTTTGGATATCGAAGTGTTCTTGTATGCTGCTGAAATTCTTTTTGATGCAGCGAGAAATTTTAAAAACCTTGAATTTTTAGATTTCGGAAGTGGTTTTAAAGTTCCTTACAAAAAAGACGATATTGAGACAGATATTGAGGAATTAGGCAAAAAATTATCCAAAAGATTCAATGCTTTTTGCGAAGAATACGGCAAGGATTTAACCTTAATCTTCGAGCCTGGGAAATTTTTAGTAAGTCAAGCGGGATTTTTCTTAACCAAAGTAAATGTGGTAAAACAAACTACTTCTACTGTTTTTGCAGGAATTGACAGTGGTTTTAACCACTTAATTCGACCAATGCTTTATGGTTCTCAACATCATATCGAAAATATTTCTAATCCAAAAGGAAAAGAACGTTTCTATTCTGTTGTAGGTTACATTTGTGAAACAGATACTTTTGCAAACAATAGAAGAATCGCTGAAATAAAAGAGGGAGATATTCTTTCTTTCCACAATGCTGGAGCTTATTGCTTCTCGATGTCTTCCAACTATAATTCCCGATACAAACCCGCCGAAGTTTTGTGGTTACATGGAAAAGGACACTTGATTCGTGCTCATGAAAAATTTGAAGATTTACTTCAAAATCAAATTCCATTGACAACGGAAACAACAATCTAATTTTAAAATCCCATTTCAAAATGGGATTTTTTTATTTAAGGGGTCGAGTTTTAAATAAAACTTAACCTAATCAAAAATTAAATTATTTACATTTGATTTGATTAAAAAAAATGACACATGAATAGACGGAATTTCTTCAAAAACGGATCGCTTTTCGCATTAGGAACTACATTAATCAATCCATTTGAAAGTACTGCCAATGAGCTTGATTTAAAAGACTTTCATAAAAACAAGAAAGCAAAAAATATTATTGTTATTGTTAGTGACGGCATGAGTATCGGCACACTAAACATGACCGACATCTACTTAAATAGAAAAACAGGAAAGGGAAGCAATTGGCTACAATTGTATAAAGACAAAAAAGTGAGCCGTGCCATGATGGATATGGCTTCTGCCTCGTCAATAGTAACTGATTCTGCCGCTGCAAGCTCTTCATGGGGAAGTGGTTTCAGAGTAAAGAATGGGTCGTTAAATATTGGAGTTAATGGGAGGAATACTTACCTATTTGGCAAAAATTTCAAAAAGCAGGAAAAATGGCAGGTTGTGTGACAACCGTTCCTATTACTCACGCCACACCAGCAGGATTTTGTATTGCCTCCAAAAGCAGAAATAGCCAAGAAGGGATTGCTGAACTGTATTTGGATTTAAAATTCGATGTTATGTTAGGTGGAGGAGACAACTACTTTTCTGCAGAAATTCGCAAAGACAAAATAGACCTTTATAAAGAATTTAAAGCAAAAGGATTTACCGTCGTTACTAATAAATCAGAATTAGAAAAATGCACTCTTAACCAACCTATTTTAGGTGTATTTGACAAAGAAGGACTTCCTTATTCAAAAGATAGAGAAAGTAGCAAAGAGCTTGTGAAAAACATTCCTACTTTGGCAGAAATGACACAAAAAGCAATTGACAGAATGAAAAATCACCCAAAAGGATTTGTACTTCAAGTTGAAGCTGGAAAAGTAGATTGGGCTGCACACGGAAACGATGTTACTGGCTTGATTTATGATCAAGTTGCTCACGATGAAGCTATAAAAGTAGCTATGGATTTTGCTGAAAAAGACAAAAACACGTTAGTAATTATTACAACAGATCACGGAAATGCCAACCCTGGTATTGTTTATGGAAAAGAAGCTAATGCTCAATTTGACACCATTCAAAATTATACACAAACCAATGACTGGATTTTAAATGGTATTGGCAAAGAAACTAGTGTAAAACAAGTAATCGACAGAATTGAATACGCTAATAAATTTGTTTTAAATGAAGACGAAGCCAAAGAAATCTTAAGCTACTACACTAACATAAAAACTGAAGAAGGTTTATATAATGCAAGGCATTTACCGCTAAAAGCGTTGGGAGAAATTCAAAAGAAAAGAAATTCTGTAGGATGGATTAGTACAGATCATTCCGCAGATTATACTGAGCTAGCCATGTATGGCCCAGGAAGCGAACTTCTATCACCCTTTATAAAGAATACAGATCTCCACTATCTAATGCTACAGGCTGCAGAAGTTGAAAATAATTTTTAAAAAAAACTCCTGAACTAAAAAAAGTTCAGGAGTTTTTTTTCTTAAAATGACTTTATCTAGTCTTTAGTACTTCTTCTAATACCTGTCCTTCGGTACCATTAGGGAAAGTTATTTTGAGTAATTTAGACAAAGTAGGAGCTATAGAGGTGATATTTTCTTTTTTATAAGACTCCCCTTTGGCTATATGCCAACCATAAAACAACAAAGGAACGTTTGTATCGTAACTGTTAGGCGTGCCGTGAGTAGTACCTGTTTCATTATACTCCATGTAACCCGTTTTGTGAACAAGCACTAAATCTCCATTCTGTTTTGGATCGAAACCTCTAAAAATAAAATCTAAATAATAATCTCCTCCTGAAGATGCTAGAACTTCATCGTCGGTATAAACTCGTTTAATCGAAGAAAAACCTAAAACAAAAGACTTAAATGTATTTTTAACACTAGTAAGCTCTAATCCTTTTGCTTTCAACATATCACGATTCAAATAGATATTAAAATTAGAATAATTCAATATTAAATTTGCACCATAAGTATCTATAGAAAATTTTTCCAATGCTCTCAACGTTTCTTTTGAAGGAACATTGGTCACATCATACTTATTATCCCTCAAAAAGATTGGATTCTCAGCTGCAGCATGATCAGCAGTTAAAAAAAGTAAATAATTATCTTTACCTATATTTTTATCAAGATATGTTAACATTCTTGCTAAGGTCAAATCCAAACGTAAATACGTATCTTGAATTTCAATGGATCTTGGACCAAAAGTATGCCCAATATAATCTGTAGAAGAAAAACTTACCGTTAAAAAATCAGTAATATTATCTTTCCCCAAACCTTCATTTTCTATGGTTTTCAAAGCAAGATCTGCTAACAAATCATTACCAAATGGAGTCGTTCTAAGAATATCCGCACCAGATTCCTTATACAATTTATTTAAATCATAAGGAAAAACTGGAGGCTTTGTTTTATCAATTCTGCCTTCATAAGGATTATCATCAGAAAGACTTTCATTATAATTATCAATTGGTTTTAACAAACTCCACCCCTTCTCAATATACGGCATATAATGTTTCTCACTATTAAATTTAGTTACCCAGTCAGGCATTTTCTCTCCATAAAAAGAACTTGAAATAAAATCGCCAGACTTACTATACCAAAAAGCCCAATTTGCAAAATGCCCAGCAGGCAAAATAGCACCTCTATCTTTAATACTCAAACCAATAACTTTACCTCTAAAATTAGTAGCCATTCGTAATTCGTCAGTTACAGTAGTTGCTAACAAGTTTTTAGGAGACATCATACCTTCTTTTTCTGCCCCAATAACTAATGTTTTTACAGAAGCATCGTCCGTACAATATTTATTTTTTCCAGTTTCTCGAATATACCAATCATTACCAATAATACCATGTGTAGCAGGTGTAGCCCCAGTATAAATCGAAGCATGACCAGGTGCTGTATAGGTGGGCACATAATTATAATTCATATTATGAAATGAATACCCCTCATTCATCAAACGTTTAAAGCCTTCTTGCGAATAATCATCATAAAACCGATCCAAATATTCCGCTTTCATTTGATCCACAACTACTCCAATCACTAATTTAGGCCTTTGCTGTCCATAACTTTGTAAGAACAAGGACAAACAAAAAAATGTAAAAAACTTTCTCATAATTATTTTTTTAGCAAAAATAAATGAATATAGTTAATAAAATATTAGGTAAACAAAAATATTGAATACAAAATACATAAAAGTAATAAGTAACCCCCACAAAAGGCATTTTCAGTGAATAGGGTTCCCGCTATCCTCTAAATCTTGCTTGGGCTTTATTCGCCCAAGCAAGGATACCGCTGCTATCGGGGTTAAGGAGCTACAATGGGCCTATTTATAGGCATTGTTACAACCAAAAAACTCCATTAGATATTCTCTAATGGAGTTTTTTTTGTTTTTGTACTCAGAGCGGGACTTGAACCCGCACGAACATTGCTGTTCACTGGATTTTAAGTCCAGCGTGTCTACCAATTTCACCATCCGAGCAACTAGTGGTACCTCCAGGGATCGAACCAGGGACACATGGATTTTCAGTCCATTGCTCTACCATCTGAGCTAAGGTACCCTACTTTTAGGAGTAGTTATAAAAAAACCCTTCACTTTTGATGAAGGGTTTTCTAAAGAAAGGCGGCGACATACTCTCCCACAAATTGCAGTACCATCTGCGCAGGCGGGCTTAACTTCTCTGTTCGGAATGGGAAGAGGTGAGCCCCGCCGCAATAACCACCTTAAGGTCGTTTTGCAATGGGTAACCAGTTTGTACTGATTAACATTACATAATATCTTAACATACTGAGATAAAGAATATAAAAAGTTTCAACTTGCCTTGAGCGAAGTCGAAAGGAGAAAGTTCTCTCCCGAGAGCTTTCGCTCTCGGGAAAAAGGTGTACATAAGCTTACGGGTTATTAGTACTACTCGACTATGACATTACTGCCTTTACATCTATAGCCTATCAACGTGGTCATCTCCCACGACCCTTAAAAGAAATCTCATCTTGTGGTGGGTTTCGCGCTTATATGCTTTCAGCGCTTATCCCTTCCAAACGTAGCTACTCTGCGGTGCCCCTGGCGGGACAACAGATACACTAGAGGTTTGTCCAATTCGGTCCTCTCGTACTAGAATCAGATCCACTCAAATTTCTAACGCCCACAGTAGATAGAGACCGAACTGTCTCACGACGTTCTGAACCCAGCTCGCGTGCCACTTTAATGGGCGAACAGCCCAACCCTTGGGACCTTCTCCAGCCCCAGGATGTGACGAGCCGACATCGAGGTGCCAAACCCCCCCGTCGATATGAGCTCTTGGGGGAGATCAGCCTGTTATCCCCGGCGTACCTTTTATCCTTTGAGCGATGGCCCTTCCATGCGGAACCACCGGATCACTATGCTCTACTTTCGTACCTGATCGACCTGTATGTCTCTCAGTCAAGCTCCCTTATGCCATTGCACTCTTCGCACGGTTACCAAGCGTACTGAGGGAACCTTTAGAAGCCTCCGTTACTCTTTTGGAGGCGACCACCCCAGTCAAACTACCCACCAAGCAATGTCCTCTCTATCGAGAGTTAGGCCTCAGATAAACAAAGGGTTGTATTTCAACAATGACTCCACAACGCCTAGCGACGCCACTTCACAGTCTCCAACCTATCCTACACATCATTTATCCAAGGTCAATACTAAGCTATAGTAAAGGTGCACAGGGTCTTTTCGTCCCACTGCGGGTAAACGGCATCTTCACCGTTACTACAATTTCACCGAGCTCATGGCTGAGACAGTGTCCAGATCGTTACACCATTCGTGCAGGTCGGAACTTACCCGACAAGGAATTTCGCTACCTTAGGACCGTTATAGTTACGGCCGCCGTTTACTGGGGCTTCAATTCAATGCTTCTCCGAAGATAACATCTCCTCTTAACCTTCCAGCACCGGGCAGGTGTCAGGCCCTATACTTCATCTTACGATTTTGCAGAGCCCTGTGTTTTTGATAAACAGTCGCCTGGACCTCTTCACTGCGGCCCCGATTACTCGGGGCGACCCTTCTCCCGAAGTTACGGGTCTATTTTGCCTAATTCCTTAGCCATGAATCTCTCGAGCACCTTAGGATTCTCTCCTCGACTACCTGTGTCGGTTTACGGTACGGGTACTAATTACCTGAAGTTTAGAGGTTTTTCTTGGAAGCCCTTAGGCGCACTATCTCTTTGACCGAAGTCTCCGAGTACTATCGTATTTCCCCAAGCCGCGTGGATTTGCCTGCGCAGCTTATAGGTAGGTACTTCAACGAACTATTCCGTCAGTTCGCGGCGCTTTCATCACTCCGTCACCCCATCACAGTAATCAGTAGTACGGGAATATTAACCCGTTGGCCATCGACTGTCCCTTTCGGGTTCGCCTTAGGTCCCGACTAACCCACAGCTGATTAGCATAGCTGTGGAAACCTTAGTCTTTCGGTGTGCGGGTTTCTCGCCCGCATTATCGTTACTTATGCCTACATTTTCTTTTCTAACCAGTCCAGCATGCCTTACGACACACCTTCAACCCTGTTAGAATGCTCCCCTACCACTTACAATTGCTTGTAAATCCATAGCTTCGGTAATATGTTTATGCCCGATTATTATCCATGCTCGTCCGCTCGACTAGTGAGCTGTTACGCACTCTTTAAATGAATGGCTGCTTCCAAGCCAACATCCTAGCTGTCTGGGCAGACAAACCTCGTTCTTTCAACTTAACATATATTTGGGGACCTTAGCTGATGGTCTGGGTTCTTTCCCTCTCGGACTTGGACCTTAGCACCCAAGCCCTCACTGTTATCAATCATTATATAGCATTCGGAGTTTGTCAGGAATTGGTAGGCGGTGAAGCCCCCGCATCCAATCAGTAGCTCTACCTCTATATAACTAAAATAACGCTGCACCTAAATGCATTTCGGGAGTACGAGCTATTTCCGAGTTTGATTGGCCTTTCACCCCTACCCACAGGTCATCCGAAGACTTTTCAACGTCAACCGGTTCGGACCTCCACACTGTGTTACCAGCGCTTCATCCTGCCCATGGGTAGATCACACGGTTTCGCGTCTAACACTACTGACTAAAGCGCCCTATTCAGACTCGCTTTCGCTACGGATCCGTGGCTTAACCACTTATCCTTGCCAGCAACGTTAACTCGTAGGCTCATTATGCAAAAGGCACGCCGTCACCCCACGAAAGGGCTCCGACCGCTTGTAAGCGTATGGTTTCAGGATCTATTTCACTCCGTTATTCACGGTTCTTTTCACCTTTCCCTCACGGTACTGGTTCACTATCGGTCTCTCAGGAGTATTTAGCCTTAGCGGATGGTCCCGCCAAATTCAGACAGGGTTTCACGTGCCCCGCCCTACTCAGGATACCACTATCCTTTACATTCATTACTTATACAGGGCTATCACCTTCTTTGGCTCTACTTTCCAGTAGATTCTAATTCTTTATGCAAGAAATCTCGTGGTCCTACAACCCCAACATTGCCGTAACAACATTGGTTTGGGCTAATCCGCGTTCGCTCGCCACTACTTACGGAATCACTTTTGTTTTCTTCTCCTCCGCCTACTTAGATGTTTCAGTTCAGCGGGTTTGCCCACCTATCGGTGTACTATGTCTTCAACATAGTGGGTTGCCCCATTCAGGTATCTACGGATCAATTCGTGTGTGCCAATCCCCGTAGCTTTTCGCAGCTTATCACGCCTTTCTTCGCCTCTGAGAGCCTAGGCATCCCCCATACGCCCTTATTTTGCTTATTGTACCAATCATAAAATTAATTATGACCGTTTTTTTTCGCTTCTCTAATAAATCAGAGAAAACTGCTTTCTACTTTTTATTATTTCTTATCTCAATATGTCAATGAACTTTAAATAAGTATTAAGTATTCTGTATTAAGTACTAAGACCTTATTGTCTTAATTCTTGATACTATCATCTTGATACTATCTTGTGGAGAATAACGGAGTCGAACCGTTGACCTCCTGCGTGCAAGGCAGGCGCTCTAGCCAGCTGAGCTAATCCCCCATTTTTTGTAAAATTCCAAATTTTTAAATTCCAAATTCCAAAAAAAAAGGATTTCAACCTCTAGAATTTCCTAATTAAGTGTAAATAGTAGTCCCGGGCAGACTCGAACTGCCGACCCCTACATTATCAGTGTAGTACTCTAACCAGCTGAGCTACGAGACTCTGTTTTTTACTTAATTCTTTATTCAATTTCTTTAAATTAACAGCAAGAGTAATATAATCGGTGTCATAGCACCTTTAAAATCTTCTTCTTTTTCCTTAGCGTGCTTTACGCTAACACTAAGGCTCTAGAAAGGAGGTGTTCCAGCCGCACCTTCCGGTACGGCTACCTTGTTACGACTTAGCCCTAGTTACCAGTTTTACCCTAGGCAGCTCCTTGCGGTCACCGACTTCAGGCACCCCCAGCTTCCATGGCTTGACGGGCGGTGTGTACAAGGCCCGGGAACGTATTCACCGGATCATGGCTGATATCCGATTACTAGCGATTCCAGCTTCACGGAGTCGAGTTGCAGACTCCGATCCGAACTGTGACCGGCTTTGTAGATTCGCTCCTGGTCACCCAGTGGCTGCTCTCTGTACCGGCCATTGTAGCACGTGTGTAGCCCAAGGCGTAAGGGCCGTGATGATTTGACGTCATCCCCACCTTCCTCACAGTTTGCACTGGCAGTCTCGTTAGAGTTCCCGACATGACTCGCTGGCAACTAACAACAGGGGTTGCGCTCGTTATAGGACTTAACCTGACACCTCACGGCACGAGCTGACGACAACCATGCAGCACCTTGTAAATTGTCTTGCGAAAAGTCTGTTTCCAAACCGGTCAATCTACATTTAAGCCTTGGTAAGGTTCCTCGCGTATCATCGAATTAAACCACATGCTCCACCGCTTGTGCGGGCCCCCGTCAATTCCTTTGAGTTTCATTCTTGCGAACGTACTCCCCAGGTGGGATACTTATCACTTTCGCTTAGCCACTGAACTTGCGCCCAACAGCTAGTATCCATCGTTTACGGCGTGGACTACCAGGGTATCTAATCCTGTTCGCTACCCACGCTTTCGTCCATCAGCGTCAATCCATTAGTAGTAACCTGCCTTCGCAATTGGTATTCCATGTAATCTCTAAGCATTTCACCGCTACACTACATATTCTAGTTACTTCCTAATAATTCAAGTCTAGCAGTATCAATGGCCGTTCCACCGTTGAGCGATGGGCTTTCACCACTGACTTACTAAACCGCCTACGGACCCTTTAAACCCAATGATTCCGGATAACGCTTGGATCCTCCGTATTACCGCGGCTGCTGGCACGGAGTTAGCCGATCCTTATTCTTACAGTACCGTCAAGCTCCCTCACGAGGGAGTGTTTCTTCCTGTACAAAAGCAGTTTACAATCCATAGGACCGTCATCCTGCACGCGGCATGGCTGGATCAGGCTTGCGCCCATTGTCCAATATTCCTCACTGCTGCCTCCCGTAGGAGTCTGGTCCGTGTCTCAGTACCAGTGTGGGGGATCTCCCTCTCAGGACCCCTACCCATCGTTGCCTTGGTAAGCCGTTACCTTACCAACTAGCTAATGGGACGCATGCTCATCTTTTGCCGTTGTGACTTTAATGTGAAAATGATGCCATTCTCACATACTATGAGGTATTAATCCAAATTTCTCTGGGCTATCCCTCTGCAAAAGGTAGATTGCATACGCGTTACGCACCCGTGCGCCGGTCTCTAGTTCCGAAGAACTATACCCCTCGACTTGCATGTGTTAAGCCTGCCGCTAGCGTTCATCCTGAGCCAGGATCAAACTCTTCATCGTATATTGTGCGCTTAATAAATTAAGCTATTTTTATGCGAATCCAATTCTATCGGTGTTTATTCTAATCTCTCGATTATCTTACTCTTTTTTTCTTTGTCTTATCTTTCAATAAGACGGCTGTCAATTCAATATGTCTAGGAACGTATTCTTCTTGTTTTCTGCGCTTTTCGTTGTCGCGATTAGCGGGTGCAAAAGTAGAAATTCTTTTTTTAACTGGCAAGAAAAAAATGAAGTTTTTTTTGAGATTTTTATCTCTCTTAAATCACTCTCTCTTATCAATCTCTCAAGGAACTTCCCGTGTTTTGCGGGGTGCAAAGGTAAATAACTCTTTTATTTCTCACAAGCTTTTTTTGATTTTTATTTTTGAAAATCTCTTTTCTTTTGTATCAATCGCTTGCCAGTTTTTAAAAGAACGTTGCCGTTGTTGCGGGTGCAAAAGTAGACCCTTTTTTCGTTTAAACAAGCCCTTTTTGAAACTTTTTTTGATTTATTTTCTATTAACCCAATAAATCACTGATAATCATTAGTTAACACAAACATTAGCGTCCCAAAAAAATGGTTCACTACAGACACTCTACTCTTAAAGCCCCATTTTGCGCATATTATACCCTGTTCTTACTCTGTTTACAGGACGTATTGAAAACATTCAGGAGTTAATTAATCCTTATATATAGTAAAACTAATTACTCCATTATTGTATACATACTATATATAGTGTCTTCATACACTATCCATACATTATATATGTTGCAATAAAGAACAATACATTAAATATAACAAAGAAATACAGAACACCTTTCTACAACAAACACACCAGCTTATCCTGATGGACAGCCTCGAGAGTTACTAGACACCGCAAGATACATTAGGAATAAACAGAAATACAATCTAAAAACCACACTACTTAATTGCACTATGTGATTCCTCCTTTGTCGGAATGACAAAATAGCAACTTAAACTTCATTGTGAAATTTCAGAACAAAGCATAAAGTATAGATTATATGTGAAAACAAAGACAGAAACCTCTTGTGAGTACAAATGCCCTAGCCCGGATGGGAGCGGCATCCTCTTGGGGCGGGGTTCGCCCTAAGAGATATAGCGGACAGCCGGAAATAGCTCCTGAAAAAGAAACAAGTCCTTTATATTGTATGTGTTTTGGTAAACGTTTATATTTGCATTCCTAAAATACAAAGAACAATGATTAATATTACTTTACCCGATGGGTCGATTAGAGCGTTTGCGCCAGGCACTACTCCAATGGAGGTTGCCAAAAACATTAGTGAGGGATTTGCAAGAAATGTCATTTCGGCATCTTTTGAAGGCACCACTATTGAAACGAGCACGCCACTGACCACTGACGGGAGTCTTATTTTATATACTTGGGATGATGCTGAGGGTAAAAAAGCATTTTGGCACTCGACTTCGCACGTAATGGCGCAAGTACTAGAAGAAATGTTTCCTGGCATTCAACTGACTCTTGGACCTGCAATTGCTAATGGTTTTTACTATGATGTGGATTTTGGCGACAGCAAAATTACTGAAGCCGACTTCAAAGCTATCGAAAGCCGCATGTTAGCAATTTCGAAAGAAAAACATGAATTTAAAATGCGCGCCGTGACCAAAGCGGAAGCATTGGAAGTATACAAAAACAATGTATACAAGACAGAATTGATTAGCAACCTAGAAGACGGCACCATTACTTTTTGTGATCATGCCACTTTTACAGATTTATGTAGAGGAGGTCACATTCCAAATACCGGCATTATTAAAGCGGTAAAAATCATGAGTGTCGCCGGTGCTTACTGGAGAGGTGATGAAAAAAACAAGCAATTGACACGTGTTTACGGTACTTCATTCCCAAAACAAAAAGAGTTAACTGAATACCTAGAACTTCTTGAAGAAGCAAAACGTCGTGACCACAGAAAACTAGGCAAAGAACTAGAGTTGTTCGCTTTTTCACAGAAAGTAGGACAAGGTTTACCGTTGTGGCTACCAAAAGGAGCTGCACTAAGAGATCGTTTGGAACAATTTTTGAAAAAAGCACAGAAAAAAGCAGGTTACGAGCAAGTAGTAACTCCACATATTGGACAAAAAGAATTGTATGTGACTTCTGGACACTATGCTAAATATGGTGCCGATAGTTTTCAACCTATCAACACCCCAGCAGAAGGAGAAGAGTTCTTACTAAAACCAATGAACTGCCCTCATCACTGTGAGATTTACAATGTACGCCCGTGGTCTTACAAAGATTTACCAAAACGCTATGCAGAATTTGGAACAGTTTACCGTTACGAGCAAAGTGGAGAATTGCATGGATTGACTCGTGTTCGAGGGTTTACTCAGGACGATGCTCATATCTTTTGTACTCCAGAACAACTGGACGAAGAGTTCAAGAAAGTAATTGACTTAGTTCTCTACGTTTTTGGCTCATTAGGATTCGAAAACTTTACTGCTCAAGTGTCTTTGCGCGATAAAGAAAATAGAGAAAAATACATTGGTAGTGACGAAAACTGGGAAAAAGCAGAAAATGCCATTATCAATGCCGCCAAAGACAAAGGACTAAATACTGTTGTTGAATATGGTGAAGCTGCTTTTTATGGTCCAAAATTGGATTTCATGGTCAAAGATGCTTTGGGTAGACAATGGCAATTAGGAACAATTCAAGTTGATTATAACTTACCAGAGCGTTTCGAATTGACTTACAAAGGTTCTGATAACGAATTACATAGACCTGTAATGATTCACAGAGCCCCCTTTGGTTCTATGGAGAGATTCATTGCTATTCTACTAGAACACACAGCAGGAAATTTCCCTCTTTGGTTAATGCCGGAACAGGCTATAATCTTGTGTTTGAGTGAGAAATATGAAAATTATGCAAAAAAAGTTTTAAATCTGCTAGAAAATCACGAAATTCGCGCCCTGCTAGACAATAGAAACGAGACTATTGGAAAGAAAATCAGAGATGCCGAAATGCAGAAAACCCCATTTATGTTAATTGTAGGTGAGGAAGAAGAGAAAAACGGCACCATTTCGATCCGCCGTCACGGTCAAGAAGGCAAAGGAAATATAAGCGTAACAATAGAGGAATTTGCAGCTATTGTTGAAGAAGAAATCAGCAAAACATTAAAAGTATTTACAGTTTAACTTAAATTATAAAGTCATAGCAATAAGAAGCAACAGAGGTTACCAACCTCGAGTAGAGAAAAAGGATGCTCACAGAATAAACAACAATATTCGTGGGTTACAAGAAGTAAGACTAGTAGGAGAAAATATAGAACCTGGTGTTTTTAAATTATCCGAAGCATTACGTCTTGCAGATGAGTTTGAATTGGATTTAGTTGAAATTTCTCCAAATGCTGAACCACCAGTTTGCAAGATCATGGATTATAAGAAGTTTATCTACGAGCAAAAGAAGCGAGATAAAGTTTTAAAAGCCAAGTCTTCTCAAGTTGTGGTTAAAGAAATCCGTTTTGGTCCTCAAACTGATGAGCATGATTACGAATTTAAAAGAAAAAATGCTGAGAAATTCTTAAAAGAAGGAGCTAAATTAAAAGCATTTGTATTCTTTAAAGGACGTTCTATCATTTACAAAGATCAAGGGCAAATTTTACTTTTGAGATTGGCTACTGATTTAGAAGAATTTGGAAAAGTAGAGGCTATGCCTGTATTGGAAGGAAAGCGAATGATCATGTTCATTGCGCCGAAGAAGAAAAAGTAAAGCCTCCCCTAGCCCCTCCAAAGGAGGGGAACAAAAAAAGGATAGACCATATAAGCTTCCTAGCACTCTACCCTTCGGGGAGGACTTGGAAGAGAAAAATAAGTAAGTAAGAATAAATTAAAAATCTAGGAAAAAATGCCTAAAATGAAAACCAAATCTAGCGCCAAAAAACGTTTCAAAGTTACTGGTTCTGGAAAGATTAAAAGAAAGCATGCTTTTAAAAGTCACATCTTGACTAAAAAATCTAAAAAACGTAAATTAGCTTTGACTCACTCAGCGCTAGTTCACACTACAGATATGAAAAGCATCAAACAACAATTAAGAATTATCTAATAAAAGTATCAAGTCTTGAGAATTAAATATTAAGACTATTGCTTTACAGAATTCTTTAGGTTAAAACAAATTTAATAACCTTGGAGTATGGCCTTAAGTTCCTTTGATTCAATTCAGGACGCCTGCTACAAAAAAACAGTAAAATTATGCCAAGATCGGTAAATTCAGTTGCTAAAAGAGCAAGAAGAAAAAAAATAATGAAGCAAGCCAAAGGTTTCTTTGGTAGACGTAAAAACGTTTGGACAGTTGCTAAGAATGCGGTTGAGAAAGCAATGTGCTACGCTTACCGCGATAGAAAAGTGAACAAAAGAAATTTCCGCGCTTTGTGGATTCAACGTATCAACGCTGGAGCTAGATTAGAAGGAATGTCTTATTCACAATTCATGGGTAAAGTAAAAGCTAACAATATCGAATTGAACCGTAAAGTTCTTGCAGATTTAGCGATGAACCACCCAGAAGCTTTCAAAGCAATACTTAATAAAGTAAAATAAACGTTTTATCAACTCAATTTAGATTACTTACTTATATAGAAAAACCCGAACATTTGTTCGGGTTTTTTTTATGACTTTTTGGAATTGACTTCCCTTTGTTGGCTTACTATCGTTTTAAATTAAAGTGGAAGATTTTGGCTAAAGCCCCGAATACGAAACTTATTTTAGTGAATGGGCTAAAGCCCATTCCTATTCAAATTGTGCAAACAATAGAATCAAATGATTCGATTTTATTACGAGGCTAGCCATACCAATCACAATACTAATAATGGCGCAATAATCCCAAAACTCAGCATACCACTTGTATAATCCTTTGCGCCAAAAGCCGTTTTAGCATAGCTGGTGTACTCGAATTTTCTAGCGACATAACCTACATAAAATTTCATGTTAAGATTCTTAAAAGGCAAATATTCAACTGTTGGCGTTACACCATAACTGGAAGCTAGTCTAGATTCTCCAATAGGGTCAGGATTGCCTTCCCAATAAAAATTGGTATTCATCAGCGTTAAAAGTAAATTAATTTTTGGTTTAATCAAGTAACAAGCCCTCATCCAATGTCCGATGTAAAGCGCCTTTTCAGCAGCATATGGATATTGGCTATTGATAATGTTAGACACAATTTTTCTACGATCCAACCCTTCATGAGAGTATTGAAAATCATAATACAAAATAAAATTCTTTGATTTAAATTTATTTCCTAGAGCAATATAATTCATGCTAACCCCATCTGCTTCGTAAAAAAAAGAATAACTATAGGTAGTTTCAATTTTTTTATTAAAGAAACTGCCCCTCCAATTCGACACAAATGCCAAGGGATAGTCTAAAGCAGCAATATTAGGTGGAGCCGTTTCACCATATTGTTCTTCGAAAGTTTTTGTTCTAGTATTTAAAATTTGAAAAGAAAGAGCATTACTTTTATCCTTGAAAGAATGTGAAATTTCGACTCCAACTAAAAAATTATCCGAATTCCCCACAATATCGTTGTATGCCAATATGTTAATTGGATTCATATCAAACTCCCATCCCCGAAATCGGCCACTAACTTTCCGATAGAAATACTGGTTCTTGGAGTTAAATCAGCAGTTACAAAAGCCAAATCTATAGATCTTTTGACATTATCAAGATTACCAATTTCGGATTCTCGAGTAAATCTATCCCGAAATCTAAACCGGATTTTATCATGAATCCTTCCTTTAATTTCAAATCTAAATTGATCCACATTAAATTTTGATACGTTATGATTTCCATCTAAAAAGTTACTGCCAAAAGCGAAACGAGAATTAAATATAAAATCAACATTCCGTAGCAAAGTCAGTTTTGAAACAGCAAACAAAGATTGAACAGAATCAACAACAAACTGTTCCCCTTCATTTGATTGTTTTTCCATTTGTCCCATTTGTTCAACTTGTCCAATTGCTAAAATTGGACAAAAAAACAATACGATATAAATAAAGTATTTCTTCATTACTTATAATTTTTTTAGAAGCAATTAGTTCCTTAGAATGAAAACATAGAATTATTCCCAAAAAAAATATACTAGTTCCAATTGTAAAAGAATATGCGATTCACTAACTTTTTGATTTATATAAAACGAAAAGAGAGATGAAAAGAAAAAAAACATTTACCTCGGCAAATGTTTTTTTGTCAAAACCATTACAAAATCAATGATTTCATAACAGACTCAAGACCCTGAAGTCCTATTGTTTCCGTATTTGCGTCATAACTTGCTTTAATATTGAGGGACATACATCTTAGTCTTAATGAATTCTCTAATATTTTCTGGACGCTCTACAGTAGCTAAACCAGCATTGAAAATTTCTTCTGTAATCTTAACCGCAACATTCAAAGAGACTTCTAAAATATCTGAAATATTAGGATAAATTAAGCCTTTTTCAAAATCTTCGATAGCAACTTGTTCTGCAACCGCCTCTGCGGCAACCAATAACAAATCATCAGTAACTCTTTTGGCTTCGGTCGCAAAAACGGCTAAGCCAAGTGCTGGAAAGATGTAAATATTATTACCTTGTCCAGGATAGAAAACCTTTCCTTCATATTCTACTGGCTCAAAAGGGCTACCACTCGCAAAAATAGCCTTGCCCTTACTCCATTTGTAAGCTTGTTCTGCCGTACATTCAGAATGTGAGGTTGGATTGGAATAAGGAAAAATGATCGGTCTTTCATTCACCAAAGACATATTTTCAATTACTTCTTGATTAAAAGCTCCTCCCACAGTACTCACCCCAATAATGGCGGTTGGCTTTACAGAAAGAACTGCTTCTGCAAAACTGGTACATAGTTTACCTTTATGAGCAAATTGTAATTGGTGTTCTAACAAATCTGTTCTTTCTTCTACAATAAGACCATTGATGTCAAACATCCAGATTCGATTTAAAGCTTCTTCTTTAGATAAGCCGTCTTTTATGAATTTATTTGTCAACATATCAGCAATTCCAAAAGCAGCGGCTCCAGCTCCTAAGAACAAGAAACGTTGCTCTTTGAACGTTTTGCTAGTTAATCGACTGATAGCAATAAAACCTGCCGTTGCTACAGCTGCCGTTCCTTGAATATCATCATTAAAAGTACACACTTTATTTTTGAACGTATTCAAAATACGAATGGCATCTACCCCGGGAAAATCTTCCCACTGAATGCATATTTTAGGAAAAACTTCATTGACTGCTGCCACAAATGCTGCCACAAAATCATCAAACTCTTTTCCTCTAACTCTTTTTCTTTTTAATCCAGGATATAAAGGATCATTTAAGAACTCCTCATTATTTGTTCCTACATCAAGTACTATAGGCAAAGTATATTCTGGAGGAACTCCTCCACAACTGGTATACAAAATCAACTTACCTATTGAAATACCAATTCCATAAATACCTAAATCTCCTAAACCTAAAATACGCCCTCCATCTGTTACAACAGTGAAACGCACATCCTCTTCAGGCCAATTTTTAATAATTTCTTTGATATTATTTTTTTGCTCAATTGAAATATACATTCCTCGGGTCGTCTAGAAACTTGTCCAAAATGTTGACAAGCTTCACCAACAGTGGGTGTATAAACAATAGGTAAGAATTTCTTCGGGGCAGTTGAAACCGTTTTAAAAAACAATCGTTCGTTATTTTCGAGCAATTGCATCAAAAAAATGTATTTATTAATCGGTTTGTTTAACCTACTTATCTGATTAAGCACTCTTTCAACTTGATTATCAATAGTTTCTATCGCTTCAGGAAGTAAGCCAATTAAATTATATTTTTCCCTTTCTTCCATTGAAAAGGCTGTCCCCTTGTTTAACTTAGGATTCCGTAAAATGTCATAACCCGATACTCTTTCCATACTTTCATGATTAATTCGTTACTAATTTAAACTCTAGAATAACAAAAGGCATTCCTGAAATAGAACTTTATTTCATTTCTAAAAACAAAAAGAACTTCTTATGAACTTAAGTTACCCCCCATAGCTCTATTTTTCTCCTTCCAAATTGAAAGTTACAACACATTTATAGGAGCTACAACTCCGATGCTGAATTGTCCGGTGGAATAATCTTTGACTCCAAAAGTAGTTTCAGCATAGGAAGTATAGTTAAATGTTCGACCAACAAAACAAGCAAAGAATCTCAAATTCAAATTTTTGAAAGGCAAATATTCAACCGTTGGAATGTATCCAAAACTTCTCGACAACAATTGGTTACCTTCGGGATCTGGATTATCATTCCATCGATGATTACTGTTCATCAGAGTGAGTATAAAACTTAGTTTTGGAGTAACTAAGTATTCACCTCTGATCCAATTTTCGATATATCGAACATCTGTTGCAGCATAATTGTACTTTGGTATTATTATTCTAGAAATGATTCCTTTTCGATCTAATCCTTCACGGGAATAATGAAAATCATAATACAATAAGAACTTATCCCATTGCAACTTATTCCCTAGCACAAAATAATGCATTTTGGCAGCAGCTGATGCTTCATTAAAAAAACTATAACTATAAGTAGTTTGCCATTTTCCCTTAAACATGCTCCCGCGCCAATTACCAACAAAAGCCAAAGGATTTGCTACAGGCTGAATACCCGGTGGAATGTATTGTCCGTAAATTTCTTCAAAAGTTCTTGTTCTAGAATTGAGTACTTGAAAGGAAAAATAATGCTGTTTATTGGCATTCGTATGCCCAATCCCCGCTCCAACTAAAAATGCATCTGAGTTTTGTAGAATATCGTTGTACTGCATAATATCCAAGGGATTAAAATCAAATTCATATCCGCCCCAATCTGCAAATAATTTTCCCACTGTTAGATGTGTTCTAGGTGTCACGTCGATTTTGAGAAAAGCGATATCTACTGCTGTGCTAATATTATCTAAATTGCCAGGAATCGGTTCTTGCGTGAATCGTTCTCTAAAGCGAAAATGGATCTTTTCGTGAATTTTCCCCTTAAATTCTATCCGCAATTGACTGCCTTTGAAGTTGGTTAGCGTATGCTCTGCATTATTACTATAGGAATCTAACCCAAAGCGAGTATGAAAAATTATATCTGTATCCTTCAATAAACCTTGCTTCTTAATAGGAATAATGGAACGTAAAGAGTCAGGTACTAACAAAACACCTTCTGTAGTTTGTTTTTGAATTTGTTGACCATAGCCAGAATTGCACCACCAAAAAAACAAGAGCACTATGAAGTATTGAATTTTCATAATCTAATATTAAGAAAAACCGTTGGGTGAAATTAGTTTTTTGAAGCTTTTTTTAATTAGTTCGAGTGTTTTTTAATAAAAATATATCTAGAACAAGATAAACTTTCATTAAAAAACACTCGAACTGACGTTTTTGTTTAAGAAAGGTTTCGACTGCGCTCAACCTGACAAACCAAATGTCATTTATATTGCTCTTTTCCGCATAAAAAATAGTCCTCAAACTCACGCTTATTTGGTAATTTCACCCAACGGGTTAAAAAAGAACCATTTTATGGCACCACAACAGTACCGGAAAAAAAACGATTACTTCCTCCAAAAAAACACAAACCTATTCTAGTTTTACACCGTTACAGCAGTAAATACTACAACACCAACAACGGTGCTACTAACCCAATTCCTAACAGTCCCGTAGAGTAATCTTTTACCCCAAAGGTAGTTTCGGCATATTTCGTGTAATTAAATTTTCTAGCGGTATAGGCTAGGTAAAATCGAATATTATGATCTTTGAAGGGCATAAACTGAACGGTTGGAATAATCCCATAACTAGTTGAAAGTTTCGAACATCCGTTAGCATCGGGATTCCCTTCCCAAGAATGATTACTATTCATCACTGTCAAAAGCAAATTCACTTTTGGAGCCACTAGATATTCTGCACGCAGCCAGTTTTCAAGATATGTCGCGTCTTGCGCAGCATATTGGTATTGACTACTAATGATATTTGACACAATGCCCTTACGATCAATATTTTCTTTGCTGTATTGGAAATCATAATAAAGTACCAATTTATTTGCAGTAAACTTGTTTCCAAGAGCAAAATAATTCATATGAGAATTTTTGGCTTCATTAAAGAAACTATAACTATAGGTAGTTTCTAATTTACCATCAAAAAAGCTACTTCTCCAATTGGCCACGAAAGCTAAAGGCGCTTTAGAAGGCGTTATATCTGGAGGTGCTGTTGCCCCGTATTGTTCTTGAAAAGTTTTCGTTCTTGAGTTTAAGATTTGAAACGATAATGAATTTTTCTTATCAGCAAAAGTATGAGCCACTCCAACCCCTACTAAAAAGTTGTCGGCATTTTCGATAATATCATTATAGGTAAGAATATCAATTGGGTTAAAATCAAATTCGTATCCTCCCCAATCGGCACACATTTTACCGATAGTAAAATTGGTTCTTGGAGAAAGATCAACCTTTACAAAAGCCATATCTACAGATCTACTCATATTATCAAGATTTCCTGGTATAGGTTCTCTAGTGTATCTATCACGGAATCTAAAAGAGACTTTTTCATGAATTTTTCCTTTAATTTCAAGACGTAATTGATCGTAATTGAATTTTGACCCTGCATGGCTTCCATCTAAAAAACCACTATTGAAAGCCACTCTAGTGTTAAAAATCACATCGACATCCCTTAACAACGATTGTTTTTTTATTGGAATTATTGATCGTATGGTGTCTCGATTTGAAAGAACACCTTCGTTTGTTTGCTTGCCTATTTGATCTGTTTGGCCTAATGCAATAAATGGCATACAAACCAAGATGAAATAAATAAAAGATTTTTTCAAAATTTTAAAATTTAAATTTTACAATATAAAATAGCCAAGTATGAACCCGACAATTATCGATACCACGGTTACTACTATTCCTGGAACAATAAAACTATGATTAATTACGTATTTTCCAATCTTTGTAGTTCCGGTTCGATCAAAGTCAATCGCGGCTAACAAAGTTGGATATCCAGGTAACACAAAACAACTATTTACCGCTGGGAAAATGGCAATTAAAATAGGATTCGACATTCCCAATGCCAAACCGAGAGGCATCATCGATTTTGTTGCTGCGGCCTGGCTGAACATGAGGGCTCCCATAATAAAGACAGCAATGGCGAATGTCCATGGATGGTCGGTTACAATTTGACCTAATGTTGATTGAATCATTTCGCTATTATACTTCATAAAGGTTGAACTCATCCAAACCACTCCAAAAACCGAAATAGTCGCGGTGGCCATTGAAGTAAAGAGGCTTGATTTAGCAACCTCCGAAGAACTAGTTTTCGTAGCGAGCATCATCAGGGCACTAGCTGTAAGTGTTATTATACAGATGACCGTTACCATACTCAAATTACCATTGGCATTTATAACAATAGAAGCTATATCTCCTCCAAAATTCGGAATCAAGCTAGGTACTGAACCCGACACTACAATAAAAATTATTGCTAAAGAGAATAGTAGTACAGAAGTTTTAGAACCCGGTTTCAACACCCTGTGATGTGTTTCTGAGTCGACTTCCAAACTTTTGGCAAAAATCGGATCTTTCATCTTTTCAATAAAAATAGGATCTTCTTCGAGCTCTTTTCCTTTTCTTAAAACGAAAAAACAGCCTGCTAAAACTCCAATTATACAGGCTGGAATACAAATTGCCATAATATCGAGTAATACTCCCTCGTAGCCAAGAATTACAACTAATGCAGCTGTTGCCGCACTCATCGGACTTCCGGTAAGCGCCATGTGAGAAGCAATTACAGAGATACTTAAAGCACGTTCTGGACGTATTCTTTTTTTAGCTGATACTTCTGAAATAATTGGTAACAAGGAATACAAAATGTGTGAGGTACCCGCAAAAAGACATAGAATAAAAACACTGAGTGGACCAATAAAAATAATCTTGGAAGGATTGCTTCGAATAATTTTTTCTGCAATTCCTACCAAATAGTCCAATCCGCCGCAGGCTTGCAAGGTTGCAGCCGTGGTTACTATTGCCATTATGATGAGCATAACATCTATGGGAGGACTGGTGGGAGTCATTTTAAAAAAGGTAATAAAGATAAAAAGACCTACCATTCCCATCACTCCAAGACCAATTCCTTTCATTTGTGATCCGATAAGGATCATTGCTATAAGAATGCTAAACTCTATCCAAAACATACACGGTGTTTTTTAATTTGATTCTTAAAAATTTGGATTCTAGTATTCAAAAAAATTATCTTGAATTTTAGCTCGATCTGAAGTCTCAGTCAAAGAAAGCATCAATAAAACTCTTGCTTTTTGTGGGTTTAAATCATCGGCTACTACAAAGCCTAATTCAGCATCATTTACTTCATTTTCTAAAGTGATTCTTCCTGAATTTGCTCTAGCAGAACGACATACCACTACTCCTTTTTTAGAAATATCCGCTAGGGCTTTTCCAACAGGTTCCCCAAAATTACCATTTCCCATACCTGCATACACTAATCCTTTTAAAGCGGGAATAGTAGACAAATTAGAAACTGTTTCAGGACTAGCATCAGCATAACCGTATACTATTTCTACTTTTGGAAGTTCATTCAATTTACTGACATCAAATTTTTTGGAGGGATTACGTAATGACTGGTAGTAGTAGCTAACTTTACCATCGTATATCAAACCAATTGGACCAAAATTGGTAGATCTAAACGTTTCTAAATTGGTGGTACTTGTTTTAGTAACATCTCTAGCATCGAAGACTTTTTCGTCCATAGCTACAATTACTCCTTTGCCTTGACTTTTTGGGTTGGCTGCTACCATTACAGCATCCAATAAATTACGATTTCCATCTTGACTCATAGCAGTAGAAGGACGCATTGCTCCAACAAGAACAACAGGTTTGTCAGACGTAACAGTTAAATCTAAAAAGTAAGCCGTTTCACCTTGTGTATCCGTTCCATGAGTTACCACTACTGCATCGGCTAGATTATCTTTAAAAATTTGATTGATTCTTTTCGCTAATTTCAACCAAGTCACCACGTTCATGTCTTGGCTTCCAATTTGTGCAATTTGCTCTCCTGAAATTTTTCCGTATTTGTGAATGTCTGGAACAGCATTTAACAAATCATCAATTGGCACCTTTCCTGCAGTGTAGGCTGCTTTAGTAGCTGATTCACCTGATCCTGCAATGGTTCCTCCCGTTGCTAAAATGATAATTCTTGGTGCATTTTTATCTGTATTTTTTTGAGCATTCGTTGCAATAGAGAAAGTCAAAATTGCAACATATACAATTGAAATAATTTTTTTCATCATAATAAATTTATATTTGTAAAATAAGTAAGATTAACTTATGCGTTAATAAACCTTGGATTAATCAAATTTTCTATAGAATAGATTTCATCCCATTTTTCTTGAGTAATTAATTTGCGTTCTACTACAGCAATTTGGTGTACGCTTTTGCCTGTCTTAAGAGCCTCTCCCGCTATACTTGCACTTTCTTCATACCCTAAAATTGGATTGAGCTGCGTTACTATACCAATACTATTCATCACTAAATCATAACAGTGTTGCTCATTGGCTGTAATTCCAACAATACACTTATCAATTAAAGTATGAATGGCTTTAGTTAAGTAATCCAAAGAGGTAAACATAGCAAAGGCGATTACAGGCTCCATCACGTTTAATTGTAATTGTCCTGCCTCAGCTGCCATAGTAACGGTTAAATCTTGACCAATTACATAGAAACACGTTTGGTTTACTACTTCTGGAATTACTGGATTTACTTTTCCTGGCATAATAGAAGAACCTGGTTGTCTTGCTGGTAAATTAATTTCATTAAAACCAGTTCGTGGCCCTGAACTTAACAATCGTAAATCATTACAAATTTTAGACACTTTGACTGCTGTTCTTTTCATGGTTCCCATAATTTGAACATAGGCGCCAGTATCTACAGTAGCTTCAATTAAATCTGGTGATAATGACAAAGGAATACCTACCTCTTTGGCTAAATAACTTACACATAATTCTGGGTAACCTTCTGGTGCATTCACTTTAGTCCCAATGGCCGTAGCTCCCATATTAATCTCGAGCACTAAACTTTGAGCCTCTTTTAGACGCTTAATATCTTCGCTAATTGTAGTGGCATAAGCATGAAACTCTTGACCCAAAGTCATAGGAACAGCGTCCTGTAATTGGGTACGTCCCATTTTTAGCACACTATTAAATTCTTTTCCTTTAGCGGTGAATGATTTTTCCAATTCAGAAAGTGACGCTATAAAACTTTCCATTTTTAGGTATAAAGCAATACGAAAAGCAGATGGATAAGCATCATTAGTAGATTGCGAGCAATTAACGTGATTGTTAGGATGCAAAAATTGGTATTCACCTTTTTTATGACCTAAATATTCTAAACCAATATTAGCAATTACCTCATTAGCATTCATATTAACAGAAGTACCAGCTCCTCCTTGAATCAAATCGCTAACAAATTCTTGATCAAATTTACCAGCAATTACTTGATCACTTCCATAACAAATAGCCTCAGCAATTGTAGCATCTAAAACACCACAGTCTTTGTTAGCTAATGCCGCAGCTTTTTTCACATAGCCTAGGGCTTTTATAAATAAAGGCTCTTTAGATATTGGAATTCCAGTAATGTTGAAATTCTCAACCGCTCTAAACGTTTGAACCCGTAATACAAATCATTTGGAATCTCTAATTCTCCTAAAAAGTCATGTTCTAATCTTGTTGATTTCATATTAAAAAAGTATTAAGATTGTTTAAAATTAAAATGTAAAATTATAAAACATATTTAACAAAAAATCAATTTTTAAGCCAAAAAATAACAATAAAGCATAATTTAAATATTTTTTAACTTAAATTAATATAATATACCTATTTAGTTAACATAAGCACGTCAAAAGTTATCAAAAACAAAAAAAAAACACAATTACCTGACAATGTATACTTTACAAAAGTAAAACAAAAAAAGCTAATGTTTAATCTTAAACATTAGCTTTTTATAAAGTTATAGTATTTTACTTTCTTAAATCAACTACTCGTCACCTGAGGCATGGTCATGATGAAAAATATCTTTGGTATTTCCTGTAAAGTAAAAGAAAAGACGAAGCGTGTGATTAGAGTCATATTGATAACCACTATATTTTTGTTGTATCACGTTCATGTATCCAAAATCATAACTCCATTTGGGATTGATATTTTGGCGAATCCCGATAAAAATACGGTTTTGATCCATTGAATTATAAACTACTTCTTTTCCAAAATGCATTAAAAGTTCGTCTGCTACAACTAAGGAAGGTAATTTTTTATCATTAAATACGGGAATTGTAAAACTTAACAAATAACGAATACGATTAGTAAACCGAGTGTCTACAGCTCTATCATTTACCATTTTATCTTGCCAACGTTGTTCATTACGAATACGTTGTAACATACTAACGTTTCCGATTTTGGATGAATATAATACTTGTTGAAAGATTCTGTTTTCGTCGGCAAAATTAGACCATTCCGGTTTTGAAGGCGCAAGCCACAAGTGAGCATAACCCGCAGCGAGAGTAAGTTTTGGATACGGACTATACGTAATCCCCGTTCTTGCAAAATAAAAATTTTCTTTATCTGCAAAATCCGTACGCCTAATATGAAAATCATTCATTGTTCCCCAACGGTCATTAAATTTTAGTACCGTATTAAGACTTATCCAAGTTTGTGCTTGATCGTTAATTTCTTTTTTTTGTGGAGTTTGTGCTGAGCTTAAATAGGTAATAAATAAAAACAGAACTAAAAAAATACGTGACATTTTATATGTATTTAAGATTAAAATTCAGAATCTATGTTTGGAATAGATCCCTTTACTATTCAAATCCAAATTTAAACATTTTCAAGGCAAGTACCCCAAAATACAACTAAAAAACCAATCCTACTCAGTTATAAGTAATTGATAGTCACTATATCGTTTTCATTTTTCAAGATCAAATCCTCTTTCTGAAGTATCCCTGACAAACACGTAAAAAAGAATGAATTAAACCCTGCAAATAAGGATTCTATAAAACGCTCACATATAAAACAAAAAATTAGGTTTTCAATTTTTTCTTTTTGGCTGCTGGAAACAATACATTGTTCAAAATCAATCGATAGCCGGGTGAATTGGGATGTAGATCGAGTACAGTAGCTGGATCACCCACTTGATGTTGAAAATCTTCGGGATCATGCCCACCATAAAAAGTGAACATACCTTTCCCTTTTTGTCCATGAATGTATCGGGCTTCACCATTAAGTTCACAACTTCCTAAAACAAGAATGTTTGATTTGACCAACTCGGCATCAAAAGCGGTGGTTTGTCCCATAAATCCTTTGACTAATTGAGTGTGATTTTGGCACAACATACTAGGTACAGGATCCCATTTTGCAGAAAATTCCATCAAGGTAAAATAATCTTTTTCCATTGGAATTTTTCGTCTACCTGTCATGTCGATATTAGAAAACTCATATTGTTCAGGTCGACGCTCCAAAGTGAAATTTTTAAAAGCAAAAGAACGCTCAAAATTCAACTGAGCTTGATAATTGGATGCACTTGCGTCCCCATCGAACATGGTTTCGCAAATATCAATTCCATTGGCAGCTAAAGCAATATCAAAACTATCGGTAGCAGAACACATAGCAAACATAAATCCACCACCAATCACAAAATGACTAATTTTTTGAGCCACCGCACCTTTTTCATCCGAGACTTTAGCATACCCTAATTTTTTGGCTAATAGCTCAGCTTCTTTTTTTTGCTCAATGTACCAAGGTGTATTTTTATAGGCACCATAAAATTTCCCGTATTGTCCCGTAAAGTCCTCATGATGCAAATGCAGCCAATCATACAAAACCAATTGATCCGTTAAAACTTCCTCATCATATACTGCCGTGAACGGAATCTCAGCATACGAAAGCACTAATGTTACAGCATCGTCCCAAGGCTGTTTCCCCTTAGGGGTATAAACGGCAATTTTAGGCGCTTTTTCTAACAAAACAGATTCTGTGTTTTGAGATGGACTAGCTATTTGTTTTAGTAATTCCACTTCTTCAGTATCAGAAATCAATTCGAAACTCACCCCGCGTATTTTACATTCTTTACGGATTTCAGGCGCATCGGGCAATAAAAAAGAGCCTCCTCTGTAATTAAGCAACCAACTGGCTTTGTAGTCTTTATCCAAACACCAATACGTAATCCCATAAGCTTTTAGATGATTTTGCTGAGAAAATTCATCCATAGGTAACAAGATAAAACCTGCATTGGCAACAATTGAGATTGTAAAAAAAATAAAACTATAGAAATATTTAGCATTCATAGCAACGACTGTATTTCGAAGTGATTAAAGAAGTGATCTATCCTATTTTATACCTAAAAAACAAAGTATCCCATTTCAACAAAAGTCTTCTGTTTTTCAAAAAAATAAGGAGTAAATAAGAAACACGTAAAACTACTTATTATCAATTTAATGAAACAAACTATTTTTGAAAAGTAAAAGAAAAACCTATGAAATATACTGTTAACTATAATAACCAAACCCCAAAGCACGTGGAAAACTCAGGCACCTTTAAAAAAATACTTATTTGCTTTTTGACTATTTTGTTGATCGCATTTTATGTACTATCCTTTCAGTTTTTACTGAGCAATTAACCAAATTAGTTTAGTCCAATTTGACTAATTCATTTTGTAAAGCATACACAACAAGGCCGGCTACATTTCTGGAGTCGGTCTTTAATAACAAATTCGTACGGTGCCCCTCTACCGTTCTTGGGCTTATAAAAAGATACTCTCCTATTTCATGTGCATTTTTTTGCTTACAAATTAATCGCAATACTTCAAGCTCTCGATCCGACAGCAAACTTTTATCCAACGGGCTTTTTAACTTACTACCTGACAACACCACTTCTTTTATCACCTTGCGAACATAATCTGAATAATAAAATCCTTTACTTGCGACTTCATTCAACGTGAAAACCAATTCTGCAGGGGAGGCATTTTTTAACATATACGACACCGCTCCAATATCAATCATATTGGCTACAAACGACTTGGTATCATAGCTCGTCAAAGCTATAATTTTCACATCCGGAAATTCTCTATGTATGATTTTTGTGGCTTCTACTCCATTAACAACAGGCATTTTCAAATCTGTAATCACAATATCAGGAAGGACCTCCGTTGATCTTAAAAAAGAAATCAATTCTTGTCCATTGGATGCTTCATGAAGAATAGAGAAATTAGGCTCACGCCCTAAAATGAACGCTAAGCCCTTTCGGAACAATTCTTCATCATCTACCAATACAATTTTAATATCTTGACTCATCGCTAAAAAATAATTTCTACGGTTACTCCCTTGTTCACTTCAGAATGAAAAGACAAACTCCCATTTAAAAATGAAACTCTACTTTCAATATTCTTTAATCCCAACCCTTTTTGATGTTCTTCGCAGCTTTCATCAAAACCAATACCATTGTCGGTATACAAACACTTAACGTATTGACCATCGGGCCTAAAACTAATGGTCATTTTGGTAGCTTTACCGTGACGAATGGAATTATTTAAGAGTTCTTGCAAAATTCGAAACACATGCAATTGCCTACGAATATCAGACTCTTCAAAAGTCACTTCGTTAGTATACTCCACTTGTACGCCTTTGGTGGAGCTAAAATCCATACACAATTCCTCGACGCCTGCATCCAAACCAAACTTTTCCAGCACTGGGGGCAACAAATCATGCGCAATTTTCCTTGAATTCTCCAAAGCCTTTCCGGTCAAGGTAATAACATTGGTTTTAATTTCTTCCAATTCAATAGCCGAAAGATTAGGAGTGGTTAACAAATGTGCGTTCAACGCTACCACATTCAATTTTGAACTAATATCATCATGCAAATCTTGTGCGATACGCTTACGCTCTGTTTCTTGCGTTTCGATTACTGCCTTTAATAGCTTTTTTTGGTGCGCAATTTCAGTATCCTTTTTTTCAATTTCTTTTTGGATAATTTTTTTTCTGGAAAAATAGAAGAACACTATAATGATCCCCGCCAAAATCATAAAAAAGAAAGAGGTGTATAGAATAACCAAAACAATCTCTTTTTCAGAAATGGAAGCTGATGTCATGCACTAGGTGGTATTTAATTTATGTTCTTAGACCGTCAAAAATAGTGCTTTTACGATTAACTATTGCTTATACTTCATATAAAAGTATGTTATTGCATTTTTTTTTTGTAGAAAACTCACCTTCCATTCGTACAAAATAAATAAATAGTAAATTACAATTAAGACTGAATTAAAAATCCAAAGTAAAAACTTGAATTCATTACTCAATTTAGCATTGATGTTTCCAACTACAAAAACCATGGTACTCGCTAATAAGTAAATAATAAGACCAATAGTAAAATAGTAATATTTCTTTACGGTGGTAAGCATATTGTACAAATGTATAACAGCAAACACAATGACACTCAAATTAGCAATCACTATAACGAACAAGTTATACTGAAAAAATTGCTCAGAATCGAGCCAACTCTGTATTCCTATGCCAGTTAAAACCAAAGCTGTTGTGCAATAAATTACCCTTTTTTGCACTTTCAAACAAGTTAAAGAACCATAAAAAAAACCCAACAAAATCATTTGCCCAATAAAAAATAAATTCATCAAAAATAAATTTTTTATATGCAAATGATACAATGCTTCCATACTTAACTGTATGATTGTGACAAATAACAAATAGAACAAGAAAAAGCCATTAACCTTTTCTTTTTTGAAAAAGCTAATGGCAAATAAACTCAAATTTAGCAATAAAATACCATATGCTAAATAAAGAAAAAAATCAACCATCTTAATTATTCATTGGACTCTCTGGATCTCCAAAAGGAGGGCATGGACGACCACCATCGAAAACAATTGGCTCATCTCCTAAAGTTTTAGCTACTCCTGCATTTTCTGGAAAAACATCTTCAAAAATCCCTGTTTTAGCATTCAATACTGTTCCTACCAACATCAAGGTTTCCTCGCCAGCTGTATTAATTCCTTTGTAGGCACGAACAGCATCGATTTGCTGGTTCATTACCATTTGTAGCGATTCTAACGGAATTAAATAGGCGTCTACTTTTTTAGATTTAGCCTTTTCCTTCGGCTCCTTGAATTTTTTTACCCATTCTTGAGCGGTTGGCAACGTGATTTCAATTTTTCCTGGGAATTTTTCTTCAGTCATAACGTAAAAATATATTGGTTAATAATAGTTTGGGCTAAATTAGAGTATTTTTAAGACTTAAGAAAAGAAAAAAAGGAAGAATTATCTTTTATAAATTAAAACGGTACATCACTATCATCATCAGGATCATTGTTAAAAGTACTACCAAAGGCTTCATGCGCTGTAGGCAAATTTTTAGTAAAGTCATCTTGATTCATACTTGACGGTAAATCGTCATAGCCACTACTATAATCCTCTAAGTTGTCGAATTTTCCTAAGTTACCCACAAACTTCAATCGCACATTTTCCAATCCACCATTACGGTGTTTGGCGATAATAAACTCGGCCTGACCTGCCGTTGGAGATTGCTCCTCGTCATCCCATTCTTCAATTTTATAATATTCAGGACGATAAATAAACGATACAATATCGGCATCCTGCTCAATCGCTCCCGATTCACGAAGATCCGATAGCAAAGGGCGTTTACTAGATCCACGGGTTTCCACCGCACGCGATAACTGTGAAAGGGCGATCACAGGAACATTTAACTCCTTAGCCAAGGCTTTCAAGTTTCGAGAGATGGTCGAAATTTCTTGTTCACGGTTTCCTCCTCCTTTTCCACCACCACCAGCAGTCATTAATTGCAAATAATCGACAATGATCAATTTAATACCATGTTGCGATGCCAAACGACGACATTTGGCACGTAAATCAAAAATAGAAAGCGAGGGCGAATCATCGATAAACAAAGGCGCTTTTTCTAAGTTTTTCACTTTGGTACTCAATTGTTCCCACTCGTGTTTTTCTAACTTACCCGTACGGAGTTTTTCAGAAGATAAGCCTGTTTCAGAAGAAATCAAACGGGTAATTAACTGCACCGACGACATCTCTAATGAAAATACAGCTACGGGTTTTTGAAAATCGATCGCAATATTACGCGCCATTGACAATACAAAAGCCGTTTTACCCATACCTGGACGGGCGGCAATAATAATCAAATCCGAAGGTTGCCAACCAGAAGTTACTTTGTCTAGCTTTTCAAAACCAGTAGCTACACCACTTAATCCTTCTTGACCTGCAATTTCTTCAATACGTTTCTTGGCTTGTAACACTAAACTTTGCGCCGTTTCGGAACTACGTTTCACGTTACCTTGGGTTACCTCGTATAATTTGGATTCAGCTTTGTCTAACAAATCAAACACATCGGTGGTTTCATCGTATGAATCTTCGATAATTTCGGAAGAAATTCGAATCAAACTACGCTGAATAAATTTTTGCAGAATGATTCTCGAGTGAAATTCGATATGCGCTGAGGATGAAATTTTTTGAGTCAATTGAATCAAATACAAATCGCCTCCTGCAAGGTCTAATTTGGCGTTTTTTCTCAACTGAGCCGAAACTGTTAATAAGTCAATAGGTTGAGATTCTGTAAAGAGCTGAACAATAGCCTCAAAGATGTGTTTGTGCGCCTCTTTGTAAAAAGCATCGGGTTGCAAAATATCAATAACCTCATCTACACCCTTCTTGTCAATCATCATAGCTCCCAACACCGCTTCCTCTATTTCTAGGACTTGCGGAGGTAACTTTCCTTTTTCTAGGTTAATAATAGTGGAACGATCCACTTTTACAGGGTTTATAGATTTAAAATTTTCCATGTTGCTAATTTAAATAAAAATAGAGATAAAGAAGGTTAGAGTTATAACAGTGTTATGTTCATAACTAACCTTTTTTTGTTGATAACCATAAAAAAAGTCCGAGAACCAAAGGCTTCGGACTTCGAAATTTAATGTAGGTTTTTACTCTTTAAAATGCCCCATATTACTGTATTTGTCCATTCTTTGAGCGATTAATTCGGTTGTTGATAAGTCTTTTAATTCATTGAACCCTTTAATAATATAATGCTCTACTGTTTTGAACGTTGTTTCTCGATCAAAGTGTGCCCCACCAAGCGGTTCAGGGATAATATCATCTACTAATTTTTGTTTCTTCATATCGGCCGAAGTCAATTTCAAAGCATCTGCGGCTTGTTCTTTGTACTCCCAGCTTTTCCATAAAATAGAAGAACATGACTCTGGAGAAATTACAGAGTACCAAGTGTTTTCAAGCATAAAAACGCGATCTCCTACTCCAATACCTAAAGCACCTCCCGATGCTCCTTCACCAATAATTACGGTAATAACAGGTACTTTTAAACGAACCATTTCAAGGATGTTTCTGGCAATGGCTTCTCCTTGTCCGCGTTCTTCAGCTTCTAGTCCAGGGTAAGCACCAGGAGTATCAACTAAAGTCACCACAGGAATTCCAAATTTTTCAGCCATTTTCATCAAGCGTAACGCTTTTCGGTAGCCTTCAGGATTGGCCATACCAAAATTTCTATACTGACGTGTTTTGGTATTGAATCCTTTTTGTTGACCGATAATCATAAACGACTGTCCGCCAATTTTACCTAAACCACCCACCATTGCTTTATCATCTTTAAAGCCACGATCCCCGTGCAATTCTAAAAAAGTATCACCACAAAGGGCACGAATATAATCTAAAGTATAAGGACGATTTGGATGTCTAGACAGTTGTACACGTTGCCAAGCCGTAAGATTTTTATAAATGTTCTTTTTAGTCTCTACCAGCTTCTTGTTAATCTCTTTACAAGTTGGAGCTACATCCACATCCGATTCTTTACCGATAAGGACGCATTTTTGCAATTGCTCTTCTAATTCTTTAATTGGTAGCTCAAAATCTAAATATTCCATAGGGTTTTGCGTTTGTATGAATTTGCAATTCAGGAACTGCAAATGTAAAAATTAAAAAGATAAACAAAAGATAAATTTATGTTTTAACTCCCGATTTATGCCTCAGTTTGGGTTATTGAACAGACTTTTCTTTATAATGCTTTACTACACCATTGAGGATCACCGTGATAACAATTAGCAAGGCACCCAAGTAAAATTCGGTACTCATTTTTTCTTTCCCACCGATAATAAAATAAGCCAAAACAATACCATATACCGGCTCTAGATTGGTCGTAAGCATCACGGTATAAGGCGATAATCGCCTCATGACTTTTACCGAAGCTGTAAAGGCATAGGCGGTACAAATGGAAGCCAACAACAAAATGAGCGCCCAGTTTTTTGGAGTCATGATGAAAAAATCGGTTGAAAAAGAGCCATTGAAAACAAAGTAAATAGTGATAAAAACAAAACCGGCTAAAAACTCATAAAAAGAAATCACAGCGGGTTCATGATGCTCGATCAATTTACCATTGAATAAAGTAAACACTACTCCTAAAACAATCGAAACCAAAGCCAACAACATACCGTTTAGGTAATTGATTTCTACTTGTAAGATTAAGGCTAAACCGGCCACAATGACTAACCCAAAAAACACTTCATACCACAATATTTTTCGCCCATAAAAAAGGGGTTCCAAAATAGAGGCAATAAAAGCACCTAAAGAAAAAACAGATAAAGTGATCGAAACGGTAGAAACTTTGATGGACTCAAAAAAGGTAATCCAATGCAAGGCAATCAACAAACCAACAAATACTAGTTTTAGCACCGCACTAAATGAAATTTGGAATGGAATTTTCTTTATCCATAAAAAACTTCCTAAAAAAACAGCGGCAAATAACATACGATACCACACTAAAAAGTCAGCATCAATAGTAATCAAGGCGCCTAATATGGCCGTAAATCCCCAAATAAAAACAATTAAATGAAGATTTAAGTAACTTTTTAAATTATCGTTTGGCATTACGTAATAAATAAATGGCTAAAATTCCGAAAAAGATATTGGGTAACCACACCGCTACCAAGGGAGAGAAAGAGGATTTTTCAGCGATAGTGCCGAAAATTTTATCAAAAAACACAAACGAAAAGGCAATTGCGATTCCGATGGCCAAATTGGTTCCCATACCACCACGTCGTTTCATGGCCGAGACAGAAACTGCAATAATAGTCAAAATAAAGGCTGAAACAGGAACACTGTATTTTTTATACAACACCACTAAATAGGTGTTGATATTTGAGGAACCACGTTTTCGCTCTTTGTCAATAAAGGCGTTTAATTTCCCTAAATTCAAAGTCTCAGCAATGTACACTACAGGAGTCAAATCTTCTAGATCAAAGGCCAAACGCATTTTTTTCTCTGGCGCCTTTTCAATTTTATCACCCAACTCCCCTAACGTACGTTTGGTATAATCATACAATGTATAGGTACTGTCTTTAGGATTCCATTTGATCCTGCTCGCTGTCGTTTTGGTCACCAATTGTTCTTTTTTAAACTTTTCTAACGAAAAATTAAAAGCCATTTTGGTTTCCGGATTAAAACTATTGACATAAATAAACTCATTCTCATTAATTTGACGATACACATCGGTATTATCACCTCGCATGGCTTCTTTACCACCACCTTTTAAATAAGTGTATCTAAAATTATTAAAACCTTCAGAAGCCGATGGAACCAAGAAAAACCCCATCAACATGACTAAAATCGAAACAATAGTCGCTCCAATGATATAAGGTCTTAAAAAACGACTGAAAGAAATTCCAGATCCCAATATGGCAATAATTTCGGTATTATTGGCTAATTTGGAAGTAAACCAAATGATTGACAAAAACAAAAATATCGGAAAAAGAGAATTCGCAAAATAAATGGTGAAGTTGTAATAATACAAAGCAATATCCCAAAACGGAATTTTGTTTTCCAACATTTTATTGATTTTCTCCGAAACATCAATTACAATTCCAATCGGGATAAACAACAATAACATTACAGCAAAAGTCGCCAAGTAGCGCTTCAGAATGTATTTGTCTATTATGGTTAATTTCATTATTTGAAGTTAGAGGTTAGAAGTTAGAGGTTAGAAGTTAGAAATTAGATAATACGTTATCATCGAACATTTCTAATCTCTAACTTCTGACTTCTGTTTTTTTTTACAATCTTTGGCTCATATTTTTGACCATCATATCTTTCCAAGGTCTAAAATCGCCGGCTAAGATATGTTTTCTTGCTTCACGAACCAACCACATATAAAAACCTAAGTTATGAATGGTTGCAATTTGTTTTCCTAAGTATTCGTTGGCAGCAAACAAATGGCGCAAATACGCTTTGGTGTAATGCGTATCTACATAGGTCATACCCATTTCGTCTAAAGGTGAAAAATCATCTTCCCACTTTTTATTTTTGATATTAATTGTTCCATTAGCAGTAAAAAGCATTCCGTTTCTGGCGTTACGCGTAGGCATTACACAATCAAACATATCGACTCCTAAGGCAATGTTTTCCAGAATATTGATCGGTGTTCCTACACCCATCAAATATCTGGGTTTGTCTTCGGGTAAAATATCACAAACAATTTCGGTCATCTCATACATTTCTTCGGCTGGTTCTCCTACTGAAAGTCCTCCAATAGCATTCCCTTGCTGTCCAGCATTGGCGATATATTCGGCCGATTGACGACGCAAATCTTTATAAGTACTTCCTTGAACAATTGGAAAAAAGGTTTGCTCATAACCATATTTATAAGGTACTTTTTCCAAATGATTGATACAACGATCCAACCAACGGTGTGTCATATGCATGGAACGCTGCGCATAACGAAAATCACAAGGATAAGGCGTACATTCATCAAAAGCCATGATAATATCGGCTCCAATAGTACGTTGAATCTCCATTACGTTCTCGGGTGTAAAAAAGTGATACGAACCATCGATATGTGATTTGAATTTCACTCCTTCTTCTTTAATTTTTCGGCTAGCCGATAATGAATACACTTGATAACCACCAGAATCCGTCAAAATAGGACGATCCCAGTTCATGAATTTATGCAAACCACCCGCTTTTTCCAAAATTGGGGTTTGAGGGCGCAAATACAAATGATAAGTATTACCCAAAATAATATCTGGATTAATATCGTCTTTCAGTTCGCGTTGATGCACTCCTTTTACCGTTCCAGCGGTACCCACAGGCATAAAAATAGGGGTTTCAATCACCCCATGATCTGTTGTAATACTCCCTGCTCTCGCTTTAGATTGCGTATCTTTTTGTAATAAATCAAATTTCATATCCTCTTTTTTCAGTGCGCAAAGATAATTTATTTAAGATTTACGAATTGCTATTTACCATTTTATTTAACACGAACGAAATGTCGCTGCATACAGACAGGACATCTGTACGAACAGGGCATCTGTACAGACAGAACATCTGTACGGACAGGTCGCGACCTGTCCCTACGGTGCCGCAAAAAATGTATCGGCATGCCAACGCAATGGATTCGTCTGTATATAATTAAAAATCCTTTCATATGAAATCGCATTTCTGATAATGTGATCATGAAAGGAACGCTGCCACGCAAAAGACAACAATCCCTTTAGATGAATATGCTTCGAAGACGTGGTTTTGTAGGCTCCAATTAATTCTGATAACGACTTGATTTTAATCTCCTCATCTGAAACCAAATTTTTATCTATCTCTAAAATTGCATGTACATGATTGGGCATAATTACAAAACAATGAATTACAACATAAGGATATTGCTCTTCTAACCAATGCATTTGTTTTTTGGCTATCTGACCATATGCATTCAAATTCATTTGTATTTCATCTGTTTCATTTTTTTCTTCTTCATTGTAATGAATCGAATTACTCAAATGCTGATCATTCGAATGCGAATCCTGTACGGACAGGTCGTGGTTTACATTAATGGACAGGTCGTGGTTTTGATTTCGGGACAGGTCACGATTTACATAAATGGACAGGTCACGACCTGTCCCTACAGGAATGGATCCAAAACAACATATTCTATTTTGAACACAAATGGTAATGAAATACAAATTATCCTGCGAATAATCAAATCCTTCCTTTCGATTTCTTTTCCTATTTTTTCTTTTCATTCTATTATAATTTTTTTCGGATGGGACAGGCGTAATGTACGGACAGGTCGCGACCTGTCCCTAGGCAATATCATTAATTAAAAATCAAATCATCACATAATCAAATATAAAAATAACATTTAAAATACTACAAATTAACATGCCTTATTTGAAATTAAATTTGCAAATTGGAACAGGTCACGAACAAATGAACTGGACAGGTCACGAACAAATGAATCTGGACAGGTCACGAACAAATGAATCTGGACAGGTCACGACCTGTCCCTACAGTGTAACAATTGTTACACAAAACCTCATTTTGTACCTTTATCTTTGCCTAACTCAATTCAACAACAACTAAATTGAATTCCTATGACCTTAGAACATTTAATTAAAGAAAAACATGGCACCATTGTAGACGTTAGAACTCACGAAGAGTTTATGGGCGGTCATGTAGCCACGTCTATCAATATTCCTCTGAATGAAATTCCCGAGCGTCTTGAAGAAATGAAAGCCTTACCTAGTCCTCTTATTTTGTGCTGTGCTTCTGGTGGCCGAAGTGGTCAAGCCGAGCATTTCCTCTTACAACATGGTATTGATTGCACAAACGGAGGTTCTTGGTTGAACGTGAATTTTTATCAATCTTTACAAAACAAAATCGATTAACATGATTACTTTTTTAAAACGTATTTTGGGTCTGGGACCTACTACAAACTACAAAGCATTATTGCAACAAGGCGCCATTATTATCGATGTTCGAAGCAAAGGCGAATACAATAGCGGCCACATTCAAAATTCTCTAAACATTCCCGTAGACGCACTAAGGCTAAATTTAGGAAAACTTAAAAACAAAAACCAGATTATCATTACGTGTTGCGCCTCAGGTATGCGAAGCGCATCGGCCAAAAGCATCTTAAAAGCTAATGGATTTTCAGAAGTATACAACGGTGGTGGATGGGCAAGCTTAAAAAGCAAATTATAAAACAAGAAGTATAGGGTTTGTGGCTCACGATGTATCCTTTTGCCACACTTCCTCCTTCGCAACAACATTCGAAAAGATTGGCTATACGCTAATCTTTTTTTGTTTCAGAGGCTTTAAATACAGCCCGAAATTATGGCAGGATGCTATTTTCGAATTATAGGGGAAATTGCACCCGAAATCATTGGTCTTCCCAAAAATAAAAATTACTTTTGCAGCAGTTTAACTTTTACACACAAAATGAAGCCTAACACACAACAATTAAACGATTTAACTATCCAAGTTAGAAGAGATATTCTTCGTATGGTACACGCTGTTAATTCTGGACACCCAGGTGGTTCTCTAGGATGCACAGAATTTTTGGTTACTCTTTATCAATATTTAATGGATCGCAAAGAAGGATTTGACATGGACGGTATTGGAGAAGATGTTTTCTTCCTATCGAATGGTCATATTTCGCCTGTATTCTATAGCGTATTGGCTAGAAGCGGTTATTTTCCAGTAGCAGAATTGGCTACGTTCCGTTTATTAAATTCTCGTTTACAAGGACACCCTACTACACACGAAGGATTACCTGGAGTACGTATGGCTTCTGGTTCCTTAGGACAAGGACTTTCTGTAGCGTTGGGAACTGCTCAAGCTAAAAAATTAAATGGTGATTCACATATCGTTTATACGTTACATGGAGACGGCGAATTGCAAGAAGGTCAAAACTGGGAAGCGATTATGTATGCTTCTGCAAAAAACGTAGACAACCTTATTGCTACCATCGACGTTAATGGGAAACAAATTGATGGAACTACTGACGAAGTATTGAATATGGGAAGCCTAAAAGCTAAATTTGAAGCTTTTGATTGGGATGTTCTTGAAATCAAAGAAGGAAACAACATCGAAGCGATTATTGCTGGAATGACCGAAGCTAAAGCTAAAACTGGAAAAGGAAAACCAGTTTGTGTGTTGTTGTACACTGAAATGGGTAATGGTGTTGATTTCATGATGCATACACATGCTTGGCACGGAAAAGCGCCAAATGATGCTCAATTAGAAAATGGTCTAGCACAAAATAGTTCAACTTTAGCAGATTATTAAGCTCCTCATCCTCCAAAAGGAAAAAAAGCTTAGTTAAATAATTAGAAAATAAAAAATTATAAATCCTATTTACCCCAATAGGAACTCCCCTCCTTCGGAGGGGTTGGGGAGGCTTATGAAAAAATATACAAATACAGGAAGTAAAGATACTCGTTCAGGTTTTGGAGCGGGAATGACTGAATTGGGTCAAAAAAACGAGAATGTAGTAGCACTTTGTGCGGATTTAATCGGGTCATTGAAATTTGATGATTTCAAAAAAAATCACCCAGAGCGTTTTTTCCAAATCGGAATTGCAGAAGCCAACATGATTGGAATTGCAGCTGGTATGACTATCGGAGGAAAAATTCCTTTCACAGGAACATTTGCTAACTTTTCTACTGGTCGTGTGTACGATCAAATTCGTCAATCCGTTGCTTACTCTGATAAAAATGTGAAAATTTGTGCATCACACGCAGGTTTAACCCTTGGAGAAGATGGAGCAACCCACCAAATCCTTGAAGATATTGGATTAATGAAAATGTTGCCTGGCATGACCGTAATCAACACTTGTGATTACAATCAAACCAAAGCAGCTACGATCGCTTTAGCCGATCACCACGGCCCAGCTTACTTGCGTTTTGGTCGTCCTGTGGTGCCTAACTTTATGCCAGCAGACGAACCTTTTGTTATCGGAAAGGCAATTTTATTAAACGAAGGAACAGATGTTACTATCGTTGCAACAGGCCACTTAGTTTGGGAAGCTTTAATCGCTGCTGAAGCTTTGGAAGCTAAAGGAATCTCAGCAGAAGTAATCAACATCCACACCATCAAACCTTTGGACGAAGAAGCTATTTTGAAATCAGTTACCAAAACGAAATGTGTAGTGACTGCGGAAGAACACAACATCTTAGGTGGTTTAGGCGAAAGCGTTTCGAGAGTTTTAGCTCTAAATAATCCTGCGCCACAAGAATTTGTAGCCGTAAATGATAGCTTTGGAGAGTCTGGAACCCCAGAACAATTAATGGAAAAATACAAGCTAAACAACCAAGCGATTGTTGAAGCTGTAGAAAGAGTATTGGCTAGAAAATAATTTTTTATCCATCCCAAAATCATCCCGTCTTGTGTATACTTGGCGGGATTTTTTTTATCTATTAAACGAAACACAAATTTCTCAGATTGACACAGATTAAAAAATTAGCCCAAAACAGTTTAGCATGAAAAGAGTCGGAGACTCGACCGATATTGTAACGCTGAATTTCAATCCAGCGCCTTTGAAACGCAGATTTAAAAAAAATAAAACCTCAACTAACTGCACAAAAAAACCGCTCCAAAACTGGAACGGTTTATTATATGTTTAAAACTACGTTTTCTTTAATTCTGACATTTTGGATCCAAGTGTCTTTTCTTGCCATTCCCTCCTGTACAAAGAGGAATATCGGCAAAATCATAATACAATGTTTTTCCATTGGCGTCTTTATATGAACGCTCTAATTTAGTCGTATAACCATCACCATCATCATCCACATCCAAGAAATCAGGTATCCCATCCCCATCCGTATCGTCTGGATTAACAGGCTTGTTTGGATAAAGAATCTCACTTCTGAAATCATATAAATACCCATCACCATCTATATCTTCCAAATAGGAAGGAATACCATCAGGACTAAAGGTTCCGTTAATTTCTCTATCCAAATCCGATCGTTGAATTTCATATAATTTAATATTAAAAGTGATTGGTGCATAAGCAGGAATCGTACCACTACCACTACTAAAATAGGCCAATCCAGAAGGAATAAAAACTACACCTGCTCCAAAATCTTTATACGAAACTGTACCATCAGCATTTGAAGAATAAGTCCCTTTTCTCAACTTAGGAATGAATTCGGAAAATCCTGTTAAGGCGTTTGAAAGCAGATAAAAATCATTTCGTTGGAATTCAGTTGCCGTTAGTGTCGTAACTCCATCTTTGGTCACCTGCTGCAAATAATCCCCCTTATATCCTATAAAATAACTATCTACATTACATGGAGATTCCCCTTTTCCCTCATTTAAAATCAAATAATACAACTTGTATTTTATGCCATGCAAATCCACTTCTCTAAACTGAATCGGGTACTTAGTTTGCTTCATTATGGAAGTTTGAGTACCTCCAGCAGGGATTTTAGTGATTTTAATATCAAAATCAGCAGTAACCTCTTCTATATAAAAAGTATTTAAGTATTCTTCAATGTCCTTAATATCGGTAGCATATTGCACGCTATATTCTCTCGGCGGTGTCAACTCATCTTCTTTATCTTTAGAACATGAAAATAATGCCAACGTTAGCATTGATAAAATAAAATAAAACTTAATTTTGTTCATTAGTACTAGTTTTTAGGTGCGCAAGATACAATTTAGATTGATTTTGATGAAGTATTTAACTTTGATTTTTGAAAAATTATGCGAATAGATAAATATTTGTGGTGCGTTCGGTACTACAAAACCCGTAACATGGTTACCGAAGCTTGCAAAAAAAACCAAGTCACTGTAAATGGTCAAGTTGCCAAAGCCTCGAAGGAAGTTTTTCCTACGGATGTCATCACCTTTCGTAAGGATCAAATCACACAAACCATCACCGTTTTGGATGTTCCCGAAAGCCGTTTGGGAGCCAAATTAGTCGATATGTATCGCCGAAACGACACGCCTGCAGAAGTCTATCAACATCTTGAATTACTAAAATTATCCAAAGAACACTATCGCAAAAATGGCACCGGACGCCCTACCAAAAAAGATCGACGTGACATTGACGAGTTTGGCAATGTGATTACTACAGACGACGAAGTCTTATTTTAGTCTACAAAACACAAACTCTTGCTTCAGGCATCACTATCTTTTCATTTTTACTAAATAAATTAAAAAATAAAACTATGAGCCAAAATATCATTTTATCCCATCAAGAAATCGAACATAAAACCAAGCGAATTGCTTATCAAATATACGAAACCTTTGTAGAAGAAGAAGAAATTGTCTTGGCAGGCATTACCAAAAACGGTTATCTCTTTGCTCAAAAAATAGCCGCAGCATTGGCTTTGATTTCTCCAATTAAAGTATCGCTTTGCGAAGTGATACTCAACAAACACCAACCTGACTTAGCCATTCGCACTTCATTATCCAAAGAAAACTACACCAACAAAGGATTAGTTTTAGTGGATGATGTATTGAATTCCGGCACGACACTCATCTATGCGGTGCGTCATTTCTTAGAAGTTCCCTTAAAAAAATTCAAAACCGCAGTACTCATTGATCGAAACCACAAAAAATATCCTGTAAAAGCCGATTTCAAGGGGATCTCATTATCGACTTCTTTATTTGAACACGTACAGGTGGTTTTTGAAGATTCGGGTAACAGCTACGCTTATCTAAGCTAAAAGTAGCTCAATACTTGTCACAATTTCGGAGACAGACTTCCCATCAATAGGAAGGATATGCTGAGCTTGATGATAATAAAAACTTCTATCGAACAAATGTTTTGCGATAAACTCTTTCAATTCCTCCTCATTTAGGTTGGCAATTACGGGACGTTTACTTCTATTCTTAGACAATCGCTCAAACAATGTGTCGATAGAAGCTTTTAGGTATATAGAAATAACCTCAGGCTGCTGCAACAACACATGATTATTAGCGTAACATGGCGTTCCACCACCAAGTCCAAGGATCAGATCGCCAGGCATGGCCAATACTTCTACAAAAGCTTGGTGTTCTACTTTACGAAAATACACCTCGCCATGCTTTTCAAAAAGCGCTTTGATCGACAAATTAGTCTTTTCTTCAATAAAATGATCCAGATCTAAATATGATATTGCTGTTTTTTGAGACAGGTTATTAGCAATGGTTGACTTTCCACAGCCCATATACCCTAATAATACTATTTTCTTCATGATTTTAAAGCCCTACTAACTAAGGGATTGTAAGTTTTTAATAAAAAAAGACAAATTTATAATAAAAACGCTTGGAAACTTCGAAAAAAAGTATGTATATTTGCACCCGCATTCAGGGAACGAAATGACTCGATAGCTCAGTTGGTAGAGCACATCACTTTTAATGATGGGGTCCTGGGTTCGAGCCCCAGTCGGGTCACAAATAGTGTGAACTAGACATACGTTTCTTGAATGATTGACTCGATAGCTCAGTTGGTAGAGCACATCACTTTTAATGATGGGGTCCTGGGTTCGAGCCCCAGTCGGGTCACAAAGGTTATTCGTTGTACGGGTAACCTTTTTTGTTTTCGGCCACGTGGAGAAACGGTAGACTTGCCATCTTGAGGGGGTGGTGCTCGTAAGGGCGTGTGGGTTCAAATCCCACCGTGGTCACATTTTTTTTAGAGCAATAAATCTTGTATTTGTTGCTCTTTTTTTGTTTGGAACATTTTAAAGGATCAAGGGATCAAGTTCAAAAGGGATCAAGTTCAAAAGTTGGGGATTATGCAAAAAGATTAGATAATCTGAATAAGAAGAAATCTATCTTTATTACCCCTCTAAACTAGCTTCTAAAGGCTTTTATTTCCAATTACCTTGATATTGCTGGATTGAAATCCAGCCCTACAATATTAGTCGAGTCTACGACTCTTTTTTTTAGCGACCGGAGTTCCTTTGGAAAAGATTGATTTTGTAAAATCAATTCTTGTACTTGTGCTGGATTGAAATCCAGCCCTACAATATTAGTCGAGTCTACGACTCTTTTTTTTAGCGACTGGAGTTCCTTCGGAAAAGATTGATTTTGTAGCAAAAAAATTTAATCTAGTAACAAAAAAATAAAAAAACCGTTTCAAGAAAACACCTTGAAACGGTTACTGTTTTTTTTAATGCTTGTGAGCATGGTTTTTGGCGCTTTTTTCACCTGACATTTTCTTAGCATGTCCCGGAGGGATTTTCTTAACCTTAACTACTTTAGTAGGATGAACATGATGAACGGTACAACCTTGAAGTCCAAAAATAAAGCATACTAAAATTCCTAGTATTGCTATTTTTAATACCTTATTATTCATTATTTGGGGGATTGATTTAGAGCTCGCAAATTTAACGCTTATTTTATTAAAATCAATCCGTGTTATCATTACCTTTATTTCTTCAGCAATTCTTGTAACGGTTTCAACTGATCCAAATCGATTTTTGATTGCTGCAAAACCGACATCATGTTCATAATATGAGTAGGATTCATGTCTTTGCCCAACACCCGAACCACTGCAAAACCCGTTTCTTTTTGGTTGGCAAACAAAACAAACTCTTCGATATGCTCATCTGTTCCTACAAAACTTACGGAAGCACCTTCTTTACCAGAACCAAACTTCATGAGTTGTTGGTACTTTGGGTTTTTCAAGATTCCGTTTAATTTAGCGCGTTCTGTTTCGAATTCGGTCGTATTATTGGGGTTGCGTTTAAAAGCCAGCACATTCATCTTTTTAAAAGACTGTAACGCTTCTTTTTGTTCCAAAGAGAGTTTCGCCTGATCCAAATTCAAAATAGAAGAGGAAATATCAAGCGCTATAAAATTTTTATTTTCTGTATTCTCTACAAAATACTTTTGCAAACTCGGTTCAGAGTTACAACTACTCAACCACAGGCATAGGAAAAGAGCCAAACTAACTACTGCTTTCATTTTTTTACCTTTTTAAATATTAACTGCGTTCCATTTTGAATATTCTTACACTAGCTTATTACAATTCCTTGTAGTTCCTTTTTTTGTTTTGACCTTTTTTAGAATCTGAAAACACACCTACAAGGTTTTGAAAACCTTGCAGGAATTGGATTGCTTTGTTTTAGAATAATGACTTATATTAATAAAGTAAGCTGATTTGACAAATTAATACTTACTAAATACTAAGTACTGATCACTAAGTACTAGTTACTAGCTCCTACTTCTTCCCTTTTGTGGCTTTTTTTAAATCATCTCCACCAGGAAAACGCATTTTATCAGTCAATACTGAGATTTCATTCAAATCAAAATCTCCTGTCAATGACATCAAGACACTATCTTCACCTTTTCCTCCATCAATAAACATCAACAGCTCTCTGATTTGAGTGTCTTTGGCGCCTGATTTTACTAATATTTTAATGCTACGACCATTATCATTTACACGCATTAGCTCTTCTAAATTAGCCGTTTTCATATAGCGTTCAGCAGTGGCTTTCATTTCAGCTTCTACACGAGCACTTTTGGTGGTGAACACTTTTAAATTGTCTAATTTTTTTATCAAATGATAATACTGTTGCATCTCTTTATCAGAGGCATCGACTTTGACTTTGCTCATCATTTCGAACATTTTTTTGTTGACAATCACCGAAGTGACATCGTCTTGGCCATCAAATTTATCGAAGGCACCTTGAGCAAAAATGGGGTTAGCGACTAGTAAAAATACTAAAGCTAAAAATACTTTTTTCGTTATTGAAATAAAACGAGTTTTGTTACTGATTATAACTGTTGATTTCATGTTGTTTTTTGATTTATTGATTAAAAACTTTTCCTTTTGATTCATTGTATTCCTGAATGACCTGCACACTTTCTATGCCGGTGTTTACGTGACCTGACAACAGGGCTAGTGCTTTTTGGGTTTCTCTAAACGCTTCTTCGGGTGTATCATAAGTCCCTAATTCGTTGGAGGCCACACTATTTTTTGTTGCATTGGTGGTGTAAACATACATTCCTATTCCAAACAAAATCACAACCGAAGCCGCTAAAGACCACCAAGCTGATGGTGCAAAATAAGTCTTTTTTGTAGACAATTCTGATACCACTTGTCGAGTTGTTTCTGCTTTGGCTAAGGAGAAGTAGCCAAATAAGGGCTGATATTGCTCTAAATGCTGCGCAACATTTGATGAAGAAAAATAATTCGTCAACTCTTTTTCCTCGGCAATACTGGTTTCTCCTTGAAAGTATTTTTCTAAAAGTGCTTCTATTTTATACAGTTCCATAACGGTGTGTTTTTAACATATGCTCTCTGATGGTTTTTCTAGCTCTAGAGAGTGCCACGCGAATGGCGGTTTCATTCATTTCTAATAATTTGGCGATTTCTTCAAACTCATATTGCTCCACTTCTCGCAATTGGATAATTATGCGCTGCTGTTCTGGCAATTGATCAATTATTTTAGCCACCCAATTCAAACTATCATTATCTTCTACTTTTTGCTGTAAACTTGGTTCGCGATCCGTGTAATTATTATGTACAATTCTCAAATTACTAGAACGTTTGGCTTTCAACTGATCCAAACAATGATTCTTAGTCATGGTCATTGCCAAGGCTTCTACACTGCCATAATCAGACAAACTTTCGTTTTTATTCCACAACTTTACCAAAACCTCTTGCGTAGCATCTTCCGCCTCCTCGGTACTCACGAGTAATCGTTTGGCCAATCGAAAGACCTTGTCTTTGAAAGGAGTAATCAATTGTACAAACTCATTTTGGTTCATTCTAATGGTTGTTTCTAGCGGTTCATATAAGCAAGACGAACGACAATTATTTTTGTTACAAACAATAAAAAAATAATTTTAAAGTTAGTATTTTTACAAAAACTAAATAGACCTAACCTCAATATGAAAACAACCTATAAAATTGTCCTGCTTTTAGTTACAAGCCTTTTCCTTTTTCAGAGCTGTCAAAAAGATGATGACGATATCGCTGCACCCAAAGGTCTGGAAATTCAGAACTTTATATGGAAAGGCATGAACCAATATTATTTGTGGCAAAGTAGCGTTCCTAATTTAGCGGACAACAAATTTAAAAATCAAGCCGAGTTAAACACCTTTCTAAGCGGATACAGCACTCCCGAAAGCTTATTTGAAGCCTTGCGTATAGACAAAAATACGGACCGTTTCAGCTGGATTGTGGATGACTACGAAGCTTTAGAACAATCCTTTCAAGGTACTACCAAAAATGATGGTGTTGATTTTGGTTTAAGTTATAAACCTGGAAGTACCACCGAAATTTTTGGATATGTTCGTTATATCATTCCAGGATCCGATGCTGCTACTAAAGCCATTAAACGTGGTGATATGTTTACAGGAGTTAATGGAACGCAATTAACAGTAAGCAACTATCAAACTTTATTATTAAATGCCGAAAGTTATACTTTGAATTTAGCAGATTATAATGGAACTACTATTGTTAGTAATGGCAAATCAGTTGCTTTAACGAAAACCACTTTGAATGAAAATCCGATTTTAATCAATAAAGTAATAGAAACAGGAGGAAAAAAAATAGGGTATTTGATGTACAATGGCTTTTTTGCTAATTACGACACCCAACTCAACGACGCTTTTGGAAGTTTAAAATCGGCAGGTGTTACCGAATTAGTACTGGATTTGCGCTACAACGGAGGAGGATCAGTACAAACAGCTACGCGTTTAGCAAGCATGATTACAGGAGACTTAACAGGGAAAGTGTTTGCCAAACAACAATGGAACGAAAAGATAGAAGCTTATTTTAACACCAATAATCCTGAAGCATTGAAAAACTTTTTCACGGATAAAATTGGCTCTACCCCAATCAATAGTTTAAAATTAAAAAAAATCTATGTACTAACGACAAAAAGTACCGCTTCAGCAAGTGAATTGGTGATTAATGGTTTAAAGCCTTTTATCGAGGTCGTTCAAATTGGAGATGTGACGACAGGTAAAAATGTGGGTTCCATCACGCTGTACGATTCTCCAACTTTTGAAAAAGAAAACGTAAACAAATCCCATAAATACGCTATGCAACCTTTAGTGCTTAAAATTGTAAATGCGAACGGATTTGGCGATTATCAAAGTGGTTTGACGCCTACTTTTGAACTCAAAGAAACCATCAGTACTTTTGGTGTTTTGGGTGATGTGAATGAACCTTTATTAAAATTAGCCATCGGAAAAATTACAGGTACTGCCAAAGGTGTTCCTACAACAAAAGGCAAAACATTTGAATATTTCAAAGATTCAAAATCTATCAAAGGCTTTAGAAACGACATGTATTTAGAAACGATTCCTGAAGGATTATTACAATCTTTATAGTAATTATACTAAAATCATAAAATATAGCGTTATAAATACATCTCTGAAAAGCAATGCTTTTTAAAACTTCATTAGTAACTTTTAAAACATTATAGTATGAAATTGTATTCAAAAATTGGTATTGGCTTTTTAGCTTGTGCTTCCTTAGCATTTATTTCGCCTGCATTGAAACCTTCTAAAACCATCCACGTAGTTATCGATGCTGGACATGGCGGACATGATTTTGGCGCAAAAAATGACGCTGCTATCGAGAAAGAAATCGTTGCTCAAATTGCTAATAAAATCAAAGAACAGAATACCAATCAAGCTATTGTTTTACATTTTACTAGAAATGAGGATGAATTCGTGGAATTGCATTCTCGTGCAGCTCTTATCAATAGCATACAACCTGATTTATTCATTTCATTGCATGTTAATGCTAACGCTACAAGTCAAAAATCTGGATTGGAATTTTTTATCAACGAACAAAATCCTGCCACGGCTCAACAATCTAAAGAAATTGCAACACAACTTAACGCAAGATTGACGGAGCAAACCGCTTTAAAAGGCAATACTATCATAAAAAACGCTCCTTTTATGGTGTTAAAGAAAGCTACAGTTCCTGGTGTTTTGATTGAATTAGGTTATTTGACTAATGAAACTGACAAACGCACCCTGACCGATAAAGTAGAACAAACTAAGATTGCGAATGCCGTTTTAGATGTGGCTTCAACTCTAAAATAAAAACAACAATTATTCCAAACAAAAAAAGGCGTTTTCATTTGCGAAAACGCCTTTTTTATTTTTAAGTTACACCTTTTAGTTATTAAAATAGAATCCGTTTGGCCCTACTCCTACTACTAATTCTTTTTGTAAAGTTCCAGTTAATGAATACACATAAGCCTTACTATTCGAAGCGAAATCGCCTCCATCAGCAATGAAAATTTTATCATTCTCTACCGCAAAACCATACATTACTCCATATTGTGAAGTCGATGAGTACTTAAAAATAGGTTTATCAGAAGGTTGTGCAGCCGTGATGTCCATACTATACACGCCTGTATCTTTTGTAAAATAGATTTTAGAACCATAAATATCCAAATTTCCTGCATCGGTCAAAGTCGTTGGAAACACCACTTCAGTAACCGATTTATCCAATAATTTTACTTTTACAATTTTGCTTGCACTTCCATATGGAGCTGCTAACACATACAAAACACCGTTTTTCACTTCCATTGTATTAGCACTTGACCCAACAGTTATTGGCGTTTCTAAAGCTTTGGTTACCGTATTTACTACCAAAACTTTGTCGCTATTATAGGGTTCTGTGATGTACAACTTATCGCCATCTACAACAATACGATTGGCCGTAGCATTCAAGTTAATTTTAGACTCCACTTTGTTAGTGGCCAAATCGATAACAGCAACAAAATCGTCTGTATTGCCCGATGTTCCTCCATAGGCATTCGCATTGGTTACATATGCTTTTCCATTTCTAACTACTCCGTATCTTGGATTCACAAAACCAGTTTCTATTTTTGTAATCAGTTTAAAAGAATAACGATTCACTACATTAATAACGTTAGAGCCACCAGCAATGATATACGCTTTATCGCCATCAAAAAAGATGTTTTGTAAATACTTACCTGGTAAGTCACCTGGATTTTCAGCACCGTACACATCTTGCTTAAAACTACTCAAATCGTCTCCTAAAAACGAAACAGATCCTCCTGAAGAATTACCTTCATTTAAAATAAACACACCATTATCATAATTCCCTTTGGATACATTTTCGTTGGTATCATCATTACTACAAGACGCCAAAAAGGCAAAAGTAAAGGCTACAAATAAAACTCTAGTTAACTTCATTATATTAAAATTTAAAGATTAGATACAAATTAAAATTGCGCCCGGGCATGATTCTGTTTTCCAGACTTTCATATTTTTCATTCCATAGATTAAGTACTTGAATACCAATTTTTATGGGATTACGCTTAAAAAACTCATAATCCACACCCACATTAGCAACCCAATACGAAGGAATGATAGCACTAGGATCGTTATCGGATTGGGTATAAACAAAACCATTATACAAGAATTGATAATTTGCGCTCCATTTTTGATAACTATACGCCAAAGCAGCGGTAGCTTTGTGATAAGGCACAAAAAACAATTGCTTTTGAGTTTCCTCATTTTTAGAAATAGTGTAGGCATACGTCCCATTGATTTGCCAAATGCTGTTTCCAAATTGTTGTTTCCAAGCCAACAAGGTTTCTATGCCATAAGCAGCTACTCGATCTGTATTTTGAGGAGACCAAATACCATTATTCCCCGGAACCCAACGCAACAAATCTTTAATTTTATTGTAATAGGCTGTTTGCGTCAAGCTAATATTTTTGTAAGTAAAGACATTGGCCAGTTCGCCTTGGTACGCACTTTCGGGTTTTAAATTGGGATTACCGCCTTCTTCCCAATACAAATCATTGTAGGTAGGAATTCGGAAATTGTGCGAAACATTGACTTTCAATTGGTACCAAGGTGCAATGCGCAAAGCACTTCCTGCCGAAAAAAGAACAGGCGATTTGTAATTGCTGGTAAACTCCTTACGAATCCCCAATTCATTTTGCCATTGGGACGAAACTTCTTGTTTGACCAAAAATGAAACACCAGTAATTTCACGTTCATGATATCCAAATCCTGAACCTTTACCTTTGGTTTTATTGTATTCTACGATAGAATTTAGAAGAATAGAACGACTCGCTTGATAACTCAAATCGGCTTTGGCGATCAGCATATTGGTACCGCCATAAGTGAATTGATTTAGCGTATTGTCTGGGAAATATTGATAGTTTTCGGCAAGATAAGCGGCCTTCAAATTAGTCACCCAAAGCCCTGATTTGGCTTCATATTCTAATAAATTTCTACTAAAATCATTCTTATATTTCGTACGAGATTCAGAGGGCAAGATCAAGGAAATATTCCTATCGGTATTCGAAGATTGGCTGTAAAACTTCAACATCTGACGATTCGAAATTTTAAAACCAATGGCTGTATTGAAACCAATAATTTCATATTCCCCGTTTTCATTGAACCGTTGATTGCCTTTCCAATCAAAACTATCAGGATAATCATAATCGTTATCAGAATAGTTTCGAGAAATACCTATTTGAGCCGACCATTTTGTATTAGAAAAATGACTACTATAATTGAGATTTTGCGTAGAAAAACTCCCGTAATCCAATCGCAATTGATTAGAAAATGAGTCATCAAACTTTAAGTCGTTGTTCAAATGTACCGTTCCTCCAATAGCTCCACTGCCATAAATCACACTACCACCGCCACCTTTAACCGCAATAGTACTGTAATCCATTCCAGACAAAGTGTTGAAGTCTGTACTCCCATTCATTTGAGAATTGATATTGAGACCGTTCCAAATCACAGCCGTTTGCGACGCAGTTGTTCCCCTAAAAGCCACCGTCGACAACATACCACGACCGTATTCTTTAAAATATAAAACCGAATTGTAATTGAGTAAATTGGTCAACAACACGCTATTTTTAGACAAAATAGAATCGTTCAAACTCAAAATTGTTTGAGAACTAGAGAATTTGCGCAGCTTCGCATCAGCAATGATGACCTCTTTCAAGCGAGTAATCGAATCATTCTGAGCAAAAGTCAGTTGACTTGCCAGCAGGCAAAAACAAAGAAAAGATTTTAAATGTATCATAATTTCCTGAACCTTTTTTCCCGAAAGTCCGCTATTGGTTAAGAAAAAAGGCAGGTCTCCTGGCTTGCGTCTTGTTGTTGACCTTCCCATTCCAAGGTAGAAGTTAGAAGTTAGAGGTCAGAAGCTATACTTCTATTTCTAATTTCTAATTTCCCACTTTAAAAACAGTGGCTTTGTAGATAACAACAAGCTTGATAGCTTACAGTTGCGGGTACAGCTTAGGTTTTGAACCTAATTCCCTTTTAATGCGTTTTCTAAAAACAGTAAAACGCAACCTTAATTCGGATGCAAATATAGAATTAAAAAAGTATCGTCCTATAGCTATTCTCAAAATAAAAGTTCAAATTGTAAAATTGACCTAAAAATTAATGATTTTGACAAAAACCTATTAAATTTGATACAAAAAATATCGTTTTGAAAAAAATAGTTTCCCTTTTCTTGTTTTTAACTACTTTGACCACTTCCTCCCAAGAATTACTCCCTTTTGTCGAAAAATATGATAAGTCAAGTTACAAAGGTGACAATCAAGTGTGGGATGTAACACAAGGCCTAGACAACGCACTCTATTTTGCCAACAACCAATATTTGTTACGATACAATGGAGTGGTTTGGGAGAAATACTATTTACCCAACAAAACAGTAATTCGTTCGGTTTTTGCAGATCAGGATCGCATCTATTCTGGGTCCTACAAAGAATTTGGATATTGGAAACGAAAGGATGGAAAAATGACGTATTATTCTATTTCCAAAGGTAAAAATGTTTTTAATGAGAAAGAAAATGAAGAAGTTTGGAAAATTTTCAAACTCAAAAATCAACTCTATTTTCAATCGTTCAACAACTTATACATTTATGAAAACGGAAACATTCAAAAAATAAATTTTCCGTATTTAATATCGTATTGTTTTCTTGTGGATAACGCTATTTATGTCGCCTCGGTGGAGCAAGGAATTTTTAAATTAGTGGGTCAAAAACTGCAACCTATTCCGGGCTGGGAGGCACTCCAAAACAATGTCATTCACGGCTTACAAAAAAGAGGTAAACAATGGTTTGTTTTTACTCAAAAAAACGGGGTTTTTGTTACTGAAAACAACCAATTAAAAGCATGGTCTTCTCCTTTAAATTCCGTTTTAAAAAAGGTAAACATCAATAAAGCGAAAATGCTGTCTCCAGAAAAAATGATTATCTGTTCTGGATCAAACGGATTGTATCTTTATGATTTTACAAATGGCACGTATCAAAATATCAATCGCAAAAACACCTTATTGAACAACACGGTCTTGAGTGTTTTTGTGGACAAAGAGAAAGATTTGTGGCTAGGATTAGACAATGGAATTTCTCACATAGAAACCAATTCGCCTGTTGCTATTTTAAATGATAATTCAGGCGTTTTAGGATCGGTATATGCGGTAACAAAAACTACCAATTCAAAATATTTATTAGCTTCTAACCATGGATTGTTTGAATTCGAGCAAAACAAACTCACGCAACTTCCCAATACCGAAAGACAAGCTTGGAACATAACGGCCGTACCTTCTGGCTATATTATCGGACATAACGACGGCACTTTTTTTTATGACACTTCGAGTGGATTATCCCTAATAAATCAAGTTGCAGGTGGTTGGAATTTTGTTAAAAGCAGTATCAATTCGACTTACCTGCAAGCTAGCTATGCAGGCATCAGGTTGTATCCCAATACGAATAATTTTAAGGAAAGTAGTGCTATTCTAAAATTAATAAAGCCCATAAAATATGTAGCTCAAATTCGTAAAAACGAAATTTGGGCCGCAGATAATTATCGCGGATTGTACCGAGTAACTCTTGATGAGAAGTATCAAACCCAAAAAATAGAGAATATTACCCAAAATTCGCAGATTAAAAACGATTTTGGAGTTAAACTCTTTGAATTTAGAAACCAACTCCTCTTTTTGATCAATAACTCGTGGTATGTTTTCAACTCTTTGACCAATACCTTAGAAATTAACGATTGGTTTCAATCTAACTTTAAAAATATTTCAGACATCATACCTATAGATGATCAACAATTTTTAGTCATCAGTGGTGAATTGTTGTATCATATTCGATCCAAAGGAAATCGATTCCAATGGAACCTTATTCCTGAAAAATACTACAAAGGAAAATTGATCAATAATCAGTTGAAAATTTTTAAAACGCAAAACAAGTACTTGCTAAATTTAGACGATGGCTTTATTTCATTGGAGTTTGATTTTAAAAACAGACCTCATGAGATCCCAGAAATTGAGGCATATAATAACACAACAATTGTCAAAGATGGGGCTAAAATTGACCATGATTCTGAATTAAAAATACAGGTGGTTTCTGGTGTTTTTGGCATAAACAAACCCAATTTATTTTACAAATTAGACGGATTAAACCGATTTACTCCTTTGAGAACTGGTATCATTAGGTTAAATAATTTGAGTACAGGATCTCACTCCCTTACGATTCACCATTATGACGGCATACACTACAACAAAGTCAAAAGCTTTTCTTTTGCTGTGAGACAACCTTGGTATTTTTCAATTTGGATGATCCTCCTTTACTTATTGGCCTTAGGAGGTATTCTTTTCTTATATTATAAATGGAACAAACTTCGCTACGTCCAAATAATGAAATTAAAAGAAGAAGAATTTAAACATCAAAACGAGTTAAAACAAATGGAGTTGAAAGTGCAAAATGATTTGCAGATTCAATCATATGAAAAACACATACTAGAACTAGAATTGCAAACTAAATCTTCTGAAGTAGCTGGCAAATCGCTTTCTATTGCCAAACAAACCGAAATGATGGATAGCATACAAACCATCTTGGAATCAGATTCAGATATCAGTAAACTAAAGAGTGATATTCGAAAAGTGATTAAAATCAATGCGGTTAACAAACATGAATGGGAAACTTTTGAAACCAACTTGAATCAAATTCACAAAGAGTTCATTGCCACCTTGAGTACTTCGTTCCCAAATTTGACTCCAAAAGATATAAGGTTATGCATTTATCTTAAAATGAACCTTTCTTCTAAAGAAATTGCTCCGATGATGAATATTTCTTTTAGAGGAGTCGAATTACATCGTTATCGATTAAGAAAGAAATTGGAATTAAAACAGGAAGAAAATTTAACTAAATTCTTACTAACAATATAAACCGTCTTCTTTATCACATACCGATAATTAGTTAAATGCTATAAATCCTACTTCAACATACTACATCATTACTACATCATCACTTTGTGTAATTTCGTAAAAAAGCCTTTTAAATTGCTGATTTACAGAATTTTTACATTTAAAAAAACTCGATTGATGTAGTTATGTAGTACTCACACACCTCAACTACAACGTTGTAATTAACTAATTTTGCTCAACAACTTTATCTAATTATAATGTTATGAGAAATCTTTATTTAACTGTATTACTTTTCCTTTTAGCTCCTGCATATTTTTATGCACAGACTATAAAAGGACAAGTCCTAGACAATCAAGGGCTAGGAATACCGGGAGCAATAATTATTGCCACCTCTTCAAATACTTCAGCAGAGGCTGATTTTGATGGTGGTTTTGAAATCAAAGCAAAGGAGGGAGAACTACTAAAAGTCTCCATGCTAGGTTTTACAGCCGCAAGTATAAAAGCCACTGCCGCTTTTATGAAAATAACACTAATCGAATCTGATGATACCCTTTTGAAAGACGTAGTCATCATTGGGTACGGATCTCGAAAGAAAATTGACAATACCACTTCTATTTCATCTATAAAAGCAGAAGAAATCACCAAAGTTAAAGTGTTGAATGCCTCACAAGCCATTCAAGGTAAAGCAGCCGGTGTTCAAGTAATCGCTTCAGATGTACCTGGTAGCGCACCAACGGTATTGATTAGAGGTTTGGGTACCGCCTTGGGAGGAAGAAATCCCTTGTATGTGGTAGATGGAATGCCAACGGATAACATTACCAACATCAATGCTAATGATATTACTTCGTATGAAATCTTAAAAGACGCCTCTTCTTTGGCAATTTACGGAACAAGAGCCGCTAATGGGGTAATTATCATTTCCACCAAAAAAGGGAAAGGTGACAAGGTATCGGTAGAGCTTGAACACTTTACAGGATTTAGAAACACCCTTAAAAAAGTAAAAATGGCGGGTTCCAATAAGTATGCACACTATTCCAATGCCGCCTTACAAAACACTACTTTTTCTCAAGATCAACCAGTGAACACCGATTGGTTTGACGAAATTACAAGAACAGGAATTTATTCCCAAAACAACCTTTCTGTTTTAGGGTCATCCGAGAATGTTAAGTATTTCTTTAGTGCGGGTCACTATGAGGAAAAAGGTATTTTGAATGGATTAGATTACAGCAGAACTACTTTTAGAAACAATAATGAGTATAAAATTTCTAAAAAACTGACCTTAAACCAAAATTTCAGTTTTACCTCGGCTAATTCAGCACCTAAACCCTTAAGTGCCTTTACCAGCGCTTACAAACAATCGCCTATCGTTCCGGTTCGTTTCCCGAATGGTCAATATGGGGTGTCATTTGTGGGAGCGAATGGTTTTGCTTCCCCATCAGGATCCTCCTTTAATAATGTAGGCAATCCAGTAGCACAATTGGACTTTTTTAATGAACAACAACGAAGTGTCATGCTTCAAGGGGGATTGAAATTAGACTACGAAATTGCCAAACCTTTAAAATTCACCTCTCAATTCAACGGAGAATTTTATACTTGGAAGAACTATAATTTTGAGGATAGAAAAAACATTTGGTTAGCCGCAGATCCTACACGTGTTCCTGAAGCCTACCCTACTAGTAATTTCAATAATGTGTTGACTAGAGGAAGAGAGCAATACTTCAATTGGAACCTTATGAACTACCTTACATTTAACAAAAAGTTTGCAGATATTCACGATCTAGAAATAACTGCAGGTATGGAAGCTTCTGTGAGAGGAAACAGAGAACGACTAACAATTGCTAGAAAAAATGTAAACCCAAACGAAAATTATTGGGGATTAGCAGGCGTTGAAAATGCTGCCAATGTAATTAGTTACAAAGATGAAATGTTCAACCAAACACGTTTAGCTTCTTATTTTGGACGTTTCCAATACAAATTAATGGACAAATATTTGTTTACAGGAACGCTACGTCGTGACGGATCTTCCAATTTTTCTAAAGACTATCGTTGGGGTACCTTTCCAGCCTTTGGATTAGGATGGGTAATTTCAAAAGAAGACTTTATGGCCAATGTAACCGCAATCAATGTATTGAAATTAAGAGGGGGTTGGGGTAAATTAGGTAATCAAAGTGTGCCTTTGAACCGTCAAGGGTATACCTCTGGATTGAATTCTTATTTAGGAGGTTCAATCCTTTATGAAGGAACTACTATTGCTTCTCAAATTGACCCAAGCTTATCATGGGAAATCACTCAAGAAGGTTCTCTTGGTATAGATATCGAAATGCTGGACAACCGATTAAAAGGTACTTTTGATGTGTATGATAAAACGACAACCAATGTCATTTTGAACACCAAACCGTATGCAACTTCTGGAATTAATCAAGCCTCTCCAGCGCATGTTGGTGAAGTATCTAACAAAGGACTAGAACTTTCGTTACGTTGGGACGATAAAATAACCGATGATCTTTCGTACTGGGTAGGAGCTAATTATTCGTACAACAAAAACAAATTGCAAGGATTAAAAGATGTGCAGCTTTCTCCAATAGTAGGAGGAGGTTTAGGTAATGGACAAAACACCAAGCTATTAGACAATACTTCAATTGGTCAGTCATTAGGAAGCTTTTTTATGTATGAATATGCAGGTTTTGATCCTGCAGATGGTAAAATGCAATATTTCAATGCCAAAGGGGAAAAAGTAAAACAAGATGCCTTAGCTGAAACCGACAAAAAATACGTAGGATCTGTATTGCCTACCTCAAATTTTGGTTTATCATTAGGAGTTGCCTACAAAAACTGGGACTTCTCTGTGGATGGATACGGAACCGCTGGTAGTAAAGTCTACAACGGAAAAAAAGCACAACGTTTTGCTGGTGAGAATATCGAAGAATCATTAGCTAACAACTTTTGGACGCCAAATAACCCGGGAGGAAGCTCGGTAGGTCCATTCAATCAAGTACCTGTAGCTTCAACGTATTACTTAGAATCGGGAGATTTCTTTAGAATCAATAATATTTCATTGGGCTATAAACTTCAAATGGATAACAAGCTAATTAGCGCTTGTCGTTTGTATGTCAATGTCATCAACCCTTTTATTTTCCAAAAATACTCTGGATTCTCTCCTGAATTGAATGGTAATGGTGATCCTTATGGTTCTCAAGGTATCGAATTAGATGCTTATCCTACTACAAGATCCTTTATTATTGGAGCTAACATTAAATTTTAATACAATGAAAAAGATATATATATCCCTGTTTTCACTATCCGTTTTCCTTTTTGCGGGATGTGCTAATGATTTTCTAGACGTAGATCAAAACGAATCTATTTCTACAGATGATATTGAATTGTTCAACAACAACGAAGGTGCCAAATCTTTTGTAACGGCTATTTATAGTAAATTTTTAGACTACGACATGTCTTCTTTCCAATGGATCGGCCTTACGAGTATCGCTTCTGATGATGCAGACAAAGGATCGTCTCCTGGCGACACAGGATCGGATAAAGACCTATTAGATGCATTAACGTTTAACTCTTCTATTCCATCGGTACGAGATGTTTTTAATGCTAATTATGTCGGAATCAACAGAGCAAATCAAGCCTTGAATATCCTTCCTAAACTAACAAAAGCAGATGAAGGACTTCGTAACCGATTAATTGGCGAAGCGAAGTATCTACGCGCCATGATGTATTTTACCCTTGTTAAAACCTTTGGTGGAGTACCTATCGTGGATCGATTACCCAATCCTTCTTCTGAAGAAGATAAATTAATGCTTTTGACTCGTAAAAGTGCCACTGAAGTGTATGCTTTTATCGAAAATGATTTGAAAGATGCTATAGCAGCCTTACCAGATAGATCTGCTTATCCAAGCAGTGAAAAAGCAAGAGCTTCAAAAGGTGCAGCACATGCCTTATTAGCCAAAGTAAGTTTGTACCAACAAAAATGGCAAAATGTGGTAGACCACTGTAATGCAGTGACTGGTTATTCCTTAAGCCCTGATTACGCTAAAATGTTTCGCATAGAAGGAGAAAACGATGCGGAATCCATTTATGAAATTCAAGGAGTGGGAGAAATTCCAGCAAAAGGAATTCAACAATATTCCCAAGTTCAAGGTGCTCGTGGTGCCGGAGGTTGGGGATGGGGCTTCAACACACCTTCACAAAGTCTGATAGATGCTTATGAGCCTGGTGATGTCCGTAAAGAGGGAACTATTATTTTTAGAGGTACAACCTTATACGATGGCAGAGTAGTTCCAAATACGGTTGAAAATGCTGCCTATAATTTAAAAGCTTATTCCTCTAAATTTACTGATGCTGACCATTCTGACACCAACATCAAGTACATGCGTTATGCCGAAGTACTCTTAATGAAAGCAGAAGCATTGAACGAATTAGGACAAACAAGTGCAGCCATTCCTTTATTGAACCAAATTAGAAACCGTGCAGGTTTAGCCAACACTACTGCGCTTTCACAAAGCGAAGTGAAGCAAGCTATTTGGAAAGAAAGACGCGTAGAATTAGCCTTTGAACACGATCGTTATTTTGACCTAGTGAGAACAGGACAAGCAGAAAGCGCATTTGCTAAACAAGGGAAAACTTTTGTCAAAGGCAAACATGAAGTATTCCCAATCCCATTTGATTTTATCCGTCAAAGTGCTGGTATTACTACCCAAAACCCTAACTATTAACTTTTAAAATAATCAAAATGAAAAACATAAAACCAATTTCATTAGTAACTGCTGCTATTGCCTCGCTTTTTCTTTTGGGTTGCGAAGATAGTATCGACAAAGTAAATAGTCCTATTCCCTACGTACCGGTAGGTGGATATGAAAATTCAGACGATATCGCCAAAGATCATTTAGTGGCTAAATTTAGTTTTGATGGAAACTTAAACGATAGTAAAAATAATATTTCGAATGTAGAAGGCACAAAAGTAAACTTCACTAAAGGAATCAAAGGTAATGCCTATAAAGGATCGAGTACAGAAGCTCGATATGCCATAGGTACTGGTACATCTAAAATTACTAGTGTTAACAACCATACGATCTCATTTTGGCTAAACACCGCCAACACCGTGCCTGATGCAGGTAGTCCTGGACAAGGAAAAGGAGCACAAGGCTTGTTCTCTATTGTACGACCTACCGAGTTTTGGGGGGACTAAATGTCTTTTTGGAAAATCCAGATAAAAACTTCCCAAATAGATTGAGACTAAAACTCGACATTCAAAATGGAAGAGCTGGTGTAGTATGGAGAGGACAAAGTATTATCATGAATATTGATGATAGTTTAAACAAATGGATTCATGTAGTGCTTTCATATAACGCAACAACAAGCACTATTTCTGGTTACCTAAATGGTGCTGTCGTTTTAGCTAAACTATGTTATGCCAACAATCCTGGTGGTCCTGACAATCCGAACAATGCCCCAAAATATGGCAATTTCGAAATGGTAGGCACCAATGGAAAGGTAGTATTTGGAACGCATCAATTTGAAACCACTCCACCTTTAAATAACGGTTCTGACCAACCTTGGGCAACAAGTTTTGCTGGCTTGATGGATGAATTTAGGATGTATGACTCGGCACTAACCGACAATGAAGTGTCTGCTTTATTCAAACTAGAAAAAGACAATCGATAATAAGGATTTAGTACCCATCAGAATACTTCTCTCTGATGGGTATCAAATCATAAAATAAATGAAGATGAAAAAATACTGGTATATATTATTAATAGCTGTGACGGTCAGTGCTTGTACTAAATGCACCTCTGACAACAACAACAACAACAAAGGAGAAGGTAGCCCACTACCTACTCCACCAGAAGCCGTTTTGACCGACAATGAGTTACTCGATTTGGTTCAAAAAGACGCCATCAAATACTTCTGGGACTATGCCGATCCGATCTCAAAATTGGCAAGAGAACGCTATATTACGGACGACCCAAATTTCGATGCTAACATTATTACAACAGGTGGCTCTGGTTTTGGGTTAATGACGCTAATTGTTGGAATAGACCGTGGTTTTTTACCAAGAGGTGAAGCTGTTGCAAGACTAACTACTTCCTTAAACTTTTTGGAAAAAGCCGATCGTTTTCATGGAGCTTGGCCCCATTGGATGAATAATAAAGATGGTAAAGTGATTCCTTTTGGCACCAAAGACAACGGAGGAGATCTAGTAGAAACTTCTTTTGTATGCCAGGCTTTAATCACCATTAGAGAATATTTCAAAAACGGAAACGCTACCGAAAAAGCCTTAGCTCAAAAAGCTGACGAGCTTTGGAAAGGTGTAGAATGGGATTGGTATACCAAAGGTGAAAACGCCTTGTATTGGCACTGGTCACCTAACTACGGTTGGGACATGAATTTTAAATTGGAAGGATACAACGAATGTTTCATCACCTATATCATGGCTGCTGCCTCTCCAACGCATACTATTCCCAACAAAGCCTATACCGAAGGTTGGGCTCGAAATGGCGGTATCAAACACGGTGGTTCGCAATACGGCTTACCTGTCGTGTTGAGCTATAACGGTTCAGCGGGTCATGTGGGCCCAATGTTTTGGTCGCATTATTCCTATTTAGGATTAGATCCAAACCAATTGAAAGACCAATATGCCGACTATGGCACTTTGACGCAAAATCACGCCAAAATCATGGTGAAATACAGTCAAGACAATCCTAAAAACTTTAAAGATTACTCTGACAAATGTTGGGGATTAACAGCAAGTTACACCCGTAATCCTGATGGCACCACAGGCTACACCGCCCATGAACCCAAAAACGATAACGGAGTAATTACACCAACGGCTGCCTTGTCTTCGTTCCCGTTTACTCCCGTAGAATCTATGAAATTTTTACGCTATGTATACGATGAAAATAAAGCAAAATATGTCGGAATCGCTGGTCCTTACGATGCCTTTTCACCGCATTACAATTGGGTAACGCCTCGCTATTTGGCCATCGACCAAGGAACCATCGCTCCTATGATCGAAAATTATAGATCTGGATTGTTATGGAAACTATTTATGAACGCCCCCGAAGTAAAAGCCGGCTTGACTAAATTAGGATTTGAATCCCCAAAATACGGAATTCGATAAGCCGTATTTCGGTTAAATGAATTATCAATTGTACCAGAATTGAGCCTTAACAAGCCTAATTCTGGTACAAATTTTACCCTTCTTTTGAGATTTCAAAAGAACATAGAATCAATTAAAAAAAGACAATGATGATGAACACGACAAGATTACTAGTACTACTATTAAGTGTTTCCTGTATTGGCTACAGCCAAAAAAAGGGAGCAAAAAACACTGCCAAAATCAAACCAAAAGCCGAATTTGTAGCCGATTTAATTTCCCAAATGACGTTGGATGAAAAAATTGGTCAGCTAAACCTTCCGACTTCAGGAGACATTACCACAGGAGCTTCTAGTAGTACGAATGTGGGTAAAAATATTGAAGAGGGTAAAGTAGGTGGTTTATTCAACATCAAATCGGCTAAAAAAATTAGAGAAGTTCAAAAAATAGCCGTTGAAAAAAGCCGTCTTAAAATTCCGTTGTTATTCGGGATGGACGTGATTCACGGATATGAATCCACTTTCCCAATTCCATTAGGATTATCAAGCACTTGGGACATGGAATTGATCAAAAGAAGTGCACAAATCGCTGCTCAAGAAGCCAGCGCCGATGGTATCAACTGGACGTTCTCGCCTATGGTGGATGTTTCGAGAGATGCTAGATGGGGAAGAGTTTCTGAAGGTTCAGGAGAAGACCCCTATTTGGGTTCACTAATCGCTGAGGCCATGGTTAAAGGGTATCAAGGCGATGATTTGACCAAAAACAATACGATCTTGGCCTGTGTAAAACACTTTGCCTTGTATGGCGCTCCAGAAGCAGGACGAGATTACAACACAGTTGACATGAGTAAAATCAGAATGTACAACGAATATTTCGCCCCTTACAAAGCAGCTATCGACGCAGGTGTAGGATCAGTAATGGCCTCATTTAACGAAGTAGACGGTGTTCCAGCTACTGGAAACAAATGGTTAATGACCGATGTATTGAGAAAACAATGGGGTTTCAAAGGATTTGTAGTAACGGATTTTACAGGAATTCCTGAAATGATCGATCACGGTATGGGCGATTTACAAACCGTTTCGGCTTTGGCCTTGAATGCAGGAGTTGAAATGGACATGGTAGGAGAAGGTTTCTTGAAAACCCTAAAAAAATCTGTGGATGAAAAAAAGGTAACCATCGCACAAATCGACAATGCCGTTCGATTGATGTTGGAAGCCAAATACGACCTTGGGTTATTCCACGACCCATACAAATATTGCGATGAAAAACGTGCTAAAAACGAAATTTTCACTACAGCAAATCGTAATGAAGCCAGAACTACAGCAGCACAGTCTTTAGTATTGTTAAAAAACCAAGGACAACTATTGCCTTTGAAAAAATCAAGTACGATTGCTTTAATTGGACCTTTGGCAGATGCTAAAGAAAACATGTCAGGAACTTGGAGTGTGGCTACACGCTTTGAAAAATCCATTTCATTACTTTCAGGTATGCAAACCGTGGCAGGAAAAAACGCCAATATCTTGTACGCTAAAGGAAGTAACTTAGAATACGACGCTGCTTTGGAAGAAAAAGCGACCATGTTTGGAAAAACATTACACAGAGACCACCGTACCGATAAAGAATTATTAGACGAAGCATTAAAAATTGCCAACCAATCAGATGTGATTGTGGCGGCGCTTGGAGAATCTGCAGAGTACAGCGGAGAATCAAGTAGCCGTACGAATCTTGAAATTCCTCAAGTACAAAAGGATTTATTGGCTGCTTTATTAAAAACAGGAAAACCAGTAGTTTTGGTGCTTTTCAACGGAAGACCTTTGGTTTTGGTAGATGAAAATGAAAAAGTACCTGCTATTTTGAATGCTTGGTTTGCGGGTAGTGAAGCAGGATTAGCGATCGCTGATGTGTTGTTTGGCGACGTGAATCCTTCTGGAAAATTAACCGCTACTTTCCCAAGAAGTATCGGGCAAGTGCCCATTTATTATAACGCAAAAAATACGGGTCGCCCATTGATGAACAAAGAAGGTAAATTTGAAAAATTCCGTTCAAATTATATTGACGAGCGTAACGAGCCTTTATTTGCTTTTGGTTACGGATTGAGCTATACGACTTTCAACTATAGTAATTTGGCTATTTCTTCTAATAAAATGAAAGCCAATGAAACTGTGAAAGTTTCGGTTGATGTAACCAACACCGGAAATTACGATGGTAAAGAAGTGGTTCAGTTATACATCAGAGATATGGTAGGAAGTGTAACCAGACCGGTTAGAGAATTGAAAGATTTCAAAAAAATCAGTTTGAAAAAAGGAGAAAAACAAACCGTTACGTTTGAAATTTCAATTGAAAAATTAAAATTCTATAACTCTGATTTGGATTTTGTAGCCGAACCTGGACTTTTCGAAGTTTTTGTAGGCACCGATTCCAATGCCGAAAACAAAGTAAGTTTCGAGTTAGTAGACTAAACTAAAAACACCCTTCGATACTTATTTCGGAGGGTGTTTTTTTTACAAGCATTGGGATGATAATAAAAAAGCTCTTTGTGACTCTTTAACCCCGATAGTAGCGGCATCCTTTGTTTTTTTTTCAAAAAAAACAAAGATATAGCGGATAGCGGGTCCCATGTTTCCTGATAGGCCTTTTGTTTTTGTTCCTAAAAAACTAACACTGTCTTAACCCTTCAAATAATTTGACTACAATGATTTTATCTATAAAAAAATTAGCTGTTGCTCTTTTGCTGACCCTCTTTTTTGGTTCGGTTCAAGCGCAACAAAAAACGTATTGCAACCCCATAAATATTGATTATGGCTACTGCCCTATTCCTAACTTTGTTACCCAAGGCAAACACCGCGCTACGGCCGATCCGGTGATTACTTTTTTCAAAGGCAATTATTATTTGTTTGCCACCAATCAATGGGGCTACTGGCACAGTACAAACATGCTGGATTGGAAGTTTGTGTCGCGTAAATTTTTACGTCCAGAACACAAAGTGTATGACGAACTTTGTGCGCCTTCGCTTTCGTTTGTGAACGATACGCTACTCGTGGTGGGTTCTACGCATGGGAAAGAATTCCCGATTTGGATGAGTAAAAACCCCACCAAAGACGACTGGAAAGAATTGGTGCACAAATCAGAAGCCGGCGCTTGGGATCCACAAATTTTTTGGGATAAAGAGAAAGACGAAGTCTATGAATATTATGGTTCAAGCAATGTCTATCCGTTGTATGGCGTGAAATTGAATCGTAAAACCTTTCAACCCGAAGGCGAAGTGATACCGCTTATCGCTCTCAACGACCACGAGCACGGCTGGGAACGTTTTGGCGAAAACAACGACAATACCTTCATGCAACCGTTTATGGAAGGTGCGTTTATGACCAAACACAAAGGCACGTATTACTTGCAATACGGAGGGCCTGGTACCGAATTTAGCGGTTATGGCGACGGCGTGTACACTAGTAAAAATCCATTAGGGCCTTTTGAATACCAATCACACAACCCGTTTTCATACAAACCGGGTGGGTATGCTCGTGGCGCGGGACATGGTGCCACGTTTGAAGACGCGAACGATGCGTTTTGGCACGTTTCGACCATTGTGGTGGGTACCAAAAATAACTTCGAACGTCGATTAGGGATTTGGCCCGCGGGTATCGACAAGGATGGGATTTTGTATTCTAACACTGCTTATGGCGACTATCCTACCTTCTTGCCTGCCCAACAAAAAAGCCATGGCCAAGAAAGTTTTTCGGGTTGGATGTTGCTGAATTACAACAAACCAGTAAGTGTTTCCTCAACTTTGGGTGGCTTTCAAGCCAACAATGCGGTTAATGAAGACATCAAAACCTATTGGTCGGCCAAAACCGGTGGCAAAGGCGAATGGATAATTTCGGATTTAGGTGAAGTAAGTACCATCAACGCCGTGCAAATCAATTTTGCCGATCAAGACGCCACGCTAATGGGCAAACCCGAAACGACTTCGGGACATAAATACATCCTTTCGGTTTCTGACAATCAAAAAAACTGGAAAGTGATTGCTGATAAAAGTAAAAGTACCAAAGACGTGCCGCACGAGTACCTAGAATTCGAAAAACCAATCAAAGGCCGCTATTTGAAAATAGAAAACATAGCCATGCCAGACGGTAAATTTGCCATCAGTGGCTTCAGAGCTTTTGGAAAAGGGAACGGAAAAGCCCCTGCAATGGTCAAAAACTTCGCGCCACTGCGTTCCGGACCCAAAGTAAAAGGCGAACGCCGCAACGTGTGGTTCAAATGGGAACAAGAACCCCAAGCGGATGGTTATGTGATTTACTTCGGAAAATCGCCTGATAAATTATACGGATCTGTCATGGTGTACGGCAAAAACGAATACTATTTGAATGCCTTAGACCGCTCCGATGCGTATTATTTCCAAATCGAAGCCTTTAACAATAATGGTATCGGACCCAAAACTCCTGTGGCAAAAGTGGAGTAGTACATTTTGAAATAAAGAGGTGACTAAAAGTGAAAGGTCGAAAAAATATTTGTTTTTTCGACCTTTTGATTTATGCTTGGATTTTCAAATTCGATGACTAAATGAACCTTGTTTTTTCATTAGAATCAAAAAAAAAAAACAACTGAAAAGGAGCAAATTTACATCTATACTTTTCAACTGAAAGCACATTTTTAAAGGAATAATTTTTTAGGTCTTGAAGTAATGACGTTATAAACTAGATTTTTTTTAGGATGCCAGTTTTGTTTTTGCTAATTTTGATTATCTACGGAAGTACCACACAGCGTTTTTTTTGATGCACTACCGCTGTGATAACAAACATTCCGACTTTAGTTCACACTATTTTCAGAAGAAAAAATGTTTTGAAACCTTATGCATGGACTCTCTAAATAAATAGAACAACAATTCAATAAATATAATCGTATGGAGGCTATCAGACAATTTATAGACGTAAAAGATAATGCCATTCAGGTTTCTCTACCCGAAGGATTTACGGCGCGTAGAGTAGAGGTAATCATCTTACCCTCTGAGGTTGCTGTAGAGGATGAATTGCCACAATGGCAAAAAGAGATACTCGATGCTCGACTAGACGATTATTACAAAAACCCCACAGATGTCATGGATTTTGACAAAATGATAGAGGCTATTGAAAAACGGCTGCTATGATTTATTCTATCAAGAACCGTCCGCTTGTAGAGGCTGACATCATTAATGCCATTGAATATTATAAAGAAATCAGTCCCAAACTGGCACAACACTTTTTGTTACGAGTTAAAGAGGCTAAACAACATATCGCACAGACTCCTTTTGGATTTCAAATAAAATACAATAACGTAAGGACTATTTTACTCCAACAATTTCCGTATCACATCCATTATATGATTGATGATAACCAAAAACAAATTGTAATCTTAGCAATTATTCATTCGCACAAAGAACCTAAGGATTATTCCAATAGATAAAAAAACAAGACAATGTAGGCTGGTTTTATAGCTACAATTTTAATTGTAGAGAGTATTCGATCATCTAACTACAAATGAAATTCATCACACAGTTAAATAGTCAAGCCCTCACGCAAAGCCTGCTCAACCAGTAAAATCTACTTTCACCACCACTCCATAATCTAAGGGTGTAGCAAATGCCTCCTGTAAACGAATCTTATTTATTCTACACAAAACACTTCGAATCACTCCAGAATGCGTGACTAAAATCAGCGGTATTTCATTGGGTTTCTCTAATTCTTCCTCCAAAAATTCCCAAACCCGTTGGTCCAAATCAATAAACGATTCGCCATTGGGCACCGCAACATTTACAAAATCATTCATCCAAGGGTCCAAAACTGTTCTCGGAATGGCGTTCCAAGCCTGCAATTCCCAATCACCAAAATGCATTTCTTTCAGTCGAGGTTCTTGGGCAACTATAGGAATTCCTTTTATTTGCTGAATATGCTGCGCCAAAATCGAACAGCGTTGTAGCGGACTGGTATACAAAATACCTTGCTCTGGCAATTGCTCCAAAATCTCTTGAAATACAGCTTCATAAGGTGCTCGAATGCCAACATCGCTTTGCCCATAACAAATGCCTTTTTCACAAACCGTTTCGGTGTGGCGCACTAAATAAATTTCCATATCGCTAGTAAGCTTAAGTAAAAAATAACTTCACACACTTGTTGTGTTGCTCCCAAACAATCGCCCGTGTAGCCGTCAATCCATTTCTGGAAATAACGAGCCAAAAAATAACGAGCCAAAAAAACAGGCAACACTACCAACCCAATAATCAGGTGACTCGACATCAAAAACAACAGAGGTAATAGCCCGAAAAACAAGGCGCCTAGCACTTCTTTCCAAGAATATTGCTGTGCAATGGGTTTGCTTTTACTCGTAGCATCCTCCCTAGAATATTCGTGGGTAAACACAATCGAAATCGCCGCCAATCGACTCAAAGAATGCCCTGTTATGAAAACAAAGAAAAGTATGAAGTGTGAAGTGTAATTAGTGAATAGTGAATCACTTTTGGACAAAGTAACCAAACTCATATACTTCAACAAAAAAAGCAATACCAAACCAATCGCACCATAAGCGCCAATAGCGCTGTCTTTCATAATGGTCAAAATCTTAGTTTTGGTCCAACCGCCACCAAATCCGTCGCAGACATCGGCAAAACCATCCTCGTGAAAAGCGCCTGTAACCAACACACTCGCAATCATCGAAAGCACCATCCCAATCTCCGTATTCCACAACCAAGAAGCCGCGGCATACACTCCAAATGCGATAGCCCCCACAATCCAACCAATTAATGGAAAATAACGAGACGCTTTGTTCAAATAATCAGGATTATGGTCAATGTTCTTCGGACACGGAATTCGAGTGTAGAACATCAAAGCGGTAAAAAAGATGTGGAATTGTTTTTTCATTTATTATCAATCATTTTAAATCCATATTTTAAAATAAATTCATCATACTCTTCTTGAAATGTCTTCTTTTTATGATGTGTCTCTTGATTTTTAATATAATCTCTAACTTTATCGAGAACCGATTCTGACACGGAAACGGCAAAATATTCCTCCTGCCATTGAAATTTTTCTTTAGTCAATTCATTTTTGTTAATCCAAAAAGAGGATTCTCCTTTGATAAGCTGAATTACTTTTTGAATATTTTGGTCCACTCCTAAGGAAATCAAACAATGACAATGGTCAGAATATCCATTTATAAAATCAATAAAAATTCCTTTTTGAATGGCGTTCTCTCTGATATGATTCCAAACTTTTTGGCGTAATTCAATAGTATTTAAATATGGAATTCTGTTTTTTGTACTCCAAACACTATGAAGATAGACTTTTACAAATGGCATTCTTATATTTTTAGTTGTTTAAAATTCGGCTCAAGCCAATTTAGAGATTTTATTTTAATGAATGGGCTAAAGCCCATTTCTATTCAAATTTTGCAATAAAATAAACATTGTTTTATTATTTCATCTTTTTGAATCTCTTCAAAATTTATCTAAAACAATGTTTTTTATTATTCCTCAATTTGAATTGCCTACAGATTTATCTGGAGGAATAAAATTAGCATTTGCCTCAAACTGGCTTTAGCCAAAATTACAATAGGTTTTGGCTAAAGCCCAATACTAAACTCATTTTAATGAATGGGCTAAAGCCCATTCCTATTCAAATTTTGCAATAAAATAAACATTGTTTTATTATTTCATCTTTTTGAATCTCTTCCAAATTTATCTAAAACAATGTTTTTTATTATTCCTCAATTTGAATTGCCTACAGATTTATCTGGAGGAATAAAATTAGCATTTGCTTCAAATGGGCTATAGCCTATATTACAATAGTTTGGCTAAAGCCAAATGCTGAAATCATTTTAATGAATGGGCTAAAGCCCATTCCTATTCAAATTTTGCAATAAAAAAAACATTGTTTTTTATTATTTCATCTTTTTGAATTGCTTCCAAATTTATCTAAAACAATGTTTTTTTTATAATTCTCTCTTTTAATTGCCTCCAGATTTATCTGGAGGAATAAATAGCATTTGCCTCAAATGGGCTTTAGCCTAAATTACAATAGTAATTTAGGCTAAAGCCCAATGCTAAAATCATTTTAATGAATGGGCTAAAGCCCATTCCTATTCAAGTTTTACAATAAAAACAAAACAGGCTAAAGCCCATTCCTATTCAAATTTTGCAATAAAACAAACACAATTTTTGATTAATTCATCTTTTGATTTGCTTCCAAATTTATCTAAAACAATGATTTTCATTATTCTCTCTTTGAATTGCCTCCAGATTTATCTGGAGGAATAAAATTAGCATTTGCCTCAAATGGCTTTAGCCAAAACAATTATTCCTTTTTGTTATTCACCCCAGCCGATTCAAAACTAGCCATCTCGTTCAAAAAAGCCACTGCTGATTGCACCAAAGGGAAAGCCAAAGCACAACCCGTTCCTTCCCCCAAGCGCAATTGAAGGTGCAACAATGCTTTTGCTCCTAGATATTCCAAGAGTTGTTGGTGTCCTTTTTCAGCCGAAGCGTGGCAAAAAACAGCCTTACCCATAATAGCTGGGTTTTTCTTAAAAGCAATCAAAAAGGCTACTGTTGTAATGAATCCGTCGACTAAAATCAACATCTTATTTCGATGAGCTTCGAGCATTCCGCCAGCGATTTGCAGAATTTCGAAACCTCCAAAGTAGGCCAAAATCGAGTCTAAATCGGTAGTGCCTTTATAATTCGCAATTGCTGTTGCTAAAATTTGATGTTTATTTTGTAGCTTTTCAGCTGTAACTCCCGTTCCTTTTCCGATGCAATCTGCTAAGGGAATTTGGGTCAAAAAATGCATTACTACCGAAGCCGTTGCCGTATTCCCAATCCCCATTTCTCCAAAACCGATGCAATTACTACCCGATTGCGCGATTTGTGACACAACAGCAGCACCTTTCGAAAAACAAGTCTCAACTTCTAAAGGGCTCATAGCAGCGCAATGCAAAAACGACTGCGTGCCTTTGCCAATTTTGTTGTGAATCAACTTGGTGTTTGTTGGAAAATCATAATTCACTCCCGCATCTACAATCGACAATTCGATTTGGTTTTGTTTACAAAACACATTGATTGCTGCTCCACCTTCCAGAAAATTAGTCACCATTTGTCGGGTTACTTCTTGTGGATAGGCACTTACGCCGTGATTGGCAATACCGTGGTCGGCAGCAAAAACCACCAAATGCGGTTGTTTAATTTGGGGCGAAGTAGTTTGAAACACCATCCCTATTTGGTGAGCGAGTGCTTCTAAATCTCCCAAGGCTCCTGTTGGTTTCGTTTTGTTATCGATTTTGTGTTGCAATTGGTTAGATAAAATCGCGTTGGGTTTCGTTACTTTTTCTTCGATGGAGGAAATTATAGTTTCTTTTGATTGTACCGAATCAATCGCAGTGATAGCCGGAAATGGCTCTTTTTTCTTCCAACCTAATTGTTGCAACATCGGCTGATGTTCATAATTAGAGGCGGGTTTGCCAACGCAAAAATAGCCCAAAGGCTCTATGCTTTCGGGTAATCCTAAAATGGATTTGAATTCGTGATAGTTTAGAATCGACACCCATCCCATAGAATAGCCTTGTTCAGTTAAGGATAACCAAATGTTTTGTGCCGCACAAACCGCGCTAAACTTAATCGCTTCATTGCTCCCCACGGTTCCGATGGTAAAGCTATTCAGCACCGAACGGTCGTAAGCAATGACCAATCCCACAGGAGCTTCTTCGATGGCTTCGAGTTTTAGGGCTTGGTATTGTTGCTTTTGTTGCTCGTTATTGGTGGCATTAGCAGCTTTTTTATCATAGTCTTCAAACAAAAGTTTGATGGCTTTTTTGACTTCGGAGGAACGTATAACGTAATATCGTGTGGCATCGGTAAGTCCAACAGAAGGTGCATAATGCCCAGCTTGTAACGCTTTTTGCAAGACGTCTTCTGGCACTTCGTCGGTGGTGAAGTGGCGGGTATCGCGACGGGATTGTATGATTTCTTGTAGTGTCATAGTCTTTTTTTGCGTTAGGGATGGTAGTGGCATCCTTTACTGCCGGGGTTCGGCAGTAAAGATATAACGTACAGCCCGGCCCTTGTGGAAACGCCCAAATCTACTTTATTATAGGCTCTAACTCAAATAGTATTGGGTACAAATTTCGACACGAATTGACACGAAAACTATTCAATTTAAAAATATAATTACACAAATATTTTTGGCGTCAATACATTTGTATATTTAAAATGGTATCTTTTTGGTGTCAATTAGTGTAATTCGTGTTTACTTTAATTATCAATTACAAAACCCAAACAATTGGAGTAGCATCTTATTTTAAACTTCGCCTTTGATTACCATTGGGATTCCCGCTACCATAAAAACTACGGTATCGGCTTTTTGGGCGATGTATTGATTGGTCCAACCTTGCAACTCGGTGAATTTTCGACCGATGTGTGTATCTGCGTGCAAACCCATCCCGATTTCGTTCGAAACGATGATGATGGTGGTGTTGGGTTGCTGTACGAGGGCATCGATTTCTTTCTTGGCTTGTGCCAAACACAAATCGATGTCGTTGTTGTTATCTACAAAAAAATTGGTCAACCACAAGGTCACACAATCGATGACAGCCACACGGTTTTCGAAATTTATCTCGCTTAGGAATTTTTCTTTTTCGATGTTTTCCCAACGTTCGTCACGGTCTTTTTGGTGTCTGTCGATGCGGTTTTTAAAATCGGCATCCCATTGACGCGCTGTGGCAACATACATTGGGTTATCCGACTTTTCTTTGGCTAATTTTTCAGCAAAACCGCTCTTTCCAGAACGTTCTCCTCCAGTAATCAAGTACATCATTTGGGCTAATTTATGGTTTCATTAAAGAGCAAAGATAGTCTTTGTTGAATTTTTTAATGTTAAAAATAAACAAGAAATTTTAGTTTTTGCGTTACATTTGCTGCTATCAAAATTTGATTATGAAGACTAAAATTGTTCTTATTGCCTTAATAAGCTTGTTGCTCACTTTGAGTGCTTGCGAGAAAAAAGGTAACACTACCCCTCTTTCGGAAACCGCTGCCATCAATAGTATTCGTTATGCTTCTGGACTTTCGATACAGAAAAACGAAGGATTTTCGGTGGTAACGGTTCGCAATGCTTGGCCTGACGCGAAGCAGAACTTCACCTATATTTTGAAAGAAAAAAACGGTATCGTTCCAGATAGTTTACAAAAATACCCTACCATCGCTGTTCCTTTACAGAGCATAGTGGTGACTTCGACCACCAATATTCCGTTTTTGGAAATGTTGGGTGTGGAAAAAAAATTACTTGGTTTTCCGCATACCGATTATATTTCGTCTCCAAAAACACGTCAATTAATCGATGCGGGAAAAGTGAAAAACATTGGTCAAAATGAAAAACTAGACACCGAACAATTGATTGATTTAAGTCCTAATTTGATTGTGGCTTTTGGGATTGACAATTCCAATACCGCTATCACTAATCTGCAAAAAAGCGGTTTAAAAGTACTCATTCAAGCCGATTGGATGGAACAAACGCCACTAGGCAAAGCCGAATGGATTAAATTGTACGGCGCTTTGTTTGGCAAAGAAAAAGAAGCCGAAGTTTTATTTAATGACATTGTAAAAAGTTACAACGAAACCCTAGCCTTGATCGCTCAAAAAAAGACAAATTCAACGGTATTGTATGGTTCAATGTACCAAGATCAATGGTTTGTGGCCAAAGGCGACAGTTGGGTGGCACAGTTTTTAAAAGATGCCAAATCTAATTATTTGTGGAGCACTACCAAAGGAACTGGAAGTTTATCGTTGCCCTTTGAAAAGATTTTGGAAAAAGCACAAAAGGCTGATTATTGGATTGCCACGGGCTCCTTTAAAAACTTAGCGGAATTGCAAAATAGCAATCCGCATTACCAACAATTTTACGCTGTGAAAAACAAAAATGTCTATACTTTTGAAAATAAACACGGAGCCACCGGTGGTACTGTTTATTATGAATTGGCAGCAAGTCGACCCGATTTGGTATTGAAAGATTATATCAAAATTTTTCATCCCGAATTACTTCCGAATTATACGTTTACCTTTGCTGAAAAATTACAATAAATTGAGGTCTTCCTATAAACACAGTATTCTTTTTATCATCTTAAGTCTAGGATTGTTTGCGCTGTTTGTGGTCAACATTTGTTATGGCTCCATCGCTATTCCTGCAAAGGAAGTTTTGAAAAGTTTATTAGGCCAAACCGCTTCCAAAGACACTTGGGAATACATTATCTTGAATTATCGATTACCGAAAGCGATTACAGCTGTATTGGTTGGTATGGGCTTATCGATGAGCGGACTGTTGATGCAAACGTTGTTTAGAAATCCAATGGCTGGTCCTTATGTATTGGGATTGAGCTCTGGTGCGAGTTTGGGTGTGGCTTTTGTGATTCTAGGTGCTGGTTTTATGCCTTCCTTTTTAATTCCCTTGTTACTTTCAAATTACGGTATTGTTTTGGCTTCGACCATTGGAAGCAGTAGCGTTTTATTACTGGTACTAATTGTATCCCAACGGTTACGAGATACTATGGCGATACTCATTATTGGTCTAATGTTTGGCAGCTTAACCTCTGCCATTGTAGGGACACTCACCTATTTTAGTTCGGCAGAGCAATTGCAGAAATTCACCTTTTGGTCGTTGGGAAATTTAGGGAATTTATCTTGGGAATCGGTGTGGATTTTGAGTCTTTGCGTGGGAATTGGGCTGGTTCTGAGTGCCTTTAGCATCAAACCGCTCAATGCTTTGCTTTTGGGTGAAAACTATGCCAAGAGCATGGGGCTCAACTACAACAAAGCACGATTAATTATCATTTTTGCTACTAGTATACTAGCCGGAAGCATTACCGCTTTTGCTGGTCCGATTGCCTTTGTTGGATTGGCCGTTCCTCATATCGCCAAATTGACTTTCCAAACTAGTAATCATCGTGTGTTATTTTGGAGTACACTCCTTTTTGGAGCAGGCATTATGCTAGTTTGCGATATATTTACACAAGTCCCCGGCACCGAAGTGAGTCTACCCATTAATGCGGTGACTTCTATCTTAGGGGCTCCTGTGGTGATTTGGTTATTAGTTAGAAAACAAAAAATGATGGGCTAATGGAACACACTATCATCCTTCAAACTGAGTCAATAAGCATTGGTTATCAGAACAAAAAAGTAAGCACTCTTGTTGCTAAGGAGGTTTCCATTGCGCTTAAAAAAGGAAAACTAACGGCTTTGATTGGTGCGAATGGCATTGGAAAATCGACCCTTTTAAAAACCATTACTGGAATTCAAACGCCTATTGAGGGTGATGTTTTGTTGCACGGTAAAAATATAGCAATCTATAGCGCTTCCGATTTGTCACAAGAAATGAGTTTGGTATTGACCGAAAAATTACCTCCCAGTAATTTAACCGTATATGAATTAGTCGCGTTAGGACGTCAGCCTTACACCAATTGGATTGGCACCTTAACCGAAGAAGATAAAATTCAAGTTGAAAGAGCCTTGTCGCTTACTCAAATCAGTCATTTGGCCGATAAAAAACATTATCAAATTAGTGATGGGCAATTGCAAAAAGTACTCATTGCACGCGCCTTAGCTCAGGATACGCCTTTGATTATTTTGGATGAACCTACTACGCATTTGGATTTGCTACACAAAGTTTCGTTATTGAAATTACTTAAAAAACTTACCCACGAAACGGGTAAATGTATTCTTTTCTCTACTCACGATATCGATATGGCGATTCAATTGAGCGACGAAATGATTATTATGACGCCAGAAACCGTAGTGCAAGATGAACCTTGTAATTTGATTGCGAAAGGAAGTTTTAATACGCTTTTTAAAGATGAGCATATTGTTTTTGATGCTGAAAAAGGGAAGTTTGTGATTACGAACTAGCCCCCCTAACCCCAAAAGGATAATTAAAATCTGTGTCTAAAAAATTAACCGCTAAGTTCGCAAAGGGATTACGCAAGGGGCGCAAAGTCAACTAAAACATATAAGACATAACAGTTTTTTATGAATTGGAATGCTTTTTTTGAACCATATAAGGCAAATAAGGGCATATAAGTTTAGATTTGAAATCTATAACTGAAAAAATTCAAACACAAAGATTCACAAAGAAGACACGAAGCACACTAACAATTAAATTTGCTATAAATCCGTTTTATCCTTGTAATCCTTGGCAAAAAAGTTTAACCGCTAAGTTCGCAAAGGAATTACGCAAGGGGCGCAAAGTCAACTAAAACATATAAGTCAGAACAGTTTTTTGAATTGACTGTTTATTTTGAACCATATAAGGCAAACTAGACCATATAAGGTTAGTTTTGAATCCTGTAGCTAAAAATCAAACACAAAGATCACAAAGATGACAAAGCACACTAAACAATTAATAAATCCTTATAATCCGTGTATTCCGTGGTAAAAAATTAATCGCAAAGTAAACTAAATAACTTTGTGTTGCTTCGTGCCTACTTTTTGTTCCTTTGTGGTAAAAAATTAACCGCAAAAGGCACAAATAGTAACAGCTTATAAAAACTGAACACTAACAACTGTATACTGCCAACTATTTTTTGCCAACTAAAAGTTGTCTTCTTGCCTCACCAACAACAAAGGCAACTGAATTGGCAATATTAAAACTGCGAATTAGAGGCGACATAGGGATTTTTAATTGATTTTCTTTGGCGAACAAATCCAATACTTCTTGACTCAAACCCACACTTTCTTTACCAAAAACCAACCAATCTTCGTCTTGAAATTCGATATTCAAATAGGAATGCTCCGCGTGCGAACTCATTAAAAAAACTCTTGAAGTATCAGGTATTACTTTCATCCATTCGGCTACATTTTGGTATTCGGTCACATCCAAATGCACCCAATAATCCAGTCCAGAACGTTTGAGGTTTTTGTCATTAATCACAAAACCAAAAGGATGAATGAGATGCAGACGGCTTTCAGTGCCAACACATAAGCGGCCAATGTTACCAGTATTATTAGGGATTTCGGGTTCAACGAGTACAATGTTTAACATAATTGGGTTTTGAGTTTTGGAATTTGGGTTTTGGAATTTGGGTTTTGGAATTTGGGTTTTGGAATTTGGGTTTTGGAATTTAGGAAGTAGCTATTTCAAAACTCTTTACTTCACGTACTTCGCCTGCTTGTAAATTATTCAAATGTACACTTCCAATTCGAACGCGAACCAATCGCAAGGTGGGAAAACCTACAGCGGCAGTCATTTTGCGTACTTGACGAAATTTACCTTCACTAACTATAATCGAAGCCCACGAAGTGGGACCGTGACGTTCATCTCTAATTTTCTTGCCGCGTGGACCAAAATTAGGGATTTCATTCAAGATAAAAGCTTCGCAAGGCTTGGTTGTATATTTGGTTCCATTGAAACCAATTTCAACACCTTTTTTTATTTGCTCAATGGCTTCGGGAGTGATTAGCCCATCCACTTGCACATAATATTCTTTATCCACTTTTTTGCTTCTAATTTGCTCACTGACTTTTCCGTCTGTTGTCAACAATAGCAATCCCTCTGAATCTTCGTCTAAACGACCGATTGCCATGGTGCCTTCTGGAAAATCATAGAGTTCCCCCAACAAACGTTTTTTTCGTTTAAGTTCATAGATAAACTGACTAAGATAGCCGTAGGGTTTGTGAAGAAGGAAATGATGATGCATACTCTAGTATTGAACAACAAAGATACTTGGTTATCTTATTTTAAAAAAACTAGCCAATAAAAAGTCTTTTTTCATGCTTCTTTATCCCCATCTTATACCATTAAAAATCAATGCCATAACAAAAAATATTTTTTTTAACATATTTTAACTACCTTTATATAAGACAATTAAAAAATACCTCAATTTCTACATTTTTAAATAATTATAAACCTAAAATTATACTATTATGGACGAAATAATGGGAACTATTAAACTTTTTGCAGGAAATTTTGCGCCACGAGGATTTTATACTTGTGAAGGACAAATTTTATCAATAAGCCAAAACACAGCTTTATTTTCTATAATTGGAAATATTTATGGCGGAGATGGAAAAACTACATTTCGACTTCCTGATTTACGCGGTGCATTTCCAACACAATGTTCCAATTTTTCTGGTTCGCATCCAGGCGAAACATACTCATTAGGAGAAATTGGCGGTGCACCATCAGTAGTAGTTACTGCTAACAACATGCCTCCTCACTCTCACTCAATTATAAAAGGAGCTGGAACAAATTTTTCAGGTGGTGTAACAGTAAATACTGTTTTACAAGCGAGTACTGCAGATGGAGTATCTCCATCTGCATCACCAAATAATGCTTTGGGAACAGCAATAGATCTTGGAGGAGCTAGCCAACCCAGTCTCTATACTAATACTCAACCAACCATCCCTTTAGCAGGATGCAGTTCAACAGTAAACAACTCCTTGAGTTTTGATCCAACAGGATTAACTTTGACTCCTTGGGGAAATGGAGTTCAAGCTCTTCCAACGGTACCTCCTTTTGTGGCTATGCAATATATAATTTGCTACATAGGTATTTATCCTTCTAGACCATAATAAATTAAAAATGGACTATTATTCAATAGTCCATTTTTAATTTATTTGAAAATAACTAAGTAGCAAGAACTTTATATTGTCATAATTATTTAAAAGAGTTTTTGCTACGCCACGAATTAATCTGTGCTAATCTTTGAAAGCTGTGGTTAAGAAATGTATAGCTTTAAAACACGACATCAAATTTTTACCATTACTTATATTAAAAAATTATGATAAAAAAACTACTTCTAATTGGATGTTTTCTAAGTTTGTTTACATCCTTAAATGCTCAAACATTGTCAGCTGGTGACATTGCAATTATTGGAGTTAACTTTGACACCTCTCCAAATTACGAAATAACTATCGTTACACTTGCTCCGATTGTTGCTAATACTCAAATTAGAATTAGTGACTATTGGTACAACGAAAGTACTCCAAACACCTTAACAAATGTTTCGGCTGCAAGCGGTATTGCTTTGAAAGCCGAAGGTGGTATTTTATGGCAACCAACCGCTGCTATAACTCCTGGAACTGTATTCAAAATTGAAATCACTAAGGGAGCAAATACTGTAACCGGTTTACCTGGAAATGTCACCGTTACAGGATGGACCGATCCATCTCCAACAGCTAGTCCTGGAAACCCTGGTGGAGAAAATTGGTTTATTTATCAAGGCAGCAGTATAACTAACGTAAGTAATTTTATTTTTCTTTGGGGAAATGGATTTCCATTCAATATAAACAGTATTAATATTACCGCTGGCAAATTTGTAACAACAGGAATTGGAGATTTAAGCCTTACTACTGTTACCTACTTACCACCATCACTAACATTAGGCACAAACGCGATAGCACTGACAACTGTAACGTATCACGGCGACAACAATGTTTATACTGGGATAAGAATAGGTACAAAAGAATCTATACTTGCAGAAATATGTAATTTAAACAAATGGAATCATCATGAAACAGTTCCTTATAATATAGATCCTGGGGGAACAAACTTTCCAGGTTTAAATCCTATTTTCACAATTACTACTCCTCCTAACACTGCCCCAACGGATGTCGCTTTATCAGCTACTACTATCAACGAAAATGTGACTGGAAATTCTACTATAGGCTCATTGACTTCTACGGATGCCAATACAGGAGACACTTTTACTTATACTTTGGTTGCTGGAACAGGTGATACCGATAATGCTTCGTTCAACATCAATGATTCTGATTTAAGAATCACGGCCAGTCCTGATTTTGAAACTAAATCTTCGTATTCGGTTCGTATTCGTACAACGGATCAAGGCGGATTGACTTTCGAAAAAGTGTTTACAATTACGGTGAATAATGTCAATGAAGCGCCAACAGATGTTGCACTTTCCGTTAATACCATTAACGAAAATGTAAGTGCTAATTCGGCTGTAGGAACATTGTCTTCTACTGATGCTGATGCGTCAAATACTTTTACCTATACTTTAGTTGCTGGATCGGGTGATACTGATAATACAGCATTCACCATCACTGGAAACAGCCTGACCATCAATGCAAGTCCTGATTTTGAAACTAAATCTTCGTATTCGGTTCGTATTCGTACAACGGATCAAGGCGGTTTGACTTTCGAAAAAGCGTTCACGATTACCATTAATAATGTGAATGAAGCGCCAACGGATATTGCCCTTTCAAATACTTCGATTAACGAAAATGTAAGTGCTAATTCGGCTGTAGGAGCTCTTTCTTCTACTGATCCTGATTCAGGAAATACGTTTACCTATAATTTGGTTGCTGGAGCAGGTAGTACAGACAATGCCTCGTACTCTATTACAGGAAACAGCCTGACCATTAATGCAAGTCCGGATTTTGAAACCAAATCTTCGTATTCTGTTCGTATTCGTACAACAGATCAAGGCGGATTAACTTTTGATAAACAATTTACCATTACAATCAATAATCTTGCTGAAGGAATTTTACTAAATAGCTCTCCAACATTGACATTTACCAGTAATTCCGCAGCCATTACTGGCGATGATATTGCAAGCGATGGAGAAGGTGGTTCTCAAACTATATCCGATATTGATATCCAAGTATATAATATTTCAAATAGCAACGGAACTTTACTATCCGCATTATCTTTGCAAAACAATACTTTTATGGCAAGTTCCAGCACCTCCTATACAGGTCTAACCAATGAAAACAATGCTGGTTCAAAAGGAATGGCGATAAAATCAGCTAATGGAAGTGAGTTTCGTCTTAACCAGTTTATTTATTACAACTGGGGAGAAGCCTCATCTTTTACTAATACAGTAAAGGGTTATAGGGATGGCAGTGAAGTAGCTTCTACCACTTTTGATGGTTTTGATTCAGATTATACTCCAAAAACGATAACCTTAACATCTGCCTTTCAAAATGTAGACGAGGTAAGATTTTATATAACTGCTGGAGGATACTTTAATGATCAATCAGCTACCAATCATAGTATAAACTCTATTCAGGTATCATCGCCAGTAGTCGCATCAAATACTGCACCAACGAATATTGCTCTTTCCGCTACTTCAATCAATGAAAATGTAAGTGCTAATTCGGCTGTAGGAACATTGTCTTCTACTGATGCTGATGCGTCAAATACTTTTACCTATACTTTAGTTGCTGGATCGGGTGATACTGATAATACAGCATTCACCATCACTGGAAACAGCCTGACCATCAATGCAAGTCCTGATTTTGAAACTAAATCTTCGTATTCGGTTCGTATTCGTACAACGGATCAAGGCGGTTTGACTTTCGAAAAAGCGTTCACGATTACCATTAATAATGTGAATGAAGCGCCAACGGATATTGCCCTTTCAAATACTTCGATTAACGAAAATGTAAGTGCTAATTCGGCTGTAGGAGCTCTTTCTTCTACTGATCCTGATTCAGGAAATACGTTTACCTATAATTTGGTTGCTGGAGCAGGTAGTACAGACAATGCCTCGTTCTCTATTACAGGAAACAGCCTGACCATTAATGCAAGTCCGGATTTTGAAACCAAATCATCCTATTCTGTTCGTATTCGTACAACGGATCAGGGAAGTTTGACATTCGAAAAAGTGTTTACAATTACTGTGAATAGTGCCAATGAAGCACCAACTGACGTCGCTCTTTCTACGTCTGCTATCAACGAAAATGTAGCGGCTAACTCAACCGTGGGAACTTTGTCTTCTACCGATGCTGATGCGTCAAATACTTTTACCTATACTTTAGTTGCTGGTACGGGAAGTACCGATAATACAGCATTCACCATCACTGGAAACAGCCTGACCATCAATGCAAGTCCTGATTTTGAAACTAAATCTTCGTATTCGGTTCGCATTCGTACAACAGATCAAGGAGGTTTGACTTTCGAAAAAGTGTTTACAATTACTGTGAATAATCTATGTGATATTGTTTTAACTTCAGCATCTCAAACAAACATTGCTTGTAATGGTGGTTCAACTGGAGCTGCAACAGTAAATGCTGCTACTGGAGGAACAGGACCATATACTTACAACTGGACACCAGGAACCCCAACAGGTGATGGAACCACATCTGTGACTGGCTTAACTGCTGGAACATGGACTTGTACTGTGACGGATGCTAATGGTTGTAACACAACGCAAAATTTTACAGTTACACAAACAGCTGCTATCAGTACAGCAACTGCGGCGCAAACAAATGTGTCTTGTAATGGAGGTTCTAATGGTTCTGCTTCCGTTACTCCTTCAGGAGGTGCCGGTGGATATACTTATTCTTGGTCGCCTTCAGGTGGAACGGCTGCTACAGCTACCGGATTAAGTGCTGGAACTTATACTGTAACGGTAACAGATGCTAACGCATGTACAGCTACTCGAAACTTTACAATTACACAGCCAACAACTATCAGTACAGCAACTGCTGCGCAAACAAATGTGTCTTGTAACGGTGGATCTAATGGTTCTGCTTCAGTGACTCCTTCAGGAGGTGCTGGTGGATATACTTATTCTTGGTCGCCTTCAGGTGGAACGGCTGCTACAGCTACCGGATTAAGTGCTGGAACTTATACTGTAACGGTAACCGATGCTAACGCATGTACCGCTACTCGAAACTTTACAATTACACAACCAACGACTATCAGTACAGCAACTGCTGCACAAACAAATGTGTCTTGTAATGGAGGATCTAATGGTTCTGCTTCCGTTACTCCTTCGGGAGGTGCTGGTGGATATACTTATTCTTGGTCGCCTTCGGGTGGAACGGCTGCTACAGCAACTGGATTAAGTGCAGGCACTTATACTGTAACGGTAACCGATGCTAACGCATGTACAGTTACTCGAAACTTTACAATTACACAACCAATGACTATCAGTACAGCAACTGCTGCGCAAACAAATGTGTCTTGTAATGGAGGTTCTAATGGTTCTGCTTCCGTGACTCCGTCTGGTGGTGCTGGTGGATATACTTATTCTTGGTCGCCTTCAGGTGGAACGGCTGCTACAGCAACTGGATTAAGTGCAGGCACTTATACTGTAACGGTAACCGATGCTAACGCATGTACAGTTACTCGAAACTTTACAATTACACAACCAACTGCTATCAGTACAGCAACTGCTGCGCAAACAAATGTGTCTTGTAATGGAGATTCTAATGGTTCTGCTTCCGTTACTCCTTCGGGAGGTGCTGGTGGATATACTTATTCTTGGTCGCCTTCGGGTGGAACGGCTGCTACAGCCACTGGACTTGCAGCTGGAACATATACCGTAACTGTTACCGATGCAAATTCTTGTACTGCTACTCAAAACTTTACCATCACAGAACCCATGCCAATTGATTTCACAACAACCATTTTGTCTGGTTATGATTATAATACTGGATATAGTGAAACTATAGTAACTTCAAGAGGAACAGGAACTAAAACCTATGCTGTTACAGCGGGAAGTCTACCTTCTGGTTTTTCGCTATCATCGGCTGGGCAGATAACGGGTATTTCAACTCAAATTGCTGATAGTAATTTTACAGTTACCGCTACTGATGATAATAATTGTATTGCTACCTATAATTATGTGCTGAAATTAAATCAAATCCCAATTACCGTAACTGCAACACCTTCTCAAACTAAAGTATATGGGGAGAGTGATCCCGTTTTAACTTATACAGTGTCACCAAGTTTGCTTCCTGGAGATTCATTTACTGGATCTTTGACAAGAGTTAGTGGTAAAAATATTGGTAATTATGCTATTAATCAAGGTTCGCTTTCAGCTGGATCTAAATATTTAATTACTTTCGTTGGCACTAACTTTACTATTACAGCAAAACCAATTACAGTAACAGCAACTCCATCACAAACCAAAGTTTACGGAGCAACAGATCCTATTTTTGATTATACTGTTTCGCCAAGTTTAGTAGGTAGTGATGCCATTACTGGGGCTTTAACTAGAGTTGCGGGGGAAAACATAGGAACTTATACTATTAACCAAGGAAGTTTGAGTGCCGGATCTAATTATACGATTAGCTACGCAGATGCTAACTTTACTATTACCGCAAAACCAATTACAGTAACGGCAACTCCATCGCAAACTAAAGTTTATGGAACAACAGATCCTGCTTTTACTTATACAGTTTCACCAAACTTGGTAGGTAGTGATGCCTTTACAGGAGCTTTAACTAGAGTTGCAGGAGAAAACATTGGAAACTATGCCATTACACAAGGAAACTTAAGTGCAGGTTCTAATTATACCATTAGTTATATAAGTAAGGATTTTGCTATAACCGCCAAACCCATTATAGTAACGGCTGATCCTTCACAAACCAAAGAATATGGAACTGCAAATCCTGTTTACTCGTATACTGTCTCGCCAAGTTTAGTAAGTGGCGATTCTTTCACTGGAACTTTAACCAGAGCTGCTGGAGAGAACATTGGAAACTACGCTATCACACAAGGAAGTTTGAGTGCCGGATCTAATTATACCATTAGTTACGCAGGTGCTAACTTTACTATTACGGTAAAACCGATTACAGTAACTGCAAATACTTCACAAACCAAAATATATGGAACAACAGATCCTGTTTTTGCTTATACGGTTTCTCCGAGTTTAGTAAGTGGTGATTCTTTCACTGGAACATTAACAAAAGCTGCTGGAGAGAACGTGGGCATTTATGCTATAACACAAGGCACCTTAAGTGCAGGTGGAAATTATACCATTATGTACAACGGCTCTAATTTCACTATTACTAAGGCAGATCAGGTAATTACTTGGAATCAGACTTTGGGATTAGGTTGTAATGGAGAAACTAGTCTTGTTATGACTGCAGTTGCTAATAGTGGTTTAGCGGTAAATTATACCTCTTCTAATGCTACTATTGCTAGTGTATCAAATAATTCATTACTTTTCCAAAATTATGGGTCTACAACTATAACAGCTTCGCAGGCAGGTAATATGAATTACAATGCAGCTCCAACTGTAGTTTTACCAGTAGTAACTAGTCAACCTAACCTGATTAGAAAACAATTTGAAAATATTATCTTTTTTGACAATAGTTCTAAGAGTTTTAAATCGTATAGCTGGTATAAAAATGGGGGTTTAGTTCCGGGCCAAACCTCACAATATTTCAAAGAAAATGGTGCCTTGAATGGAACGTATTATGCTGTAGCAACAAAATTAGACGGAACATTAATTACAACCTGTCCATTAACTTTATCTCCATCAGTGGAAGAAGAATACATAAGAATTGTTCCAAACCCTGTTAGAAGTAATGCGAATTTCCAATTGATTACTAACGTTAGCTCAAGCAAATTACAAAATGCACGTGTTGAACTTTATAATCTAACAGGAAGCTTGTTGACTACTATTACAAACCCAAATCAAAACACTATTGACATGATAGCTCCAAATGCTGGGGGAATTTATATCGTAAAAATGACCTTAGCAAATGGCAAATATTTCACTAAAAACCTTTTAGTGAAAAATTAACATAATTTACCGAATAGGACATCCTCATTTGTAATGAATGAGGATGGATTATTCTAATAAAAAAATGAAATCGCCATTACAATCAGGTTTGTTGCAAACAATTACGAATTAGAAAAGGCGACACCATATATGACCACTAACAAATAACTTTTACATCTATGAAATTCAATAGTAAAAACATAATTGGAACTATAGCTTTTTTAATTTCCCAAGGAATAACTGCACAGTTTTATGTAGGTTTACAGTCGGGAATAGGAAATATTCAGAGTACTATTGCTGGTACAAAAGAAGGTAATCGCCTTAGTGGAGCTGTAAAAGCAGGTTATATCTACTCCTTAACTACTCATTTTGGTATTGGTTCAGGTCTTGAATTTTCACAATACAAACAATACGTTTCTTTGTCTCAGCCTACAGCCACGCTGGCAAATTTTGAAATTGATGCTTCCACATCAGCATTTGTCTACAATGTTACCACTAAGAATTATATGGAAAAGCAAACATTACACGCTTTGCAAATCCCACTTTTTGTGCAGTATAACGTAAATATTGGCACAGGCATTGATTTTATCCTTAGAGCGGGTGCTAAATATTTTTTACCGGTAAACTATAAAATTAAAGCAACAGCCGATTACGTAAATGGAACCGCTTATTATCCTGATGTAAACCTGACTATTGTTGATTTACCAGAATACGGTTTTGGTGGCCAGGATAAGTACTCCTCATCAGGAGAGTACAAAACTAAAGGAATTATAATGAGTTCTTTTGAGTTAGGATTTACATTTGATATGGGAAAGAAAAATTCGTTATATGCGGCAATGTTTCTGGAAAATGGATATGGTACAATTTTAGACCAAAACAAGAATGAATCCTATATTGGTTATAACCCAACATCTGTATCTGATAGGAAAGCTAATGGTTTGTACAGTACTGATAAAGATGCTGAAATAAAACCTGTAGCTTTCGGTGTAACCCTTGGATGGAATTTTAAATAAGTTCATTTTTTAAACTCCTACGAAAGGTCTTGACTCAATCAAGGCCTTTTTTTTGCAAAACATTCTCATCTCAAAATATTGATCCTTTATGTACACTTTCGTAAATAAAAAAACCACCTAATTGCTTAGATGGTTTTACTGAGAGCCGGCGGAGGGACTCGAACCCACGACCTGCTGATTACAAATCAGCTGCTCTAGCCGACTGAGCTACGCTGGCGTCTTATTTCGGGTGCAAATATAATGACATAAATCATATATACAAAACATTTTTTATAAAGTTTTTTTAAAAAAAATATCGATTAAAAACTGATCTAAATGAAAAAAACCATCTAATTTCTTAGATGGTTTTACTGAGAGCCGGCGGAGGGACTCGAACCCACGACCTGCTGATTACAAATCAGCTGCTCTAGCCGACTGAGCTACGCTGGCGTCTTATTTCGAGTGCAAATATAAGTCTGAATTTGAATTTTACAAAACAAATTCAGACTTTTTTTTACTTTTTTTGAATTACAATTCGTTGATTTTAGCAATCAATTGATTGGCAACTTGTTCCAACTCTACATTGATTTGTTTGAAATGAGATTTTTTATTTTCTACATTTTTTTGGTTCACTTTTACAATTAAAGCATCAAAAGCACTAATTGCTTCGTCAATAAGTGCATTAGTCACTTCAGTTGGTTTTCCTGTAGTAGTCAGTTCGTATAAATAAACTGCTTCAATAATATCTCCTAAAACGTAGTTGATGTCTTTTTTTAAATTCTTAACGTTTGCCATTTTTATTTAATTTATATAGTGTATTAAAATTTGCGTTTGCAAAAGTACATATAATCTTTTGAATACGAGCTATGAAATGTAAATTTCTAAAAGAGAAGCATTTCCGCTTAAGGTAAACAACTGTAAGGCAGCAGGAATTAAAATGGTATCCCCAGTTTTATAGCCATGTTGCTCTCCATTTGCTTCAATACTACAACTTCCTTCAACCACCATATAGACAGTAAATGAAGTTCCGTTTTTGTTCACCTCAACCTGCCCTTCTAAAGGAATCAAATTGGTGGTAAAATAAGGGCAATCCACCATAACATTGGACTCGTTTTTGATTTTAGTATACGATTGCTGCGTATCTACTTTTTGGTAATTGATGGCCTCTAAAGCCAGATCAACGTGTAATTCTCTAGTATTTCCAGCGGCATCTTTTCGATCAAAATCGTACAAGCGATAAGTGATATCTGAGGTCTGCTGAATTTCTGCAATGACCAATCCAGCACCTATGGCATGAACGGTTCCTGTTTCCAAAAAGAAAACATCTCCTTTTTGAACTTCTTTAGTATCTAAAATTGAAAGCAATTCACTTTTGTCTAGCTTTTCAACATATTCTGCTGGGCTAGAATCCTCTTTAAAACCAACAATTAATCTTGATTTGGGATCGGCTTGCATCACATACCACATCTCAGTTTTGCCAAAAGAGTTATGACGTTCTTTTGCCAAAGCATCATTAGGGTGAACTTGTATGGACAAATCTTCACGGGCATCCAAGTATTTAAAAAGCAAAGGAAATTGTGTGCCAAATTGTTGAAAAACCTTGGTTCCTAAAATAGCTTCCGGCTGTTGTTCAATAAGTTCCGTTAAAGATCGTCCTTGAAAAGCGCCGTTAGACACCACACTAACATCTCCTGTAACAGTTGATAATTCCCAACTCTCACCAGTAATCGGAGAGGAAATTGATTTATTTAAAAGTGTTTGAAGTTTTTCGCCACCCCAAATGCGTTCTTTAAGAATAGGGGTAAATTGTAGAGGATAGAATTTGGTTTGCATTTTTTTTATTACAAATTAAGCCAATTAGGGCCAAAAACCATAGCAAGGTTTTGTTAAATTTAACCCTATTTTTTTTTATTATTCACCTTTGTAGGTTACAAAATTTCGAGGTGTTTCGTAGAGCACTACTTCCAAATCTAATGTAGATTTTACTTTGACTCGTAGTTTATTCCAAATAACTACCACGATATTTTCAGCTGTAGGATTAAGGTTCTCAAATTCGGGTACGTCTAAATTTAAATTTTTATGATCCATTTGATCTTCAACCTCCGACTTGATGATGTCGGTCAAAAACTTTACATCCATAACATAGCCCGTCTCCTGATCTATTTCACCGGTAACACTCACAATCAACTCATAATTATGCCCATGAAAATTGGGGTTATTACATTTGCCAAAAACGTCATCATTTTGTTCAAAACTCCAATCTTTGCGATACAAACGATGTGCAGCATTAAAATGGGCTTTTCTTGAAATGGTTACTCTCATCGGATAGTATTTTTTGGGGATATAGAATTTGTGCCCTTAAGCTTGTAAGGTATGATCTTCAAGAAAATGGTAAAATTGATCAAAAATAATTTTGAACCAAACAGTATATTGTTCCGGTTGAAGGATCATATCGTTTTTAATATCCTCAATTTTCATCCATTTCCAACTTTCAACTTCTTCAGGGTTAATTTCGGGCTGTCCGTTGTAATACCCTAACATCACATGATCCAATTCATGCTCTGTTAATCCATTATCAAAAGGAGCTTTGTAAATAAAATGAAATAACTCTTTGATATCAGTCGTAAACCCCATTTCTTCATACAACCTTCTGGTCCCTGCTCCAATATTGGTTTCGCCTTCTCGTTGATGACTACAACACGTGTTGGTCCACAATAAGGGTGAATGATATTTATGACTGGCTCTTTGTTGTAGCATGATTTCATTTTGATCATTTAACACAAAAACCGAAAAGGCGCGATGCAAGATGGCTTTTTGATGCGCCTCTAATTTGGGCATTAGACCGATTGGTTCGTCTAACTCGTTTACTAAGATTACTTTTTCTTCTTCCATAATTACAATAGTGCTCAAAAGTACAAAATTGATAGTACAATCAAACACTTTAACATTGTCTTTATTTTTGTCGATCCTTGCCATCAACGAAAGTTCTTTTTGCTTTTTGACACACTTTTCACATCCTAACTTTTGTATCTTTACTAATAACAAAAACAATTTCAATCAGCTGAATATCAATTCATTTAAAAGCATTTTCTCTTGAAAAAAATGGCATGAACTCTAATTTTAAGCATACAATACTCCCAGCGAACTAAGGCGTAAGCACCTATTTTTAGATAATTTACACACCATATTTGTTTGAATTTATTTTTAATTAATAAAACAAAAGTTAAATTTAACACAAAAAAAGAAGCCTTGTAAAGTTTACGACAAATAAAAATCAAAACTCCTTATACTTTTACATCAACCCATAAGTACAACTAATGAAAAAACAACTCACCATACTCCTTTTACTGACTTGCCTGATGTTTCAGGCTTGTGCACAGACTACCACTTCAAAAACTTCAAAATCAACAAGTATGAAACCATCTCTTTCAAAACCAGAAAACCCCTATTACTCGAACACTGACACTAAAAAAATCAACATTCCCAATTCAGAATGGAAAAAGGTATTGTCGCCTGATTTATACGCTGTGACAAGAGAAGCTGATACAGAAAGAGCCTTCACAGGAACGATGTGGAATTCTGAAACCAAAGGCACTTATTATTGCGCTGCCTGTGGTAACTTACTTTTCAAATCCAATCAAAAATTTGTAAGTAGTTGCGGTTGGCCAAGTTTTTTTGAGCAAGAAAACAAAGAGAGTATCACTTTCAAACCCGATAATTCGTATGGTATGCAGCGAATAGAAGCCAATTGCGGTCGTTGTGATAGTCACTTGGGTCACCTCTTTGATGACGGTCCTGCTCCAACGGGAAAACGCTATTGTATGAATGCTATTTCTTTAGATTTCGTTCCTGACACTAAATAAACTCACGCTATGAAAAAAATAATGTTCCTTAGTCTTTTGGCAACTACTCTTGGATTTGCTCAAAAAAAAACACTTCCCTCCTCGCCTTCTCGATTCGATACCATCGTTTTGGCTGGAGGCTGCTATTGGTGTGTAGAAGCAGTGTATGAAAATTTAAAAGGAGTACAAAAAGTAGTCTCTGGATTTACTGGAGGCACGGTAAAAAACCCTAGTTATGAAGCGGTTTCTTCAGGTGCAACTGGCGCTGCTGAAGTGGTTCAAATTACCTTTAATAAAAATGAAACCAATTTGGATGAAATTTTTAAAGTGTTTTTTACCGTTCACGACCCTACTACATTGAATCGGCAAGGAGCTGATGTAGGGACGCAGTACCGTTCTGCAATATTCTTCAAAGATGAAACACAAAAAAAAGCAGGCCAACAAATAATTCAAGCGCTGACCAAGGCAAAAGCTTTTGACCACCCAATAGTAACTACACTAGAACCTCTTACTGCTTTTTATAAAGCCAAAGACAGTCATCAAGATTATTACGAAAAAAACCAATCTCAACCGTATTGCCAACTCGTGATACAACCTAAATTAGAGAAATTCGAAAAAGTGTTTAAAAACCGAATTAAAGCAAAAAATTAAAGTACAACCCAATTTGTATACCTCTTAAGAAGCCGAATTTTCGGCTTTTTTTTATGCCTCGAAGCAGTTCCATTTTCACTATATTTGTTGGTAACCGAAAACCAAATTCATGAAAAAAGCAACAATTACTTCCTGCCTTTTGCTGATGGCATTATGCAGTAGCGCCCAAAATCAAGCTCTAAAAACAAAAGTCGCACAAAAAGCAGCCCGTTTAGAATCGAAAGTAGTGAGTTGGAGACGAGAGTTGCACCAAAATCCAGAATTAGGTAATCGAGAGTTTAAAACCTCAGAAAAGATTGCTGCACACTTACGTTCTTTGGGAATTGAAGTGCAAACAGGAGTGGCAAAAACAGGAGTTGTTGGCATTCTAAAAGGAGGAAAACCAGGACCTGTTGTAGCACTAAGAGCCGATATGGATGCACTCCCCGTAAAAGAACGAGTGAATTTACCCTTTACTTCCAAAGTAACAGGAGAATATAATGGACAAGCTGTTGGTGTAATGCATGCATGCGGCCATGATACCCACGTAGCCATGTTAATGGGAACAGCTGAAATTCTAGCCTCGATAAAAAATGAAATTAAAGGAACTGTAAAATTCATTTTCCAACCTGCGGAAGAAGGACCACCAGAAGGCGAAGAAGGCGGCGCTGAATTAATGGTAAAAGAAGGGGTTTTGAATAACCCTAAAGTAGATGTTATTTTTGGTCTTCATATTAATGCACAAACCGAAGTCGGCCAAATCAAATACCGTCCAAAAGGAACTATGGCGTCCTCAGATTGGTTTACCATACAAGTCAACGGTAAGCAATCGCACGGTGCTTATCCATGGCAATCCGTTGACCCTATCGTTACCGCATCACAAATTGTTCTCGGCTTACAAACTATTGTAAGTCGCAATGTAAATTTAACCGAAAACGCTGCTGTAGTGAGCGTAGGCCAAATTAATGCCGGGGTTCGAAGCAATATTATCCCTGAGTCGTTGACGCTGAGTGGTACGATTCGAACGTTAGATTCCCAAACTCAAGACTTTATTCATGGCAGAATCAAAACCATCGCTACCAATATAGCCGAAAGTGCTGGAGCTACTTCAGAAGTTACCATTACCAAAAAAACATTAATTACTTATAATGAACCTTCTCTTACAGAACAAATGCTTCCGACTTTGCAAGCAGCCGCAGGAAAAGACAACGTTCATTTAACCGAAGCCGTTACTGGAGCCGAAGACTTTTCTTTTTATCAAGCCAAAATTCCTGGATTGTTTTATTTTATTGGCGGAATGCCCAAAGGAAAAAAAGCGAGTGACATGCCCTCACATCATACTCCTGACTTTTATATAGACGAAGGAAGCTTTGTTTTGGGGATGACAAGTATGGCAACTTTGACTTTGGACTATATGGAAATGAATGCTAAAAAGTAATACATGAAAACCTATCTATTCTCCATTTATATTATTTGCAATTTTTTATTCGGAACAACCGTGATTGCTCAAGAAAAAAAAGTAGCGCCAACTTCACAAGAGTTGCACAATGAAATTGCGACTATGGACACTCAACTTTTTGAGGCCTTCAACTCAAAAAACATGTCCAAATTTAAATCCTTGTTTACCGAAGACTTAGAATGGTACCAAGACAATGGTGGTTTATTGTCGTATGACACAGTTTTTGCCAATTTTGAAAAAATGTTCAAAAACGAAAACAAACTTACTCGAACGCTAGTAAAAGGAAGCCTTGAAGTACATCCTATAAAAGATTTTGGAGCCATTGAAGTAGCCCAACATCAATTCCGACATATGGAGAAAGGAAAAGAAGAAGTCGGCACCTTCAAATTTGTTGCCATTTGGAAAAAAATAGGCAATCAATGGAAAATTTCAAGAATGATAAGTTATGACCATTAAAATGTATTTTTCATAAATCAATTTTAATCCTATTCAGGGCGTGCCACCATAAAAAAAAGAGGCCAACTCATGCTAGCGGTGAGTCGGCCTCTTTTTTTTATGCTGTCGGGCTATCCGCAGTACTTTGGTACTTTGCTCCTATCCCTCACGCATTAAATTAAAAGATTTTAGATTGATGATTAACGATTCTTGATTTTAGATTTTGGTGCTAGTGAATAAAATTACTTGTTTTGCAGCATTTTACACCTCTGCAATCAAAAATCGTTAATCAAAAATCAGCAATCATTTAATCCTTAACTTAATAAAATTGCCCTCACACAGCTATCCAAAAGTTAATTTTTCAATACCTCCGCAATCTTCTGTGCACATTTCTCGCCATCAATCGCTGCCGAAATAATGCCTCCTGCATAACCCGCTCCTTCGCCGCAAGGATACAATCCTTTGATTTGAAGATGCTCTAAGGTGTAATTGTCTCTTGGAATTCGAACTGGGGAAGAGGTTCTAGATTCAGGTGCGTGCAAAATCGCTTCGTTGGTAGCATAGCCTTTCATCGATTTTCCGAATTCTGAAAATCCTTGACGCATAATTTGAGTTAAAAATCCTGGAAAAACTTGTCCCAATTCTACTGATGTTGTTCCTGGAACATAGGATGTCTTAGGAATATCAGAGGACGTTTTGCTTTGGGTAAAATCGACTAAACGTTGTGCAGGCACTTTTTGCGTTTGTCCCGCCAATTGCCACGATTTTTGTTCAATGCTTTTTTGAAACTCCATTCCGGCAAGTGCTCCAAATTTGGCAAAGGGTTTAAAATCCTCCAATTTCAATTCGACTACAATTCCTGAATTGGCCGTATGCTGATCTCTTTTAGAAGGCGACCAACCATTGGTAACTACTTCACCTGGACTGGTAGCACAAGGCGCAATCACACCTCCCGGACACATACAAAATGAATACATCCCGCGACCATTCACTTGTTTTACTATTGAATACGGAGCTGGTGGTAAATGTTCCCCTCGGTAATCACAACTGTATTGAATACTATCAATCAAAGACTGCGGATGTTCGGCTCTCACGCCAAGCGCAAAAGGTTTTGCTTCAATTAAAACTTTCTTTTTATCCAACAACTCGAAAATATCACGTGCAGAATGCCCAGTAGCTAAAATTAATTTATTGGCAGAAATGACTTCACCATTTTGAGTTGTCACTCCTTGGACTTCATTGTTTTTTATACTAATATCCGTAACTCTAGTTTCAAAAAGGACTTTACCACCGCATTCAATTATTTTTTCTCGAATATCTTGAATGATTTGCGGTAGTTTATTGGTACCAATGTGTGGATGAGCGTCGACCAAAATATCAGGTGTTGCTCCAAAAGCCACTAATAATTCTAGAATTCTATTTACGTCACCTCTTTTTTTGGAGCGCGTGTATAATTTTCCATCCGAATAGGTTCCTGCTCCACCTTCACCAAAACAATAATTCGAATCTTCGTTTACTATATGGTCTCTGTTGATGGCTTTCAAATCCCTACGTCGGCCGCGAACATCTTTTCCGCGTTCAATAACTATAGGTTTCAAACCCAGTTCTATCAACTGAAGTGCCGCAAAAAGTCCAGCAGGTCCAGCACCTACTACAATCACTTCTTGTGCATTCGCTACGTTTTGATAGTCTGGCAAAGCTATTTTTTGCTCCAAAAAAGGTTCTCCTTTTAAGTAAACCATCACTTTTAAATTGATTTTGACAACTTTTTGACGCGCATCAATAGAACGTTTTACAATAGTTACATGCTGAATTTCTTTGACCGAAATTTTTAATTGTCGAGACAAATAATCGTGTAGTAACGTTTCGTTAGCGGCAATCTCTGGAGCAACTTGTAATAGGAGTTCTTGTGGCATGGTATCTGAATACTTCAATTTTTAGAGTAAATCATCTTCGTTTACTCAGGCTACAAAAGTACTATTTTGAATTCAATTTTGAGAATAAGAATAAAAAACGACAAGAGGTCCTCAAAAAAATAAAACATATCAGTCATGGAAGTTTTAATTGAAATGAAGTGTTTATGTTTTTAAACCATATAAGGCATTTGAGGACATATAAGTTTTACTAACATCCTTATCAAAATTAAAAAAAGATTAACCGAAAGGGGCTCAAAATCACAAAACATATAAGTCATGAAAATTTTAATAAAACGAAGTGTGTGTGTGTTTAGACCATATAAGGAATTTATGAACATAGAAGTTATGTGATAATATCCTTTGTAATCTTTTAATCTGTAGCTTTTGACTTTTTTATCAGCAATAAACAAAGATTTTCATTATAAGTCTTTGTAGTTTTGTGCACTAGTTAAATCAAATACTATGTCTAGACAAATAAAATTAATTTGGGATTTTCGAGGTCCTGCTTCTGCAAAAACCGCTGAACATCACGAAATACATTTGAAAGAATATATCAAAATCGAAAAGCTACCCCTTGAAATTACTGGATTTCAAACCTATGGAGAAATGCACGCTATTGCTTTTATGGTCGTAGAAGAAAGAGATATGATTCCAGTACGCGATGCCTTAAAACCACATCGAGGAGAAGTTTATGAAAGCTAAATTCCAATAAAAAAAATCCAAATTCCAAAACTCAAAAGAGCAACTTGGAATTTGGATTTTTAAAATATTGTGATTTGATTTTAATTCGCTACTTCACTAATGAATTTAATGCGCATCAATCTCAACTCATCAATATCATAATCGCCGTCGAATTCTTTCAAGGCTTCTTCAATATTATCAGAATGCGATTCCATAAAGTAATCGTGAATTTCTTCTTGTTGGTCTTCATCCAAAAGATCATCTACCCAATAACCAATATTTAATTTGGTTCCCGAATACACAATCTGCTCCATTTCTTTGATCAAAGCACCCATCGTTAAGCCTTTTGCAGAAGCAATATCCGTTAAGGCTAATTTGCGATCAATATTCTGAATAATGTACAACTTATTAGCTGAGTTCACACCCGTTGATTTTACCACCAAATCGTCCGGACGAATGATATCATGATCTTCTACATAACTTTGAATCAAAGTCACAAATGCCTTACCATATTTCCGAGCTTTTCCTTCCCCAACCCCATGAATATTGATCAATTCATCGAGCGAGATAGGATATTTCAAGGCCATATCTTCTAAAGAAGGGTCTTGAAAAACCACAAAGGGAGGCACGCCTAGTTTCTTGGCTTCTTTTTTACGCAACTCTTTCAACATGGCCATTAAGGTTTCATCAGCGGTTCCTGTTGACTTAGAAGCTGTCACAATTGCTTCGTCTTCTGATTCATTATACTCATGATCTTCAGACATCATAAAAGAGAATGGGTTTTCTATAAAATCAAGTCCTTTGGAGGTGATTTTTACCACGCCATAGGTTTCAATGTCTTTCGACAAATATCCATCAACGAGCACTTGACGCAGCACAGCCATCCAATACTTTTCATCATGCTCTTTACCACTTCCAAAAAAGGATTGTGAATCCGTTTTATGTGCTTTGATCACGGCATTGACGCGACCAATTAAAGTGAATACTATTTCTTTTGACTTGTAAATATGTTTGGTTCCTTTAACCACTTGAAGAAGTTTTACCACCTCATTCATGGCTTCGATCTTGGTTTTTGGATTTCTAACATTGTCGTCCATTGTACCGCCTTCACCGGCTTCATTGTCGTATTCTTCACCAAAATAGTGCAATAAGAACTTACGTCTGGACATCGAAGTTTCTGCATAAGCCACCACTTCTTGCAACAGTGCAAATCCTATTTCTTGTTCAGCAACCGGTTTTCCAGAAAGGAATTTTTCAAGCTTTTCTACATCTTTATAGGAATAATACGCCAAGCAATGTCCTTCACCGCCATCTCGTCCTGCACGACCAGTTTCTTGATAATAACTTTCTAAGGATTTAGGGATATCGTGATGAATCACATAACGTACATCGGGTTTGTCAATTCCCATCCCAAAAGCTATCGTTGCAACAACCACATCAACATCTTCCATCAAAAACATGTCTTGATGTTTGGCTCGCGTTTTAGCATCTAATCCGGCATGGTACGGTACGGCACTAATGCCATTTACTTGTAAAACCTCAGCGATAGACTCTACTTTTTTACGACTCAAACAATAAATAATTCCTGACTTTCCTTTGTGTTGGCGGATGAATCGGATGATATCTGACTCAATATTTTTAGTTTTCGTACGAACTTCATAATATAAATTCGGACGATTAAAAGAAGCTTTAAAGGTTTTGGCATCCGACATTTCTAAATTTTTCAAAATATCTTCTTGCACTTTTGGCGTAGCCGTAGCGGTTAAACCAATTACTGGCACTTTACCCAATTGCTTAATAATATGGCGTAAATTGCGGTATTCAGGTCTAAAATCGTGACCCCATTCCGAAATACAATGCGCTTCATCAATAGCTACAAAAGACAAAGGAACTTGTTGTAAAAACTGAACATACTCCTCTTTAGTCAAGGATTCAGGTGCCACATATAATAATTTGGTGACGCCTTTGGTAATATCAGCCTTAACTTGAGTAATTTCTGTTTTGGTCAAAGAGGAATTTAATACATGAGCCACTCCATTATCAGAGGACAAACTCCTAATAGCATCTACTTGATTTTTCATCAAAGCAATTAGAGGAGAAACCACAATCGCAGTTCCTTCTAACACTAGGGCTGGAAGCTGGTAACATAAGGACTTACCACCACCCGTGGGCATAATAACAAAAGTATTTTCTTTATTCAAAAGTGTCGTAATGACTTGTTCTTGCAATCCTTTGAACTGACTGAAGCCAAAATACTTTTTTAATTCTTTGTGGATATCAATTTCGTTTGAATTCATTCTTTATTATGTGGTATTTTGTATAAATTTGCATCCTTTAAAGATACAAAAATCTTTATTTTTTACAAATTTAAACATTCTGTTTTGATAAGCAACGAAAACCTACTGGCATTAGCCAAAAAAACTATACTTTCTGAGAGTGAGTCTATTGCCAAGTTGACTACTTTTTTAGACGATCATTTCATTGCCACTGTAGAAAAAATCTACCACTCCAAAGGTCGTGTGGTGGTTACTGGTATTGGCAAAAGCGCCATCATTGCTCAAAAAATCGTAGCTTCCTTAAATTCTACAGGAACTCCAGCTTTATTTTTACACGCCTCAGAAGCCATTCATGGCGACTTGGGAATGATTCAAAATGAGGATGTGATTATCTGTATTTCAAAAAGCGGAAACAGTCCAGAAATTAAAGTTTTGGTTCCTTTATTAAAGCGTTTTGGTAATACTTTAATAGGAATGACCGGAAACATGACTTCTTTCTTAGCCAAAGGTTCCCATTTTGTTTTGAATACTACGGTTGATGCAGAATCATGTACCATGAATTTAGCCCCCACCAATAGCACCACTGCACAATTAGTAATGGGCGATGCTTTGACGGTTTGTTTGATGGAAATGAGAGGATTTCAGGCAGAAGACTTTGCCAAATATCATCCAGGTGGTGCCTTAGGGAAAAAATTATTACTCAAAGTAAAAGACCTAATCGAAAATTCTTTACAACCCGTAGTTACTCCAGAAACATCCATCAAAAAAGCGATTTTTGAAATTTCAGAAAAAAGACTAGGCGTTACGGCAGTAATCGAAAACGAAAAAGTGGTAGGAATCATTACCGATGGCGATATTCGTAGAATGCTAAACGATAGAGACAGCATTGCAGACGTAACGGCTCAAGAGATCATGACCAAAAATCCGAAACAAATTCATTCAGAAGCCATGGCCATTGACGCCTTCAACATGATGGAAGACAACGCCATTACGCAACTCATTGTTATTGATAATGGACAATATAAAGGCATTTTACATATTCACGACATTTTAAAAGAAGGTATTGTATAATGGCTAAGAAAAACCTGAACGAAATGTCGTTTTTAGACCATCTTGAAGAGTTAAGATGGGTACTCGTTCGCAGTACAACGGCAATACTAATAATGGCTTGTGTTACTTATTTTTTTAGTAATTTTCTGTTTGATAGTATCATTTTTGGACCTACACGTCCAAGCTTTTTTACCTATCGCTTTTTTTGCGACCTGCAAGAGCAACTCGGTTTTGCCGAAAGTATTTGTATCACCGAACTTCCCTTTATCATTCAAAACACTTTGATGGAAGGACAGGTCAACATGTTTGTTTGGATGTGTTTATTGGCAGGCTTCATTCTAAGTTTTCCTTATATTTTATTTGAAATCTGGAAATTCATCAGCCCCGCATTGTATGAACAAGAAAAAAAAGGAGCTAAATTTTTCATCAGCGTCTCCTCTTTGTTATTCTTTTTAGGCGTATTGTTTGGTTATTTTGTTATCATTCCGATGTCGGTTAACTTCGTAGCTACCTTCACCGTTTCTGATATGGTAAAAAATCAATTTACACTAGAATCCTATATTGGCCTGGTAAAAACCTCTGTCTTAGCAGGAGGATTATTTTTTGAATTACCAATAATTATCTATTTTCTAACCAAATTAGGGTTGGTAACTCCCGAATTTTTAAGAAAATATTGGAAATATGCCGTGGTGATTATTCTAATAATAGCTGCAATTGTGACGCCTCCAGATGTAGTAAGTCAAACCATAATTGCCTTACCTATGCTGTTGATTTATGAAGTAAGTATTTTAATTTCAAAACTAGTTGTACGTAACCAAAAAAAACAAAATGGCTGATATCGTAACTGAATTCAATGAATACCGTTCAAAAATGAACGAAAAACTGTTGGCGGATAACAACAAAATTGTAAAACGCATCTTTAACCTTGACACCAATGCGTATGCCGCAGGTGCTTTGGACGTGAAAACGAAAGAACTTTTAGGCTTAGTAGCCTCAGCGGTTTTACGATGTGATGATTGCATCAAATACCATTTAGAAACCAGTTACAAAGAAGGCATCACTCGCGAAGAAATGATGGAAGCCATGGGCATAGCCACTTTGGTTGGCGGTACCATAGTAGTCCCTCATTTACGTCGAGCTTATGAATTTTGGGAAGCCTTGGAAGAGCAAAAATAAGCCTTAACGCACCTATTTTTTCGCTATTTAGCAAAGAGTATTTGCGCTAACTTTAGCTTCTCAACTTAAAAACAATACAAAATCTCAGGATTTTAGCAACTCAAAGAAAATGAAATTAAGAGCAGAAAACCTCATCAAAACATATAAAGGACGTAGTGTTGTAAAAGGCATCTCATTGGAAGTGAACCAAGGGGAAATTGTAGGTCTTTTGGGTCCTAACGGCGCGGGTAAAACCACGTCTTTTTATATGATTGTAGGATTGGTAAAACCCAATTCTGGTCATATTTATTTGGATGATTTGGACATTACACAATATCCGATGTACAAACGAGCACAACAAGGCGTGGGATACCTTGCACAAGAGGCTTCTGTTTTTAGAAAATTAAGTATCGAAGATAATATTTTGAGTGTCTTGCAATTGACGAATCACACCAAAGAAGAGCAAGTAGCTAAAATGGAGAGTCTCATTGCAGAATTCAGTTTAGAACACATTCGTACCAATCGTGGCGACTTGCTCTCGGGAGGTGAACGAAGAAGAACAGAAATTGCACGTTGTTTAGCCACCGACCCAAAATTCATCTTGTTGGATGAGCCTTTTGCGGGCGTAGACCCAGTGGCTGTAGAAGACATTCAACGCATTGTAGCACAATTAAAAAACAAAAACATTGGTATTTTGATCACCGATCATAACGTACAAGAAACCTTAGCCATCACCGACAAAACTTATTTGATGTTTGAAGGAGGGATTCTAAAAGCGGGAACTCCTGAAGAATTGGTGGAAGATGAAATGGTGCGCCGAGTATATTTGGGACAAAATTTTGAACTACGAAGAACAAAGATCGACTTTAACACCCCAAAATAGACTACCTAAAGCATCGCTATGCTACTGTTTTAGTCCAAATCTCTCATAATTTAAAAACCCTTTCTGAATATATTGATTCAGAAAGGGTTTTCTATTGGAAAAGTATATTCGTTTACTTCTGTTTAATATGAAATATATAAGAATCCTACTTTTTGTTTCATAGCGCCACTTATTGGTTTTTTGTATTTGATTACATAGTAATAAGTACCTGAAGCTAAGTTGGCGTTCTTATCATTAACACCAGCGCCTTCTGCATTTCCAACAAACACTTTCGAGCTGTTATTATAGCCATTCATCTTAAATACCAATTGTCCCCATCTGTTATAAATTTCCACAGTATTGTCAGGATAATTCTCAATTCGGTCGATTATAAATACATCATTCAAACCGTCATTGTTGGGTGATATGGCATTCCTTGCAACAACATCACAACCAGCTGCACTGTCATCAAAGTCACAAGGGTCTTTTAATTCAACCGTAATCATGGCCGTTGAACAATTATTAGCATTGAGTTTATCACAAATTGAATACGTTAAAATATAGATTCCTATTGCTGAACCTGCAGGAATAACAACTCTTCCTTGGCTATCCACCGTTACTCCTTGCAAACCATCATTGTCTACAATGGTAACTACAATGCTTTGAGCATTTATTGTTCCATTATTTTCCTTATCATTTGCTAAAACATCCAAAACTTGCTCTTTTGATGCATCAAATGGAGTCGAAGTAAAATCATCATCTACAGCATTAAGTACAAAATCCAATACTGTAATTGTTTTTGTAACTACTGAAGTACAAGCTGCTCCATTAGTAACAGTGTAACTAATAATCACTGAACCAGAAGAAATACCTGTAACCACTCCAGAGGGCGTAATGGTTGCTACAGCATTGTTATTGCTACTCCAAACTCCTGCTGATGTTCCATTGGCCAACGTAATAGAACTTCCGACATTTAGAGAATTTGAACCACTTATTGGTCCAAGTACTGGCAATGCATTAGCCGTAACCAATATCGCATTACTCACTACACTCGAACAGCTGTTTTGGGTTACTTGCACCGTATAAGATCCTGATGTTGTAGCAGTGTAGCTGCTAGCGGTAGCACCTGGTATTGCGGTACCATCTTTGTACCACTGGTTGCCCGTACTTACACTACTGTTTAAAATAACTAATCCTGGTGTACAGAAACTTGTGCTACTCGCCGGAGTAATGGTAGGTTGTATAGGTTGTGCGATAATCGTCAAAGGTTTACTTACGCTAGTTGTACAACCAGCAGCATTAGTTACGCTATAGGTAATGGTTACGCTACCTGCACTCACCCCTGTTACAAGACCTGAACCATCAACAGTGGCGATGCCTGTATTGCTGCTACTCCAAACGCCGCCTGTGGTGCTATTGGATAGGAGAATACTAGAACCCGCGCAAACTGTATCTGTTCCTGTGATTGGGGTTACTACTGGATTTGGGCTAACTACTACTTGTATGGCTGTACTTACCCCACTAACGCAGCCTGTAGCATTAATCGTCTCAAGGGTATAACTTCCACTTGTAGTAGCAAAATACTCACTGCCTGTAGCACCAGCTATCACTAGGCCGTCTTTTAACCATTGGTTACCTGTTGTAGATGACGTATACAAACGAACACTAGTGCCTTCACAAACCGTTGTATTTCTTGAAGAACGAATTATTGGGACACTAGGAGTAGCATTGGCTGTTACTAATACCCCATCACTCATCTCACTAGCACAACCGTTTTGCGTCACAATTACGCTATAAATACCTGAATCGGTAGCGGTATAACTGCTGGTTGTTGCTCCTGTTATGGCGCTGCCGTCTTTGTACCACTGGTTGCCTGTTGTAGTACTGCTTCTAAGTACCACTGAGCCTGGTGCACAGAAACTTGTGCTGCTCGCCGGGGTAATGGTAGGTTTTATAGTTTGTGCGATAATCGTCATAAATTTACTTACGATAGTTGTACAACCAGCAGTATTAGTTACGCTATAGGTAATGGTTACGCTACCTGCACTCAGCCCTGTTAAAAGACCTGAACCATCAACAGTGGCGATGCCTGTATTACTGCTGCTCCAAACGCCGCCTGTGGTGCTATTGGATAGGAGAATACTAGAACCCGCACAAACTGTATCTGTTCCTGTGATTGGGGTTACTACTGGATTTGGGCTAACTACTATTTGTATGGCTGTACTTACCCCACTAACGCAGCCTGTAGCATTAATCGTCTCAAGGGTATAACTTCCACTTGTAGTAGCAAAATATTCACTACCTGTAGCACCAGCTATCACTAGGCCGTCTTTTAACCATTGGTTACCTGTTGTAGATGACGTATACAAACGAACACTAGTGCCTTCACAAACCGTTGTATTTCTTGAAGAACGAATTATTGGGACGCTAGGAGTAGCATTGGCCGTTACTGTTACTTGGTCACTCTCAATACTAACACAGTTGTTTTGCGTTACAATTACGCTATAAATACCTGAATCGGTAGCGGTGTAACTACTGGTTGTTGCTCCTGCTATGGCAGTACCGTCTTTGTACCACTGATTGCCTGTTGTGGCACTACTTCTTAAAACCACTGAGCCTGGGGCACAGAAGCTTGTAGCCCCTGATGTGGTAATGCTTGGCTTATTGGGTAAGGCTCTTACCGTGATGTCTTTACTCACACTAGTTTTACAACCAAACTTAGTGGTAACGGTAAAAGTAATGGTAGCCGTTCCTGCACTTACTCCAGTTAAAAGTCCTGAACCATCAATTGTAGCGATGCCTGTATTGCTAGTACTCCAAACCCCTTTAAGGATGGTATTGCTTAACTGTATTGTATTTCCTGCACACACTACTGTTGCTCCTACTATAGGATCTACTACTGGTGGTACGCTAACGGTAACTACCACTGGAATGCTCTCTATACTAGAACAGCCGTTTATCGTACTAATGACTGTATAAGATCCTGAATCCGATGCCGTATAGACTCTAGCGGTAGCACCTGTTATCGCAGCGCCGTCTTTGTACCACTGGTTGCCTGTTGCAGCACTACTTGTTAAAGTAACCGTTGCTGGAGAACAGAAACTTGTGACTCCTGAAGCGGTAATGGTAGGCTGTATCGGTTGGGCTATAACTGTAATAGTTTTGCTTACACTGGTCACACAACCACTCGTATTGCTTGCGCTATAGGTAATGGTGACTGTACCCGCACTCAACCCTGTCACTACTCCAGAACCATCAATACTTGCGATGCCGGTATTGCTGCTGCTCCAAACTCCTGCTGTGGTAGTACTTGCAAGAGTGATGCTAGAACCCTCACAAACTCTGTCTGCTCCTGTAATAGGTGCTACAATGCGGTTAGGGTCAACCGTTACCAGTATCGGAGCGCTTGTGCCACTCACGCAACCTGTCGTATTGATTGTCTCTACAGTATATGATCCACTAGTGGTAACGATATAATCACTGCCAGTTTCCCCTAAAATCTCTACACCGTCTTTAAACCATTTATTGCCTGTTAAAGAGGAGGTGTGTAAACGAACACTTGCCCCTTCACAAATAATCGTGTTGCCTGTAGCATTCAGCGTTGGAACACTAGGGGTAGCGTTGGCCGTTACTGTTACTTGGTCACTCTCAATACTAACACAGTTGTTTTGCGTTACAATTACGCTATAAATACCTGAATCGGTAGCGGTATAACTGCTGGTTGTTGCTCCTGTTATGGCGCTGCCGTCTTTGTACCACTGATTACCTGTTGTGGCACTACTTCTTAAGACCACTGAGCCTGGGGCGCAGAAGCTTGTAGCCCCTGATGTGGTAATGCTTGGCTTGTTGGGTAAGGCTCTTACCGTGATGTCTTTACTCACACTAGTTTTACAACCAAACTTAGTGGTAACGGTAAAAGTAATGGTAGCCGTTCCTGCACTTACTCCAGTTAAAAGTCCTGAACCATCAATTGTAGCGATGCCTGTATTGCTAGTACTCCAAACCCCTTTAAGGATGGTATTGCTTAACTGTATTGTATTTCCTGCACACACCACTGTTGCTCCAACTATAGGATCTACCACTGGTGGCACGCTAACGGTAACTACCACTGGAATGCTCTCTATACTAGAACAGCCGTTTACCGTACTAATGACTGTATAAGATCCTGAATCCGATGCCGTATAGACTCTAGCGGTAGCGCCTGTTATCGCAGCGCCGTCTTTGTACCACTGGTTGCCTGTTGCAGCACTACTTGTTAAAGTAACCGTTGCTGGAGAACAGAAACTTGTGACTCCTGAGGCGGTAACGGTAGGCTGTATCGGTTGGGCTATAACTGTAATGGTTTTGCTTACACTGGTCACACAACCACTCGTATTGCTTGCGCTATAGGTAATGGTGACTGTACCCGCACTCACCCCTGTTACTACTCCAGAACCATCAATACTTGCGATGCCGGTATTGCTGCTACTCCAAACTCCTGCTGTGGTAGTACTTGCAAGGGTAATGCTAGAACCTTCACAAACTCTGTCTGCTCCTGTAATAGGTGCTACAATGCGGTTAGGGTCAACCGTTACCAGTATCGGAGCGCTTGTACCACTCACGCAACCTGTCGTATTGATGGTCTCTACGGTATAAGTACCCGTAGTGGTCGCGATATAATCACTGCCCGTTTCTCCTAGAATCTCTACACCGTCTTTAAACCATTTATTGCCTGCGAGTGAGGACGTGTGTAAACGAACACTGCCTCCTTCACAAATAATCGTGTTGCCTGTAGCATTGAGTGTTGGGACGCTAGGAGTAGCATTGGCCGTTACTGTTACTTGGTCACTCTCAACACTAACACAGTTGTTTTGCGTTACAATTACGCTATAAATACCTGAATCGGTAGCGGTATAACTACTGGTTGTTGCTCCTGTTATAGCACTGCCGTCTTTATACCACTGATTGCCTGTTGTGGCACTACTTCTTAAAACCACTGAGCCTGGGGCGCAGAAGCTTGTAGCCCCTGATGTGGTAATGCTTGGCTTGTTGGGTAAGGCTCTTACCGTGATGTCTTTACTCACACTAGTTTTACAACCAAACTTAGTGGTAACGGTAAAAGTAATGGTAGCCGTTCCTGCACTTACTCCAGTTAAAAGTCCTGAACCATCAATTGTGGCGATGCCTGTATTGCTAGTACTCCAAACCCCTTTAAGGATGGTATTGCTTAACTGTATTGTATTTCCTGCACACACTACTGTTGCTCCTACTATAGGATCTACCACTGGTGGTACGCTAACGGTAACTACCACTGGAATGCTCTCTATACTAGAACAGCCGTTTATCGTACTAATGACTGCATAAGATCCTGAATCCGATGCCGTATAGACTCTAGCGGTAGCACCTGTTATCGCAGCGCCGTCTTTGTACCACTGGTTGCCTGTTGCAGCACTACTTGTTAAAGTAACCGTTGCTGGAGAACAGAAACTTGTGACTCCTGAAGCGGTAATGGTAGGCTGTATCGGTTGGGCTATAACTGTAATGGTTTTGCTTACACTGGTCACACAACCACTCGTATTGCTTGCGCTATAGGTAATGGTCACTGTACCCGCACTCAACCCTGTTACTACTCCAGAACCATCAATACTTGCGATGCCGGTATTGCTGCTACTCCAAACTCCTGCTGTGGTAGTACTTGCAAGAGTGATGCTAGAACCCTCACAAACCCTGTCTGCTCCTGTAATAGGTGCTACAATGCGTTTAGGATCAACCGTTACCAGTATCGGAGCGCTTGTGCCACTCACGCAACCTGTCGTATTGATGGTCTCTACGGTATAAGTACCCGTAGTGGTCGCGATATAATCACTGCCCGTTTCTCCTAGAATCTCTACACCGTCTTTAAACCATTTATTGCCTGTTAAAGAGGACGTGTGTAAACGAACACTGCCTCCTTCACAAATAATCGTGTTGCCTGTAGCATTGAGTGTTGGAACACTTGGCGTAGCATTGGCCGTTACTGTTACTTGGTCACTCTCTAGGCTAACACAGCTGTTTTGCGTCACTATTACCGTGTAAATACCTGAATCGGTAGCGGTATAACTGCTGGTTGTTGCTCCTGTTATAGTACTGCCGTCTTTGTACCACTGATTGCCTGTTGTGGCACTACTTCTTAAAACCACTGAGCCTGGGGCACAGAAGCTTGTACTACTAGCTGCAGTAACCGAAGGCTTACTAGGTAAAGTACTAACTGTGATCTCTTTGCTAACACTGCTTGAACAACCCGATAATCGGGCGGTAAAGGTATACGTAATTGTTACCCTACCTGCACTTACTCCAGTTAAAAGCCCTGAACCATCAATAGTAGCAATACTGGTATTACTACTACTCCATACTCCTCTAGGAAGGGTATTGCTTAGCAAAGTGGTAGTACTTGTACATACTACATCCGCTCCAGTTATTGGGTCTAACACTGGTAACACATTCGCCTTAACCACAACAGCGCCACTCACAATACTCGAACAACCGTTTATCGTACTAATGACTGTATAAGATCCTGAATCCGTAGCAGTATAAACATTCGCGGTCTCCCCTGCTATAGGTGCACCATTTTTATACCACTGATTTCCTGTGGTTGCACTACTACTCAATACTACTGAACCCGGTATACAAAATGTAGTAGGACCTGAAGTTCCTATAACAGGTGTTACTGGCTCTGGAGTTACTGTAATGGTTTTGCTTACACTAGTCACGCAACCACTTGTATTGCTTGCACTATAAGTAATGGTGACCGTACCGCCAATTATTCCTGTAACCTCTCCCGATCCATCAACAGTGGCAATACCGGTGTTGCTACTACTCCAAACCCCACCTGTAGTAGCATTGCTTAAGGTGATGCTCGCATTGGCACAAACCCTGTCTGCTCCTGTGATAGGCGCTACAATTTTATTTGGGTTTACCGTTACCAATACCGGTGTGCTTGTGCCACTCACACAACCTGTCGTATTGATTGTCTCTACGGTATAAGTACCTGTAGTAGTCGCTATATAATCACTGCCGGTTTCTCCTGGAATTTCTATTCCATTTATAAACCATTTATTGCCTGTTAAAGAGGACGTGTGTAAACGAACACTTGCCCCTTCACAAATAACCGTGTTGCCTGTAGCATTCAGCGTTGGAACACTAGGGGTAGCGTTGGCTGTTACCGTTACTTGGTCACTCTCAACACTAACACAGCTATTTTGCGTCACAATTACGCTATAAATACCTGAATCGGTAGCGGTATAGGTACTGCCGGTGGCTCCTACTATTGCCGTACCGTCTTTATACCATTGGTTGCCTGAACTGGCACTACTTCTTAAGACCACTGAGCCTGGGGCACAGAAGCTTGTAGCCCCTGATGTGGAAATGCTTGGCTTACTAGGTAAAGTAGTAACCGTAATCTCTTTGCTAACAGTACTTGAACAACCCGATAATCGGGAGGTAAAGGTATACGTAATTGTTACTCTACCCGCACTGATTCCTGTTAAAAGCCCTGAACCATCAATAGTGGCAATACCTGTATTACTACTACTCCACACTCCTCTAGGAATCGTATTGCTCAGCAAAGTAGTAGTGCCTGTACATACTACATCCGCTCCAGTTATTGGGTCTAAGAAAGGTAAACCATTCGCCTGAACCACAACAGCGCCACTATCAATACTCGAACAGCCATTTTGAGTGCTAACAACCGTATAAGATCCTGAATCTGTAGCAGTATAAACACTCGCTGTTGCCCCTGTTATAGGTAAACCATCTTTATACCACTGATTTCCTGTGGTTGCACTACTACTCAATACTACCGAACCCGGTAAACAAAATGTAGTAGGACCTGAAGTTGCTATAACAGGTGTTACTGGCTCTGGTGTTACTGTAATGGTTTTGCTTACACTAGTCACGCAACCACTTGTATTGCTTGCACTATAGGTAATGGTGACCGTACCGCCAATTATTCCTGTAACCTCTCCCGATCCATCAACAGTGGCAATACCAGTGTTGCTACTACTCCAAACCCCACCTGCAGTAGCATTGCTTAAGGTGATGCTCGCATTGGCACAAACCCTGTCTGCTCCTGTAATAGGTGCTACAATTTTATTTGGGTTTACCGTTACCAATACCGGTGTGCTTGTGCCACTCACGCAACCTGTCGTATTGATTGTCTCTACAGTATATGATCCACTAGTGGTTACAATATAATCACTGCCAGTTTCCCCTGGAATTTCTATTCCATTTTTAAACCATTTATTACCTGTTACTGAAGAGGTGTGTAAACGAAGACTTGCCCCTTCACAAATAATCGTGTTGCCTGTAGCATTGAGCGTTGGAACACTCGGGGTAGCATTGGCTGATACCGTTACTTGATCACTCTCTAGGCTAACACAGTTGTTTTGCGTCACAATTACACTATAAATCCCCGAATCGGTGGCAGTATAGGTGCTGGCGGTGGCTCCTGCTATTATAGTGCCGTCTTTGTACCACTGATTGCCTGAACTGGCACTGCTTCTTAAAACCACTGAGCCTGGGACACAGAAGCTTGTAGCCCCTGATGTGGAAATGCTTGGCTTACTAGGTAAAGTACTAACTGTAATCTCTTTGCTAACAGTACTTGAACAACCCGATAATCGGGCGGTAAAGGTATACGTAATTGTTACCCTACCTGCACTGATTCCGGTTAAAAGTCCTGAACCATCAATAGTAGCAATACCTGTATTACTACTACTCCACACTCCTCTAGGAAGGGTATTGCTTAGAAAAGTAGTAGTACTTGTACATACTACATCCGATCCAGTTATGGGGTCTAACACAGGTACTACATTCGCCTGAACCACAACTGCGCTACTCACAATACTCGAACAACCGTTTTGGGTGCTAACTAGCCTATAGGATCCTGAATCCGTAGCAGTATAAACACTCGCTGTTGCGCCTGCTATAGGTGCACCATTTTTATACCACTGATTTCCTGTGGTTGCACTACTACTTAATACTACCGAACCCGGTATACAAAATGTAGTAGGACCTGAAGTTCCTATAACAGGGGTTACTGACTCTGGTGTTACCGTGATGTTTTTTCTTACACTTGTCACACAACCACTTGAACTGGTCACGTTATAACTGATGCTTACCGTACCGCCAATTATTCCTGTAACCTCTCCCGATCCATCAACAGTGGCAATACCGGTGTTGCTACTACTCCAAACCCCACCTACAGTAGCATTGCTTAAGGTGATGCTCGCATTGGCACAAACCCTGTCTGCTCCTGTGATAGGCACTAAAATTTTATTTGGGTTTACCGTTACCACAATAGGTACACTCAAACCACTCACACAACCCGTCGTATTGATACTCTCTACGGTATAAGTACCCGTAGTGGTCGCGATATAATCACTGCCAGTTTCCCCTAAAATCTCTACACCGTCTTTAAACCATTTATTGCCTGTTAAAGAGGACGTGTGTAAACGAACACTTGCCCCTTCACAAATAACCGTATTGCCTGTGGCGTTCAATGTTGGAACACTAGGGGTAGCGTTGGCTGTTACCGTTACTTGGTCACTCTCTATACTAACACAGCCATTTTGCGTCACAATTACGCTATAAATACCTGAATCGTTAGCGGTATAGGTGCTGGTTGTTGCTCCTGCTATTATAGTGCCGTCTTTATACCATTGATTGCCTGAACTGGCACTACTTCTTAAAACCACTGAGCCTGGGGCACAGAAGCTTGTAGCCCCTGATGTGGTAATACTTGGCTTACTAGGTAAAGTAGTAACTGTAATCTCTTTGCTAACAGTACTTGAACAACCCGATAATCGGGAGGTAAAGGCATACGTAATTGTTACCCTACCCGCACTGATTCCTGTTAAAAGCCCTGAACCATCAATAGTAGCAATACCTGTATTACTACTACTCCACACTCCTCTAGGAATCGTATTGCTCAGCAAAGTCGTAGTGCTTGTACATACTACATCCGCTCCAGTTATTGGGTCTAAGAAAGGTAAACCATTCGCCCGAACCACAACAGCGCCACTATCATTACTCGAACAACCATTTTGAGTACTAACAACCGTATAAGTTCCTGAATCTGTAGCAGTATAAACACTCGCTGTTGCCCCTACTATAGGTAAACCATCTTTATACCACTGATTTCCTGTAGTTGCACTACTACTCAATACTACCGAACCCGGTAAACAAAAGGAAGTAGGACCTGAAGTTCCTATAACAGGTGTTACTGGCTCTGGTGTTACTGTAATGGTTTTGCTTACACTAGTCACGCAACCACTTGTATTGCTTGCACTATAGGTAATGGTCACCGTACCGCCAATTATTCCTGTAACCTCTCCCGATCCATCAACAGTGGCAATACCAGTGTTGCTACTACTCCAAACCCCACCTGCAGTAGCATTGCTTAAGGTGATGCTCGCATTGGCACAAACCCTGTCTGCTCCTATAATAGGTGCCACAATTCGGTTGGGGTTTACCGTTACCACAATAGGCACACTCAAACCGCTCACGCAACCCGATGTGTTACTACTCTCTACAGTATAAGTACCTGTAGTGGTCGCGATATAATCACTGCCGGTTACTCCAGGAATTACTAGTCCGTCTTTAAACCATATATTGTCAGTTAATGAAGAGGTGTGTAAACGCACACTGCCTCCTTCACAAATAATCGTGTTGCCTGTAGCATTGAGCGTTGGAACACTCGGGGTAGCATTGGCTGTTACCGTTACTTGGTCACTCTCAACACTAACACAACCGTTTTGTGTCACTATTACCGTGTAAATACCCGAATCGGTGGCGGTATAACTGCTGGTTGTTTCACCCACTATTGCGTTTCCATTTTTGTACCACTGATTACCTGAACCGGCACTGCTGCTCAATACCACCGATCCTGGGGCGCAGAAACTAGTACTGCCCGAAGTCGTGATACTAGGTTTAGATGGTGAGGCAATTACGGTAATATCTTTACTCACACTAGTAGCACATCCAAACCTAGTGGTAACGGTAAAAGTAATGGTGGCCGTTCCAGCACTTACTCCCGTTACTCTACCTGAACCATCTACATTGGCGATGCTTGTATTGCTAGTGCTCCAAACGCCGCCAGAAGTGGCATTGGTTAGTTGAATGGTGGCTCCCGAACACACCACTGCTGCCCCTGCTATAGGATCTACTGCTGGTGGCACACTAACGGTGACTACCACCGCAGTACTTTCTGCACTAGCGCAACCATCTATCGTACTAATTACAGTATAAGAACCTGAATCCGCTGTAGTATAGACGCTAGCGGTAGCACCTGTTATCGCAGCGCCGTCTTTATACCACTGGTTGCCTGTTGCAGCACTACTGCTTAGGGTCACCGTTGCAGGGGAACAGAAACTTGTCGCTCCTGAAGCACTAATGGTAGGCTGTATCGGTTGGGCTATGACCGTAATGGTTTTGGTTACACTAGTCACGCAACCACTGCTATTGGCCTCGCTGTAAGTAATGGTTACTGTACCAGCCCTCACTCCTGTTACCACTCCCGAACCATCAATAGTGGCGATACCGGTATTGCTGCTGTTCCAAACACCTGTTTTTGTAGTACTTGAAAGGGTGATGCTTGAACCCTTACAAACGCTGTCTGCTCCTGTAATAGGTGCCACAATTTTATTTGGGTCTACCGTGACCTGTATCGGTGTGCTCAATCCACTCACACAACCCGCCGTATTGATTGTCTCTACGGTATAAGTTCCAGTGCTTGTGGCATCATAATCACTACTGGTTTCCCCTGGAATTTCTATTCCATTTTTGAACCATTTATTTCCTGTTAATGAAGAGGTGTGTAAACGAACACTGCCTCCTTCACAAATAACCGTATTGCCTGTAGCATTGAGCGTTGGAGCACCTGGGGAGGCATTGGCCGTTACCGTTACTTGGTTACTCTCTACACTCACACAGCCGTTTTGAGTTACGACTAACGTATAAACACCAGAATCGGTCGCGGTATAACTATTGGACGTTGCTCCTGCTATGACACTGCCGTCTTTGTACCACTGATTGCCTGTACTGGAACTACTATTCAACACCACTGAACCAGGTGCGCAGAAACTAGTAGCTCCTGATGTGGTAATGCTTGGCTTGTTGGGTAAGGCTGTAACCGTGATTGTGCCTTTCACATCGGCTAGTGGAGGACATTGGGTACTGCTCAATTGAATGGTATAATTGAAAACCCCCGAAGCAGTAGGCGTACCACTAATGGTTAAGGTATTAGATGAAAAATTGGCACTCACTCCCGCTGGCAAGTCTGTGACCACTGCATTTGTGATTTTTGAAGTAGTGTAAACAATAGACGTAAGCGCTGTATTGGTACATACCGTTTGCGCATCGGTTCCTACAGCAGAAGTAAGCTGGATTGTTGGAGGCGAAGTCAAAAAGGTAAAAACAGCATTATTTGGCAAATCAACACCTGTGAAATACAAAATGTTATTGGCATAAGACGCAGCATCTATGGTGGTTGCCGCAATAAACTCCCCATCTGCATTGGAATCTACAAGCAGTTTAAAATCTGCTGCAGTACTAGCCGACAAACAAAGCCCTGTAGTATCAAAACTTAAATTATAGGTTCCAGGGGTATTGGCTTTACTCACCTTCCATTCACGAGATAGCCGCTTTTTACCACTCAAATTAGTAGGTAAATCGGTAGTTTGCTCCGTCAATGCCGCATTATCGTGACCCATCATCAAGAAATCACCATTATCAAGCGATGTTGGATCACTCAATACTATATTTCCTCTACCACTTTGACCCGTACCGTCCCCACTTCCTGTGTTGATGCTATTGGACTGAGGTTGATTTAATGAACTAGCATCATCTTTACCAATACCAAATACATCATGCCAGTACTTAGTATCATTCCAAAGAACAGTACCTGATGAATTGACATAATTAACAACGCTCGGATTTAATGTTATACCATACTTTATAGCTAGATAGGATTCTATTTGGAGCTTTTGACTGGCTGTCAAGGCTGAAGAGTAAAGAATTAATTCTGCCAATTGACCATTAAAATGTCTGTACGAACTCCCTGTAGCGTTAACAACTCCTCCTATTAATGGTGTTATTACAACTTTTGAAAAATCTCCAATACCAACGGTGACAATTGTAGGACTTCCATTAATTCTCACTTGACTAAAAGGAGAGACTAAAGGAGAAACATCAATATTAGAAATATGAAAAGTACCACCTTGTGTATAAGGATAGGTGTTTTGATTCACTCCATCTGCAACAGTTAAAAATTGACTATTATTTCCTAGAAAAAATCCTCTTGGATATGAAGGTCCTGCTGCTGTTGAACTAAGAATACTTCCACTATTACTGTTTGCAGCATCTTTATAAATCGCAAAAGCTTCTACTCCTTCTATTGGTGTAGTACCTGTAAATCGGTTAGACGGTAATTGATTTGAAGGAGAGCTCGAGTTATCAATGTTAACTATTGGATTAAAATTTAGGCCATTGGTTTGATAACCAATAGTTCCTTGTTTTGTAAATATGTTGGTACCTGTTTGATCCGTCCAACCTGTTACATTAGAACCTGAATTAGTAACACCTTCGTTTGATTTTAGCCAAAGGTTAGCACCAGAAACACCAGGTCCAGGGGTTTTGGTAACAATGGTCAAATAGCCACCGTTTGTTAGCGTCACTCCGTTAAACACTACTTTGGAACCCGAAAGACTAGCTGCATTAACGGAGGTTGCACCGCTACTGAAATCGCCATCTGCATCAATCAAAAGTTTAAACTGATTGGCAGTACTTCCTGAAAAAGTAAGTCCTGCAATATCAAAACTCAAATCTACTGTTCCAATATCTCCGCTTCGCTTTACCCGCCATTCGCGAGCTATTCTATTTTGTCCTGACGTGGGGACTTCGGTCGTCTGTTCAGTCAAAGCTCCATTGTCATGACCCATTATCAAAAAGTCTCCATTATTTAAAGAACTTGGATTGCTCAATACGATATTTCCTTTCCCACTTTGACCCGTACCGTCCCCACTTCCTGTGTTGATGCTATTAGATTGAGATTGATTTAATGAACTAGCATCATCCTTAGCTATACCAAAAACATCGTGCCAATGGGTTCTATATTCCCAAATTGAAGAACCACTAGAACTAACATAATTATTTACAGATTCATCTAGTGTTATTCCATACTTCACAGCTAAATAGCTTTCAACTTTTATTTTATCAAAAGTACTTAGTCCTGTGTTATACGTAATAATTTCGGCTACTTCACCATTAAAGTTGAAAAAACTTGGATTTTTTGTTCCACCTATTAAAGGCGTTAAGGGTATTGCCGTATATTCTACACCGCCAGTTGATGTTGCTTCTACCAAACTATTCTTTCCATTCGTCCAAGCATTCGCAAAAGGAGCAACTGTTGGAGATACATCAATGGTTTGCAAGTTAAACTTATCATAATTAATTGATGATGGAAAAGACAGATAAGCATCTGCAGCTGCATTCAATTCAAAGTAAACATAAGTATTATCGTTTGTTGGACCTAAAAAAAGACCCGTAGTAACATTATTATTACCATCAAAGCGTCCAAATAATGAAGTCGTTCTTGCAGGACTGCTTGTAGCGTTTTTATATACCGCAAACGCTTGTACTACATTGATGTCTGTATTCCCTTCTAATCTATTGGGGGGCAACACCCCTGTAGTGTAACCGTTTGAAAAACTTGCGGTTGGATTAAAGTTGATGCCATTGCTTTGATATCCAATAGTACCCTGTTTTGTAAATGTGTTGGTACCTGTTTGATCTGTCCAGCCAGTTAAATTAGAACCTGAATTAGTGACACCTTCGTTCGCTTTTAGCCAAAGGTTAGCACCTGTAACACTAGGTCCAGGGGTATTGGTAACAATGGTCAAGTAAAAACCATCTGGTAGTGTTAATCCGTTAAACACTACTTTGGAACCCGAGAGACTGCCTGCATTAACGGAGGTTGCACCGATACTGAAATCGCCATCTGCATCAATCAAAAGTTTAAACTGATTGGCAGTACTTCCTGAAAAAGTAAGTCCTGCAATATCAAAACTCAAATCTACTGTTCCAGGATCTCCGCTTCGTTTCACCCGCCATTCGCGAGCTATTCTATTTTGTCCTGATGTGGGGACTTCGGTCGTCTGTTCAGTCAAAGCTCCATTGTCATGACCCATTATCAAAAAGTCTCCATTATTTAAAGAACTTGGATTACTCAATACGATATTTCCTTTCCCACTTTGACCCGTACCGTCCCCACTTCCTGTGTTGATACTATTGGATTGAGGCTGATTTAATGTGCTAGTATCATCTTCTCCAATACCAAAAACATCGTGCCAATACTTGGTATTATTCCAAATGGCAGTACCTGATGAATTAACATAATTGCCAACAGATGGGTCTAATGTTATACCATATTTTATAGCTAAGTAGGATTCTACCTTTACTTTGTCACTTACTGTTAAACTATTTGGATAAAAAATAACTTCTGCCAATTGTCCATTGAAAGGGTACCAACCAGATTGTGGAATATTTCCTCCAGTATTATTAGTACCACCAATCATAGGGGTTAGCATAATGTTACTAAAGTCACTAATTGTACTGCTACCGTCTGTGATTATTTCTTCTTTACTATTCAATCTTCCTGTTGCATAGGGTACGGTAGCTAAACTCACATCTAAATTATTAATATCGAATTTATTATCTAGATTAAGATTCTCATAGCTTTGATAGCTAGCATTAAGACCATTGCCCACATAAACTCTTAAATCATCGTCAGCAGCAAAAACAGCTTCTCCATACTTTGAACCCGAAACTGTACCACCTACTACTGCACCCCTTTTAGCACTAGAAGCATATTTGTAAACTGCAAACCCATCTACAAAACTAATATTTGTGTTTCCATCCAATCGATTAGTTGGCACGACTGTATTAGAGTCGGTATTATTAAAACTCACTATTGGGTTGAAATTAATAGCATTATCAACAAACCCAATATTTCCTTGCTTTGTAAAAACATTAAATCCCGTTTGATCTGTCCAGCCTGTTACAGTAGAACCTGAATTGGTTACACCTTCATCCGCTTTTAGCCAGAGATTTCCACCGTTTACACCTGCCACTAAAACAGGTGCTTTCGGTTTAACCCATAAGCCAAAACTTATCGCATCTGCTACATTTCCGCTGCCATCAGCTATTCTTCGGATACCAATTTTAGGTATCCAAGTAGTGCCTGTTGACAGTCCACATACGTGAATAATATTTCCATTAAGAGAGGTGCCAAACGTTGTTGTGCAAGTTGCGTCTACTTTAATATTCGCCTCAGAAGTTCCAGTCCACGAATCATTAATAGCATTATCCGCTTGTCCTTGATGAAGGGTTTGCCCTGCTACTATTCGATTGAGAAGTGTAGTATTGGTAGTTTTTAAATCCAATACGCCGTCACTAGATTTAATATTTATTCCTTCAATAGCCCCCAAATTGGATAATACAGTATTGCTGACAATGCCTCTTATAGTTCCATCTAGATTGGTTACTTGTTGTAAATCTTGAGATACAGGAGCTCCAACATCATTGGCTATCAAAATAAATCCATTTTCTACTTTTGTTTCAAAAGTAGTTCCGCCAATCGTAAAGAAATAGCTGCCATTAGGGGTAGTACTCATTACCTGATTGATACTTGTAAAAGGATTACAACCTGAACCTTGAGGTGCAGTTAGATCAGTGGTAACCATAAATGCATCTGTAGAGGTTGCAATTCCTTCCGTTGTCGTAACGGTTACTGTACCCGTATTTCCACCCACCTTTGCAGTAATGGTAGTGGCATTAGCAGCTACGACTGTGGCTGCTGCACCCCCAATAGTTACTGATTGTACTGTAGCCAAATTAGTCCCAGTGATGGTAATGGTTGCATCTGGGCAACCCGTGAGTGGAGAAACACTAGTTATAGTAGGAGGAATTGCTCCCTTCAACCATAGACCAAAACTAACCGATGCTGCTACATTGCCAGCTCCATCATTAATTCTTCGGTAACCCAAATTGGGTATCCAATTCATCCCAGAAATCGCACCACAAGTATGTATAATATTTCCTTTAAGCGTTGTGCCTTGTGAGGTAGGACAAGATGCGTCATCTTTTATGTTGTCAGCTGAAGCACCTATCCAAGAATCATTAATAGCATTATCCGCTTGTCCTTGATGAAGGGTTTGTCCTCCTGCTATTCGACTAATAAGCGTTGTATTGGTCGTTTTTACATCCACTACCCCATCACTTGATCTAATATTGATTTCTTCAATAACTCCCAAATTGGAGAGCACGTTATTGCTGACAATTCCTCTAACAGTAACATCTAGATTGGTTACTTCTTGTAGATCTTGTGATACAGCTGCTCCTACATCATTGGCTATCAAAATAAATCCATTTTCTACTTTGGTTTGAATAGTAGTTCCGCCAATCGTAAAGAAATAGTTTCCGTTAGGGGTAGTACTCGTTACCTGATTGATATTTGTAAACGGATTACAAGCAGAACCTAAAAGTTCTAATGGATTAAAGGCAGTACTAATCGTATAGGTCTCTGCAGAAGTAACAGAACCCCTAGTGTAGTAAGCTGTACGGAACCCGTAGTACCATTCCCAATTTTTACAGTTACACTGGTCTCAGTAGTGCTAATAACAGTCGCCGCTGTACCTCCAACCGTTACAACTTGGACAGTAGCTAAATTGGTCCCGTTTATTACCAGAGTAGATCCGATGCAGCCATTTAAACTCGATAAACTCGTAATTGTTGGAGGGTCTACTTTTTTAATCCATAAACCAAAGCTAATCCCTGCTCCAACAAAACCAGCCACATCGGTGATTTCACGAACGCCTCTATTAGGGATCCAATTGAGTGTATTTGAAGGTCCACAAATATGAATCACACTTCCATTTAATGCACTCCCATCTCCTGATGGACAGGTTGCATTTGTGGTGAGATATACAGCACCAACCCCTGTCCAAGAATCATTGATAGCATTATCATTCGATCCTTGATGCAAAGTTTGACTGGCTTTGAGTCTTGAAACAAGAGTAGCATTGTTATTAAACGCATCGACCACTCCGTTACTCGATTTAACATTTATGGCATTAAAATTACCTAAATACGACAAGGCACTGTTGCTCAATATTCCTCTTGTGGTTACATCTAAGGTGTTCACTACTTGCAATCCTTGCTTAACTGATGCGCCTGCATCATTCAATACCAATACCCAGCCATTCTCTACTTTGGTTTCAAATTTATTTCCATTTAAATCAAAATGGTACAAACCATCTGGAGTAGTTGCAGTAACTTGATTTACGTTCGTAAAAGGATTACATACTGAACCTAAAGCATCTGCTGGGTTAATGGAAACGGTAAATGTCTCAGCCGAAGTTGCTGTACCTCCTTCGGTAGTGACTGAAACGGTCCCAGTAGTGCCAATCCCCACCGTTACGGTAACACTGGTAGCTGTAGTACTAACAATTGTTGCAGGCGTACCACCTATGGTAACGGTTTGTGTATTGGTCAAAAATGTTCCGTTAATCATCAAAGTCGAACCACAAAAACCGCTTGTTGCCGACAAGCTTGTAATAGTAGGAGGAGTTATTTTTTGCACCCAAAGACCAAAACTGACACTGCTTGCGACATTGCCTTGACCATCGTTGATTCTTCGATAGCCAAGATTGGGTATCCAATTGGTTCCTGTAGAACTTCCACAGGTATGGATAATATTCCCTTTTAGCGATGAACCTTGTGAAGTCGCGCAAAATGCATCTTCTTTTATATTTGCAGCAGAAGCCCCTACCCACGAATCATTAATAGCATTATCCGCTTGCCCTTGATGAATCGTTTGTCCTGCTTTTATACGGTTGATAATTGTAGTATTATTGCTTTTCACATCGATTATCCCATCACTTGAGCGAATATTTACATTATCAAAATCTCCCAAATTAGCTAAGGCACTGTTACTGACTATCCCTCTTATAGTAACATCTAAATTGGTTACTTCTTGTAAATCTTGCGATATAGGAGCCCCTACATCATTAATTATTAATACCCATCCCTTCTCTACTTTCGTTTGAAAGGTAGTCCCTCCTAAATTAAAATAGTAGGTACCATCAGGTGTTGAGCTGGTAACTTGATTGACATTGGTAAACGGATTACATACTGAACCCAAAGCATCTGCAGGGTTAATGGAAACGGTAAATGTTTCAGCCGAAGTTACTGTGCCTCCATCGGTAGTGATTGAAACGGTTCCAGTAGTGCCAATCCCAACCGTTACGGTAACACTGATAGCTGTAGTACTAACAATTGTTGCAGGCGTACCGCCTATGGTAACTGTTTGTGTATTGGTCAAAAACGTTCCGTTAATAGTCAAAGATGAGCCACAAAAACCACTAGTAGCTGACAAGCTTGTAATAGTAGGAGGAATTGCTCTTTTCACCCACAAACCAAAACTATTTGAGTCCGCTACATTGCCATCACCGTCGGCAACTCTACGTACACCTATACTGGGGATCCAATAGGTACCCACACCACCAGATCCGCAGGTGTGAATGATATTTGTTTTTAGTGATGTTCCTCTATCGGTAGTACAAGTGGCATCTATTGTTAAATTTGCAGAAGAAGCCCCTATCCACGAATCATTGATAGCATTATCGGCTTGCCCTTGATGAATCGTTTGTCCTGCTTTTACTCGAGAAATAATGGTTGCATTGGTACTTTCCACATCTAGTACAGCATTGCTCGATTTAATTTTTACACTGCCTACTAGTCCCAAATTGGATAATGCCGTACTACTGACAATACCTCTCAGGTTGGTATCCAAATTCGTCACTTCTGGCAAATCTTGCGACACTGCTGCACCGCCATCATTGAGGACTAAAACCCACCCCTCTTCCACCTTGGTTTCAAATACATTTCCTCCTAAATTAAAATAATATAATCCATTTGGGGTAGCATCTGTAACTTGATTGACATTGGTAAACGGATTACAAACCGAACCCAAAGCCCCTCCAGAAGCAACTGTATACACCTCTGTTGAAGTAGCCGTTCCGGAAGGAGTTGTTACCGAAACCGTTCCTGTAGTACCAGAACCGACTGTAACGGTAACACTAGTAGCTGTGGCACTTACAACAGTAGCCGCAGTGCCTCCTATAGTTACCGTTTGTACTCCGGTTAAATTGGTCCCGTTGATAATTAAGCTAGAACCTTGGCAACCTGACAAACTGGATAAGGAGGTTATGGTAGGTGTTGATGAAGGAAAGAGTGTATTAAGCTGAGCCGATGATAAGGGCGCATCCCATATTTTAATAAATCGAACCGAACCACTCGCTGTATATTCATTATTTGTAGAAGCATCATCTAAGAAAAAGGTGAAATCTCTATTACTAGCCGAACTGTTTATAGGAACCGCATCATTGTTAGTGTCTGTTAAAGTACCTAAAAGTTGCAGTACACCACTTGGGCCAATTATATAGGTTTTCAATTCTTTGGTCGTTGCGTCTCTAGTTAGGATTAACTTATAAAATGTATTGGCATTTAAAGTTCCAAAACCATAAATACTTCCATCTACCTGATCTATTCCTCCACTCAAAAAATAAACTCCCTTATTCTCAAAGAAATCCCCAAAGGAAAGTATTTTCCTTTTCCCTGATACATCTGAAAATGAAAAATCTAGTGCTAAAGTATAATTTTCTGGATTTGGTAAATTAGCTGTAGCCAGAAAAAGACCACCACCAGGAGAACGTGTTGCTGTCCAATTCCATTGATTCGGATTTGTCCCAAAAGTATTAGTACACGGCACTGGTACGGAAAATAACTCCCCTGTAGGCTGAGAATCATTTAAATTACCGTTGAATTCGAAATTATGCACAAGGTTTTGCGCATAGTATGTATTCCCTAATCCTAAAAAGAAGAAAACCAACAAGACATATTTGTAGATAGTAACAGAAGTAGCGCCGTTATTAAGAGTAATTCTCACCATAGGATTAAATATTTATAACTGGATATAAATTGAAGACCGTTCCAATTATTGTTAAACAACTGAACAATAACACTTTAAAATTAGGTTATCTTTAATAGAAATCAAATATTTTAACCAAAAAAAAACACGTAAAGCACTAAAAAACAACACTATGACCGAGAAACTCAAGAAAAAAAGCTCATTAATAATGCTTTTGCTTAGTACTTGTCTCTAATTCAACCACCCCAAAGTATGAGTTAGATATAGCACACTTTACCGTCTTGATGTTAGAAGTTTAGGTTTAAAATACTTTTTACACCTATAAACCATCCAAGTAAATTCCAAAAAAAGAAATTCAAAATTCCAATGTGATAAACAGCAAATCGAGTAAGTTATACCTATAGAACTTCGTTTTAGAAATCGGGAAAAGTTTAACCGTAAAGTTCAACACTATTGCTTTTTTAGCTTCGTGATTTCTTCGTGTTTCTGTGTGCTAAAAAATTTAACCGCAAAGTTCGCAAAGGTTTACGCAAAGGACGCAAAGTTCAAGAGTATGGTTTTGTGAAGCTTTGTACCTTCTTCGTGTTGCTTTGTGGTGAAAAATTTAACCGCAATTTTCGCAAGGGTTTACGCAAGGTTCACAAAGTTTAAACCAACAAAAAAACTTTCAAAGCACTAGTAGACTCTGAAAGGGTTTTTAATTAAAAAGCTATTACTTTAGTAAATAATCTTCTTGCTGCTAATGGCGCCGTTCGCCAAAGTAGTTTTTACAATCAACATTTGTTCACTCGAAGACAAAGTCGAAATTGACCATTCTTGTGCGTTAATTTTTGATTTATCATATACTTTTCTCCCCAACAAATCAAAAACTTGCACTTGTGATATCGCTTCTACAGAAGAAATAAGCGTTATTTTTTTGTTTTTCACACTTACAAAAAGTGAGGCAGCTGCGACCTCATTATCGTCCATATCCAAATTTTTGTTAGTATATTTCAATACAAATCGATCATTCTCCACCCCTTTGACGGCTGTAAAAGTGTACTTGCCCTTACTCAATTCATGAAGGGTATTCGTCTTTTTATCTTCCAACCAAATTTCTTGACTGGACATAGCACCATCTCTATTATCAATACTAATATCGAAGTCTCCAGTAAGGGTACTTCGGTAGCCTAAAGGCACTTCGTCTGTGATTTCAAAAGGCAAGGCACGTCCTTGTATGGCTAATTTTTTTCCTTGATTGATGCTATAAAAATCAACAAACTCTTGGCCATCAAAACTCGGACCGTCATACCCATTGTCCCAATCGTTGGTCGCTCCTGCGAGGTACCCTACTAACAGTTGTTTGAAAGCCCCACCGGTATTACTCAAATTCAACCAAAGGCGATGTTTAACAATAGTTGTTGATTTTTTAGTATGGGATGGTTTAAAAAATTGATCATTTTCACCAATGATTCGCATACTGTTTTGAAATTGAAAACTACTGTTCGCTGGAATTCCTGAGCTTGTCCCTACAAAAAAAGACTGACCAGAAGCAATTTTTCCTGATGGAATTGAGCCACCAGAAAGAGCCGCTCCTTTTGCGGTTCCCGTAGCCCCCGTGCGATTATAAGTCGCATAATCATCGGCAGTATACACATTATTTGAAAGCGCCGTATTATGAGTCCAGAAATACAAAGCGCCATAAATAATACCAGCATTGTTCGCATCGGCCATAAACAAATTGGCATCAATTGCCGAAGGATAAGGATTTCCTATCAGATTGTATTGATCACTCGCTACAGAAAAATTAACTACTCCATTATTCGGAATTCCTAAAAAAACAGCTTCATACACCGAAGGAAGCGTGGTAGAAAAAGATTGTGGACCTCTAATAATATAGCCTCTTCCAATAGTCATTACGCCTGAAGACAACTCGTTTTTCCATTGTCCCTTAGTCCCATCAAACGAAAAAAACTTGTCTGAAAGTGTCAAAGGAGACACATCAAATAATGTTTGATTTTGCACAGCACTAGACCAGTAGGTATAATCCATTTTCCGAATAGGAGTGGTGTTTCTTTTCATTTTAATCGTCCCCATATTACTAACCTGATCCTCTAATTGATGCAAAGAAGCTCCACTTTCCAAAACCATAAGACCATCACCCGCATATTGATACCGCAAAGACAAGGCAAGATTAGAGGGAATACTAACCGTTACCCCAGCAGCAATAGTACAACTACACGCATAAATATTTTCTGCAAGTATAAAATTATCTTCAAAAAGCAATTCCTTTCCGGGGGTAGGTGCTGCATTGGTCCAAGCTCCTGCAACTCGTTTCGTACTATCTACACACAAAAGAAGCCTAGCTACACGATGCTTGGTCACCCCTAAAATCGAATTAAAAGTTCCTCCAATCAATAGTTTTTCATCTGTTGTAAAAGCCATAGCAAACAGACTACCATTCAATTGGGTCAAAAAGCTTCCATCTACACTTCCATCAGCATGAACACGAACCACTCTTTTGACACCTACTCCATTATATGTTCCAGAAAACGAACCTCCAAGCAGCAGTTTACCATTCGGTTGCACCAAAATAGCTCTAACCGTTCCGTTACTAAATCCTGCTCCGGTTAAGAAACTAGTGTCCAAACTCCCATCAGGATGCAGTCGAACGATTCTTCGTCTTGAATTTCCATTAAAAGTCAAAAAAGAGCCCCCAACCAAAATTTTACCATCAGATTGCAAAGCCAAAGTATAAACGATTTTATCAAATCCTAACCCAATAGAGAAAGTACTATCAACACTCCCATCCGCAAGCAAACGGACAATCTTTTGAGATGGAATTCCATTAAAAACTGTGAAATGACCTCCCAAGAGTATCTTTCCATCCGATTGCAAAACTACCGTTTCGACTATACCATCTTCAGCTCCCAAACCCGTACTAAAACTGGGATCTAATGTGCCATCGGGTAATAATCGTGTTATTTTTATCGCGGCCATGCCATTATAGGAAGAAAAGTTACCTACAAGAATTATTTTCCCGTCCGACTGAACCGCTACGCCATACACCTGTCCGTTGCAACCCGATCCAATATTGAACGAAGTATCTAAACTACCATCGGATAATAAACGAGCGATTCTATTGACCGAAGTCCCGTTATAAGAAGTAAAATTCCCAACAATAATTACTTTACCATCAGGTTGCAACGCCAAATTACGAATGGTAGCATTAGCGCCTTGCCCTGAAGTAGTAAAGCTAACATCCATTTCGCCTGCCTCGTTGAGTTTAGCGATTCGAGGAGCCTCTTGATTATTAAATTGAGTAAAATCCCCAACAACAATCACACTTTTATCGGATAACGGAAGTAGTTTTGAAACACTACTATTCAAGCCCACTCCCGAAGTGAGATACCCAACATCTAAGGTACCTTGAACATCAATTTTGGCTAACCTTCCTTGATTTTGATCATCAAAAATGGAGAAAGAACCTCCAACATACCAAGAGGACTCCATGAAATTTTCTAAAGCAAAAACACTTGCTGAAGCGGGTCCTGCACCTATATCAAAAGCAGTATTGATTGTCCCGTCGGGATGAAAAAATTGTACTCTATTGACCGCTACTCCATCATAAGTACCAGAAAAAGAACCTCCCATCATAATCGCTCCACTCGAAGTGACACAAATTGTCTCAACTGCCCCCGAACTAAAACCTGAACCAGAAACAAAAGAAGTATCAAAAGTTCCGTCAGCATGTAAGCGCAAAACTCGATTCGCTAAATTACTCTTGTAAGTGGTAAAAGAACCACCCAAAATAATTTTACCATCTGCTTGAAAAGCTATGGCACTCACATTGTTATCAAAACCAACTCCAGTACTGAAACTAGTATCTAAACTTCCATTAGCATGTAATCGGGCTACTCTACCCACACTTACTCCGTTAAATGTAGCAAAAGCTCCACCAATAATAATCTTACCATCCGATTGAAGTTCGATTTTTTCTATCAATCCAGAAGCTCCCAAGCCAACATTAAAGCTAGTATCAATAGCTCCGTTGCTCAAAATTTTCACTATTCTATTAGCGCTATTGCCATTAAAATTCGTAAAACTTCCTACCAAAAAAATACTACCATCGGAGTGTAAGGCGATATCGTAAATGATATTATTCGTAGCCCCAGGCGTTGCAATAAATGACGTATCTCGGGTACCATCAGAATGTAACCGAACTACTCGACCAACAGCGACACCATTAAAAGTAGTAAAAGAACCAGCAACGAGAATCTTTCCATCGGGCTGAAGCAAACAAGCATAAACTTTATTGTTAAATCCTGTCCCTAAAGCAAAAGAAACATCTTTGGATCCATCAGGCAACAAACGACACGAATAAGGGGTTGCCACACCATTAAAATTTAGAAATTCTCCACCAACAATCAATTTCCCATCAGGTTGAACCGCTAAAGCTCTAACAGTAGCATCGAAACCATCACCCAAAAGGCCATCGTCATAAGTGTTAAAGGTAGGATCAACTTTTCCTTGTTGGCCAAATACAGGACAAAAGCTAAACAAAAAAGCGATAAAAACAGGCAAAATAATTTTTACTTTCAATTGAATCCTTATTTAAGTTAGACTTCAACTACTGCTAAAAAAGAAACAAGTAGTCTTGAAATAAAAATAAAAAGAGGAAACAAAAACCACAATACCCAGATTTGGTGATATTTACATTTTTTTAATAAAAAATATTTAATCGCTAAACATAAAAATTAGTGAAACATAGGAGTCATTAAAGTGTTTGATTAAAGTCGAAAGTCTTTGAAACCATATAAGGCAAATTAGACCATATAAGTTTGAAAAAAAGCAAACAAACTCAATTAAACGATTAAACAATCAACCAATTATACAATCAACCGATTAAACAATTATACAATTAAACGATTAACCTACTAAAATGAGTCCTTAACATACCCACCTCCTTCTCCAATCTACTCAACGGTAATAAATTGCAATTGTTGCAAATCACCGTTGTAAATATTCACATCGACATTTCCTTTTATGCCAGGAACTGCTGCTTTTTCGGTAAATTGCCAAAAAAGCCAATCGTTTTGAATTTCTTCTCGATAAAAATTATAATTGGCAATCCAGAAGAGGTAATCACTGAATTCTTCTTTCAAAAAATCATCATAATATTTTTCCCCCGTGTAAATAATAGGTTTCACTTTATAATGATTTTCGATAGCTTGCAGCCATCTTCGCAATCCTTTTTTGAGGTTAGACATGGATTGATTTTTGGGTAGCTTTTCAATATCCAAAACAGGAGGTAAATCTCCCGTTTGTAAATGAACGGTCTTGATAAACAACGCTGCTTGCTCTAGGGAATTCTCATTAGGACGATAATAATGATACGCACCACGAATCATTTTGTTCTTTTTAGCGCCTTCCCAATTGCGCTTAAATTGACGATCTACAGCATTATTGCCCGCAGTAGCCCGGATAAAAACAAAATGCAAAGGGTATTGATTCTCAATCGTATCGACATAGGACCAACTGATTTTTCCTTGATATTCTGATACATCTATTCCAACGGTTTTGCCGTCATGTTTTTCGAGTACTCGCAAATTTCTGGCTTCCGAAAAAACATCGGTTTTACTTATCTTATCTGATTTAAAACCCAAATAATAAGCAAAAGCCGTGCGATAATGATACCCTATCAAAACCAAAAAAAGGAGAAGGACTCCAGCCCACAAGCCTTTTTTAAGCAAAACCATTCCATTATTTACTTTTTTACTGGAAGAGCGTTTGGTATATCTTTTCGTAGTTTTTCTCATGCGCAACAAGCTATGGCTTTTGCCATTTATTAGTTACAATTGAAAGCAACACATAGAAAAGAATCACTAAAGGGAGACCTAAAAATTGAAGGCCAACCAACAATAAAAGAGAAACGGCAAGAAAGAAAAAAGTCAATTTATTTTCTTTGAACGACATTTTTTTAACTTTCAAAGAAAACAAAGGAATTTCGGCATTCAAAATATAAGCACTTCCTATAGCTATGGCCAATAGTACCCAATAATTGGATAGAATTTCAAACAGCATAAACGAATCAACATGTTGAATAACCAGTGGCAGACTCAAAATAAACAAAGCGTTAGCAGGCGTCGGCAAACCAATAAAAGAGTCCGTTTGTCGGGTATCAATATTAAAATTAGCCAATCGGTAGCAGGAGCCCAAAGTGACCAAAAAACCTAAAAAGGCTAAGGCATACTCCACAGTAAAAGGATCACTCAGCTGCAAACCGAAAGCGTTGAGCATCATATAGAATAAAGTTAATCCAGGCACTACACCACTGGTAACCATATCGGCCAATGAATCCAATTGTAAACCCAAAGGACTGGAGACTTTAAAAAGTCGCGCAAAAAAACCATCAAAAAAATCTAGAAATATCCCCAAACACACAAAATAAAAAGCCATTTCAGCTTTTTGCTGTACTACAAAAGTCAAGGCGATACACCCACAGAATAAATTCAATAATGTAATGATATTGGGAATGTGTTTCTTAATAGTCATTGGGATTCAGATTAAATTATGTAGACGCAAAAGTAAGATAATAACTGAAAAAGAAATACGTTTTGGAGTAGAGTTTCGGCTGCAACACGCAAAGAAAACGGAATTCTCTATGAAGTAAAGAATAAGCTCCCTAAAAAATTCTATTTTTGAAGAAAATATTCACTCAACTAGTCCTATTTTACTTTTGAAAAAGATCGTTCCCTTTTTTTTGGTACTCCTCACCTTGTCCTGTGCTGCACAATCGGTTCGAAAGTATTCGAATGAATTTCTCAATATCGGGGTGGATGCCGCAGCTTTGGGAAGGTCGAATACTGCCGTAGCTAGCACCGCTGACGTCAATTCTGGCTATTGGAACCCTGCAGGTTTGATACATCTCGAAGACCATCAAGCGGCCGCCATGCATGCGAATTATTTTGCCAACATCGCTCAATATGACTATTTGGCTTACGCAGCTCCCATCGACGAAGAAAGCGCTTGGGGCATTTCGCTCATTCGTTTTGGGGTCGACGATATCTTAAACACCACCGAATTAATCGACAATCAAGGAAACATCGACTACAATCGGATCTCGTTATTTTCGACTGCCGATTATGGGTTTACCTTTTCCTACGCAAGACAATTGCCTGTGCAAGGCTTCCAATACGGCATCAACGCCAAAGTGGTCCGCCGCATTATAGGTGACTTTGCCAATTCATGGGGCTTTGGTTTTGATGTAGGCTTGCAATTTGAACGCAACAATTGGCAGTTTGGCTTGCTGATTCGCGACATCACGACCACCTACAATGTGTGGAATATTGACGAAGAAAAGTACCAATCCATCGCCAATGCCATACCTGGAGAAAACCAAGATTTACCAGAAAGCACCGAAATCACAGCACCAAAAGCCCAACTGGGTCTGGCAAAAAAATTTATTTTTCATTACGACTACAGCCTTTTGGCCGCTGCGAACCTCAACATGCGTTTTGCCAAAACCAATGACATTATTGCTACTGATTTTGTAAGTATTGATCCCGCCTTTGGTTTTGAATTGGGCTACACCGACCTAGTTTTTTTGAGAGCAGGAGTAGGAAATTTCCAAAAAGTAACCCAATTAGACACTAGTACCAAAACCGATTTTCAACCCAATATTGGACTCGGATTTCAATACAAAGGCATTCAAATAGATTATGCTTTAACCAATTTAGGCAGTACTGGCGTGGCTTTGTACTCTAATATCTTTTCGGTAAAAGTTGATTTGGGACAATTTAGAAGGTAATATCAGTTATTCGGTTTTAAGTTTTCAGTTATCAAGTTATGGCTCAAGTGTTTTGTCTTTGTGTTGCTTTGTGGTAAAAATAGTTGCCACAAAGAAAGCAAAGGTTTAAAACAATGAACCAAATTACTACAAATCCTAACTCACTATTTAACCACAAAGAACGCAAAGTTTAAAACGATTAAACAATTAAAACAATTCCCCCTCTTTACGCTACAATACCCACCGTCTGGACAGAAATATTTTTATGTTAAAATGGCACGCAGATTGGGCAGATTATCGTTGATTTTTGATTGTATATTAAAAATATTATTTACAAAACTTATGTTTTTTCAACACATTTTTTTTTTCACCACAACAAATTTATTAGTTTAAATCCGTTCAATCCGTGGCATCTGTGGCCTATCAGAAGATGTATCCAGGCGGTAGGCTACAATACAGAGCTATAACTTAAATATATTTTTCTTTGCGAATACCAACAAGTCAACAGAATGCGCTATTTTTACACCGCCTACTAATCTTGCTTATTTCATGAATTGCATCATTTCAACTACTACTGCTGTACGTAAATTTTTTCTACCTGTTTTTTTGCTTTGGAGTGCTTGGGCTTCTAGTCAAGCCTTACCACTTTCTCCAAAAGCTAACATTAGTATTTTGACCTGTGCCACTGGAAATGAATCCTATTCCTTATTTGGTCATACCGCGATTCGAATTAGTGATCCTGTACAATTCATAGATGTAGTGTATAATTATGGAGCTTTTGATTTTTCGACTCCTAATTTTGTAGCCAAATTTGCCAAAGGCGATTTACAATATTTTGTAGTTGCCGACTCCTATTCAGATTTTATCAATCGATACCAATACGAGGGGCGTAGTGTTTATGAACAAAAATTACAAATCAGTGCGCCCGTAAAGCAACGTATTTTTGAAAACCTCAACACAACCTTACAATCAGAACAACGGTTTTATACCTACAAGTTTATTGATAGAAATTGCACCACTATGGTAGTGGATGTAGTAAACGAAGCGCTTGGAAAAAATATCATTACAAAAACAAATCAATCCGAGGCTACTTATAGAAGTGTATTGTACCCTTACTTTGACCATCATTTTTATGAACAATTGGGTACGAGTATTATTTTTGGAACCAAAGTAGATCAAAAAGCATCCACCGTTTTTCTTCCATTTGAATTATTAGAAAGTCTAAAAAAGGCGCGGTATCAAAACCAATCATTAGCAGCGCCAGCAATTAAAACAGTAGATATAGCACCAACAACCGCCACTTCTTGGTGGAATAATTGGTACAGTTATGTCGGTTTTTTATTAGTAGTAGCACTTTGGAAAAAAAGAGGCATCATGTTGTCTTTTTTGACACTAATGGGAATTTTGGGAGTGTTCTTCCTGTTTATGAGTTTTTATTCCTTGCACCCTGAATTGGCCAACAACTACAATGTGTTATTATTCAATCCCAGTTTGCTTCTTTTGGTATTCTTTTCTTTAAGAAAAAACAAAAAAGCGACGCAGTACCTAAGTTACTTCAATTGGGTTTGTTTTGCTTTATACACCCTAGTTATAATAAACAAAGCTCCTTTTTTAATCATTACACCATTGCTTGGGATTACTTCACTTTTAGTATATAGAATACAAGTACGCTCCCATTAAATTTGCTTACGCCTTCTGTTCACTGCTCACTCATCTTCAGCGTACACACTTCTTACCTCTCACTTCTCACCTTCTCACTTCTCACCTTTTCACTTCTTACCTCTCACTTCTCACCTCTCACTTCTCACCTCTCACTTCTCACCTCTCACTTCTCACCTCTCACTTCTACACCCTACTGCCCTCTATAAAAAATCACAGTAGAAATGGTTTTAAAAATAATATTCATATCAATAAAAACCCCTCGATGTTTGATGTAATATAAGTCGTATTGCAATTTGATCAAGCTTTCTTCAATGGACTCCCCATAATTATAATTCACTTGTGCCCATCCCGTTAGACCGGGTTTTATGATATGCCTTGTTTCGTAAAAAGGCATAATCGCAGCAATCTCTTCAACAAACATAGGACGCTCCGGACGGGGACCTATTACAGACATATCCCCTTTAAGAATATTCAAAAACTGAGGAAATTCGTCGATACGTGTTTTTCTCAAAAATTTCCCAAAAGGCGTCACTCTTGTGTCTCCCATTTTTGAAAATGCGGCACCATTCACCTCCGCATGCGTTACCATACTTCTAAATTTATAGATTTCGAACACTACGCCATCTTTACCCACGCGTTCTTGGGTATAAAACAGAGGACCACGATTCCAAAACCAATTGGCCACCAGCAAAAAAGGAACCATCATCGCGGCTAGTAACAGACCAACAAAAGCCGTAATCAATTCGAAAAAACGAACTTGATAGAGGTATAACTTATTATTATTACTTCTGCTAAAAGGGAAAAAACGGTAAAAATCTTGTTCTATTTGATGTACAGGAATCCGTTTTGTTTTGTTTTCAAAAACATGAACATACTCCCTAATACTTATTCCTGACTCTAATAAATGCAGTAAATCATGATACAAATCGGTAGTAATGCCATCCGTTTTTTGAGAAGCCACTACAATCTCCGACACCTTATACCTAGTAACATATTTTTTTAATTTGTCAATCGGAATTTCTCTTTTAAGCCCTTTTGTCAATTCCTCGGTATTTGAAACATCCGAATTCACGTAGCCAATGATTCGGTAATAGGGATCCGCTTCTTGTAAATCCAGCACTAATTGTTGCAATTGCGATTTATCACAAATTAAAATTACATTTTGAGCAAAACGATTACTCGCCAAAAAGCGCGCATAAAAAATACGCCAAACATATAACGAAATAAAAATAGTACAATAAAATAGAAGTAATTCAAGTCGCGTTTCCGGTAATTTTGGAGACAAAATCGGAGTAAAAAGATAGACCAGAGCAGTCAATGAAGTGGTCAATAAAGTACTTTTTAAAATCTCAAAAGCATTGCTTGCGACTTGTAAATTGTACATTTCGAAAATTCCTCCAAACAAGAGCAAATAAACCGAAAAAACAACTGTCCAATAAAAATTTGCCTTTGAAAAAGTAAAGTAAGAAATAGTAAAAAAAAACGTCAGTACATACAACCCCAAAAGCACGACAATAATATCTACGATACGCAACAACAGCTTTCGTTCTGAAAGCTCAAAATGGATTTTACTTTTGAACATATAAACGTGGTATTGAGGTGCAAGTTAGTAAATTTAATCCTTACAAATAAGGATTTTGTAGGATGTCATTCCAACTTTTTTTCACAACTTCCCAATGAAACAAAGTCACTTTACGTCTTGCCTTTTCGGTCATCTCTCCGAACAAAGAAGCGTTTTTAAGTAACAACTGAAGCGCCTCGCTCATGGCCAACGCATCATTATCCTGCACTAAAAGCCCATCTTCCTGATCATGGATCAAAAAAGGCATACCACCTACATTAGTAGAAACTACGCCTAGCCCTAAACTCATCGCTTCGATGACGCTAACAGGCATATTGTCAAAATGGGTCGTATTGATAAAAAAATCATAGTCTTCAGAAAGGGCTACCCACGCTGACTTGGGTAACTGACTAAAAAAAGTAACGGTCAACCCTAACGATGCGGCTAGATTTTTCACTGGTTCAAGACTTCCTTCTTTATCAGGCCCAACCATGCACAATTCGGCTTCAGGATAGTTTTTGGCCAAATCAGCTAGTACTGCTATAGCCATTAGCGGATTATATAGCTCCGCAAAAGCGCGAACCCACAATATCTTAGGTCGAAGCGCCTTCCGTTTTTTAAAAGAATACGAATCCATTGCTATTGCATTAGGTATTGACACTAATTTAGGGCAATTCATTTTTTGAAACGCCTGCCTTAAATACTCCGAAGGGCAAACATTGCAATACGCTTGATGAAATAAAAGTTTACAATATCTAGGATGTGTTACCCATCGTTGGGGTAAATTGCCGCCGTGTAAAATTGGAATATAATTGATGCTTCTGATCTTACAAATACGACTGATCCAAAAGGCATACCAAAAATTAGTAGTACTGTAGGTGTCTATAAGAACGCAATCTGGTTTTTTAGTAGTTAAAGTTTTGAATAGCATTACGAAAAAACGCAAGATTTTATTGCTTTGAGAAGAAGCATAACTTACCTGATAGCCTTCCTTTTCGAGTAATGGGCCAAGAACATCAATTCCAGTAGGATTATTGCCTTTTTGGGCCAATTTATTCCCGATGTACAACAGGTGCTTCACGATAAACTTTTAAAAGGGATAAGGCATAAACAAAAGCTGGAGCAGCCAAACGCATCGCAGCATGATTGACGGTCAACAGCCAAAAAACAAAAAAAGAAAGGGCTAACACATTCTGCCGATCTACGGAAAACAAATAAAGTGGAGTCAAAAATAATATAAGCAAGCAAATTACCCCCAAGCTACCGTGTTCAGCCAACATTCGGGTCAGTTCATTGTGAGTGGCTAAATCTATACCCGTTTGCGATTGCCGCAGTTCTTTATTTTTTCCAACGCCAACCCCTAAAATAGGATGATCGAAGAACATTTGTAACTCAGATTCCATCAAAACTTCCCTTCCAGAAAGTTGGCTTTTTTTCTCCCGACCCGCAGCATCTTGATTGGCATATCGTTTATCCAACAACCCGCTCGTTTTTACAGAGCTATAACTCCAAACCGCCAAAGTCGCCACAAAAGAGAACACTATAATTGCTGCAATTTTAGGTTTCGTTTGAAAATTGGCTTGAAAATACAAGATCGCTAACAGCACTAAAATCATGGCCACTCCAGTATAAACTCCTCCACGAGAAAAAGTAACCAAACCTCTAAAAGCAAAAACCAATACCAATCCACCATTGATCAATTGCAATAAACCGTTGGATGAATTTAAAAGCAATTGCACAAAAAAGATAAAAATACCCAACCCTAAAATGGTTGATACTTGGTTGGGACCAAATCCTCCAGAAGTTTCAAAGTTAGACTGTGTTCCTGTCACCACATCTTGAATATTCGGCGTATAAAAATACAAATACGTCACTAAGATGAGTAACGGCAAAGAAAAAGCGGTAACTACTCCCAACAAACGTTGAAAAGTAAGTGTACGTTTAAAACAATAAATGGCAGAAATACCCAAACAAATTGGGCCTGAAATATTAAAAACAATAGCTTTCTTTACATCCGATGTCAAGTCCAAAATCATGGTAGACAACACCATACTGGGCACCAAAAAAAATAAAAAGAGCCAATAGAGCAAGGCTCCTCTCGAAAATCCAGAAAAAAGCATCCCTAGCAACAAAAAAAGCATCACCAAATATTTTCCATATTCATTGACAAAAGCACCACCTGTCATCCGTAAGATAATTTCTGCACTAATAGCATAAGCCGCCATTAACAAGGCCTCGTTGTTCCGGTTTTTACTTTGAACAATATAGTAGATGCCAAAAACAAGAATAGCAATGCCGTATACTTTACTCAATAGTGGGACAGCAAAGAGTATCATCCCTAAAAAAGCATGTAAAGCCAATAAAAACAAATATTTTTTTTCTTCTTCCTTCATTTTATAGTGTGACTAACCAGTTCAAATAGCGGGCAACAATAGCGTTTGCCCCAAACTGCTCCTGAACCGTGGCGTAAAAAGCGACTCCCATTTCTTTTCGCAAGGTCTCATTTTCAATTAAGAGCGTTAATGCATCGGCAAAAGCAGCAGCATCGTTATTAGGCACCAACAAACCATTGGTTGCGTGCTGAATCATATCGGGCAAAGCACCAACGGCAGTAACCACAACAGGTAATTGATGCATCCCATACTCTAACACTGATAACGGCAAGCCCTCAGAAACCGAGGTTAAAATTCCTATAGTCGCTTGTTGCAAAATTGCTGCGGTATCGGTTCTAGACCCGTACAAAAATACCTGATTTTGCAATGCTAACTCCTGAATTTTACTTTTAATTTCGGCAGCGTAGTCATCCTCAAAATCCTTCCCTACCATATGAAAGGTCCAATCAGGATGTGTTTTTTGCAGTAGAGCTGCCACCTCCAAAAGTAATAAATGGTTTTTTTGTACCCTCAAATTAGCCAAACATACAATACGTTTATTCTCCTTTCCAAGCAAAGTGGTATACCTTTCCTGATGGGTCGCTTTTTGTGAAAAATTAGGTAAATAGATCACATTTATAACCTTCAAACGAGTTTGTGTCCATGTCTTAAGATTACTGTTTACCGCAATCACTCCAGCAAAAAATGGCGCTGTTATTTTTAGAGCAAAAATGGGACGAGATCCCAAAAATTCATTATTCCCATAATGATCATGTCGAATCACTTTTAGCGAAGGAAGACTTAGTTTTAAAAGAAAGGCCAAAAAAAAGGAAGTACTATGAGCATGCACATGCGTCACTTCATGTTGTAACACAAAAGACCGCAAGCGCCTTAGCGCACCAAAATCTAGTGGTTTCTTTTTATGTAGAAAAAGATAAGCTACTTTGGTACCAATTTGCTGCACTAAAGGCCCTTCCTTTCGAGTAGCTACTAACGCAGAGAACTCGATTTCATCCGCGAGCACATTGGCGTAATGCACCGCCATCCGTTCAGCACCGCCGGCTTCTAAAGAATCTATAAGTTGTACAATGCGCATTAGTTAAAAATCCAATTTTTTAAATCGATATAAGTCCATTTTATTGGCCCCCAAACATTAAGTTTTTTTGAATCACTGATTAGTTGATTTCCATCATAAACATAATAAAATTCATTGGGGCCCAATTGTTGAATATCCAATTGATGCATTCCCGCGTTAAACTCTTTGATATCAATTTGTGCTTTTAAGAAAAAGGGGATTTCTCTTTTCATTGAATAGCTATCCTTACTAAAAGAGAATCGATACAGCGACAAACCATAGCCATAGCCATCAGTACAGTTTTGGACTGGTAAAATCAACCCTTTAGCATCTGCAAAAAAACGGCCGCCTGCCCTGGCTTCGGTTCCCATAATTGCAATTGATTTGTCATGAAGTTGCCATTTTCCAAAAAGAGAATCCGCCTGATAGAGATACATATTCAACTTATCATCAGAAGCTACCATAACATTAAGGGAATCCGAAACATAAATTGATGGATCTTTTAATCTGACATTAGAAAGCAACGTATCGCAAACTCTCCAATCAAAAGGAAAATGATGGGCTTTGTATAATAAAACTGCATTGGCTTGTTTAGATTCAGGCAACATATAAAATTCATTTTTATACTTAAAAACCTGTGGATAAGAAAGATGAAATTTTTGGGTAAGGACCGTTCCTCTATAAGTATAATTTTTCCCATCCGTTGAGGTAAGCAAACCTATATCAGCATTAGATTTTGTCTTTTTATGTTCAAAGAACAGATAAAAAGTGTCTTTTTCTTTTACAAAAAAGGGATCTGCTAAAAATACGGTACTGTCATTTTGTAATTTCAATTTTTCGATCGAATAAATAGGATTCGATTTTACAGTAATCTCTGCAGGATACATTGTTGAACCACCATATCCAATAGACCAACCACCTGCGTCTTTCTGAAAAAATGGAGTTCTATAATTAATAATAATTAGTGTAAGAATCCCTAAACATAAAACACTTATCAAATACTTCTTCATTTTATTCTGTCTTAACTATTTCTTTTATTTCCTTCTCAAAGCGATCCAAAGTGTAGTTTCTAGACCAATTGGCCGAGGCTTTTCTTTGGTCAAAATACACCACTTCAGTATTCAAAAGCTGCTCTAGTTGTGCTACATCAGATTCCAATTGCATATGCAACAAAACCCCACGATTGCCATGACCCAACATAAAGGGCACACAAGAAATGGGCGGAGCAACAGCTACGCATCCCCAAAACATACCTTCAGCCAAGGCTTTAGGCCATCCTTCACTTTGGGAGGGCAACACTACAAAATGACTGTTTTGATAGGCTATTTTCACGGCTACTTGCGATTGATTTCCTTGTAAGGTAATCAAGGCTTCTAATTTATTTTTTATGATATAGTCTTCGATAACCTTTCGCTCTGGCCCTTCGCCATACAACTCCAAATGCACTTCATGCCCTCTTTTAGACAAGGCTTCCACCAAGGCTACAGCATACATCGGACGTTTTCCTTGCGACAAGGTCCCTACAAAAATAAACCGAATAGGTCCTGCAAAAGTAAGCGTTTTTAGCGGTACTTTCTCGGCTTCCCAATAAGTGGCCGTATAAAAGGGTTGAATATTTTTGCTGTTTCCTTCCCATTCTCCATAGACCAAGACCTTCATCTTTCGGGTTAAGAATGTATTGCTTAACAGCCATTTTTGGATGCGATAACTCCAAGGTTGTTTCGCTTTTGGATCCCAATTGCCAGCGTATTTTGCGGTTTTAGGTGTACTCGGAAACAAGATTTGCACAAAGCACCCCAATAATCCAATATTGCCGGGACAACGCAAATGAATATGATCGGCTTGGTACATGGCTTTGAAAATTTGCCAAACGATCCTCGGTAGTGTAACAAAAGCCTTTATTCTTGACTTCCAAGTAAGCACATCAATGGTATCCACTTCAAAAAAAGAAATAGAAGGATGACTATAGCAACTGTCAATCGGGGTGGGCTGTTGCTCCTTAACCGCTCCAACTACCATGAACTCCGTGACATACTTCGCCCAAACATTCATTTCTCTGACATAAGGAGCGTAGGCAAAATACTGATTGCCTAGTTTTTTGTGCAGGACATGTGTGATGATGGCAAATTTCATTTTCAATTATTTTTTTTGCATCAACATCGTCACGTGCATACAATCAAATAAATAGCTGTCCTTTTTCTCCGATTCCACCCAATCCTTTTGATGCATCGCAATTCCAATTTCTGTTCTTTTAGTATCAGATAATGGCAAAAATTGATATAGAAAATACCATTTAGCTCTTCCAAAAATACCATGTCGCTCTTTAATTTCAAAAGCATCTGCAAAAGCATAGTACGTTTTTTTAGTAAAAGGCCATTCCCAAGCCGCATCGGTTTGAAATGGACGGTACATCCTTCGCATAATTTTTATGGGCCAACTCGTTTCCAATGGATCATAACTAATAATTTGCCCTCCCCTTGCTAATTTATCATTTAACTTTTGGATAAGTACCTGATGATTTTCAAAATGATGCAATACCCCATAGGCATAAATCAAATCAAAATCTTTGTCTTGAAAATCTACATCCGATAAAAAATCAGCTGCCATAGCTTTAGCCGTAGGTGTAGATTCTAATCTTTGATTCAACTTCGCTATTGCTACCTCACTTAAATCTAACCCAATATATTCCTTACTATTTTCTGCCAAGTACATACTTAAATTGTTGCCCGCATAACATCCCAAATCTAAAACTTTTTTATTTTGTAAATCTCCAAACCAAACTTTATGCAAATCATAACACTGATTCAAAATACCAATCTCCTTTCTAATATTTTTCAGGGTTTTCTCTCTAAAATAAGACCATATTTTAGTTGGTACATTTTTCCTTTTAGTATTATAAAACTCCGCTTGTTTTTTGTTGGTTTCAACAATGGCCTCTAATGACTTCATTAATTATTTTGTTTACTTATTTTTTATATTTTTTTTTAAAAATTCACCTTTTAAGCTAGCACTCTTAAATTCAACGCAAAAATGAAAAATTTAGATTTGTATCTAGTTTAAAAAAGTACTCGCGCCTAATTTACATCTTATTTATAATTTTAAAATAATAGTAATTGTTTATTGTATTAAAATGACATTATTAAAACTACAACATTTGCACTTATCACTTGTTGATTTTCGGTTTATTAAACATCAAACTCCACCACCCTACTGTTCTTCCACAAGCTTCAGTAAATGCCGCTTTACGTTGGTTTGAAGTAAAGGTATTGCTAAATCGAATGAAAGTCAATAGCAAAGTAATTGCATGCCACTTCCATCGATCTTTAAAAAATGGTTTTGGATTTTTTATCCGCCAAACGTACCAACCATTGCGCACTACCATTTTGCCATAATGAAATTGATTGGGTCGGCCGGATACTGCGTGATAATGGTTCAATTTTGCGGCTGTATTCAGATACAATTTACCTGTTTTAGCTACTCTCAGGCAAAAGTCGGCATCTTCATACAAGCCATAGCCTTCAAAATAGGTTGAAAACTGATGGGTTTCAAATACCTTTTTCTTAAACGAAGAAACCCCACCCATCAATTGTTCTACTTCGTACGTTTTACCACTTGGTGGTAAGAATCCCACACTTCTTCCGTGTGAAAACAAAGTAGAAAATCCAGGAGTGCAATCGCTATCTAACCCTAGTTTTTTTCTTAAAACAAAACGACTACCGTCTTTTCTTTTCCATCCTTCAAAATAAAATTCTTTTATTGTAGGCTGATCATTTTCTCCAACACATGCCCATTGGGTCTCATTATGAATGTACCCGCCTACTCCAAGAGCCTGTGGATATTTTTTGTAAGTGCTTAACAATTGCTCGAAATAGTCTTTTTCTAAAACGGTATCATCATCTAGAAAACAAACCACTTCCATATCGGCAGCAACTCTGGCAATACCAAAATTACGTTGCTTGGTCAACCCCCGATGTTCGGGTGGAACTGCAAAATACTGCAAATTGAGGAATGGATTTTCTTTTAAAGCTACTTCGGTTGCAGCATTGGTGGAGCCATCTACAATCAAAATTTCATCAGGATATAACGTTTGCTCCCGAACCGATTGCAACAATTGCAACAAAGGCTGAGGACGAAGGTAGGTGCAGATAATGAGGGAAAGCGGCATCGTATTTCTAATTTTTAATATCAACTTAAAGTAACAAATCTCTAAAATTTTTCTTATGTATCACATTCACATCGGTTTGATAAGCTTCTTTGAATTTTTCAAACTTTTTTATTTTGGCATGCTCATTGTTTTTTAATTCAAATGCTTTTACTTGCTCATTTTCAACTTCTATATAGTCGATTTCCAGTTGCGTGGTGGTACGCCAAAAATAACTTTTGAGCCAAGGGTTTTCGTAATTATTTTTTTTCATTCGCTCCGAAATGACAAAATTTTCCCATAGCTGACCGGCATCATTTCGTAGATCCATGCCATTAAAATTATTAATTATGGTATTGCGTACCCCATTGTCCCAAAAATAGATTTTCTTGGCAAATTTCAATTCGTTGCGTAAATTTTTATTAAAACCGTTCAAGGTAAAAATCACGTAGCCTTTTTCTAAAATCTGAATATAATTAGCTACAGTATTTTTATCCACGTTTAGCAATTTTGCCAATTCATTATACGAGACTTCGCTCCCCATTTGATAGGCTAAGGCCCTGAGTAATTTTTCTAAAACCTCTGGTTTCTTGATGTTGGCAAAAGCCAACAGATCCGTATACAAATAACTATCTACCAGTTGTTTTAATCGTTCTTTTTCTTCAGAGGGATGCGTAATGACTTCGGGATACATACCATACACCAATCGCAAATCGAGTTGTTGTAAACTTTTGACATAGCCTATTGTATTTTCTAATTCCTTCCAACTAACAGGGAACATAAGGTATTCCCATTTTCTTCCTGTCAACGATTCAATCGTCCTATTTTTAAGATCAAAGGCTGATGAACCGCTAACAATCAGTTGCACTTCCTTGAATTGATCAACAATTATTTTTGAAGTTAAACCAATAGTACTAATGCGTTGTGCTTCATCAATAAATACAATTTTGTGTTGACCAATGATCGCTTTAATTTCTTCGGTTGATGGATTTTGCAACAATTCTCGCGTTACTCGATCATCTCCGTCCAAGAATAATGTATTCTCATAACCCGATAATAGCTCTTGCAATAGGGTTGTTTTACCAATTTGCCTAGCGCCAATTAACACTATTGCTTTACCTTTAAATAGTTTAGCTGTAATTTGTGCTAGTAAATATCGCTTAATTTCCATACCTAAAATTTTAACAAAGATAGACAAAAACACACAAATTCACCAAAATTGACTAATTTTAGTGAATAAGACTCCCTGAAATTGATTAATTTTAGTGAATACAATTCCCTAAAATGGATTGAATTTGATAAGCAAACCATTTTTAAACGGAAAAACAGGAAGAAACAGGTGCGATGCAATTAGCAAAACCAAGAGCATTGTAACGAATTGCTGTTTGCTGAAAATTCTGAATGGACCAAATCGTGTTTTACCTAATGTATATGCTCTTCCACAATCAAGATTTCATCAGGATATAACGTTTGCTCCCGAATCGATGGCAACAATGGCAACAAAGACTGAAGACGAAAGTAGGTGCAAATTATTAAACTAAATTTCATTTACTTTTCTTAATTGATTAGCCCAAAAAATACTTTTATTCCATTGACTTTGAATATTACTATAATATCTAAATGGGTTGCTGATCTTTTGCAATCTATAGTATTTAAAAAACAAAACGGTTTTATACCCCAAAATTTGTTCTCGGGTATTGTGCTTTTGCTTCACATACATGATAGTGGGAGACGGTTTGGGCTGAATGGGTGCCTCATGCCATAGCAATTTAGGTTGGGTGCGAAAACCTCCCATTGGAGCCTTTAAATGCACAATTGGGGGAGTAGGAAAATAAAGGATATCAATTCCTTTATTCCTAATTTGTAGCCCAAAATCAGTATCTTCTCCATATCCAAATTCTAACGCGCTATCAAAAGCGACACTCTTCAATACTTCCGATTTCAAAAAACTATTCCCCGAACCAAAAATACTAGACTGATTTACTCTTGTATCAATCAACTTTTCATGAGGCTGCAAATAAGAATTGGTAACACATTTAGCGCCATAGGTTTTGATGTTTTCAAAAGTCTTTTCAATTAAATCCGATTCAAAACGATTATCATCATCATTTAAGAAAACCCATTCACTTTCCACTTGAGCCAAGGCTAAGTTCCTTGCATTACAAGCCCCCGCTTGATGGGTAAAGGTGTGTTTTATAACAAAAGGCCAGTTTTCATTGTTTACATAATCCAATTCAGAAATACTATTTTTTTGTGGATTCTGCTCTACTATAATTACCTTTTTGGGTAAATGGGTTTGCTTGGCTAAATCTCGCAAAACATCATACAAATATTTTTTTCGACCAAAAGTAGGAATGATGACATCAATAGTTGCTTTTTGAACCACTTCTTTATTTGACTGCACCCCAATACTGTCCAAAGACATTTCAATGGTATTCCTCTTTTTATAAAATAGCGCCTTCAAAAAAGCGAAAATTGGCAAGCGTTTTTCGTAAATCACCAAATTGAGTAGCAATAAAAACAACCACCTTGTTTTATAATGCTGGTACACAAATTGAAAAAGAGTAAAAATAGTTGCTTTAGGTTGGGAGCATCGGGAAAAGTTGGTTACTAATTTGGGCTCCGAATAACACCATAAACCTAATGGCATCCCCAGTTTCGCCATGCTATTTAAAAAATAATCAAAATCCCGATGCTCTTTAATTTTTCCTTTAAATTGTAATAAAACAGCCGTATGAATCCCACCGATACCACTACTCATTTGCCAAGTAGGATAGCTCACTTGTGTATTCACCTTGATAAAAGGAGATTCCTCAACATAACCAATTTCCCTACCTAAATACAATGCCATTGCCGGAGAAAATGACACCATAATTTTGTCATGGTGCAAAACCTTTGGAAATTCGCTCCAGTTTACAAAATCCATAAAATCTTGATGACACCAGGCTATTGTCATATCAGGAAATTGCATGGCTAAATGCATCAGTACCGAAGCTATTGACTTTGAACCATCAAAATCAATAACCTCTGAATTATCTGATGTAACCCGAGTAACTTGCTTCGTATTATGGTAGATTACAATCACTATTTACCAATTACAGCTTCATAAAAATCAATATTCTCTTGGGCAATTTTTTGAATATCAAAAACGGCCTCTACTCTTTTTCTTGCGGCAGCACCAATGGCATTGGCTAACTTTTCGTCTTGGAGTAATTCAATTATTTTATTAGCAAAATCATCATGCGCTTTGGGATCTACCAAAAAACCACTTTCACCATCTGTAATCAATTCTTGAGACCATCCAAAATCATTACTTACCACTGGTTTTTGCATAGCCATAGCTTCAATCGTTACCATCCCAAAAGTTTCAGCAAAGCTAGGAAAAATACATACATTGGCTTTTCGAATATACTCTTGTACTTTGTCATAAGGCATTTTTCCTAAATACGAAACTTGCTCTAGGTCCTCCTCTTCAAATTCTTTTTTTAGTAATTCCCATGTGGATGAAGATTGCGTTTGAATATCGGCAGCATCACTTCCTATCAGCATCAATCTAGTTTCTGGAAATGCTTTTCTCACTTTATCAAAAATTTCAGGTAATTCAAAAACCCCTTTTTTTCGAATAATTGTACCTACATATAAAATTAGTCCTTTTTCAAAAAGCAAGGGCGCATCATTTTTAAATGCATTCAAGTCTAATCCGTTATAAACAACCTTTACATTTTTGCGGGCAAGTCCAAACAATTGCTTGGTCACATCAGCTGCGAAAACTGTTGGAGCGACAAAAGCACTAGCTTGCATCATTGCTAATTTCTCAAACCAATAATTTTTTTGCTTTTGCTTCCTTCTCTCCAAATGACAAAAATAGGTATCACTCCCATGAAAACGCATGACCAAAGGTGCTTTCAGATGCATAATAGCAGTAATACCCGTCCAATCGGGAGCCTCAACCAAATCAATTTTTTCTGAAACTATATGAGTATTGAGGTATTTTTGAATAAACTTTCGATGCAAATACCAACCAAACCCTTTGTATTTTTGACTTTTTACTAAGTGAATAGTAACTCCTGCTTCATCAAAAACTGCAGTTTCCATTTGGCCATACACAAAAACAGAAACTTGCACTCCTTTTGTAACTAAAGCTTCCACCAAGTTTTTGATACTAGTTCCAATTCCCGCTGCGTGTACGACACGAGGATGAGGATATTCAGGAGTTAAAAAAGCAATATGCATAGTCTATTTATTAAAAAAATCCTTTAAAATTCTAGCTGTAAACAATCTCGCTCCAGCATCATTCAGATGCCCACAAGATGAAAAGTATTGATCCTCAAGTACTGCATTTTCATAATTGTGAATTTCCGGATATAGCTCCTTTACTTTATCAAAATAATCCATTCCTTTTGTGTTTTCACACATTGGTGTCATTATAGCAATAAAGTTAATTCCTTTTTGTTCACAAAGTTGCTTAATTTCATAATAATATTGATTCTTTGACAAAGGGTTCAAATTCGCAATATTATTCTTCATATTGGCATTTGACTTTTTACCTAGAGGGTAGTAGCCTTTATTGTCTAACAAACTCGTAGGTTTATTTCTAGAAGTATCCCAAACCTCGCGAACCCCTATTTTGGCATCGTATTTCACATAACGGTAAAAAGGGATATAATACAGTTCCATAAAATCGGATTCGTTTTCAAAATGCCTTCTTATGGTTTCGGACTCGTGAAGAAACGGCAAGAATTTAGCCGATATCCCCTCGGCTTGATGGTCGTTCGACAAATTCAAGTCGGCTTCTAAAATGACATTTTTAATTTGATAGTTGCGTTCTATCATTAGTTTCAACAACAAGGAAGCTTCAAACAAATGGCCGCCACTCATCCCGTAGTTAAAGGTTCTCAACCCTTTGTCTTCAAACATTTGCGCCACAAAATGATTGTTCGCTCTTGATGACCCTAAAATTACTACATCATACTTTTCGTCTTTGGAATTGAAAACTTTTTCAATTTTTCCTCTACTCGAGGATTGCAAAAAAACTTTGGTATAGCCAAAATCCAATACCACAGCGATGGCTATCGTGAGTAGTAGTATCTTTAATGTATATAGTAAAAATTGTTTCATTTGTGATTCTTGTGATTCTATCTTATTCCTATGTTATTTTATGCTCTATATCAGGTCGAGCGCAGTCGAGACCCCTTTAAACAGCAATTTTTCTTTATAAAAACAATCTCGATTCCGCTCGATTTGACAACAAAACTCTCGACTCAAACTGTCACGTCGAGCGCAGTCGAGACGCTTTATTCTTAAAACTGAAAATAAATAAACTCCTTATAATCCGAAAAAGTACCTAAAGCCATAATGGCTGCGATGGCTAAACCAAATTTCACAAGACTATAGCGTCCTGATAAGGGCTCCACTCGGTTTCTGTTGTTCCATTCTACCACTACAAAAGCACCAATCAAAAGGAGTATTTCGTAATTATACCTTTCGTTAGACAAATATTGCGAACTAAAATCACCATTATAAACCAGTTGCTTTAAATACAAAACCGCATCGGTTATGGATTTCGCTCTAAAAAAGACCCAAGCAATAGTACTTAAAAGAAAAGTAATAAAGATGTTTACTACAGTTTGTAATCCCTTCCAATCGAAGTTAACTACTACTGGACCAGTATTATCTCTATTTTTTTGCAATACCAATAAAGGTAGAAAATAAACGGCATTCAATAAGCCCCAAACTACATACGTCCAATTAGCGCCGTGCCAAAAACCACTCACTAAGAAAATGATAAAGGTATTGCGAATTTTGAACCACATACCCCCTTGACTACCTCCTAGAGGAATGTATAAATAATCCCTGAACCAAGACGATAACGAAATGTGCCAGCGTCTCCAAAATTCGGCGATGTCTCTAGAAAAATAGGGATAATTGAAGTTTTTCAACAAATCAATGCCAAACAGTTTTGACATTCCTAAAGCCATATCCGAATAGCCTGAGAAATCCCCATAAATTTGAAATGCAAAATAAATAGCGCCAAGTATCAAGGATAAAGAATTCATAGCCGGATAGTTATCAAAAACTGCGTTGGCATACGTTGCGCAGGTATCTGCGATGACCACTTTTTTGACCAATCCCCAAACGAATTGGGCCAGGCCTTCTTTTGCTTTTTCCAAATCGAAGCTACGTTGTACTTTGACCTGTGGCAATAAATGGGTGGCTCTTTCGATTGGTCCAGCCACCAATAAAGGAAAATAACTCACAAACAAAGAATAATCGACAAAGTTATACTCCGCTTTAATACGCTTGTAATAAATATCAATTACATAGGACAAACCATGAAAGGTGTAAAAAGAAATTCCTACCGGAAGAATCACATCAAGCAGTATTGGACTCGCTTTAAACCCAACAGAAGTAAGTAGGTGTGCCAACGAATCCGAGAAGAAATTGAAGTATTTAAAAACCCCTAAAAATCCTAAGTTAACAATAACACTAAGCCAAAACCAAAACTTTCGCCCTTTATCATTGTTGCTTTTTTCGATTCGGATACCTGTGTAATAATCCAAAAAAGTAGAGAAAACTAACAGGAATAAAAACCGCCAATCCCAGCAGGAATAGAAGTAATAACTGGCAACTATCAGTAAAGCGTTTTGGGTGTTTTTAGTTTTATTAAAAGCAAACCAATACAAGAAAAAGACTATGGGTAAAAAAATGGCAAAAGCCAAGGAGTTGAAAAACATATTTTATATTAAAATTCACTCAAAATAAAAATCAAACACGAATAGTATCAATACTAATAAAGACGTGATTTAAATCAAAAAAACACAGATTACACAGACTACACAGATTTTAAAAACTAATAATGAAAATGGATCTGTTTATTTTTTTGATACTACTCACTTTTTTAAGTGCAAAGAAAAGCATTATTCTTTAGAAATGATAGTTTTTATGGCTTTCCAAATGCGTTGAGAAGCTTCTTGCGGTGGCTGTTGATTGATTACTTCGAACCATTTTTGGGCATTTTCGATTACCGATGAAGGGGTTGTGATTCCTTTTTCAATGATAGTCGAGATTTCATTTGGACTATTGATCCATAAAACAGCTTCTTTATTGGGCATGGAACGAAAGTGGACATATTGATAACACTTTAAAAGGTCCCATTTTTTATTCAATTGTATTTTTTGATTGTAACGGAAATAAGCACATGCTTTTTTATGAGACACAAAATCAAATACCATAGAAGAACCTAAATTAAGAACCATTTCGCAGTGCTCGACTAAATTTGATAGTAAGGAATCGTCCTCTTTTGTTGGTAGTATAGTATTCCATTGAGATGAAAAAGGCTTCCATAGTGGGTCTAAAGCAACAATTATATCTGAATATTTAGTTAGAATTGAGTCGTAACGATCTGAAAAATCAACAGGACATCTTCTAAAAACTATACTTAAATTAAATCCTCTACTATTTAACTCTAAAACTGCTTTTGCAGTATCCTCTAAATAAGCTGGATCATCAGGACTGGTTGTAAAGTCATCCCCTGAAAAACAGATGTATTTTTTATTGAGATCAAGATTGTTTTGTTTAAAAAAAGCATTCTTAGAGATTAAAAGCTTGTCATTAAAATGAATCTCAAACTGAGGTGTTCCAGTGATAAATACTTGCGATGCTTTGATATAAGGATAATACGACAGCAATTCCTTTTTCATCAAATCACTCCAAACAAAATAATAATCCGTTTCGACTACCATCGTCGCTTTAGGCAAATTATCCCATGAAAAAATAAACGTAGCGGTCGGTATTCCTAATTCTTGTGCCGCCAACAAAGGAGCAATAGCCGTCATCGGACGCTGATTGGTACAAAAAACAAGGGCGGGTCGTTCCTTTTGTAAAGTTTCCAAACACTGGTGATAATATAAAGTTTTACGCTCTTCTTGCTTAATTTTTTCCCGAATACGAGTCCATCCAAATCGAGAAGAATGCGTAAAGGATAACATTTGAGTGGCGCAACTTTTTACTGCTTTTTTCAAAGTGTGATACGAAAATGGAAAACGATAGGTAGCATAAACCTTGTCTTTAGTCCTTCGGATATTCAGATTTAATTCGATTTGCTTGCGGGCATTTTTATAAATTTCGGTCAGTGGATGCGATTTGGAATTACCAATTTTAATTTCTTCAAAACCCATTGTTTTTAAATCAAAAGGGGTATTGTTCCAAAACACAAGATCAAAACCTTCTTTCTCTCCAATAGCATGAAATTCCGAATAAGCAAAGTTTCGAAGACCAATACCGTCAGGTAATAGAATAAATATTTTTTTATTATCCATCAAACTTAAATTTATAAACTACCAACTCTTCCATGGTCAGAAAAAGACCTATGAACGACAAACTCTCTTTCTAACGGTTCCTCGGACAGAAACGTAATGTCACAAAAACGATTTTCTTCAACAGGATTCAATCGCCATGGAATTACTGATTTATAATCCAACACCCATCCATTTTTCTCTAAATCTTTTGTCTTTAAGTCATTCCAAGAAGTAATATAATCCATCCAAAGATATCCTAACTCAAAGGCATGGTCTTCTAACAGGTTCAGATTTTCAATATTTACAACTCTCAATCCTCCAACATTTTCTTGACTGACAGCAGTAGAGCCGCCTTTCAATTGGATACCTTTTATTGAGGGCTGCAGAAAATAATGATTATCACGAATAATTATACTATCAACCGTAACTTGGATGGGCAAACAAACATTTGCAAAACTTTTATCTCCAAGATTAGGATTAATTTTCACATAACGAACTAAGTCATAATAGCGATACCATCTCATATTTTTATACAATCCAAGACCAGCTTCATTAGCAGCTGTAGCGGCTAATGGGAAATATGCTCTGGCTAATGCATAAAGACGACCTAAAACTCCTTTACCTCTACATTCTTCATTCAAATAAACATTAATTATCCAGGCAATTCCTCCTCCAAAATTTGCACCAACATGACCAACTACTTCATCTTTTTCATTGATGGCTATAAAAGATCGTCCGTGCTTAACATCTCCAAACTGCCACTCCCAAAATTCTATGTTATGTAAAGGATGATTCTCTCGGTAAATGTTTTTAAAAAACATTTCTAATTTAGTCCAATCAGCTATTGATGCCTCTCTTATTTTCATATCTATTCTTTATAATGTTTTCCGCCGAGCATATCGTTACAATCAAATCGATTTAACAACAAAGGATTTTCCAAACCTAAATTATTTCCTCGTGTAGTAGTAAAACCAAATTTAAATCCCTCATTTTTTGCAATTTCAGCGACATCTGCTGTACAGGCTTCTTTGGTTCCAAAAGGATAGGCTATCAATTCAATTTTTGTATTAGTAATCTCTTCCAATATGGTTTTGGAACTTTGTATTTCGAATTTTATAGTTTCCAAAGGTAACAATCCTAAAGGATAATGATGATGTGAGTGGCTTCCTAAAAAGCCCCTGTGAGCTAAAGCTGTTAAGGATTCCTTACTCATATAAAGATTTTCTAACACATCGTCTTCTTCAAAATATTGAACAAATATTTTGTTTATCACCGACTCTTGTGCTTTGTAATTCATTTTAAAATTCAAAACATATTTTAAAATGGCGCTTTTTTCATCATCATATTGATAAATATTTTTTGCTCGGTTTGAATCTAAAACTGAAACTTCAACAGCATTACTAGTAAACAATTGTTTACAAAATTCATCTGAAGAAAGAATGGACCTTAAAAGATGTATTTTATGAACGGTACTGACTTTTTTTTCAGACAAATTACTTGAGTTGACAAAAAAAACGGCAGGAATCTCTAATTCATCTACAATGGGCAACGCATAATCATATTGTTCTTTTAAACCGTCATCAAAAGTTATAAAATGAAAATTTTCTTTTGATTCTAATATATACTTTGAATTACTAATAAATTCTTGGGGAAAATAATTTCTCCTTTATCTCTTAATAACAACAATTGTTTTTTGAATTGACTAGGATTTACACCAAATATACTTTGATATTTAGCGTCAAACTTTGGCCTTATATAATGATAATTACTTACTGTTAACATTTATCGATCCCTAAACTGTTTCTGATGATTACTATTCCAAAGCATTGTTTCCTTAAGACACTCCAAAAACAACTGCGCACTATTCCCTTGTCCAAAATCGGAATCCCCGACGTTTACTTTATGAATATCAATCGTATCAAGTACTGCTCCAATAGCTGCTTTTTGATAATCTACATGAAGGATATCCGCATGAACAGCCCTATTTTGTTGACGAGTTCCTATATTGATAATAGGAATACCGTAATAAGGGGCCTCTCGAATCCCAGCACTGCTGTTACCAATGATAAATTGACTGTTTTTTAGTAAGGTCAGGAAATATTCAAAACGCAAAGAAGGTATAATGCGGAATCTAGGATTCCCTTTCAACCCTTCGTAGGCTTTCAAAATCAATCGGCTGCCTAAATCATTATTTGGATAGACCACCAAATAGTTATGATGATCAGCAAGCAAAGCGACTACGAAGTTTTGGGCGTAGGCTTCCATCTGATCAATCTCTGTGGTTACAGGATGAAACATGGCAATGGCGTAGGTTTCGAAATCCAATTGATAATAGCTTTTAGCAACCGCTAAATCTGGAAGCTGATCGGAGAACATGATATCAATATCTGGCGAACCGATAGTAAAAATAGATTCCTTAATTTCACCCATTTGTTGCAGTCGTTGCGCCGCCTCCGTATTGGAAACAAAATGAATATGACTCAATTTACTCACACTGTGACGAATCAATTCATCGACTGTGCCCGACACCTCTCCTCCTTCTATATGTGCTACCAAAATATTATTCAAAGACCCCACAATGGCTCCCGCCAAAGTCTCCACTCTATCTCCATGAACGACTATTAAATCAGGCTGTATTTCTTTTGTATAAACCGACAAGCCTTCTATGGTTTTGGCCAAAGTCAAATCCATAGTCGTTTCATGGGTGTGATTTGAAAAGGTATGAATGTGGCTAAAACCACAACGTTCAATCTCTAATAAAGTATAGCCGTATTCCTCCTGCAAATGCATACCGGTCACAAAAACAAAAACTTCAAATTCAGGATGTACTTCCAGAATAGAAATCAATGATTTTATTTTACCAAAATCGGCACGAGTACCCGTTAGAAATACGATTTTTTTCATTTTTTTTATAGTCAATCAAACCTTTCTTTAACCCTGTCAGAGTTTAAAACTCTGACAGGGTTAAAGAAAGGTTTAAAAATTTATTCAACATCCTCCCAACGCAACTGTTCATCATTTGCAATCTCTCGAGTTGCTTTTTTACCTAATAGCGATTCAAAATGTTCCGCTAAAATGGCACCAGTACCCGGGCGTTTTACCCAAATATTGGCTTTGGTAAATGGTTCCCCTTCTTTAATATCCGCAATAGCACAAACGGTAGCGAAAGCAAAATCTATAGTTACTTGCTCTTCTTCTGCAGCTGCTTTTACGCCACCTCGCATTTGCCAAATCTCATTCGAGCTAACAATCAATTCTTTGGTAGTGGACTCGTCCATACTGCACACGATATCGGGTCCAGTACGCTGCATATGATCCGTAAAATGACGTTCCAAAATACTAGCGCCCAAAGCCACTGCTCCCAAACAAGCATTGTTATTGAGTGTATGATCGCTTAACCCGAATACTTTGTCTGGAAAAGCATCATGCATTTGAATCATAGCTCCCAATCGGACCAAATGTATCGGCGTCGGATACAAATTGGTCGTATGCAACAAAGCTACTGGCACTTGATGGCGGTCAAAAATAGCCACCGCTTTGCGAATACTTTCAATAGTATTCATTCCAGTGCTCAAAATAACCGGTTTTCCAAAAGAAGCAATGTGTTCCAAAAGCGGATAATTATTGCACTCCCCAGATCCAATTTTATATGCGGGTATATCAAACTTTTTCAATCGTTCGGCTGCGGCACGAGAGAAAGGCGTTGAAATAAAAATCATCCCTTTACTTTCCACATACTTTTTCAATTCCAATTCATCTGCTTCATCCAACGAGCAACGCTCCATAATTTCGTAAATAGAAACATCGGCGTTGCCTGGAATTACATTCTTGGCTGCTCCTGCCATTTCATCTTCAACTATATGGGTCTGGTGTTTCACCACCTCAACTCCCGCTCGTTGAGCAGCATCTACCATTGCTTTGGCCACTTCCAATGACCCCTCGTGGTTGATACCAATTTCGGCAATCACCAAAGGAGGATAATCTGGACCTATTTTTCTACCTGCTATTTCTATGTAGGGATTCATTATTTCTGTTGTCGGTTGTCTGTTGTCGGTTTTCTTTTTCGCTTTTTTCTTCTTTCGTCTATCATCTCACATCTGCCTTCTCAAATCTATCTTCTGCCTTCTTACTTTTCACTTCTCACTATTCACTTCTCACTATTCACTTCTCACTATTCACTTCTCACTTCTTCACTTTTCCCATCAAATACGCTGCATAATCAAAATCGGCTTGGGTATCTATATCAACTTCCGAAAAAGGATTGTCTACGATAAAGGGTAAGGAATGTGCTCCCATAATTTTGCCTTGTCGAATCAAATCCGATTGCAGCACATAGAGCAGACCGTTCTCGAAATACAAAGGTTCTAAATCCTGACTCCGTTGGCCTAATTCGTAATTAAAGGGAACGAATTGATTTTCGATAATTTTCCCTAATTTTTGGTGATTGCGACTCACTGTAAACAAGCTCTCGTACTTTCCTTCGAGGTAGCACTTCAGGGCTTCAGGCAGTAAATCATCAGGACGTAAAGGATTAGTGGGCTGCAATAAAACAACGTGTTGTACCGTATCAGAAACGTTATCCAAAACATGTTGTAGTGCCGAAATGGTGGTGGCATGATCACCCGACAAAGCCTCGGGTCTATCAATCACTTGAGCGCCATAAGTAAGGGCTACGGCTTTAATAAAGACATCATTGGTACTGACATAAATCCCATCAATAAGATCAGGGAATTGTTGCGCATACCGAATACTATGCACTAACAAAGGCAAGCCATTAAGGACTTTGATGTTTTTATCTTTCAGTCGCTTCGAGCCACCTCGAGCGGGAATAATAGCAATCGTTTTCAAATGCGGTATTTTTGGCGGTCAAAGATAACAAAAGCAAACTTTAACTTTGTCAAAGTTCAAAACTTTGACAAAGTTAAAGTCTCAAAAACTCCGATAATCCACATACTGTAATATTTGGAGCTATTTCATAAGAAACCGGTGCTGGGATAATGACAAACGTTTGTTGGGGTTGTACTACTTCTAGCGCACGATAAAATCCTTTGGCTAACTTAGGTACAGTAGAAGCCTTACACTCAATAGCAAGACGTTGCATCCCTTTTTTTAAGACCAAATCCAATTCATCTCCTGTAGCGGTACGATAAAAATAACAATCCCAATCTGGATAATTCACTAGTATATTTTCAATCACTACTCCTTCCCAAGAAGCGCCAAAAACGGGATGACCAAGCAGTGCATTAAAATCCGAAATGGCTAATAATTGATGTAACAACCCTGAATCACGAACAAAAACCTTTGGGGCTTTCACCAAGCGTTTTTTTACATTCACTTCATACGGAGGAAGCGTCCTCAAAAAAAAGGTCTGCTCAAACAAATCGACATAGCGACGAATGGTCGGATGGGTCAAACCTAAAGATTCTCCTAATTTGGAATAATTAATCAATTGCCCTTGGTGATGCGCACACATCATTAAAAAGCGACGCAACTGCAAGGCTGGAATTTGAAAACCCAACTGCGGAATATCGCGGGCTACAAACGTTTTGATAAAATTATCCCGCCAAATCCCACTAAAATCATCACTGTCTGCTAAATAACTCTCTGGGAAACCACCACGAAGCCAAAACTTTTTGAGGTCAAAATTTTGCAAATCATCCAATTCATTGAGGGTAAAAGGCGACAGATACACCATTCCAATTCTGCCTGCTAAACTCTCTGAAGTATGTTGAATCAAATCCCGAGAAGCAGCACCCAACAACACAAACTTTCCATTTTGACGATTTTGATCCACCACGCTTCGAAAGACCGAAAACAATTGTGGAACCAACTGAATTTCATCCAAACAGATAATTTTATCGGCATTAGATGCAAAGAAAAAGGTCGGCTGATCGAGTTTTTCCAAATCAGCATCATATTGCAAATCCAAAAACAACGAAGCCCCCCAATGTTGAGACAAGTTTTTGACCAACGTAGATTTACCACATTGTCTAGGTCCTAAAACGGCAACAACTGGAAATATTTTAAGATACTGTTGAATAGTAGCTTCTATCTTTCTTTGGATAAAATCACGCATATTGTAAATCACATTTTCAATTTGCACAAATTGAATTAAAAAACCATTTAAAAAAGCAAAAAAAACAGAAACAAAAGACAGATCAAAAGAATAAAAACACTATTCATTAAAAAATAAAATACAATTAACCACTGGATATCAATTGATTAAATCAACTAAATCATAAAACCGTGCAAATTGAAAATTGTATTTTCAATTTGCACGGTTTTAAAAATATTATATTGCTTTTTTAGCGCGTTCAATAATGGCATTCATACCTGCATTCCAACTTTTAGAAGAGTACAAATCAGAAGTCAGACTAATTTTTGGTATTGGATTTTCTAAAAAATCTAGTATTGCCTTTTCCCATGCTGATACAAAATGGGGATGCTCAATCAATCTTCCGAGTTTACCATACTGCAACACTTCAGGAACACCGCCTAAAGCCGAAGCGATACAATAGTTTCCACAGTGCAGCGCCTCAATTAAACTCAAACCAAATCCTTCATGGCATAAAGTAGGAAACAAAAAGCAATCGGACGCTTGCAAATAACACGGTAATTCCTGATTAGGAATCCGGCCCAGATACACTACCCCTTCTTGAGGCGATTTGGGTTCACAACCTATAACCCATAAAATGACATCTTGTCTTTGCTCATAAACACGCTTCCATGCATCGAGTAAAAGATGCAACCCTTTTTTAGGACGATCTTGTGAGCACCAAACAAAAACAGTTTTGTCTTCCACTCCCTTTAATTGTTTCAAAGTTTGCTTTTCATTCAGGGCAATGGAAAAAATTGAGTAGTATCGATCCCGTTAGACAAGACCGAAAAACGAGTAGGCAAGACCGTATAATAATCTCTATGTGCTTTATAAGAATCCTGTGTCAACAACACCATTTCGTCAATGGTTTCATAAAACCATCTGCTATGAAAATTCTCATAAAACGGTGGAAAACCATGATAAAAAAACTGCAGGTACACCTGCTGACGCATTGTCTTCCTTTGGAGAAAATCAACTAGAAATTTCACAATCCCAAAGTTATCGACAATCTGAATAATGTATTTTTCGTTAGGTTGCAATATGGCTTCTAAGGCTTTCAAATACCCAAAATAAGAATTCTTATTCCATTTATTTTGAAATCGAGTTATTGTATTACTCTTAACAAAGCTGTAGTCAACCGTGGCCCATTTTTCCTCTGGTTCTGGACAAATAATATAATCAATCAAATGATTGTCTTCTATATAATTCTTGTACAAAATAGTCCAGCTCCCTATATTAGGAAAAGGCAAAGGTACTTGAGAAATAAGAATTACTTTAGGCATACTACAGATTTCTAATTACTTTTTAATAGCAAATGTAATGCTTTTCAAATCAGAACTTACTTGATACATATAAGGATATTGATGATAAAACGAAATGATGTGCAGCAATACCTGATCATTGATTTCTTTTAAAGTATAATATTGAGGCACCTTTTTACCTAAAATACGTTTTATATGATATTTCATAGTTGTAGCGAAGGGATCTTCTTCAAAACGAACTTTTAAGACGCCTCCACGGAATTTAGGCAGTTGAACAAATAAAAAATGAGTGACTGCTACTGAAGTATTCAAAATAGTAAAGGCTACAGGCTCACTTTCCATAGTCTTAAATGCATTTTTATCTACTTGAATTCCCCAATCCTTTTGCTTAATAGTTGTTTTAAACAAAATATCATTATACTGTAAATGCTTATGATTCAAAGCAACAATCGAAGACAACTGTAAATCTGTTGTCAGAGATTTTATTTCACTATTTCGATAGGTTGGATGCCATTGGTGCAGCATTAAAATAGCCGTCTCATAAAAAAAACTAGAAAGACCCAATTGCTCTAATCGATTATGAATATCAATATCCTCTGCTCCCCAAAAATGTAGAAACTCGTCATATCCGTTAATCGCTTTCAAAGCTTCAACTGCAAACAATGACAAACCCTGAGCGCCAACATCGCTTGTAAATGAGATGATATATTGATCAAATGGTTTTTCTGAAAATGATTCTTCCCGTGATAAAAACCCTACTTTGAAATAAACAGCCTTTTGAGGATGCTTTACCTCATGTAGTATACTGACCAAATGTGGACTAAAAATCATATCAATATCAGCCGTAAAAACAAAATCAGTTGCTAGTTGTTGCAACCCCACATTGAGTGCCTTCGCTCTAGACCATGGTTGCATACAAGTATAAGTGTAAATATAGTAGGCAAAAGAATAACTGTTTATCAATTGCTCCATCTGAGAGGCTTGCTGGGGAGAGGATCCATAATCTACAAAAAGCACTTTAAAACGATGATCAGTTTGTAATGCTAAGGAATCTAGAGAACGCTTCACACGTTCTAAATCTCGGTTACGATAAGGGTATAAAATAGTGATCATGTCAAATACTCTTTAGCTTCTTGCCTAGTTAAGCCTTTACATATCAAAAAATAACGCATTATTTTCTTATTCAATATAAATTTCGCAAATAATCTACTTTTGATAAAATAAGCCAATTTAGAACTAGGTTGAATGGGTTGTAATTTAAAAGTACTAATCGTATCATTTAGCTTTAATTTTGAAACGGTTACAAACATCCAATCTTCCAACACGTTACCCATGTGATAAGTATAATTATCAGCTGTAGACAAACGCCAAAAGCCTTTTTTAACCACAGGAATATCCAAAAAATCCCCCTCACTATTTCCTCCTAATTTATATTTTGCAAATCTATTTGCTACAGCATTGAAAACTTCTCCTCTATAGGTAGTTACAAAATGCCCAGCTCCCACAACCGCTTTTATATTATCTTTTGTAACGGTCATGTATTTTTCAAGTTGGATTTCATTATAAAAATTGACATTCCCTACACTTACACCAAACATTCTCAAAGCATCGGGATTTACAACTGGAGTACACTTTAATTGATTCGAGAAAAATAAATCCCAATAAACATTAGATGTGTAAGTTCTCAAAGAACGTGAAGAAGGTGTAGGGCAAACAGCACCCACTTTTGCAAACGCATCAAAAACAGCATAACTTGACTCTTGCCATCCATTCAAGAAAAGTACATCAGCGTCAGCAATGGTTATTAAAGGGTAGTTATGTCCTACAATTCCTTTGAGCACCGCATTCAATTTACCAATATTGGTGGTATGAATGAGCTCGTGAATTTGCTTGTTGCGTTTTAAACTTACCAAATATTCAATCACCTCCATACAACTCCCATTATTAACCACCGAAATATAAGTTTGGGCATGGCTGGTTTTTAGCAATGACTCCAAACACAATTTCAAAATCGCAAAACTATCCTTAAAATACCCTTCTTGATTGGGAATATAAACAGGAATAATCACCTGATGTAAATAATCAGATGCTTCTTGAACTTTATCTTTATGTGGATTAAATCCTATTCGCATGAGGTGTTTTTTATACTATAGCGGATTAGCCTAAATTATTATGTCATCAAGAATCTCCTCAAATCCATCGCAACAATTCCTTCATCTGTATTCCCCTGAAAAACATCCAATGTAATGACGATTTTGGGATAATTATCCTTTATTTTCTTTAAATTTCCAAATTCTCTTTCCAATGTTTGCGGTTCATTTATGGATAATGCTACTTGTATATATATTTTTTCCCCCGAACGCTGTGCTACAAAATCAATTTCTAAGGGACCAATACTGCCCACTTGAACTTCATATCCCTTAAATAATAAATGATTGTAAACTACATTTTCTATAATTTTCCCTCGATCCTCAATACGATAACCCCACAGCGCATTGCGTATCCCTAGATTTTCAAAATAATATTTTTCGCCGGTTTCAAAGAGACGTTTCCCTACCAAATCATAACGTCCCACTCGATGAATCAAAAAAGCATTTGCCAGATACTCACTATACATCTGAACCTGATTGGAAGCCATATTGATACGTTGCGATTTCAAAAAATCACTAATCTTTTTGGCAGAAAAAAGACTGCCAATATTGCTCACCAAAAACAAAACCAATTGCTCTAAAAAAGAAACGTTACGTATCGAAAATCGATTGATAATGTCCCGATAAACGATAGTGTTGTAAATATTCTTGAGGTACTCAAAAACAACAGCATCCTCTAATTCAAAATTTTTCAAATAAGGAAGTCCACCGTATTTGAGATATAACTCTAAGGCTACTGCACTGTCTGCTAAAGTATGGAAAGTTAAAAATTCTGGATACGACAAACTATACACCACAATCTCAATGGCACGACCACTCAAAAATCCCGCTATATCACCAGACAAAAGTTTGGCATTACTACCGGTGCAATACAAATCTAAATCCTCGTGCAATAGTAACGAACGTAGAGCAGTTTCAAAATTTTCTATGTCTTGAATCTCATCTATAAAAACATACGTTGTATTGTCTTTTGATTTATGATTCAAAACATAATTATGCAAATCTTGAGCCGTTTTAATTTCCGAAAAAGCAATATCTTCTTTGTTGATATACACAATAGCAGTCTCTGTATTTTGCTCCAACAAATAATTCATGATTTGAAACAGCAAATAACTTTTACCCACACGACGTTGCCCCGTAAAAACCTTGATCAAATTCTTACCTACAAAAGGTATAACCCTACCAATGTAGTTTTCCCTTTTTACAATATGATTTGGAATTTTAAAATCCACCTGTTTGCGTTACGTTTAAAATTTAATGTAAAAATAAGCAAAGTTTAAAACATAACCACAACTTTATTGAAAAACAGCCAAAATTTAAATTATACTTTAAATTTAATTACTTCAATTGAGATAAAAGGATTTAAAAATAGCTTCCTGATTAGGAATATAAACAGGAATAATCACCTGATGAAAATAATCAGATGTTTCTTTAGCTTTGTCTTTATGTGGATTAAAGCCTATACGCATAAATTTAATTTATTATCTATCAAAAACAAATTTCCTAAATCACCCATAATAATAGATTTCCCAATTAATCTATAATCTTTAGATCCCAGATAATTTAAAATTTCAGAATTTAAATCATCCTTCAAAGCCAAATCAGTTTCAATTACCACAATCTTAGGACGGTATTTGACCCAATCATTAGTTTTTAAAACTTCCAAATCAAATCCCTCTACATCTATATCAAAAAAATCTAACCTATCATTTTCCTTAATATTTACATCAAGTATCTTTCTTAAAGAAAAAGTTGGAACATCTATAGTTTTTTTTATTCTATCTACTAAATTGTGCTTCTTTATAAAATCAAAATCTAAAGTATTCATAGAACTATAATGATCCTCAAGCATATAGTATTTGAAATTTCTCAAATCTTCCCCAACAGCACAATTTATAAAATTATCTTTCGGCCTAAAGTTTTTATATAGCATTTCCAATTCTGGATTTGGATCAATACATATTCCTTTCCAACCTCGTAAATAAAAAAAATAAGTATTGGATGCTTTTATTGGATGCCAGCAACCTATATCTACATAAACACCTGGGATTGTTGAACCAATTAGTTTGTTTAATTGAATATCGTCACCTGATTTAGAAAAACTAATATTCAATCTTTTAAAAATCAATTCTTTTAATTTGTTTTTCATAAACTAATTTTCAATTACTTCTATAATATTTACTTTCGCATGCTTTATAAGGTTATGCCCTTTATTTGAAACAATAATAAGCAGAAAACCGATATAAATAGCTGTTTTGTCTTTCAAGGAATAATTAGTTTTTATTATATTTTTTAAAATTTTTAAATAATACTTTGTCATTCCTTTCTTATTTTGAGTATCATTTAAAAAATAAAAAAGACCTAATAATCGATATAAAATATATTGTCTCAATAAATTTTTATCATCAACTTCATTTTCCTCAACAATATCAAATGCTTTAAGAAAAAACTTAAATCTAGAAAAATTTGAAGAAATCAAATTTAATTTATCCTGAGTGATACTACTGTGTCCTCTCCTTATTGAAAATAGAATATCATTTGTATATTCATATTTTACATTAAAGGATAACATTCTGAAATGAAAATCTGTTTCTTGACTATCGGTTAAATACTCGTCAAATAAAGATTTATCTCTCAATAAGGATTTCTTCCATAAAGGTGAAGCAGTAAAAAAATAATGATTTTTGACCAAATAACTAGTTAGTTTGTCATTTTTTGGTACCCTATTGGCTTTGAATATTTTTCTACTATCCGAATTATCATAAAACGCATCAGCTAAACAGATACAAAAATCCAAATCTTTATTCTGTTCTAAAACCTCAACCTGTTTCTCCAAAAAATCCGGATGCATTATATCATCGCTATCAAACCACTTTATATACTGGCCTTGGCTCAATTCAAAACCATAATTCCTACAAGCATTAGCCCCTTTTATTCTCCCAACTGGTCTTTGATAATATTTAAATCTGTTGTCTTTTAAAATATAATTTGCAATAAGAGTAGCTGTATCATCTGTACTCCCATCATCCACAATAATACATTCCCAATTAGGATACGTTTGTGCCAAGACACTATCGAGCGTTTCACCAATTAAGTGGGCTCGATTATAGGTAGGTATGATTATGGATACCAAATTGTTACTTAGTTGTAAATCCATTTTTTATAAATTTGAGTAATCTGCAATTAATTTCTATAAATAACCCATATGAATTTTTGCATATTGAATAATATAAAATTTTCAAATAATGTTCTATAAAAATTCGATTAAAAAATGAAGCAATTAGGTATTTTCTTAGGACCAAAACTTGACTTGGACTAAATCGATCTGCATATTGAGAATATAAAATCCAAAAAAAACAGAATTTAGCAATATCTTTTTCTTCTTTATTAGAATCGTTTCCTGATAAACTATAGCTACTATAACGTATTGACAATTTAGATTCATTTATAGTATAAATCCAATTATTATTTGAAAAATCCAAAATTGCTATGTCATCTGAATACCAGCCTAAGGGAAAATTTTTAAACCCGATTTTCAAAACTTGCAGTTTTTCAAAAACATATTCACTCAGTGAACTTCTAGTTTGTTTACTAATTTTCTTTATTAAAAAATCTGTAGCGTTTTCTAATGTTGGGTGAATGCATAGTCCTGAAATTTCAATTCCATCCCCATCAATAACCTCTGTTACATAACGAACTACAGTAATTTTCTTTAATTTTATTTCTTCCAAATTATGGTAAAACGCTTCCACTACATTCTCCCCAACACATCATCATCGCCCAAAATCATCAACCATTCTTCATTACCCGATAGTGTTATGCATCTCTCCCATTGCTTTGTCAATGAAGTTCCTCCTAAATTGGTTGCAAAGCGATGGTACACAAAATCGAACTTTCCTTTATACTTTTCTAATAACATTGCAGGATTTTCTGGACTGGCATCATCACCAATGTAAACCTTAAAATCTTGGCAGGTTTGTGCAGCCAAAGATTGTAAAGTAGCTTCGAAGAAAGTGAGTTTGTAATATGGGATTATGATGGCTAGCATTATTCTTGAGTTGTTTGTTTGCGGATAGTTTTGGTATTAAAACTTCTATTTTAACAAATTTTTATTAAAAGTTTTACAACTATCAATAAACATCATAAAATCAATCTTGAACTGCGTCATAATAACATTAATTTTGTCAAACCGTTAATCCATTGAAAAATACTTACTTTTTTTATTCTATTTAAGATTTTATAGCCTCTACTGTTTTCATATGAAGAAATGTAAGACTGTAAACTCACTATTTTCTTAGTTTTTTGAAGCAAGATAAATTCCAAAAAATCTTTATAAACAGTTGCCGAGACAATACATTCAACATACAGAATGGCATTTAAATGATTTTCTTCCATTACGTTTCTCTCACTTGTCATATTATTTGTATGCAAACGATAAAAAGCAAACGGTTTGTCAATAAAAACACATTCTATTTTTTGATTAAAAAGAAACAACCACATCATCCAATCTTCTTTTGCTTTTAATTGCTCATTAAAACGAAACTCTTTAAAAAAATAAGAATCAAAAAAACCACAATGTATCGGAATATTAAACTCATAATCCCATCCAAATAAAATCTTTTCAAATGTGAAGTAACTTTCCATTAAGGTACAATAGGGAGTAGTGGATTGTTTAAAACCTGTAGTAAACATTCTAAAATTAGAAATGACTATTTTTTGTTTTGATAAATTAATCTCACTGATTGCCTTTAATGAAAGTTCAAACTTTCTAGCATCAAGATAATCATCCGCATCTAAAAACTGTATATAATCTCCCGTTACCAAAGCTAATCCCACATTCCTCGCACTACTCAGTCCTCCATTTTCTTTGTGTAGATAAATAAATCTAGAGTCTTTTTTTACCCATTTTTCTGCGACCTCCTCTGTATTATCAGGACTACCATCATTGACAATAATACACTCCCAATTGTCATAGGTTTGCTCCAATACGGATTGCAAAGCTTCAGGTAAATACTGGGCTTGGTTGTAGCAGGGGACAATTATGGAAACTAATGGCGACATATTAAAAGGGCTGACTATAATGTAAATTTTTCAGGATCTTGATAGGAGTTCCAAAAACGTAATAATTCGATCGAGTTATCTGAAGCAACTTTGTAAAAAAGACTCACGTGTTTGGTAACGGGAACTTCATAAACAAATTTATAATTTGTAGTTTTAAACGCAAGATTGCCATTTGCCAACAAATCAAGAAACGCCTCCACTTTATCCATAAAATGATAAACTTCTTTCAAAGTCCATTTTTCTTCTAAGTACGATATATTTTGCCAATAATCATTTCTCGCACGATTGGTCCACAGGATTGCTATCATATTTATCTAGTGAACAAGTGAGGAAAACGCTTCTTCGTTTCTTCCTGAACAGACGCGTTTGAATGTAAATTACCGTTGGCTACATCCTCTAACGCCTCATCGATGGCTTTTTTTTGAGCCGGACTCAACAAACTTTCATCTTTGTCTCTTTTCTTCAGAGGCGTTATCACAAAAGATTCGTTTTTGGAACGATAAATAATTAACTCTTCTTCTTTAGCAATATCCAAATATTTCTTGATATTGTTTCTAAACTCTGTAACACTAACTGCTTCCATGATTTGTTTTTATTTACAAATGTACAGAAAAATGTACATATATCTTTTTGGATTTTGAATTAATCCAACCTAAACACACTATTTGTTACAGGGAATTATGATGGAGACTTTGGGGTTATTCATTTTCTTTTATAAAAAATTAAAGACTTGATTAGTAACTTTATTTCCTCTTTTAATTTAAGACTGAATCCAAATGATTTTTTAATTGCAAAATACTGATAAAAGTTTAATGGATAAAAGTTTTCTCTATCAACAAAATATCTTTTTGTCTTTTGATGATACAAATCCATCAAATAAAACTGAAATCCATTTGAATGAAAAAATTTATTAGAATTAGCTAAATTCATTTTTTTCTTTAAATGGAAGAACTCTTTAATTTCACTATAAGTAACATCAATATTTCTCTGCATAATTTTCTCTAGTAGCTTATATTCATAGCTATTAAATGAATAATCTATATAATTTAGCATTTTAAATCTAGATTGCAATGCCGAATGAGCTTGTTGGCACTCTCTTTTTTTGGAAACTTGAGTAGCATGAACTCTGTATTTTAATAAATTGTCTTGGATATTATGTAACTTCCCAAATTGTAACAACCTTACCCATAAATCATAATCTTCGGCTGGTTCTTTATTAGAATCATAAGTAATAACATTTTCTTGTAATACAGAATGGCGAATCATCACAGATGGATGTGCTATGCAATTTCCTTTAAGTAGTCCTAACTTAATAGCTTCATTATCTTCAGGCAAGCTTATTATTTTCTCTGTTTCTATTATTCTAAAGTTACTACCACACAAAACAACATCAGGATTTGAATCTAAAAATGCCACTTGTTTGGCAAACCGTTCCGGCAAACTAATATCGTCACCATCCATTCGAGCTATATACTCGCCTTTCGCTACTTTTAATCCGTAATTAAGACTAATAGTATAACCTGTGTTAACAGGTTTTTCAATTAATTGAATTCTAGAATCTTTATTTTCCTTAATAATACTAACTGTTTCATCGGTTGATGCATCATCAATAATTAAAAATTCAAAATCAGTAAATGTTTGATTTAAAATGCTATCAATTGCTTCCTTGATATATAACTCGCAGTTGTATACAGGCATTAAAACCGTTATTTTGGGATTAAGAATATCCAATTTAAAGCATTTTACTTTTTATACCAATAGTCAATTCTCCTGTTTCAAATAAAATGAAATCATATTTTTTAAGTATAGAATATATTTTATCTCTTATTTGAAACTCATCATGTACTTCAACAGCAATTATTTTTGTAATTGACAAAAAAGACAAATCCACATTATCATCAAAAATAAAACGTTCCGCTCCTTCAATATCAATTTTTAATAAAGTAATGATATCAAGATTATTTTCACTAACAATTTCATTAATTGTTATTCCCTTAACAGTACCGTTTTTATTTGCCGAAGTTGAGAAAGACCAATCTAAACCATCTCTAAAATCAGAGGTCACATCAAAATTTTCATTAATATTTCCTGATATAGCTCGATGCATAATATTTATAGTATCAGCATTCTCTAGTTTATCAATATTCTTTTTCAAAATTTCAATATTTGACAAAGAAGGTTCAATGCAAAAAATCTTAGAAAAATGATAGTTCTGGGTAAAGTATGTTGTTGTATAACCTACATTAGCTCCACAGTCAATCAAAACTGCACTTCCACTAGTATCATTCAACTTTAATAAAGAAAGTACTGTTTTATACTCTTCAAAATTAAAAATCTGCTGAAAAACACTAAAATCACTATGATTTTCATCGCGTACATATAAGACAAGTCCATTTTGTAGTTTTACTTGATAGCAATTCTCTACAACTTGTTTTATACTTTCAACAATTGAATTAGAGACTAATCGATTAACAAAAATTTGCTTCTCCGTTTGTTGTAATGGAAATAAAATCCTATATATTTTTCTTAGTTTTCTTAGTTTCATTAAATCAATTCTTTATATTGAAAATCCATTTCAAAATCAAATAAAACTTTACTTTGTTTGTTAGGAACAAGTTTTCCATTTCTATAATAATTCCCTTCAAAAACTTCAAATACATACGCATTATCAATCCAATCTGCACATTGATTATCAACCGTAATATATACAGTCACATAATATCTCCCATTATTTAATCTATTAATTGGGAATTTTATGTTTATCTGATTAGGAATCACTTTTGATTCTTTCTTTATTAAACTAGAACTAATCCAACAAACTCTCTGTCCAAAATCATCTTCTATTCCTAGATCAAAAACAATTCTATCTAAAGAAACATTTGCAGGGTTATCAAAATTAATTGACATATTCAATGGAGTACCTGAACTTGCCTGTACTTTTTCATTCACTCCAAAAACTTTTATATTGGTAAATAATATTTTTTTATTTCCAGATCGTTCTTTAATATTAAACAAATCATTCTCAACATTTGACACTTTCAAATAACGACTCACACTCTCCTCAATCCCCCCTTCAAACACCACTTTACCCTGCTCCATTACTATCCCCCTAGTACACAAACTCTTTACCGCCGCCATATTATGACTCACAAACAAGACCGTTCTACCTTCGCCTTTGGAGATGTCTTGCATTTTACCAATAGCTTTCTTTTGGAATTCTGAGTCACCTACGGCTAACACCTCATCGATTACTAGTATTTCAGGTTCTAAGAATGCGGCTACGGCAAAGGCCAAACGCACCGTCATTCCGCTGCTGTAGCGTTTCACTGGGGTATCAATATAGCGCTCACAACCCGAGAAGGCAATGATTTCGTCTAACTTTGCAGTGATTTCTTTTTTGGTCATGCCTAGAATCGCACCGTTTAAATAGACATTCTCCCGTCCGGTGAGTTCGCCATTAAATCCAGTACCTACTTCGAGCAGGGAAGCAATTCTTCCTTTCGACTTAATACTCCCAGTTGTCGGTGCGGTTACTTTGGATAAAATCTTCAATAAAGTCGATTTCCCCGCGCCATTCTTGCCAATTATCCCCAACACTTCACCTCGTTGTACCTCAAAATTAATATCTTGCAAGGCCCAAACATAGTCGGATGTTCCTTTGGTGCTGCGGTCATTGGTCTCTCCAATTCTTAGATATGGATCTTCTTTTCCACGTATTTTGTGCCACCAACGGTTCAAGTCGTGACTGAGCGTACCCGTCCCAACAGTACCTAAACGGTATTGTTTGGAGATGTTTTCGGCTTTTAGGATGATGTCTTTCATAGTAGTAGTGAGAGGTGAAGAAGTGAAAGGTGAGAAGTAAAAAATCACTTCAACTATTTCTTTAATAGATAATTTTTCATTCCTATAATCAAACTTTTTACCTCATTAATACTATTATCTACTTTCAAATCTTCATTTAGATATTGTAGACGAATCGCTATCAGATATTGTGTTTCCACTTCAGCTAAGGAACCCAAAGCAATATATAAAAATTGAATAAACTCTTTATCACTTTTTCGCGCTGCTCCTTCTGCAATATTTGAGGGTATTGAAACTGCAGCTCTACGCATTTGACTTGTTAAACCAAATTTTTCCGTATCGGGAAACAAATTAGTAATTTGATATACTTGAAGCACCAAATCCATACTCTTTTTCCAAACCTCTAAATTCTTGTGATTCATTTTTATAAATTATTCATAATAAACATTTTAACCTTTCTCACTCCTCACCCTCTCACCTCACCCTCTCACCTCTCACTTCTCACCTCTCACTCCTCACCCTCTCACCTCCCACTCCTCACCTTCTCACCTTCTCACTCCTCACTCCTACACCGTATCAATAAAACTTTTCTCTGTTCGATTAAAAACCAACAACCCCATGAAGAAAATCACTACAGTAAATACAACAGTATAGCACAGTCCCGAAGGAGCAATCGACCCGACTTGCAGCAACATATAACGCGCTGTTTCGATGCAATACGCCAGTGGATTGTAATGCACTAGCCAACCGTATTTTGGCAATTTATCTTCGATAAGAGATAACGGATACATGACAGCAGAGAGATACATCAACAACTGTACGCCAAAACCTATCAGATGGGTAAAATCGCGGTATTTAGTGACCAAAGAAGAGATAAGCATTCCTAACCCTAACCCCAAAATCCCCATAATAGCAATAAGCAAAGGAAGAAAAACAACCGACCAATGTAGAGCTACGGCAGCACCTTGAAAATAAAAGAAAGCGTAAAAAGCAAAGAAAATCCCAAACTGAATCCCCAATTTGATCAAATTAGAAATCACAATTGAAAGCGGGGTAATAATTCTTGGAAAATACACTTTCCCAAAAATACTAGCATTTGCCCGAAACGTATCCGAAGTACCAGTTAGACAGGCCGTAAAATAATTCCAAACGGTAATCCCCGCCATATTGAATAAAAACGGCGGCACGGTACCCGTCTCGATTCCTGCAACCAAATTAAAAATAATGGTAAACGTAATAGAAGTAAACAACGGCTGAATCAAGTACCACAGCGGCCCCAACACCGTTTGTTTGTAAACCGTAACCATATCGCGCTTCACAAAAAGCAACAACAAATCACGGTAGGTCCAAACCTCTTTGAGGTGCAACGAAAAAAAATTGTTTTTGGGTGTTATTTCAAACAACCAATCTTCATTGGATGGAGGTGTGGTATTCATACGTAGTACTAAGCTAGAGCCAAAGAAGAATGGCACTCTAAATTGTTGGGACAAAGATAACATTAATCTTGCATACCGAGCAACTACTTCCCCTCCAATAAAAACAGACAACTCTTAACAGAAAACAACTATATTTTTAGTTTTTAACCACCCCAACATCAAAATAATTCGTGCCTTCGTGGCCATACGCCCTCCAACAACTATTTGCGCCCTTGCGTCTTCGCGGTGAAACTCAAACCATATTTTCAAAAAGAATTCGTGCATTAGTGGCCATCTTCTCCAACAACTCCTTGCGCCCTAGCGTCCTCGCGGTGAAACCCACACTATCTATCCAAAAAGAATTCGTGCATTCGTGGCTATACCTCCCCAAACAACTCTTTGCGACATCGCGTCTTCGCGGTGAAACTCCCCACAATCTTTTCAAAAAGAATTCGTGCATTCGTGGCTATACCTCCCAAAAAAAACAAAACCCTTTCAGAGTCTAAAACTCAGAAAGGGTTCAAAAAAAAATGTTACATTAGTGGCTATTCTAAACTACCACTATCTATCCAAAAACTGATAAGATGAATTCATACTCTTAAACTCAGGCACAATTGACTTCATCTTACTCACTATATCATCATTATTAAAAAAAGGTGACATACCAATGAGTTCTTCAATGGCAACATGAAGGCTTTCAAATTCCTCTTGAATCTCCTCTGCAATCATGATCTTTTCATGATACGTTGGGATGGTCTTTGAAGTATCGTTCAATAATTCTTCGTATAATTTTTCTCCAGGACGCAATCCTACAATCTTAATCGCAATATCCTTATCCGGAATAAAACCAGCCAATTGTATCATTTTACGAGCCAAATCAATAATCTTAACCGGCTTGCCCATATCAAAAATATAAATCTCCCCACCTTTACCCATAGAACCGGCTTCTAATACTAACTGACAAGCCTCGGGTATGGTCATGAAATAGCGAATAATATCCTGATGGGTAATCGTTACTGGCCCACCTTCAGCGATTTGCTTAGAAAATAAAGGAACTACAGAACCGTTGGAACCCAATACATTTCCGAAACGAGTAGTAATAAACTTAGTGCCTTTCCCATTATGGTTTTGCAGACTTCTCAACTGCAACGACTGAACATATTTTTCTGCAATTCGTTTGCTTGCCCCCATCACATTGCTTGGATTCACTGCCTTATCAGTAGAAACCATTACGAATTTTTTAGTATGAAATTCGCAGGCCAAATCGGCCAAGTTTTTGGTACCTTCAATATTGGTTTGAATCGCCTGTGCGGGATTCTCTTCCATCAAGGGCACGTGTTTATAGGCTGCTGCATGATAAACTACTTGAGGTCCATAGGTAATAAAGATCTTTTTCATTACCTCTTTATTCCGTACATCGGCAATCTTGCAGTGCAAATGGGTATCTGTGGTAATCGCTTGTAATTCTAATGACAATTGATGCAAAGGTGTTTCGGCTTGGTCTACCAAAATAATAGCCTTTGGTTTAAAGGTAATCACTTGACGAACAATTTCACTACCTATAGATCCTGCGGCCCCGGTGATCATGATGACTTTATCTTTCAAATCCTTTGAAATGGTTTTGGTATCCAATATAATCGGATTACGCTCTAACAAATCTTCAATTTGAATATTTTTTACCTTATCGGAAATCTCTTTTTGATTTTCCCAGTTGGAAATCAAAGGTACTGTAAACACCTTATAATTAAACTCCAAACACTTATCTACAATAAAAAACTGCTGCTCTTTGGTCAAACTTTTATCTGCAATAATGATAGCATCTGCACCCACCGAGCGCATCAAAGTGGGCAATTTCTTTTTTTGAATTAAAATAGGTAAATCCAACATTCGTTTGTTGGAATTCTGATTGTTCTTATCCACAAAACCAACGATCTTAAATCGAGTGGGCGTTTCAAACTTTAAGGCATTGGCAACAGATATTGCATTGGCATCGGTTCCATATATAATAGTCCGAATTAATTTATTAGTGCCTTTATCTGAAAAATACAATTCAAAAGTTTGTTTTACTACCACACGATACAAAAACAATCCACAAAAAGAAAGAACAATATTAATAAACAAGGCAGTATTCAAAATTGCTTTCTCTCCTGTGCCAATTTCAAAAAAGAAATTAGCGATCAAAAAAACAATCAATACAGCCATTTGTGAAAAAAGTAATTTCACAGCATCTATATAGGAAGAATGACGAATAATACCCGAATAAGTACGAAACAACCAGAAGAAAAAAACGTTCACTCCCATTAACAGATTGATGTAAACTAAATAATGAGGTGTTAAAACATAGTCTAAACCAGTTCCTTTAAAAATCAAAACCGTAAAGAAAAATGTAACATTCAAGACCATAGTATCCATCAACACTATAATCCAACGAGGCAAGTACCTCAAATTATGAAGATTAAATTTCAAATTAGCTCTAGAAAAAAATTGGTTGAATAACGAACTCAAGTTGTAGGGTATATGGGATTAACAGCAAGTAAAAATACTAATTATTCGGAAAGCAACGACTTAAAAAATGTTAATAAATACGGGGATTCCAACAATTTCATGATTAACAAGTGAAAAGTGAATGGTAAAAAGTGATAGTGTCCAATAGTTAACCAAAACAATTAACCAATAACTGATATCAGCTAACCAATTAAATTTTTAACAATATAAACAGTTAAACTCTTTAAACAATTAACCTATTGCCAACAATAAACAATAAACCAACTAAACCTTATACCTCAACAATCCCAACAAATAATCACCATAACCTGATTTACGTAAGGGCTCCGCAATGGCTTGCAGTTCTTGATCCGTGATAAAACCTTGTCGCCACGCAATTTCTTCGATACAACCGACTTTTAAACCTTGACGTTCTTCTAACACTTGTACAAACTGACCTGCTTGCATCAAACTATTAAAAGTACCCGTATCCAACCAAGCGGTTCCACGGCTGAGAATGCCTACTTTCAATTTACCTTGCGCTAAGTACACCTTATTTACGTCAGTAATTTCATATTCCCCTCTGGCACTAGGTTGAATGTTTTTAGCAATTTCCACTACCGAATTATCATAAAAATACAAGCCAGGCACGGCATAATTCGATTTGGGTTCCAAAGGCTTTTCTTCTATTGAAAGTGCTTTTTGGTTTTTATCGAATTCGACTACACCATAGCGTTCAGGATCGGAAACATGATACGCAAAAACGACTCCTCCATCAGGGTTCGTATTCGATTGCAACAGTTCCTGCATGTGCGCCCCAAAGAAAATATTATCTCCTAAAACCAAGGCTACCGAATCCGAACCAATAAATTCTTCTCCAATCACAAAAGCTTGGGCTAAGCCATTGGGAATCGCTTGCTCAGCATAACTGAATTGACAGCCAATTTGGCTACCATCTCCTAATAACTTCTTGAAGTTAGGCAAATCATGTGGTGTAGAAATAATCAATATTTCATGAATTCCCGCCATCATTAAAGTGGACAACGGATAATAAATCATCGGTTTATCATAAACCGGCATCATTTGTTTACTCATCGCAAGCGTCAACGGATGCAAACGCGTACCGGAGCCTCCGGCTAATATTATTCCTTTCATTTTTGTTTTTGTATTAAGGACTATGAATTAAGTAGTAAGATTACTAACAACTGAAAACTGACAGCTACTTCAATAAACTCATGCATTTCATCAGACTCTCACGATATTCTGGAACAAGCACACCAAAAGTAGCTTTAATTTTACTTTTATCCAATAAAGAATATTGTGGTCGTGCAGCAGGGGTAGGATAAGCTGAAGAAGGAATACCGCTAACAGTACAATCAAAGCCCCCGATTTCTTGGATAGCCAGAGCAAATTCATACCAGCTGATTTCGCCTTCATTAGAAAAATGATAGATCCCTGCCTCCCAGTTAGAATGGGTAATAATGGTTAGTATAGCTTGAGCCAAGTCGGCGGCATAAGTTGGACTTCCGATTTGATCGTTGACTACATTCAAACTGTCTCGTTCTTGCATCAAACGCGACATCGTTTTGACAAAATTGGCACCAAAACTAGAATATACCCAAGAGGTTCTGATAATAATAGCTGCTGGATTGGCGTCCATGCACGCTTTTTCTCCCGATAACTTGGTTTGACCATATACATTTATTGGTCCAGTAGGAGCAGATTCCGTTAATGGAGTAGCTGCCGTTCCGTCAAATACATAATCTGTTGAAATATGGATCAACTTACAATCGTTCACCGCACTCCATTGCGCCATAACTGCAACCGCTTGATGATTCAGCACATCCGACAATTCAAATTCCGACTCTGCCTTATCAACAGCCGTATGCGCCGCACAATTGATAATATAATCTGGTTTGATGCTAGATAATCGCCCCTCTAGATGGTCTAGATCACACAAATCCAATTCTTGGTAATCGGTAAAAATCCAATCATATTGAGCATATGTTTTTGACAAAACACCTAACTCAGATCCCAACTGCCCATTGCCTCCTGTAATTAATATTTTTTTCATATATTTTTTTTAGTACTTAGTGGTTAGTCCTTAGTAATTAGTTAAAAGTAATTAGTTAAAAGTAATCCTTGCATAGGGACAAATCCTCCATTCGTAGCCATACCCTCCAACAACTCTTTGCGCCCTTGCGCCTTAGCGGTTCAACCACCCACAAACTTTTCAAAACAATTTGCGACCCGAGCGATAGCGAACAGACGAAGTAATTTGCGGTAATCCACCCACCATCTTTAAAAAAACATTCGGCCTTCATCACCATCCCTTCAAACAACTCTTTGCGTCATTGCGGTTAAACTACCCTCCATCTTTTCAAAAACAATTCGTGCCTTCGTAGCCATCCTTACCCACCCTCTTTTCAAAAAAATCCGCTACATCCGCTACATCAGTCTCCATCCGCGTCCCATTCCACAAACTTTTCAAAAACAATTCGCCCATTCGTGGCCATCACCTCAAACAACTCTTTGCGCCCTTGCGTCTTTGCGGTTCAATCACGCACAAACTTTTCAAAAAACATTCGTGCATTCGTGGCCTTTCTCAACCGCAATGATCAACACTTTTCCCTAAAACTGACTATTACAAGTAGCAAAATCAGGCAAAATCAAATCCTTATCCGACACAATAGCTTCCTTCAAATCCATGCCCCAATCAATATTGAGTGTAAGATCATCAAAACGAATCCCTCCTTCACTGGCTTTGTTATAAAACTGATCACATTTGTACAACACGACTGCCGTTTCACTCAAGACCGAAAATCCGTGCGCAAAACCCTGAGGCACTAACAATTGCTTTTTATTGCCGGCCGTCAAACGAATCCCAAAATGTTGCCCATAAGTAGGAGAATCTCTTCTCAGATCAACCGCCACATCCATAATCTCACCATGCAAGACACGCACCAACTTGGTTTGTGCAAAAGGTGGATTTTGGTAATGCAAGCCTCTCAAGGTCCCCTTTTGAGAAAACGATTGGTTATCTTGCACAAAATCAATGGTAATACCAAGGGTATTCATTTTGTTTTTATTGTAGCCTTCAAAAAAATACCCGCGACTGTCTTCAAAAACATCGGGGGTTAGCACTACTAAATCTTTGATAAATGTTGCTTCTAAATTCATGCTGCAAATTTAAATTTTTATTTAAGAAGAGAAAGAGGTTGATAGGTTATATTGGTTAATCGTTTAACGGGTTAAAGGTATAGTTCGTTAAATGGATAAATAGCTGAGTGTTTAACGGGTGTTCGTAATGAAAAGTGGCTTACTGTTGCATGTCATCTCGAGCAGTTTATACTGAGTGAAGTCGAAGTACAGTCGAGAGGCTGCTAGTCCATTTTCTTTTCCCTGAACCTAAAAAAAGTAACTTCATGGATTCGTAATATGGTAAGGTGATTTTTTGATATTTTTTATCCCAACAGACAGTCTGAATTATGTGTTTCCAAACAGTATCGACTGCGCTCGACTTGACAATTATGCAGAACATCAGGTTAAGGGTTAATTAGTTTTCGTTATGAGTTATGAGTTTTGGGGTCTGTATTGTGAGCAAAGGTTGTCATTCTACCCTCTAACTTTAAGTGTCACCTCGAACTATAATTTTTATTTTAAAAAAAGCAATATAAAATGACATTTACATTATCAGGTTGAGCGCAGTCGAAACCCTTCTTATACAAAAACGTCAATGGTAGTAGTTTATACTAAGCGAAGCCTAAGTATAGTCGAAAAGCCTTCCCACCTTATAAAGTCTTTGTGGTCATTTCTCCACACACAACATCAACTCGAGAAATTTGCGACCCGAGCGATAGCGAACAGACGAAGTAATCTACGGCCAAATTTTTACCACAAAGAAACACTAAGAAGTCACTAAGTTGCACAAAGATTTATAGATCACTTGTCTACCTTGCTGTTAAAAATTTGGAATTTTAAACATTAGAATTTCTTAATTCGTGGCCATCTTCTCAAACAACTCTTTGCGTCCTTGCGTCTTCGCGGTTCAACACCAACCATCTTTTCAAAAAAGCATTCGTACATTCGTGGCCATCCTTTCAAACAACTCTTTGCGTCCTTGCGTCTTCGCGGTTCAACTACCCACCATCTTTTCAAAAAAGCATTCGTGCATTCGTGGCCACCCCTTCAAACAACTCTTTGCGTCCTTGCGTCTTAGCGGTTCAACACCAACCATCTTTTCAAAAAAGCATTCGTGCATTCGTGGGCCATCCTTTCAAACAACTCTTTGCGTCCTTGCGTCTTCGCGGTTCAACTACCCACCATCTTTTCAAAAAAGCATTCGTGCATTCGTGGCCACCCCTTCAAACAACTCTTTGCGTCCTTGCGTCTTAGCGGTTCAACACCAACCATCTTTTCAAAAAAGCATTCGTGCATTCGTGGGCCATCCTTTCAAACAACTCTTTGCATCCTCGCTTCTTAGCGGTTTAACTTAACCCATAGTGACATTTATGCCATTTTGTGTTCAAAAATGACAACAATAGAAAACCGAAAATAATTTTCAATATCTTGCAATAAAAAAAAATATGGCAAGAATAATCGCTCCTTTTCAAATTGAAGGCACCCTCCATGACACCAACTTTTATGTAGATCAGGACAACATCAATCGGGCTCGGGAGAAAGCAACATCTTCCATGACCTCCGAAAAATATTGGACACTACCAATTTATCACAACGTACGCATGCAGAGTGTCGAATTTGGACAAAGTGTCGTCATTTCCAAAACATTCCAAAGATTAGTATACCTGTTCAACAAAAACGCCAAAGATGGTAGTTTTGCAGGGCGATCCAACAAACTCCTTTTTGAAATTCTAAAAGAAGATCTTCATCGAAAACGCGGGGAACGATTGGTAACCGAAGGCATCAAATCCAAGTATGGCCAAGAACGGCTTCTAGGTTTTGAAAGCAACAAATTACGTCCACTTCATCAAGTGCTAGCGCCCAAAAAATGGGAAATCAAAGACCATAGCTTTTGTTTTCCGGGGTGTGTGATGGAAACCGACATCTATTGGCCTTCAGACGCTACACATGTGACTTTCAATTTGGCCATCGCCAATTGGAACATCGCCACCAATCACTTTAACACTCAATATGGTGAAGCGCAATTCTTCTCCAAAACCACTATCCCACAAGACATCACCATAACCGTCACTCCCCCTTCAGAGGAAGACCTCCACCTCACTTTTTTGTTTATTGGATTCTCAAAACAACAAGGTAGCAAACACCTCCCATTACACCGCAAACACAACACAGCCACCTTGGTTCAATATCACTATTTTCCAGAACATCCCAAGGAATCTAACCCAGCCCCAGAAGAAACCCTAACCCTAAATTTAAAACCCCCATTTACATTTTCCTAACTCCAACAAAATAACCCTTTCAGAGTCTAAAACTCAGAAAGGGTTTAAAAAAATTCATGCGTTCTGATCCATTCACCACCTTAACAATGGAATAGAAATAGGATTTAGCCCACTCACTATAAAATTATCGCATTCGTGGACATCCACTCAATCAACGCATTACGTCCATCGCGTAATCCTTTGTGAACTTCTCAGTTAAACCATGAACAATAAACAACAACCCTACTAAACAACCTTTGCGCCCTTGCGTCTTTGCGGTTAACCCTTAAACCCCAAAGAACACCCCCTAAACGAACTTTGCGCTCCCTTGCGTAACCCCTTGCGAACTTCGCGGTTAAATCTTAAACAAGAAACTTTCTCAGCGTCTTAGAGGCCTCACGGTTAACCCCTAAACGACCTTAAACAATCTTAAACCATGAACCAAGGAACTACAAACAATAAACTGCAAACAACAAAAAAAAACTTCTAGAGTCCAAAACTCTGAAAGGGGTTATCCGTATTGTCGTGACAGCTTAAACCTTATTCAGCACTTCCTTTTACTTTGAAAACCCTTACCTGATTTTGAAACCATGGCAAAGAGGCAAGCTATTGCTATTCGTTTGATTTTATTTGACCCCAATGACTTTGCATTCATTTTACTTACAACTTTCTTTCTAGTCTTAGCCTCCAATTCTTGCAGAGATACTTTAGCAACGGTACCTCCTTGTTGTGCTACTATTTGATTATCTTCAAATGTTTTAGGTTGCACAATCTTTAGCGGAAGCCTCTGCTAGCATATTTAAGATAAGCTATGTGTTCGTCATATTAACCCGAAGATTTTCTTTCTTCAATCCTTTCAAAACCTTATATTCTTTGGTGGTTCTATCCGACCATGCTTTGGTGATGATATCCGTAAGTGTAGCAAAGTGTATCCCTTCCCTTCTTTCATTCCCCTTCTTTTCCATTCATCAGAAAGCTCTTTTCTGATTTCAATACTTTTCAGCATTTGATTTATCCAATTTTCAGAATACCCCAATTGCAAATAACGCTCCAAAGCTCGATCAGTAGAAAGTTCAGGATCTTGCATTTCATCCAATCGCTCTGCGGCTATTTGCGCTAGCCAAAGCTTAAATGGCGCTGCTTTTGGCGAAGGGACGGACTGAATCAACCTAAAAAGTTGTTCGGTATCAGCCACATCGGTGATTCTCATTTTACCATCAGATGCTAACATTTTCAAACCGTGACAATTCGTCACATTTCATTCCCTTCTGCTTTTAATCGTTGTTTGAGTTTTCTCCAATAAGCCCCAGTATCTAGGCTATCTGTCAAAACCCCAATAGTATCGACTATCGAAAAATACCATTTTTCCTGTTCCGAATCCCATAGTGCAAGAACTTTTATATCTTCAAATAACTGTAAAGCTTGCTTTTGCATCATATCAATAGGTTTAAAAAAAATATAAGCATATATTTGGCATCTGGATGACAAAAAGCGATGATTAAGCAAGGAATTATCTGGTAATTTTGTCATCTCGACGAAGGAGAGATCACAAAAGCATCTACACCGCTGACCCTTCATGATTTTGTTTGACTAGCAATTTGGTTTAAAATGTACAGCTTATGGTTTTTGCCTCATGCCTTTTTACTTTTGGCTATGTACCATCATGATTTTGGTTTAAAGTTGTTAATAGTACATCTCTAACAACAAACAACCTTCCTGCCTTAGCGTCCTCGCGGTTAACCCTTAAACCACAAACAACAATCACCCTTTGCGCTCCTTGCGTAACCCCTTGCGAACTTCGCGGTTAAATCCTAAACAACCTTAAACTTTAAACAATTTTAAACAATGAACCATAAACAATAAACAACTAACAACCTTGTGCCCCCTTATGTCTTAGCAGTACAACTACCCACCATCTTTTCAAAAAACTTTCACACAAATCTATTTGTAAAACACGGAAACAAGTACTTAAATTCATATTTTTGCATCATGTTACACTTTTTCAAAACAAAACCAATACTTAAAGATGTAATTCCTTCCAATTATATCGACATCCATTCACACCTTTTACCGGGTATTGATGATGGTGCAACTAGCATGGACAATACCATCACCTTGACAAAGGAACTTTTACTGCTAGGCACAAAACAATTAATTACCACACCCCACGTCATACAATATGTTTGGCCGAATACTAAAGAAAAAATACTAAGTAATGCGGAAACCACTATAAAAACAATAGAAGAATCAGGACTTACCGTACCTTTCAAAGTGGCTGCAGAATATCTAATGGACGATTCTTTTCTACACTTATTCCAGAACGAAAGCCTATTGACACTAAAGGATAACTATGTTTTGGTTGAAATGTCATACATCAATGCACCTTTTCAATTGTACAATATTCTATTTGATTTAAAAGTAGCGGGTTATATTCCGGTATTGGCCCATCCAGAAAGATATTTATTCTATCATAAAAACATGGAGGAATATAACAAACTAAAAAAAGCGGGATGTTTTTTTCAACTCAATTTATTAGCAACAATGGGTTATTATGGAGGAGAAATTAGTAAAGTAGCCGACAAGCTATTGCAAAAAGGCATGTATGATTTTGTAGGCTCCGATGTACACCATGAAAAACACTTGAAAGCTTTTCACCAAAAATTAATGATAAAAGAAACCACTGGACTTAAAGAAGTCATCTCGAACAACCAATTTTTCGCATTTGATTAGTTAAATTGGAGTGCAAGCACATGGGCATACCATTCTAGTTAAGATTTTATCATCTTATAATTCAGCCTATCTTTTCAATCCATAAAATCTTCTTCCGAAAGTTAATAAACACAACAAAATCCGCAACCTGCTGGTAACGTAAAAAAAAATACATCGCATTTGTAATACTACTCATCACAACAAAAAACCCTTTCTGGGTTCATAACTCAGAAAGGGTGATGCTAAACAAAATCACTTGAACTTAGCTGATACAAGCAAAAAACCAAATAATTAAACCAAATCTAACAAGTTAACCACTAAATAGTTAACCACTTAACCATCCTTATATCTTAAATATAGTTTGATACCAAGGCTTTTTGTTCACTTGAACACCATATCCATATCCATATCCATATCCCTTCGTTGAGTCCGTATCATTCAACAACAAACACATATTAGGCAACTTACGCTCCTTGTAAAGAGCATTAGGTATAGCTAACATGCGCTTCTCAAGGAAATTCGCTCGAGCTACATAAACAAAAGTATCTGCATATTTGGCAATCAATAAGGTATCGGTAACCAAACTTACTGGAGCCGTATCCACTATGATGTAATCATAGTGACTCTTAAGTTCTTTAAAAAGAACATCAACCTTCTTGCTCATCAACAACTCTGCTGGATTAGGAGGAACCACCCCTGCTGGCAAAATCCAAAAATCTTCAAAATCAGGATGCTTGACTACAAAATCTTCCCATTTAGCTTCCTTACTCGACAAATAATTAGTAACTCCTCGTTCAGGTACCGTTAGATAATCACTCAATCGCGGACTACGAATATCCATACCAATCAATAGTACTTTCTTCCCTGATAAGGCAAAAGTAGAGGCCAAATTCACAGAAACAAACGTCTTGCCCTCACTCGGAAAAGTAGAAGTTAGAAACAAGGTTTTAGCGGTACCCTCTGGCACTTTCGTAAACATAAATTCCAAATTAGTACGAATGATGCGCAACGCTTCGGCCGAACTAGAACGGCTATCTGAATTCATCAACTCTCCTGGTGAGTCCGAAGTAGGAACATCTCCAATAAAAGGGATTGTGGAAAGCTTATCCAAATCCAAACGACTTGTAATTTTAGTATCCAACAACTCTCTTAAGTAAATTACTCCAAAAGGAACCAACACCCCTAAGAGAAGGGCTGCCAAATAAATGATATTGCTCTTAGGCGAAACGGCTACTGGGTTGGCTCGTGCGGCATCAACTACTCGAGCATTCGCCTCCGTCGCTGATAAGGCTATAGCTGTTTCTTCTCTCTTTTGCAATAAATACAAATACAACTCCTCCTTCACCTTTTGTTGGCGGGCAATGACACGAAACTGACGCTCTTGAGTAGGAATCTGATCAATCTTCACATTCATACTCCCTTGCTGTTGATTCAAATCACGCTTTTGAATTTCCAAACTCGTTTGTAAGCGTCTCAAACTCGATGCTACATTCTGCTTCATCGCATTAATTTGCTGATCCAAACGAAGCACCGTTGGGTTCTCTTCGGTAGCTGACTTCAATAAGCGATTGCGTTCTAGCAATAACTTATTGTACTCGGCGATCACATTTGATTCTTCTCCGGTACTAGACAGCAAATTACCTGGTAATAAATCATGACTGTTCGTATTCTTCAAGGCCAACAACATCGACGCCAAAACATCCAATTGAATGGCGGTCTCTACCTCTTTTTTATCATATTCAGAAGATCCCTGCACAAAAAGCTCGGCTTGCGTAGCTATATCGGTCAACTTATTATTCTGTTTGAACTCCTGCACGTCTTTTTCTACACCATCCAACTCTTGCGAAATCAACAACAAACGATTCGCGATGAATTTAGAGGTATTTTCAGAAATAAAATTCTTATCGGTAATGGCATTGGTATTGTAATTCTGAACCAAACGATCCAAAAAATCCTCCGCTTTTTCAGGAACGGCATGCACCATTGAAAGCGACACCACACTACTTGTTTTACTCACAGGAGCCACAGCAAAACTACCCATCAATGCATCCACCACTTGATCCAGAGGCTGCAAAACCAATAAAATAGGCTCCGCATCAATATCCTTATTAACAGCATCAGACTCCACGCGTAGTATCCCTACTTTGGTGTGAATGGGTTGCCCAAAAGAAAATGTTCTTTCCTTACCAAGTAAAATCCCTGACGAAGCACCTTCCTCGCCCTCATGTGGCAACAAGCTAAAGCGATTGCCCGCCATCTTTTTAATCTGAAGGGTGGTAGCAGTAGTCTGAAAAAGAGCATTGGTCTCCGTAAAATAAGCCCGCACTCCTTTGGTACCATAGAGCTCGCTAGTTTTTACATTTCCTTTGGCCAACAACTGTACCTGAAATTGTAATTGTTGTACGGTAGTGGTAATTAAACTTCGCGATTTTAAGATCTCAATTTCATTATCCACATTACTTTTACCTTTCCCAAACCCCAAATCAGAAAATGCGGAGAACTCCGACATCAATCCCCCTTTGGAATCATCTTTCACCAAAACTGTGGTGGTAACTTTGTATTGAGGTACAGTGTAGCGAAGATACAAATAGGCAACAGCTACAAACAAAAAGATTGCAAGTACAAACCAACGCCATTGCTTCAAATACTTGCGGATTTCAATCATGATTTCAAAATCCTTTTCAATATGCTTGGCGTAGTCATTTTCTGGAATATTCATCTATTTGGAAGTTGTAATGATTAAGGTAACTAGAGTAATTAAAAGAGACGTAACAGAAATGATCACATTAGTATTCGGACCAATTCTAGCGCCATTTATTTTGGTTTTATTCGGCTCCACATAAATCACATCATTTTGGGACAAATAATAAAAGGGAGACTGAATAAAGTCGGGTTTAGTAATATCAACGCGATTAAAAGATTTCACGCCATTTACCTCACGGATCACTAAAATATTATCGCGACGCCCGTAAATCGTCAAATCTTTAGCCATACTCAAGGCTTCGATCAACGTAACTCGATCGGTAGTAATAGGAAAAGTCCCTGGATTATTCACCTCGCCTTGCAAAGAAACTTTAAAATTCATCACACGTAACGAAACCATGGGTTTTTTCACATAAGCGCGAATTCGTTGTTCTAAGTCTTGCAAAAGCTCCGTACGAGTCTTACCCGCTACAGCAAGCTTTCCCAATACTGGAAAATCTATAGTTCCCTTCTCATCAACCAAATACAATTGATTAACTTGTTGCCCTCCCATATCAGGACGTACTGCATTAGCGACCATCAAAGTGGTCAAATTAAAAGGCATGACATTTTCGGCATCGCCCCCTGAAACGACAATCATTAACAAATCATCGGGTTGAATCTTAATTTCGTAAGAAGTAGTAGGTGAGTTAGTAGTGGCATCGATACCCTGATAATAGACAATTTCCTTCGCATTCTGACACGAAGCCATCGCCAACAGCAGCAAAGCAAAGGTACATTTTAGTAGTTTTTTCATTGTAGCGTATTTGAGTCGGCAAATATACTATTTACTTACAAAACTTGAAACATTTTTCTTAAAAGCTTGTTAATACATAAACCCCTAAAAAACAACACATATTAAAACTAAAAACTATCTTACAACAACAATCACTCCTACAAAGCCTGTTTAGGATGCAAGCTACGTTAAAACAATTTGCGCATTTGAGTTAATATCTACCCACAAGCATTTCAAAAATAATCTTTGACCCAAGCGATAGCTAACAGATGAAGTAATCTGCGGCTAAATTTTAACCACAAAGAAACACTAAGAAGTCACTAAGTTGCACAAAGATTTTTAAATCACTTGTCTCCCTTGCTGTTGAAAATTTGGAATTTGGAATTTTAAACATTGGAATTTCTTAATTCGTGGCCATCCCCTTCAACATCTCTTTGCGCCCTTGTGTCTTAGCGGTTCAACTAACCACAAACTTTTCAAAAATAATTCGTGAATTGGTGGCCATCCCTTCCTAAACAACAAAACCCTTTCAGAGTCCAAAACTCAGAAAGGGTCTTACTAAAACGACAGCGCACTACCAAATCTTATAGATAAAGGCGTACTTCGGTTGTGGAAAACAGCTAAGGTACAAACTGGATCAAAGTAATGCTTTCCTCATTTTCCCTCGGCATCGTGTAGTTGCAGTTTATTTTTGAGCCATTAAAATGTCCGATTCTCGTTTAAAGGCAATCATTGACTTGATACAATCAACCATACTATACTTTGGGCGCCATTCAAAATCTCGATAAAAAGACGCACAGTCCATTCCGTAAAACATACTAACAGCTTCGTCCTTCACTGCAATAATAGAGCGCGGAACCTTGGCTTCATGGGAGACGGTATCAACAATTTGCTCCACTAAATCAAGCAAACGTATAGGTGCAGAGGAACCCAAATTATAAACCGGCTCCCACCTTACATTTTGCTTATTTAAAAGCGCACTGATGGCAGTGACGGCATCCCTGATATCCAACCGTTCTACAATCTGCATACCCCCTTTGACTTCTATCCCCTCTGATCGTAGGGCTTTTGACACTAATCTTGCAACAACATCCACTTCAACCAAACCTTTTGCGCCACCAACTAAACCTCCCAATCGGATGGAAGTGTATTGGATATGTTGATGACGCCCCACATTACTTTCCAGCAACAATTCCGAAGCATATTTTGCCATTCCATAGGGTGTATTGGGTGCTATGGTTGCCGTTTCAGACCAAGGGGGCAAATCGGCCTGACCATATACACTTTGCGAAGAAATATTGACTATATGCGCCACTTGATGAGAGGTTGCTCTTCTGAACAATTCCGAAGTAAAAGCCAAACTATCGGCTAACTCTTCCTGTGAGCGATGTGGTCTTGCAAATCCCGCATGCAATAACACATCCACACTCCCTAAGGAAAGCACCCCATTTTCCAAATCTTCCCAATCGAAACAAGTAACAGCTTCTGGCAATAGTGCTACTGCTTTTTTCTTATCCCTCACCAATGCAAAAATGACAAAGGGAGCTTTGTCCTCTAGAAGGGAATCTATTAAATTCCTTCCCAAATAACCTGTGGCACCCGTAAGCAAAAGCGTTGTTTTTACAGTTAATGTTTTACCATTGATAAGTGCCGATCGTTGTTGTACTTCTAAATTCTTACCTAAGTGAATCGCCTTATCTGCCACCTGTCGCATACCGAAACGATTCGTGTTGACTTTTAAACTGTCTTGAATACCACCTATATTTAACCATTCTTTGATACAAGCTTCTACTTCATTAAAGCCCATACAAGCTCTCAGCCCAGTAATTCCGGTAAATCTAGCGTTAATTTCGAAAATTTGAAGCCCTTTGTCTGTTAACCGCCCTTGAATATTGACGGGCCCTCTCATCCCTAACTCCTTCAAAACCGGATATAGCTTACTTATTGCTAAGACTATAGATTCATTCTCATAGGGAAATATTTCTACTGGCACTCCATTTTTCAATTTATTGTAAGACATCATTTGTCCTTTTACATCACCCTGTTGATCCGCTACAATTTGTATGGATAGTTCAGCAACCTGCAAATTGCGATTCCTCTTCAATTGGGCTTCATAATGGATTCTATCAGGATCCTTTTTATGAGGAATAGCCAGTTCTTGAAGAATAAAATCACCCGCTAGGGTATCAAAATCATGCATTGAATTGACAATATGAATACCGTGGGAACCAGAACCATCTCTGGGTTTTGCGATAACGGGAAAACAGACTTCTTCTTGTTCTAAGGCAGTGACAAACGTTTGCTTATCATAGCTTTTGACGAAAACAGGGACAATTCCCCCAAATAAGCACTCATTTTGGCTTTATCCCTGCACAATGCCAAGAACCTATGATCCGAAACAATAACTTTGATCCCAGCCTCACTAAAAGCCAAAAGATGTTGTGCAAAAAGCAACACTTCATTATCAATACCCGGAATGAGTAGGTCTATCTTATATTTCAAACACTTAGCAATCAAAGTTGAAACATAGTCCTTTTGGGAAACAGGAGGGATGGCTATAAATTCATCACAATCGTAAATACCAAAAGCCATAGGATTGACATCCAACCCAAATGTTTTTATGGGTAACTTTGACAAACGTATGGCGTTAATAACGGATTGACCAATGCCACTACCTACACAGGATATGGCAACATTGTATATTTTTCTTTCTTTCATAAATTTTAATGTTCCGACGCTTCTCTATCCCTTGTAAGGATACAAACTACGAAACTCCTATTTTTATAATACTTTTTACTCCTAATTTTAGAGACGCTCACATACTCCCCTATTCCAAAATCTACTTGTATATAGATAACCAATCTCTCTAATTTAATAATCGTTTGCTAATTTGCCGCAATCCACACACCATCTTTTCAAAAACAATTCGCGCCTTCGTGGCTACACCCTCAAACAAGTCTTTGCGACCTTGCGTCTTAGCGGTTCAACTACCCACCATCTTTTCAAAAAAGATTCGTGCCTTCGTGGCTATCCTTACCCACAAACTTTGCAAAAAACAATTTGCGCATTTGCGGTAATTCACCCACCCTCTTTTCAAAGAAACATTCGTGCATTCGTGGCTAAATTTTAACCACAAAGAAACACTAAGAAGTCACTAAGTTGCACAAAGATTTATAGTTTACTTATTTCCCTTGCTGTTAAAAAATTAAAAATTCCTAATTCGTGACCATTTCCCACACCACTCTTTGCGCCTCTGCGACTTTGCGAGAATCACATAATCACATTTATTTCGAGAGATCAGCAAATTTTGCGGTTATCCTCCCCACATTCTTTTCAAAAAAACAATTCGTGCCTTCGTGGCCATCCTTACACACCCTCTTTTCAAAAAAATCCGCGACCATCCGCTACATCCGTCTCCATCCGCGTCCCATCCACAAACTTTTCAAAAACAATTCGTGCCTTCGTGGCCATCCTTACACACCCTCTTTTCAAAAAAATCCGCGACCATCCGCTACATCCGTCTTCATCCGCGTCCAATTCCACAAACTTTGCAAAAATAATTCGCGACCCGAGCGATAGCGAACAGACGAAGTAATTCGTGGCTATCCCCTTCCTAAACAACAAAACCCTTTCAGAGTCTAAAACTCAGAAAGGGTGTTGCTAAAACGACATCGTTTCAATCCTAAAAGAAATAAAATCCTGACTTCCTTATCCAAATACTCTTTTCACCACAGTTGTGATACGAGCCCTATCTTCATCCGTCAAATTAGAGCCCGATGGCAAGCACAAACCGTTATCAAACAACGCTTCTGCCACTTTTCCACCATAATACGGGTAGTTAGCAAAAATAGGTTGCAAATGCATCGGTTTCCATAGCGGACGTGATTCTATATTTTCAGCTTCAAACGCCAAACGTAAATCCTCTCTTGTGATGCCATTAGTAAGCAAAGGATCAATCGTAATGGCACTCAACCAATAATTGGGATAATAGTCAGTGGTAGGTGCAGTAAAAACTGTAACACCATTAATATCTTTAAATAGAGCAACGTAGAATTCCTGCATTTGTCGTCTCAAGTCAACATGAGCATCCAACACCTCCATCTGTCCACGCCCAATACCCGCACTGATATTACTCATACGGTAATTGTAACCGATATGCGAATGTTGGTAATGGGGAGCATCATCACGAGATTGGGTCGCGTAAAAAACCGCTTTGTCCTTTTGCGCTTTTGTTTTAGTCACTATTGCTCCTCCACCTGAAGTGGTGATGATCTTGTTGCCATTAAAAGACAACACCCCGATATCTCCAAAAGTACCACACTTTTGCCCTTTGTAGCCACTGCCCAAGGCCTCGGCACTGTCTTCCAAAATAGGAATACCATATCGATCCGCTACCGTACGAATGGCTTCAATTTGATAAGGCACTCCATATAAATGTACGGCTATAATAGCTTTTGGCGTCTTACCATTGGCTATACAATCATTAATCGCTGCTTCTAAAGCGATTGGACACAAATTCCATGTTTCCGGCTCACTATCTATAAAAACTGGAATAGCTCCTTGGTATAGAATAGGATTTGCTGATGCCGAAAATGTCATGGATTGACACAATACTAGATCTCCTGCTTGTACCCCTAAGAGTATCAATCCCAAATGGATCGCAGCTGTCCCGAGGACAAAGCCCCTACAGCAACCTCTTGCCCTAAATAGTTTTCCAAATCATGCTCTAAACCATTCACATTAGGCCCCAGTGGTGCTACCCAATTGGCATCAAATGCCTCATTTACAAATTTTTGTTCATTCCCTCCCATATGAGGGGAGGATAACCATATTTTGGTGTTATTCATTTTCATATTTTATATATAAGAAAGATCTAAATCCTTAAGCTCTGTTTAAAATTATTTTATTATTTGTAATAATTCGTCTAGTGAAGATATTTCAATTTTTGGCAGATACTCCGATGGTAAATCAAAATTTTGCTTATGAATATTTTGGCCTTTATCTGTTAAACAAATAGAAGTCCATCCTAAACTATTTGGAGCAATAAAATCTTTTTTGGGATTATCCGCTACGTAAAAATATTCTTCAGCATCGAATTCATAAAATACTCTAAAGTTATTCAATGAAGGTTTCTCAGCACCAAACTCTTCAGATATTATAATTTTATCAAAATATCCGTCAATCTTTAAAGCTTCTAACTTGTTCCTTTGAGTGACTGATCTACCATCCGTAATCAGCCCTATATAGTAAGACTTAGCGACAAAATGATTTAAAACTTCAATTGCACCGTGATTTAATGAAATACTAGGTTTGTGATTTCTATAAATTAATAGTAAATCATCTTTTACTAATTCAGGATATAAATTTATTAATTCATCAAAGACATTATTCCTATTTTGAAACCATCTAATCATTTTATCACACAAAAGATCGGAAGATAAAGGCGCTATAAAATTAGAAATTTCTACAAACGCTGATTTAAGAAATTCTACTTCATAAACTAAAGTATCATCTAAATCAAATACAATACATTTTTTTTTACTCATAATTTCGAATCAAAACTTCATCATCATATCGCAACATCAATAAATTATTTTCCCAATCTTCAAAATATGGAATTTCTATATTAAACAGGTATTCTTGAATCAACCATTTAGGAAAATTTGCACCCGCCAAATAGCTCAAAGGATAACCTCCACCAAAGCGAGGGTTAATTTCAATACCAACAATTCTCTTTGTATTTGAATTAAAAAAAAACTGCATAGTCAAACAACCTACTGCGCCTTGTATCTTATTAAGTCTATCTTTAACAAAAGTGATAATTTCATTTTTATGAGTAACAGCTTTATTAACCTCTCCACTTCTTACAAAAATTCTTTTACGTGGTACTGCACATTTTAAAACACCATCTTTATCATAATAGGTATCTACTGTATATTCATCATTTTGAGAGGGATCAATATATTCCATAAACATCAATTTTGTGTTCTTTAAATGATAAGCCGTTAACTCTGACTTTTCACTAATCACAAAAATGTCCTTACTCAAACTTCCGTCATAAGGTTTAATAAATAATGGAAATATTGGAGCATACTTGTCAATATTTTGGGGTATATCTATTCCATTATCTACAAAAAATTGATTACTTATTCGTTTATCCCTACATTTTTGTATGAATTCAAAATTTGAAACAATAGGAACAATTCCATTTTGTATGAATAAATCTTTATTCTGGGATAAAATTAATAATTCCGTATCTATGGTCGGTACAATTAACTTAATTTTTCTATTTAAACAAATCTCCAGTAAATTGTTGATATAATCCTCACTAGTCACTTTAATAATTGAATCAAATCCATCTGAGACATGACATGCTGGAGCTAAGATCGGATTATAATCAACAGTATAAACCTTACCATTTTTATCAATTTTTTTAATTTCATTTTGAAATGCTCTAACTAAAGAAACTCGTTGACCCGCCGATGTTATTAATATATTCATTTTTTTAATTGCCTTTAAATCCCTCCATTGTAGCGGAAGTGTTAGAATTGATTCCTTCTTTAATCAGTACTTTTTTTATCGTCAAAAATAAAATTTTTACATCTAATGTAAAACTTAAATGCTCCACATACCAAACATCATACTCAAACTTTTGTACCCAACTAATCGCATTGCGTCCATTCACTTGTGCCCAGCCCGTAATTCCCGGTTTTACTTCATGCCTTCTTTGCTGCCTTTCATTATACAAGGGTAAATATTGAGGCAATAAAGGACGTGGTCCTATCAAACTCATATCTCCAACCAATACATTAAACAACTGTGGCAATTCATCTAAAGACGTTTTACGAACAAAAGCGCCAATAGGTGTTAAGCGTTCAGCATCGGACAGTAAATTGCCTTCAGTATCTTTTTTATCGTTCATGGTTTTGAACTTAACAATACGAAACAAATTTTCGTTTTTCCCTGGACGGGTTTGAAAGAAAAAAGGTTTCCCGTGGTTCGCAAAAAACAAACCAATCGTAATAATAATAAATAACGGAGTCAACAACAACAGTCCTACTAGTGCAACACTAAAGTCTATTATTCTTTTAAAAAAAAAATGATACATTTTGCTTTTTTTTGATATATTGAAAACGGTGTAAACCTATTTTTTATTTTTATTCAGCATCAACTTTAAAGCAAGTCCTCTCTGTGACAAATAGTACCGTTGCGTCGGACTATTTGGGCTATTGGGCTGTGTCATTTCTATCAATCCTAATGCTAAAGACGGTTTTAAGTAACTATATAAAAAAGTAGGTTTATGAATAATGTTTACGATTTTTCTCATTTCGGAGGTCGAATGTTGCCCTTCGCCCAAAGCTTGAATCAAAAATCTTACTTGTTCGGTTACTTGTTCGGTTACTTGTTCGGTTACTTGTTCGGTCACTTCAATATCATCATGGAAAGTAAAATTGAAACAAGTTGTCACGGAGTCAAATGCTAATTGGTACTCAGGCAACGATTTGTTATATTCCAACCAATTTGATTCGATTTTATCAAAACCAAAACCAGCATTTTCCGCTAATTTGACCATTCTGAAAAGTTTTGAGATAATTGGATTTCGAGGAATGGAAAGATCTTTCTCTTTTAATTCTTCAATCGGTTTGGGCAAACCACCCGCATTGAAAAATTCAATTTTATGCGTAAAAATTCGGATTCGGGAATGAGCCGGTGAAAAATAATCGGCGTGCATTAACAAATTTACCAGAGCCTCTCTAATGGCTGTTAGCCCAGTAGAGAGTTCTTCACCAAAACCTTCGGCAGAAAGTTTGAAAGTCACATCGACTTTCTGTTTCAACCTTGCAAAACACTCAAAATAGTATTCCCATAAGTTTTCCTGTTCGTCCAAACGGAACGTATAACGGGATTTGGCATCGGAATACGTAGTACCAGGAATTTCTAATAGATCAATCCGAAAATCAGGAAAATATTTTTCGATTACTTCTCTTTTTCCCAAAAGCAACAAACCACCATAAGTACAACTTCCGTCCTCTATAATTCGTAGCTTTTGCAAAAATTCGTCTTCATCATAACGATTGTAACTTACATTAGGGTTGAAACGCGCCATGTAATCCCGGTACCGCAACAATGAGGTTTCATTTAGACTGTTACGATTGGTTCCAACGGCAATTTCAGAAGATTTAGTACCGAAAGATTGGTCACGGTACATGGCATCAATTTCTTCTTTGGTTGCTTTAGTATCAGCACTGCCTCTTCGAATATACGTATTGGTTTGCAGGTTAAAGTAAACAGGCTTCTTGTTTGAAGCTGGAATATAAAAAGCAAGAACCGTCTTACCGTCGAAAGTATATTTTGTCGATTTAGGAGTTAAATTGACATTGAATTTCTCGCCTCTGATTGTATTCAAGAAATCCTGTTCGATTTTTTCAGGATTAGTAACCCCTTGAATTTCGAACGTTTTCCCAGTTTGTTTAACACCAAAAACGAGCCAACCACCCGAAGAATTAGCAAAAGCACTAATGGTTTCCCAAGATGATTTTGGCACTTCAGCTTTGGCTTCTTTTACCTCAAAATCTTCCCATTCGAGATCGGATAGTTTGTCGATAAATTCAGATTTATTCATGTATTGAATAGAATTGTAATGGTTTTATTTTGAGAAATTCTACTTTGATATATATATTAACAAGTGTAATAATCAAATTATTTACAGAATCTAGATTATCTTAAGCTACAGTTTTTATTTTTAGAGGCATTCCTTGATTACCAAAATACAATCCGATAGCTACAACAACAAGACAGGTCTAAAAAGCATTACTCCAACCAAAGCAGCAGCAAAATCGAATACTCTTTTAGTAAAAAATGGATACATATTTATAACGTTGTTTTTAATCTATTAATTACATAAGGACGTTTGCCTGAAGGCAACTTTTGAATATCGGACTGAAAACGTATCGTGATTAGTGCTTCAGCACCCAGCCAATTTTTAAAAGGTTGTAAAAAAGAGGATGTAACAAACTTCTCTTTCTCAAATGCAAAATTAGGCACTAAAACTATGGTAAAAGTTGTTTCAGATTCTTGAATAAGCTGATATTGTTCAAAAAAAGGAAACGCATCCATTAGGGTATCAAAATAAAGCGGGTATAATGGTTTGCCCTCTACTGATCGCAGTAGTTGAACACTCCTGCCCGAAAAAGCTTTCAATTGTCTCGCCCAAGTAGGCTCAAAATCAAAAACTGCTTCCAAAACTGCTAGATCACCAGTTTCATAGCGAATTAACGGCATCGCCTCTGAATGTAAATCGGTTACTACGACTCTACCGACTTCTCCTACAGCAACAGACGCATCACTTTCCATTTGAAGCACTTCAAAAATATAATGAGCTGTATTCAATTGAAAAACACCCTCTCTTTCATATTGATACCCTAAAACCCCTAACTCTTCAGTGGAATAGCGATTATGAACGGGCACACCAAAAGCTTTTTCAATTACTGCTCTATGTCTGTTTGTCAAATTTTCAGAGCAACTGATGATGCCCTCTATAGCAAAATCAGAAGGACTGCGCTCCTGTTGCAAACAGTAGGTTGCGAGGTAGGCTATTGCCGAAGGAAATCCAATGAGAATCTTTATTTTTTTACGGGATAATTGTTGCACGGCTTGAGCTGCAAAACAATCATCTAAAATTTTTGAAGCAAAAAAATATTCGTTTTGAATAAAAAACCGAAGTTTGCTTTTTGGCGGATTAGAACGAAAATAAGCATGAGCGGTACCAACTTGATAACCACAATGTGCTCCATAATACAACACTTCAGCCCATTGTCTTCTTTTCTTACGCTTTGAAAGATAAAAAGTAGCCGGCATCCCATAGGAACCACTGGTATGCACCCTTACTGTTGTGGCATCGGGAAAGGATTTTGAGCGTAAACCACTACTATTTTGAATCAACGTAGCTTTGGTCATTATGGGAAAGGAAACCAGTGACCTTTTATCGTTGAAGTCTTTATAAAATAGCGTATCATTGGAAGCCTTTGTTAGCAATTCAGTTAATTTTTTCCGCAAATAGTATGCTTTATCTTCAACTTGCACCCAGTTATTCTGCTCAGTAAGCATCTGCCGAATACTCGGTTTTTTAAATTGATCCAGAAAAAAAAAGGTTTTGTTTCTCAACCTTGCACCAAAAGATAATAGCTTAGTATTCCGTTTGCCCATATGCCTCATTAAAAATTACTTGGGCCGGATTTCCGACAACCGTTGCCCCGTCAGGAACATTTTGCAAAACAACAGCACCAGCTCCAATAACACACCACTTACCAATTTGTACACCAGGAAGTACTGAAGCTCCCATTCCAACGAAAGTCCCTTCACCAATATGAACATAACCTGCTAAAGCAACATTGGGAGCAATATGTACAAAATCTTCCAAACAAGTATCGTGACCTACCGAACTATTGGTATTGATAATAACATGTCTTCCTATTCTGGCAGCAGCATTAATTACCGCACCACCAATAACAACAGTTCCTTCGCCAATTTTACTCCGACTACTAATTTGTGAAAAAGGATGAAAAAGACTGATATACTGTGCAGTAAACGCACTACTGATTGCTTTTCTGACACGGTTATCGCCAATGGCTATAACAACACTGTTACTGTTATCAGGAAAAGTAGCAACAACAGGATAATCCCAAAGTTGTGTTATAGACTCATTTGCATCAACAAACGAATAAATACGTTCCCTAAGAAGCTCTGCAATTTCTGCCACTACTTTACCATGTCCTCCAGCTCCAATTATATACATAAAATTACTACCAAACGTTTATATCTAGTTGATTTTTAATTGCTCATTTTTTAAAAAAAATGTAATACGGTTTGCATTAACAAGTGGCTAAACCGTAATAAAAAGGGCTCCTCATTTCATTTTTTTTAGCACGAGTTAAAACAAAGTTATCCTTTGTGAAAAAAAAGAATAGCAAGAAAACAAAAACGTTTCAAGCAAAATCAATATCGTGAAAGATTTAAAAAACTAAGGTGGGTTTGATAAAATTACAATACACTACCTTCTAATTCTTTATACTCTGCTAAAATAGCTTCCCAAACTACTTTCTGTTCGTAACGAGAAACGATCATTTGTCTAGCTTTTTGTTGCAGTTGCCTTCTAAAAGCATCATCTATCATCATTTTGTTCATAGCCTGAAACAAGGCTTCAGTATCTTTGACTGGAATAATAGTCCCATTTTTACCTTCAATTATAATTTCATTGCATCCATTGATATCTGTTACAATACTAGGCAATCCCATAGCCCCTGCTTGCATCACGACATTTGGAAAACCTTCACGGTAACTTGGAAAAACCAAACAGTCACTAATACCAAAATAAGGGCGAACATCTTTTTTAAAACCAACTGAAATAATATCGGTATTGGACGCTATTGCTTTCAAGGTTTTTTGTTCTAATGGGTCTAATTCGGATTCAAAAGGCCCAACGAGAAGCAATTTTATATTTTGAAATTTAGTTTTTGAATTGACTGCCTCTTTAAATAGGTTTTCGCTTTGATGCTCTCCCTTAAATTCGTCATTCTCCTTTTTTGAACGTTCTTTTTTGAGTTTTATGAATGCCGAAACCAATTCACTAATTCCCTTATCTCGAACTAAACGGCCCACAAATACAAAAACAAAATCGTGATCAGTTATCCCTAATTCATGTTGTAAAGATACTTGCTCCTTAAGAGGTAACGGCTCCTTTGAAAAAAAATGGGTGTCAATACCATTTACATTACCATTAGCAAGAACTTTCAATGGTTTTGAAGTGATACGATACGAAATCAAATCCTTCTTAACCCCTTGTCCTTCAGGGTAAATATGGGTCGCGCATGAACAAAGCAGACGATCCATAAAAATCAAAACTTGTTGTAAAAAACCTTTTTTTGTAGGAAAGATAAGTCCCGTAAAAGTATGAATCCGTAACGGAACTCGAGCACAATAACCAGCCAGCATGGTAAGCAATCCCGCTTTAGGTGTAATCGAATGTACGATGAGCGGCTTTTCTCTTTTAAAAAGTAGGTATAGCTGCCATAATGATTTCAGATCCTTGAGCGGACTTATAGCCCGTTGCATTTCAACAGCAATAGTTTGCACTTGCTCCCTAGCTGCAACCGACTCCAAGCGTTCATCGTGGCCTGAAACGGCGATTACATCATAATTACTTTTCAAAAAGGCTAATTGCCCTTTAAGAAGATAATCTAGGGACATGGGTACGGTAGAAGTGCGAATAAGTTTGGAGTTATTTTTCACCATTTAAAAAAAATCTATTATCGGTTTTAAACCTTAAAAAATCACTTTGCAAATCCTTACTAATCTTATCTATTTGATGATTTCTCTTACCACATAGCCAAGCCTTATTAGCATACTCGACTACCGTATCAGGTTTTTGCACTAAACCAATCAATGTTTCCTTAAGCTTTGATATATCATCAATACAAAGGGCAGCATCATTTTGCATTAAATATTTCAATCCTGCATGTCCTTTCCAACTTATTGCGATAACTGCACAAGTACTTGCTAAGCAATCCACAATCTTTGTAGAAAAGGATAGTCGAGTAAGCAATCTGTACTTTAATTCAAATGATTCTACATGGAGCGCAATATCGCTTAATTTGTAAATTTTTTTCAATTCGTTTTGCCCGACAGCTGCTTGCAAAAAAATTGACCTTCCATCATGCAAAACATTTTTTTGTCTTTGAGAACAAGTATTCTGCGTGTAAATATCTAATCTTATTTTAACACCATCTTCATTAATTTCTTTTAAAACTTCACCAATTTTAGATAATATTTTCCACCTGTTTACGTAAATCCCTCCAGCATAGACTATTCTTATAGGGTTGTTGACAAGCAACTTCTTACTTTCTCCAGAAAAATCATCTCCTTTTAGCAATATTTTCATATTAGCCAGTAAAGATTTGTTTAATTCATTTGCCTGCTCATCGGTCATTGTATAGACTAAACTATAATCCTTAAATGTCTTTCTTATCGATCCTCTAGAAAGAAAACGGTTTAACCAATAAAAAGGCGATAAATTAAATTGTCGGAGGGAATAATTATCATCCGAAATATAAGATATCATATTCACTTTTGCTGTTTTTTTTACATATCTATCTAAACGCAACATGAACATATGACTGTAACAAGGTGCAAATATTATATCTGGTTTAAAATCTAAGATAAATTTCTCTAGTTCATAAGTTTTCCATGATGAAAGTTTCCATAAAAATTCTCTTAATAGACTAAATAATGACCACCTGTATCTTGTAAATATCTTGAAATACCATTTCTGATTTTCATTATTAGTTGCTATAACTGTACTTTGATAAGGAAATTCATCAAATTTAATCTGCTTACCAATTTTTTGTCTTTTAAGCAGACCTTTTATGATCATTTTATCTGTAATCTGAAAATAGTTCTTACAAAGTTTATTATTTGGAATTCCGGAACTGCAGTAGATCTGTGCAAATTCTGCATCAAATCCAGAAAAAATATTAGACAGAACATTTCCACCATTGCTACTTTCTGTCCATACCTCATGGGATATTATTAAAACTCTCATTTTTGGGTAAATTGTATGTAAAACCTAAGTATCATGCTCATCATTTTATACCCAAATAATTTTTTAAAATTACTAGCTATTTTAACTTTAGGGTTAAGATCATAATTTAATATACTTCTTAATAAATATGTTTCTTTTGACAAAACATTACCTATTTTATGTTTTAAATTTTCAAGGTTAAATAACAACGTTAGATATTGTACTGCATAGAAACTAAGATAATAATATCTTTCTTCGTAATCCAAAATTTCTGCTTTTTTTAAAGCAATTTTAATCATTTCTATTATATCTTTAATGTGATTTTCATTTACGCAATTTGATACAGAGTTTACTACTTCTTGTCTGTAAATGTAAGAGTGCACATTTAAACAAGTCATATTAGGCATCAAAAATAAAATATCCCCACACCAAGCCATATCTTCACTACGTAAACCTTTTTTAAAAAAGAGATGATTATCAAAAATAAAGTTTCTTTTGATACATTTATTCCATGGAGAAGCAATGTAAAGATCATTTTGAAGTAATCTTTTGACATATTCACTAGTTCCTTCTTCAATTTGATTATCTATTGAGAAATCTCTTTTATCCTTTATGTATCTATTTGTTCGCGAGTAGTATTTTACAAAACCAAAATTAATAACCTCAACTCCTTTTTCATGTAAAATCACTCTAGCTAAACCATCTAAAAAGTCATAATCTTTCCAGTAATCATCGCTGTCTAAAAATATCAGGTATTCTCCATTTGCACTTTTCATACCTTCATTACGAGCATCAGATGCCCCCCCGTTTACTTTGTGAATGACCTTGACTCTGCCATCTTTTTTTGCGAACTCATCGCAAATTGCCGGACAACTATCAGGCGAACCATCATCTACTAATATAATTTCTATATCCTTGAAATGTTGATTAAGAACACTATTAACACATTGATGTAAATAGTCTTCTACTTTATATACGGGAACGATAACGCTTAGTAATGGCATATTAGTTTCTTTTAAATTTATTCATTACTTTGAGCACTGGCTGTGTAAACAATTCTTTTTCATCTTTATTTAATCCTAGAAACCATAATGATATCATATAAAAAAGTACTAAAGTTACTGCCTTAAGAACGAATAGTAAAAAATTGGTTGAAGTAAAACTGTACGAGAGAAAAAAACCAAATAAAAGTGTCAAAATAAGTGGCAGGAGTAAATTACCGAAACATTCTTTAAAAAAGCGCGGAATGTTTAATTTAACTTTTTTCCAATAGATATAGTTCATTCCTAATACATGAAATCCAAAAGTAGCAGTAAAAATCCCTATAGCACACCCCAAAGCGCCTAACGTTGGAGCTAACAAAAAAGAAATAATCAAGCTAACAACTGCACCAGATAAAAATAATAGCGCTCGATATTTTAATTCATTGATAACAAACAAATAAGTATACGCAATTTCCTGCGTGAGAGAAATGAAACCCGGTGTAATAAGTAAAACAACAACCAAATACGAAGCTGTAAAACTTTCACCCATCCACAAAATTATGAATTCTTGCCCCAAAGCAATCAAACCAATAAGTAATAATCCCATTACAATTAATTGAATTCTTCCCACTCGAATCATCAAGTTGGTAATCTCTTTTAGATTATTTTCTTCCAAATTTAATTGCGATACTTTGGAGAGAAATAAGCCGTTTAAAGCATGAGCAAAAGTCCATGTATAGCCTTCAATTATTACCCCTATAGAAAATATCGCTATTGCTTCAGTACCAGATACAATTCCTAAAACTAAAGGAGCTATATTTATTAATAACCTCTGCGCTATACCAATAACAGAAATCCAGAAAGAAAATTTAAACAATTCTTTCAGTAAAGGTTTGCTTCTAAATTTAAAATTAGGTCTTAGTGGTAGTGATTTTTTTATAACAATAAGTTTTATCACTATAACAACAATTCCTACTAGGGCATTTATAGCGACTAATGCATACAACTTATAGCCCATAAGTAAAGCTATGACCATAAGAACGATTATAGAAACTTTGCTAATAACATCACATAGCTTTAAAACTACAAATTTCTCATAGGCAATCAACACGCCATCTAATGGTAAAAAAGGAAAAGAAAGCAAACTGAAGCCACCAGCAATAAGGTAAACGACTTTAAATTTTTCAATTTCAACTGGAGTTAATTCTAAAAAAATGTTTTCTATAAAAAAATAAGCCCCAATTAAAATAATAAAGATTAGGAGATTGATAAACAAATAAAATCGAGTAGTCAAACCCAAAAGTTGATTGATTTTCTCAATTTCATTTTTAACCTTATAATTCGTTATGAATCTTGCAATAGTTTGACCCAAACCAAAGTCCATAACAAAATAGGTTAAAAATGCTGTTACCAAAATATACAAACCATAGTCTGATTTACCAATTTGACTCACCATCCAAGGAGTATATACAAACCCTGCTATAATATTGAACACAATAGCAGCATAGGATAATAAAGCGCCTTTTTTGATTTGAGAATTTGAATTCAAATGATATAAATTAAATTATTTAAATGTAAAATAACAGTAATCGCTTTATTTAATTTTATTTAGAATGAAGAATCAGTTTTATCTAAAAAATTACAAATATTTTAAAAAAAAATGATGTTTTCTAATTTTAAAAACTTAATGGAGTTAATTCCTTAATAATTTTTGCTGGTATTCCTAATGCCATACAATTATCAGGAATATCTTTAGTAACTATAGATCCTGCTCCAATTACAACATTTTTTCCTATTTTGACATTTGGCAATACTACAGAATTAGTTCCAACAAATGTATAAGCTCCAATCGTACAATTTCCGGAAATATTTACATCTGGACATAATTCTACAAATTCATGTATTATTGAATCGTGGCCAATTGTACAAGACAAATTTATCAAAGAACCTTTTCCTATAAAAATATCATTTGTAATAATAGTTCCTGTCATAATATTTGAACCTTCTCCTATGTTATTTCCAAAATGTCCAATCTCTGCCAATGGACTTACAATTGATGTAAAATCACCTCCTAAATTTCTAAATTTATTATATAATTTATATCTTAGATGTGGGTTTCCAACTCCAATTGTAAATCTATTTCCATATTTAATGAAATACTCTTTTACTTCCGTTTCAGTCTTCAAAATTGCAAATTTATCATATAAAAATTCTCCAATATCCTTATTAACATCATCGTAAAACGATAAGCCTTCTAATTGACCCAATTGATAAAAAACTTCCAAAACTTCTTTTGCTAAACCTTTTGCCCGATTATTAACATATTTTTAATTATTTTGAATTCTTAATAGCAGTCTACAAATCAAATCAACTTCTTCTATAGACAAATCAACGTATAACGGTAAACATAAAACACACCTAGCTACTTTATCGGTAATTTCAAAATTTAATGGTTGAAGATAGGGCAAAGTATTAGCTAACGAAGGATAAAAATACCTTCGAGAAAATATTTCATTGGCCTTTAAATATTCCATACATTTCAACATCAATTCCTCACTTTCAAAAACTATTGGATAATAGGAAAAATTATTTTCAGAATTAATATGCCAAATTGGTCGTCTTGCCTTTAATGTTTTTAACTTCTCATCATAACGCAGACTCAATTCCTTTCGCTTTTGATCTATCTCTTTAATATAATTTAAATTAGCTAAACCCATTGCTGCATGAAATTCAGAGTTTTTACCATTAATCCCCAATTCCGCAAATGCTTCTGGACCATTAAAACCAAAATTTCGAATGTAAGCCAATTTTTTAAGCAAAGTAGCATTATTAGAAAAAACTAAACCACCTTCTACAGAATGATATAATTTAGTAGCATGTAAACTACAGGTAGATATATCACCATATTCAAATATAGACTTACCATTTACCTCAACACCAAATGCATGAGCACCATCATAAATAACTTTTAGATTATGTTTTTTTGCTATTCTTTCTATCTCAATAACATCACAAGGATTACCATATACATGTGTGCTTAAAATGGCAGAAGTTTTATCAGTAATCGCAGCTTCAATTTTTGTTACATCAATATTAAGAGACTTCTCATTTATATCAACAAAAACTGGTTGACAACCCTCCCATACAATGCTACTAGTTGTTGCAATGAAAGAAAAAGGAGTAGTAATGATTTCTCCTTTTAAATCCAATGCCTTTATAGCCATTTGTAGAGCAACAGTACCATTGGTTACAAATAACAAATGTTCTACTTTTAAATGTTCTTTTAATCTCATTTCTAGCTCATTTGCCAATGGTCCCATATTGGTTAACCAATTGCGTTGCCAAATTCCTGTCAAATATTTTGCATATACTTCCTGTGGAGGAAGAAACGGCTTGGTGACTGGTATCATATTTTTATTATTTTCTTAAAATAAATCCGTAAAATATTCTTCTCAATATTCCTTCTATTGTGCGTAAAAAACGAATAAATCTACTATTACCCATTATTTTATACACTAACTTTTCATATTCGCTGTCAGCAATCATATAATTGGGATGCTTCAATGGAAATTGTAATTCATACGTTTTCATATTAAACAATCTTCGAATTGATTTAGGCAACTTTAGAGGATGATTAACATTATGCCCTGCATTTTCTGAAATTCCATGACAAGATACAAGATTATACTTAGGTATAATCATTAATCCGCTACTAAGAAAAAAAGATGCCGCATTTATAAGCTCAAAATCGCCCATTTCTTCATTCTTTAAAAAATTCTGACGCTTTAATTCTATAGACTTTTTTACATGTCTCCTATGAGATTTATGAAAAGACTCTAAAAGCAATTTTTTATGATATAGATCTTCATTAAACTTTAGATCATACTCAAATAATTCATATGTTCTTTTCCATAGTGCGAAACCCCATATTGAACCAGCTTTAGAAAAAAAATAATCTGCTGTAGGTGGAAAATAAATTCCCTCATGATTCAATCCTCCAATAGTATGAATACGAAAATCATTTTCATATTTATTAAGCATTTCTTCGCAAAACTTAAAAAAACTAAAATTAGGAACTACATCATCTTCAATAAAAATCAATCTGTCGACTAATGAAAAAGCCCATTTAAATGCATTGTATGCAGTCACATACATACCTCTATTAATTTCTGAATATTGATGAAAAACTTCGCACTCCCAATCAATATCCTTAACCATTTCTTTGCATTCATCATTCAACATTCTATCTGTTGGATGTGAATTTCTTGGTCCGTCAGAGACAATTAATAATTTACTAGGACGCGCATTTTTTATTGCAGCGAACGACTCGACCAACTTCTCTGGTCTAACAAAAATCATTAGTAGAACTGGAACATCAGTTAAAGCTGGAAATTTATTTTTAACATTTATCATTATACCGCTGGTTTAAAAATACAACAAATTCTTTTTTAAATTTATAATCAAGTCCACTAATAACTGAATCCAAATTTTCATTAATCTCAACATTTAAAATTGCATCTGAAGCATCTCTTGGTGTACTATTGAAAAAAGTAATATGTTGTCCAACTTCAGAATTAATTACACAGTTAATTTTATTTGAAACTATAACCAATCGATGTTTTAAATAAACTATTATCTTCGAAGGAAAAGAATTGTCTGCAGAAATTAACTCGTCATCTCTGTATTGATGACAGCTTAGTCCAATATCACATTTTAATAATAAATTTGAATATTCGGAACCCGTCAAATAACCTAAATATTTAACCCTTTCTTTTCCTTGATTAATAATATTTATTTCTGAAAGTAGTTTCTTTACATCTTCGTTGTTTCCAAAACCTGCAATATTAAGAAAATAATTATTAGGCAGTAATTTTATCACTTCTAAAGCAAAAAAAACTGCATTTCTCGAGGATTCTATAACACCTGCATAAACTACATTTACATTCTCTATTACCGGAGAAGTGTGTTTTTTAAATGGAGAAAAGTCAAGTGATCTATAATCACCATAGCACACTATTGTTCGATTATTAAAATTCTTGAATTTGCTTTCTAATAAATCACTAACTAAAAGTAGTTTTCTAAACTTTAAGACATATCTATTTTCATCAGCTTCCAAATGTAATAATCCTGGCGTAACAGCATGATAGAGTTCTTCCACTTGTAGTATCGTATCAACTTTAATAAACCATATTAAAGCGTTAAATATTTTATAGTAAAAAAGAGAATGATAAATCAAAAGCTTTTCTCCTTTCTTAATTTTGAAAAACACATAGTAAATTATTTGAAACCATCTTAATAAGATTTCTAACTTATTGATAAATGAAAATCTTGAATTAAAAGTTGAAAAATACAAATGAGCTTCCTTATCATCTACAACTTTTCTTCTTGATTTTTTGAACCCCAATTTTGATAATTTAACACAAGAAACTACCTGTACTGAAAAATCTAATTTTAAAACTTCTACCAAATATTCAATTTTTGGAATCGCTGATGGAAAAAAAGTATAATCCGAGTTCATCTCAGCATAAAAACATAAATAATGTATTTTATTTTTTTTCATTTAAATATATTTTTTCAATTATTTTGGTTTGATTAAACGCACCATAACCAGCATTTTCAAACTTATCTAAAATAATATTTTCTGTATTTTTGTATTTTGCAGTTTTCAAATATTTATACGAAAAATCAGCCCAATATTTTTTACCTAAATTCAGGTCTAAGTAATGAACCAAACCTAAACTTACATCAGTTGATTTAGGTACTCCCGTGGAACAAATTATTTTTACATTTGCTGCTTGACATTCTAATACAACTATGCCAAATCCTTCTTCTATTGATGGAAAAAGATACAAATCAGTTATTTTTAAAATTTTTTCAACATCACTTCTGATTCCTATAAATTTAACATTATCATTTAAATGATTCAAGGTAACAAAAGATTCAATTTCAGATTTCAAGATACCATCGCCACCCAACAAAAGAATTAATTTGTCGTCAATTTGCAACATTTCTTTGAATACCTCTACTATAAATTTTTGATTTTTACTCTTATCGAATCTTGAAATATTTGCTATTACTTTATAACCATTAGGTATAGCAAATTCTGAACGAATTTTATTTAAGTCAAAACTTTCATCAGAGAATTTTTTTATATCAATTGTATTATTTAAAAGTTTAGACTTAGAGAATATTTTTGCCTTGAAATTATAGGTATCAAAAGTAGGTTTGCTACAATAAAGTATGTTTGTAGAAAACAATTCAATAAATTTTACCTGAAATTGTCTATATAACTTTTTTATAAAACCTAAATTATAATAATCAAATGGAAAATGCATATGCGATATTCTTACTTTAGCTCCTGCTAGATAAGCTGCAAAACATACCAAACTATTTAATTCATTAACATGCGAATGAATAATACCTATCTTATTTTTATTAATAACTTTAAAAATTTGATATGTAAAATTTATTTGATTTAAAAATTTAGGCTCTACAACTCTATATATTATTGATCTATTTGAAAGAAGTTCATAATCCCTAGGACATTCTTGCTTTGTAAAATAAAGATAATCAAATGAAAAGTTGTCTTTATCGATATAATTCCAAGTATTTAAAATAAATGCTTCGGTACCTCCATAATGCATACCGAAAACCACCTGTAAAACCTTTACCTTATTATTCATTAAATATAAATTTGAATTGAACTTCTTCCCAAAAAAACTATAAACATTAGGACTATTCCAATTTGATTTTAGAAATAAAGCAATCAATACAATGATAGAAAAACTGCAAGGTCTCTTTTTATCCTTGAGGAAACTGCTTGACAAGAATAGATTATTTCCGGAACAAAAATCAACATAAAAATAGAGAAATACTGAACAACACTCATTACAGATGGATTTACCCAGGCTAAGGGTATAAAAAGTAAAGCTATTGCAAATGCATTGTAATACTGCTGTGTCTTTTTATTATCTTGTAAAATGATTTTGCTTCTCAAAAACGCAACAATCTAAATCAGTTCTACCTCTAAGTTTAAATCTCTGTTTAATACTTTTTCCACATAATCAATTTTGTTAGTTCCAGCTAAACTGAAGTTTTTCTTCAACTTGGGTTCAAAACAATGATAAAATACTATGTATTTTATATTACTCATAATGTTTACCAAGTTTTACTTCCTCCCAAAAAAAACTATACGGCTCTCCATTCTGACTACTTTTTAGAAATAGTAAAATCAAAACAAATAAGGTAACAATTCTTACTCTTTGATGTATATCTTCAGAATAGAATTCAAAAGACCTTATAATTTCAGGCACGAATATTAGCATGAAAATGGAGAAATACTGCACAACGCGCATCATTGATGGATTTATCCAAGTCAAGGGTAAAAACAACAATGCCAAGGCAAAAGCATTGAAGTAATTTTGAGTATTACTATTACTTTTTAACAAAATTTTTTGTCGTATCAAAGCAGTAATACAAATTAACAAAAAGATAGCAGAAAATGTGAATGTCCCCGCACCTTCAAATTGATCATAACCTTCATAACCACTAATGGATTGGAAAAAGGCAGCAAGCAAATCTCTGGTACTCATAAACAATGGAAATAATAGCAATGTTGAAATAAAAATAATCTTTGGTTTTTTTATTCTACAAACAAAATAAAAAAGAATAAAAATCAAACTAGATTTGTGAAGTGTTGATGCGATTAGAATTACAATTAAAAAAGGAATAATTTTCCTTTTTTTAATGAATTCAAAACTTAACAAAGTTAAAGCTGTAGCTAAAGTTTGCCTATGTCCAGTAATGGAAAAAAAACCGTAAAATAAAACGGAATAGATTACAAAAGCTAAAATTACATCTTGAAGCTTAGTAGTATTCTTTAGTATAAAATTACCTAAAGAAACAAAGAACAATATTGCTATTATAACCAAAAAAATTTGATAGCTATCGCTAATAGTAGAACAAAACTTTTCAAAAACTGGAAAACCTGGATCTTTACCAATGTCATATTTATAATATTCGCTTACAATTTCCCAAACATCATCCCAAGACTGATTTTTTGAATTTTCGAAAGAATTAAAATACGCATAAGTATCAGCCCCAACAGCTACATTTCGCAATCCAGACTGTAAGATTAAAATAAAGCAAATCACCCAAATGTATTTTTTCCGATTTAAATAATTATTACAATCATTCTTTCTAGAATAATGAAAACCTATGATTAGAATAAGTAATATAACGAAAAGATTAGTTACCATAACTCATACCTTTTTTATAATGTAAAATCGTGTTTTCTACATTAGTTTTTAAGTCAAAATCCTGCGTTACCTTATCAACACAGCTCTGAGAATAGAACTTCTTAGTATGGGCTTTCACTTTTAGTAAAGAAGCGTTAACTTGTTCAATATTGCGCTTTTCGACAACGTAACCACAACCTTCATCTACTAGCTCAGGACAAGCCGTTGCATCATAAACTATGGCTGGTGTGCCGCAACTCATCGCTTCTGCGATAACTTTACCAAAGGTATCTTCAGTAGAGAGATGAACGTAAACATCGGCAACCGAATAGGCTATAGCGAGTTCTTCGTTACCATGTAAATAATCGATATGAATACAATTTTTCGGCACCAAATTGGGAGACGCCACATTTCCGACTAAAATTATTTGTGAATCACTATCGATGATTTGCGCTAATTTGAGGGCATCTTGCCATTTTACATCTTGAGCATGCCAGCTAGCACTTACCAGAATAATTGTGAATTTCGAACAATCTATACTATACTTTTTAATAAAATCATCATTCCTGCTTTCTTTAAAGATACTGTGCTCAACCCAATTGTAAATGGTACTAATTGGATATTTTTTTAAGAAAGAACGCGAAGCTTCTTGATTAAGCCAATGTGAAACGGTAATAACTTGAAGATTTTGTAAACCTATTAACCATTTCTTTTTATCATTAAACATTTCTTTGGAATAGTCAAAAAACAAACTTGGTGGATAACTAGCTAACTGCGGACACTGCTTGCATTGTGTTTCCCACTTGTAGCAATTTACATCTGTGTAATGCGCACATTTACCAGTAAAAGCCCAACAATCATGAAGTGTCCAGACAACAGGTTTTTGCACTTCAATAAGGTATTTAAATAAAATTTCTAAATTCAAATAGTTACCATGTAAATTATGAAGATGTATAACATCTGGATTGTAAGAACGTAAAAAATCAACTAATTTCTTTGTGCCTCTTTTTGTAAAATACCCTTGCTTACCAAACAATCTTGAACCTACATTGTGCAAATGATTTTCTAGTTTGGTACCTATTTTGAATTCATTTTGATACCCCCGCGAAACCTGACCGTACGCAATAAAACATTCATGACCTTGACGCTCCAATTCCAAAGCAATATCTACACAGATAGAACCTGTGCTGCCATAACCAGAAACCGAATTAATCATTACTACTTTCATAAAATCCAATCTAGAATGTGTCACTCCAAACCACACGTTTCACATAGTCCGTATAACTCAAAATAATACGTACCATTTTTTCGGAAACATTCGGCATCGAATAATCGGCTACTTTTCTAAAATTACGTTCTCCATCTATGTTTTGGGTTTGTACTTGCAACAAACCTTGCAAGATGCGCTCGGGACTCAAACCTACCATCATTACCGATGCTTCTTCCATAGCTTCAGGACGTTCGTGGGCTTGACGGATATTCAAGGCTCTAAAATTCAAAATAGAAGATTCTTCCGAAATGGTACCACTATCAGACAACACAGCATAAGAACGCATTTGCAAAGCATTGTAATCATGAAACCCTAGCGGTTTTAAGAATTGTATCTCAGGTCGAACTTCCACCTTCATTTTTTCAATCATATTACGGGTACGTGGATGCGTAGAAACGATAATAGGCATTTTATAGGTATCCGCAATGGCATTCAAAGCCGTCATCAAGCCCATAAAATTTTTCTCAGAATTGATATTTTCTTCTCGATGTGCCGAAACTACAAAGAACTTTCTTTCTTCTAAGTCTAATTTCTCCAACACCTTCGACGCTTCAATTTGTGGCAAATAATGATGCAATACCTCAAACATAGGCGAACCCGTTTTAATGATTCGGTCGGCTGGCAGGCCTTCGCGCAACAAATATTCTCTAGCAATATCACTATAGGTTAAATTCACATCCGAAACGTGATCCACAATCTTGCGATTGGTTTCTTCTGGCACCCTTTGGTCAAAACAACGATTCCCCGCTTCCATATGGAAAATAGGAATATGGCGCTTTTTAGCAGGAATCGCACACAAACAAGAGTTGGTATCCCCCAACACCAAAAAGGCATCCGGTTGCACTTCCGCTAACAATGGGTCAATTTTAATCAAAATATTCCCCACCGTCTCCGTAGCCGTTGCACCCGCAGCCTCTAAAAAATAATCCGGCTTGCGCAATCCCAAATCCTCAAAAAAGATTTGATTCAACTCATAATCATAATTCTGTCCTGTATGTACAATCACATGTTCTATGGCTTCAGAAGCATCTAAGGCGGATAATACTCTTGATAATCGTATAATTTCTGGTCGGGTTCCTACGACCGTCATCACTTTTAGTTTTGATTTCATATGTATTTTTTTCACGCAAATTCTTCCATTTATAGAAAAAATGCATTCATAATTTATTTTTAATTTACAAACAAGTTACAGCACGCAGATTAAAAGGATATAAAGGAATTTACGCACTGGGAAATATTTATTAATCCTGATAATAGTTGTTAATAATCCTTTTTGTGTTTTCATTTATATCATCCGAATTGAAATTAACAAGAATTCCAATTTCCTTATTGGCTAATTTAAGATAGGTCAATAACTGTTTATAATGAACCTTAGAAAACTCCTCAACCGATTTTAGTTCTATGATAATAGAATCTTCTACTAAAATGTCTATCCGAAAAGCAATTTCCAAAACTACATCGTCATACAAAACAGGTAAGGCTACTTGATTTTGTGCCCGAACACCTTTTTTTGAAACTCATGCATTAAAGCTGCCTCATACACAGATTCCAATAATCCCGGACCAAGAGTATTATATACCTTAAAAATACACCCTCTAATTTTATAAGTTATGTCATTCACTTCCATAAAAAATCTTTTCAATCCTTAAAATCTGAGTGACCAAAAAACAAGCAAAACAAATTTCTAAACATTCTCAAAATACGTATCCCCATCCTCCGGATCATAAAACTCATTGATCCAAAAATTAGTATACAATACCTCGTCTCCTATATTCTTGATGTTGTGGGTGTACCAAATTGGCATATCGACATAAGCCGGCTCCTCACCGTCCAAGTAAAAATCCAACACCTCATCCGTGCCAATACGACGCAATTGAATCAAGGCTTTACCTTTGATCACCGCAAAACGCTCGATTTTTCGAGTGTGGTAGTGATTTCCTCTCGTGATACCTGGAACAGTAGTGGAGAAAGACACCTGACCTCCGACTCCCAATCGAATAATTTCTACGAAAGCCCCTCTAGGATCGGTATGCTGTACAAACTTTACTGGAAAATGATTCTGAATATCCATATAACAACGATACGTATTGAACAGATTCAATTCAAATTTGGAATGTAAAGTTGGGATTTCTCCTTTGTCTTGGTACAAGCTTTTATAGCCTTGTAGCAATGACAGCAATTCCGATACTTTGGCTGTATGTGTATGGGGCACTACATAAGCGGGAGTCGTTTTACTTTCTCTGATTTTTCGAAGAATTTCGCTGACCAACTCCCCTACATATATTAGATTCAATTCACCATCCACTTGGATTTGTGGTGTTTCTCCGTGCGATATTTGATGTGAAAAAGTAGCAATGACAGAATTGTAATAAGGATGTCCAAAGGGACCAAACACGTTGGGTATAATCAAGCCCGTAAAGGGTGCTCCAGATTCATTTGCCCATTGCATTAAAAGCTCCCTTCCAACTTTTTTGGACTTGCCATACAAATTATCACGTTCTTCTTGCGAGGAAGAGGACAACATAACATGTGGTTTCGAACCTGTCCTTTGAAGCGCTGCTATTAAAGTTTCTACTAATCCCACATTAGTATCATACAAAACCTGCGGGTCATTATGACGATTCATCGCTGCCAAATGCACTATAACATCACATTGTTCCACAAAACGATCCAACAAATCGTCGGTTTTAAAAAAACTGATATCGTATGGGACCCTTTCAAATTCCTCAGAAAAAAGTCCAATCGTATTGTATAAATGCGTCCCGACAAAACCTTCTTGTCCAGTAATTCCTATTTTAATCATATATCTGTCTTAATAATATTCCAATAACCGCCTTTTGTTCTTCCAACACGTTCTAGCATATTGGATGCTTTAAGCTTTTTTAAATTACCCTCAATTTTACGTGAGGAAATCCCAACGAATACCGCCATTTCCTTAGCAGAGCAATAGGGATTATGTTGAATACATTCTAGTATTTTTCGTTGATTTTGGGTAATTCTTTCTCCGACCTTTTCAATGTTTTCAGCACTTATCTTCTGAACATCATAATACAATTTCCACAAAAAACCCAAAGCCTCTTCAGAAAAGTTCCAGTTGATAAATTGATTACCTACTTACCTCTTTTTACTTTCACCTTGGCTCTTCTCACTTTTGTCTTGACTCTTTTCACTTTTGCCTTGGCTCTTTTTACTTTTGCCTCTTCTCACTTCTGCCTTAGCTCTTCTCACTTTTGTCTTGGCTCTTCTCTCTTATGCCTTGGCTCTTGAAAATAACTACCATCAAATCGATATTCATCTTGAATCTCGCCTAATAAATAATCGGACATCACTAATAATTTTGAAGATTTTTCTTGTGATTGGATGCTGGAAACGTATCCAGGAGGCACGTGTAAAACATCCATTTTTTGAGCATCTAAATGAAACTCAAACTGTTTGAAATTAGTTGAAGGAGTATCCCAATTGTCAATAGCAATAAGTACAATTTTAAAAGCACCTTGAACAACTGAAAACCAGCGTTGCTCAATTTTATGTCCCTGCCATCCACGAACAAATTCTGTATCTGTATTCTGAATATAATAAATTCGCTTGATCCCTAGTGCATTAAAATCATTGTTATAAAACAACTGTCCTCTTTGATCACTATGAACATTCCCTTTTATTAAAACAGGCGCTATCTTAGTACTCATATATAATTTAAAATAGTACAATTAATCACTTCTATCCGTTCCCTCTATTTTTAAAAAAACTGCGCCCATCTGCGAAAGGTGCGCGCTTCTTAAAAAATCAACCAAACTCCACTTTAACCGCCTCATCCGCGTTCCAAAACAAACAAATCTGCTACAATCTGCAATATCTGAGTGCTATTAAAAAAATCCGTGTAAACCCGCTCCATCCGCCTCATCCGCATTCCATCACACACACAACACACAAAAAATATCTGAGTCCATCTGCGAAATCTGCGTGCCACTTTAAAAGAACCGCTTCATCCGCGTTCCATCACACACAACACACAACACATAAAAACACTCAACATCTGCACCAATCTGCGAAATCTGCGTGCTAACTTCACAGCAGCTACTTAGACCAACAACTGATCTATCTCCTCACCCAGCACTTCTTTTCGAATAAACGGTAAGTTGCGTAGCAGTTGCACCATCCCCTCAACATCCATTTGTTCAGTATTATGAGAATGGTAATCCTCTATCTTCGACATATCCACTTCCCCTTCTGTGAAATACTGATTGTAATTCAAATCTCTATTATCAGCTGGGATACGGTAGAAATCCCCCATATCCTCTGCTTTCATCATTTCCTCTCGGGTACACAACGTTTCGTATAACTTCTCTCCGTGTCGTGTGCCAATAATTTTCACTGTAACTTCCGATTGACACAAACGCATCAACGCTTCTGCCAAATCGCGTATGGTTCCAGCAGGCGCTTTATTCACAAACAAATCCCCTGGGTTTCCGTGTTCGAAAGCAAACAATACCAACTCCACCGCCTCATCAAGCGACATCAAAAAACGGGTCATGTTCGGATCGGTAATTGTCAAAGGTTGGCCTGCTTGAATCTGCTTCACAAATAGTGGAATCACAGACCCACGCGAAGCCATCACATTCCCATAACGGGTCAAACAAACAGTGGTTTGATTAGCATTCCGAGAGGCTGCTACGGCCACTTTTTCCATTAAGGCTTTCGAAATTCCCATTGCATTAATTGGATAAGCAGCTTTGTCGGTACTCAAACAAATCACTTTTTGTACCTGATGGGCTACTGCCGCATCAATCACGTTTTGTGTTCCTAACACATTGGTTTTGGTCGCCTCCATAGGGAAAAATTCACAAGAAGGCACTTGTTTCAAGGCAGCCGCATGGAAGACATAATCTACGCCTCGCATAGCACGCTCTACACTAGCATAATCACGAACATCTCCTATGTAAAATTTTAATTTTTCATTCTTCAATTGAATGCGCATGTCCTCTTGTTTTTTCTCATCACGAGAAAAAATACGAATTTCACTGAAGTGACTGGTATGCAAGAATCGATTCAATACGGCATTCCCGAAAGAGCCTGTACCACCAGTTATTAAAAGTACTTTATTATTAAACATATAATTATTTTTTTTCTTTTTCTACCACAACTTTCCTTAACCCTGAACTCGAAAATCGATGGTCTCTGGTGTTGAAATACAATTCAATTCCTTTAGCTTCGCAATACATACGGCCCGTAAAATTTTGTTCTCTATATTCATCGCCTACTATACGAACATCAATTTTAAAGGAACATAAAATATCTTCCAAATCTTGTTCCGTAGCATAAGGCACAATTTCATCCACAAAGCGACAGCCTTTCAATTGAATGTATCGTTCCACTACAGTCTGCACAGGTCGATTCTTTTCTGGTCGGTCTAAAGTGGGATCCGTTTGCAAACCCACAATTAAATAATCACATTGTCGCTTGGCTTCTTCTAACATTTTAATGTGCCCAGCGTGTAATAAATCAAAGGCACTAAAGGTGATTCCTACTTTCATTTTTTTAGTTGTCGGTTGTCGGTTGTCGGTTGTCGGTTGTCGGTTGTCGGTTGTCGGTTGTCGGTTGTCGGTTGTCGGTTGTCGGTTGTCGGTTGTCGGTTGTCGGTTGTCGGTTGTCGGTTGTCGGTTGTCGGTTGTCGGTTGTCGGTTGTCGGTTGTCGGTTAAAGTCTCGACTACGCTCGACTTTACATTTCAGCGTTCAGATGTAGCCTTTGACATGATATCCCCCATTTCACCTCTCACTTCTCACTTTTCACTTCTAACCTCTCACTTCTCACTTCCTTCCACGGCTTCGCCACTGTGAGTCCCATACAAGACTCCCTATTTAAATTTTTTGCGAATTTAAGACAAATAAACAAGAATTGTAGGCTTATTTAAAACTTAAATTCGTGTTTTTTTTATTGACTTAAAGGTTAATTCGTTAACTGATTTACGGTTGAATCGTTTAATTGTTTAATTATTTAATTGATTACCTTAATTATTGGTGAACTGTTTAATCATCTAACTTTACAACCAATTAACAGCTTACAATTAAACAATTAAACAGTTAACCGATTACACGAATAAACGATTAAACAGTTAAACCCTCCCCCCTTTTTCTCTCCACCCTCAACACACATTCCAAAGCCTCCAAGACTAACACATAACTACTATGCTTCACTTCTTGTACTATGGCCACTTGATCTTTGAACATCCCTTGTTCGAGTACTATGCGATCTCCGGGCTGCCAAGCAGCCACTTCGACATCAAAGTCCTCGGGACCCGACAACCAATGTTGTAACGATTGCATCTCCAGATCTCTAACGATGGCCGGTTTACCTAACCAAAACAAATAGCGTAGCACCCCCACTACTGCAAAAACGGCATTTCGATCTTTCTCCTCCAACTGTACAAAGACGTAGGAGGAAAACAGCGGCACTTCCACTTTCTTTTTGCGATCGCTCCATTGTTGCACCTTCACTACCGTCGGGCAATAGGCAACGATACCCATCCCCACTAGCTTATCAGCTACTTTCTTCTCCCATTTGGGCTTTGTATAGAGTACGTACCAGTTCATCTGAAAAATTGTTTATTGTTTTTGGTTTGTAGTATATTGTTTTTTATTTTCAGTTTTAAGGTCATTCATACTACATACTGAACTTAAGTTCAAGACTCATAACCAACTTTCTCTGCTCCCAAATACTCTCAATACCTCCCTCTTCTTCAGTTCGAGTAAATTTGAAATGCGACAGCCTTTTAAATCATATCGAGACGTCAGTTCGAGTGTTTTAATTGCCACGCGATAGCGAAGGCGATTAAAATGTATCGAGAACGACGCTGCACCTAAACGCCCTCAACACCTATCGGTTAGTTCGAGTGTTTTCTATGCACTGCGACAGCAAGGTATAGAAAATGTATCGAGAACCTTTCGTGCACCCAAACGTTCTCGATACATTTTTAAGAAAAGGCTACCGCATTTTCCTAAAAACACTCGAACTGACGTGGTGTGCAGCTTTGGCAAGTCAATAAGTCTTTTTTTCTGTTCCCTTTCAATACTTTTAATCTCTAATTTCTAACTTCCCCATTTGATTGGGGCAAAACGAAAACTTTACCACACAACTCACAACCCAGACAACTCACACCCCTCACAACTACCTACAAATACTGATTTTCATAATACGAAGCATACGCCCCCGAAGTCACGCTATTCAACCACTCTTGATTGCTCAAATACCAATCGATAGTTTGTTCTAAACCTTCTTCAAAAGTAACCGACGGCTTCCAACCCAATTCTTGATTGATTTTATTGGCATCGATAGCGTAACGTAAATCGTGTCCTGGGCGATCTTTAACATAAGTGATCAAGGCCTGAGACATCCCTTCTGGGCGACCCAGTTTTTGATCCATTAATTGGCAAAGTACTTTTACCAAGTCGATATTTTTCCATTCATTAAAGCCACCGATATTGTAGGTCTCGTGATTTTTTCCCTGATGAAACACCAAATCAATAGCTACAGCGTGATCTTTCACGAACAACCAATCACGGGTATAATTCCCATCGCCATAGACAGGCAAGGGCTTATTATTAATTATATTATTAATAAAAAGTGGAATCAATTTTTCAGGAAAATGATAGGGGCCGTAGTTATTAGAACAATTGGTCAATACATACGGCAAGCCATAGGTTTCGCCATACGCACGCACAAAGTGATCCGAACTCGCTTTAGAAGCCGAATAAGGAGAATTCGGATCGTAAGGGGTCGTTTCGGTGAATAAGCCTTCTGCTCCCAAAGTACCATACACCTCATCGGTCGAAATATGATAAAAACGTTTCCCTTCAAAATTATCTTTCCACAGATTTTTAGCAGCATTCAATAAAATCATGGTACCGAAAACATTGGTTTTCACAAAAGACAACGGATCCGTAATCGAACGATCTACGTGAGATTCTGCAGCCAAATGCAAAACACCATCAAATTGATGCTTGGCAAACAAGTCGTTAATAAAAGTCTCATCCGTAATATCACCTTTCACGAAAGTGTAATTAGGCGATTTTTCAATATCCTTAACATTCTCTAGATTCCCAGCATACGTCAAGGCATCTAAATTAAAAATATGATACTCCGGGTATTTCGTCACAAAACGACGCACCACATGCGACCCAATAAACCCCGCTCCTCCTGTAATAACAATTTTTTTCATTTTTTATCTAGTTTCTTTTTTAGTGTTCTATATTTAATTTGAGTTGAATCGTTTATTTGTTGAATTGTTTAATCGTTGAACTGTTAAATCGACTATTTGCTTCATTGGACAAATGGTTAACTGATTATTCGTAGTAACGTTGAACTCTTAATCCTTGCTAATTTTGCATTAAACGCCACAACCTATAATTGACAACAACAAACCCTCACCCTCTTGCGTTACCCTTGGCGTTCTTTGTGGTTAAACCTCCATCAAAACCCATAACCAAGAACCAATACACAAAGCAAACACTCCTTAGCGAACCTTGCGTAACCCTTTGCGTTCTTTGCGGTTAAACCTCCATCAAAACCCATAACCAAGAGAACCAATGCACAAAGCAAACACCCCTAAGCGAACCTTGCGTAACCCTTTGCGTTCTTTGCGGTTAAACCCCGCCAATATCTAACGACTCACACCCTAGTTAATCTCCTCGAGTAGTTAGTTTTGAGCCAAGTACCATCGAGGCCTCATACAACTAAACAGTCTTCTTTTTGACTCCCTTTGGGGTCGGCCCCAATGTCATTAAGTTAAGAGATTTTAGATTAAAGAGTAACGATTCTGGATTTTAGATTTTGTGCTAATAAATAAAAAAGACTAATTTTTTCAATGGTTTACACATCAGAAATCAAAAATCGTTATTCAAAAATCAGCAATCAAATTGTTGATTATTCCTTAACTTAATGACATTAGGGTCGGCCAAAACGAAAACTAACTCTTCATCCTCACTGCTCACTAAGGACCATTCACTATTCACTAATTACTAATTACTATTCACTATTCACCACCCTACAACTTTCCATCAACAGACACTTGCAACACCCCTTTCACATCATACAACACACTTTTTTCTTTTCGCAAAGCGGTATAGTCCATAGTTAAAAAAGCTTCATGAGCCACTCCCAAAACAATACCATCGAAAGCCACTTTGGGCAAATCAGTACTAGTGACCAAGTTGTACTCGTGCGCCACCTCAGCAGGATTGGCCCAAGGATCGTAAATCGTTACGGCAATACCATAATCTTGAAAGGCACGAACGACATCTACAATTTTGGTATTGCGTACATCAGGGCAATTTTCTTTGAAAGTGATGCCCAGCATTAAAACGCTAGCACCATTGATCACCACCCCTTTTTTGATCATTAACTTCACTACTTGCGAGGCCACATATTCACCCATACTATCATTCAAGCGTCGTCCAGCCAAAATAATTTCTGGATGATACCCTTTCTCTTGGGCTTTTTGTGCTAAATAATAGGGATCTACTCCAATGCAATGACCACCTACCAAACCGGGTTTGAAGGGCAAGAAATTCCACTTGGTACCCGCTGCTTTTAATACGGCACTGGTATCAATGTCTAATAAATTAAAGATTTTAGCCAGTTCGTTAACAAACGCAATATTGATATCTCTTTGGGAATTTTCAATCACTTTGGCTGCTTCGGCTACTTTGATAGACGGGGCCAAATGCGTACCGGCTATAATAACCGATTGGTATAAGGCATCGACTTTTTGTCCAATTTCTGGAGTGGAACCAGAGGTGATTTTTAAAATTTTCTCAACCGTATGTTCTTTATCCCCAGGATTGATACGTTCGGGCGAATAACCTGCAAAAAAATCAACATTGAATCGTAAACCCGAAACGCGCTCCAATACAGGCACACATTCCTCTTCGGTAACACCGGGGTAAACAGTAGATTCATAAATAACCACATCCCCTTGCTTAAGGACCTGTCCAACGGTCGCACTCGATTTGTACAAAGGAGTCAAATCCGGACGGTTATTTTTATCCACAGGCGTAGGAACCGTCACAATATAATAGGTGCAATCCGCAATGTCATCCATAACATTAGAACACAGCAAACCTGTTGAAGCGGACTCAAAATCAGCAACCAAAACCGATTGCAGCACAGCATCCGACACCTCTAAAGTACTATCCGTACCCCGACGTAATTCAGCAATTCTCCCTTCATTGATATCAAATCCTACCACTTGGTACTTGGTAGCAAAAAGTCGCGCCAACGGCAATCCTACGTAGCCTAACCCTATTACGGCAATTTTTATTTTTGTATCCACCATTTTATTTTTTTTAGCTGTAGCTCACCAGAAACAAGCTACTTCAATTTCTTTTTTTGGGGCGTTACCACAAGGGTCGGGCTTTCCGCTACAATCTTTTTGAGGCCGAAAAAGCCTCAAAAAGGATTTCCACTCTAATCCCTAACGCAGCAGCCGGTAGTCCTCAAGACGTCTAGTTTATTAAAACCAAAACATCCCTGTTCCACACCAGCGTCTGCAAATATAAGAATTTCATAACAGCTAAAACCAGTTATTAACCAGCGCCAAAAAAGGAAAAGGTTGCACTCCATTGCCCTGGAATACAACCTTCTGTTTTTGAAACACTAACATCCTTTGATTCCTTTTTAAATAAATAAAAAATCACTAAAAGTAGTGAGACCACATCCGGCAAGGAATCACCGAATTAATACTGATTATTTTACATTTTACACCATCAGATTACTCCTTAAACAAATTAGCGATCAAACGATCAACCAATTAAATTTTATAACTAAACCACTATGGACTAAAAGTCAATAGATTTGGTTTGGCAGACTTAAAGTCTGCAAGGTTGGAATATAATTTAACCGCAGATTCGCAAATTTTTATAATTATTAATTTTTTAAAATCTGCGAATCTGCGGTGTAAAAATTTTTAGAAGCTAAAGCGAGATGCACTGAAAGCGCATAGTTATAAACTCTATTTGAGACCAATAAAAAATCAACTTACTTTGAAAACACCACCCCTTCAAAACAACATCAAATACTATTTTTTGAACAATTTCAATAGAAATAGACCTTACCTTTCATTTGAAAAAGAGCAATAAAAATGAGCTTTAGCCATTCTTAATTTTACATTTTACAAAAAGCGAATAGAAATCAATTAGTGTGTAGTGAACACATCTCAAAACTAACATCTCAAAACCCACATCTCAAAACTCACAACTCACAACTCCACAAACAACAAACTATTAACAATAAACCAACCAAATCCTACGCCCCAATTCCACAATACACAAAACCAATGGCTCTCATCTGATCGGCATCTAAAATATTTCGGCCGTCGAAAACAAAAGCAGGTTTTTGCATGCTATCATATATTTTTTTCCAGTCATAGGTTGTAAACTCATCCCATTCTGTTAGTATCGCTATAGCATGTGCGTTTTCACAGGCTTCATAAGCAGAAGAAGCGGCTGCAATCTGACGACTATTTTGCTCCGAAGTTCTGGAGTCTAAGTAATCCAAATCAGCTAACATCTTTTTGAACGGCACCTTTGGATCATATACCGAAATAATAGCCTCTTCATTAATCAAATCGTCAGCCACATAAATAGCGGCAGATTCTCTAGTATCATTGGTATCTTTCTTGAAGGCCCAACCTAAAAACGCGATTTTTTTACCGGCTACCGTATTATATAAAATTTGCACTATTTTATTAGAAAAACGTCTTTTCTGATGATCGTTCATGATGATCACTTGCTCCCAATAATCGGCCACCTCATGCAAACCATACGATTTAGCAATATAGACCAAGTTCAAAATATCCTTCTGGAAACATGATCCTCCAAACCCTACTGAGGCTTTCAAAAATTTGGGTCCAATACGACTATCCATTCCGATCGCTCGAGCCACCTCGTTCACATCTGCGCCTGTTTTTTCACACAATTCCGACATCGCATTGATAGAAGAAATACGTTGCGCTAAAAAGGCATTAGCTGTTAATTTCGATAACTCGGAAGACCAAACATTAGTGGTCAAAATCTTCTCGGGTGCCACCCAATTGGCATACACATCTACCAAAGCTTGAATCGCTTCTTGCCCTTGAGCCGTAGTATCGCCACCAATCAAAATGCGATCCGGATGCAAAAGATCGCTCACGGCAGTACCTTCTGCTAAAAACTCTGGATTGGACAAAATTTGAAATTGCACACCATTGCCCGTATTGTCCAGAATACTTTTTATCGCCTCAGCCGTACGCACAGGCAAGGTCGATTTTTCAACTACAATTTTATTGTCTTTGGCAATCTTAGCAATCTGGCGAGCACACAATTCAATATATTTCAAATCAGCTGCCATCCCTTTTCCTTTACCATAGGTTTTGGTAGGGGTATTCACCGAAATAAAAATCATTTGAGCTTCATCAATGGCTTTTTCCACTTCAGTTGAAAAAAACAAATTACGTCCTCTGGCTTCCTTGACGATCTCGGCTAAACCAGGCTCATAAATAGGAATAGTATTCACGTCAGCATTATTCCAAGCCGCAATACGCTCTTGGTTTAAATCGACTACAGTAACTTGAATTTGTGGGCATTTTTGTGCTATAACCGCCATCGTTGGCCCTCCAACATATCCGGCTCCTATGCAACATATTTTTGTAATTTTCATATATTCATTTTTTCATTTCATTTCTTTCATCTTTCTTACTTCTCACATTTCACTCCTCGCTAATTACTAATCACTAATTACTAATCACCAAGATTCTCCCAATACCATTGTACGGCTTCTTTTAATCCTTCTTGTAAAGAAAACTTCGGATTATAGCCCAGCAATTGCTTGGCCTTATCAATGCTCGCGAGTGAATGGGGAATATCACCCGCACGATTAGGGCCATACGCTATGGCAACATCTTGTATTCTTTCGTCTAATTCGCCTAAATACAATTTCAAATAGCCAACCAAATCATTCAGCGTATTTCGATCCCCAAAAGCGGTATTAAAAACAGTATTAATCGCTTCCGGATTGGTAGTCGTCATGGCCAATTCATTCATCTGAATCACATTGTCGATATAGGTAAAATCTCTGGAATAGTTCCCATCGCCATTAATCACAGGGCTTTCCAACTGCATGAACTGCATCACAAATTTTGGAATCACTGCAGCATAAGCTCCTTTAGGATCTTGCTTGCGTCCAAAAACATTAAAATAGCGCAAACCAATGGTTTCAATGCCGTAGGTTTTTCCAAAAATCTCGGCATACAATTCATTTACATATTTCGTAATGGCATAAGGAGAAAGTGGTTTCCCTATCACAGCTTCCACTTTAGGCAATCCTTGGGAGTCTCCATAAGTAGACGAACTAGCGGCATACACAAAACGTTTTACTTTAGCGTCTCGAGCTGCAACCAACATATTTAAAAAACCTGAAACATTCACCTCATTGGTAGTCACAGGATCTGCAATGGACCGCGGCACAGAACCCAACGCTGCTTGATGCATTACATAATCTACATTTTGTACCGCCAAAGCACAATCGCTAGGATTCCGAATATCACCTTCTATCAAGGTAAAATTACTATCGCTTTCAAAATCCGAAAGATTATGTCGATGTCCCGTGGCAAAATTATCCAAAACAACCACTTTGTATCTCTTAGACAAAAAATACTCCGTTAAATTAGAACCTATAAATCCAGCGCCTCCGGTAATTAAAATTGTTTCACTCATTACACTTTTCTTTCCTTTTTCAACCAATCCCATATTTTTTCAATCCTAGTTTTCGGAATTTCCTTTTCATGGTATCCAGCTGCGTACGAGTTATTCCCATAGCCATAACCGTAGCCATAGCCATAACTGGTGCCGTATCGCGCTTTGTTTTCAAAACCATTCATTATAATGCTGGTGTTTTTTAATTCACCTCGTTTCACCCTATTGTTCAATAGCGTAATCATATCTTTTTTGGAAAAATTTTGTCGCACAATATACAACGTGACATCACAAAACTGATCCAACTCCAATGCATCCGAAACCAAGCCAACTGGAGGAGTGTCAAGGATAATATAATCATAGCGTTGTTTTAATTCCTCGATTAAATCGCCCATGCGTTCGCTGATGATTAGTTCCCCAGGATTAGGAGGAACAGGTCCCGATATAATTACATCTAAATAAGGGATCTCTGTTTTGTTTACTACTTCATCTAACCCATTTTGATTGATTAAATAATTTACTACTCCCCTAGAATTATTAAGATTAAACTCGTCAAACAACTTCGGTTTTCTCAAATCCAAACCTACTATCACTGTCTTTTTCTCGCTTAATGCAAAAACAGTAGCAATATTGATTGAACAAAACGTTTTCCCCTCGCCACTTACTGAAGAGGTTATCATAAGTGTTTTGGCGCCATCAACATTTTGTTTTTTATATAAAAATTGCAATGAGGAGCGAATGGCTCTAAAAGATTCTGACAAAGCCGATTTAGGCTTTCTAAATACTGCTAAGTCTGACTTTTCATTATTTACGCCAATGACACCAATGATAGGGATTTTGGTGAGACTATTTATCTCATCGGTATTCTGGATAGAATTATTGATGAAGAAAATCACTAAAACAACCACCAAAGGAATCAACAATCCTAAAAAGAAAGCCAGAACATAATTTACAGAAGTCTTGGGACCAATTAAACCACCTCCAACATCTTTGGCTGGATCAATAAAACGAATATCAGATAAATTAGCAGCTTTTACGATATCAGCTTCGGTTCGCTTTTGTAAAAAGGTATTGTAAATATTATCATTTAAGTCATATTTACGTTTTATTTTAATCAACTCTTGCTGATCATCGGGCAATTGTTTAATCTCATTTTCAGAAATGCCAATTTTACTGTTAATGGTAGCCAAATCATATTGTAATGATTGTTTTGCTGTTACTATATTTTCGAGCAAAACATTCTTAACAGCCATCATCTGATTGTCAAAATCTTTAAAAATCTTCTCGCTCTTTACCGCATAAGCCATTTCGGAACGTTGTGTAGACAAAGCAATCAATTTAGAAACATTAACCACAATGTTAGGATCTTCAATTCCAGCTACAGAAGGTGCGGGAAGCTTTGAATAATCTACACTATTTTTCAAATAGGCTTTTAGCGAATTGTAATACGCCATTTTTCGTTCAATTTCATCTTTCTGCACATCGTACTCTAGAATTTTGTCCGAAAATTTGGCACCACCATCCTCAATATTAATAATATTTTTATCTTTTCTAAACGCTTTCAATTCATTCCCCGTTTCTTTCAATTGCGATTCCATAGACACCAAAGTACTGTCAATAAAAGCAATAGTATTGGTCGCAAATTGATTCTTACTATCCAATTGTCTCTTGATCAACATTTTTACGGTAGCATTCAAATAATTTACCAATCGCGCTTTATTGGTGCCTTGGAGACTTAAGGTCAAAATAGAACCTCCTTTGTCATCGGCCTTGATGCCGATACCACGATAATTAGCAACAGTACTATCAAAATTATTGAAACGAACAAAATACTCATTCCCTTTATAAAATCCAGGATTCTCATTGATTTGAAGACGCCAGTTTAAAAAAGGAAGTTGTACCGCTTCTCCAACTTTGTAACGCTTTTTGAATTCACCATTGGCTACAGCGGTGTTGGACATGGTATTACTTGCATAATGAAATAAAGCAACCGAAGACCCTTCGAAAGGAATTTTAATTTCATATTCCGACTCCGACAAAAACACGATACTAATTAGGGTTCCTGCCAACTGTCCTTTGTTTTTATCTAATTCTAATCGAAAAGGGACCGCTCCATAAGCATCCACTAAATTGTATTCGCCTTGGACTAAATAGTCAATATAATATTGCAATTTTTCGACTACCAATTCGTTATGCGAACGAGACTGCAAAGTAGTGGTTACCGTTTGTACTTTGTCTGAAACTCCGCCCCAATTAAAAGTTAAGCTAGTATTAGAGGTAAATAAAGGATTGTTCTCCTCTTTTACGGAAATCAAAGTATCTAAACCGTAGATTTTTTCTTTTCTAATATTGACTTGATAAGCAACAAAAAAAGTGATCGCCAAACTGATCAAAAACCACTTCCAATAACCTGCAATTTTTATTAAAAGTCCTTTAAAATCAAATGTAGATTGATTTTCAAAAATAGAGAAGTCTTTTAGATCAAGCATTTCACAAAAATGAATTTAATTTTTTAATAATAAGAAAGTAGTAGTTACCAGAGACAATACTGTAATTATGGTACCTAAGGATTCAAGACCCGTTCTACCTGTACCCCAAGATTTTTGTTTTAATGGTTTTACATAAATATAATCATTGGGCTGCAAATAATAATAAGGAGAATAAATTACATTTCTATCTGTTAAATCTAAGTTATGCATTTCGACTCCAGTAGGTGATGTTCTCATGATGGTTACTTCTTTTCGATTTCCTACCATGGTGATATCTCCAGCATTGGCAATGGCTTCTAGTATATTGACTCTTTCTTGAAATAGCGTTTTGGTTCCTGTACTCCCAACTTCACCATTAATCGTATATCGAAAACCAGACAACTTAACATTTACGAAAAGATTCGCTTCTTTATTGAAGTATTCTTCCAACAATTGTTTTTCAATTTTTACTCGTACTTCTTCTACAGTAAAACCCAAAACATTAATTTCTCCCAAAATTGGCATACGAATGTTTCCGTGATCATCCACTCTAAACCCATTAAAATACAAACCACTTTCAGAGTTTTGATTCAAGTCCGCATCCCCATTTTGTGTACTAGCATTAAAAATAGCTACTAATTTAGGATCTATTGCCTTAAGATTAATGCTCAAAACATCATTGGTTTGCAAGCGATAAGGCTTAGATTCCGAGGCAATAATTGCTTTTTCAGGCGACTCAGATTCTTTTTGCTGTAAATAGGTTAAATCTTTGATGGGAATACATGAAGTAAAAAGCAAACTACTCATTATCATCAAAAAGCCAATCGATTTGTTCATACTTTTAATTTTGTTACAAATATAGTTTTTCATGGACAATTAAAGGGTGGTCAAAAAAGTTAATTAGACCCCGAGGTTTTGAAAGAAGATTCGAAAGGAACCCTTTGTAAAATACTTCTTCCAAGCGTCACTTCGTCGGCATATTCTAACTCATCGCCAACAGCAATACCTCTTGCAATAGTAGAAAACAATATACCAGTGCTGGCAATTTGTTTGTATATATAAAAATTAGTGGTGTCACCTTCCATGGTAGAGCTAAGGGCAAAAATCAATTCCTTAACTTGACCTAGTTTGACCTTTTCAACCAAAGAACTAATAGTCAATTGGCTTGGCCCAACACCATCTATAGGCGAAATTTTTCCGCCCAAAACATGATATACTCCTTTGAACTGCCCTGTATTTTCGATAGCCATTACATCCCGAACATCTTCAACCACACATATTAACTGATGATTTCTAGACGTATTGACACAAATCTGACACAATTCTGTATCCGAAATATTATGACAGTTCGAACAAAACTGAATGTCGTTGCGCATACTCGTTAAGGCTTCGGATAAAAACTGCACTTGATCTTTAGGTTGTTTCAACAAATGTAACACCAATCGCAAGGCCGTTCTTTTTCCAATTCCTGGCAATTGTGCCATTTCGCCAACCGCTCGTTCTAATAATTTTGAAGAAAATTCCATGACAACAAAAATACATTATATAATCAAAAAACCCTAGTTATAAGCGCAAACAAGCCCTGTTAACTCTCAATTCATCCTTTACAAACCAACATATTCTGTTAACAATTGACCTACACAAGAATGAATCTTATTGAGGCTTGCTGCATCGAGACTAGAACTGGAAGGCAAACAAAGTCCTGTTGCAAACAAATGCTCCGCCACCTTTCCACCATAATACGGATACGCACAAAACACCGATTGCTGATGCATGGGTTTCCATAAAGGACGTGTTTCAATAGCTCTTTCTTCCAAAAATGTCCTAAAAAAAGTTGGAGTCAAACCTTTCGTAAGTTGAGCGTCGATTAAAATAGCCGACAACCAATGATTCGAAAAATAATCCGCATCAGGCTCTGAAAACACAGAAATACCAGCAACTTCATCAAAGTTTTCTTTATAAAAAAAATGATTTGCCCGCCTAGCCTCAATTCGATCTTCAAGAACTTCCATTTGCCCTCTACCAACAGCAGCAGCCATCGCACTCATAGTATAATTGTATCCCACTTCATGATGCTCATAATGAGGCGCCTCTTCTCTAGCTTGCGAAGCCAAAAAAACAGCTCTTTCTTTTTGCTTCTCATTAGCCACCAAAATAGCTCCTCCACTTGACGTAGTAATAATCTTATTGCCGTTGAACGAAAAAACACCCAAATCACCCAGCGTACCACAAGGCCTTCCTTTATATCGACTTCCCAAGGCTTCGGCACTATCCTCCAAAATCGGAATCGAATATTTTGCGGCAATCGCTTGAATACTGTCCGCCTGAAAAGGCATCCCGTATGAATCCACAACAATAATTGCTTTAGGCTTCTTGCCTTTTTTCATTCTATCCTTGATGGCAGTTTCCAAGGCCTCAGGACACATATTCCAAGTCAAGGGTTCGCTATCCACAAAAACAGGTGTCGCTCCCAGATAAAAAACAGGATTCACCGACGCCGAAAAAGTAAAAGTTTGACACAACACTTCGTCTCCCGCTTGAACACCCAAAAGCAAAAGCCCCAAATGCAAAGCCGAAGTACCAGAATTGGTCGCGCAAACCAGCATTTCAGTATCCAAAAAACGCGCTACATCCTCTTCAAAACCCTGTACACCAAGACCACCCGACGTGATTCTCTTGCTCTGCAACGCTTCTTCAATGTACCGCAACTCTTTGCCACTAGGATGCGGCTCCGAGAGATAAATCCAATCCATAAAGTTGCTTAAAGTTTAACATTACAGCAGCACAACAAAAAAAAAGAAAAGCATTTGAAACAGCCCAAAAAAGCGCAAATCAACCAACATCGTCCCTTAATATTGATTAGTCGCCAACAAGACCAAAGTACAAGCCACTTCAGCCTTAATACCGTTCAACTCCAACAATTGATACAACTCTGGATTTTCAGTCCCAGGATTGAAAACTACTCGTTTGGGTTGAGCCTCCACAATGTAATTATAATAATCGCGTTGTCGCGCAGGATTCAGATACAAAGTAACAGTATCAATATTTTTCAAGGGAATCATTTTGGTACGGATTTTCACTCCCGCTACTTCGCCAGCATTTTGACCAATAGCCAATACCGAGTGTCCTTTTTCTACCAACATCTGAATCGCTTTGTAAGCATACTTCTCTGGCTTAGAAGTAGCACCAAGCACCACCGTTTTTTTATTTTTTATCATTTGAATAAGAATATTTTGCAAAAGTAATCAAAAATTCAGCAGCACTCTGACAATTAACCTATGGTTTTCTGACGATTCATAAACATTAAAATAACAAAGGAGTAAAAGCTATCTTAGTAAAAATTGTAGCTTTGTGTAAAATTTTACAATATGGAATTATTCATTTATCTCTTTGCTGCGTTATTTTCTGTACTCAATCCCATCGGAACTGTGCCTATTTTTGTAGGACTCACACAAGAAGACTCTCCTGCAGAGCGAAACAGACTCTCCCTTTGGACCGCCATTAACGTCTGCATCATCCTAGTGGTTTCTTTCTTGATCGGACAATATGTACTTACTTTTTTTGGCATCAGCATCGACTCCCTCCGAATTGCAGGAGGCATCGTAATTGTAAGTTCTGGCTTTTCTTTACTATCCGGAAAATTCAACAAAAAAAGAGGAATTAACAAAAAAATAGAAAACGAAGCCCATAAAAGAAACGATATTGCCCTAACCCCCTTGGCTATTCCAATGCTTGCTGGACCAGGATCAATGTCACTACTCATCGCTTTTTACAACCAGCATAATTCTACAACAGAAATCATTATTGCCATCGGATCCATCGTCGCTATCTCGATTACTATTTTTGGCATTCTAAGAAGTGCTCATTTTTTAGCCAGAGCTTTAGGTGCTTCTGGTATCGTTGCGATCTCTAGAATTGTTGGTTTTATTGTTATCGCTATTGGAATAGAATACATTATTAGCGCTTTGATCAACATCTTCAAAGCTAATTTTTAAAATATAAAGACAAAAAAAAGTCAGCCATCGTGAAAATGACTGACTTTTTTGCTATAAAATATTTTGAATTACGCTTTAGGTAAGAAAATCTCTGCCATCATACATCGTGCACTACCTCCGCCACAAGCTTCAATTGTGTCTAAGCTTGAACTCAAAATAGTAACATGTTCTTCCAACTGTGCTATTTGTTTTTTCGTTAAAGCATGATGAGCTGCAGCACTCATCACCAAATACCTTCTATCATCTGCTCCTTTCACCTCAAGCATATTTCCTGCAAAATTATTCACTTGATCTTCAGTAATCAAAATGATTTCTTTATCATCATTCTTTAAACTATCGATCACCATTTTTCGCTCTTTTTTATCATCAATTGCATCAGCACAAAGCACAGCAAAGGTTTCTCCCAAACACATCATTACATTGGTATGATAAATCAGTTTACGCTCGCCATCGACAGTTTGAAAAGCTTCGAAAATTACTGGAGCATAATCAAAATCCTCACAAAACTCGATAAACAATTCTTCATCAGCTCTGGGCGAAAGGGCGCAATAGGCTTTGCCATTAGCGCGGTCTAACAATAAACTTCCCGTTCCCTCTAAGAAAATACTATCCATTTCGGCTTCTGTATAATCCATAATTTCATGAATAACAAAACCCTCATCTTCAAGAATATCGAAAATTTCTTCTCTTCGTTCCAATCGTCTATTTTCGGCAAACATCGGATACAAAACAACATCGCCATTTTCATGAAAAGAAACCCAATTGTTTGGAAAAATACTATCGGGTGTGTCAGGCGAAAGTGTGTCATCAACAACAATTACATGTACACCAACCGCACGCAATTTCTTTACAAAAACATCAAACTCTTCTTGAGCTTTGGCATTTACCGTAGCAGGCAAAAGTCCATCTAAAACTTTTTGGTAATAATTATTAACGGCTGTTTGCTCGTTCATTCGAAAGGCAACAGGACGTATCATCAGAATTGAATTTGTAGTCTGTTTCATTTTATTTTGTATTGGTGTTTTGAAAAAATTAAAATTAATCAATTAATCCCTCTAAAACAATTAATCTCGCAATAACGGCAAGGTTGAACAACGCAACAAGCCTTCTTGTTTGGCAATTTCAGCATAATTTACTTCTTCAACTATAAATCCCTGCTCGCGCAACCATTGATTTAGGCGTGTAAAGTTTTTTTCAGAAACCACCACATTAGGCGCTATGGAGAAAACATTTGAATTCATATGATACATCTCCTCTCTTGTGATATGAAATAAATTTTCTTTCCCAAACAAATTCACCAAAAACAAATAATCCGATTCTTCTCTAAAACCACTTTTGTAAATGATTCCTTTATCAGGACCAACTGGCTGAAAACAACAATCCAAATGTAGGGCATTATCTCTAGCTTCAATTTTAGATTTAACCAAATCAAATTCTTTCACAATTTTATTAGGAAAAAGTTGCCTGATATATTCTACCCCTTGCCAATTGGTTCTGGCGGTTATGTAATCTTTATAATCACTTCCTTTATAGGTCCCAACAAAAATATAATTACCCCAAAGCATCACATCTCCTCCTTCAATATGTACTTCCTCAGGTGGTCTAACCACTTTTTCAGGATTCATTTGGTCAATAACATACTGAATCGCGTCTAATTCTCTTTCCCGATCAGGCAAAATATTTGATTTGATAAAAACATCATCAATTACAAACCCGATATCCCTAGCAAAAATTTGATTGTAATTTGAAATCAATTGCGGTCTAAGTACAGTAACTTCATACTTTTGAAAAACAGCATTCAATTCTTCCATTTCTTTGATCATATCAACCTCTAGTGGATAAGTACCCGCTAAGATATGCTCTAACGATTTTGGATCATAAGCTTCTGCAACACTTGGAGTTGGACCATTGCTATTGGCAACTCCCAAGATCACCATCTTTAACCTACCTGTTTCGTTTTTAATATTCAAGTTTAACATACACTTCTATTTTATTATGAACCAAAAAAGCCCCACAATTTAGTGGAGCTTTTTGCAATCAAAAATTTTTATCGTTTCTCTACACTTACAAAATCACGTAATGGATATCCGACATACACTTGTCTAGGGCGACCAATAGGCTCTTTATTCTCTCGCATTTCTTTCCATTGAGCAATCCATCCTGGTAAACGACCAATAGCAAACATAACTGTAAACATTTCTGTTGGAATACCTAATGCTCTATAAATAATACCTGAATAAAAATCAACATTAGGATACAAATTTCTTGATTTGAAATACTCATCCTCTAAAGCTGCAATTTCTAATTTCTTAGCTATTTCCAAAATTGGATCATCAACACCTAAAGTAGCTAACACTTCATCCGCCGCTTTTTTAATGATTTTTGCTCTCGGATCAAAACTTTTATACACTCTATGACCGAATCCCATCAAACGGAAAGAATCATTTTTGTCTTTTGCTTTTTGAATGTATTTATCGGCATCACCACCATCTTTATGAATTTCTTCAAGCATTTCAAGTACAGCCTGATTTGCACCGCCATGTAACGGCCCCCAAAGCGCAGAAACACCAGCAGAAATAGAAGCAAACAAACCTGCATGTGAAGAACCCACCATACGTACTGTTGAAGTAGAACAATTTTGTTCATGATCAGCATGCAAAATAAATAATTTATCCAAAGCATCAACAATGATTGGATTTGCTTTATAAGGTCCTGTAGGAATTTCAAACATTAAACGCATGAAATTTTCAACATAACCTATTTCATTATTATAATAATTTAAAGGATACCCCATGCTTTTTCTATAAGTCCAAGTAGCGATAACAAGAAATTTACCCATAGTTTTACAAACCGCATCGTACATTTCTTTTGAGTTATCTGCATTAACAGACTTTGGATTAAAAGCAGTTAACGCACTTGTTAGAGCTGACAAAACCCCCATAGGGTGCGCAGTTTTAGGAAAACCATCAATTATAATCTTCATTTCCTCATTTACTAAAGTATGATGATGAATATCCGATTCAAACTGAAACAATTGATCCTTAGTAGGCAATTCTCCGAAAACGATTAAGTAACAAACTTCTAAAAAATGTGCGCTTTTGGCTAGATCTTCAATAGCATACCCTCTGTAACGAAGAATTCCAAGCTCACCATCTAAAAAAGTAATTTCACTTTTACATGAACCAGAATTTTTATATCCTGGATCAAGAGTAATCATTCCTGATATATCTCGTAATTTACTAATATCAACAGCAGCTTCATTCTCGCTTCCAATAATAATAGGAAGTTCAAACTTATTGCCATCGAATTCTAATGTAGCTATTTTTGACATGATTTTTTTGGATAGTTTTGATTAATTATATTTCGTCAAAACTAATCAATTTAGTGTTAAATAAAAAAAAAATCAAGAGAACTTATAAAACTTAACAAAAAAAGCCGTCTAAAAAACAGACGGCTTAATTATAACGAGATAATGACCAATAAATTATTTTACATTAAATGCTTTTTGACCTGGAAAATAAGCAGTTGCCTCTAATTCCTCCTCAATTCTTAACAATTGATTGTATTTAGCCATACGATCAGAACGTGAAGCAGATCCTGTTTTAATTTGACCACAGTTTAAAGCTACAGCTAAATCAGCAATAGTATAATCTTCAGTCTCTCCAGAACGGTGTGACATTACAGAAGTGTATCCAGCATTTTTAGCCATATTAACAGCAGCAATAGTTTCAGTTAATGTACCAATTTGGTTTACTTTTACTAAAATTGAGTTAGCAATTCCTTTCTCAATACCAGTAGATAAACGCTCTACATTGGTTACAAATAAATCATCACCAACTAATTGAACTTTATCACCAATTTTTTCAGTTAATAATTTCCAACCATCCCAATCATTTTCTTGCATACCATCTTCAATAGAAATAATTGGATATTTAGCTGCTAATTCAGCCAAATAAGCAACTTGTTCTGCAGAAGTTCTTACTTTACCATTTGGACCTTCAAACTTAGAGTAATCGTATTTACCATCCACATAAAATTCAGAAGCAGCACAATCTAAAGCTACCATTACTTCATCACCAAATGTATAACCAGCAGCCTCAACTGCTTTTTTGATAGTATCCAAAGCATCTTCTGTACCTCCAGCTAAATTAGGAGCAAATCCACCTTCATCACCAACAGCAGTTGACAATCCTCTATCATGTAGTACTTTTTTCAAATTATGAAAAATTTCAGTACCCATTTGCAAAGCATGTGTAAATGAAGTAGCTTTTACAGGCATAATCATGAACTCTTGAAATGCGATAGGCGCATCAGAGTGAGAACCACCATTAATGATGTTCATCATTGGCAATGGTAATGTATTAGCAGAAACACCACCTACATAACGATATAAAGGCAAACCTAATTCATTAGCAGCTGCTTTTGCAGCAGCCAAAGAAACACCTAAAATTGCATTAGCTCCTAATTTTGATTTATTTGGTGTGCCATCTAAATCAATCATCATTTGGTCAAGTTTGTTTTGTTCAAAAACAGAAGTACCAACCAATTCTTCAGCAATAAGTGTATTTACATTATTTACAGCTGTCAAAACTCCTTTTCCTAAAAAAGCTTTTCCTCCATCTCTCAACTCTACTGCTTCATGTTCACCTGTAGAAGCTCCTGATGGAACTGCTGCTCTACCTACAATACCGTTCTCAGTAATTACATCAACTTCAATGGTTGGATTCCCTCTAGAATCAAAGATTTGTCTTGCGAAAATTTTAACTATAATACTCATTATCCTTAAATTTTATGTTATTAATTTGTATTTTACTCAAAATTACAGAAATTAAATGATAATCTTAAATAAAGAAACTACTATATTCGATAATTTATTAACGATAACGTTTTAGCCTACAGCTTTCTCAATATTAGCAATAAATTGATCAAACAAATAGGACGAATCATGTGGCCCAGGACTTGCTTCTGGGTGATATTGAACAGAAAAACAGTTTTTACTCTTCATTCTCATTCCAGCAACGGTTCCATCATTTAAATGCAAATGGGTAATTTCTAAATCAGGATGTAGCTCAAGCTCCTCTTTATTCACAGCAAAACCGTGATTTTGCGAAGTAATTTCACCTTTTCCTGTAACTAAATTTGTTACTGGGTGATTAATCCCTCTATGACCGTTAAACATTTTGTAAGTCGAAACACCATTTGCTAAGGCGATTACTTGATGACCTAAACAAATACCAAACAAAGGTTTGTCCTCAGCAATAATTTGTTTTGCTACTGCTATTGCACTATGCAACGGATCAGGATCTCCAGGGCCATTAGACAAGAAAAAACCATCTGGATTAAAAGAGCATAAATCCTGATAGGATGCATCAAAAGGAAAAACTTTAATGTAGCAATCTCTCTTAGCCAGATTTCGTAAAATATTTGTCTTAATTCCAAGGTCTAAAGCAGAAATCTTATACTTTGCATTTTCATTTCCATAATAATAAGGAGCCTTAGTCGAAACTTTAGAAGCCAATTCCAATCCTTTCATGTTTGGAACCTCAGAAAGCGTTTTCTTTAATTCATCAACAGGTGTGTCATCAGTACAAATAACAGCATTCATAGCACCATTTTCACGAATATAGCTCACCAAAGCTCTAGTATCAACATCTGAAATACAAATCAAATTTTGATTCTTAAAATAACTCTCAAGGCTTTCAGCAGCATCAGGTCTTGAATGATTGAAACTAAAGTTTTTACAAATCAAACCAGAAATCTTAATACCATCTGATTCCACTTCTTTTTCATTAACTCCATAATTACCAATATGCGCATTAGTAGCCACCATCAATTGTCCGAAATAAGAGGGGTCAGTAAAAATTTCTTGATAGCCAGTCATTCCAGTATTAAAACAAACTTCACCAAAAGCGACACCGCTAAGGCCAATAGATTTTCCATAAAAAATGGTACCATCACTAAGTAAAAGAAGAGCTTGTTGTCTTGTTGTATATTTCATAAGTAGTTAAAAATTTTGCAAATTTAAATTTTAAAAGAAGGCAAAACAATTTATATCTACAATAAGTAAATAAAAAATGAGATGCATAAAACCAAAAAAAAAAGGATAAACTATAAATAGCTTATCCTTATTTTCTATTGAAAAATTATTTTCATAATTATTCAGCTGCCTCAGCTGTTGGTTCAGCAGCATCAGCAGGAGCTTCAGCAGCTTCTTCTGATTTCTTAGCTTTACCACCACGACGGCTTTTTGCTTTTTTAACTTCTTTTTTACCTCCGTTGTAAAGTTCGTTAAAATCAACTAATTCGATCATTGCCATATCAGCATTATCTCCTAAACGATTTCCAACTTTAATAATACGAGTGTAACCACCTGGACGGTCACCAACTTTAGCAGCAACATCTCTGAACAAGTCAGTTACAGCATACTTGCTACGTAAATAAGAAAAAACGATACGACGATTGTGTGTAGTATCAGCTTTAGATTTTGTTATAAGCGGCTCAACAAATTGTTTTAACGCTTTAGCTTTAGCAACAGTAGTATTAATACGTTTGTGCTCAATAAGAGAACAAGCCATATTAGCTAACATAGATTTTCTATGCGCAGTCTGTCTGCTTAAGTGATTGAATTTTTTTCCGTGTCTCATTGCTTTATAAATTTAATCACACCTATAAGGTGGATTAGATTACTCTTTATCTAGTTTGTATTTTGCTAAATCCATGCCGAAAGTAAGATTCTTAACTGCTACTAACTCATCAAGTTCAGTTAAAGATTTCTTACCGAAATTACGGAATTTCATTAAGTCATTTTTATTAAAAGATACTAAATCACCAAGTGTATCAACTTCAGCCGCTTTCAAACAATTTAAAGCTCTAACAGATAAATCCATATCAACAAGCTTAGTTTTAAGCAATTGTCTCATGTGTAATGATTCCTCATCATACGATTCTGTTTGTGCAATTTCGTCAGCCTCAAGTGTAATTCTTTCATCAGAAAACAACATGAAATGGTGAATTAAAACTTTTGCAGCTTCAGTAAGAGCATCTTTAGGATTAATAGAACCATCAGTTTTAATTTCAAAAACTAATTTTTCGTAATCTGTTTTTTGCTCAACACGGAAGTTTTCAATAGCATATTTTACATTTTTTACCGGAGTAAAAATTGAATCTGTAAAAATAGTACCAATTGGTGCATTTTGTTTCTTGTTCTCTTCTGCAGGAACATAACCTCTTCCTTTTTCAATAGTTAAATCAAAACTTAATTTGATTTTACTGTCTAAATTACAGATTACAAGTTCTGGATTCAAAACTTGGAAACCTGAAATAAATTTTTGAAAATCACCAGCTGTTAACTGATCTTTACCTGAAACAGAAATAGTAACTGATTCATTATCAATATCCTCAATTTGACGTTTAAAACGTACTTGCTTAAGATTCAAGATAATTTCGGTAACATCTTCAACAACTCCTGAAATAGTGGAAAACTCATGATCTACACCTTCGATACGAACAGACGTTATTGCATATCCTTCTAATGCTGAAAGCAAAACTCTTCTAAGTGCATTACCAACAGTCAATCCATATCCAGGTTCTAAAGGTCTAAATTCAAATTTACCTTCAAAATCGGTTGAATCGATCATGATAACTTTATCGGGCTTCTGAAAATTAAATATTGCCATAAATTTCGACTAAGTCAATTATTATTTGTTGTACAACTCTACGATTAATTGTTCTTTAATGTTTTCAGGAATCTGAAGTCTTGCAGGTACAGAAACAAAAGTTCCTTCTTTAAGATCATTATTCCAAGTAATCCATTCATAAACATGACTTGAATTAGACAAAGAACGTTCGATAGCTTCTAATGATTTAGACTTTTCACGAACAGCAACTTTATCACCAGGCTTAAGGTGGTAAGAAGGAATATTAACCACTTCACCATTAACAGTAATGTGTCTGTGTGATACGATTTGACGAGCACCTCTTCTAGAAGGAGCAATACCCATTCTAAAAACAACATTGTCTAATCTTGCCTCACATAATTGTAATAAAACTTCACCAGTAACACCTTTAGTCGCTGATGCTTTTTCAAATAAATTTCTGAATTGTTTTTCTAAAATTCCGTAAGAATATTTAGCTTTTTGCTTTTCCATTAACTGAACAGCATACTCAGATTTTTTTCCTCTTTTTTTAGCCATCCCGTGTTGTCCAGGAGGGTAATTTCTTTTTTCGAAAGCTTTATCATCTCCGAAAATTGCTTCGCCAAATTTACGAGCGATTCTTGTGCTTGGACCAGTATATCTTGCCATTTTAATTTGATTAAGATAGAGATTATGAATTCAGGTCTTATCCTTCGATAATCTATTTTCTATCTAGGTTATACTATAAATAAATTTTGAGTATTAAACTCTACGTCTTTTAGGAGGACGACATCCATTATGAGGCATTGGCGTTACATCAATGATTTCAGTAACCTCAATTCCACCATTATGCAAAGAACGAATAGCAGACTCACGTCCATTTCCAGGTCCTTTAACATATACTTTTACTTTTTTAAGACCAGCCTCAAGAGCTACTTTACTACAATCTTCTGCTGCCATTTGAGCTGCATATGGAGTATTCTTTTTAGAACCTCTAAAGCCCATTTTACCAGCTGAAGACCAAGAAATAACTTCACCTTTTTTGTTTGTTAACGAAATAATGATGTTATTGAAGGTAGCAGAAATATGAGCCTCTCCCGTTGATTCAACGATAACTTTACGTTTTTTTGCAGTTGCTTTAGCCATATTACTTATTATTTAGTTGCTTTTTTCTTGTTCGCAACAGTTTTTCTTTTACCTTTTCTAGTTCTAGAGTTGTTTTTAGTTCTTTGCCCTCTTAATGGAAGACCAGTTCTATGACGAATACCTCTGTAACAACCAATATCCATCAAACGTTTGATGTTTAAAGATACTTCAGAACGTAATTCTCCTTCAATTTTAAAAGCTGAAACGGCTTCACGAATTGCACCGATCTCATCATCATTCCACTCTTGAACTTTTTTATCTTGGCTTACTTGAGCTTTCTCTAAAATCTCAATTGCTCTACTTTTTCCTAATCCGAAGATATAGGTAAGTGCTATAACACCTCTCTTGTTTTTTGGGATATCTACCCCTGCTATTCTTGCCATAATTATCCTTGTCTTTGTTTAAATCTAGGATTCTTTTTGTTGATTACGTATAATCTGCCTTTTCTACGCACAATAATGCACTCGGCGCTTCTTTTTTTAACTGATGCTCTTACTTTCATTTTGAATATCTTTAATATCTATAAGTAATTCTTGCTTTTGACAAATCATAAGGGCTCATTTCTAGTTTCACTTTATCACCAGGTAATAATTTGATGTAATGCATACGCATTTTTCCAGATATATGAGCAATTACAATATGTCCATTTTCTAACTCTACTCGGAACATAGCATTTGACAATGCTTCAATAATTGATCCGTCTTGTTCTATTGCTGATTGTTTTGCCATAAAATTAAGCTACTGCTTTTCTGTTTTTACCACTTTTCATCAAACCATCATAATGTTTATTTAACAAATATGAATTAATTTGTTGCATTGTGTCTATAGCTACACCAACCATAATGATTAATGAAGTACCTCCAAAAAACATTGCCCATGATTGTTGTACATCCATAAGACTTACGACAATGGCTGGGAACACAGCAATTAAAGCAAGAAATAAAGATCCTGGGAAAGTTATTAAAGACATCACTTTGTCAAGATAATCAGATGTTTCAGCCCCAGGTCTAACCCCTGGAATAAAACCACCGCTTCTTTTTAAATCATCAGACATCTTGTTAGTAGGCACTGTGATTGCAGTATAAAAGAATGTAAAGATAACAATTAAGCTAGCAAATACAAAATTATACCAAAAACCAAAGATATCACTAAAAGCACTAACAATTGATTGTGAAGTTTCTGACTTTGACAAACCAGCTACTGCAGCAGGAATAAACATAATGGCTTGCGCAAAAATAATTGGCATTACACCAGAAGCATTTAACTTCAATGGAATCCACTGTCTATTACCTCCCATCATATCTTGTTCAAAATCACCAGATGTAGTACGTCTAGCATACTGTACTGGTATCTTTCTAACTGCCATAACTAGCAATACACAAGAAATAATAACTAACAACCAAATGATTATCTCGATAACTAAAAGCATCGGTCCTCCATTATTGTTTGTCACTCTCGTAGTAAACTCTTGTATAAAGGCTTGTGGAAACCTTGCCAAGATACCTACCATAATTAAAAGCGATATACCATTTCCAATCCCTTTGTCAGTGATCTTTTCACCTAACCACATTGCAAAAATTGTTCCCGTTACCAGAATAACAACTGAAGAAAATAAGAATTCAAAAGAATTAAACCCTAACAAAAAGGCATTACTTGGTAATGTTCTGTAAAGATTGTAGATATAAGTTGGGCCTTGTACTAAGGTAATAGCAATAGTCAACCAACGCGTAATCTGATTGATTTTTTTTCTGCCACTTTCCCCATCACTTTGTAGTTTTTGCAAATAAGGAATAGCAATTCCCATTAACTGTACCACAATAGATGCTGAAATATAAGGCATAATACCTAAAGCAAAAACTGATGCCTTAGAGAATGCACCACCAGTAAACATATCCAATATCGATCCGATACCTTCTTTTGTCTGACCAGCTAAACCTGTTAATTGAGTTGCATCAATACCAGGCAATGTAACGTGTGCACCAAAACGATAAACTAAAAGAAGTCCTAGTGTAATAAGAATTCTGTTTTTTAGTTCCTCAATCTTCCAAACATTACTTAATGATTCAAAAAATTTCTTCATATGAGTTGAAAAATTATAATGTTACAGCTTCACCTCCAGCAGCTTCAATAGCCGCTTTTGCCGTAGCAGTAAATTTGTGAGCAGATACCTTTAATTTCGCCTTCAATTCACCTCTTCCTAAAATCTTAACGATCTCATTCTTAGTAGCCAAACGATTTGCAACATAAACTGACATATCTACAGCATCTGTAACAATACCATTATCTACTAACAATTGAAGGGTATCTAAATTAACACCTTCGTATTCTTTACGATTGATGTTTGTGAAACCAAACTTAGGCACACGTCTTTGAAGTGGCATTTGACCACCCTCAAAACCAATCTTTTTAGAGTAACCAGAACGAGATTTAGCTCCTTTGTGACCTCTTGCAGAAGTACCACCTTTACCAGAACCTTCACCTCTACCTAATCTCTTATTTTGATTGTGTGTAGAACCCTCAGCAGGTTGTAAATTACTTAAATTCATACCAGTATTTGTTATTTAATTTCTTCTACAGAAACTAAGTGTTTAACTTTATTTATCATCCAAGGATAGCAGGATTTGAATCATGCTCTACAACTTGTCCCATTTTACGTAAACCTAAAGCTTCTAACCCTCTCTTTTGAGTAAGTGGACAGTTGATTTTGCTACGTACTTGTTTTACTAATAATTTAGCCATAATTTCCTTGAATTAACCTTTAAAAACTTTCTCTAAAGAAACACCTCTTTGTTTTGCAACAGTGTGAGCGCTTCTCATTTGTAATAAAGCATCAAAAGTTGCTTTAACAACATTATGAGGATTTGATGATCCTTGAGATTTTGACAATACATCGTGAATTCCAACTGACTCAAGAACTGAACGAACAGCTCCACCAGCAATAACTCCAGTACCATGAGAGGCAGGAATTAAGAATACACGTGCACCACCAAATTTACCTTTTTGCTCGTGAGGAACAGATTGACCGTTCAAAGGAATTCTAACCAAATTTTTCTTAGCATCTTCTACTGCTTTAGCAATAGCTTCAGAAACATCTTTTGATTTTCCTAATCCGTGACCAACTACTCCGTTTTCATCACCAACCACTACAATAGCAGAAAAACCAAAAGCTCTACCCCCTTTTGTAACTTTAGTAACACGATTTACACTTACCAAACGATCTTTTAATTCTAAACCACTTGGTTTTACTAACTCTATATTCTTGTACTTATTAGACATACTATATTAGAATTTAAGCCCAGCCGCTCTTGCGCCTTCCGCTAATGATTTAATACGACCATGATATAAATAACCTCCTCTATCGAAAGTTACCGTTTCAATACCAGCTTTCAAAGCTTTCTCTGCAACTAATTTACCAACTGCAGTAGCCACTTCAATGTTCGTACCTTTTCCTATTTCTTTTTCTCTTGAAGAGGCAGCTAATAAAGTAACTCCGTTTACGTCATCAATTAATTGAGCATAAATTTCTTTGTTACTTCTAAAAACAGAAAGTCTTGGTTTAGTAGCAACACCACTAATCGTTTTTCTAATTCTGAATCTAATTCTCTGTCTTCTTTCAGGTTTTGTTAATGACATAATCTTATTTTTTAAGCTGATTTACCTGCTTTTCTTCTTAATACTTCACCTACAAATTTAACCCCTTTACCTTTGTAAGGTTCTGGTTTACGGAAACCTCTAATTTTGGCAGCAACTTGTCCTAAAAGTTGTTTATCAAAAGAAGTTAACTTAACAATTGGGTTCTTTCCTTTTTCAGAAATAGTTTCCAAAGTAACCTCTGGTGCGATTTCCAAAATAATATTATGAGAAAAACCTAAAGCTAAATCTAGTTTTTGACCTTGATTTGAAGCTCTATAACCAACTCCAACCAACTCTAAAGATTTTGTAAAACCTTCGTTTACACCAACAATCATGTTATTGATTAATGAGCGATATAAACCATGTTTTGCTCTTTGGTTTTTATGATCAGAAGATCTTTCTACTTGAACTTGATCTCCTTCAACAGTCACAGTTACGTCCGAAAACTCCTGTGTCAATTGACCGTTCTTTCCTTTTACTGTAATTACACCATCAGCAACTGTAACAGTTACTCCAGCAGGTATAGTTACTGGGCTTTTACCTATTCTTGACATCTTATCTAGACTTTAAAATTAGTATACGTAACAAATTACTTCTCCTCCAACATTCAATTGCTTAGCTTGTTTTCCAGTCATCAATCCTTTTGATGTAGAAACAATCGCAATACCTAATCCATTAAGGATTCTCGGCAATTTAGAAGCACCTGCGTATTTACGTAAACCTGGTTTACTAATTCTTTGGATATCTTTAATTACAGGCTCTTTAGTAACTTTATCGTACTTTAAAGCAATTTTGATAGAACCCTGAACAGAGTTGTCTTCAAATTTGTAACTTAAGATATAACCTTGATCAAATAAGATCTTAGTTATTTCTTTTTTTAGATTAGAAGCGGGAATTTCAACAACTTTGTGGCTTGCAGCCACAGCGTTTCTAACTCTCGTCAAATAATCTGCAATCGGATCTGTATACATATGTATTAATTTGCGGTAACGGTTTTCGAATAAACTTAAACGAACCTGAAACCAGTTTATAAATGTGAAAAAAACAGACGTGATTACTCACGTCTGAATATTATTTTTCTACCAAGATGCTTTTTTAACACCTGGTATCAATCCATTGTTAGCCATTTCACGGAATGTAACACGTGAAATACCGAATTGACGCATATACCCTCTTGGTCTACCAGTCAATTTGCAACGATTATGCAAACGAACTGGAGAAGCATTTTTCGGTAATTTCTGCAAACCTACGAAATCTCCAGCTTCTATCAAAGCTTTTCTTTTCTCAGCATACTTTGCTACCGTTTTTTCTCTTTTCACCTCACGGGCTTTCATTGATTCTTTAGCCATATCTTAATTCTTTTTAAAAGGTAAACCTAATTCAGCCAACAATGACTTTGCTTCTTTATCTGTTTTAGCAGAAGTAACAAAGGTAATATCCATACCAGATATTTTGTTTACTTTATCAATATCAATTTCAGGGAAAATGATTTGCTCTAAAACACCTAAGTTATAATTTCCTCTTCCATCAAAACCAGTAGCTTTGATTCCGCTGAAATCTCTAACACGAGGCAAAGATGAAGTAATAAGTCTATCTAAAAACTCATACATTCTTTCACCACGTAAAGTCACTTTTGCACCAATCGGCATTCCTTTTCTAAGTTTAAAAGACGCAACGTCTTTTTTAGAAATAGTAGCTATCGCTTTCTGTCCAGTAATCTTTGTCAACTCCTCAACTGCATAGTCAATTAGTTTTTTATCAGATACTGCTGCTCCAACTCCTTTACTCAAAACAATTTTTTCCAATTTTGGAACTTCCATTACGTTTGAGTAACCGAACTCTTCTTTAAGAGCAGCAATTACTCTGCTCTTATATTCTTCTTTTAGTCTAGGTATATATGCCATTACTATAGTACTTGATTAGATTTTTTTGAAAATCTTACTTTCTTATCTCCTTCTACTCTAATACCAACTCTTGTAGTTTCCTTTGTTTTAGGATCTATAAGTGCTATGTTAGAAATTTGTATAGAAGCTTCCTTTTTTACAATACCACCTTGAGGGTTTTTCGCACTAGGTTTCGTATGTTTAGAAACCATGTTTACACCTTCAACAATCGCTTTGTTTTTCTCACGGTAAACACGTAATACTTTACCTTCTTCACCTTTATGGTCACCAGCAATTACTCTTACGATATCTCCTGATTTTATTTTTAGCTTTATCATCTTATAACGAATTAAAGCACTTCTGGTGCTAATGATACAATTTTCATGAATTGTTTTTCACGAAGTTCTCTTGCTACCGGACCAAAAACACGAGTTCCTCTCATCTCACCAGCTGCGTTTAACAACACACAAGCATTGTCATCGAATCTGATGTATGAACCATCGGCTCTTCTCACTTCTTTTTTGGTACGTACAACAACTGCAGTTGAAACAGCTCCTTTTTTAACGTTTCCGTTTGGAGTTGCATCTTTGATAGAAACTACAATCTTGTCACCAACAGAGGCATACCTTCTTTTGGTACCTCCTAAAACACGGATAGTTAAAACTTCTTTAGCTCCTGTGTTATCTGCTACTTTTAGTCTTGATTCTTGTTGTACCATAATTATTTAGCTCTTTCTAGGATTTCAACTAATCTCCAACATTTTGATTTACTCAAAGGACGCGTTTCGCTAATTCTTACAGTATCTCCAATGTTACAGTCGTTTGTTTCGTCGTGTGCAACAAATTTCTTTGTTTTCAACACGAACTTACCGTATAATGGGTGTTTTACTTTAGTTACTTGAGCAACAACAATAGATTTATCCATTTTGTTTGAAGTAACTACACCAATTCTTTCTTTTCTTAAATTTCTTTTTTCCATCTTTCAGCAGATTACAATGATTGTAACTCTCTTTTAGTAAGTTCTGTAGCTAATCTAGCAACCGTTCTACGTACACTTCTAATTTGAAGTGGATTTTCGATCGGAGAAATAGCGTGAGCCATTTTTAAATCGGCATAAACCTTTTTAGTTTGACTTAGTTTTTCTTGCAACTCCGCTGCAGAAAGATCTTTTATTTCTGATTGTTTCATAATAATATAGATTATGCTTCGAAATCTCTTGCAACAACGAATTTAGTTTTAACTGGAAGCTTTTGAGCTGCAAGACGTAACGCCTCTTTTGCAACTGACAAAGGTACTCCTCCAACTTCGAACATAATTCTTCCAGGTTTAACTACAGCTGCCCAATATTCTACGGCACCTTTACCTTTACCCATACGTACCTCAAGAGGTTTCTTAGTGATTGGTTTGTCTGGGAATATTTTAATCCATAATTGTCCTTCTCTTTTCATATAACGAGTTGCAGCGATACGTGCAGCTTCGATTTGACGAGAGGTTAAGAACATTCCATCTTCATGTACAGATTTAATACCAAACATTCCATTTGAAAGTTCATGTCCTCTTTGAGAATTCCCTTTCATTTTACCCTTTTGTACCTTACGATACTTTGTTCTTTTAGGCTGTAACATTTTTCTTTAGTTTAAAAATTTACTTTCTTTTACGAGCGTCTGGTTTTCCACCTTTGTTAAAAGGTTTTCTGTCTCCTCTAGATGAATCTCCTCCTTTACCACCAGCTTGTTTTTTGTCCATACCAGCAAGCGGAGAAAGATCTCTCTTTCCATAAACTTCACCTTTCATGATCCACACTTTGATTCCCATTCTACCATAAGTAGTATGAGCTTCTGCAAGTGCATAATCAATATCAGCCCTGAAAGTTGATAGAGGTATTCTACCTTCTTTGAATCCTTCTGAACGTGCCATTTCAGCACCATTCAAACGACCAGAAATCAAAACTTTAATTCCTTCAGCATTCATACGCATAGAGGCTGCGATTGCCATTTTAATAGCACGTCTGTAAGAAATACGACTTTCAATTTGACGACAGATGCTTGTAGCAACTAGATACGCGTCAAGTTCAGGTCTTTTGATTTCAAAGATGTTGATTTGAACCTCTTTGTCAGTAATTTTCTTAAGTTCTTCTTTCAACTTGTCTACCTCTTGCCCACCTTTTCCGATAATGATACCAGGTCTAGCAGTAGTGATAGTAACGGTTACAAGTTTTAAAGTTCTCTCGATGATTACTTTTGATACACTAGCTTTTGATAAACGAGCATGAACATACTTTCTGATTTTGTGATCTTCGGCTAATTTATCACCGTAATCATTTCCACCATACCAGTTTGAGTCCCATCCTCTGATGATACCAAGTCTATTTCCAATTGGATTTGTCTTTTGTCCCATGCTGCTTAAGAATTGCTTTGTGTGTTATTGATAGCTCCTAACACGATTGTTACGTGATTAGAACGTTTTCTTATTCTGTGTGCTCTTCCTTGTGGAGCTGGACGAAGTCTTTTCAACATCATTCCACCATCTACACGGATTTCCTTAACAAATAAACCAGCTTCTTCTAAACTAGCTTCACTATTTTTTTGCTCCCAGTTATTGATTGCAGATAATAATAGTTTTTCTAATTTTCTTGAAGCTTCTTTAGAACTGAATCTTAATATGTTAAGTGCTCTTTCTACCTTCTGACCTCTTACTAGATCTGCTACTAAGCGCATTTTTCTAGGTGAAGTAGGGCAGTTATTTAACTTTGCGAAAGCAATAGACTTATTAGCCTCTTTTCTCGCATCTGCTGTTTCTCTTTTACGAACTCCCATTGCTTCTTATTTTTTACCTTTATTTTTTGCTCCAGCATGACCTCTAAAAGATCTAGTTGGTGAAAACTCTCCTAATTTATGTCCTACCATGTTTTCTGTAACGTAAACAGGTACAAATTGACGACCGTTATGAACTGCGATAGTTTGTCCAACAAAGTCAGGAGTAATCATAGAAGCTCTAGACCAAGTCTTTACTACTCCTTTGTTTCCACCAGCGATGTTTTCTTCAACTTTCTTTTCTAACTTATAATGAACGAAAGGTCCTTTTTTTAATGAACGTGCCATATCTTATTATTTCTTTCTACGTTCTACGATATACTTGTTACTCGGGTTTTTCTTAGAACGTGTTCTATAACCTTTAGCTGGTATTCCATTTCTTGAACGTGGATGTCCACCAGAAGAACGTCCTTCACCACCTCCCATTGGGTGATCTACAGGGTTCATTGCAACAGGTCTTGTTCTAGGTCTTCTTCCTAACCATCTAGTTCTACCAGCTTTTCCTGATACCACTAATTGATGATCTGAATTAGAAACTGCTCCTATTGTAGCCGAACAAGTTAACAAGATCAATCTTGTTTCTCCTGATGGCATTTTAATAGTAGCGTATTTTCCATCTCTTGCCATTAATTGAGCAAATGTTCCAGCAGAACGAGCAATTACAGCTCCTTGTCCTGGTCTCAATTCGATACAAGAAATAACAGTTCCTAGTGGAACTCTACTTAAAGGTAAAGTGTTACCAATTTCAGGCTGAGACTCTGCACCAGAAACTACTTTCTGACCCACTTTCAAACCATTTTGAGCGATAACATAAGTTTTCTCACCATCAGCATAAGCTAATAAAGCGATAAAAGCAGTACGATTTGGATCGTATTCGATTGATTTTACCGTAGCAGGAATTCCTTCTTTTGTACGTTTAAAATCGATGATACGATATCTCTGCTTGTGACCACCACCCGTATAACGCATGGTCATCTTTCCTTGACTATTTCTACCTCCAGAGTTTTTTATCGGCGCTATCAAAGAGCGTTCCGGCTTATCAGTTGTAATAGCGTCATAACCATTCACAACTCTAAATCGCTGACCTGGGGTAATAGGTTTTAATTTTCTTACTGACATTTTATCTTAGATATTGTTGTAAAAATCAATTGTTTCTCCTTCTTGTACTTGCACAATTGCTTTTTTAACAGCATTTGTCTTTCCACTGATTAAACCACTTTTAGTGTATTTAGTAGTTCTGTCTGGTCTCACATTCATCGTGTTAACGCTAACAACATTTACTCCATAAGCAGCTTCAACAGCTTTCTTAATTTCAATTTTGTTTGCTTTTCTGTTAACTTCGAATCCAAAACGATTCAAAACTTCACTTTCTTTGGTTACTTTTTCCGTTACTATAGGTTTAATTATGATGCTCATAGTCCTATTATTTACTTAAATTTTCTTCAATTACTTCCAAAGAACTCTCCAAAAGCACTAAATTATTAGCATTCAAAATCGCATAAGTACTTAATTCTAAGCTACTTACAACATTTGAAGACGCTAAATTACGAGAGGACAAATATACGTTTTTATTCGTATTGCCTAACACAAATAGTGATTTTTTGTTTTCTAACTCTAAAGCTTTCAAAACATTAATGAAATTTTTAGTGCTTGGTGTTTCAAAATTAAAGTCTTCCAAAACGATAATGTTAGACTCTTTTGCTTTGATAGAGAAAGCTGATTTTCTCGCCAAACGCTTCAAGTTTTTATTCAATTTGAATGAATAACTTCTTGGTCTTGGTCCAAAAACAGTTCCACCACCTTTAAACAATGGGTTTTTTGCACTACCCGCACGAGCAGTACCTGTACCTTTTTGTTTTTTAATCTTACGTGTACTTCCCGCAACTTCAGCTCTTTCTTTAGCTTTGTGCGTTCCTTGTCTTTGATTAGCTAAATACTGCTTAACATCAAGGTATACTGCATGATTGTTTGGCTCAATTGCGAATACTGAATCAGAAAGTTGAACTTTTCTTCCAGTATCTTTTCCGTTGAAATCTAATACTTTTACTTCCATTACTTCTGAATGATTACATAAGAGTTGTTATGCCCAGGAACACATCCTTTAATAACTAGTAAGTTCTTATCAGAAACTACTTTTAAAACTCTAAGGTTTTGAACTTTTACATTTTCTCCTCCCATTCTTCCAGCCATACGCATTCCTTTGAATACTCTAGATGGATAAGAAGAAGCTCCTACAGAACCTGGCGCTCTTAAACGGTTATGTTGACCATGAGTTGCTTGACCAACACCACCAAAACCGTGACGTTTTACAACCCCTTGAAAACCTTTACCTTTAGACACACCTTGTACATCCACAAATTCTCCTTCTTCAAAAATAGAAACATCTATAAGATCTCCTAATTTTTGTTCAGTTGCAAAATCTTGAAATTCAACGACTTTTTTCTTAGCAACAGTTCCCGCTTTTTTAAAGTGACCTAAAGCCGCTTTCGTGGAATGTTTCTCGTTTTTGTCATCGAAACCAAGTTGCAACGCTTCGTACCCGTCAACCTCTTTGGTTCTGACTTGGGTAACAACACATGGTCCAGCTTCGATTACTGTACAAGGAATATTTTTCCCGTTTTCATCGAAAATACTAGTCATGCCGATTTTTCTACCAATTAACCCAGACATAAATATTAATTATTAATTATTAAAATATAAATATAGAACGCAGCTTTTAAGCAAATCCTATTTTTTAAGTGGGTGCAAAGGTATAACTTATTTACACACAATCCAAAAAATATTTTTTTGCCTAAAAACAGCGTCCTTAATTACTTTAGAACTACTTAAACTTTGATTTCAACTTCTACTCCACTTGGTAATTCAAGTTTCATTAAAGCATCGATAGTTTTAGAAGAAGAAGAATAAATATCAATCAATCTCTTGTATGACATTACTTCGAATTGCTCTCTAGCCTTCTTGTTTACGTGCGGTGAACGCAAAACGGTAAACAATTTTTTGTGTGTTGGCAATGGAATTGGACCCGTAACCACAGCACCTGTAGTTTTTACAGTTTTTACAATCTTTTCAGCAGACTTGTCTACCAACATATGATCGTAAGATTTTAATTTTATTCTGATTTTTTGACTCATTTTCTTAAAGATTATGCGTTTCCTTTTGCTTTTTTGATAACTGCTTCTGAAATATTAGAAGGTGTTTCAGCGTAGTGTGAAAATTCCATTGTAGATGTTGCACGACCTGAAGATAACGTTCTTAAAGTTGTAACATATCCAAACATTTCTGATAACGGAACATCAGCCTTAATCGTTTTTGCACCATTTCTATCACCCATGTCATTCACTTGTCCTCTACGACGGTTAATATCACCTACGATATCTCCCATGTTTTCCTCAGGCGTAATAACTTCCATTTTCATGATAGGCTCAAGAATTACAGCTCCAGCAGCTTTTGCTACTTCCCTATAACCCATTCTAGCTGCTAATTCAAAAGAAAGAGCATCAGAATCCACAGGATGGAAAGATCCATCTAATAAAGTAACTTTCAAACTATCTACTTGGTATCCTGCTAAAGGACCAGTTTTCATAGCCTCACGGAAACCTTTTTCTACAGAAGGAATATATTCTTTTGGTACGTTACCTCCTTTTACAGAATTAATAAATTGCAATCCTACAGGAACTTTACCATCTACTTCGTCAGCTGGCTCAAGAACAAATACAATATCACCAAATTTACCACGACCTCCAGATTGCTTCTTGTAAGTCTCTCTGTGTTGTGCAGTTTTCGTAAAAGCTTCTTTGTATTCAACTTGAGGCTCACCTTGGTTTACTTCAACTTTGAATTCTCGTTTCATTCTATCCACCAAGATATCTAAGTGTAACTCACCCATACCTGAGATAATAGTTTGCCCTGAAGCCTCATCTGTTCTTACAGTAAATGTTGGATCCTCTTCAGCTAATTTAGCCAAAGCCATACCCATTTTATCTACGTCAGCTTTAGTTTTAGGCTCAATTGCGATACCAATAACTGGCGCAGGGAATTTCATTGACTCCAAAATAATTGGGTGTTTTTCATCACACAATGTATCTCCAGTTTTGATATCTTTAAATCCAACAGCCGCTCCAATATCACCTGCCTCGATATATTCAATTGGGTTCTGTTTGTTAGCATGCATTTGGTAGATACGAGAAATTCTTTCTTTGTTACCAGAACGCGTATTCAATACATATGAACCAGCATCCAATCTTCCAGAGTAAGCACGGAAGAATGCTAAACGACCTACGAATGGGTCAGTAGCAATCTTAAATGCTAATGCTGCGAAAGGCTCTTTAACATCTGGCTTACGCAAGATTTGAGTCTGATCTTCTTCCAATAATTCAGCATCATCTGGATGAATACCCGTAATACCTTCTTTATCCATTGGAGATGGCAAGTACTTACATACTGCATCTAACATGAATTGAACTCCTTTGTTTTTGAAAGATGAACCAGCAATCATAGGAATGATAGCCATATCCATAGTTGCTGCTCTTAACGCATTGTTAATCTCATCTTCTGTAATAGAATCTGGATCTTCCATGTATTTATCAAGCAAGTTTTCATCATAATCAGCAACCGCTTCGATAAGGATATCTCTGTATTCTTTTACTTCATCAACCATATCCGATGGGATATCAATAATATCAAAAGTAGCACCTTGTGTAGCATCATGCCAAACAATAGCTTGATTTTTAACCAAATCAACCACTCCTCTGAAATCATTTTCCTCACCAATTGGCAAAGTAATCGCTACCGCGTTAGATTTCAACATATCACGTACTTGCTGACAAACTGCTAAGAAATTAGACCCTTGACGGTCCATTTTGTTAACAAATCCCATACGTGGCACACGGTATTGATCCGCTAATCTCCAGTTAGTTTCTGACTGTGGCTCTACACCATCAACCGCACTAAATAAGAAAACTAATCCATCCAATACACGCAACGAACGGTTTACCTCTACTGTAAAGTCAACGTGACCAGGAGTATCGATAATGTTGAAGTGATAAGGCAATGTTTCAGGCAAAGCTTTACCTTGCTCTGTTGGAAAATTCCATTCACAAGTTGTAGCCGCAGAAGTAATAGTAATACCTCTTTCTTGCTCTTGTGCCATCCAGTCCATTGTTGCAGCACCATCGTGTACTTCACCAATTTTGTGTGATTTTCCAGTATAGAATAATATACGCTCCGTTGTTGTTGTTTTACCAGCATCAATATGAGCAGCAATTCCAATATTTCTTGTATATTTTAGATCTCTTGCCATTTCTTTACGAATTAAAATCTAAAGTGAGAGAAAGCTTTGTTAGCCTCTGCCATTTTGTGAGTATCCATTCTTTTCTTAACAGCAGCTCCTTCTTCTTTAGCCGCAGCTAAACATTCTGAAGCCAATCTTTGCGCCATTGATTTTTCGTTTCTTCTTCTTGCATAAAGAATCAACCATTTCATAGCCATAGATATTTTTCTGTCTGGTCTAATTTGCATTGGGATTTGGAATGTAGCTCCACCAACTCTACGGCTACGTACTTCTACGTGAGGCATAACGTTTGTCAAGGCATCTTTCCAAATTTCTAATGAAGTTTTTTCGTCGTTTTGTTTCTTAGACTCTATAATGTCAATTGCATCATAAAATACTTTAAACGCTGTAGATTTTTTACCATCCCACATTAAGTTGTTCACAAAACGTGTTACCAGTTGATCATTAAACCTTGGATCTGGTAAAAGTGGTCTTTTCTTTGCCGCTCTTTTTCTCATGTCTTTTTTTTAATTTTTTGTCATTAGCACATAACATCTTTTTAGAATTATAAAATTCTAAATCAGTTATAAGCAATTAACTTTTTAAATTACTTTTTTGCTTCTTTTGGGCGTTTAGCTCCGTACTTAGATCTTCTTTGCGTTCTTCCTGCTACACCTGATGTATCAAGCGCACCACGAACGATGTGATATCTAACTCCTGGTAAATCTTTTACCCTTCCACCCCTAACTAATACTATCGAGTGCTCTTGTAAATTGTGTCCTTCTCCAGGGATGTAAGCATTCACTTCATTACCATTTGTCAAACGTACACGCGCAACTTTACGCATTGCAGAGTTTGGTTTTTTTGGTGTAGTAGTGTAAACACGCGTACAAACCCCTCTTCTTTGAGGACAAGAATCTAAAGCAACCGATTTACTCTTCTTAGTTATCTGAGTTCTTCCTGTTCTTACTAATTGTTGAATTGTTGGCATAATTAATACTAAAAATTTCTTATTATATTAAATTCCCGCTTTTTACGGGGTTGCAAATGTATAAAATATTTTTCACTATACAAACCTTAATGCATTAATTTTCAAGATCCTCATTTTAGATTATGATTTTCATAACATTCATAAGATATTTGCGTTACATTTATTTCAAACCAAAAAAAATTGAAACACGTCATTTACATCTTTTTCTGCAGCCTCATTTGCTCAACCGTTTTTGCGCAAAAATTTATTTTAAAAATAAATGGAGGGTCAGATCAAGAAACAACAACAATCGATTCCTTAACCTACACCCGCCAACACCTAAACATAAAATCTTTAAAAAACGAAATCACCGACTTATCCGAAAAACTAAAAAAAATTGGCTACCTAGATCACTATCCAAAAGATTTAATACAAAAAAACGATTCCACCTTTTCAATTGAATTCCAATTAAATGACAGGATAAACCAGACCTATATATATATCCCTGAAAACGAACTCCTAAATCCAATACTTGATGATTTTTCAACCAACAAAAACATAGTCATCAAATACAATGAATTACCAACTTTCTTAGAAGAAATCCTTAGAAAAGTTGAACAAAACGGATACCCTCTAGCCAAACTACAGTTAACAAATATCAAGAAAATTAAAAACAACCTTTACGCTGATTTAAACATCAAACCAAACAGTCAAAGAAAAATCAATCAAATTATCCTTAAAAACAATGAAGCAAAATTCTTCCCCAATAACCACCTAACGCAAATCAACAAGAAATTCAAAAACAAATTATTCAACCAAGCTTCACTCAAAGAGATACAATTGGAATTCGACAAATATCCATTTGCCAATCAGAACAAAAAACCAGAATTACTATTAAGCAAAGATTCGACGCTAATTTATGTTTATGCCGAAAAAAGAAAAGCAAACACTTTTGACGGATATATTGGCTTAGGAAACAATGAAGCAGAAAAAACAACCATTAACGGCTATCTCGATATACATCTCCAAAATATTCTAAAGCAAGGTGAAGAATTCTTTATTTATTGGAAAAGCGACGGCAACAACCAAAGAACATTTCGAACAGGACTCACTTTAGACTACCTATTCAGAACATCACTGGGACTTAACGCCCAACTACACATTTTCAAACAAGACAGCACGTTTCAAAACTCAAAATCACTAGTTAACTTAAATTACATCATCAACTACAACACTAGACTAAATATCGGTATCGAATCTACAACTTCTAGCGATATTCAAAACAGCAACACTACCGTAAGCAACTACACCAACCATTTTTTTACAACTGGCCTTAATTACCTAAAAAAAGACCCTAACCACGATTTATTTCCTGAAAAAACAAAAATTGAATTCCGTTTTGGAACTGGAAAAAGAAATCAAACAAACATCCTGTCTTCTACACCAAACCAAAAACAACATTTCATACAATTCAATCTAGCACACAACTTATACTTTAATTCAAAGCACAGCATTAACCTAAGAAGTCAAAATTATTTCTTAAAAAGCGACACCTATCTAACCAACGAACTTTTTAGATTCGGCGGACTGTATTCCATAAGAGGTTTTGCAGAAAATAGCTTACAAGGAAATCAGGTACACATGATACTTACCGAATACAGATACCTTATTAATGCTTCATTATACATCCATTCTGTTTTAGACTACACATTATTTAACGACAAAAGCAAATCAAAAATTATTAATAATTTTAACAAAATTAGCAGTATTGGCGCTGGATTAGGATTAAATACAAAAAGCGGATTATTAAAATTATCCATATCTAATAGCATAAAAAACTATAATGATTTCAATTTTTTTAACATTATCCTCAACATATGCTACAATGTTAAATTTTAAAACGTGAGTTAAAAAAAATTAAAATATATTAGGATTGTTAACAAATTATTAAGAGTTTTGACAAACTAATTCAAAACAATTAAATAATGAAACTAAAGTTCAACGGACTATTAGCCCTTTTAATGGTGCTAATGACGCAAGTAACCTTTGCGCAAGAAAGATCTGTTTCTGGTACTGTTTCTGACAATGCAGGATTGCCAATACCCGGCGTGAGTGTGTTAGTTAAAGGAACAAAAAAAGGAACACAAACCGATTTTGATGGTAAATTTGCCATTAAAGCAAGCCCAAGCCAAGTATTGATTTTTAGCTTTGTTGGGATGAACACTCAAGAAGTTCTAGCTAGCTCTACATCAATAAGCGTAAAACTAAGAGATGCAGCTGTAGAGCTAGAAAGTGTCGCCGTAACCGCTTTGGGCATTAAAAAATCAGATAAAGCTATTGGTTATGCATCTACAAAAATCATTGGCTCTGACATAACCAAAGGGAATAATCAAAATCTTGTTAGCGCACTTAGTGGTAAAGTAGCTGGTGTACAAGTAACTGCCTCTGGAGGTGCCCCTGGTCAAGCAAGTAGACTGGTAATTAGGGGAGGTAATAAATCATTAACTAATAGTAATGAACCCCTTTACGTTATTGACGGTATACCGATGAGCAATGCCAATGATGGTAATTCAAATACCGTAACAGGAATCAACAGCCCGAACAGAGCTTCAGACATCAACCCAAATGACATTGCAAGCATTACCGTACTAAAAGGAGCTGCTGGCGCCGTTTTATACGGAAACCGTGGTTCTAATGGAGTTGTATTAATAACTACCAAAACTGGATCAAATAAAGCTGGAAAACCAGTTATTGAATACACTAGCTCAGTTGCAGCTGACAATGCATTAGTATTACCAGATTATCAAACTGAATATGCACAAGGAACAAACAGTGTAAATTATGCAGAGGGTACCTCAAGATCATTTGGACCAAAAATAACTGGTCAAACTGTAACAAGTGCAGCTGCAGGAGCTGCTCTAGGATTAGGCCCACAACAAATCCAACTAAAAGTCTATGATCCTAGAAAAGAATTCTTAAAAACTGGCATAACTTACAATAACAACATTTCACTTTCAAACGCTACTGAAGCACATGATATGTTCGCATCAATTGGGCAATCAAAACAAACCTCCATCGTTCCTGGTCAGGGTTTTGAAAAATTCAATGGCCGCTTCAACAGCAATTATAAATTCAGTTCAAAATTCACTGCAGGTGTCAACTTAAGTTACAACACTTCTAAAGGCGACCTTTCTTTTGCTGGACAAGACGGAAGCAATCCAATTTTTGCATTATTTCACGCTCCTGTAACCTGGAACTTAACAGGCTATGGATACCAAAGACCTGACGGAAGACAAATTAACTTTAGAGGGGGCTCTTTTGACAACCCATTATGGACAGTAAACAAAAACTCTGCAAAATCAGATAGTCAGAGATACATAACTGGTGTAAACTTCGCTTTTGATCTATTAAAAGATTTAAATATATCTTATCGTCTTGGTAATGATTATCTATCCGATAAAAGAACGTTGTTTAAGGATATTTACACTGGTGGAAATCCTTTAGGAAATTTAACTTATGACAACATTAGCAGAAATGAAACTACATCAACATTAATTGCTACGTTAAATAAAAAAATTACTGAAAAATTTAAAGCTACATTAACTGCTGGTCAAGACTACAACAATAGAACTTTCCAACAATCTACTATTGTTGGAACTGAATTAATATTGCCAAATATTATTAATACTAACAACATTAAGACAAGCAGCCCTCCAGACATTTTTAACAGTAGAAGAACTTTATTTGGGGTGTTCGGAGACTTATCTTTGAGCTACGACAGTTATGTTTTTATAAACATTATAGGAAGAAACGAGTGGAGTTCAACTTTACCTAAAGACAATAGAAGTTTTTTCTATCCTGGAGTTAGTGCTTCCTTAATATTTACTGATGCATTTAAAATACAATCTGACGCACTAACTTATGGTAAATTACGTATTGGAGCCTCTAAAACAGGTAGAGATGCTAATCCATATCTTACACAGCCTGCATACAGAAAAGCTATATTTGGTGATGGATTTACTACAGGAATTGAGTTCCCATTCAACAACTTAGCAGGTTACACAATTCAAAACACAATAAGTAATTCTAATTTGAGCCCAGAATTCACTACAGAATATGAAGTTGGGGTTGAATTAAAATTATTTAAAGACAGAATTGGAGTTGACGCAACTTACTTCAGAAACATCAATACAGATGGTATTATACCATTAGATATTTCCCCTGCTACAGGAGCTACAGCAACAATTATTAATAGTGGAAAAACAACTTCAAAAGGTTTTGAATTGGCTTTAAGAACTACACCTATCTTAACTAAAGATTTCAGATGGGATTTAACGTTTAACTTTAGCAGAATCAGATCTCATGTAGATGAAACATACCCTGGTGTAGACAGAGTATATCTTGGAGGATTTAGTGGAAACCCTGCGGTATATGCAGTTAAAGGAGAAAGATTAGGCACCTTAATAGGATCAGGCTATGCAAGAGACAAAGACGGCAACATATTAGTAGATGATGAAGGAATACCATCTGTATTAGATGGAATAATACTTGGTCATACTGAAGCCGATTGGACAGCAGGTATAAGTTCTTCTTTTAATTACAAAAATATTTATCTAACAGCACTTGTTGACATGAGACGAGGTGGATATATGTACAATGGTACTGAAGAATTATTAGATTTTTATGGTGTTAGCAAAAATACTTTAACACGTAATGACGACTACATTTTTCCTGGAGTAAATGCTACAACTGGAGCAACTAATGATGTTGTTGTAAAACGTGATGCAACTTGGTATGGAATTGGTGCTTATCCAAATGAACAATATGTCTATGAAAACAACTGGATTAAATTACGAGAAGTGACTCTAGGCTATACCTTCAAACTAAAAAACAAACACATACAGTCTTTAGATTTAGGTATGTATGGTCGTAACTTATTTATCTGGTCTGACATACCTCATGTTGACCCAGAATCAAGTTCATTTGGAACAGGTAACGCTCAGGGTGTTTCAAGATTTGCATTTCCAACAACAAGAACAATTGGTTTCAATCTAAAAGCACAATTCTAATACTAAAATTAATGAAAATGAAAAAAAATCACAATAGTAGTTTTAAGCGATCTCTTTTGGTTGGCTTAATAACATTATCAGCGGTTTTCGTGTCTTGCGACCACGAACTAGATATAAATAGCGACCCTAATAATCCTACAGAAGCTCCATTAGCAACTTTACTATCAGCATCAGAGGTTAACCTTACTTATACCCTAGGTGGCGATGGTACAAGAATTCCTGCGACTATTGTCCAACATTATGCTGGACATAGAGGACAACCATTAAATTATGGACAATACAACATAACATCTGCTGACACAGATGGCTTATGGGGAAATCTTTATGATGTTTTAATGGATCTAAAAACAATTGAGGATAGAACAATCGTTAGTGGTGACAAAATATATTTAGGTATATCCCAAGTTCTTAAAGCTTACACTTTTAGTGTTGCCACAGACCTTTTTGGTGACATACCGTACAACGAAAGCTCAAAAGGTGCTCTAGGCAATATTACCCCAGCTTATGACAAACAAGAAGTGATTTATCCCGCTTTAATTACAACTCTTGATCAAGCTATAGCAAACTTAAAGAGTGGAGCTGGAGCTAAACCTTCAACTGCAGATTTAATATACAATGGAGATATTGTAAAATGGGAAGCTTTTGCTAATTCGTTAAAACTAAGATTGCTTAATCATCTTAGCAAAAAAAACCCAACACAAGCCTTAAGCTTTTTACAAACAAATCCTTCATTGATCACTACTGTTACTAATAATGCTAAAGTAACTTTTGGTACCGTTGCAAACAATGCAAATCCAATCCACCAATTTGATGTTCTTTCAGGCAGAAAAGATAACGCTGTTTGTAAAACTCTTGTAGATAACATGAAGTCATTAAATGACCCAAGAATTAGCAAATACTTTTTACCAGTTACAAATAACAATAGTGGGCTTGCTGGACAATACTTAGGAAACCTACCTGGTAACGATACAGATGACTCTGGGGAAAATTTGTTTTCTCGTGTAGGACCAAGCTATGCATCAATAAATTCTCCAGTAATTTTACTTAGCGCTGCTGAAGTTGAATTTATTAAAGCTGAGATTTATTTTAGAGCTAATGATTTATCTAACTCTAAAATAGCTTATGAAAAAGCTATTGCTAATGACTTCGCTGCTTTAGGAGTAACAGACGCTACTTATATAACAAATCCACTAGTGGCCTTTAACAACACTTTAGCAAGAATTATGGAGCAAAAATGGATAACTATGTACCAAGCTTCTTATGAGTCATTTGTAGACTGGAGAAGAACAGGATTTCCAATACTAACTACTCCTAAAACAAATCGTACTGGAGGAGTTACTCCTAGAAGATTGCCTTATCCACAAATTGAAATTAATGTAAACCGTGCTTCACTTCAAGCTGGACCAGGCATACCTGTTCCTTACGTGACACTTCTTACTAAAGTATGGTGGGACAACTAAATAACATCATGTAACCAACAATTAAAACCACTCCAAAATTTGGAGTGGTTTTTTTTTATATCTTTGCCCCTATGGAAAAAGAACATCAAATATTTGGGATAAGAGCCATCATTGAAGCGATTCAAGCAGGGGCAACAGTAGATAAAGTTTACATACAAAAGGAAGCTAGTGGCGACCTAATGAAAGACTTAATGAAAGTCATGAAAAGAGAAAATATTAATTTCTCTTATGTTCCTGTTGAGAAACTAAACCGACTCACACCTAATAACCACCAAGGTGCGGTAGCTACTATCTCTCCTATCTCCTTTTTTGATTTAGAATCTTTAATTGAAACAGTTCTTGAAAATGGTAAAAATCCATTATTCTTAGTATTGGATGGAATATCTGATGCTAGAAATTTTGGAGCTATTATTAGAACAGCTGAATGTACTGGCGTTAATGGAATAATCGTTCAAAAATCAGGATCGGCACCTGTAAATGGAGATACAGTAAAAACATCTGCAGGGGCTGTTTTTAACATTCCGATTTGCAAAGTAGACCATATAAAAGATGCTATTTTCTTGCTGCAAGCGAGCGGCATTACCACAGTAGCAGCTACTGAAAAAACAGAAAAAAGTTTGTATGATGTAACCCTTTCTGGCCCTACTGCTATTGTAATGGGAGCCGAAGACCGAGGTATTAATCCATCGGTTTTAAAAATCATTGACGAGAAGGCAAAATTGCCTATGTTTGGAACCATTGGTTCATTAAACGTTTCAGTTGCTTGTGGTGCTTTCCTATATGAAGCGGTGAGACAGCGTAGCTAGATTGTAGAATGCAGATTATAGAATACAGTTCGTGGTAGAAAATCACGAATTACTTAATATTAAAGGAATCAGGACTCTTGTTTTGGTTCCTTTTTTTGTGTGGGTATACAATCGTAATGAATGGGTAAATTGGAGGTAAAATACGCCATTATGGGATCAACCTCCTCCTCTACCTCTGGTTTTGGCGGATTTACAAAATTGCCGTTTTCGTCAAAGCGTTGCATAAATTTATCTTGCGATGGGTCATAATCTGGGCGTTCCCATTCGTATTTATATATTTTTTGATATTCTTCGGCTTTGAAAACAATAGATAATAAAAATCCAGTGATAAAACCCGCTAAATGACCTTCCCAAGAAATAGTATTGTCTACTTCGGGAAAGACATACCAAATCAAACCACCATAAACTAAAACTACAGTTAAAGAAAGTGCTACCAAACGATAATATTGGGTTTGAATTCCTTTGAAGAAGATAAAACTCACTAAAACATAAATGAGTCCACTAGCACCAATATGATAATTAGGGCGACCAATAACCCAAGTAATAACACCCGACAAAACTATTCCAAAACAAAGAACAGCTAGCGTTTGTTTTGGATAAAAATAAGACAGGGCAGTCAACAAAACGAGTAATGGCAGGGAATTATTATACAGATGCAATAAATCGGAATGGATGAAAGGACTAAAAAGTACACCTTGTAAACCCGAGAAAGTACGTGGATAAATCCCATTTTTGTCAAAATCGAAATGGAAACGAACTTCGAGCCAGTAGACCAACCATATCGTCAATAAAAAAAGTAGCGGTAATAGGACTACGCGATTACGAAATTGAAAATGGGTTTCTTCCATAGGATAAAGGTACTATATAACAAAATAATCAGTGTTTAAATTGTCAATATATAAGTCACGTAAGTTTTTTACGATAGCTTTTTAAGACTGATATTTAAAAGTGAAAATAAGTTCCTACTCTTCATTTAAAACAATCTAAAATACTTAAATGATCTATTATTTTCACTTTACTTACTTAATGTAAAACTAAAATGACTTATATGTTTTACATTTTTTATTAAGTACTGCTTTTATAGCATTAAGCAGACAAACTCAATACTGGTCTGTCAAAAATACATCCAAAATAGCGAAAATGCTAAATTGTCATACCTAATGTGTTGTGGTAGGGTTTAGCCCAGATGGGAATGAAAAGCCCGGAGTACCGCGCTCAACTTTTTTCTTGGCAGAAAAGAGCGACCAAAGGAAGCTCCTTTTATGCTTAGAAAAATAGAGCGCGGTGCGAGGACTTGTAATGTACAGCTGGATTGGCTCCTGAAAACTATAAAAAATGTTTATTTTTGTGGTATGGAAGCACCTTTAGCAGAACGCATTCGGCCACAAGCCTTGACGGATTATATTAGTCAAACGCATTTGGTGGGGCTTAACGGCTCGTTGACGCAACAAATTAAGAACGGAATCATCCCCTCGCTGCTATTGTGGGGACCGCCGGGTACTGGAAAAACTACGTTGGCGCAGATTATTGCACAGGAATCTAAACGACCTTTTTATGAATTGAGTGCTATCAATTCTGGGGTGAAGGACATTCGGGATGTGATTGAAAAAGCCAAACAAAGTGGCGGATTGTTTACGGCTAAAAATCCGATTTTGTTTATTGATGAGATTCATCGATTTAGTAAATCGCAACAAGATTCGCTTTTGGCAGCGGTGGAAAAAGGATGGATTACTTTGATTGGTGCTACGACTGAAAATCCGAGTTTTGAGGTGATTCCCGCTTTGTTATCGCGTTGTCAAGTGTATATTTTGAATGCTTTTACCAAACAAGATTTAGAAGCTCTACTGGAAAGAGCGATGCAAGCGGACGCCATTTTGGCCAGCAAAAAAATTGAGCTAAAAGAAACCGAAGCTTTGTTGCGATTATCTGGAGGCGATGGTAGAAAACTGCTGAATATTTTTGAATTGGTGGTCAATGCGTCGGCCTCGGAACCGATTATTATTACCAATGAGCGGGTTTTGGAATTGGTGCAACAAAATACGGTGTTGTATGACAAGACGGGAGAACAACATTATGACATTGTTTCCGCTTTTATAAAATCGATTCGAGGGAGTGATCCCAACGGAGCGGTATATTGGCTGGCACGGATGATTGAAGGTGGCGAGGATGTTAAATTCATCGCCAGACGAATGTTGATTTTGGCTAGTGAAGACATCGGCAATGCTAATCCGACGGCATTTATTATGGCTAATAATACGTTTCAGGCGGTGGCTACGATTGGCTATCCTGAGAGTCGCATTATTTTGAGTCAGTGTGCGGTATATTTGGCAACTTCCCCAAAAAGTAATGCTTCGTATATGGCCATTGGCACCGCTCAACAAATCGTAAAACAAACGGGAGATTTGCCTGTCCCGTTACACTTAAGAAACGCTCCAACGAAATTAATGAAGGAGTTGGGCTATGGTGAAGAATACAAATATTCACACGATTACGCGAACAATTTTGCCGAACAAGAATTCCTTCCTGACGCACTGAGCAACACCCCTATTTATGTTCCTGGTAATAACTCGAGAGAAAATAGTATTCGAGAATTTTTGAAAAATAGATGGAAGGAGAAGTATGGATACTAATGAGGTGAGAAGTTAGAAGTTAGAGGTTAGAGGTTAGAGGTTAGAGGTTAGAGGTTAGAAATTAGAAGTAAATAAAACAAAAACGAGAATGCTTTGATAAATCAAATCATTCTCGTTTTTGTTATTTATTCGGTTGGTATTTTAAACAACTAAAACTTAATCGCAATTTTTTCAGATAGTAATTGTTCATTTTGATAATACTCAAAATACCACTCGTTGTCTTTTAAAAGTAAAGCACCTTGAACGCCGTCTCTAACAGCCGTGAAGTAATCGCTTTTTGAGGTTTTGTATAATTTCATAACAACTTTTGGAGTCGTATCTACTAATTGATAGCCATTGGCTGTAGGTTGTGCGTAATAAACTGTAGTATTGGCTGCTACATTAGTCGCTACTACAGTGCTAATAGGCGCACTAGCATTGGATACAACTGGGACTGGTACAGCAACAGGCTTTGGTGTTGGAACTGCATTTGCACTTGTTGAAACTACAGGTGTTTCTCCTGGAGTATACTTATAATTCATTGCATACAACGAATTAAAAGCTTCATTTAGCACCTCTGTGTAGGCTAATTGATAGTCTTTTTCTTTGGTATAGCCTGTAGTTGATTTAAATATTTCTTTTCCATTACAGTCTTTCAACACAAAATACATCTTGGTAGCCAAAAAAGCTTTTAGATTAATAACATCTACATACAACAAATTACATTTGTCGTAGGGATTAGGCTCCTCGGCGTAAAACGCTTCAAAACCAGCTTTCGTCAAATTATACTTCGTTAGTGTAGAGACACGGTATTCATTTGTTTTTTTTTGAAAATCAAATTTCAAAGGAACAATAACCGCTCTAAAATCATTAATCGATTGAGCGAATGAAAAACTGGTCAAAAGGGCGAAAAAGAATAAAAAACGTACTTTCATTATCATTATTTTTAAAGTAAAAAAACAGAGGAAAAAACCTCTTTCCAATTGGTTTAAAGTTACAAGAAATTTTGTAACTCTAGTAAATGTTTCACTTGTTTGATTTCGGGGTCTACGGGAACCTGATTTGGATTGAAAAATATAGCTGTTAAACCCGCATTTATGGCCCCTTTTACATCTGCATCGAGACAATCGCCAATCATTACACTCTGCTCCTTTTTGGTATTGGCCATTTCGAGTGCGTGCTCAAAAATAATGGGATTCGGCTTCTTAACCCCTGCCATTTCTGAATTGGTGATGGTTTTAAAATAAATTTCTAAATTAGAATTTCTAACTTTTTTATCTTGAACAGCAGCAAAACCGTTTGTAATGATATGCAAAGTGTATTTCTTATGCAAGTATTCTAAAATAGCAATTGTCCCTTCGAATAGAAAGTTATTTTCAGGCAACAAATCAATATAGTCAATTGCCATTTGATGAATTGCTGCGTCAGAAATGGCATATCCTAAGGCATCAAATGACAATTTCAAACGGTCATAACGCAATTGATTATGCGAAATTTGGTCATTTTGATATAATTTCCAACACGCTTGATTAATCGGAATATACTTTTCTATAAAAGAGATAGTATCCACATCAGGGTGATTTTTTTTGAAAATGGCATCAAAAGCCATTTCAGAATTTTTATCAAAATCCCAAAGGGTATGATCTAAATCAAAAAAGACATCGGTTATATTTTTTAAAAGCATACTATTATTTGAATATTCGTTTATCAAAAGGAAAATCAATCTGATCGGTAATTTGAATTTGTTTAAAATCCTGATGAAACGGATTAATTAAGAAATTAAAATCTCCTTTGACCACTGCTGAAGGTACTTTGTGTATCGCAAAATCATTTTGTTGAATAAAACGGTCTCCAATTACAGCCGTATGAAAAGAGGAAGGAAACACATTCCAATCCGATTGTAAATCAGTCATTTTGACTTCGCTAATTTCGATAGTGTCAGGAATAGCAATGGTTAGCATTACAAAATCGTTTGGCAAAGTAGCTAATGACAAATGTACAACAACTTCCGCCATAGCAAGTGCCCTACTTTCTGCTGTGTAAATGATTTCTGTGCCTTTAGAATTCCACCTGGCACCACAAATTGAAGCGCCTTTACCTGACAACTCTATGGGATACTTCTTTCGGGCTAGTCGAAAAACTTCCATTACACAAAAATAGCTTGGTCGATTTTTACCATCTCTTGCAAGACCATTTCTTTGCCGTAAGAATCTCGCAATAACTCAATTGGTTTTAGATTACCTAAAGCATATGAAGGAAGCGTTAACCAACTGTAAAATTGTTCTTCTGAATCAAAAATGGTCCTTCCAACAGTAGTAACTTCTGCCAATTCTAATATTTTTTCGGATTGTAAGGGTTTAAAAACAAAACTATCCTTAGCACGACTACGCTGCAAAGATTTTGTAGATATTCCTAAGAAAAGAGCCCAGTCTTCTTCATTAAAAGGTGTTTGCTCTTGAATCAATTTGAAAAAATCATAGGGAATCCCTTCGCGAATGGCGTGAACAATTAGCATTTTGTTTTTTAGGAAATCAGCATACGTTAGTTTTTTGTTCAGGACTTTATAGCCGCTAGTTTGCTCTAATTTTGAAACAAACGAACGAACCATGGCATTAATAGCTGTTTGTGAATTTAATTTAATCGCTTCCATAAAAAAGACATTTGTCTGCAAATATAAGACAAATGTCCGTAACAAAAATAATAATTATAAAATTCCTTCATCAGCAAAGCTAAAATAACCATGCTCAGTAACAATAACATGATCTAAAACAGGAATATCCAACTGTTGTCCAGCATTTTTAATTCTTTTAGTTACCTGAATATCGGCTTCACTGGCTTGGAGTTTTCCTGACGGGTGATTATGCGCCAAAACAATTGCAACCGCATTTTGCTCTAATGCTATTTTAAATACTAATCGCACATCAACAATCGTCCCTGTAATTCCGCCTTTGCTAAGTTGTGCTTTAAAAATAATCTTATTCGCATTATTGAGATAAACGACCCAAAATTCTTCGTGAGCTAACTCTCCTATTATTGGATACATTTCTTGATACATCACCTTACTCGAAGTCACTTTTACCAATTCTAGAGGATTTTCTTCTTTTCTTCGTCTTCCTAATTCTAATGCGGCTGCGATCGTAATGGCTTTGGCTTCGCCTATCCCTTTAAATTCCATCAACTGAGCCAAAGATTGTTTGCCTAAAGAAGATAAATTATTACTGACACTAGCTAAAATGCGTTTGCTCAGCGCCACGGCCGATTCATTTCTACTTCCTGAACCTATCAAAATAGCTACCAATTCGGCATCGCTTAAAGCGCTTTTGCCTTTGAGCATCATTTTTTCTCGAGGCTTGTCATCTTCAGACCAATGCGTAATAGGAAAATTAGTTGCTTCCAAATGGTAAATAATTAAAATTGAACACTATACTAGTTTTGAAAAAACATCGTTTTATAATAAAAGTAAAAAAATGAAAGCAATTTATTTAATTTTCCTACTAAATTATTTTTTCGCTACTACTACAAATCCAGCTTTTACATCAAATACAAAACCCTTTTCCATACAACTTTCGGAAGCTGCGCTAGCAATTATAAATCCTAATGTGAAATATGACCCCACTTATTGCTCTATAAAATATCCAAATGGGGATGTTCCCAAAAACAAAGGCGTTTGTACCGATGTAGTAATAAGAGCCTATAGAAAACTCAATATTGATTTACAAAAAGAAGTACACGAGGATATGAAGGCAAATTTTTCAAAATATCCCAATCTAAAAAAATGGGGAATGAAGAAAACCGACACCAACATTGACCACAGAAGAGTTCCAAATTTGGAAGTTTTCTTTGAAAGAAAAGGCAAAAAACTATTGGTAACCGATAACGCTCAGGATTACAAAACTGGAGATATTGTCACTTGGATGATTAACGGAAAACTTCCTCACATAGGAATTGTAACTCATAAGAAAACAAGTGATGGTTTACGCCCCTTGATTGTTCATAATGTAGGATACGGACAAGTCCTAGAAGATTGCTTATTCAAATACAAGATAGTGGGACACTTTCAATACGAGAAATAAAAAAAGGTGCCAAAAACTGACACCTTATCATTATTTTATGTACTCGATACTACAACATCAAATTTTTAACTTCATCAAAATTCAACCCGCCATAATTTCCTGAACTCATTAGCAATAGTGCGGAATTCTCTAAATTTTGATTAAACAAAAAAGTCTTGAATTCGACTGGATTAGTATAAATGATTAAGTCTTCTCTATTGAAAGCTTTAGCTATTTGTTCATACGTCACTTCTTCGAGTTGTTTAATTTTTACGGCATCAGGAGAATAGAATACCACGGCAACATCCGCATATTCTAGTGCTCCTTCATATTCTTTTAAGAATTCGGCATTCAAACTACTGTAAGTGTGTAATTCCAAACAAGCTACCAAAGTACGTTCAGGATATTGTTCTTTTACGGCTTTTGTAGTGGCAGCCACTTTACTTGGCGAATGCGCAAAATCTTTGTAAGCCACTTTCCCTTTACCTTCGGCAATTTTTTCCAATCGTTTTGAAGCTCCTTTAAAGCTGGCAATCGCTTCATAAAAATCCGCTTCATCAACACCCATATTTTGACAAATCCATTTGGCTCCAGCGAGATTGTTCAAATTATGTGCTCCAAAAACTTCAATTGGCATTGGGCCTTCTGGCGTTTCTAAAAGTGTTACACCATCTTTTACTTCGTAGTTTGGAGTGGTATACGCCATTTTTCGAATCGGATTCGTAGCTGCTTCGGCCACTCTTTTCACTTCTGAATCTTCTGCATTATACACTAAAATCCCGCCATTGGTGATTTTGTCAATAAAAATCTCGAATTGATTTACATAATTTTCATAGGTCGGAAAAACATTGATATGGTCCCAAGCAATTCCTGAAATCAAAGCAATATTCGGTTGGTACAAATGAAATTTTGGTCTTCTGTCAATTGGTGAAGACAAATACTCATCCCCTTCCAAAACCATAAAATCATTTTCTTCTGTAAGATGCACCATAGTATCAAAGCCTTCCAATTGGGCGCCTACCATATAATCAACTTCAATGTTATGATAGTGCATCACGTGCAAAATCATTGAGGTAATCGTAGTTTTTCCGTGTGAACCTCCTATTACAACACGTGTTTTATTTTTGGATTGTTCGTATAAAAACTCAGGATAAGAATAAATTTTTAATCCTAATTCTTGAGCTTTTAATAATTCTGGATTATCGGCTTTTGCGTGCATTCCTAGAATTACTGCTTCAATATCAGCAGTGATTTTTTCGGGAAACCAACCCAACTCAGCAGGCAAAATTCCCTTTTTCTCCAAGCGAGATTTTGAAGGTTCGAAAATAGCATCGTCGCTACCTGTTACTTGGTATCCTTTGTTGTGAAGAGCCAAGGCCAAATTGTGCATTGCACTTCCGCCAATAGCTATAAAATGAGTTTTCATAGTAAATTCTAGATTTATAGGTTCCAAATTCCAAATGAAATTTGATTAATTTTTTTCAAATTGCACTTTCAGTTCTTGTGCTTTCTTGGGGTTGTTTAATTTTTTCAAATATAATTGATATAATTTTTGAAAAGTAACTTTTGAATTGCCAATTTCGTGCGCTTTTTTGTATTGAATTTCAGCAGCCGAGTAGCGGTCAAAATACTCCTCAATATGCCCACGTGACAAATAACCATCCACAGGAGAAATTTTCAATAACTCATTAGAATACTGCATCGCTTTGGATTGACTCCCCCCTACAATTCCAGGCAATTGCAAATTGAGTTCAATGAGTGCCCATCTCGCCTCAATGTGTTTAGGGTCGAGAGCAATGGCTTTTTCAAAAGAGGAACGAATATCACCAATCATCCCCAAAGCCTTGAATTTATTCACCTCTTTGGCTTTCATACCCATTACTCCACCACATTTGTAATGATAATCGGCTTCGTTGGGTTTTACTTTTTTCAACTTATTGTAGTAACCTAGCGCTTTATCCCATTGTTTTTGTTTTCCTGCGATATCGCCAAGATATTCTATCGCTTTCAAATCATTTGGATTTGTTTTCAAAGCTGATTCAAACAAAGATGCTGCTTGTACATACTTTCCGGCTTCAAATAACTTTTCGCCTGTTTCGAAATTAGATTGTGAAACCATAAAAAGAGGAAATAGAATAAAAAAAAGTACTGATTTTTTCATTCTTCAAAAATAAGAAAATGCAGTAAGTTTCGTTTCACTTTAAATAAAAAATAGTAATTTGTACGAAATACTTTTAGTAAGCTCCCAACCTTTACGATCAAAAAACACTCTAGATATAAAAACAAGTTTATGAAAAATATATGCTATCTACTTTTATTGCTCTCAAGTGCACTATTTGCTCAAGATTATGACAAAAACTGGCAAAAAGTAATTCAACTTGAGAATCAAGGAAAATTGAAATCCGCAAATGCTATTGTCAACAAAATACATAAAAAAGCAATTTCTGAGAAAAACGAAGTACAAATCATCAAGTGCTTTTTTTACGAATCCAAATATTTACAAGTAGTTGACGAAAATGCTCAAACAAAAATTATTCTCAATTTAAAAAAAGAAATCAATCAGGCTTCTATACCATCAAAAGCTATTTTGAATTTGATTTATGCTAAATGCTTAAACACATACAAAAATCAAAATGGTTATTTGATTTACAATAGAACTAATACGGTTAGTCTAGATGATGATTTTCTTACTTGGACCAGTAAAGACTTCGAAAAAGAAATTGCTTCTTCAATAACAAAAACTTTAGCAGACGAAACTATTTTAAAAAAAATAACTTTAAAAAAGTATGAAGAACTATTTGATTTTGGGACATCAAAAGAACTCAATAATGAAACTCTCTTTGAATACCTACTAAATGAGAACATTGAATTTTACAAAAATGAAATTGGCAATTGGGTAAATCCAGATAATAAACTTACTCAGTTTGAAAAACAACTACTGGGAAAATCAGCTGATTTTGTTCTACTGAATTTTGAAACTCTAAAAGATGAAAAGTTAAAAAAATTATTGCATTTATTTCAAAAACAAGAACTTAACAACCCAAACATCAAAAACCAATTGGATAGGTTGCAATTTTGCAATACTACTTTATTAGATTCAAATGAGCTCTATTTGAAATCATTGAATGAGTTACAAAAGGAAACCAAGGATATTATTTTGATTCAAAAAATTCAACTAGAAAAAGCTATTGAACTTAACAAACAAGCATCTAAAGAAAACCATTCAAATTATAAGATACAAGCCATTTCAGTACTTGATAGCATTATAAAAGTCAACAACCGTTTTAACGCTAATAAATTAGCGATACAAAAAAAACAAGAAATTAGCGCAAAATCACTAACGATTCAACTCCAAAAGTATAGTTACAATGACGAACACAGGAGAGCCTATATTAATTACAAAAATCTAAATCGCCTTTCAGTTTCTTTTTATAAAATTGATCAAAAAACATTACTAGAATTTCAAAATCCACCATACAGCAAAGACAGTATAATCGCTGAGATAAAAGAAAAGAAGCCGATTATAAATCAAAACTATGAATTAGTAAATAAGAATAATTACTTTGAATACACAACAGAAATTCTTTTACCTCAATTAAAAGCTGGACAATATTTGGTTTGCTTCGAAAGCGATGGATATAACGAAAATCGTAAGGCCAGCGCTTATGAAACAATTACTATTTCAAATATTGCTGTTTTAGCTTCTCAAAAAAACAACATAGAATACTATCAAGTTTTAGATAGAAAAACGGGAATGCCATTGGAAGAGGTTACTATAAAATTGCTAAATCAAACTCTAAAAACAGATAAAAAAGGAATAGCTTTTTACACCAAAGAAAAAAACAATTATGATTATGAGTCGATAGAATTCTCAACCAAAAATGACACGCTTTTCATTCAAAAAAGTTATTTATATAACAATTATGATTATAAACAAATAGAAGATAAAAAACCTATCGGAAAAGTTGAATTTTACTTAGACAGAGCTATTTATCGTCCTGGTCAAACGGTATATTATAAAGGGATAGCATTCCAAAAAAGCAAAAATGAATCCCAAGTTGTACCCAACACGACATTTCATATACTTCTAAAAGATGCTAATTACAACACTTTCAAAGAGTTTGATGCTACTACTAATGAATTTGGTTCTTTTTTTGGAGAATTTGAACTACCAAAAACAGGACTAACAGGAAGTTTTAGCATTGTTGCTAATAAACCAACTACTAACGAAAAAGATCTACTTTATATCAAAACAACAGAAGAACATGCGTTTTGGGAAAAGGTTGATTTTATAAATTCAACTCTTTCGTTTTCAGTAGAAGAATATAAACGTCCAAAATTCGAAGTCACTTTTGAACCTTTAAAGCAAGTATACCAAGTTAATCAAAATATAACTGTTACAGGAAAAGCAAAAGCTTTTGCTGGAAGCGCCATTTCAGACGCAAAAGTGCAATACGAAGTTACAAATAAACTCTACATTACAGGAAATGATTACTATTACAATCCAAATGGTAAATCCGAAAAAGTTATAGTGGGCGAGACAAAAACTGATGCTTCGGGAAATTTCAAAATTAATTTTATTGCGAAACCTTATGGGGATTTTGCAAAAAAAAGGTTAGATATAAATGAGTATCATATTTCAGCTATTGTGACTGACATTAATGGCGAAACACATAAGAGCAATACAACCGTTAGGGTTGGTTATCACTCACTAATGCTTTCAGCTACTGTCCCTCATCGCATTGAAACCAAAGACAAGAACGAAATAAAGTTAAACAGCACCAATCTTAACTTGGAATTTCAAGCTACAAAAGGAGAAGTTAAATTGTATTTTGTAAGTCCTTTTCAAAATAAATTCAAATCTAGAGTTTTCCAACAACCTGAAATCACTACTATTTCAGATGCTGATTTTGAAAAACTATTTCCTTATGAAGCAAATGAAAAACTTATATCAAAACCTACAGAAATAGTAGTCTTCTCCAAAAAAATTGACACTGAAAAAGACAAAAATTTGGTTTTAGATTTCATTTCAAATTATAAATCTGGAAATTACAAAGTAGTATTTTCAGCCATAGACAACTTTAATAATCCAATAGAAACGAGTGCAACTTTTCAAATCGTTCAAAGTAAAGACAAATTTGATCCTAGCAAATTATTCACTGCAAAGCAAATCAATGCTGACCCGAAAAGAGATGGCTTTGTTGAAGTAAAACTATCTTCGATTATTCCAGAACTTTTCATTAACACCACAGGGAATTATCAAAGCTATCTTTATTTTGAAGACACTTTTCATTTAGAAAATAATGAAACTATAATAAAGATTCCGCTAAAAAAGGAATTTGAAAAAGGAGTCACTTTAGGCTTTGAAAGTATCTTCGAAAACCAAGCTTTTAGCGAACAATTAGAAATTAAGTTAGCAGAAATAAAACCAACATTAGATTTTTCTGTAGAAAGCTTTAGAAACAAAATCCAACCTGGAAGTAACGAAAATTGGTCTTTTCAATTAAAACCTACTAATACCAGCAAAGAATCCGAAATTTTAGCGGCTATGTATGATAGTTCATTAGATCAATTCACTAAAAAAGATTGGTCAGGTTTAGCTTTCAACGATTACTACTATAATGTTGTAAATCGTAAAACATTTTTAGGATTTGAAAATACCTACAGTAGCCTTCAAAATCTAAATCCATTTTTCAATCGTATCCAACTAGATGATGAATTTACACATTTAATGTGGTTTGGGTTTGACTTCAATGATTCTTATACCCCACAACAAATAGATCTATATCGAAAACAGCTAAACAAAAAAAGCAAAAAACCACTGAATGCTGTAATGATTTCAGGAATTGTAGCAGATGGTCAATTTCCTTTACCAGGAGTAAACATCTTTGTAAAAGGCATAGAAAGAGGTACACAAACGGATTTTGATGGGTATTACCAAATTGAAGCAAGCATTGGAGAAGAACTTACTTTCTCTTATTTGGGATTTGAGACCAAAAAAATAAAAATCAACAGCAAAGTTGTCAATGTAAAATTAGATTTCGCTAACGAAAATCTAAAAGAAGTTATAGTCACCGGCTATGGAGTACAAAAAAGCAAAGCGGCTACAGGTGCAGTAGCAATAGTTGTTGAAGAGGACAACACAGTTTACAATACTGCTGGAATAGAAGAAAGATTACAGGGAAAAGTATCAGGAATTCAAATTAGAGGAGCTGCTTCTTTAACAGGCAATCAAAGTACTCCACTAATTATCATCGATGGAGAAAATACTTCTGAAGAAACGCTAAAAAATTTAAATCCATCAGACATTATTTCCATAGATGTTTTAAAAAATGAAAAAGCTACGGCACTATACGGAAGCAAGGGTAAAAATGGAGTTATCGTCGTAATAACAAAAAAATCTCTTGAAGCCTTAACACAAGTAAAAGCTAGAAAAAATCTATCAGAGACCGCATTCTTTTTCCCCAATCTAAGAACAGACGACAAAGGCAAAGTGAGTGTCAATTTTACTTCACCAGAAGCTTTGACCGCTTGGAAACTTCGTTTATTGGCGCACAACAAAGAGGCCGTTTCGGGTTATTTAGAAAAAAGTATAATTACCCAAAAAGAACTGATGGTTATACCTAATTTTCCTCGCTTCTTTAGAGAAAAAGATTCGATTGTAATTACTGCGAAAGTGAGTAATATGACTAATGAAACCAAAAATGGCATGGCTCTTTTACAGCTTTTTGATGCCACTACGATGCAACCTATTGATGCGAAAACAGCAAACACAAAAACGGTTAAAAGTTTCAAGATTGCTGCTTTTGGCAACAGCCTTGTGAGTTGGAAAATCTATATTCCTGAAGGGATACAAGGTATTCAATACAAAATCTTGGCCAAAGCAGGTAATTTCTCTGATGGAGAAGAAAATATCCTGCCTGTTTTGAGTAATTCAATGCTTGTAACCGAAAGCATCCCTATTTGGGTACGAGAAAATTCAAAAAAAGAATACAGTTTTGAAAACCTAAAAAACAATACTTCGACTACTTTACGAAACCATCAATTTGTTTTAGAATATACCTCAAACCCTACTTGGCTAGCCATTCAATCCTTACCGTATTTGATGGAATATGAACACGAATGTGCCGAACAAACTTTTGCACGTTTTTATTCTAATGTCTTGGCTTCAGCAATCATTTCTAGTAATCCCAAAATTGCTACTCTTTTTGAAACTTGGAGAAAAAACGGAAAGTTAAATTCAAAACTTGAAGAAAACGAAGAACTCAAATCGATGATTTTGGCCGAAACACCTTGGTTGAATGATGCTCAAAACGAAGAAGAAAAAAAGAAGCATCTCGCCTTGCTTTTCGATTTAGAAAAAATGAAGACCTCGCAAGAAACGACATTCAATAAACTAAAGCAAAAACAGACCTCTTCAGGAGGATTTGCTTGGTTTGACGGTGGCAATGAAAGCGAATACATTACCCGACATATTTTGGCTGGATTAGGACATTTGGCAAAATTGACTAAAGAAAAAAGTGACCCAAATAAAATAAATCAAATTGCTTCAACTGCTATTCCTTTCTTGGATAGAAAATTTTTAGAACAACACAAAATTAGAACTCAAGATTTAAAAACAACCGATAAATTGATATGGCTTAATCCGTATTCTGATTTGCATTATCTCTATACCCGCAGTTTTTATTTAAAAGATTATCCCCTTTCAGATACTTTAACAAAAACCACAAAAAGGTATCTTGAAACCGCCAAAACAGATTGGTTGGGTTACTCATTATACGAAAAAGGAGTAGCCGCTTTGGTTTTACACCGATTTGGAGAAAAAGAATCCGCTAAAAAAATTCTAGAAAGTCTAAAAGAAACCGCTTCCAATAATGAAGATTGGGGAATGTATTGGATTGCTAACAAAGTAGGCTGGCATTGGTACCAAGCTCCTATAGAAACTCAGGCTTTATTGATTGAAGCCTTCTCAGAAGTTTTAGACGATACAAAATCGGTGGATGCTATGAAAGTTTGGTTACTGAAAAATAAACAAACCAAAAACTGGCCCACAACAAAATCCACAACCGAAGCCATTTACGCCTTATTACTACAAGGAAATGATTGGTTAAGTGTTAAAGACAATACCATCCTAAAAATTGGAGAGGAAAAAATCCTTACCAAAAAATTATCCGAAAACAAAAAAGAAGCCGAAACTGGATATATCAAACTCAATTGGAAAGCCGATGAAATCAAGAAAGAAATGGCCAACATTACTATACAAAACAAATCAAAAGTTCCTGGATTTGGAGGCATGTATTGGCAGTACTTTGAGAACTTAGACAAAATTAAAACCAATTCAGGAACTGTTTTATCTATAGCTAAAGAATTATATCTGAAGAAAAATACGCTTTCAGGAGATGAATTACAAAAAGTTACGACTAAAAATAGTTTGAAAATCGGCGATTTAGTAACCATCAGATTAATCATTTCTTCAAAAGAAGATATGGAATTTGTTCATTTAAAGGATATGCGCGCTGCTTGTTTTGAACCTGTAAATGTACTTTCGGAATACCAATACAAAGGCGGACTAGGTTATTATATGAGTACAAAAGACGCTGCTACCCACTTCTTTTTTGACCGTATTAACAAAGGAACTTATGTACTAGAATACGATATTCGAGTAAACAATCAAGGTGACTTCTCTAACGGAATAAGCACTATTGAAAGTATGTATGCACCTGAATTCAACAATCACACGAAAGGGATTCGAATAAACACTAAAGAATAACTAAACTACTTCATAACAGAAAGGTCTCAAAATGAGACCTTTTTTTATACACAAATAATACTAAAATCACATTCCCCTAACACAACTACCTTATTTTCGTAAAAACTTTATATGAAATCGATAATAACCAAAAGTTTGCCTAAGCAAACACCAAAGAGAAACAAATCGATACCATATGTGTCCACTAAAAATATAATTCACACATATGAAAAGTAAACGAAAAATTCCTCTAGTCGTAATTAGTGATGTGCATTTGGGCACGTATGGTTGCCAAGCCAAAGAATTACTACAATACCTCAAATCCATTCAACCGCAAATCTTAATTCTCAATGGCGACATTATCGATATGTGGAATTTCAGCAAAAGTTACTTTCCTGTGGCGCATATGAATGTTTTGAGACAAATCATAAAACTCTCCAACTTAGGCACAAGAGTCATCTACATCACCGGAAATCACGATGAAGCCCTTCGTAAATATTCAGATTTTGTTTTAGGAAATTTTGAGTTGGTCGACAAATTGATTTTAGAAATCGATGGTAAAAAAACGTGGTTCTTTCACGGGGATGTGTTCGATTCTTCCACCAGAGGCTATGCCAAAATCCTTGCTAAATTGGGTGGCAAAGGTTATGATTTGTTGATTCTAATCAACAGTTGTATCAATTGGTTCCGAGAATTGTTGGGTAAAGAAAAAAGAAGCTACTCCAAAACCATCAAAGACAGTGTAAAAAAAGCGGTCGCATTTATCAGTAATTTCGAAACCACTGCTGCCGAAATCGCCATAGAAAAAGGCTACAGCTTCGTGGTCTGTGGCCATATCCATAAACCTCAAATGAAGACCATCGAAAACGAACACGGACAAGTTACTTACCTCAATAGTGGTGATTGGGTCGAAAATCTAACCGCTTTGGAATACAAAAAAGGAAAATGGAGCATCTACCAATACCTTAAAGAACATTACAAAGATGCCGACACTTCCGAAGAAAAAACAAAGAACGACATCGTGGTCAAAATCTTATCCTAATCCGTAAAATGAAAATATTCTACGCCATTCAAGCCACAGGAAACGGACACATTAGCAGAGCCATTCAACTCTACCCTTATCTGCAAAAATATGGCGAAGTTGACTTTCTCTTAAGCGGCACTTATGCTTCCTTAAATCCAAGCATTCCGATTAAATACAGAAGCAACGGTTTGAGTCTTCATTACAGTCAATGCGGTGGACTAGATTATTGGAATATTGCCAAAAAAGTAAAACCTAACCAAATCTATAAAGACGCTCGCTCCCTACCACTAGACCAATACGATGTCATCATCAATGATTTTGATTCTATCACTTCATTGGCTTGTAAATTACAAAAAAAACACTCGGTATCTTTTGGTCATCAAGCCAGTTTCACCTCAAAACTAACTCCTCGACCCGAAAGAAAAGATGTAATCGGTGAATTAATTTTCAGACATTATGCGCCCGCTCCTCAAAATATTGGATTGCATTTTGAACGCTACGATGATTTCATTTTACCTCCCATCATCAAAGACGAAATCTTACACGCCGACCCAAAAAATGGCGGACATATCACCGTTTATCTACCGTCTTTTCAAAAAGAGTGTTTAGAAAAAGCCTTCCATAAATTACCCAACGAGCACTTTCACTGGTTTTTGAGCGATGTCAAAACAAAGCATAGAGTCAAAAACATAACTTATTATCCTGTAGACCAAGCGCTGTTCAACAAAAGTGTAATCAAATGCCAAGGTATCATCACTGGTGGCGGATTTGAAACGCCTTCGGAGGCGTTGTACCTACGCAAAAAAATCCTTTCCATCCCCATTCGGAAACATTACGAGCAAGAATGCAACGCCGTCGCCTTGAAAAAAATGGGCATTCCCGTTATTTACGAAGTCGATCAAGATTTCGATTTGATTATAGAAAATTGGCTCACCTTGCCTATGAATTACCCCAAAATCGAAGCCAATGTCATTCCACACACATTAGACTTCTTGTTTGACACCTATACCCAAAAACAAAACCGCCTCGAAATTAATCAAGACGGTCTTATCTATTAAAGTTTTTAGGAGCAGAAAAAATGGGCGTTCTGGTTGTCATCGTCCCGCTATCCGCTACACCCGAGCGAAGCGAACTGACGAAGTAATCTCTAGCCTCGTTTGGTCACGAGTCTAGAGGATTTTCACTGCTATCGGGGCTAAAGAGCCACAACATTCTTTCTTGCCTTCAATTTTATTTTGAACTATTTTACGATAGTCATTTCATCAATAATATTTTGAGCTCCAGCATATTTATCAATAATCCAAAGCACAAAACGAATATCTAAATTGATGGTTCTTTGTAATTTTTTATCAAAAATAACATCACCAGCCATAGCTTCAATGTTACCATCAAAAGCAACACCAATCAATTCTCCTTTTCCGTTCAATACTGGTGAACCTGAGTTTCCACCTGTAATATCATTATCTGTCAAGAAATTTACTGGCATGTATCCTGCTTTGTCAGCATACTGACCAAAATCATTGGCTTTGTTCAACTCTAACAAACGTGAAGGCAAATCAAATTCTGCATCACCTGCTTTGTATTTGTTTACCATTCCAGCCATGGTAGTATAATTGTTTACTTTCGCATCATTACGTTTATCAGCAGGCAACGCCTTAACTTTTCCGTAAGTCAAACGCAAAGTAGAATTCGCATCTGGATACTGAATCGTATTCAATTTTGATTCTCTCAAACCTTCAACCAATTTGCGGAAAGCAATAGCAAAATCATCATCAGCTTTGGCTTGTTCCGGAGATTTTGCTCTGATTTTGGTCACCAAATCGCTAGAAATAACATACAAAGGATCGTTTGTAATCGTTTCGGCTTTAGGATCTTTCAAGAATGCCACTACAGCTTCTTTTGAACTAAAAATACTAGAAGTCACTGCTTTATTTACGTCATTTGTGAAATCACCATTGTTAGTAGCTTTCATTTCAGCCACTTTTGGAGCTAATCCATATTCAGCCGCTTTAGCAGCATATAAATTCAATTGTGCAGTTAACACTTCTTTTTCTAAAGGAGCGTATAAACTTTCGTAAGCGCCATCAATAGCTGCGGTTAATCTTGGCAATATTTCAGCTCTTTTAGCTTCATTTTCTTTAGCATAAGCGATTAAACCATTTCCTAAACTAGCAGGCAAAGCACCGTAGGCAGCAGTACGTAACAATTGTGTCAAGTAATTATCGTGTCGTGCTTTTAAGTTAGTTTGAGCGTAATAGTTATTGATAGTACTAATTACATTACCGTATTTTGATTTATTCTCTGCTTTGTTAGCCCAAGCATTAAATTTAGCTTCTTCTTTAGTTTTAGTTTGAGCTGTTTTAGCTTTGGTCAAAGCATCAATCATTCCTTGACGGTTTTTCCAATAGTTAGCTGTAGAAGCATATTTAGAAGCATATTGTAAGTTTACAGTCTCGTTTTGAGTCATGTATTTCTTCATGTTGTCCATTCCTGTTTTGGCACCTTCTACCCATGCAGGATAAGCAAATTTTACGTTTTGCTCGATTCCATTAGCTGGCATCCATCTGTTGGTACGACCAGGATACCCTAAAATCATAGCATAATCGTTCTCTTGCACACCTTTTAAGCTTATCGGCAAGTAATGTTTTGGTTGTAATGGCACATTCTCAGGAGAATATTCTGCTGGATTTCCATCTTTGTCAGCATACACTCTAAACATAGAAAAATCGGCCGTGTGACGTGGCCATTCCCAGTTGTCTGTGTCTCCTCCAAATTTACCTAAACTCTCTGTAGGAGTTCCTACCAAACGAACATCTTTATAATCTTGGTACACAAAATAGTAGTACTCATTTCCTTGAAAAAAAGGACGAACAGAAACAGTGTATTTCCCTCCTTCATTGTTTTCTTTCTCGATCAAAGCAATTTCTTGTTGAATGGCTTTGTTGCGCTCAGTTTCGGTCATTTTATCATTTACTTTTGATAAAATACGTTTAGAAACATCATCCATACGTACAAAGAAACGAACGAACAACGACTTTGGTTTTAGCTCTTGACTTTTGTCTTTTGCCCAAAAACCATTTTTCAAATAGTTATTTTGTTCTGAAGAAAGTTCTGCAATAGCGTCGTATCCACAGTGATGATTCGTTAGAACCAAACCTTGTTTAGAAACGATTTCGGCAGTACATCCTCCGTTGAATTGTACAATAGCATCTTTCAAACTATGGTTATTGATGCTGTAAATTTCTTCGGCAGTTAGTTGTAAGCCCATTTTTTCCATATCTCTATGGTTCAATCTTTCGATAAACATCAAAAACCACATTCCCTCATCTGCTTTTACAGGAAAAGCCATCAGGCACATAGTCAAGAATAATACAATTTTTTTCATAGATGTAAGTGTTATTTTAGTGCTGCGAATATAAATCATTTTAGCATTTTATTTTAATAAATGCTCTTAAAATCCTATTTTAACTCAAAGATATTAACTTCCTTTTATGAATTATATAAAACAAAAAAAGGTATCCTTTTACAAGAACACCTATTTTTTAGATTTTAAAACGAATTATTCGTTCAACATTTTCCATAACTTGTCTTTCAATTCGGTCAAACCTTGTTGGGCAACCGATGAAATAAACATATAAGGAACATCTTTGAAAGCTACGTCTAATTCTGCTTTTAATTCTGCTTTTAATTCGTCATCGAGCATATCAATTTTTGAAATGACTAATAAACGTTCTTTATCTAACATTTCTGGATTGTATTTGGTCAATTCATTAACCAAAATATCATATTCCGCTTTGATATCTGGCGTATCTACTGGAACCAAGAACAACAGCGTAGAATTTCTTTCAATATGACGTAAGAAATAATGTCCTAACCCTTTTCCTTCAGCAGCACCTTCAATAATTCCAGGAATATCAGCAATTACAAACGACTGATAATCACGATACGCTACAATTCCCAAATTAGGTTTTAAAGTCGTAAACGGATAATCGGCAATTTTTGGTTTTGCAGAAGTCAATACCGATAGCAAAGTCGATTTTCCAGCATTTGGGAAACCTACTAAACCAACATCAGCCAAAACTTTCAGCTCTAGAATCACATCCATTTCAACGCCAGGCAAACCAGGTTGTGCATACCTTGGCGTTTGATTGGTTGAACTTCTAAAATGCCAGTTACCTAAACCACCTTTACCACCTCGAGAAAGAACTTGTTTCTCACCATCTTCAGTAATTTCAAATAGTGTTTCACCCGTTTCTTTGTCTTTTACAACAGTTCCTAATGGCACCTCGATAAATTTATCTTCACCATCTGCCCCCGTACTTCTATCTCCTCCTCCATCACCTCCGTGACCTGCTTTGATGTGTCGAGCAAACTTCAAATGAAACAATGTCCAAAGTGCCTTATTACCAACTAAATAAACGTGTCCTCCTCGACCTCCATCACCACCATCTGGGCCACCATATTGGATGAATTTTTCTCTATGCAAGTGCGTAGATCCTTTTCCTCCCTTACCGGAAGAAACAAATATTTTTACATAATCTACAAAGTTACCTTCTGTCATAATTTCTTTTACTTTTCAAAAAATCTAAAAAAAAAATACCTGACAGCCACTGGCTGTCCTCCTTTTAATTTCAAATCTTCTGTAATTTTTTCTTGTTTAAATGTTTAAAAGCTTAAAAGTTTAAATTTGTTCTGAGAACCAACAATATTAAACATTTAAGGCTTTCACCATTACTTTATCTATCTTAACCCCATCCATATCAATGACTTCTAGCTCAAACTTTTGCCAAATCAATTTTTCTCCTTGTTTTGGAATACGAGACAATTCAGTCATTATCAAACCACTCACTGTGGTCACTTCATAATCATTAATTAGTTCATCTAACTCAAAAAAGGTCAAGAAATCGTGTAATGAATAATGTCCATCGACCAACCAAGAGCCATCTTCTCTTTCTATTAGTTGAAAATCATCTTTATAAAACTCGGCAGCATCACCTACTAAAGCTTCTAAAATATCATTTAACGTAATTACCCCCTGAAAATCGCCATACTCATCGGATACAAAAGCATAATGAATACCTGTTTTTTTGAAATTCTCTAAAGCCGTGTAAGCGGTAGTTTGTTCCATAATAAAAGGCGCTTCGGTCATAATATCCGCCAAATTGAAATTATCATTTTCAAAATTAGAGAATATGTTTTTTAAGTTAACCACCCCTACTATGTCGTCAAAATTCTCGCCATAAACTGGGTAAATGGAATGCAATTCTTTCAACATTAACTGCCTTACTTGTTCTTTGTTGGCATTAAATGGCAAGAAAACCACAGACTTACGGTGTGTCATTAAAGAATTGACTTTTCGGTCACCAATATGGAAAACGCGCTCTACGATATCTTGTTCAATTTCTTGTACTTCGCCTCCTTCTGTCCCTTCTTTAATAATGGCTTTGATTTCTTCCTCGGTTACTTTACCATCTGCTGTAGGTTTGATTTGCAAAAGGTCTAAAATAGCATCAGTAGAAGATGTAAGTAACCATATAAATGGAGCCGTGATTATCGAAATAAATTTCATTGGCATCGCTACAGTCTTTGCAATAGACTCTGGATGGTTGAGACCAATTCGTTTGGGCAACAACTCCCCTAGTACTAAAGAGAAAAAGGTAAGAACGACCACCACAATTCCTACTGCAATGGAGTGGGCATAAGGTTGAAAAATTTCAAATCCTTGTATAAAAAGCTCTACATCTTTGGTGATTTTATCTCCAGAATAAATACCTGTCAAAATACCAATTAAGGTGATTCCTATTTGTACGGTTGACAAAAACTTATTAGGAGAGTTGGCTAAATCTAATGCAGTTTTTGCACTTTTATTTCCTTTTTTTGCTGCTGTTTCTAATCTATTTTTCCTTGCTGAAATCAATGCGATTTCTGACATAGAGAAAACGCCATTTAAAAGTATTAGAAAAAAGATAATCAGTATTTCCAATTTTATGTTTGTTAGTTAAACTTCTTTTTAGCCCAGATGGAAGAGAAAAGCCCGGACTCTTGTGGTTTAGTTTTTGTAAGTAGCGCTAAGCGACTAAAAGAAGCTTGGGCGATGCTTTACAAAAACAAACCACAAGAGGAGGACTTGTAACGTACAGCTGGAAATGCTCCTACAAATTATCGATAACTTGTGTAAGTCTTTCGGTAATTTCTTGAATACTTCCTATACCATCTACAGCGTGAAATTTGTTTTGCGCCTTGTAATAATCCATCAAAGGAGCAGTTTTTTCATTGTATTCTTGGTAACGGTTTCTGATTTTTTCTTCGTCTTGGTCGTCTACTCTACCGCTCGTTTTTCCTCTTTCAAGCAAACGTGCCACTAGTACTTCGTCATCAGCTTCTAGTGCAACAGTAGCAGTAACTTGGCTTCCGATAGTTGGCAAAAAGGCATCTAATGCTTCGGCTTGAGAAATGGTTCTTGGGTAGCCATCGAACAAAATTCCTTTGGCATCCAAATGCTTGTTTACTTCGTCAATCAACATTTTGGTAGTTAATTCATCTGGAACCAAATCGCCCGCATCCATGTAAACGCGTGCTTGTTTTCCTAATTCCGTATCGTTTTTTAAATTAAAACGAAAGACATCTCCGGTCGAGATATGAACTAATTGGTATTTTTCTTTAAGGAATTCTGCTTGTGTTCCTTTTCCTGCACCTGGTTTCCCAAATAAAACTATGTTGATCATTTTTTTAAAAAAATTTATAAACAGTACCCTTAAAAAAAGGGACTTCTAAGGTTGTGAATTTATGTTTTTGTTTATTCGCTTAACTGATATACTTCTGGTAAATTACGTCCGATTCCGTCATAATCTAAACCATAGCCAACTATGAATTTATTAGGAATACGAATTCCAATATAATCAATTTTGACATCTTTTTTATAAGCATCTGGCTTAAAGAAAAGAGTAGCAATTTTGAGATGTTTAACATTTTGACTTTTAAATAGTTCTTTAAGCTCGACCAAAGTATTTCCGGTATCAACGATATCTTCAATAATGATCACAGAACGTCCCGTAAGATCTTGATTTAACCCAATTAATTGCTTTACGTTTTCGGTAGTAGCCACACCTTCATAAGAAGACATTTTTACGAAAGTTACTTCGCACGAACTAGTGTATTTTTTAACTAAATCAGCAACTACCATAAAAGAACCGTTCAATACTCCTACAAAAACAGGAGTTTCATCGGCAAAATCATCTTGAATTTGTTTCACTAGTTTTGTAATAGCAAAATCTATTTCGCTAGCCGAAATAAACGGAACAAATTGTTTATCGTGAAGTTGTATCATTATTTTTAGGTTTAAAATAATGCACAAAGATACAGAATTCGGATTTGACAATTCACAATTGATTTTAAATTTGTATTTTTAAATTAAAACCCTCCAAAATGAGCACTGAACTGTTGTCACATCTAGATTATGTAAGTGGTTATCGAGACAAAAGAGTGCTGGCGGCACAATTTGTTTTGAGCTATCCCGCTCATTTTGAAGCATTACTACATCTTTGCTTTGCTACTGAAGATGAAAAGTCGTACAAATCCTGTTGGGTTTTGGAACAAGTAGCTTATAGTCAACTAGAATGGCTGCAACCACATTTAGATTTCTTTTGTTCGCATTTAAATCAACTCAACAATGAAAGCGCGATTCGTCCAGTCGCCAAAGTATTGCAGTTATTGGTTGAAAATCATTTTAAAAAGAAAACAATAAAACTAAGCCCAAATCAAATAGAGCAAATAACGGAATGCTGCTTTGATTGGCTGATTTCCGATACTAAAGTAGCAGCCAAATGCTATTGTATCCGCACGCTATTTGTCCTAGGAAAATCGAATGATTGGATTTATCCTGAATTACAAATCATCATCGAAAAAGACTATCCCGCTCAATCCGCAGCCTACAAGGCCGTTTCGAGGGAGATTTTAAAGAAAATAAAGTAGGGTTTTCTGAAAAAGTATTTACCTGCAACTTGAAAAATAGAATTGACGGGTATTTTTCTATAGTTAGCCTCGCAAAACAAAGATAGATTGATATAAATTATCCTACCCAGTTTTTTAGAAAAGTAGATAACAATTCAAAGAAAGAGCTACTACAAAAAAAAGCTGCCCTCAAAAAGTGTCTAACTTTTTTGAGAGCAGCTAAATCCTATAATCTCATTTAAATCTAAATGATTTCAAACAAATTTTTAAAATCAGGACTTACATAAGATTCAGCATTTACAAAAAATATTTTGTACCAATTAAGCTTAGTTTTTTCAAATTGACCTTTACTTTTGGTTAGATAAAAACACTAATTTATTCAAAATTCCATCCCAATGTCAAGCCGAATGAAAAGGGCTTGATAGTTGCGTCTTTATCAATACTATACAGTCCATTTGCTTTTCTATCAGTAATTGATGTGGGATTATAACCTACATAAGACTGATTTTTTTCTTGATCAAGAATTGTTCCATAACCAGCATCAAGAAATATAGCAGTATACAAAGAGCTTTTTTTCATGATTTGAAAAGTAAATCCTAACTCAAAAGTACTCATTAAAACACCTTTTGTATTGTACTCTCCAGATGCAGTATAACTTGTTTGATTCCCAAATCCATATTTAGGTAAATCATCTATCAACAAATTAACATCAGGATAGTAACCAGTCCCTTTTACAGATGTTGCCGAAGTTTTAATTTTATAACTTACAGGCAAAAAGTATTTAACCCCAGCTCTAAAATTCAAATCAATATCTTTATCAAGAATTAATTTATACTGTAAAAAAAGTGGAATCTGTATGGCTTTCAAGGTCTGATATTCTTTATAATCTCCAGTAGTAACACTGTAAGAAAATGCGGAACCTGCAGCATCTACTTCAAAATTAGTTAGTGTTGTTGATCGATTATTTAGAGATGCCTTATGCTTGTATTGAGAAAACTCTATTCCTGACCCAACTCCAAAGCTTTTTGTTAAAGAATAAATATAACCCGCTTTCAAAGCACCTCCAATTTCACGGGAATTAGCTACACCTTTTACGTCACTTTGAATATTGGCGATTCCTGATTGTACCCCCACATAAAACTGCGCATTCATTCCTGTAGAGAATAGAATAACAGCAATTCCTGTTAAATATTTAATATCAAATTTCATGTTTTTTTTGTTTTTAATATTAGAATAATCCATCCTCATTTTTATCGAATGAGGATTTCATATTCTTACATAATTTACTTCGTTTAATTTCTAACTAATAGGTTTTTTGTGAAATACTTACCATTTGCAAGTGTTAACCTTACAACATAAATCCCTTCAGTAGTAGGCGCTATCATATCTAGTGTTTTTTCACTAATTTCCTTATCTATTATTTGAACTCCAAGCAAATTAAACACAGTGATACGAGCGTTTTTTAATTTCACTGAGTCTATATTAGTTAGGATCTGGTACTCTGAATTACTTTTAACTGGGTTAGGGGCAATTTTCAAATATTCCACTTCAGTTGAAGGAGAAAAAGTCAATGAACAAGAAGTTACCACTGTGCCATCAGTTTTTGTAGCCTTTGCATAATACACTCCATTTAAAACTCCATTCTCTTTAAAGTACTGAGCTGTTTGACTAGGAACTACTTCACCATTTTTATACCAGGTAAAGGATTTATAACTCTTCGAACTATTGTCAAAGAAAATCACATCGTCAAAATGTTTTCTGATTAAATTAGGCTGAGTATATAAAGCTGGTAAGACTATTGTCTGAGCAGCATTGTAATTATTATTCCCAAATTGAGAAACAGTTATTGTAGTCTCACCATAATTGCTAAAGTTTAAAACACCATTTAAAACACTTGCCACGTTACCATTTGAAGGAGTAAAGCTTAATGGTAAACCACTAGAAGTACTTGCTGTCAATGTGATTTTAGTTACTCCATCGCATCCTGATTCTAAGATTTGATTCCAAGTAATAATCTGATTTGCCTTATTAATTGCAAAAACAGCATCATTGTATTTAATAGCATAATTAGGACCAGCATTTAAATTTCCTTGTCCAATAGCATAAGTCCCCGTATTTTCACCTGTGACTCTAGTCAATGTTCCTGTGAATGCATCACCTGCTACTAAAGCTCCAGAAGTAAGTTGATAAGTTAATGCTGGATCAACATCTCCATACACTTTAGTTTTTGCTTCTGCCGTAATGGTGATTGCTTTTGGAGTAATGGATAAATCTGAAGACACAAAAGACATTGTATAATTTGAACCAGCGGAAACCGTTCCTGCAGCAATAGCATAGTTTGCTACATTTTCACCTACACTTCTAGTTAATGATCCTGTAAATGCATCACCTGCTACTAAAGCTCCAGAAGTAAGTTGATAGGTTAATGCTGGATCAACATCTCCATACACTTTTGTTTTTGCATCCGCAGTCACCGTTACTGATTTTTTGGTAATTACTAAATTATCAGGTACAAAAGTGATGTCATAGTTGCTGTTTGCAAGTGTTGAACTTATTACATAACTACCTACATTTTCTCCAGCTGCTCTAGTCAAACTTCCTGTAAGGACATCTGTTCCCACTAATGTCGCTTGATAGGTTAATGCTGGATCAACATCTCCATACACTTTTGTTTTTGCATCCGCAGTCACCGTTACTGATTTTTTGGTAATTGCTAAATTAGCAGGTACAAAAGTGATGTCATAGTTGCTGTTTGCAAGTGTTGAACTTATTGCATAACTACCTACATTTTCTCCAGCTGCTCTAGTCAAACTTCCTGTAAGAAAATCTGTTCCCACTAATGTCGCTTGATAAGTTAATGCTGGATCAACATCTCCATACACTTTAGTTTTTACATCCGCAGTCACCGTTACTGATTTTTTGGTAATTGCTAAATTAGCAGGTACAAAAGTGATGTCATAGTTGCTGTTTGCAAGTGTTGAACTTATTGCATAACTACCTACATTTTCTCCAGCTGCTCTAGTCAAACTTCCTGTAAGAACATCTGTTCCCAATAATGTCGCTTGATAGGTTAATGCTGGATCAACATCTCCATACACTTTAGTTTTTACATCCGCAGTCACCGTTATTGATTTTTTGGTAATTGCTAAATTAGCAGGTACAAAAGTGATGTCATAGTTGCTGTTTGCAAGTGTTGAACTTATTGCATAACTACCTACATTTTCTCCAGCTGCTCTAGTCAAACTTCCTGTAAGAAAATCTGTTCCCACTAATGTCGCTTGATAAGTTAATGCTGGATCAACATCTCCATACACTTTAGATTTTGCTTCTGCTGTAATGGCAATTGCTTTTGGAGTAATGGATAAATCTGAAGGCACAAAAGACATTGTATAATTTGAACCAGCAGAAACAGTTCCTGCAGCAATAGCATAGTTTGCTACATCTTCTCCTACGCTTCTAGTTAATGATCCTGTGAATGCATCACCTGGTACTAAAGCCCCAGAAGTAAGTTGATAAGTTAATGCTGGATCAACATCTCCATACACTTTAGATTTTGCTTCTGCTGTAATGGCAATTGCTTTTGGAGTAATGGATAAATCTGAAGACACAAAAGACATTGTATAATTTGAACCAGCAGAAACAGTTCCTGCAGCAATAGCATAGTTTGCTACATCTTCTCCTACTCTTCTAGTTAATGATCCTGTGAATGCATCACCTGCTACTAAAGCCCCAGAAGTAAGTTGATACGTTAATGCTGGATCAACATCTCCATAAACTTTAGATTTTGTATCTGCCGTAATGGTAATTGCAACAGGCGAAATTGTTAAAGTAATATCTTTTGTTGTTGCTGTGTAAGCGCCATCTGCCGCTTGTGTTGCACGGATTACTACACTACCTGTGTTTCCAACAGTCACTGTTTTATTATTGGTTCCACTTAATGTTGTTCCAGTTGTATTAGTACCTAGAATACTATATGTTATATTCCCACCAGAGTTTGAACTAGCTGCTAAATCAAAATTAGCACTACCATAACTTGTAGTGATATTATTAAAATCTATTATGGAATTACCGACTAATTCCACTGCATAATTAAGCGCAGAAGGAATAACACCCTGAACCCAAGGAGAAGAATTATTACCACATGATGGTCCGGCATCAAAAAAATCATACCCCATAAAAATAACAGAACCTGCACCATATTTTATAACTGCCACAGTAGCATTGCTATCTGTTCCCCACATTGCTTTAAAATTAGGAACAGTACCTTTAGAAATGGCATCAGTAGCAGATTCATAAGGAAGTGACAACGGTCCGTTTTCAAAAGGGGTCCCTAGCGTATTGACGGCATTCTTGGCCCAAGAACTTCCAGAGGCGGTACCTAAATCCCAAGAAAAAATTAAATTCAAAAAATTAGTATCATGACTTCCAAAAGTACCTGTCATTACCATAACCCCTCCATTATTAACCCAGTTCTTAATTACATCTCTAGAGGCCAAAGGTAAGAACGTGGTGCTTGATGGAGATTGGGTTTCCATGTCTGTCATAAAGAAAAATTCACTGGCACTCAACTGAGTGGCTAGCGTAACAGGATCCGAGAAACTTTTTATAGAAGCATCAACAATATAGGTAGGGATTGCGCTGATAATCCCAATTAGATTCGCATTTTCATTGTCACAACTACTACCACTACCATTCAACCCAGGATAATTAAAAACAGATACCGCTGTAGTTTGCGCAACCATTTGCATTGAAAAAAAAGCAAAAACAACTAAAAACGTTTTGGCCAAGAAATCTTGTATTAATGTGTACTTTTTCATGTTTTTCATTTAATTAATTATGGAATTAATAACCACCCATTTGTCAGCTTCTTTTTCAAGCAATAAGCGAACAGGAACAACTATTTTTTTACTATCATTTTGATAAAAAAAACTATAAACCACAGTAGCCTTGCTGTTTTTGATTGAAATAGTGTCAAAAACGAAAAAGCCATTACTTTTTTTGTTTGCTAGTTCCTGTTCAGAAATTAGTACAATAGACTTATCACCAACACTTAAATCATGATTGAATGTAAAATTCACACCTTGATTCAAAATCAAGTTGTCTTTCATGTTTTCTTTAATTGCATTTGGAAGTTTTTTCTGAAGACTTTTTAAAACAATAGATTGCTTTATGATCTCTCCTTGGTCTTCTGACTGTGCATTTATTGTATTCCAAAAAACACAAACAAAGCCAGTCATAAATAGTAATTTTAAATTCATATACTTTTATTTTGTAAAAATTTGACGGCAAAAGTAATCTTAATATAATTGAAAAAGAAGAAGAAAAAAGGAGCTATTGGCGCTAAAAAAAATCAAGAAACGCTCTTGGCTGATAATCAAAAACAAAGGACTTCTGAAAGCAAAATTTTTCTAATAAACCTTTCAATTTTAAGTATCCAATAAGTCGGAATTATTAAAACATAACTGTATGAAATCCACAAAATCAAATTAGAACCGAGTAAATTATCCGCATTCCAAGCCAAAATATTGAAGTTTGAAAGGCTAAAAAAACATACTACAAGTCAAAACAGCAAACAATAAATTGACATTTGTATTTTATCAATTATCTTTGTCGCTTTCAAACACACAACCATGAATTATTTTTCTTCTGATTTTAAACTAGGCATATTAGGTGGCGGACAATTAGGCAAAATGCTGTTGTTTGACACGCGAAAATTCGATATACAAACCTATGTACTAGACCCTAGCGACGAGGCCCCTTGCAAAATCGCTTGTAACCAATTCTTCAAAGGCGATTTGATGGATTTTGATACCGTATACAACTTTGGAAAACAAGTCGATGTACTGACTTTCGAAATCGAATTGGTAAATCTAGAAGCCTTAGAAAAACTAGAAAACGAAGGCAAAAAAGTATATCCATCTCCAAAAACCTTGCGTTTGATTCAGAACAAAGGCGTTCAAAAAGATTTTTACACACAACATAATATCCCTACCGCTCCCTATACTCGATTTGAAAATCTTGAAGCATTACAATTGGCTGTTGCCTCTAGCATAGTCGAGTTACCTTTTGTGTGGAAATGTACTGAATTTGGTTACGACGGAAACGGCGTAAAAGTGGTTCGAAAAGCTTCGGATTTGGATTTGTTACCCAATGTAGAATGCATTGCCGAAACGATGATTCCATTCAAAAACGAATTGGCCGTTATCGTTTGCCGAAATCCATCGGGCGAAATCAAAACCTATCCTGTGGTCGAAATGGAATTTCATCCCGAAGCCAATCAGGTAGAATACGTAATCTGTCCTGCAAGAATCGATGAAAAAGTAGCCGAAAAAGCCAGAGCGATTGCACTAAATGTTTCGCAACAATTCAACCACGTAGGTCTTTTGGCGGTTGAAATGTTTCAAACCGAAGACGATGACATTCTAGTGAATGAAGTAGCACCTCGTCCGCACAATTCAGGTCATTACAGCATTGAGGCGAGTTATACTTCGCAATTCGAAAATCATCTGCGTGCCATTTTGGATTTACCTTTAGGCAATACCGATAGCAAAGTGGCTGGAATTATGGTCAATTTAGTAGGTGCCGAAGGGCATTCAGGAGATGTAGTTTACGAAAACATCGAAACGATTTTAGGTTGGAACGGTGTTACGCCTCACATATACGGTAAAAAACAAACCCGTCCTTTTAGAAAAATGGGACACGTGACCATTGCGAATGAAAATATGGCTGAGGCAAGAAGAATTGCTGAGGAAGTAAAGAATACGATAAGAGTGATTTCTAAATAATTAAAAGATGGAATGATTTAAAGATTAAATAATTGGTAAAACCATAAAGTTCTATCTTTAAATCATTTAATTTTTAAATCTTTAAATATAAAATAATGAGCAAAGTAGCCGTAATTATGGGTAGCATATCCGATATGCCCGTTATGCAAGACGCCATCGATATCCTAAACGGATTTGATATAGCAGTAGAAGTCGATATTGTTTCGGCACACAGAACACCAGAAAAATTATTTGATTTTAGTCAAAACGCTCACAAACGTGGTATTTCGGTGATTATTGCAGGAGCTGGTGGAGCCGCGCATTTACCAGGAATGGTGGCTTCGATGTCGCCGCTTCCAGTGATTGGTGTTCCTGTAAAATCAAGCAATTCTATTGATGGTTGGGATTCGGTATTGTCGATTTTGCAAATGCCAGGTGGCGTACCTGTTGCCACTGTGGCCTTAAACGGTGCAAAAAACGCTGGAATATTGGCTGCTCAAATCATCGGTAGTGCTGATAAATGCGTTTTAGATAAAATTATCCTTTACAAAGAAGGATTGAAAGACGCTGTAAACAAAGCAGCTGAAGGATTGAAAAAATAAATAACTGACTAACAAATCGGCTATTTTAAATTACTAATCAATAAAAGTATGGACAGATTCCGCAATTATAAATATTAATTATAAAAAAAGTACGGACAGGTCGCGACCTGTCCCTTCGGTAAAATATGGAAATTTTAACCTCTACCTTTAACACGAAATACAATACCGCACCCTTTTCTCAGATAAAATTGGAGGATTATAAACCTGCATTTATCGAGAATATCGCTACGGCAAAAGCGGAAATTGATGGCATCATCAACAATCCTACAGCTCCAACCTTCGAAAACACTATCGAGGCCTTGGATTTTTCAGGAAATGCTTTGGACCGTTTATCGTCTATTTTCTTTAATTTGAATTCGGCCGAAACTTGCGATGAGATGCAAAAAATCGCCCAAGAAGTTTCGCCTTTGTTGACCGAATTCAGCAATGACATTACCTTAAACGAAGCCTTATTCCAAAGAATAAAATCGGTTTACGAGCAAAAAGACACCTTAAATTTATCGCCCGAACAAGCAACATTATTAGACAAGAAATTCAAAAGTTTTTCTCGAAATGGTGCCTTGCTTTCGGAAGAAGACAAACTAAAATTACGTGAGATTGATACGGAATTGGCTAAACTCAAACTGACTTTCAGTGAAAATGTTTTAGCCGAAACCAACAACTACCAATTGCATTTAACTAATGAAGCTGATTTGAAAGGTTTACCAGAAGGTGCCATCGAAGCAGCTAGTGCATTGGCCAAAAGCAAAGATTTGGAGGGTTGGATTTTTACTTTGGATTTCCCAAGTTACATTCCGTTTGTGACCTATGCCGACAACCGTGAATTGCGTGCAGCAATCGCCATCGCTGCTGGTAAAAAAGCCTTTCAAAATAACGAATTCGACAATCAAGCCATTGCCTTAAAAATTGCTAAGTTACGCTTCGAAAGAGCTAATTTATTGGGATATGAAACGCATTCTCATTTTGTTTTGGAAGAAAGAATGGCGCAACATCCTGACAAAGTCAAATCGTTTTTGAATGATTTGTTGACCAAAGCCAAACCAGCCGCTGAAAAAGAGTTTGCTGAATTATCGGCTTTCGCCAAAGATTTAGACGGCATTGAACAATTAGAAAAATGGGATGGCGCCTACTATGCTGAAAAATTGAAGCAAAAATTATTCAATTTGGATGACGAAAAGCTAAAACCTTATTTTCAATTAGAAAACGTTTTGAACGGCGCGTTTACTATAGCCAACAAATTATTTGGATTGATTTTTACTGAGGTTTTCGACATCGATAAATACCACGAAGAAGTAACCACCTATGAAGTGAAAGATGAGTTTGGAGAACTCGTGGCTATTTTCTACGCTGATTTTTTCCCAAGAAAAGGCAAACGAAACGGTGCTTGGATGACTTCTTTCAAATCGCAATACATAAAAGACGGTAGCAACGAAAGACCACACATTTCTAATGTTTGTAATTTCACCAAACCAACCGCTACCAAACCTTCATTACTAACTTTTAATGAAGTAACGACTTTATTCCACGAATTTGGTCACGGCTTACACGGTATGTTGGCCAACACTATTTATCCAAGTTTGTCAGGAACCTCAGTGTATTGGGATTTTGTGGAATTACCAAGTCAGGTGATGGAAAACTGGTGTTACGAACCTGAAGCACTGGCATTATTTGCGAAACATTATGAAACGGGTGAAATTATTCCACAAGAATATGTCGACAAGATAAAAGAAAGCGCTAGTTTCCAAGAAGGGATGGCCACGCTTCGCCAATTGAGTTTTGGTATTTTAGATATGGCCTTTCATAGTAACAATCCAAACGCCATTACTGACATTAAAGCGTTTGAAAAAACAGCTTTTGAAAGCACTTCATTATATCCAGATGTAGCCGAAAACTGTATGTCGGTTTCCTTCTCCCATATTTTTGCAGGCGGTTATTCGTCTGGATATTATAGCTACAAATGGGCAGAAGTGCTCGATGCCGATGCGTTTGCTTATTTTCAAGAAAAAGGCATTTTCAATAAAGAAGTGGCGACAAAATTCAAAGACAACGTACTTTCAAAAGGCGGTACCGAATTACCAATGGAACTTTACAAACGCTTTAGAGGGCAAGAACCAAAGGCGGATGCGCTTTTGAAAAGAGCGGGGTTATTGTAAAAGATTACAGATATTAGAATTTAGAATTCAAAGAAAATTCCGAAGTAGCAGTGCTTCGGAATTTTTTATTTCAAATAAACTAAAATTCAATTCTTTCCGTATTTTCAGGTTTGACTGGTGGAATTTTCCATTCAATATCAAAAAAATCTGCTGGATATATTTTCTCACCCTTAACTCGACCATTTCTCAACAACTTAAGTTTTAAAAAATCTTTACCCTTTTCAATAACTTGAATTGTTTGTATCGTAGTGATTTCAAAAAAACAATGTACCCACCAAGGTTTCAAAGCAAAACAATAACTTTTTTGATTTCTAATAATACTAGGATACAACAAACCATCAGTTTGTATTAAACTTTTTTTTCTGTGTGTTCCATCAGTCATAAAAATTTGAGATACTGCAACACTCAATTTATACTTATATAATTCATTGTCATCAACATCTTGATGAAATAATTTGTCTAAAAAATTTTCAATTTCATATTGACTTTCATCTAAAATATAGCCATCAAATAAATTTTGAAGATTAGGAATTTTAACTAAATAAGTTTTACCTATTGGATTGATTCTAAATTGAGGAACAGAGTCAGTATAAAAGTTACTAAAATTAGCAATGGTAATATAATCTCCCACTTCAGGCTTAACTTCAAGAACAGCAGTTATAAAATCACCTGAACAATAAAACATACTCTCCCCATCATTATTACACCTCCCTAATTTTGCAAATTCAATCGGTGGATTCCAAAATTCTTTTTCATTTATAAATTCGAACAAAGTTCCATCCACAAAATTACCTTTAACATTGTTATGCTTCCTTGCTCGATAAAAACCATTGAATGTAAAAGTTGTAAAAATATCAGTCGTATATCTCTTGTCTAACATTATTTGACTAATCTCTTCTTTCAAAGTTGATATATCTTTCTGTTTACTATCTATAATTAATTTTTCAAAGTCCATAATCTACTATTTCAAAAACTCCCTAAAATTATCTGCTGTAATAATCTCAAAACTTCCTTTGTAGTTGTCCGAAAAAGTTTTGGGTAATTTCACTTTTTTGGCTTTCCATTTGAATTCATAGGCATTCACATCATCAGCAACCGTTTCAACATAATCGATTTCTTGTTGCTGTGTGGTTCGCCAGAAATATGGCTTTGCTATGCTGTTTTGATAACTCAATACTTTCATACGTTCTGAAATAAGGAAATTTTCCCAAAGAGCGCCTTTATCTTGTCGGAATTCTAAAAAATTAAAATTTCCTATCAGCATATTCCGAACACCATTGTCGTAGAAATAGATTTTTCGATTGGCTTTTATTTCATTTCGAACATTACGGCTGAAACTATTTAATTTAAAAATCACAAAACTCTTTTCGAGCAAATCGATATAACTGCTTACCGTATTTTTATCAACACCAACTAACTGGGCAAGTTCATTATAACTCACTTCACTCCCAATTTGAAGCGCCAAAGCTTGAAGAATCTTCTCTAATACCTCGGATTTTCGAATGCCTGTCAAAGCCAAAATATCTTTGTACAAATAACTTGAAACCAAGTTCTTTAGAATTTCATATTCGTTTCCAAAATTATTAATTACATCTGGATACATACCATATAACAATCGGAGTTCGAGTTGTTGTTTTGCTTTCATATAGCCCACATTATTCTCAAATTCGGCCCAAGAAACTGGAAACATTTGAAACTCAAATTTCCTGCCTGTAAGCGGTTCTTGGGTCAAATTATGAATATCCAACGCTGAAGAACCACTCACTATAACTTGGACATCCTTGATTTGATCTACAATGATTTTTAGTTTCAAACCAATATTCGGAATGCGTTGTACTTCATCGATAAAAACATATTTGTAGTCGCCAATTATACTTTTTAGCGTTTCGGTATTAGCATTAGCCAAAGTATCCATTATCACCGAGTCGTCTCCGTCCAAAAACAAATACGAAACACCTTTTAGCAACTCATTAATTAAGGTAGTTTTTCCGACTTGCCTTGGACCAACCAGAACAATAGCTTTTCCTTTATTGAGACGATTTCTTATCCTCTCTATTAAACTCCTAGTTATCATTATATTAATTTTAATCAAATGTAATAAAATAATTTAATATTCACCAATTATTATGTTTTTTAAGATATTGTATTCACCAATTATTATGTTATTTAGGGAATATATTCACCAATTATTATATTATTTAAATAAATAATTGCAACATCAACCCAAAAATCAGCAAAACAAAATAAAACTCCAGAAAAATTGAAAAGCACAAATTAAGAATCAAAACTAAGTGACAATGGAAATTTCGGTTTTATTATTTTCTAAAATATTTCTTATTTTTTTGTAACAATTAGTAAGTGTTTCCGTATAATTAGAGATTTTATACCATAACGATATTCTAAAATAACAAACAGCTGTTGTAACTTCAAAAAGGGATTTCAATTTTCTTATATAATTTGAATTCAGAAACTAAAAAAAGAAATTACAGTATTTTTCTATAGTCATTATCTATAAAATTCAAACATAGTAGTAATCAAAAAAATATTTCATAATGACTGCAATTCTAGATTTTTGGTGGGTATTTTTACTAGTTTTATCCATCGTTCTTTACAAATTTGTTTTAAGAGTTTTCTTTGGAATGGTTATCGTTCCCGAGGACAAAATTGGATTAGTAACCAAAAAATTCGTGCTCTTTGGTGCCGACAAATCATTACCTGACGGAAGAATTATAGCCACTAAAGGCGAAGCAGGGTTTCAAGCCCAAACCCTCGCTCCAGGTTTGTATTGGGGAATGTGGATTTGGCAATTTTCAGTAGATATGACCCCATTTACAATTATCCCTGAAGGGAAAATTGGATTGGTTTTGAGTAAAGATGGTAAAGAAATCCCAACGGGACGCATCCTTGCAAGAAAAGTGGACAGCGACAACTATCAAGACGCCACTGCTTTCTTAACTAACGGTGGACAAAAAGGAAGGCAATCCGCTTTTATAACCACTGGATCTTATCGTATCAATACCTTTTTGTTCGAAATTGTAATTGCCGAACAAATAAAGATTTTTGAAAATATGGTTGGAATTGTAACCGCCCTAGATGGTGATCCAATTCCGCAAGGACAAATTGCAGGTAAATATGTAGATGGCCACAATAACTTTCAAGATTTTGACTATTTCCTAGAGCAAGGTGGAAATCGTGGCTTGCAACCTCAAGTAATGTTGGCAGGTTCTTACTATATCAATACTTGGGCAATTCAAATAGAACAAAACCCAATGACAGATGTCCCAATTGGTTATGTAGGAGTTGTGATTTCCTATATCGGTGAAGACGGAAAAGATGTTACAGGAGACACCTTCAAGCACGGTAATATTGTGTCAAAAGGGCAACGTGGTGTTTGGATGGAACCGTTTGGCCCAGGTAAATATGCATTGAATAAATACACTACAAAACTTGAACCTGTTCCAACAACAAACCTAGTACTAAACTGGGCAAATGCAAGAAGTGAATCCCACGACCTTGACAAGAATCTATCAACAATCACCGTTCGTTCAAAAGATGGTTTCCCTTTTAATTTGGATGTAGCGCAAATTATTCACGTTCCCGCGAACGAAGCTCCAAAAGTTATTGCTCGTTTTGGTAGTATGACCAACTTAGTATCCCAAGTTTTGGAACCAACTATCGGTAACTATTTTAGAAACTCAGCGCAAGATAGCGATGTAATTTCATTCTTAAGTACTCGTAAAGAGCGACAAGAATCAGCTAAAAACCATATCAAAGCAGTATTGGATGAATACAACGTAAATGCAGTTGATACTTTAATTGGTGATATCGTTCCTCCGGATTCTTTAATGAAAACGTTGACTGATAGAAAAATTGCGGAAGAGGAACAAAAAACCTATCAAACCCAAAGAATGGCGCAAGAACAACGTCAAGGTGTAGAAAAAGAAACTGCTATTGCAGATATGCAAAAAGAAATCGTAAAAGCCTCTCAAAGTGTTGAAATTGCTCAAAGAACGGCTGATGCGACTGTTAAAAAAGCAGAAGGAGATGCTACAAGTTTGAAACTTAACGTAAATGCAGAGGCAGAGGCAACTAAAATGCGTGCCAATGCAGAAGCCGAAGCTACTAAAGCAAGAGCTGGAGCACAAGCTGAAGCTACTAGATTAAATGCAAGCGCAGAAGCTGAAAAAATTTCTAAAACTGGTTTAGCTGAAGCTGAAAAAATCAAGGCTATTGGTCAATCTACAGCCGAAGCTTATCAATTACAGGTTTCAGCAATGGGCGGTGATAACTTCACTAAATACAAAATTACCGAGGAAATTGGAAAAGGAAATATCAAAGTAATTCCCGATGTCTTAATTTCAGGAACAAATGGTTCTGAAGGTGGAATCAGCGGATTACTAGGTATGAAACTAATGGAGATGATGGATGCCAAAACTGACAAACCAACTCCTAAGAAATAATTATTAATCGCTAAATTTTAGTCATAAAACTTCATTGTTTTGAAGCTCTATCTTAAAATCCGAAGCCATGCTTCGGATTTTTTATTTACCAAAAAAATAAGGCAGCTTTATTGTACCCTAAAAAAAAAATCGATAAAAATACTTAACAGAGGCAGTTCTTTTCGGTCATCCTCTTTTTATAATCGAATTTGGTTTGGACATCTATACGCTGTTAAGTACATGCAAACCTATAAATTAAAATCAATAGTTAAAATAATAGGGGTGTCCATTATTAACTGAGTATTTGCAATTTAAGCTATTTACTTACTATCGTTGGGTAATAACAACTCACGTAACAATTCTTTTTGCCAGTATAATAGGTTCTCCGATCTTTATTAAGGATGATTAGAGGTGTAAAGATGTTTGCTTATCGTTTAAATTCCCTCCTTCTTTGGATTCTAAATTATAACGTCAAATGGATTTTGATACCCCTAACTTGTTAATGAACTGATAATAAGTTTTAATTTACCCACTAAACATCGAAAAATTATACAAGTAAATAACTTTACAAGTCTATTATTTTATTGCTAAAAATGTGTTCTGCATGATACCCATAAATCTCTAAACCTTTGTTTTCTTGACAATATTGCAATGCTTTATAAAATTATTTTTTTGATTTAACCTCGTTAATTATCCATCCAGCCTACTGTTCTTATGGCTACAAAATAGGCTTCATAAATATTGCTCTATACTTTGTTGTCGTTTCTGTTTTAAAATTAAACAAAAAAGTTGTAGCCTTTTACAACTACAACTTTTTTACTATAAATGTCTGCTCACTGTTGTGAGCACAGAATGCAATTCAGCGCTAACCATTAGATTGAAGACAAAACTTTGCTATTGGGTTGTATTTTTTTTGTAATTGACAACATTTGAGCGTAAAATGAGGCCTTTTGGTACTCTGAAATACCACTCTTGTGTTTATCTAAAATACAAGATTTATCTCAAATCCAATTTTATCCGTTCTTGTATTGAACTCCACCTACCCACGTTTCTAGTACCTTGATATTTCTCATGTTCAGGTATGCTTTCTCCGGCGTATCCATGAGCATAGGATTTTTTTCCAAAATAATGAAATCGGCGAGTTTTCCCTTCAACAAAGACCCTACCAAATGGTCTGCTTGGCACTGCCATGCTGCATCAAGTGTTACTGCTTTTAAAGCTTGTACTAAACTGATTCTTTCCGATATATTCAAAACTGGAAGATCATTAAAATCAGTGTTTGTTGGTTTGTCTCCACTCTTTTTTTTCCAGTTCGTATAGTAATCCTTTGCCTTTTCCGAGCCTTCCATAATTCGTGTAATTGCCTGTTCCATATATCTAAGCGGACCCAAGGGCGTTACCGCATTGTCACTGTGCAGCGTAATTCGCAGTGAATGATCTAAGGCCGATTTGCACAAGTCAAGATGTTTAGCTGCTGAATTGACTGATTGCGATTTTGGGAAAATGTAATTATCGAATACATAGCCCCAGTAACCCACATGACCAATTAAGAAACTTGGTTGAATCCCATATTCCTCCATGTCCTTCAAATTCTGCTCATTCAATAATGAACAATGTTCAATACGATTTCTCTTTTTTTGGAATTCCTCTATCTCTTCCTTTGTTGGAAGTGTACCAAGTGATTCTTTGTATGCATTGATTGTGTAGTCTACCGCTTGATTCCCATTGGCGTGGATAAGTATTGGCCAACCTTTTTCTACAATATCCTTGACGATGGCATTGTTATGCTTTATTCCTTCATTGAGAGTATTATCAATAAGAGGGTCAAGCTTAGCCTGAGTTTGAAAATTATATATTCCTTTTTCATTTGGATCAGGGAGAGAAGGACAAACGTAATTCAGACTTTGATACCCTGTAAGTCCTTGATTGGACCCATCCGAGGTGATTTTTATACTTCCCCAATATCCGTTTATTGTATCCTCCTTAGGAGGTTGAAAAGGATCAAAATCTTCGAATTGTTTTTTTAGATCTTCATTTGCTTTTTCAAATTTATTTTCAATTCCATACGGAAGAGACATCCCAATGCGAATCCCTTTGTTTTCTGGCTTGTGATTATCCGGAGTACCATCTTTCTTAAAAACATCTTTCTTAAAAAAATATTCTTTCGCCCATGGTTGTTGCATTCCAGCATCATACACCATGGTGACCCCCAACTTTCTTGCAGATTGAATGTAATCGTCAATAGAATCATCTAAACCTCTCATAAGAGCTTTGACTTGAGTTTCGCAAATTGCGTTCATTACAGGTAACATCTGCACCACTTCTTGCAGGACACAATTTTCACTGTTCACATAATCAAACTCTTCGTGGTGGTATTTATTTAAAAAATCCTCATTACCCTTCTTCTTCTGGTAATCCCAAGTAGCTTTGAGCGCAGTTTTGTTCACATAAGCGGTATGTCCAGATGCGCTCATCAACAATATCGGAGGCATTTCAAAATTCGGGTTTGGATCTAGTAAGTCATGGTCTATCATTTCAAAAAAAGAAGAGCTAACGCAACTATCAATTGTCCAATCTTTCTCTGGATAAACCTCATACATTAGTGAAGGGTCGACACCAAGGCCTAAGAGCCAAAGCGGATCTTTTTCATTTTTAGAATCGTCAGGATTATTATTTATTTTCTCAAGTTCAATAACATCTTCCAAAACCTTGCTGAATAAATACGCTCGTGAATAATTTGGCATGAGAAATTGACCCTCAAAAGGTGAGTAGTTTTTCCAAATTTTGTCACCCCATTCTTCCGACAATGGAACCGGGTATTTTCCAAAGTCGCCAGCAGCACTCGGTACAATGTGACAATGAGGCTCTATAAGTCCTGGGAGTATTGTTTTTCCATTTAAATCCTGTAGATCTATCTTTTCGTCATCAGCCTCTTTCTTAGCCCTTTCACTCGTTCCAAGCCATGTTATCATTCCGTTATCTATTCTCATGGCCTGGTAATAAAAATCTGGATCTGTAACATCAACGATCATTTTATTCTTATCTTCCCTTTGTACAGGATAAATGATGCCGTTGTAAAATATCATTGACTTTGGTACCTCATTCTCTTGAACACTTTCAGCGCGTGCGTCTTTTGTTTCGTTGGAATTGGTAGTATTTAAGAGTAAATCAAAAGCTGGGTTGTAACAACCGCAGCCAATACAATCTTCATGGTTATGGTTATGCGTGTCTGACATAATGAATAGTTTTAGTTTGTTATTATTCAAGAAAATGTAACTAATATAAATTAACGCGAAAACAAATTCCGCCCCTGCAATTAACCTTTACAGAAAGGGTCGGTTTTTTAAGTGGGTTCTGCTCCACTATTAGATTTATCATTTCTGTCTAATACATCTTCAATAAATAACGTTTTATAAATCATGTAAACACATACAAGTTATTTTATTGAGAAAATTAATTAGAAACTAATGTTGAAAATATATTTTGCTAGCTTTCATTTTATTTTCTAGACTAAAATTAAAATAGAAGTCAAGCCTAAAATAAAAAAATGTCATGGAACAGCTATTTCAATACACGAGGTGAGCTTAAAATTATTACTCGCAGATATGTATATCCTAAATAATTATAACAAAAAAATGGCTTGACTAAAATTTTAATGGTAAATCAGGAACACATTAGTCCGCAAAAAATTAAAATAAGTACATAACTTTACTTCTCAATAATTTTAAAAAAACCTTGCACGTGCAGGCTTCCCCTTTCTAGCACAAGACTCTAAAAGTTATGGTCTATCACACCTATGAAGTGTACTATTTCAATTCGCTTGTATAAGTAAAAACAATAATAAACTCAACAATTTGTCATTTTAACTATACATAAAAAAAAGTACTGGGACATTAATTTGTTAAACTGAAAAACGAGTTAGGATTGAATCATTACAATCTACCCAAACCCACTGCTTAATTTACTCCTACAAAACACAAGATCAATTTCTTAAATCCACAAGCAATGGTGTTTTGGTAGTATTAGGATCAATATATAATTCAGCTATAGCAGCTAGTAACACCTCTATTTGCATAAATTTTTCGTTATAATGAAACAATTGCTGTAATCCTTCTGTTATTGTTTTTATAAGGTCGGGGTTTTGCTTATCAACGACTTCCTGAACAATCAGTAATCGAATTACTTCTTGAAGTTTTTTGTTATAGGACAATTGCAATTGAAAAGCTTCTGCTTGTTGCGTAAAAAAGGCAATTTGATCCAAATTATAATGTTGTTCTCCAACAATAAATGATTTTGTTTCCCTAGATTTTAACTCTAAAAAAAAGTCTCCATCTATATCAACCCATCTACCTAAATCTCCGATAGCATATCGAAAAACGGGAAACCTTTTGCGAAAAGTATTGGTGACCGCGATAATCCCGTATCCATTAGCATCAGGATCAATAATCTCTACTACAATACCTTTGATAACTGAGAACAAGGAAGGTCTTTTAGTAACATCCGACCAAGCCCAAATTCCAGTCTCGGCAGAACCGTACATAGAATAAACTTGTTCGTAGCCTAATTTTTTTCTTAGAAGCTTTTGCTGGCTTGGTCTTAAAAATTCACCCGCATAAAGCAAATTTTTAATTTGAAGCTGTATCTTTTTTTCTTCTAAAAACTTGGCAAAACACAACAATTTAGAAGGGGTTCCCAGAATAAAATTCGGATTGAAATAGTTAGTAGCTTGTAGCATATCATCATAACTTGCATGAGCACTTAATGACAATGTTGTTGCATTACATTTTTCTAAAATGTCATCCATAATTGCTGCTGTTCGATACATATCAGAATAACCAAAAATATTTAGCGCAACTGTTTTAGAGGTAAAAAAATTATTTTTGACTAACTCTTTTGCCATCGCAATTCGCTGATCTTGATTTTCTTGAATATCTACTGGAAAAACCAAAGGCTCCTGAGTACTTCCGCCCGATCGTACCAAATATACTCCTGTATTTTGATCGTGAAGTTTAAATTTTGTTTTTAAAATTGACATTAATTCTTTTTTACTCAACATCGGCGCATCAGCAACATTGTAAATTTCTTTATATAATTCGTCATATAAAGAATTGTTTCGGACTACTTCAAAATAATCTCGCAACACTGAATCGTATTTTTTTGGAACTAAATCAACTACATGCATAGTTTATCGTCTTATGAATTTTCTTCTTTTGAAATAGTAATAATTTTTAAGCAAAACCAAGGCATGATGAAATACAAATAACCCTTTTTGCTGCCAAGACGGCAATCGTTCCATCGCGTGTTCATACCATCGCTGCGACAACATTCCCATAAGATGTTGATCGTACCGATTGGAGCTCTTTTGATACCGTTTTATCGAAATAGGAATTTCTAAATCTCTCCAATTAATATAACTAGTTCGAGACAAGCTTCCTTCTACCTCTCTAACTTCAATGCAGGCTTTATTTAGTAATCCTACATATATGGGCTCTGTCATATTCTTCAAAACGCGATACCAAAAATCAATCCCTTCATTTAAAGAAACTCCAGCCTCATAACGAAGTTCATGTAGATATTTTCTACGTATAACAACGTTACTGCCAACCCCCATAATAAAATCTGGTGAACTAACAGTATGCAAAATATTAGGTATTACATACAAATGATTTGAAAGAAATTGCATTTCCTTTGCAAAGGATTTAATATTTGGCAAATAATAATTAGATGGATTCAATAAAATACCTAGAACTACTACATCCAAATTTCCCTCTTCCATAATAGCACCTACTTCCCTTATGCAAGTGGGAGTATAACAATCGTCAGCATCTAAAAAACTTATAAGTTCTCCAGTGGCTAGTTGAATTCCTATATTTCTGGCATTTCCAGGACCCGTGTTTTCATCTAATTCTACAATTTGAATTGCAGTTTGCAAAAATTGTGGTGCAAAAAAAGACAGCGCTTCTTTCAAGCAAATGAGACTTAGATCATTACTACAATCATCTACAACAATAATTTGAGATGGTTTTTTTTCCTGAAAAGCTAACGAACGAATAGTATCATAGATATACTTTTCTTTGTTGTAAAGAGGTATAATTACAGTATGTTTCATAATTATACTACTACTCTACTAATGGATAAATCAATGCTCTTCCCTGATGTACATTTACAATCGATTCATCTGAACCACGAAACAAACCGGCTCCATAGGTTTTATTGTCTTTACATAACAACATTCCGACCAAATGGATTCGGCGATGGTTTTCGGTATCGATAAATTCTTTCTGCTCTACAAAATGCTGAATCAAAAAATTACTCCAATTCTCTCTTACAATAGTTTCCCATTCTTTAATAGTACAATCATTTTTAACGTACGCACCAATGCCTCTGCCTCCGCTATTCAATTTTAGAATTAGATTTTGTTCACAATCAATAAAAGGATCACAACTAGCAGCATCGCTAATAATAAAACTCGGAATAAGATATTTTCGTAAAAAAGCATACTCTTCTTCATCCAAATAATCATTCATAATTTGTGCATCATACATTACTGCCAATACTCTTTTATCATGAATTAAAATCAGGGTTCGGATATCGTTGAAATATAAGTTTTGCTGAACCAACTTATTCAAAACTTCTTTCTTTACTTTTTTTAATTCTTCGCGATCCATTTCTAAAATAAAGTGCAAAATAGGTTCGCCATTTACACAAATGAAATCATTAAGAACAGTTAAATCCTGAGGTTTAACAGAAATTAATTGAATTTGAAACTTGGCTAATTCCTTTTGAAGAAGAAAAATTTCGGTTCCTTTTTCATCATCATGAACAAAAGCGACCTTCCCACTAGGAGCAAATTGATTCCGTAAATCATTAACTATGTTTTTTATACACTTAGGGGTAACCTTTTGTACTATTCCACTAGAATTAAGCCGATCATTTATCAATTTCAAATAATAGCTAATCATCCAGCCGTTTAAGGGATATCGTGCACCAATCTCACAAATTTTTATTTGATCGTGGATATCATATAAAAAATCAGGGCGATAAAAACCCTGATCATATATTTCGCTATTACTTTTTCTTAAAATATTTTCAAGTTCTTCATCGAGCTGATAGTATTTACGAATTCTACTATCTTCAAAATAATTTAAAACAATTGCTCTACAAGTTTTGTTTAAAATGGCACACAATCGATTCATCTCTTGATAGTATTCTGAAGATAGCATCACTGAAGAATTAGCAAAAGAATGACTATTTAGTCCAGAATCATTTTGAAAATATTCAGAAAACAACTCGTTCCACTTTTTCTGTTTATCCGCTTGATTTTGCAGTAACTGAATTTTAGGCATAATGAGTTGGGATTTCGTTTCTTTCTTAGTAATAGCCATAAGTACTATTAAATTAATAACTAAGTTCTTTTAGCTCCATTACATCTTCCATTACGGCAGATTTTTTATCTAAATAGTCTTTAATAATTGGCTCTAAATCATATGATTCTACATCAATATTCATTGCTTGTGCATAATAAAAAACAGCACTAACTGCAAAAAAGAAATGGTTTTTCTCTGTTGGTCCACAATGTACACTGATCCATGCCAATGTTTTTTCGCACGCTTCCTCTGAGTAATTATAATCATTAATTAACCATGATTTAAATTTTGGAAGTATGAACTCTACCTCACCATGAGTATAAATCTCATGAATCAATGTGGTCAATAACGCAATCATTATATCTTTATTTCGCAAGGAATTTTGATCTTTCCATGCTTTGAAATCACAAGCACTTTGATTTAAATACTTGCGTGAAAGCCAATCATCATCAGTACAAATAGTTGTGGCCATGGTATAAAACATCTGAGAATGTAAAATTCGACCTACTACGGCTAAATCTTCATCTACAATTCTGTTTAAGCTTGTAATTGAAAGTAAAAGCGCTTTTTCGTCTACAATTGGTTGATTTTTATGCACCAGCATCGTCATTCGATTACTAATCCCTGCCACTGTCATCGCACTATTATTTGTTTGACTCCAACTATGAAAAAAACGTTGCAATCGTTCTTTATCCTGAACTTTAGACGTCAATTGATTGAAGCTTTTTTCAATTTTTGAAAATGATTCTTGTTGATTGGGCAAGAATTTTAATAATTGATCCTTTAAATAAGATGCTTCCATTCCTTGAAGAACCGGAAGAATGATTGAACTCAAATTTGTCATAACTATTTATGTTTAATGGTTAGCATTTTTAACTTAATCGTACTTTTTGTAAATCTTTCTTTAGCAAAAAAATCAATAATTCTTTGTCGGAAAAGCGTTCATTTTTATTTATAGTAAACCTAGTTTTTAACAACCGTTCATTAATATAAAATGTCACAAATACATTAATTTTTGGCATAAAACGAAAAATCTTTGCTACGATAAATACCTAATAAAAAACAAAAGCACACCGGTTTTTCGTGTGCATTTAAACTTCTTTTTCTTACAATATAACTTGAGCTTTTAATTTTGTTTTCACAAAACGTCTTTTAAGCTTGTATACAAGTGCTTTTATCCAAATTTTTTTATGGTGATAGGTAAAGATTATTTTATGATTTATATCCTCTAAGTTTTTCATAGCATGTCCAAACCAACGTAAACTTAACATTCCAACCAATTGCAAATCAAATGGATTATCACTTCTTTCATAACGTCTTACCGTAGGCGGAATGTTTAGTTCTTTCCAATGGGCATACTTCTTTCTAGAGAGACTTCCTTGTACTTCTGTTACGCGAATATAACTTCCAGTTAATAGTCCAATACTCGTCGCTTTATTTTCAACTACTGATTTTAAAACTCTATACCAAAAATCAACACCTTCATTCAATAAAGACCCGACTTCATAACGATGTGAACCTATACATTTACGAGCGACAACAACATTACTCCCGCGTCCCATAAAAAAATAAGGGGAGCTAACCGCGAATAAAGGATGATGTAAACCAAACAACTCATTATTTATTGGAGTAAGATGTTGCTTTATTTTTTTTATTTCAGGATACTCTACACCAGATGGATTCAATTTTATTCCGACTACTAAAAAGTTTATTTGTTCTTTGAACATATACTTCACAGCCGTTTCAATAAACTCTTTTTCATAGTAATCGTCTCCATCCAAAAAACTAATGAAATCTCCAGTTGCTATTTCTAATCCAATATTTCTAGCATTACCTGGCCCTGAGTTTTTTGTTAATGCAATAGTTTCAATTTTAGTAGTAGAAAAAGCTTCGTTATGCATTAAAAAACTATTTTTAGCGACCTCTAAGCTTGCGTCAGTACTAGCGTCATCTACTAGAATTATTTCATGAGGCTTTTTAGTTTGAAAAGCCAAAGAAGAAATTGTTTTTGCAATATATTTTTCTTTATTAAACAAAGGAATGACCACAGTATACCTCAACATAAACCTAAACCTTTTTTATAATTAAATGCTCAATAAATTCAAACAAGGTTCCTTTTTTAAATCAACAATAACATTGCATGAAATAGCAAATTACTTGTTTACTCTAATCCATTTTATTACCGTAAATTATGATTAAGCGATTTTGAACGATAATATTTTATTTTCCGAACAATATCAATATCTATTACATGATACTCTTCTAACCAATCGGTTTGATCGAAGTATACACAACGTGACTCTGCAATCACCACAATCGATTTGATCAATGAAATTTGATATAATTTGTTTAACAATTCACCATATTGAAAATCAAAAAGAGGATTGTAGAGATAGAAGATATTTCCATCAGAAACATCGGCTTTCAAAATATCGCCACAAATAACACTAGCATTTGCTATTTGCTCTTTTTGAATTATGGATGCGCAAACTTGATTTCGTTCAGGTAGGATTTCAATCCCTTTAAATTGTGCTTCAGGATATTTTAAAGCTCCAAACAAAATGATATTCCCATAACCCGAACCCAAATCATAAAAAACCGTTTCACTTGTTACCTGGATAGCATCAAAAATCACATCCAAAAAGCTAGAAGATCCATATCGAAAAGAATTAAGCCCATGTTGAATTGTAATTGCTGACAGGCTCAATGTATTTTCAATACTTTCAGAATAAGTATCAATTTCAGTTTGTAGTTGATTGAAAGCTCTCATTTATTTCATCATTAAAAGTTCTAATTTTTCTAACGAAACAATTGCTCTCTGTAACTTTTGGGCATATTCTTCGTTTACCTTTTGAATATCGGATTTACAAAAAGTACATATAACCTCTTCTTCATAAACATAATTATCACAACCATTACACATTTTAAGCGCCTTTGGGATTCTGGGTATTCTATCAGAATTAGACAAAACTGAGATCGGAGCGACATCGTTAGGTGATTGCACTTCTACTATTTCACCTTTTTCATTTTCTACTACAATTTCAAAAAGGCCTATGTCAAATGATAATCCAGGTGCTTCTTGTATTTTTCTTATACGTTCGTGTAGCCCCTTCTTTTTTAATTCTAACGCTCTATAATGGCAAAAAGGATTATTACCTCTTTTACCAAATAAAACGTGACTAGTCCAGGTACAGCCTGCCAAACAGGAGGATTCATAATAGCAACCTTTGCAACCTCCCCATAATTCTTCTTTATTTCGATATCGAGAAAAAACCATTTCTTCACTATATTTCCAGATATCTTCCAACTTCATATCTTTTACATTTCCACCAGTGTATTCGGTTGTAGGCAGTGATGGACAACCTTTGATCTTACCATCTGCTTCAATTCCAATTCCGGTATGTCCTGCTGAACATCCGGTATAATATTTTTCATTTCCTTGTCGCCAAATGTGTTCATACGGTCCAAAATAACCTATATTATTTCCTGCTTGAATTAAAACATTATTAGCTAAGGCTTTTCTGTAGATTACAATAAGTTTGTCATAAAAATCTATTAACTCGTAGGGCTGTACAATTAATTCTTCCGAATTATCTACGGCATTGCCCATGGCAACAGCCAATTGTATTTGCCAATTTTTCACCCCATTTTCGATTAATACATCCAAAAGTTCATTCAATTCATTTTTACTGCTTTTCGTAACAACTGTATTTACACTAGAGGGTATATTGTGCTGCTTCAATAATTGCAAACAATTGATAACATGATCAAAAGAATCGCTTCTTCCTCTTATTTTATTATGTGTAGCTGGCAATCCATCTAAGGAAACACCTATATTTCTAATTCCTGCTTTTTTGGCATCAATAATTCGTTGCTCTGTAAGATTATAGGCTCCAGATTGCATAGAACATTCCATACCGCTTTGATGAATTCTTTGAATAATATCTAACCAATCTTTTCTCAAAAAAGCTTCTCCACCTATAATAGTAATTTCTCTTGTACCTAGACGTTTTAGACTATCAATAACATCAAAACATTGTTCTGTAGTCAATTCACCAGGTCTAACTTTACCGGCTCTTGAACCACAATGTGAGCATTTTAAATTACAAGCTAACGTTATTTCCCAAACTACATGAACGGGGGTAGCTGTTTTATAATCATCTCTTACTCTGTATCGTGTAGAAGTTTTTTCCATTTTTTTTGCTATTTCAGTTCCGTAAATCACTAAAAAAAAGCGGTTTAAAAAGTAAAACTTAAAAAACCGCTCTCCAATTTTGATTACTTTTTTAGTGCGTCAATTGCATCAAGCAATTCTAACAATGCTGCACTTAAATCTTTTTGTTCTCTGACAGTTTGTTTAGCTTGTTCGGCTACTGCAATCATTTTTTCTAAATCATTTGAAGCTATTGCCTCTCTGATTCCTGCTGCGTAAAGCATTACTACTCCCATGATACGTATATTTTATAGTTATTCCTACTCTTAAGGTTTTTCGGCTACACCCTTGTTTTGCTGTACAAGTCAGTAATTATTTAAAGTTTTTTTTTAAAGAATCAATTGCTTCTAATAATTCTAACAATGCAACATGCATATCTCCTTGTCCTTTTACAATTTGTTTTGTTTGTTCAGCTATGGCTTGCATTTTTTCCAAATCGTTTGAAGCAATAGCTTCTCGAATTGCGGCTCCATAAGGCATCATTATTCCCATGATTTACATTTTTAATTGTTAATGATTCTTTATTCACATTTTCTTATTCCTATCTAATACATTTTATAAAAAACAATCTAGTCTTTAGAATTTAAATTCCTGTAAAAAAAGTGCTGTTTCATTTGAGCTCAAACAAGTTAAATTACCCATGGTAAAGGTTTTGCCTTCTTTGTTCTTACCAGTAATCATAATATTTTTCATTCCTACTCTTAATGTGCCGACACGTTTTCCTCCAACAACTTCTACTCCCATTTCATGAGGTGTTCCTGTCTTAGTAGCAATTACATTACCTGAGCCATTTTCAATCAGCATTAACTCTCCAATTGCTGGCGGTGAAAATAACTGACTCACCGTAATATCAGTTAGAGATCCCAAAGTAATGTAAGCTGGTAACATAGCAGCATCCATGTTAATTGTTTCAGAATCTTGTTGATTCATTCTAATAGTTCTACCAAACTGAGGCTGATTACTAGTATTAGTACAATACATCCACGGAGTAGTAAATGGTGCGCCATCTTCCGTCTCTCCCATTGCCACATAGCGTTGATGCATAACAAGTTGAGGGCTTTGATTTCCTGAATCTAAATCAAGATTGTAAAAAGCAGACATTATAAGTGTCCCAACAGCATAAGTCCCACTTGCTCCCTCAATAACAGGAAGAATCACCGGCCCAACACCTCCACCATTCCAATCAACATAAGGATATACACTCACGTTTTTAACTTTTACAGGTATAGCTTGCATAACAATTAGTTTTTATTCTTACTCATAAGGCTTTTCAGATTCCGCCTTCGTATATAACTGTACGAAACAGTTCGTTTATTTAACGTGGTTTTCTGCTCCACAATTTTGAATTAATTATCCTTTATAGGTTTCTCTAAATAAATTTTATAACTCACTAAAAACATGTTCGTTATTTTATAAAAAATGAATCATAAAAAGTCCAAAAATAAGTAGTACGCCTCTTTAATTTCATTATTAAAATTACAAGAGAAGCAAAGTCAAGACTAAAAAAATGACATGAAACAGAATTATTCAAGCATGAAAGGTATAAAAAGCACAACAAGTTACCATATTTGCAAAATACTGATTATCAAGTATTAACATTTTTTTGATTTACTATAGAAAGTAGCTTCTTAATAAAAATTAAAAAACACTATATGTTTTATTATATAGGGATTTCCTTTTGAGTATACTTTTTATGAGTAACCATCTTTTTACACTAAATCTCTACCTTAATTTAATAGGAAAAATTTATGACATTGTGTTTTTTTTCAATAGATAAGCTCTACGATAGTATTCTTTTTTTAAAATAAAAGCTAGGCACATAGCTAAAATAATAATCCGCAAAAAACTGATACTCCTATTTTTTTATTAAAATACAAGAGTATCAGTTTAAGAAGTAAATTATAAGTGATATTAATTTTATAGATAATCTCGGTTTAGTAACTAAATTCAAAAAGAAGTTATCAATTTAATTCTAGTTTGAGCAATAATGATTTTCAACAATTTCAATCGAGGTGTAAGAAACCACATCGGAAATCTAGGATTTTCTAGATGCTCACTAATCATAATAAAAGTCACCAGTAACATTGCTAGATTATGCCCTTTGGGTAATAGCATAGGAAATAGCATCAATGCCCATCCAGAGCCAAAACACCAAACACCGTGGGTAAGTCCAAAAAACAATGAGTCTCTAAAAGCCTTTAACCCAAAAGCTGATAAAATTCGATGATCATGACCAAGGTTTAAAAACCACTGTTTCATTGGTGAAATTTCCCACACTATAGCCATAGCAAACAATCCCATTGCCGGAATGTAAGACATTGGTAGTAAAAGATTAAATCCCATTATTACTGCTATCATAAAAAAACCAGCAATCATCCAAATCTGTATATAACCCAACACGAATACTAAAGCACATACAAAACGATAGCGCTTAAAACTTTGTTGGTAAATAAACTGAATCGGTAGAATTAATTTAGGAAGCATCATTGCTACCACCATAAGTCCCCAACCAATAAACTGGGATGAAAAAAACTTCATGCCAAGCAACATCTGATATGATGTAGGAGAAGGACATGAAGCAAAAACATGACAGTATCTCATAGCCATAATATGTCCTGGGTTTACCAAAAGCAACATCCAAAACAAAGCACTTATTGCCAACAAACTAATCGCAATTCGTTTATTTTGAGAAAGCTTCATTTTATTCACTTATTGCCCTGAACGGTAAATTCCTATTCGCTCAACTGTAATTTCATTACCATCTAGAAGAGTATCTTTACTCTTTATTTGAATATCTATCGCATCAATATCAATTGCATTTTCAAGGTGTAATTGATCAATAATACTTGTGATATTGAATTTATAAGTAAGTCCAGCTCCTCCGTGAGACGAGTTTTTCATCGATGCCCCAATGAGTCCAAAAAGAGAAACAGATTTCACAAATGTTTGATTTACATAAACTGAAATAAAATTAGAGTCTCCGCCACCTTTTACACCTTCTAACTGGAGATACACCTCGTCAGGAACAGCAGAAACAGACGCTTTTAAAAGACTATTCTTTACTGATTTCCATGCTGTTTTGTCCAATTGTACAGTAGCTTTAGCTTCTGTGTTTTTTAAAATAATTGAACCATTACTTGCACCTACTAATTCATTGTTCGTTTGATTTGTCATCTTAACTGCTGTTTCTAAATTTGTTGCTCCCAATTTAGTTAATCTATCTGATAAACTGTCTTGTTGAGAACTCGGTTTAACAGTGTCATAAGAAGTTAAAGAGAGATCACTATATGTATAAGAATAATAAGATCCATTATACTTCAAATTATTGGTTGATTGAACATCTCCAGGCGTGTAATACCAAGGAGTTCCTGATGAATCCAACGGCATAGCAAATTGTGAATTACCATTCGCTGTAGGCCCCACTAGCCAATCTGCATCCGATGGATTACTATTATTTCCTGTTATATTCCAAGCATCCCACATACGATCAATATTAGAATGATGCAAGAAAAATATAGGGTCGAGTCCTGCTGTTGCGGGAACGCCCATAAGACCAATCTGTTTTGCAGCATTTTGGCCACCCACCATACCGTGAACGAAATTATGAGGATTCTGCTCAAGATCTCCTGTCTCTGAACCACTATGTGAAAATCCAGTTTCGCCTCCTCCGTAAAAATAACCATTTAAATCTCCTGGACCGGATTGTGATGGTGCTTTCTCTTCACTGTATATGGTATCCCATTGGCATTCATCATTTGCTTCATTCTCGTCGTTACCTACCTGAACACTAGAACCATATCGCTCAGGCACATACAAAGGATTTGGTGTGTTATCAGGTAAAACAGTAACTGTAAATGCTGGAGGGATATTAGACTCAACATAAACCGTTGTTTGACTTAAATAATTCCAATATGGTAATGCCCAGTCCGAAGGTCCTTTTAATTCAGCAATAATTGTACGAAGAATATTTTCGAGTGCTACCAAATACCCTCTATGCCACGGAGGAAAAAACCAAGTTCCGTGCTGACACTGATCCCAAAAAAGATTGGTTAATGACTTGGATGGAAGTGTACTCAAATTTGCTGCAGATCCTATATAACTAATATTTACCCAATTTAGATATTGGTACGGCTTTGGATATACCGATTCAGGCAGTAGTAATTCTCCATGAATTGCAGCGTAAAACCACCAGCTAGTAGGATCGCTTATTGGGCGAGATTGCATTACCTGTACAGCTTTTGCATACCAATATAGGTCTGTGTAATTTCCCGATTGATCCACAAACTGCCCACCGTTATTGGCATCCCAAGCATTTCTTCTTAAATAAACTAATTGTTTCCAAGTTGTTCCATTATCCCAATCTATCTCATCATTATTACTTGATAATGTCCCTGTTTTATTTCCTCCATCATCCGTAAAATTTACGGTAACTACTAATGGATTAGAACTACTTAAAGTGCCTTGAAAAGGACCTCGCCCGTTGCTGTAGCTTACACTAATACTCGTTTTAGATCCAGTAATTGTGATTAACACATTTTGTTGATCTACCCATTTTCCAATAAATGAATTCATATTTTAGTTATTTAGTTGGTTGTCTTAATTTATTAAAGTCATTATTTACCAAACGAAACCGTTCTTTTTTTAAGTGGTTTTCTGCTCCAGCATTTTTACTATTCTTACCTATCTCGCACTAACCAAATTTTATAAATCTTATAAAACAGATGTGGGTTATTATGAGAAATGAATTAGAAGAAGATTCAAAATAAATATTATCCCCCCTTTAATTTCTTTACTAAAATTACAAGAGTAGCAAAGTCAAGAATAAAAAAATGACATGAAATAGTATTATTCACGCACGAAAGGTATAATTAACACGATGAGCCCATTTTTAAAACATAAATCATTCATTATCAATGACAAATAATTTATTTTTTAAAAATAATGAATAGTTACTCGTTAGGATGTGAAAAAAAAATTGTTTTTGAAAGGTATAAATCAACTAGAGAACAATTTACGCTGTAGTGGTATAGGAGGGGTTTATCGAAAAGGTGTCAAAACTTATTTCTTGTCGTAACAACTCTATATCTAGACTACCATCATCTTCGGTTTTTATGTAATTGGGTTCTGGTAAATAGCGCAATTGAAGATGAGGATGATATACGGTTTTTCTGCCTTTACGGAAATATGCGCACATTACCGAGAAACTACTATTGGAGCAAACCAAAATATCAGCTTGAACAAAGGATTTAAAAATAGCATGAATTTGATCATAGTTTTTTTGCTCACGATCAGAACCAAGTAAAACTCTAGTGTGCTTTCTATTCGAAAATCTTTGTAAAATATCCTCAGAATTTTGTTTTTCAGTATAAATACTAAAATGAACCTTACCTACACCACAGGCCTTTTCTATATGCAAAATGATATTCTCATAATAATCCATATCAAACATATATCTTACTGCATAGGGACTTGTAAAGTGTTGTGGAAACTTCTCTCTATCATAATCCGTCCCCCTATTAATATGAACAGCAACTTCAATAGGCGATCTAAATTCGGTTACTTCTAATGAATGTATTTCATTAAAATTACTAGAGAACTCATGTTGAATTTCACTAAAAACATTCTGTTGGGTTCTTCCTTCTAAATACCATGGTATTGTTTGAAATGGATGAATTCGTAAAGCATTTTCAAAAATGACCAAAGTATCATTACTATTTTCGGGTAACACTTTCGTGAAATGTTCTAGTAACTCCTCATAGTCGTCAATTCCGCACCAAAGAGGGCCTTCAACTCTTACTATATTTTTATATTTTAATTCACGATCCGCTCGCTCAACAACAGGATATTTATATCCAAAACCAAAATAATCCAAATATTCATAGGGTGTATGCACATAATTGAAATCAAATAAACGACCAATAGTAAGCCCTCCTAATGCGTCTTTGAGTTGATGACCATGATTCCCTCCAGAGGTAAAGTCAATTGTAAAGTCCATTTTGTCTTGATTTTAGTTATTTTTTTTTAACTTATGGAATAATTTTCTCGAGAAATTTTGATGATTCAAAAATACTATCAATATAACTCTCCCCATCAAGGTACTCAGCCCCATGTTTTTTGTCCTTACTGATTTCGCTCATTCTATTTGCATATCCTTTATGTTTTTTATACAAATAATCTTTTCCAAGGTATTTATAGTGTAAAAGTTTCAATTCTATTTTTGAAGATTCAATTCTATTTCCATAGAAAACAGGCTGACACAGATGCGCACCAGGCCTATAGTTTATCTCTTTTACTTTTTTAGGATCAAAAATGACTTGTTTATCAAATCTTTCAGATCGAACACCGTATTTAACTTGTTCCGTTATCAAGCTTTCGTAATTCGTTGGGAAATCATCACTCATCATATTATAACCAATCACAGTGGGCATAATTATTTTTTGTTCTTTAGCTATCAACAACTTTTCTAACAATTGCTCGTCGTATAAAAATTCATCCATATCACAAACAATTACATAATCTGCTGTACTACATTTCCAACAATTATTCTTTGACTCTGTCAATTTATCCTCTACAAACTCATTTCCAGTATCTAAATACCAGAATTCTATGTTTTTATAGTCACTTGCTAAACAAATCGAATTATCTGAACTTTGATTATCAATAATGATTATTTTACTACATATTTTAGAATAATAATTTAGAGTATGTAAAATCATTTTCTCCTCATTAAAACAAAGCAGATAAAGCTCAATAGCAATAGCACTATTTGTAATCATCGTTTTTTAGGTTTTATTTTTCTATCCAAATATTAAGGTTCAATCTTAACAGTTGAACTATTAAGCAAAAATCATCTGCTTTAGTTTCATTATTATAATGCCATTAAGAAGAGTAAAATATATGCGTTGATTTTTATGCTTGTGTTACAAAGAACTCTGATTATTTCTATGTCTTTTCTTATTTGGAATAGTGAATTGGATGTACTTTACCTTATAAAACTATATTAGAACTAAAGAATTAAACCTAAAAATGACATGAGAAAGAGATTCTTTGTTACAAAATAAAAAAGACAAGTAAAAGCAAATACTATTTGCAGAAAATCAACTCATCAAAAATGAAGATTACTTAATGTTGATAAAAAAGAAGTGTTATCCACCAAAAAACTGGAATAGCCTCCACCCAAAATATAGTATAATAATGTGAACGTTTTTCATGGGCAAAAGCCAAAAAAAAGGCAGTAACTAGGATAAAAAATAGAGAAAGCAAACTAAAGTTCCCAGTCCAAAAATCCAACGCTAGAAAAAAAATCAACAAACCAAAACCTAGCTTCTTAGTTCGTTCCAGTCCTATGTGTTGTGGAACGGTTTGCAATAAGGGATCATCGTTTTTCAAATCGACGATTTCAAAAATTAGGATGAGAACAAATACCAAAAGAAACCGCTGCAAACCATACAGAAGAACAAAAACATCTAATGAAAAATCCCCTTCTAAAACAGGCAAAAAAACAGTCGCCAAAGTCCAACACAAAGACACGATATAAATTTTAATACCTTTCCAATTCCTAGCATTGCTTCGATTAGGAAAAAAAGGCAAAGCATATAAAAAAGTGAGTATTACAACAAAAAAAGCTACTAGTTGTGTTCTCCATTGCAATTGAAAAAGGCAGTAAAGCATTCCCAAAAAAATCAGACCACTAAAACCAACAATTATCTTTAACTCCTTTCGAATCTGAGTTTTTCTTACTCGAACTAAAAATTCGTATTTCACAAAGTTGTAAGCCAAAATGGTCCCTAAGAAAACAAATAAAGCCAAAGCAAAGGAAGAAGGAAAAAATAACTGTTGTTGAGTAATACAAAATAAAGCCAAACACGATAAGCCCACGTGAAGACTGCCTTTGATATAAAAGTTAAACAACTGTCTGAAAATCTTCATTAAACAAAAATTAATCAATTATAATTAAATGCTGAATTTGGCTGAAAAATCTATAAAAATTACCCGTTAAAATTGGTTAGAAATTACTAATAATACTTATTTTTGCGCATCAAAAAAACAACACTTACAGTTCTTTATCCCATGGGGTTGGATTGATTTTTTCAAAAGTAATCCAAAACGTTACAAATAAGCCCTTTTTGATAAAGAAATAAAAACACTATTTAGTACAAATGAGAACAGATGCTTTTGCTTTAAGACACATTGGTCCAAGAGAGAATGACCTTCAACACATGTTGAAAACCATTGGAGTTGATTCTATAGAACGACTCGTTTATGAAACCCTTCCAGATGACATTCGTCTAAAAGCACCATTGCAATTGGACCCTGCCATGACAGAATATGAATTTGCAAAACACATTCAAGAATTAGGGAACAAAAATAAAGTTTTCCAATCTTATATTGGTTTAGGCTACCATCAAGCGATTGTTCCTGCTGTTATTCAAAGAAATATTTTTGAAAACCCAGGATGGTACACCGCCTACACGCCTTACCAAGCCGAAATCGCACAAGGGCGTTTAGAAGCGATTTTGAATTTCCAAACGATGGTTATTGAATTAACTGGAATGGAAATCGCCAATGCCTCACTTCTTGACGAAGGTACAGCAGCGGCTGAAGCTATGGCTTTACTTTTTGATGTAAGAACTCGCGATCAAAAGAAGAACAATACCAACAAATTCTTCGTTTCTGAAGAAATTTTACCACAGACTTTATCGGTTTTACAAACACGTTCTACACCAATCGGAATCGAATTGGTAGTGGGTAACCACGAAACTTTTGAATTTTCAGAAGAGTTCTTCGGTGCGATGTTGCAATATCCAGGTAAATTTGGTCAAGTATATGACTATTCACAATTTATCTCAAAAGCTGCAGCAAACGAAATCAAAGTAGCCGTTGCAGCAGACATTTTGAGTTTAACAAAATTAACCCCTCCAGGTGAAATGGGAGCAGCTGTAGTAATTGGTACTACACAACGTTTCGGAATTCCATTAGGATATGGTGGACCTCACGCTGCGTACTTTGCTACCAAAAACGAATACAAACGCTCTATGCCAGGCCGTATTATCGGAGTAACTATTGATGCGAACGGAAATAGAGCATTGAGAATGGCTTTAGGAACTCGTGAGCAACACATCAAACGTGAAAAAGCTACCTCAAATATCTGTACAGCACAAGTATTATTGTCTGTAATGGCAGGGATGTATGCCGTTTACCACGGACCTAAAGGCTTACGCTATATCGCTAATAAAGTACACGCTGTTGCAGCAACAACTGCTAACGAATTGACTAAATTAGGCTACGAGCAAACCAATAGCGCTTTCTTCGACACTATTGTAGTGAAGGCAGATTCTCAAAAAATTAAAGTAGTAGCAGAGCAAAACCAAATCAACTTTTTCTACATCGACGAAGCAACAGTTTCTATTGCATTCAACGAAACCACTAGCATCGAAGACGTAGCCAAAATTGTTAGCATTTTCGCTGCCGCAAAAGGAACTCAAACTCCTGAGATTGCTGAATTAACAATAACCAACCACTTCCCAGAAGAATTAAATAGAACGTCTTCGTTTTTACAACACGATGTTTTCAATAAATACCATTCTGAATCAGCTATGATGCGTTACATCAAAATGCTTGAGCGTAAAGATTTATCATTGAACCATTCGATGATTTCCTTAGGTTCTTGTACAATGAAATTAAACGCAGCTTCTGAAATGTTGCCACTTAGCAACCCACAATGGAACAACATACATCCTTTTGCTCCACTAGATCAAGCACAAGGATACCAAGAAATGTTGCGCAAATTAGAACAACAATTAAATGTAATCACTGGATTTGCTGGTACTACTTTGCAACCTAACTCTGGAGCACAAGGAGAATATGCAGGATTAATGGTGATTCGCGCCTACCACCAATCTCGTGGAGATCACCACAGAAACATCGCTTTGATTCCATCTTCAGCTCACGGAACCAACCCAGCTTCTGCTGCTATGGCAGGTATGAAAATAGTGGTAACCAAAACCTTAGACAACGGAAACATTGACGTAGAAGATTTACGTGAAAAAGCGATGCTTCACAAAGACAACCTTTCGTGTTTGATGGTTACTTATCCATCTACTCACGGAGTTTATGAAAGTGCCATTATCGAAATAACAAAATTAATTCACGACAACGGTGGTCAAGTATATATGGACGGCGCGAACATGAACGCTCAAGTAGGCTTAACCAATCCAGCAACTATTGGAGCGGATGTTTGCCACTTGAACTTACACAAAACCTTCGCTATTCCTCACGGTGGTGGTGGACCAGGTGTTGGACCAATTTGTGTGGCGCCTCAATTGGTTCCATTTTTACCATCAAACCCAGTAATTCCAACTGGGGGAGAACATGCAATTACCGCTATTTCTGCTGCACCTTGGGGATCTGCTTTGGTTTGCCTAATTTCTTATGGATACATTTCTATGTTAGGTGCTGAGGGATTAAAATCAGCAACGGAACACGCTATTTTAAATGCCAACTACATCAAAGAAAAACTAAACGGTCACTATGACACGTTATATTCTGGGGAAATGGGTCGTGCAGCTCACGAAATGATTTTGGAATGTCGCCCATTCAAACAAAAAGGAATCGAAGTAACTGATATCGCTAAACGTTTAATGGATTATGGTTTCCATGCTCCAACCGTTTCTTTCCCAGTAGCAGGTACTTTAATGATCGAACCAACCGAAAGTGAAAACTTAGAAGAATTGGATCGTTTCTGTGATGCTATGATTTCCATCCGAAAAGAAATTGAAGCAGCAACTATCGAGGACAGTAATAATGTATTGAAAAATTCACCTCATACTTTAGCAATGCTAACTGCTGAAACTTGGGATTTCCCATACAGCAGAGAACAAGCTGCTTTCCCATTGGATTACATCGCTGAAAACAAATTCTGGCCAACCGTTCGCAGAGCCGATGATGCTTACGGAGATAGAAACCTAGTTTGTAGCTGTGCTCCTATTGAAGCATATATGGAAAGTTAAAAAACGAACACTATCTGATTTACATAACCCGACAGAATAAAATTTGTCGGGTTTTTTTATTCCAAAATAATACGTTCACAAAAAACAACTCAGGATAACCTTCAAAAAAATAAAAAGCTTAATAACAGCTTATTTCAATCGATTGAAATAACAAAAAAATATAAATTTCATTAAAAAATATACAATAAATCATCAAAAATACTGTTATTTGATAATTATATGCATGCATAGTATATTTTCTGCTACAAATTATTTTTTAATGCTTACTTTAGCATTTATAATGCCAATTTATATCTAATGAAAATACAAATAACAGGGATTGGAAGTTACATTCCAACCCTAAAAATCCAAAATACCGACTTCGATAAACACGTCTTTTTAAACGAGGATGGAACACCTTTCGCCTACCCTAATGATGTGGTTATCGATAAATTTAAAGGCATAACTGGAATCGAAAAACGCAGATATGCAGAGGATCATATCAACTCTTCGGACATGGCACATCTTGCCTCCGAAAAAGCAATAGAAGATGCCAAAATTGATCCCGAAACCATCGATTACATCATTTATGCCCATAATTTTGGCGATGTAAACCACGGAACCATTCAGTCAGATACTTTACCAAGTCTAGCTACAAGAGTAAAAAACAAATTGCAAATCAAGAATCCAAAATGTGTGGCTTATGACATTCTTTTCGGGTGCCCTGGTTGGATTGAAGGCGTGCTACAAGCCAATGCCTTTATTACTTCAGGAATGGCCAAGCGTTGTTTAGTCATTGGAGCCGAAACCCTATCAAGAGTTGTAGATGCGCACGATAGAGATTCTATGATTTATGCTGATGGAGCTGGAGCAGCTATTATTGAAGGCTCAGATTCTGAAACAGGTATGCTCTCTTACGAAAGCGGAACTTTTGCCATAGACGAAGCCAATTATCTATTTTTCGGAAAATCATACAATCCCGATTTAGATCCAAAAACTCGTTACATTAAAATGTACGGACGTAAAATCTACGAATTTGCACTCAGTAAAGTGCCAGCAGCCATGAAAAGCTGTTTGGATAAAAGCGGCATCGACATCAGCGAAGTCAAAAAAATCCTCATCCATCAAGCGAACGAAAAAATGGACGAAGCCATCATCAACAGATTCTACAAACTCTATAAACAAACGCCTCCTGCCGATATCATGCCCATGAGCATACACGAATTAGGCAACAGCAGTGTTGCAACTGTTCCTACCTTATTCGACTTGCTCACCAAAGGACAAATCGAAAACCACGAAATTCACAAAGGAGACGTCATTATGTTTGCCTCCGTTGGTGCCGGTATGAATGTGAACGCCTTTGTATATCGCTATTAGTAGTGATTAGTAACTTAGTCCTAAGTCCTTAGCTGAAGTTTCCCTAACAAATGCTAATCACTAAGGACTATCCACATAATAAGGAGCCCATCCAGCTATCCACTACAAGTCCTCGCCCTGGAGTTTATTTTTACAAGGCGCCTCAAGAGCTTCTTTTAGTCGCTTTGATGCACCAGCAAAAATTAAACCCCAGAGCTGTGGGCTTTTCGCTTTTATCTGGGCTATACAATGCCTTCAAAACGCATATAATTTGTATATTTGCGCCTTGTTTCCAAAAGGTCAACAACCCATTACTATGTACGAAAAAACATTTCCAAATAAACGATTCAAGCATACTTTAGAATTTTTACAAAAACACATCACTACCCAAGAAACCATTTTTGATTTAGGTGTTCCCAACCCTTTCTCAAAAATTATGGAAGAAAATGGATATAACGTAAAGAACACTACTGGCGAGGATTTAGACAACAATCAAAACGCCTTACAAACTGAAAACTATACAGTTTTTACCGCCTTCGAAATATTTGAACATTTACTGAATCCCTATACCGTTTTACAAAATGTAAAATGCGACAAATTATTGATTTCAATCCCTCTTCGTTTATGGTTTTCACCCGCTTATCGCAGCAAAACTGACATGTGGGACAGACACTACCACGAATTTGAAGATTGGCAATTGGACTGGTTGTTAGAAAAAACAGGCTGGAAAATTATCGCAAGAGAAAAATTTACACATCCCGTAAAAAAAATAGGATTCCGTCCGCTATTGCGTTTTTTCACACCAAGATATTATATTGTTTACGCTGAAAAGAGCCCCCTAACCCCCAAAGGGGGAATAAAATAAATAGAAATAAATTTATTTTCATGAATAACCTTAAATCAGAAACCATATCAAACTCCCCCCTCGGGGCTGGGGGGCTTACTACATCGTCATACCGTCTTATAACGAAGAAGCTTTAATTGGTTTGACACTGCAATCACTGATTTCGCAAACTGTATTGCCTTCAAAAATTGTAGTGGTCAATGACAATTCAACAGATAGAACCTCTGATGTTGTATTGGAATTTGCTAAAAACAATCCATACATAAGTTTAGTCAACAAATCATCAGAAAACATACATCTGCCAGGTAGCAAAGTCATTCAAGCTTTTGAAAAAGGATTCGAAACCTTGGACGACAACTATGATTTAATTGTAAAGATTGATGCCGATTTAATATTCCCTTCCAATTATTTCGAAACCATTATCAAACATTTCCAATCCGATGAGCGCATTGGCATGGTGGGTGGATTTTGTTACATCGAAAAAAATGGGGAGTGGATACTCGAAAACTTAACCGATAAAGACCATATTCGTGGTGCGCTAAAAGCTTATCGAAAAGAGACTTTCCAACAAATTGGTGGGCTAAAACCTGCAATGGGTTGGGATACCGTTGACGAATTGTTATGCAAATTTCACAATTGGAAAGTGGTCACAGACGAAAGTTTACATGTAAAACACCTCAAACCAACTGGTTCTAGCTACAACAAAGCCGCTAGATACAAACAAGGAGAAGCTTTTTACAGCTTGGGTTACGGATTTATCATCACGGCTATTTCATCATTAAAATTGGCAATGCGAAAAGGGAAACCTCTTTTATTTATAGATTACATAATGGGTTTTTGGAAAGCAAAATCATCTGGCAAACCATTATTTGTAACAGCAGAGCAAGCTAAATTTTTTAGAAACTACCGCTGGAAAAAAATGAAAGAAAAACTGTTTTAACAAACAGTTGAAAACTAATTACTATTTTTGGTACTATTTTACAACCTATGATGCTAATTCGCTACATATCACAAATCGGGAAATATTTCTTGATGCTCAAAGAAATCTTTATCAAACAAACCAAATGGTCTGTGATGAAAGATCTTATTTTTAAAGAAATCGATGACTTAATCATCAACTCCATGGGGATTGTTTGTTTTATCTCGTTTTTTGTGGGCGGAGTTGTATCTATCCAAACCGCTTTGAACTTAACCAATCCGTTAATTCCAACCTACTTAATTGGTTTTGCTACACGTCAATCGGTAATCTTAGAATTTGCTCCTACTTTTATTTCGGTAATTATGGCCGGTAAAATGGGATCATTTATAACTTCAAGTATAGGTACCATGCGTGTAACCGAGCAAATTGATGCCTTAGAAGTAATGGGAGTCAATTCACTCAATTATTTAGTTTTTCCAAAAATAGTTGCCTTGCTATTATTTCCATTCGTTATAGGAATTAGTATGTTTTTAGGCATTTTTGGTGGTTGGATGGCAGCCGTTTATGGTGGTTTTACCTCTAGTGAATCTTTTATTACAGGAGTACAATTGGATTTCATTCCTTTTCACATAACCTACGCATTTATCAAAACGCTAATATTTGCCATGCTATTGGCTACTATACCTTCCTTTCATGGGTATTACATGAAAGGTGGCGCACTCGAAGTAGGTAAAGCTAGTACCGTGTCGTTCGTATGGACCTCGGTTTGTATTATTACTTTCAATTACATATTAACGCAGTTATTATTGGGCTCATGATCGAAATTAAAAACATAGAAAAGTCTTTTGGGAGCAGCAAAGTATTAAAAGGAGTTTCTTGCCTTTTTGAAGCTGGAAAAACCAACTTGATCATTGGGCAAAGTGGTTCTGGAAAAACTGTTTTACTAAAAAGTCTTTTGGGAATTCATTCACCCGAAGTGGGCACAATTTCATTTGATGGCAGAATTTATTCCGATCTTTTACCCGAAGAAAAACGAGAATTACGTACGGAAATAGGTATGGTTTTCCAAGGAAGCGCCTTGTTTGACTCTATGACAGTGGCAGAAAATGTTGGTTTTCCTCTAAAAATGTTCACACACAATTCTCCATCGGAAACCAGAGATCGCGTAGATTTTGTTTTAAAAAGAGTCAACTTGATTGACGCACACAAAAAATTACCTTCGGAAATATCTGGCGGGATGCAAAAGAGAGTTGCTATAGCAAGAGCCATTGTCAACAATCCAAAATATTTGTTCTGTGATGAACCCAACTCAGGATTGGACCCAAATACCTCAACTATCATTGATAATTTGATTAAAGAAATCACAGAGGAATATAACATTACCACAGTGATTAATACACACGATATGAACTCTGTGATGGAAATTGGAGAAAATATCCTCTTCCTGAAAAACGGAATCAAAGAATGGCAAGGTACCAAAGAAGAAATTTTTAGAACCGACAATCAAGCGATAGTTGATTTTGTGTATTCATCGAACTTATTCAAAAAAGTGCGCGAAGCCTACTTAAAAGGATAAAAAAAGAGGCTTGATTTTGCGATCAAGCCTCTTTTTTTATTGCTTCAATTTGTTAGCAATTAACTTAATATCTTGTTCCTTACTTTTAGGATAAATCAGCAAAACATCTTCTTTATCAACTATTATAAAGTCATGCAAACCATCGATAACCACGGTCTTTTTAGTAGCGGTTCGAATGATGTTATGTGAGGCATTTTCTAAAACCACTGTAGCATTGACTACTGCATTATCTTTGTCGTCTTTGGGCAACTTATCATACAATGAACCCCAAGTTCCCAAATCATTCCAATCAAAAGTCGCTGACAAAACAAAAGTATTTTTTGCTTTTTCCATAATGGCATAATCGATAGAAATATTCTCGGCCAAAGGATAATATTCTTTGATAAAATCATTTTCTGTGGGTGTATTATAACTAGAGTAACCCTCCATAAAATGCGCTAACATTTTGGGCTGAAAGGTTTCGAAAGCCTTCAGAATGGAATGAATACTCCAAATAAAAATTCCCGCATTCCATAAAAAGTTACGACTTTGAATAAATTTTCGGGCTGTAGCATAATCAGGTTTTTCTCGGAACTGTACTACTTTTTTTATCGGTCTACTATCTAATTTATCGTATTCGATATACCCATATCCTGTATTAGGGAACGTTGGTAAAATCCCTAACGTCATAAGTGAATCTTCTCGAGCACAGAGATCAAAAGACAATTGCAAATTGGCTATAAACTGCATTTCATCTTCAATCCAGTGATCACTCGGTGCTACTACAACAACAGCATTTGGGTTTTTCTTTTTTATTTTTAGGGAGGCAAATAAAATACAAGGAGCCGTATTTCGCATGGCAGGTTCCAAAACAATTTGTTCTTGACTTACCATTGGTAATTGTTCTAACACTATCGCGTTGTAAGCTTCATTGGTCAGAATTAAGATATTTTCTTTAGGAATTAGCTGCGATAATCTACTGAATGTCTTTTGAATAAGCGTTTCTCCCGTTCCCAACATATCGTGAAATTGTTTTGGAAATTCTGTAGTGCTTACAGGCCAAAACCGGGATCCTACTCCTCCAGCCATCAAAATGGCGTAATAATTTTTATTCATGGTATTTCGTTTTTACTAGAATTAAGCACCGCAATCAATGCGGCAACAATTCTACTTCCGCATTCGGATTGAATAAATACATGCGTTTAGAACTCAGTTCTACACACTCGTATCGTTTGGTTCTTAGGGCTCCTTTTTGGAAAATTTTACCGTTATGGATTCTAAATACACTTCCATAAGGGATCTCAAAGATATAATTTTTATCGTTTTGTTGGTCAAACTGTTTTAGAGCTAAAGCTAAAGTAGTGTCTGTATCGCTACTTGCTGCTGGATTTTTAAAATGACGCGCCAACAAGGGCAGCAAGTGGTTGGGGAAAATTTCGGGTCTAATAAAAGGAATCATTAAGCGCTGAAAAGTATATTTCCATTCTGCACCATGGGGTTTAATGTTACGACCAAATTTTTCAAAAGCCACCAAATGCGCAATTTCATGGATTAAAGTGATCAAAAAACGGTATTGGTTTAAACTCGCATTCACCGTAATTTCGTGCTTTCCGCTCATTCCTTTACGATAATCACCATGACGTGTAACACGCTCATTGACAATTTTCAGATGCACTTGATTCGCAACAATCAGTTCAAAAACTGGCTTTACGGCATGTTCGGGCAAATATTTTAAAAGAGTTTCGCTCATAGTAATTCCCCTTTTGGGGTTAAGGGGCTACGGATTACTAGTTGTTACTTGTAATACTTTTCCGTTATAGTATTTGTTTCCGTTTAGAGCAAAATCAAAAATATAGTTTGCCATTTCTGCTGCCGAAAGTGGGGCTTGATACCCAGGAAAAGCTTCTTCAAGCATTTCAGTTTGAACGGCTCCTAACGCTAATACATTGAACGCAATACCTTGTGCTTTATATTCTTCGGCTAGCAATTCTGAAAGGGTAATTACCGCTCCTTTACTAGAACTGTAAGCCGCCAAACCAGCAAATTTTAAACTTCCTTGTACTCCACCCATCGAACTAATGGTAACCACATGACTTCCTTTTTGCAAATAAGGCAAAACAACTCGCGTCAAATTGGCCACTCCAAAAACATTAACTTTATAAATGGCTTCAAAATCCGCTTGCGTAATGGCAGCAAAAGGTTTATTCAACAAAGCGCCTGCATTATGAATGATCGCATCTACATTTTTCCAAGTACTATCCAAAAAATCGGTTACTTTATACAAATCGTCTTCCGTAGACAAATCGACAGACAAACAAGTGATGTTTTCGTTCTCGATCAACGCTTGGGGAGTTTTTCTTGAAATAGCCAAGACTTGATGACCCGCATTAGCGAATTGCAAAGCCAATTCATATCCTATACCTCTACTGGTGCCCGTAATGATAATTTTTTTCATACGGCAAAAATAACAAAACCGAAACAAATTGACTTTGTAAAATGCAAAAGCTTATCGTGTAATGTTGATGAATTTAATAAAAACTCATTTTATAACCCTTCTATGAATCCGATTTACACATTGAAGATGAATCTAGATCGAATTTATTCTTCGGAAACCATCTGAAAGCTCTTACTTTTGATTTACCAAAAAGCCTAAGACTGAATTGTACATGAAACAGAAAACCAAAAAAAAGCCCAAAGTAATACTACTTTGAGCTAATTCTTTTTACAGTTCATTTATTTCACTAAAAAACTATGGCAATACTTTGGCTACCGCAAGCAATAAATTGGTAGAAATTCTACTTTTATAATCTGGGTTAATGTGCTCAAACTGAATCAAACCATTCGTACCAACAAAAAATACTGCAGGAACGGGTAAAAAAGTAGCATTGACTCCTTCGGAACCCTTTGTTATAATTGGTTTGTAGTTTTCTGGAGCTTGAAAAGCCAAACCCATCGCTCGAGACAATTCGCCTTTGCTGTCAGACAACAGCAAATAATTTAGTTTTTCTTTCTCGTCTGTGACTTTCATAGCCGCTGGAGCATCTGGACTTACGGCAACAATTTGGTATCCTAGACCTAACAATTCTTGTTCGCTTTGCCCTAAAGCTGCTAATTGCACATTACAATACGGGCACCATCCGCCTCGATAAAAAACCAATATCGTTTTTTGTTGTTGCAACAAATCTAGCAGTTGCACTTTTTTTCCTTCAGATGAAAGTAAACTAAGCGCTGGCACTTTTTCTCCAATTAACAAAGGAGAAATATCTTGTGCTGTCTTGGGCAGTTCCTTTTGAGCATTAGCCATTCCAACTAATGATAGAAAAGTGATTAAGAGTAATTTTTTCATAATATTTATATTTTACTCCAAAACTACATCGCTTTGACAAATGCAAATGTCGGTTACTTGACAGTTTCTAAAAAATCACAAAAGCGAGATATCTTCAATGACAATTTCTTTTCGGCTGTAATGAAGTATCCCCTTTTCTCCCAGATCGTTGAGTAATTGGGTAGTCGTTTGTCTTGAGGTACAAATAATTTGAGCAATATCATTTTGGGTAAGATAATTGTCAAGAATAATACGATGTCCATGGTGTTTTCCCTCTCTTTCTGCCCACTCTTTTAAAAAAGTAAGTAATCGGGTTTTGGCATCTTTTGAAATAAGATTTGCATACTTGTTCCTTATACGTTTCATTTTTAGCCCCACAAACTTCGTGTACGACAAAGCTAAGTTTGGATATTGCAACAACAAGTTCTCAAAATCCGAAAGTAAAAAACTACAAATTATAATCTCATCTGTGAGCGCTTTAGCATATTCGTTTGAATTTTTATCGCTATCTAACTCCAACTCTCCAAATAGATCTCCTTTTTGTATGATATCCTTTATGGTTTCATTACCCTCTTCATCAACAGATACGATTTTTATGTTTCCTTTTTTGAGCAAAAACACACGAGGTAAATCAGAGGAAGACAAGTAGATAACTTCGGCTTTTCTAGCTTTTTTAAATCCCGTAATAATGCACAATTGTTTTAATTGGCTTCCGCTTAAGGTGCCAAACAATTTGTGATCTCGCAAATACCAATACTTTAATTCATCCGACATAGGACAAATATATCTATTATTAAAAATAAAAAACCATTAAAAGAAGATTATCGTTCACACAACAATAATATCTTTTAATGGCTTACCTTTAAAAAAAAAAAAAAATTATAACGTGAGTCCTCTTGAGATCACTATTCTTTGAATCTCTGAAGTTCCCTCATAAATTTGAGTAATTTTTGAATCACGCATCATACGCTCAACGTGGTATTCTGCCACATATCCATTTCCACCGTGAATTTGAACGGCCTCATTCGCTACTTCCAAAGCAATTTCAGAAGCATACAATTTGGCCATTGCACCAGAATGCGCAATATCCTGTCCAGCATCTTTTTCACAAGCGGCTTTCATGATCAACAATTTCGCCGCTGTAATTTTAACATACATATCGGCTAATTTGAATGCGATAGCTTGATGATTAAAAATCTCTTTTCCAAATGCTTTTCTTTCTTTAGAATACTTCAAAGCCAACTCATAAGCCCCTGTTGCAATTCCAAGCGCTTGCGAAGCGATACCAATTCGCCCACCATTCAACACATTCATGGCAAATGCAAATCCGAAACCGTCTGCTCCAATTCTGTTTTCTTTAGGCACTTTTACATCGGTAAACATCAACGAATGTGTATCGCTACCGCGAATACCCATTTTCTTTTCTTTAGGTCCAATTTCGAATCCTGCCCATCCTTTTTCTACGATGAAAGCATTGATTCCTTTATGTCCTTTTTCAATATCGGTTTGAGCAATTACTAAATAAGTAGACGCCGTACCACCGTTGGTAATCCAGTTTTTTGTCCCATTCAATAGATAGTGGTCTCCCATATCTATAGCGGTAGTTTTTTGTGAAGTCGCATCCGAACCTGCTTCAGGCTCTGACAAACAAAACGCACCAATAACTTCGCCTTTCGCCAAAGGCACCAAGTATTTCATTTTTTGCTCTTCGCTACAATATTTTTCTAATCCTGCGCATACTAAAGAGTTGTTTACTGACATAATTACGGCAGCAGACGCATCTACTTTGGCAATTTCAGTCATCGCCAAAACATAAGAAATACTATCTAAGCCCGCTCCACCATACTTAGGATCGACCATCATCCCAAGGAAACCTAAGTTACCCATCATTTTAACTTGTTCGGTCGGAAACTTAGAGTGTTCATCTCTTTCAATAACTCCAGCTTGCAATTCTGTTTGAGCAAAATCTCTTGCTGCCTGTTGAATCATTAAATGTTCTTCAGTAAGATTAAAATCCATAGTATGTATCGTTATTTATTGTAATTATTGACATTTTGGAGCCAAAAATAGAATTAATAAATCAGAAATTCAAACGATTTCGTGAATTTAGCGTTTGTTCAAAATATTATCTATTTTTTTTGGAAAAAAAATAAAAATTAGATTTAACTATTCGAATTTAATAACGATTGCTTTTTTTACAAATTATAAATCCTCATCCAAGTTATCATCGGCAATAATTTACATACTCACTTTTTTTTATAGCTTAAACCTTTCAACCACTTTATTTTACCCCTTTTTTAATACTATATTTTTAACACAATAAGTACCGATAAAACATTCAAAATATACTATATACTACATTTACACCTTATTGATTTTGAAATTATTTCAGAATAATTGAAAACTTAACTAATTCAAAAAAACTATATTGAGAAACCTTTTTCTTGATTTAAATTTGCACACTGTTTTTTAATTCACAATAAATTATGAAAAATTCGATTACATTACTTTTAATTTTGATGTTAACCCTTTGCGCTGCAACTGGAAAAGCTCAAGAAAAATTTTCTATCAACGGCGTTTCAGTTCCAAGAACAATCGATTTTGAGAACCAAAAATTACAACTCAACGGATTTGGTTCAAGAACTACATTTTGGACAGAAGTATATGTGCAAGCTTTGTATTTGACTGTTTTATCTGAAGATGCCAAAGATATTTTGGATAGTGATACCAATATGGGGATTCGTTTGCAAGTTACCTCTGCTTTGGTAAGTTCTCAAAAACTATCAAAATCATTACACAAAGGAATGACAAAATCTATTGGAGAAGAAAACTTGGACAAATTTAAAAACCAATTAGATTTATTAGAAAAAATATTAAATAGAGAAGCAACAGTAGAGAATGACGCCTTCAATTTAATTTATTCTTCAACTGAAAAATCTATTTTAGTTTACAAAAACAACCAATTGGAAGGGAAAATTCAAGGGTTTGATTTCAAAAAAGCCTTTTTTGGTATTTGGCTTTCTGAAAATCCAGTAGACTTGGAACTCAAAGAAGCGCTTTTAGGAAAAGTAAAATAAAAGCATCTCACTCTCTTTTTGACATTAAAAAAATAGAATGCCGTTGTGATAACATTACTCACAACGGCATTTTCTGTCATATGTACTTGTCAAGCAAATACTAAATTTAGAAAACTATTTTAAATTCTTTCTCCCAAAAATAATGCTTTCCATTCACCAACAATGTTTTTTTTTTGCTGTTAAGAAGTATTTTTAGATCAATATTGACAAATAAAAGAAGCTAAAACCCTACTTTCACAAGCTGCTATTTCTTAAATTTTTCTATTCTTAATGCTTTTTGATACCGATTGGTATTAATTTAATCGATTATCTTTTAAATTAAAACATCAGCCACAATCCAATTTTTAAGGTGTTTTACCACGGCCTCAATATCAGCAGTAGAATCCTGAAGTTTACTCATCATAATCGCTCCTTCCAGCGAAGACAAAATAACAATTGCAACCAATTTTTCATTAACAATACCCTTTACTTCTTTATGAGTTTTACCGTTAATAATTATTGTCTCTATGCAATTTTTGAATGAATGTAACACTGCCAAAGCCTTGTCTTTAAGTGGGCTTTGAGTATCATCGACCTCAATTGCTAGGTTTAATAATGGGCAACCGCCCACGAAATCAGGAGCAATAACATAAGCCTGAAATAGCTCCAAAACACAAAACAACTTATCTCTTGTGTTCTTTTCGGCTTTGATTCTTTTTTGCAAAGTCTCAAAAATCGAATGCATCATATTTTGAAATGCTTCGATTTCCAATTGCTCTTTATTCTCAAAATGACGATAAATGGCTCCCTTGGTTAATCCTGTGGCATTGGTAATATCGCTCAATGAAGTTGCCCGATACCCTTTTGTATTAAAAAGAGAAATTGCTTCTTGTAAAACCTTGCTTTTTGTAATTTCTGACGACTTCATGCGCAAAGATACCGATTGGTATCAAATAATTCAAAAAATGCCAAAATTTTTTTTTCATATGCTGAAAAAAGTAAATTTGCTTAACAAAATAACACCCATTTTCAATGAAAGATTTATTAAAGAAATTCGAGAACAAACAACCTGAAATTGTCTTCAACTGGAAAGATACCGAAACCGAAGCAGAGGGATGGACGGTAATTAATTCCTTACGTGGAGGTGCTGCTGGTGGTGGCACAAGAATGAGAAAAGGATTGGATATGAACGAGGTTTTGTCTTTGGCAAAAACCATGGAAGTAAAGTTCTCTGTTTCTGGTCCCGCTATTGGTGGTGCTAAATCTGGTATTAATTTTGACCCTAACGACCCAAGAAAAAAAGGAGTATTACAACGTTGGTACAAAGCCGTTTCCCCTTTATTAAAAAGTTATTATGGAACCGGTGGCGATTTGAATGTAGACGAAATCCATGAAGTGATCCCAATGACCGAAGAATGTGGCGTTTGGCATCCGCAAGAAGGGGTGTTCAACGGACACTTCAAGCCTACCGAAGCAGACAAAATCAATCGCATCGGGCAATTGCGCCAAGGTGTAATCAAAGTAATCGAAAACCCTAAATTCTCTCCCGATGTAACCAAGAAATACACCGTTGCCGATATGATTACCGGTTATGGCGTGGCTCAAGCTGTTGGACACTATTACAGCATTTACGGTGGCGACATCAAAGGCAAAAAAGCGATTGTTCAAGGTTTTGGAAACGTAGGTTCGGCCGCAGCTTTTTATCTTGCCGAAATGGGCGCTAAAATCGTCGGAATCATTGATAGAGACGGAGGATTAATCAACGAAAATGGTTTCTCATTCGAAGAAATCAGAACCTTATTCCTGAACAAAGACGGCAACAAATTGGTATCCGAAGATATGATTCCATTTGAAGAAATCAACCAAAAAATATGGACTATTGGCGCAGAAATATTCACGCCTTGTGCTGCCTCACGTTTGGTAACCCAATCCCAAATTGACAGTTTAATTGCTAACGGATTGGAAGTTATTTCTTGTGGCGCGAACGTTCCTTTTGCCGACAAAGAAATCTTCTTTGGCTCAATTATGGAAGACGTTGACCACAAAGTAAGCTTGATTCCAGACTTTATTTCCAACTGTGGAATGGCAAGAGTTTTTGCTTATTTTATGGAGAAAAAAGTACAAATGACTGACGAAGCCATCTTTCAAGACACGTCCGAAACCATCAAAAATGCTATCGTAAAAGCAAACGCTTTAAGCGCTGCGAAAAACAACATTAGCGCGACGGCTTTCGAAATCGCTTTGAAACAATTGGTATAAAATCAACATACGAATTTCCCAAAGGTGCGGCTCATCAACCGCACCTTTTTTTATACTTTCCCATTTATAGTCGCAAAAAAAGCCACGAATTCACAAATCACAGTTACATTACTTTTTTTTAAGTCACAAATAATACGTTTATAGGAATTTGTGGTATTAAATCCACTGTCCAATTTGTGTTTCATTAATGTAATACGTGGCAAAACCAATTAATACGACCACTCCTATTTAAACTAATGTCAGTCTGCTGACTGATAGAGAGCAACAACCTCAATTTTTGCTATCATTTTCAATACAAACCGACGCATTTCTTGACAATTTTTAGTACTTTTCAGCATTTTTAACCCATACTTAAAATTCAAAACCATAATGCAATCCCCAGTTACCTCAGATAAGAAAAAAGCCATCGCCTTTTCCCTAGTAATCTACGGAATACTGCTGTTGATTTTATTTTTTATCCGCTTTTGGCCTCCCTACAACCCCGATTCTTTTACAGCACTTGGTGGCGGTGGTGGCGGTGGCCTTACAGTCAACTTTGGCGATAGCGAAATGGGACAGGGTGCGGATTACCAAAGCGAAGTGTTGGACGTAAAAAACCAAACCAAAGTTGCACCCACACCCTCAACTCCAGACGAGGCCATCTTATCACAAGAAACGGCTACAGAAGAAAGCGTAGTCATTCCTAAAAAGGAGAAAGTAAAAAACACCACGCCTACCCCAAAAGAAACGACAAAACCCGTTGTCGAAAAACCAAAAGTTTCCAATGCTACCAACGATGCCTTATCGAGTATCCTAAAAGGTTCCAACAAAGGAGGCGATGGCGACGATAAAGTAGCGGGCAACAAAGGAAAAACCAACGGAAGTTTGAGCGCCAAAGATTATTATGGCTCTGGAGGTTCTGGTGGTGGCACAGGCGGAGGCAACGGAACTGGAAATGGCATTGGCACCGGAAGTGGTTATGGCGCAGGAAGCGGCGGTGGCTCTGGTGGAGGCGCAGGCTATTCTCTAGGCAACCGTAGAGCCATTTCAAAACCAGTCCCAAAATACACTTGCAACGAAGTAGGCAAAGTAGTAGTAGAAGTAGCCGTAGACCGTAACGGCAACACCATAAGCGCCATTGCCGGAAGCAAAGGAACCACCAATACCGCCAAATGTCTTCTGGACCAAGCCAAAATTGCGGCGATGAACACCAAATGGGACGCTAGCAGCAACGCACCAGAGAAACAAGTCGGCAAGATTGTTTATAATTTCAACTTGAATTAGATAGCGTAACAACAATACGTCTTGGGACTAGTTAAAATGCGTGAGGGATAGGAGCTGGCTACCGAAGTAGCGCGGATAGCCCGACCGCAGAAAAGCAAAGGGGCGAATAACACCTATGCTATTCGCCCCTTTGCTTTTATGGGGTCACGCCCAAATTATACTTATTTTGGACTGGTGGCTATGACAAACTTTAGGTTATTTTTGACACCGATTTGAAGAACGTCTACTAAATCTTGCACTTGTAGGTTGAATGGAATTCTGACGATTACCGTTTGGTCTTTTTCTCCGCCAATTTTACTCATCAAAGTGGTTTCTAGGTCTTCGAAAGCAACGGGTTGTTTATCGAGGTAGAACTTTTTGTCTTCGGTAACCGAAAGGCTAATGTATTGCTTATTCGTTTTTTCGTTGGACTTGGCTTTGGGCAAAGTCATTTTAATCACATTTGGATTGGCCAATGTGGAGATGATTAGGAAAAACAACAATAAGAAAAACATAATATCGCTGAGCGAAGAGGTCGCTACTTCGGCGTGAAATCTTCTTTTTCTTTTTATCGCCATAACTATGCTCTTTGAATAATATTAACGAATTCTAAAATCTGTTTTTGCACTTTTAGCGCAAAATTATCAATCTTTCCGTTCAGCAAATGGTAGGCGCTGTAGGCGATAATTCCAACAATTAATCCGGCACCACTACTAATCATTTTCTCATACAATCCACCAGAAATGTTTCCGATGCTGATGTTTTCTGTAACTGAAATGCTATAAAAAATCTTTATTACCCCCGAAATGGTTCCGATAAATCCAAGTGTGGGAGCAATACCTGCTATTAATCCTAAATGGCCTAAATGCTTTTCCATTTGTCCAATTTCGATATCGGCAGCGCGATCCATATTCGATTCAATCTCTGCGATTGGACGACCAATCACCAAAATTCCTTCTTTTATAATTGTGCTTGAAGCATTAGTAGAACGTTCTACGATGGCTCTAGCCAATTCTATATTTCCGGATTGCAATTGCTCTCCCACATCGCGTAATAAACGATCGTCTATTTTTGAAGCTTTGTCTATGTATAAATAGCGCTCGGCAATTATATAAAAAGTATAGAATAACAAAATGGCAATCGGAATTAAGAAAAACCCACCTTTCAAAATAAATTCCAATACCGAAATTTCAGTATTTGGAGCAACATTTTCAATAACAGCAGTAGAAGTCGCAGCAGTAAGTGAGTCGGCTTGTAGAGAGAGTAAAGTAAACATATTTTATTCTTGATTTTTACGAATTAATTCTAAAAAATATTTCAATTTTGCACTAAAGATACTTTTCGTTCTAGTATTAAACTAAAAAAAATGAAAATTATTTTAAACCCTTCTTTTTTACTCAAAAAATGAATTATCAAGAAACCCTCCACTGGCTTTATAATCAGTTGCCCATGTATCAATTGCAAGGCGCATCGGCTTATAAAAAAGATTTGACCAACGTACATTTGTTAGCCGAATACTTGGGGCATCCCGAGCAAAAATTACGGTGCATACACGTGGCAGGCACCAATGGCAAAGGCTCTACCTCTCACCTCCTAGCCTCTATTCTCAAAGAATCAGGACTAAAAGTTGGTTTGTACACCTCACCACACCTCACCGATTTTAGAGAGCGTATCAAAATTATTTCAAATGCAACTCCAGAACAAGCTTGGAAAGAAATTCCAGAGGACTTTGTTTGTGATTTTGTGAACCAACACCGTTCGTTTTTTGAAACACAGGATATGAGTTTCTTCGAAATGACGGTAGGTCTGGCTTTTGATTATTTTGTAAAAGAACAAGTCGACATCGCTATCATAGAAGTAGGAATGGGTGGCCGATTGGATGCTACCAATATTATTACGCCATTAGTTTCGATTATTACCAATATAGGATTGGACCACACTCAATTTCTAGGAAATACACTAGCGGCAATTGCTGGTGAAAAAGCTGGCATCATAAAACCAAGTATTCCTGTAGTGATTGGCGAATACACTCCAGAAACCTTGCCTGTTTTTATTAGCAAAGCCAAAAGTTGTTTTGCAGAAATACATTTGGCCTCGGATTTAATATCGAGTACATATCCCTCAGATTTATTAGGCGATTACCAAGTGCACAACAAGAAAACGGTAATGCAAACCATAGCCGTTTTGAACGAAAACAAAACAATAGTGGTTTCGCCAAAACAACTCCAAATGGGAATGGCCAACGTAATAAAAAACACAGGACTACAAGGTCGTTGGCAACAGTTGAAAGAACAACCCAAAGTAATTGCCGACACGGCTCACAACAAAAACGGCCTTGAAATCGTGATGCGTCAAATTCAAAAAGAGAAATTTGACCAATTGCATCTTGTTTTGGGAGTAGTTAATGACAAAGATTTGAAAGAAGTATTGCCTTTGTTTCCCAAAAATGCGATTTATTATTTCTGCAAGCCCAATATTCCACGTGGCTTAGAAGCAACCATACTTCAAACCGAAGCGGAGGTTTTTGGGCTGAACGGAGAAGTATATTCTTCTGTTTCAGAAGCCTACGCAGAAGCATTGAGAAATGCGGCTCCTACTGACTTTATCTACGTTGGCGGCAGTACTTTTGTAGTTGCAGAAATTTTGTAATTTTTTTTCATTTTTGCTTGCACATCCCAAAAAGGGTTGTATATTTGCACTCGCAATCACGAAATGATAGCAACCTAGTAAAATAGGGCGATTAGCTCAGCTGGTTCAGAGCACCTCGTTTACACCGAGGGGGTCGGGGGTTCGAACCCCTCATCGCCCACAAATAAAATCCGTAACGACTTGAAAATCAAGTTTTTACGGATTTTTTATTTTATTTATCCCGAAATTTTCCCGAAAATATTTTATTCTTTTGAAATACATTTCTTTTTCTTTCGGGATTTTTTGAAGATTATGTTGTTCTTGTTTAAATTAAAAGTGCTTCAAATGGATAAAGTAAAAAAAATATCTCCATTTTCTTCACTAGTAATTGTTGTTCAGTGTTATTTAAGATTTTATAAATTGAAAAGTGGGAGACAATATTGTATTAGTTTGCTCCGGAATTCCCTGTGATAACAAAGATTGTTGCTATTGCAGTAATTAATACTGTGCCGAATATGTAATTAAAAATTTCTGGAATTTCCATAAATCGGGTCTAAATATTTTTTTAATATAGAATGGTGCACTAAAACTTTTAACTAGTGCACTAAGCTATTTTATTCTGCTATTTCGTCTGTTTTGTCAATTGTTTCATAAGCCTGATTGGGATGATTAATCATATCTGGAATGGTATAATTTAATTTTTTTTCATCCAATAGTGGTTTTAAAAATTCCCTAAAAATATACTTTTCCGTTTTTTCTAAAATCTGTGCAATTTCCTTGCTTTTCATGGGTTTATGCGAACATAACTGCAAAATAATATTTGCTATTTTCTCCTTATCATTGGTTCTTTTACCTAATGATACTATCTGTTGTTTTAGTTCACTAGGAATATCATCGCTGGTAGGTAGTGCACTAAGGCCAGGAGGTGGTGCACTAAGGTCGGGAGGTAGTGCACTAAGGTTTTCCTCTTCCTTGGAAATATAGGATTTCAGAAGTTCCGAAGTGGTGTAATATGTGAATTTACTTTTGCCTTTTTGGTTCAACAAATCCAATTCCCTTAATTTTCTTAAATCGGTATTTGCCGTAAGAATATCGGAACCGTTGATTTGTCGGGCAGTTGAATTATCAATTGCATTTATTTCACGAACGAAAATCAAAATTCGTTTTTGATTATCATTCAACTCGAAATTACTGAAACTATTTAACCAATGAATATCTTCTTCATTTAGCAGGTGGTGCAATAAAAGCCTTACCGTAAACGTGTTGTTTTCTCTACTGCTTTCAAAAGTAGGAGGCATCATATCGACTTTTTCCATCAAGCTTCTCATCGTACGAATACCACTTCCTTTGGTTTCCGCTAAGTTGGTTTCGTGGAAAATTGCGGATATAAAAGGGTTTCTGTTTACCGAACCCGGTTCGCCCAATTGGTCTTCGGTTTTTAATGAAAAGCCTGGGTTTATAATCTCAATCCTGTTAGGGTATCGAATAATCTGTATCGGGCTGTTTTCTCTGTAGGAACGATGGATTAGCGCATTCACGACAGCTTCACGTAGAACACGCATTGGCAACCCAATATTTTTGGCCTGAATGTTATTGTCGTTTAACACAAAACCTTTAGGTAAATCATCGGATATTGTCGAAATGATCCGTTGTACCAATTCCAAAAGCGATCCTCTCATATCCAGTGTAGCATCAAAACGTTTGTCAGCGTCTTCAATCCATTTGTTGGTGCTTACACGAATGTAATCGACTCTTACCATAGGCAATAATCTACGGAGCGCCATTCTTGATCCAAAGCATAATAATCCTGTATAGGTAATCTGAAAGATTCCATTACTTTTTCGGATTGCGTTTAATGCTTTCAACAAATCGTTATCATCATAGGTAAGTTCTTCGGCAGAAGGATTAACGTTTTTCCTGAAACGTCTGTAAAGGGATATTGCTTCCTCTGATATATCATCCAAATCGGCATCTTTAATAATGGATTTGTCCAAGGTTTCGTTTCCTTGATAAAAAATTACCAAATCATCTTCAGTGCATTTGTGGTCAGCCGAACCAATACGGCGATAGGCTCCTTGTGGCAAGCCTTTGTGTTTAAGAAAAAGCGGTTTTTGTTCGGGACTCAGTTCGGGAACAAAAACTACGATCGCATATTTATCTGCTGTTGTTTTTTCAACTGTGATTTGAGGACGAATAGGAATATTAAAGTTTTCTGCACACTGATTGGCCAAATCGGCCTGTATCTTATCAAGGTTTTCTTGAGGGATTCCAGAAACAATATAGCTTGGAAACAAGCTTGTAACCTCATCTTCTCTTTCAACCCCTAACAGCAAATAACCACCGCCAAGACCTGGCTCGTTGCTAAAAGCACAAACGGTTTCCAGCACTGATTTACCTATTTCAGAAGCGCGTTTGGCTTCCAAATCGGTGCATTCATCCGATAAGTTTAATCGTTCTACTAATTCTTTTAAGTTTTCCATGCTTAACTGTATGGTTATTTCTTAATTCTAAATTTTCTGTCAACAAAAATACTATACTTTGCATTGCTTTTATATGATTGTTGGTAGTTTTCGAGCATTTCTCAGTAACTCAATTTTGCCTATAGTACAGATAGAATCCTCAATTTTTATTGAACGAGCTATGATAAATTATTCATAAACCATTCCTCATTAATCCCATTCTTTATAAGATCCGATTTTAACAATTTCTTTTCCTGTTCGGCATCTTTCGAGAGTTGCTTGTACATCGTTATAATCATCAAGTACTCCCCGTAATTCAAGTATAGTTTTAATTCTTTGGGACAATTCGTCATTTGGCTGTACATCTCTATTGTTAACTCTTTCAACAACTTGTTCGTGTTTCCTTTCAAATTCGCTTCATATTCTCTCCTCAATTGTGAATTTTGTGAATTCTCCATTTGTTCCTTCATCAGGTTGAAACTTTTTTCTAAGGCTTTCAAATCCTTCACGTTCTTGTCTTTCAAGGTCTGCAAATTCTTGTTCAAGGTCTCTTTCTTCATCTTCAATTCGTAATTTTTCTCCATCAAAATTCTCTTCGAATCTTGATTCTGATTGGATTTCATCGACAATATGCCCTTGTTCTCGCTTAATTCTGCTGAGCTCACTGTCAATTCTTGCTTCTTCTGATTCAAATTCTCTTCTAATGTCATCTTCAGATTTTCCAATTCGGTGTCTAAGCTCAATCTCCCTGTCAGTATCAGCTTGTTCATCTGTAATTTCTTGTCTGCGCTTAAAATATCGTTTTTCCAGGTCAAGATCGTTTTCTTCAAGCTTTCCTCTTCTTGATTCAAGTTCTTCTCTTCTTGATTCAAGTTCTCTGAATGTATTTCTCTTTCAATTCCTGCTTGTATTTCGTCCAATCTTGATTGATGCTTTCTTGTAGATGCCTCAATTCTTGATATTTCCTGTCCAATATTGAATTCAACTCGTTTATAAAATTGCGATTCCACGCATCTTGTAATTGACCGTATAAGATTGCTAATTTGGTTTTTTCTACAGATGATAGATTCTCCGAAAAATCCCATTTGGAGTTCATCAATTTGTGAAATTCCTTCTGAGTGTTCAGTGGGAAGTTGAAAGAAGTTGGTGTTTTGTTCGACATGATTAAATACCCATTTTGTGCTTTTTGTTACGAGAAAGTTCTTTGCAATATTCTCAGGAGAGTCTTTAGGAATAATGATTTGAATGGTGTCAATCCCTAACCTCCTTATTTTTGCTTTTTTTTCTTCATTCAATTTATGTGAAACAACAATTTTGATTAGTAGTATTGGCTTTCCATGAATATCGAAGAATGTTACATCTGGTCTAATGAGCAAATTCTTAGTATCAATTTCTGGATTCTTTCCAAATTTCACTTCACCATCATCATCTTCGTAAAATGAAAGTTCTTTTTTTACAGAATGTGCCTCGACAAAAGTAGCTTCTTGAATTAGTTTTGCACTTTTACCGTCTAGTGCATATTTATACAAGTTTGGTACTTTTACTCGTTTCGTTCTTTGAAGAATATCAATTGCTAAGTTGTGCCTATAATCCTGATTACTGAATGTACATGGGATTTCTCCCTTTTTTACATCTTTTGCTATATGCCGGAAATAAGATTTATAAAGAGTATGTTTCTTTTGAATAACCGCTTCCATTTCTGCATCACAGCCCATACACCAATAGCCTTTACGACCGCTTTCGGCTTCAAGGATGTATATAGGTTCTCCTTTTACGTTTTTGGCGTATTCGTTTTGTTCTTTTTGAATCGAGCTATTATCCATCGATTAGTTCATTTTTTAGCTTCTTTGGAAATCTAAAGTTGATATCAGTTATTTATAGTTGTTTGATTGGCAGTTTTGAATAATCCAATTATGGCTTTATGTCTTCAGTAGCTCATTATCTTCAGCTTTCAACTTTCCAAAAGTCTCAAACTCTAAGAATTTTGATTTAAATAACTCCGAAGGAATTTTCTTTTTTAATAAAAGATGAAAGTTTTCTTCATGAGTTGATACAATTAATTGTTTATCTAAAAACAATGTCATACCTCTAAATAAATCTATAAACGATAGAATATTAATACTGTCCATTGATTGAATTGGATCATCTATAAAGATGCAATCTACCGCTTTTTTATCATCATCTTTTGTTTTTAGAGCACGTGCTAAGAATATGCTTAAACTTAAAATATTTACTTGAGCGGTACTAAAATATAACGAAGGTACTGACCAGTCTTCCTCCTCAGTTCCAGTATAAATTTGTAAACGAGGTTTATTCTCTGCAAAATCACACTCAAATTTAATCAAGGTATAATCGGGATGTGGATCAATTTTTCTATAAATGGCATTAATTAATGGCGTATAGAAATATGCTTCGATCGTATCTTTCAGGTACGATCGAAGGTGTTCTTTTTCGATATTCAACACTTCCTCAGAATTACCTAACTCTTTAAGATTATTGGTAATCATTTTAATTTGATCTTGTACTTTTTTTGATTCAGTAGCTTTTATGCAAGCGTCATTTAAAATTTTAACAATCTTAAATTTTTCAATTTTAGATTCAGCTTGCCTTTCTATTTCCTTTTGTCTTTCAATCAAATCTATAAAAGCATTTTCAATTTGAAATTTATCTTTATCGCTTATTATTATACCAAATTCTGATTGAATATAATTTTCATAGCTTTCATAAATTCTCAACATTATATTTTTAAGATCATTTACTTCTTCAATACTCTTAATATATTCATTCTTAGATAAAGTGTAATTTGATAATTTTATCTTTAACTCATGCAAAGATTTGATTGCGCTTTCTTTTTTACTTGTTAAATCATTTATATTTATCTGAATATTAGATATGCCTTCTGATAGTATAGATTTTTCAATATTATTAACATTTAATTCTTTAATAAAATACTCTCTGATTTCCTTATATTCATTTGAAGACTGATATTTTAACAGGTTACGTTCTGAAATTTCTAATTTTTCTTGAGTTGATTTAATTAATGTTTCTTTCTCTAATAATGTTTCATCATTTTTTTTCATTTGATTAGAGAGCTCTAATATCTGGCTATCTATTTTTGATAAATCTTTTTGTGTTTTTGTTGATAATTCTTCAAATGTCTTCGAATCTCCTAATGATAAATTAATGTTGTTTAAGATCGCTTGATTACTATTTAATTTTTCTAAGTTGGCCTTTCTCTCGGAGTCTAATTTATCTAATACATTCTGTCTATTCTTATAATTTGACAAATAGGGTTGTTTGATTAAAGTAAAAGCTTTCTCAATTTTTTCTTTATTAACAGATAGCTGTAATACTAGTTTATTTGCATTTGATTCAATCTCAATCTTTTCTTCTAAATATATTTTCAACTTACTATCCAACAATTTGTTAGATAAAATGTTTTCAGAAAGTTTTTCAAACGAATAATAGCTATAATTACATAAGGGACAATCGGAACTTTTTGAATTATTTACCAATTCCAATCCTAAATTGATAAAATCATTAAGTTCTTTATTGAACTGATTTTGATTATCTATTTTAAATTGGATTTCCTGAATGTTTCTTTTAAAATTTTCTAATTTTTTTTTCTCATATATGTAATTAGTAATCAATTCTTTATGTTGGTCAAATAATTTAAATTCTAGCAAAAGTGCAATATCATTTCTGATCTTATCTTCATAATATCCAAATTCATCTAAAATTGTTTTTAGGTCATTCTGCTTCTTTTCTTCTGTACCAATTGATTTTGATAAATCATCAATATTCTTTTGTGAATCAACAATACTCTGATTGATTAATTCCATCTGTTTTTGCTGACCAGGTAAATTGTTTAATTTAGACCGATTGTTCTCAAGAGAATTCTTTAATTCATTAAATCTTATAATTATATCGTTTTCCTTCTGTTCAAAATCAAACTTGTCACGTTCGGTATTAAGTAATTTGTCTTTAAACTCTGCAATATTCTTGTGTAAACTATCAATCTCTTTTTGTATACCAAGAAATGTTTCAAACTGCTTCTCAATATTTAGAGCGTGCTCCAATCTATTTTGTTGAATTTGTAAATTTTCATCGTTAACATTGGATTCATTATTAATCTTTTCTTGAGCTTCAAACCATTTAACTATCTGATTAAATTCATTTTGTTGTTCATCTAATTTCAGAATTTTACTCCTACTATCTAGATGAGATAAAATCCCCCTATTTAATTTTTTATCTTCAGATTCCTCTCCGTCTCTTGCTAATATTATGGTATCGATTCGTTGTTTAGCTTTAATTAATTCTTCTTCCAATGAAAACAATCGAATCTCAACATTCCTAGATAAATTATCATGAGAAGTTTGATTGAATGTACTTTGATCAATCAAATTAAAGTTTTCATTTTCATTATTAAGTGAACTGATTATTTGATTAATTTCATCAAATTTTTTAAACTCTTGTTCAAAATCAATTTCGCTTTGAAGTTTTTTTTCTTCTTCTCCTTTTTTATTAACTAGGCCTTTCTTTTCATCTTTGATATATTCCAACAAGCGGTTTATCTTTTTGTATATCGAATCATATTTTTTTAAATTATCATCAATATCCAAAAAATTTTCATATCGCTTATCAGCTTTCTCTTCTTTAAGAAAAGCATCAATCAAATCTTGAGTTAATATTTGGTCTTTAAAATATTCATTACTCGCCTTTGCTTTATAATCGTATTTTTTTCGAATATTTATTATATTTTCAAAAAGTTCATTATTTGTTTCAACTATAACTTTTCCTTCTGTTGAAGCCTTATTCAACAATAAAGGTGCATCATTATCTTTTCTTACTTTTTCAAAATCCACCATTCTATCGAATCGTTGGATTTTATGGGTCACACCCCATTCGACAGCATCATAGAATGAGGTTTTACCGAATCCATTTGGAGCATATATTGAAGCAAAATTCATTATTTCGCCATCTTTCGTAAAATCAAAAGTTGAATCTTCCTCTTTTTCAAACGCTCTGAAACCAGTAATTTTTACACTTTTGATTTTCATAATGCAATTATTTTTTTTATGAATTCTTCCTGAGCTTTTCTGTCACCAATGACTTTTTCTTCTCTAATAAGAAGTTTCCAAAGTTTTTCATTTTTAGGAATATATTCCAAAATAGTAACTTCTTGTGTTGCATCTACAATTTCTTTTAAATCTGAATTTGTAATGTGCTTAATAATTAAACGATTCGCCTCATCATCATTAAATTCTTTGCCATAACAATCTTCAACAATTTTTCTACTTGAAAATTTGTCATTTTCAATTTGGTTTTTGAGTTCTTTGGGAGCTATATCGTTTGTGATATATATGATGTACAGATTCCATTTTTCATATACCGTATCTAATTTAGTCTGATATTTTAAAGCAATTTCTTCTGATATTTTTTTCCAAGATTCTGATTCTCGAAGACTTGAACTATTTGTTAATACAAAAAAGACAGATAATTTAACATTTACATCATCTAAATGAAAATGAAAATCACAAGTCTTATATTTTTCCTTCAATTGATTTATAACTGCAGTACTATATTCCAAATACTTTTCCATATTCTTCTTTAAGTTTTATTAATAATTCATTTTCAGTTAATCTGGTAAAGTGCCGATAATCACCACTGTTTTCTACAAGCATTACATATTTAAGATACTCAAAATGAATAAAATTATATTTATCAAAAATGAACTCTTTAGTTTCTGATTCAGCATTAAAGATATCAGCTCCTGCTCCATCATAGACAGGAACACCTTTTAAATAACTATTTTTAATTGAAGCAATACTAGATATCATAGCTCCTTTAGGAATACTATAATCTTTAATTTTACTAGGCTTACTTTTTGTCTTAATAAAAACGGTACCATTATCACCAAGATCGTCATAATTAAAAGACAAGCAATCTTTTATAAAATTATCTCCTAGCCATTCTGTTTCATCCATTTTACAAAGAAGTCTAATAATTGACTGCACTTCTATTAATTCATCAGTAGTACAAGTTTTAGTTTTTACAATATTTAAAAAAGTTAAAAATTCTAACCAGGTTATATATATTAGTTCATCTTTGAGATTGGACAAATCATTTTCATTTATTAACAATTTGTCTTTAAAATGATTTTTTATAAAACTAGGAGTAATATCACTATTAATGACTTCTATAGCTTTGCGTTTTAAAAGTGATTTAGTTAGTATGATGTCTTCTTCATCAGAACCAGCACTGAAATCAAATACTTTACTTTTTAAAAATTCAAAGCTCGAAAGATATTGTGGAATCATTTCCGATAATTTATCTTTATTCTCCTCAACTATTTCTAAAAACTTGCTGATTGGAACAACATCTATTTGCCCATTTGCATAATCCGTAGTTGTAGATGACTGAATACCAACAATGTGTATCATTCCATTACTTAATCTCAAAATTCCACCACCAGAGAAGCCTATAATATCTTCGTGATTTAGATTTCCGAAGTTTGTCTCTAATCTAAAATACCCATTATTTGTTGTATCGATTTTACGATTAATTTGATGATTACTATATCTGTCATTTTTATTATCATCTATTTTACTAGGATAACCACATAATAAACATTCATTAAATGCAATACAATCTTCATCAACGAAAATTTGATTATAACCCAAATTCTCATTTAGAATTAGAATCGCTGAATCATTGTCTGCATCAGAATGCTCAAAATAATTTACTCCGTTTGTAATTTCAATTTCTTTTAATTCATTTTGTGTATTAAAAAAGCACAAATTAATCTTATGTTTAAGGGTATATTTTGTTTCATGTCCTGTATTATCCTTATCATAAAATACGTGTTTTGCAGAAAGCACATAAGTTTTTGATTCATCTAAAGGTTGAAACAAAATTCCACTACCAGAACCTAGAATGACAGTATATCTTTTTAAATCGTTTTCTTCCATTGATAAATAAATTCATTTGTTTCCATAGCTTTAAAAAATGAAAAGCCATTCCAATCTTCTTTTAAAAAAATTCTATCTTTTAAATCATAATTAAAGCGGATTATAGCATTAGGATTATTATTGATAATTCTAGCTATTGTTCTTTTATTTGGTAGTCCATGCTTTGATGCATCTGTACTTATTAAATAATTGTCCGTTTTTACAATTTCTAAAAGTTCTTTATTTGTATTATACATGCTTCCGTGATGAGAAACCTTCATTAATTCCGTATTCAAAGTATTATCTTTATCGAAGCCAAACATTTTTAAACCTTCTATCACAACAGATGGGTGTGCATCCCCTAAGAATAAAAAACTTTTGCTGTCATACTCCATTATAAAAGCAATAGAACTACCATTGGCAACATCATTATCTTCCTTAAATTTAAAATCAGATTTATTTTCATCATTTATAAAATCTTGTAGCAAATTATTGAAGTCATATTCACCACCTGCAGTAAAATAATTCTTCTGCTTTTCGTACAATTTTAAAAGTTTATCCAATGTCTTGTTGTTAGGAGACAATATTTTAAATTTCAAACCTAATAAATCAAATTCTGAACCTTGTTCAATAATTTTACCTTCCCATATATTATTATCTCTAAGATATTTTTCAAATTTAATCCCTTGCTTGGGACTTGAGTAGAAATCTTCCGCTCCATCAATTATTTCAACATCTAAATCTTTGTTTTCATCAATATTAAACTTCTTAGCAATTTCCTTTCCTGAGTTAAACCAAACCTTTTTAATAAGTGTAGATGCCACTTTGTCTTTATTCAGCCATCTCAAAATACCTCCAATGTGATCATCATCAAAATGAGTTAGAATTAGAAGATCTATGAACTGCTTATCTTCTCGGATTTTTTCAATTACTTTATGCAAATCACCTTTGACGTTCGATCGACTCCTGTATGTATTTCCCGCACCTCCATCAATTAATATATTACACGGTGCCCCATTTTCTAAAAATGAAATCCAAATTGCATCACCATTGAATGCTTTTAAAAATTTTATATTCATATGTCTTTTTAAATTATCCCTCAACAATGTCCCCTTCAATCAATCCGTACAAATGACAAACTATTAGATCTATTTCCCCTCGTCATTTTTAGGTTTGACAATAAGTTTTGGTTTTAATGTAAATGAAGGTGTCGGATTAACACGGCCTGCTGTTGCTTGCCTTTCAAAATTACGATTGGTATCTAGGGAACTTAATTTTTCCACTACGTCCAATAAAACTTTAGGTTTTTTGCTCGTTTCTTTATCCATAAGTTCTATTTTTTAGGAGTTGAAGTTGGATTAGTTCGAGGAGGTGGTGGATTAGTTCTTCCTCTTTTTTCTTCAGTTAACGGTTTAGGTTGTTGTCTAGGGCTATCACTTGGCCGTGGTTTTTGATTGTCATTCATTGCGAAAAGATTTATAGATACAAATGTTAATATTAATATTGTTCCAATAATTAAGCTCCAAATGGAAGTTATATTTAGTAAATTGATTGGCTTATTTCTTTTGTCTATATTTTTAAAAATGTCTTCATATTTTTCTTCATCAATTTCTTTAATAATTGAATCAGCATCTTGAATTGATTTATGATGAGAGTAAAGATTTGAAATTAGTGTTACAACTAACAAAAACAATCCTATCAAATAAAAAATTATATATTCAATTTTTACAACGGCCGTTATTTTTTCTAGAAAAGTTAACGATACAATTATTCCTCCAGAAGCCAAAAGATTTATATACTTTTCAAAATCATCCTGACTTTTATTCTTATTCGCTGAAACAGAATTTCTATATTCCGACCAACCTTGGTTAAATTTTTCTTGTTGTTTATGCTCTTTCTTTTTTCCCATATTTTAAGAATTCTCCACAATCGCAATCTCCTTTTCACTCAACCCATACAAGGCATACACCATTTGGTCAATTTCCTTATCTGTGGTGTCGATTTGTTGTTTTAAAGCAAGGGCTTTTTGCTGTTCTTGGCTGAAGTAATCCTCCCACTCTGCTTCTTGGGAAAGGGAAAGTTTGATTTTCTTTTTGCCTAATTCTTTGATGAATTCTCCATACGACAACAAATACCAATCCTGCAGTTTTTTGGGCAAATCGGTTAGCTCAAATTTGCGTTGAAGCGTTCTTTGGAATTTTGAAGAAACGTCTTGTAAGTCTTTATTTAGGGAAAGCATTAAATCTGCTTTTTCGATGAAGGGTTGTTGCCCAGAAAGTGAAATGTTTTTGATTGGAAACTTTCTTAAATCATTCAGAATAATTTTTGGAAATAGTTTTCTAACAGATTTTGCAGTGTTCTTTATAAAGTAATAAGAAATCAATTTACTGTTTAAAATGGCAGTAATGTATTTTAATGAAATTTCAGAATTTACCTTTTCTACTATGGCAATATTACTTCTATTATATAGATAAATATCCTCTGAATAAGTTGTAATTAAACACTTTGGAAAGTTCCCTGTAATTTCTCTAACTATAATTTTTTTACCATCAAAGAGGTTAAAAGTTCTTGGTGCAGCTAAATGTTTTCCATATCTTAAATATAATCCAGACCAACTTACAAAATACCTGCCAACATCTTTTCCATCTAAATATTTGAATGTGTTTTCGTCAAATTGATAATCATAATCATAAGGTCTATTTTTAACATCTTCAGCAGTTTGTTTTGGATCTCCTTTATCTTTTTCATAAGCTTGTAAACCAGCTTTAATTTCTACTAAACTATCTAATTCCTCTGAATTGCTTGTGATTTTTAAATTTAGTTCGTCAGTATCATTATCTAAAAATACTTTAAATTCAAAACCGTCATTATTGGCAAATTCAGTTTGTAGTTTAGAGTGTGAAAAATAAAACTCATTTCCATTGTTTAAAAGGATTTGAATTGAATTTTCATTTTTTATGGTTTCTTTTTCTGCTAATAAAATAACCGTTTCAACATTAGCACTTTCAAAAGAATATCCTGCTAAATTTATAATCTGGTTTAGTTTGTTCGTTTCTAATAAAAATTTCCTCAATCCTTCTCCAGAATACATCATTAACCAAGAGTTAGGAATAATTAATCCGTAAATACCATTTTCTTTTAAAATATGAACCGCTTTTTCAATAAACAACAAGTAAGTATTTATTTGATATTTAGCTGAAACATATTCATTTACAAAAAAATCTTTTTCTTCTTTTTTAAAATTATCTCTTGCAAAAACATAAGGAGGATTCCCAATAATCACATCAAAACCGCCTTTTTCAAACACTTTAGGAAAGGCTTGTTGCCAATTAAAAGCTTTGTCTCCTGCCACTTCTGGGTCATCAATCAAGGAGTTGCCACATTTAATATTACCGCTTAAATCGTTTAGTTTTCTATTAGGTTGTGCAGTGCGTAACCATAGGGAGAGTTTGGCAATTTCTACACTTTCTTCATTTAAGTCTACTCCAAAAAGGTTGTTTTCCAAAATGCTGTTTTCCATATCGGTTAACACCAAGGCATCTCCAAATAATTTGGCTTGCAGTTCGTCAATATATTGGTGTTCTTCAATTAAAAAATCCAAAGCTTGGTTCAAGAAAGCGCCACTACCACAAGCGGGGTCACAAATGGTGAGTTGCAACAGCCATTTACGGTACGTTTCTAGTTTATCTACTAGCTCTTTAATGGTTTTCTTTTGTCTTTTCTTGTCGGTACTATAGTCTTCTTCAATAAGGGATAATGCTAACTTCTTTTCCTCGCACAATTTACTAATAGTATTTTCGACTATGTATTTGGTAATGTATTTTGGGGTATAAAAAACGCCGTCTTTCTTGCGTTTGGTTTTGGTTTTGTCAATATTGGTTCCCTCCAATTGGGCTTTTATTTCGTCTAACTCGTTCAAAGAGTTTTCAAAAATATGCCCCAAAATATTTACATCTACTTCGCTGGCAAAGTCATATTCAGAGAGTTTTAAAGTATGGGTGTACAATAACTCATCGTCAATTTTTATGCTGTCTAAAATGGTGTCGGGCTTAAAAAGTCCGCCGTTATAGGCATACACATCGTATTGTTTTCCCTTGTAGCCTGTGTTCAAATACCCAAAATATTTTTTGAAACGGTCATAAAGTGGCGTGTATTCGTCTAATTCTTGTAATTGCTTCCATTGTGCCAAAATCAATCTAACAGAATTGGGAGGTAGCAAATGGCGGTCTTCTCCAAAGAACAGGAACAAAAAGCGGTCTAGTAATTTTTGCGATTTCTTGAATAAGTCCAAAGGATCAAATTCAGGATTTAATTGTACGAGGTTTTGGTGCAACTCTCTTTTAAATAGGGAGTAATCTTTGTACAGCTTTTTGGTAATGACATCTTCCTCACTTACCGATTCGTCTTTGATTTTCTTGGCAATGTTTTTGGAAATATTTTCAAATGCTAAACACAAATACAGTAAGTCAAAATCGGCTTCGGTTAGCGTGAAAAGATTAAACTCAATGTGTTCTATGGCATTGTCTATATAAAAACGAATCTTCTCAAAGTTGGAAGTAATTACATACACACAATCAGGCTGGTTGTTTTTATAGCCAAAAGCCTGTGTTTCTATTTTCCCTAAATCAGTAGTGTTAGTGCCTTTGAGTTCAATTACCGCTTTTACTTTATCGTCAATAAGAATAGCGCCATCGGCTTTCTTGCTATCTTTTACGTTTTTGTATTCAGTAGTCAGGTTGAAATTAGTATCAGGATTAAGGCTGTAGCCTAGAATTTTCACAAACAAATCCCTCAAAAATCCCTCTTGGTATTGCTCTTCTTTACTATTTCGAATATTTTCTTGGATAGTAGGATTATGAAAATGATTTTTGAAGTCATTCCATTGCTTTGTTAGATGGGTTTTATCTTGAGTTTTTAGATACTTAGCAACAACTGAATTTTGAAATAAAGGCATAAATTAGAAAATTTAATAAGGTGCCAATATAAGAAAAATGGATTTGTTTTTATTGCAAAAGCAAGACGTCCTCTACTTATTTATGAACAGAAAATAAAAAATTAACTAGAAAAATTTTTCATTACCTCCAAAAAAACGAAAAAACCTTACCCAACTTACCCAACCCAATAATAGCAAGGGATTGCAGTAAAAAAAGCAATCTTACCCTTCTTACCTATCTTACCCATTTCATTTTTGTATTAAGGAAAGAAAGGGTAAGATTGGGTAAGAAGAAAAAGTTATAAGTTACCCACGTTAGGGGCAATGATTATAGGGCTTTACAAAGATTGGGTAAGATGGGTAAGAAGAAATGAGTTTTTGTGATGATTTTTGATTTTAGGATCTTCTCGGACAAGATTTATTTTGACGATATCCCAAATGCAAAAATCTCTTTATCCAAAAATTATGACATTTAAATGTCAATTATTTGGGCGTTACCACAAGGGTCGGGCTTTTCGCTACAATCTTTTTTGAGGCAAAAAGAGCCTCAAAAAAGGATTTCCACTACAATCCCTAACGCAAAAGAAGTAAACAACAAAACCATTGCTAAAAAAGCTTTACAATTAGTACTTTCAAAACAAAAACCACTTCATCTTGAAATGGTTTTAAACTTATTGTAATCGATTCGATTTGTCTTTTGAAGCGCGTAGTTTCTCATGAAGCTCACTAACAATTATGAATACTATTAGTACTATACAAACACCAAATGTAATTACAATCTATCAAAACGTTCCGGATTAAAAGTCAGGAGATTTTTGACATTTTTACGGAATATTAGACGATTTAAAAGGCGAAAAGTGAGGACACTTTGCGTAGCATACACAACACATTTATTTGTCAATAAGAACACTTTGTAGATCGGGGGAAATTTATAAAATATCCGAACCCTCAGAATTAATAAACCAGAGGATCGTTTGGCTTTATTATTAACTTCTATGATGGATCAAACCATTTTTTTCTCATAGCGACTTCAATTAAATGTTTTATTGTGAGCGCTGGTTTTAAAGGATATTCTACTTTATCAAAAAATAATCGAATGAAAACTAAACTTCTCCAAGAATAATTCGGATATATAAAATACTTACTAACTGTGAAATTGGAATAATCAATATTATACTTTTTAAAGAATGTTTCCATTAAATTTTCAGCATCTAAATCAAATATTTTATACTTTTCATTCCCTATATTTGTATCTAAACCTATATCTCTTAGGCCTGTAGAAGATTTGAAAAAGTTAACTATTTCCGTTTCTAATTGTGTCATTTTTTTAAGGTTTAAATCCATTATAAAGTGTATTACTTCCGTGAACCATGAGTCCAGTTCCAATAACAGAAGAATTTCTTCCTAGAAAAACCCCTAAATTATTTGTAGGAACACCCATTACTGTTGGTAAACGCCAAGGCATTGTAGAATTAATACCTAATGTTCTTTGAAAATATACTGAAGACTTTAATGTTGTTTTAGAACCTCCTAAAGCTACTCTAATACCTAAACTAGATTTAGAAACAGTCGTAAGCCCCATTATTGTTAATTTAGCACCTGCATAAATTTCCCCTACAGCAAATAAATTAGACGTAAAATTAAGGGAGTCATCGGTTATGGCTCCACTAGACAATGCAAAACCTTTGAACCCATAACCTCTTAAATCTCCACTACTAGAAACAGCTCCTTTGAATTTTACTGAAGTTGAAGAGATGATATTACCATCTTTATCATACATGTAGTCAGTAGTATCTCCTCCTTTTTTGTTAATTTGTTTACCATTTTCATCATAGCCATTGTCTGGACTATCCCCATTATGCATCGCGTGATTCAACCCACTAACCACCAAACCCGTAACCGCTCCTTGCCAAAAGTTACCTCCTGTTAATGCAGCACCAGCACCACCAGAAACAGTACCAAAAGCAATCATACCACATCTGAATTAGCAAATTTTCCTACGCCATGATAGTTACTTGTTGCCCCTCCTCCTTGCCAAGCACTACTCGCAATACTACTCAACGCCCCAGCGGCAAAACCAGACCAAAACTTCCCACCACTTATAGCGGTCATCGTTCCCTGAAAAGTGCCATGAGCAACAGCCTGAAAAGCAGCTCTCGAGAAGAAATTGGCAAACAGATTTTCTGCACCACTACCAATCCCAAATGTAACCGCCGCAGAAGCCGCTCCAATAAAAGTAGCTTTTACTAGACCACCTACGCTAAAAGGTACATCAGCCAATAATGCCGTCATAGTATAGGTAGTTGCAGCAACTAAAGCGCCAATTAAGACTGCGGTAGTAAAAATCAACTCCCCACTAGGATCCGTATACATCAGTGGGTTGTTCAACACATACGCATAACGGTTGTAGTTTTGGGTATTCTCTGGTTGCTGGATGAAATTATCCGGCATTATAAAAGAACGTAAAACAGGATTCTCTCAATACTTCGAGACAGGCTACAAACGACCGTTTTCCGAAAAATCGGGATAGGCAATGTGTAGTAAGCCTACTTCTGCTAAATGTTCATAGCTGGTGAATTTTCGTAAATATAAATATTTATTAAAACAAAAACTATAACTTTTTTAGGGTTGTAGCTTGTTTTGCTTACTCACGTTGTGGGCATGAGCGAGACGCTCGCGCTAGCCGTTGAACTTATTTTTGCTCGCGCCAGCTGGGGAGCGGGTTTTTCAGCAGGCCTATTTAGCTTAAGTTAATTTTTTTTATATTTATTAAAATCTATTTCAGATTTCTTTTGATAAGCCAATTTTAAACTATCAGCTTTTTGAATATCCTTATTGAAACCAAAACCATATCTATAAAATATTTCTAAAAATTTTAAACTGAGAGTGTCCTCATTTTTACTTCCTAATTCAATAAAGGAAAGACAATAGTTTCTTACTCTAGGTTCTAAAGTATTAATCTTTTTGAAATATTGAATATAACTTGCGTCTGTACCATCACAATAATGAATATCCTGATCCGAATAAAATTCATATAAATTGACAAAAGCATTTGTACAATAATTATATTTTTTGTGTTTCTCAATCATAAATAACGTATAGGGTAAGAGTTCGTGTCTTTTAGATATATTATAGTCATAATACAGTAATAATTCGTTATATGACACCTCGTTTCCATTTTGCATCACATCATATTTATCATCTTTAACTCGATCTTCTTTGAAGTAACTCGATTTTTTAAATTCCGCTTTTGTTTTAGCAATAACGGGCACTCCTCCCGGTTTAATGTTTATAATATTTGTATTCTCATTACTTTTAGTAGTTTGATTCTTTTGGCATCCAATCATAGATATGATGAATGAAAATAATAATATTTTTGTCTTTAGCATAATTTTTAACTTTAAAGAATTATTTATTACCTACGTTGTATTTAAATTCACCATTTTGAAATTTATTATAACCCGCACTATGAAAAGCTCCTCCACTATGAAAACCAACTTTTCCGCTCGGGAAAAAATATCCTGCGGCGGCATAGATAGTTAATCCAGGGGTTTTAGATAAAACTTTTGCAATATTATTTCCATAATATCGCATTTCACCTGTGGTACATACTTTTAACACCATAGTCAAACTTTTAGAATTACCGTCTATAAAATTTCTAAACATAACACTATCCGCATATAATTTTGCTGTAATTAAATTGCTATTTGATAACCCCCCTACTCCCATTAAACTTGTTTGACTTCCATGCCCATAAATCGTTAGTTCATTCATTCTTAAGGGTTCTGCTTCCGCTCTTGCGTACAATTCTGGATTTTGATTTTTGTTATGATAATTTAAACTTTCGCTATCTATATTTCCATCAGCATCTTTGTGATATCTTCGTGTACTTAAACCTGTTTTGTTTTTATCTCCTGATTCATGAAAAGTATGATTTAAAGCACTGACAAACAGCCCAGTAACAGCTCCTTGCCAAAAGTTACCTCCTGTAAGCTTGGCACTAACACCACCTGTAACTGTTCCAAATGCAATTGTACCAAATCCGTTATTCATACCAGATGCTCCACTTAGTCCCTTATGTATTGTCTGAGTTGTAACATCATCAACTGTTTCAGAACTCATCCCTCCACCCCAAGCACTACTCGCAATACTACTCAACGCACCAGCGGCAAAACCACTCCAAAATTTACCTCCAGAAATAGCAGTCATTCCTCCTTGAAAAGTACCATGCGCAGCTGCCTGAAAAGCGGCTTGCGAGTAAAAATTGGAAAACAAATTACCTGCTGCTGTACCAATTCCAAATGTAACTGCGGCACTCGCTGCTCCAATAAAAGTAGATTTCAACAGCCCGCCCACACTAAAAGGCACATCTGCCAATAAAGCAGTCATAGTATAAGTGGTAGCCGCTACTAAAGCACCTATACCAATAGCTAAAAACACTCCAATTTCCCCACTAGGATCCGTATACATCAATGGGTTGTTCAATACATAGGCATAGCGGTTGTAATTTTGGGTATTTTCCGGTTGCTGGATGAAATTATCCGGCATTAAGAAAGAACGTAAAACAGGATCATACAAACGACCGTTCATATGTATTAAGCCTACTTCGGCAAGATGTTCGTGACTCGTATAACCACGATCTAACAAAAGTAGTTTTGCCCCTGTACCATCCGTTGGCAAAGTTATGGCTACTCCGTTTTGTTGCAATTTAGCTAAATTTCCCCAAGCATCAAAATGACGACGTTCCAAGGCCACACCGTTTTCGTCAGAAATGGCAATAATGCTACCTAAATAATCACGATGCAAATAATACTTTTTGTCGACAACTGCCCCTGTAGCTATGGTTTTTATTTTTTCTACATACAAAGGAGCATCGTAGGCATCACCACCTATGTAGGTACGAATGGTAATGGTGGTAGGTGTTTTTATAATTTCTACCGTGCCATCATCTGTATAATCCTTGGTTTTAGTATACACTCCTGTGGTTGCAGGTGGTGTAATGGTAAAACCATAATTCATTGTTTGTCGCGACAAATGCGAATTGTAAGTAAAAGCCGTGCTTCCTTTGTCACTCTCATTGATACTTATTGGGCTTTTGAACATGGTATACGACACTACTTGTTTGGGTAAGGTCGTATAATAATTCTTCCCTTCAGGAGTTAGCAAAATGGAGCTTTTACGATAAATTCCTGTCGATAAATTGGCATTGTAGGTAACCGTTCCTAATTTATTATTGCTAGTAATACGCCCTTTATTATCATAGCTGTTAGAATCCGTAGTACCATTCAACGGGTTGGTCCATTGCGTTAAGCGATCTAAGTTGTCGTAGGTAAAACTTTCGCTTGTACCTAAGGCTAGATTCTGACGACTGTCTAGTGTTCCTTTTACGCCATTAAAATTATAGGTATTATGCAAAATAGCAGTACTTGATAACATGTGCTTTTGAGAGCTGAAATACCCATCAACCGTATAGGCATTCGTAATGGTTATTCCGTTTCCTAAGGTATCCGTTAAAGATTGCATTTTTTCATTGGCGGTATTCAATTGCCACAATACCGCATCATTACCATCTGTGATTTTGTCCATAATACCATTGTAGGTATTGTAATTGTTTTTGGTCACTACTGTAGCCACCATTCCTGTAATCAATTCTTGGGTAGTAGTAGTGCCAGTAATAGGTCTGCTAAACGTATCGAAGGTAATGGTTTTTGTTTGTGTGAATCGACTGTTGGATTCGGTAGTAGTTACGAGTCGTTTTAAACTATCATACCCATACGTAAACGCATCTATACTTGTACCATTGGATTTTTTACTCGACTCATTAGTAAGTTGTGCCAATGCATTATAGGTATAATCCGTTTCGATGTCTGTGCCATCGCCTACTAATTTTTTCTTGCTTAATTTACCATAAGCATCATAGGTATTGGTCGTGCTTCCTTTTGGCGTTGTCTCTGTTAAGGATTGACCAAAAGCATCATAAGTATAGGTATAATTGCCTGCATTGGGGTCATTCATGGCGATTTTGTTGCCCCATCCATCAATACTAATCGTTACTTTATGCCCCTCATAATTGGATTCTTTTAATTGTCCGTTGGCATAATAAGTAAATGCGATTACTCCACCAGGATCTGTAGTTTCAATCTTATTCCCAAGGGCATCTAGTGTTGTAGTCGTTGTTTTTCCATCATCAATACTTGTAGTGGTCAATCCTGAATACGACAGGGTTTGAATACGTCCCGTCGGAGCCGTCACTTTTGTAGGACGTTGCAAAAAGTCGTACTCGTAGGATGTCCATCGGCTAGGGGTTGAGAAGTAAGGTTCGCTTTCTTTGGTTTTTCTACCTAGACCATCATAGACCACTTGTTTAGACACTGTAGACCCAGCAGCCATTCCTTTGATTGAACTACGTACCTCTCGGCCTAATACATCATACTCCACCACAGTTAACGCATTCAATGTATTGGTAGTGGTAGTGGTATAACCACCATTGCCTAATTTGGCGTATACTATATTAGTGTTTATTGGAGTTGCTGATGCATTGGTTATAGTAGTAGAAATTAGTTTTCCCCAATTATCATAGCCATTACTAGTAATTACTCCTAAATAATTGGTAGATGTAAGCACCTGTCCTAAGGCATTATAGAGAAACTGAGCGCTAAATCCTTGATGATCAGTTTTCTTTAGTACGAATTTTTTGGAAGTATCGTATTCGTCTGTAATAGTCCTCGCGGCAACTGGATTGGTTGCCCCTGGAGCACTAATCGTTTTTGTTAATAGATTACCAACCGCATCATAAGTCATGTCTTCAACTAAAGCATAACCCGTATTGTGTCCCGTCTTTTCGGTTTTGGATAAATTTGTTCCAGTGTAAGTATACGTTTCACTAGAGGTTCTTGTGTCGCCAGTGGAGTTTGATGTTGAAGTTGCAATCGTTTTAGGGCGTCCTATGTAATAACTTGCCCCAACACCTGTAGGGTTACTGTCATAAGTTGTAGTACTAGTTGATGTTCCTTGTACCGCAGATCCTATCATTTTTTTAGAAACTCGTTGCGTCTCCAATCCATAATATGAAGCAGAAGTCACCAAGCCATCATAGGTAAAAGTATCTTCTGAAATTACTCCAGTTAAAGCATCTACTGTGGTTTGTTTGTTTAACAATACATTGTACACTTTTGAAGTTGGATTAGTATAGGTCTCAAAAGTATTGGTTTTCGTACTTAATAATCCCGTAGGCACAGGGTCAAAAACAGTAGCGCCAATGGTACTGGACCAAGTAATGGTATTGGCTCCTTTTAGTGTGATATCATTATGCTGCGTAGACCAAATCTTAGTATCTGCATCTGATAAATACCAACTACTTCTAGTGGAACGAATAAAACCAACAGTCCCATAATTGTAATTTGACACATAGCCCCTATATCTGAAATCTTGGTATTTAGACACCCCATTGATGGTAGCGGTTAATTTAGATACCAAAAAACTAGTTGGATTTCGAATAATTTCAATGTTAGGATAGGTGGCCGAGTCACTTGAAGAATAAAAATCGGTAGCTGCAAAACCAAAACTAGCGTTACTAGCCTCCATAGGTTTGTAGTCAATAGTTTGTTTGATATTACCCGCCGATTCAGTAACAGAAACCAACCTGTTTTCGGTTTCGACATTTTTATTGAATTGGTAATATTCTATTTTATTATAATGTCCCCTTACCAACACTAAATCAGTATTAGCTCCATTATATTTAAAATTAGAAACTAATGGAATTGGTATATCTGGAGAACCTGAGTCAAATAATCCTGAATCATACGTCAAATTAAAACCTGGGCTGGTCGCTCTACCAATATTATTAGTAAAGCCAGTTACCTGCCACTGAGTATTATGATCGTTAATCGTCCATTTTGGCTTATAATATTTCCTCCAAACTCGAACTAAATCCGATTTTCCATCTTTATTAATATCAATAGCATAGTAGGTACTAAAATGAGTTTGTGTGTTATAATAAGTTCCCGTATTAGGCCAATATTCTACAATATTTTGACTTTCTTTAGTAAAGAACTCTCCCCCAGTTGATTTTGGATTACCATAATAGATATGCCATAACGTATGACCGCTTCCTCCTTCAGTATCAGGTAGCATAATATCTGTTTTGCCATCTCCATTATAATCACCAAAAAGAATTTGTTTTTTATTTGAATATTTATCAATGATCCCTTGCCCAATGATTTCAAGTTCTATCCAAGGTGATGCAGTAAGTTGTTTAAAACCTACTATTTTATAAGTTCCATTTAAATATATCACCAATACATCTGATTTACCATCACTATTAAAATCTGCAACAATCTTTGTTTCACCTGTATCAAAACCTCCTAACAGACTTGAATTTAATAATTTCACATAACTTGATGAGTTCAATTGATTACTTGAATTTGGATTTAAGTCTACTAAAAAGTATTCCACATTATTCGGTTCTCTAATTGAATCAACGCAATCAATCAAATTGTAACCATAATTAGTATAGTATGTGGTACGATAAATATCGTGGGTTTCATTTGCACGACTCATTATTAATACTTCACTTATACCATCTCCGTTAAAATCCCCTTCAAGATAACTTGTTGAATTTTTAATTCCACTAAAAGAACAGTTACTATTGTTAGCTTCATATCCACAATTATACTCATCATAAGAGCAATAATAATCATAATTCGTTTCTGATCCTAAATGAGCAATATTATCAATTGTTATTGTTTTGTTATATGAACTTAGAAATGAATTATTAGAAAAATTATATACCTTAAATTCAGTTCCAGTTGCAGTTTCATTAGCGTGCACTATCGATTGAAATTGATTCAATTTATTATTTGTCAAAGTAGTTGCTGTAAATAGTTTTCTTTTATCCGATGTAAATGGTAGAGCAACTGGTGTATTACCTGCGTTAGCCTCAAATAATTTAGTAAATACCTGATTATTTGCCACAAAATCCAAACGACCATCTCCATCAAAATCACCTGCTAAATCAACTTTATCAAAAGCCAAAGTATTAGTGTAGGTTTTCTCTGTTCTTTCTAGATTCGTTGGACTTTGAGCATATTCAAATACTACAGGATTTGAAGCTTCATTCTGAGCATTATATTCTTGAATCTGTGAAACTCTTTCATATCCCAAAGAAGTATCTTCTACATGTGTAAGTTTGTATTTTCTAAAAACTGTATTATTAGTTAGTACATCAACACTTTCAAGTATTTTAGAAGCATAATTGGCATTTCCATTGATAAAATCACGTTCTACTCGTTTGGCATCTCTAAAATTAAAAACTATTGAGTTTTGAAAAGCTATTCCAGCTGTAGGATTCCCACTAAATGAAATACTGGCTATATAAAGTTGATTAGTTGCCTTATATACTACATTCGTGTAATTATAGTCTATTCTATTTCCACTGGCATCTTCAAATCGAACTATATGCCAAGCCGTCGCTGAAACAGCATTCTGATAGGTTCCATTACCTGTACTTCCATACCATGATCTGGAACCATCTGGAGCTGTAACGATAAAGAAAGTCATACTCCCTTGCATTACATATTCAATTTTGGTATTGCTCTTGTATTCCGTTTCATAGGTAGAGCCATTTCCCCAATACGTTCCAGATTTAATTAATAAACGCTGACCATCTAGTGCTAATTTATCCTCACTATCAAAGTCTACCCCATCCACAAACCCATCTATGTCTCTTCTTGTAGACATACGTGTAATAGACGAAATGCTATTAATACTCCAACCTTGTCCTGCTATACCGCCACGAACCCCACTAGAGTAAGTAAGATTAATAACAGGCGCCACGTTTTTAATACTTGGCGGCAGTGCAATAGGCAAAGAATAGGTCGCTGTTCCTGAACCTGAAATTTGCAATTCTCCCTTGGTATCGGTAAAATTTTGCGAAAAAATAAGTTGACTTAAAAAAACAAATAGAATGTAAAGTTTTTTCATGAGTAGAAAATATAGATTGTAATAAGTAGTAGCGAAAAATGCAAGTCCTCTATAGCCCCAAAAGCTTAAAAGGAATTTATTTACTTCTTTAAAATTTTGATGGTTTTTTCTTCTCCATTGTTATAAGAAAAAACAATGAAGTATACCCCACTTGGATATCCTTGAAATCCCAGCGTGAGTTGTCCTCTATCAGGTACTATAGTTTTTATTGTTTGACCACTCATCGATAGCATTTGAAGTTGGGATACTTTCTTTTCATCCACTAGTTCCCAACTGAGGTACAATTCTTCTGAAACTGGATTAGGGTAATAAGAGATTTGATCCATTACCAGCAAATCATCCTCCTTTAAGTCCTTAATAGCTTTTACATTCTTTGAAGTAATGCAATTCAAGCAAATTTCTCGCATCACTTGATTGCCTGCTGTATCATAATTAAACAGTATTCTATCTTGGGCACATACAAATAGTGAAAACAAAAAGAATAAAAGTGTATATTTTTTTTTCATTTTAAGCTTATTTTGGTAAAAAACATGCCCAAAAATAAAACTCTTAAAAACAAAAAAAGGGTAGTAAAACTACCCAATATGTTAAAATTCGAATTTAGATGAATCCTTTTTTTCTTGCTTCTTTTATTATAGCTTCATCAGAGCCAGTATCAATGTTTAAGGCCTCTTTGATTTTTGCTTTTCTTTTATGAACCCCACTTAAGGACAGTGGAAGATACTTTGGCAAATTCTTTGTTGCTATTCCTTGAGATAACAACCCAATAATTTTCACATTCAATGCGTCCAAAAAAGGAAATTTAGCTTCATTTTCAAGTAGCGTTTTATGAACTCTTGCACTGTAAAATACTTCACCGTTAAGAACTTTTTGTAAAATCAAACATAACTCGCTAAAATCCATATCTGATTTTTCAATGATTCCCTCTGGATTAATGCTTTTCAAAACACTTTCTAGTTCAAAATTAGAAAACATTGCTGAAATAATAATAATTTTAGCCTCTGGAAACATATCCCTTATGATCTTAGCAATATCCTCACCATTTCTTAAATTATTTATTTCACAAGGAGGTATGCTATATTCTAATATAGCTAATTGCAAACCTTTGAGGTTTTTATTGTTTAATTTCTTAAGAGCATCAGTCAAAGAATAGGAAATGACCATTTCAGCTTCAACGGATATATTTCGAAGCGCACTAATATATGATTCCGTAACGTATTTATGGTCTTCTAGAAGAAAAACAGGTAATATCATAGTAGGTAGTTAAATTTGGGTTTGTAATCAAATCAAACATTATCGGGCAAATAAGTTTGAAAATTTAGCTATTCAAATTTACAAAAAACAGCAAAAAACTTGTCAATAATTTTAAAGTCTACAAACAGTCAATTACTATGATTCAAACATGATATATAAATACCATAAACATTCTTTTGTTAAATTTATTTTCAAGATAATTAAATAAAATGGAAAGTGAAAAATCTTCCCCCTTTTACTTTTGTGGTAAGGCAACAAAGGGTAAGATTGGGTAAGAAGAAATAGTTATAAGTTACCCATGTTAACATATATGATTATAGGGCTTTGCAAAGATTGGGTAAGATAGGTAAGAAGAAATAAATTTTTGTAGTGATTTTTTGTTTTTACTGGAAATTATTTGTCAAATCGTTTTCTTGATTACCCAGTATCCGTAGACTTGGTTGCGTTTTTCTCTTTTAAAGCCGATGCTTTTTAAGGCTTTTCCGATTCCCACGTTCGAAAGCCTGATGCCAGCCGTATATAAATTGATATGGTGTAACATTTCGGTGGAGGTGAGGAATTCTGCCTGTTCGATTTTTGTTGGGATTTCAAAATACTTGTGAATCAAATCTTTCTCAGGGGAAATAATTTGGAATTTTTCATTTCGCAATTCATTTTGACGGATGTCTTCGATGCTCAAGGTTTCATCAAAGGTGTTGTCTTTAGAAAGAGAATAAGCCTGTGCCCACAAATTATCAATCACGAACTCATTTTTATACTTCCAATTGATGGACTTTACAATAAAACACAACCAGCGCACCGAACCAGTTTCGTCCTGTAAAAAAGTAGTCATATTGGTAGAACCGATAAAACTGGCCACTCTTTGAATAATGGAATTTTTTCTATCATAGGGCAAGCGTTCATTGATTTGCGCCTTGCTAAAATAGGATTTCAACTGATTTATTTCCTTTCGGGATAAAGCAGCCAATTCGTCAAGGTTGATCAAAAAGTTTTTGCAAAGCAAGATACGAGCATCTTTGTCATCGCTCATGTCTTCGGCCAAATAGTTGGAAAGTTCGCTTGGACAAAGAAACCTGCACCACGAACTTTTACCAATATTTTGACCATTTCCATCATCGGTTAACACAAAGGCTTGTTTGTTGAAATAATTATCAATAGTGGCACATTTTACCGCACGCACACACCATTTTTTAAAATGATACTCAAATTGTTCTTTGTCTTCTCCCTGTTCGAGTTGAATGTATTCGGAAAATTGTTTGATAAAATCTGTTTTTTTATCCCATTGAGGTAAACTCGTGAAGTAATTGATTAGTGGGTTATAGTTCGGAACAAAATCACTTTTCAAAATAGCTATCAAAGAGTTAATAGAGATTTTGATGCTTTTCTTTTGAATTTCTAGCCAAAGTGAATTTTCATTGCAGGAAGTCCATTCGTTTTGACCTTTAGGACTACACTCAATTTCGAGGGAAATAATATTGTTTCTGAAATCATAGTGTTCTTTGAGGTATTTTTCAGCGACATGAAAAATGGTAGTCAAATCATTTTCAGGAATCACTTCGGTTTTGTTTTTCAGGGCTAAGTCCATCAGTTTTCTAAAATCTTCAGAAGAATGGTCTTGAAAATAATCGGTGAGATCATATCCTTTAATGTTGTCGTTGGGTGGTAAGGCAATTGGAATAATCTTTGGAAAACGTTGCACCATGGTTTGGCTGCCTTTTTCTCCTGTAGCATCTTTGTCGTAACAAATAAACAGATTTTTGCAAAGTGCTCGGAGTTTTATTATTTGCTCCTCTTTAGGATAAATGGATTCACTCCCAAAAGTGACCGTATGAAATCCACGTGAATGAGCAACAATGGTGTCTTTTTCGCCTGCACAAATTATAATGTCTTGCTTTGTTTCGGCACCCAATTGTGTCAAACCAAAAATACCATTTGGGAAAGGGGGCAATACATTTTTCTTTACTCCAACTTCAATTTGATTGGGGATGTAGAGCTTGAAATTTCCATGGAGTTCAATAGCAAAAGCCACACTTTCTTTTTTGGTATACATTGGCTTTTTGCCAGTCCACGTATAACTTGAAATGGAATGCAATTGAAATTTTTCTAGAATCTCCTGCTTAACGCCTAATTGGTTCCAATACGCCAAGTCTAAAGCGGTGAAATCTCGTTTTTCTACAGTTAAAGTCGCTCCTTCTTTTTCCTTTGCAACGGGTTTTGAGTTTTGTAGCAATGGTGTTTGCAACGGTTTTTGCAAAACCTTTGCAAAATTTTGATTTCCCTTTGCAACACTTTTGTATGGCGTGGCATCGTCTAAAATAATATTCATTTCCGAAGCAATGCAGTTTAAAACTTCATGAAATTGGGTTTTACAATCTAATTTTTCTAGGTCGGCCACCAATTGAAAAACATCTCCTTGATGGCCTGAACTAAAACATTTGAAGCTTCCGTTTTTGTATACTTTAAAAGAAGGATGAGCATCCTTTGTGTAAGGACTTGAAATGTTCCCCTTCGGAAAATCGTTAAGATTTAGGAACTTCCTATAAATTTCCTCAGGCGTTGTTTGGTTCAAAATGGCTGCTTTGGTTGCTGATGTAACATTCATAGATAATTGATTTAAAGCATCACAATTTTAGTTGTGATGCTGTTTTCCTAACTAGTTCCCTTCGTTTTTTCTATTTCGCAACGATTCTTTATATTCTTTGAGTTTGAGTTGCAACTCGTCTGATAAAACATAACCATCTGGGGTTCCATTTTGTTCTATAAATATGATTGCTTCTTTAGTAGTTATATTTTTGAGGTTTGTTCTCATTCCTAACGGAATTGAAGCTCGAGTTTGCTTGAGAATTTCGTTCATCTCTGCTCTAATATGTGATTCAGGTATCTGACTCAAGTATAGCTCTTGTAGTTCCTTTTTGTTTCTGATGTAGTATAGCGTTTTCATCATTTCTTCTAGCTTGGTTTTTGATTAATCAAATCGGTTTTTTTGATTTAAGGATTTTAAAACCTCGCTTTTTTTATACCGAATTTTGTTTCCAATTCGATAAGCTGGAATGATGTCTTTGCGTGTCCAATCCCAAAGAGTTACTAAAGAAACAGAAAGCATTTTTGCTGTTTGTTCTCTAGTTAGGAGTTGGTCGGTTTCGGGCTGTAAAGTAGCTACAAAGTCGTTGAGATAGACTTTAATGCCTTCTAAAATTTCAGTTTTAAACTCTAGTGCATTGGTGTTTTCTAATTGAAGAACTTTTGTCATAATTATTATTTTTTAAAAATTAGTTATGACAAACTTAATCTAGGTATATGTTTTTTAAAGTGTGGGGTATACCCCAATGGCTACCCCAAAAGTTTAAGTATGTTTTGTGCTTTCAGTAAATCGTCTTTGAATTTCTGAGAAGTATTAGATAAAGGCTTATTCGTTTCGGATAAAATTCGTCTAATATTATCTGAATTTCTATCTATAATTAAAGATAAGATCTCGGCTTTTTTCCTTTCGGTCGCATTTCCCCATTTATCACTTCTAATGAGTTCTTCAATCAGTAATACCTTTTGTGAAGCATCTAATCCCTTCTGTGTTTCGGTTGGAAATAAGTCGCATGCCAAACTGTTTTGATTCTTTATTCTTTTAGAATTTGGATTGAATTCACTAAAGAATTCATTCAAACCATTACTGATTGGTTTATCGAAAAAAAGAGTCAAGTCAAAAATATGTTCCTTTGTAAGTGCCTTTTTAATTTCATTGAGAAATTGACTCACAACTAAAGAAAGACTGTTATTATCTTCCTCGCTTATAGGAATTATGCTTTCGGAGTTATAAGATATGCTAAAGTAGTCTCTCGTTTTATCCATTAAGGTTTCCTCATATAAAAAGGGATATTCTTCTAAAATGAAGGGAAGACATTCCAGCATAAATCCAAACATTTCAATCTCTTCTGTTTTTGATTTTAATGCCTTAAGCGTTTCATTAAAGGTTATTTTATCGTACAAAAACAATGAAATTGCATGTAAGAATTCGTTGAAGAGCAATTCAAGATGTTGCCTATCGGTATAGTCTATAACATCTAAATCTTGTTTTTGTTGCCATTCATAAAAGTTATAGAAAAAATCATAATACACTTTAAAAATAGGATTCCCCGATACTAATTCCTCTAAAGTATATAGTTTACTGATGTATTTATATTGATCAATCATTTTGAGTATCGTTCCTTTTAGCTTGTTTTTCAATTTCCATTTTTTGCCAATGCTCTTTTAGTTTTTCAGCATGCTCCCGAGGTGTGATTTTGATATATTTCAGAAACATAGTCTCGGTTTTATGTCCTGTGATGGCCATTATCGTGGGATTATCTAATTTCCCATATAGATTACTAGCAAAGGAACGTCTACAGGTGTGAGAAGTGATTAATTCATGCTTTGGAAACGTACCAAACTCTTTGCGCATTGTACTTTTTATTTTGACTTTGCTGTCACCAAAAAAATCTTTTTCGTCTTTTTTGTTGACCATTTTTGCACCATCCACCATTTCTGCAAAGCCAATAGTTTTACAAACTTCTTTTACATATTCATTAAATTTTTGGTCGGAAATTACAGGAGGTAGTTTGCCGTTTCTTTTTTGTAAAATGGCTTTTACTTGGCTGTGCATCGGAATAACTACTGGATGTTCGGTTTTACTTGTTTCAATTTCTATATAATCGCCTACAATATTGAGTTGTTTTAACTTCATAAAATCTGAAATTCTCAAGCCTGTACGCAACCCTATAATGAAATTGTCCCTTGTTTTGTCTAATCGTTCTGACCCTTCAAAATTATGATTAAAGACAGCATCAATTTCATCCTCGGTAAGATAAATATCTTTAGTTTTGTTGGACAGCGCTTTAAAATCGCTGTGTTTGTATTGTGGACTTATCGGTAATCCTTCAATTTCAATTTTACTGCACCAATTTTTAATAATGGTGATAAAACCGCCAACCGTATTGTTGTTGAGCATTTCTATTTTTTGGCAATAGAAAAGGAAACTCTCGTAAAATTTCAAATCAATATCTTGAAAACGAAGCTTTACATCAAAGTGGGTTTGATAATCGGAAAGCTTGTTTTTAACTCTATTGAATTTTATAATTGTACTTTCTGAAGGAGGCATTGCTTTATTAGGACAATCAGCAATAAATTTCTCTATCCACGAGACAAAATAAACTTTGTGGGATTCATCGCTATTAACCCTACCAAAGAAAATATTGATTTGCGACTTTAACCATGTATTTTGAATACTTACTTGTGAATTCGAATCAATATTGTATTGATCCAAAATAAATGTTTTTAGGTTGCGTAATTTACTATTTGTAAAATCCCTATTAGTTATACTGACAATATTCTTGACTTCTTGTTTATCTTTGTTCCAATGTTCAAACTGAACATTTAATTTGGTACCTGCGGTTTGGTCAATTCTGTTACTATCCCAAAAGCGAACATAGATATTCGAGGTGGCAGATTTAGTTTTCTTGATAAAAAATTTTAGGTTCATACCCGATAATTTAGAAAACGAATATAATAAAAATCCCGAAATAATCCCGAAAAAACACTGATTCATTCTAATCAATCCGAATTTAACCTAATTTTTCTGTAAGTATAAAAACCACAAAAGCTCTTGTATTATTGACTTTACGTCTGTTTTTATGAAAATTCAATTTCCTACAAATTAAGAAAGTTCTGTTTCCTCATCGCCCACCAAGAAACTCCTTAAGCAATTAAGGAGTTTTTTTTGTTTTTAAATGAAAAGTTTATTAAAAAAAAAGGATCAGGACATAAACCTGAGGAGAAGCAAAAATTAAAAGCTGGATATTGCACAACTGGCTCCAACTAAACTTTCTAATTAAAAGACTTAAAATACAAACAATAAAAAAAAGTGATCTAGATAAACTTCTACATCACTTTTTTTATGTTTTATTATTGTTGTTTTAGCTCCAACTTTTCGGCAAAATAATCGCAAAAATCAATCATGGTGGCAGCCATTTTTTCGTCATTGGTGGCTCTTTTAAAGGTGTCAGACATCGCCACTAAGGTTTGATGGAAAAAGATTTTCATCTCATCTACTGGCATATCTTTGGTCCACAAATCAATGCGCATACTTTCCTTCTGTTTGCTATCCCAAATAGAAAGCATAATCGCCTTCGCTTCTTGAAGTGCTACTCCCCCATCTTCAGCGGACCAAGATAGTTTTTCGGGTACTCGGTTTTCGTCTAATTCAACTTGAAATTTAATTTCTGATGTATGTGTGTTTGACATTATTTCTTAGGTTTATATTTCGATTTTTCAAAAATTTCTTTTGCACTCATAGCCAACATAGCCTCCAATGAACTGTCGTTATTTTTCATGTAAGAACGCACCATTTGCCATCCAATCCAAGCGCCCACTTGCCCAGGTGAATCATTATCAATCTCCAAATAAAACTTAGAAAAAGGAGCTGGGCTTATAAAACGAGGAATTAACTTGGCATCTACACTGTACAACATTTCTTTGTCTATAAAATAACGCCAAATGTAGCCTTCGTTCTCTAAACACCAATTCTGTTGAGCAGCGGTGTACCCCATTATATCTGCCTCCGAAAAATCAGGCAACAACAATTCCTTTACATACAATTCTTTGCCAAAGGCAATCATTTGAGAAAGAAAGGCTTTATCAGTTGCAGGCGGTATTTTGGATTGCAAAAAACTAGAAGCAATATCAGGTACAATCTGATTTTGCTCAAAATTTTGTTTGATGTATTCTGGAAATTGATAAAATCGATGCTGTTTTCCTAAATATAATTCTAAAGAAACCAAAACCAAACTATCAGCATATATCGTTTTGGTATTGTAATCCATTTCACCTATCAACGTTACAACTTTTGGATTTTTGATTTTTGGAAAATAAAACTTAATATGCTTAAATAAAGTAGCGATATCAGCCGCTACAGGATCAAAATTCTTATATTTTTTTTGTACTTCCTGGTAAAGCTCTCTCCATTGCAGATGTTGCATTTTTTCGATCCAAACCGCATCTTCAGTTCCTTGTGGAAAAAAAAGAGGATACTTTTGCTTCAATTGTAATAAATTCTCAGGTTTTGTTTCAAAAAAAGCTTGATCAAAACGCTCTACTTTTATCTCAACTGGGATTTCTTCTACAATTTTTTCTACTTTACTCTTTTTATCGCAAGAGCAAAAAAACAACACCAACAGTAAAGACAAAAGACACTTTCTCATATTTTTTTGATTCATTCGAATCTATTTTATAGATTTACCTTTTTCGAGTTTATAGACTGGAAACATGGCCATTTCATATATATTAATTATTTTCGCTTTAAAATCATTTCAAATTTGATTTCCTTTAAAACATTGTGCAAATATACATTCCTGCTTTTTAAAACATAAACTATAATGATTAAAAAAACATCTTTAACACCAGAAAAAGTTAACACAAAAATCGTAAAATGGTTAACGGATTACGCTAAGAATGCAAAGTCAAATGGATTTGTTATTGGGATTTCAGGAGGAGTTGACTCGGCTGTAACCTCAACACTTTGTGCCCAAACAGGTTTAGAGGTTTTATGTATAGAAATGCCCATTCATCAAGCACCTTCTCAAGTAAGTCGCGCTCAAGAACACATCAAGCAGTTAAAAGAACGATTCCCAAACGTAAAAAGTGTAAATTCAGATCTTACACCGGTTTTTGAAGCCTTTAAAACAGCTGTTCCAGAACACGAAAATACCGATAAAATGAATTTATCGTTAGCCAATACGAGAGCGCGATTACGCATGAGCACTTTGTACTACTATGCTGGAATACATGGTTTATTGGTAGCTGGAACAGGAAACAAAGTAGAAGACTTTGGTGTTGGATTTTACACCAAATATGGTGACGGCGGAGTGGATTTGAGTCCAATTGCCGATTTATTAAAGTCAGATGTTTATGCTCTAGGAAGTTATTTAAAGATCCCCCATTCAATTTTGGTTGCTCCTCCAACCGATGGCTTATTTGGTGACGACCGTTCCGATGAGGATCAATTAGGTGCTAGTTATGATGAATTAGAATGGGCCATGTTACAAGACGAAGCTGGCAAAACATCAGATGACTTTGATAATAGAGAAAAAGAGGTTTTAACCATATATAAACGCCTAAATTATGCTAATCAACACAAAATGAACCCAATACCCGTGTGTGTTTTTACAGAAAATTAAAAAATTTTCTTAAATATTAAAAATTATTGTATTTTTTTTACTACATTTATCGAATCATTTTGATAGACAACTCTTAAAAAAAAAATACCATGATTAAAGTTTGTTTAGCAGATAATTTTCCAGTAACTCATTTTGGAGTTAAATCGTACTTCAAGGATCATGATGAGATCTCAATTGTAGCCAATGTAGGTAATTTTTCGATGGTTCGAGAAATTCTTCAAAGCAAAGAAATTGATGTTTTAGTAATTGATTTAGAACTTGAAGGATTAGCTAGTATTTTTGAAATCAAGGCAATGTTGAAAAACTACCCTAACACAAAAATCATTATCTATAGCAGCCTTTCGGAACAAATTTATGCTCCAAATGCAATTAAAGCAGGTGTGGCGGGCTATGTGCACAAAACTGAAAAACTTGAAACACTAGGTCAATCTATTGTCAAAGTTCAGCAAGGAAAAATTATCGTAAACGAGAATGTTCGTAAAAACATGGCTTTGATAGCCAAACAAAGTAAAAGCGAACGTTTGTACCGTAAATTATCCAACCGAGAAATAGAAGTATTACGCTATTTAAGCGATGGGAAGAAAAACCATGAAATAGCCGATATTCTTTCTTTAAACGAAAAAACAATTAGCACCTACAAATTGCGCTTGTTGACAAAATTAAATGTAACCAATTTGGTTGATTTAGTCAACAAAGCCAAAACACTAGAAATTGTGTAGCAATTTGAGCTAGCTAAATTTAGCTGTTTACAAAAAGAGGCTGTCCGAAACGTTGGACAGCCTCTTTTTTATGGCAAAATATTCAGAATCTATCGAAAATGATTTTCATACAAACCATTCTCAGAAAAGCATCTTGGGTAACATTTTTTATAAATAAGTAGAACGTATTCTTCCAATTGTTCCGGTGATATTCACTTTGAGTTTGTTGTAATCATTAATCATTACCATCAACTCGGCCCCATCAGCTTGTGGATTTACTGAAAATTCATTCATCAAATCCATGATCAACTTATTGATTAAATATTCACGAATTGAAATTATGGTTTCTGAAGTATGCTGACTAATGGTTTCTGTTTTTTGCTTTACAAAAATATTTTGTCCTTCCCAATTGTGTAAGACAATTTGCTCCTCCTCCATTAAAATATCCGTTACTTCTTGAGCAAATTCAGGTTTCAAAGTTTTCAAATACTGCTCAATACCCTCGGCCTGCGCTTGCAAATAATAATTAATCAAATCATTAAAAATAGCTCTAAACAAGGGGTTCGCCAACTCTACTTCATCTTCTTGTAAACTCAGATAAATACGATGAAAAACTTTGTATTCTTTCTGTTCAACAACCTGAACAATTTCGCCTTCGGCATTAGCTTTCAACAATACATCCTCAAAAATTGCGCTTTTATTCCCATACAGCAATAGTATTTCAATGATTTTTCGTTCCAAACGGTACAAGACATCGACTTTATCAGGAGCTATAGGATTTTCGTTTTTTACAACTTCAAAAGCTTTTTGCTCTTGCTTTTGTTTTTTACCTACTTCGGCAACATCTTTTTGTACTAATTGCGCTAAAGTACTCACCAAAACTTGCTCCGAAATATCCATAATCCTAGAACATTCTTGCAAATAAATCTCTCGTTGAATGCGGTCTGGAATCTTAGAAATACTCGTTACCATATCCCGAATTAAATCCGCTTTTTTGATCGGATCGTTCTTAGCTTCGTTCATTAAAAGCGAGGCTTTGAACTGGATAAAATCCTTTGCATTATGCTCTAAATAAGCTACCAAATCATCATAAGATGTTTTTTTGGCAAAACTATCTGGGTCATCGCCATCAGGAAAAGTGCAAACTTTTACGTTCATTCCTTCCTCCAAAATCAAATCGATGCCTCGAATGGAAGCGCGAAGTCCTGCAGCATCACCATCAAAAAGTACGGTAATGTTTTTGGTTAATCGGTTAATTAAACGGATTTGGTCGGGTGTTAAAGCCGTACCTGAAGAGGCTACGACATTTTCGATTCCAGCTTGATGGAATTGAATTACATCCGTATATCCTTCAACTAAATAACAATTATTGAGTTTAGCAATGGCTTGTTTGGCTTGGAAAATTCCGTACAAGACTTTGCTCTTATGATAAATTTCACTCTCTGGAGAGTTTAAATATTTGGCCGCTTTTTTATCATTGGTTAAGATTCGGCCTCCAAATCCTAAGGTTCTACCCGACATACTTTGGATAGGAAACATCACCCTTCCTTTGAATCTGTCAAAAGGGCGATCGTCTCTTGGAATGGTTAAGCCTGTACTTTCTAGATATTGTAATTGATATCCTTTTCCTAACGCTTCTTTCGTCAGCGCATCCCAAGTTTCTGGAGAATAGCCTAAACCGAATTTTTTTATGGTTTCGCTGGTAAAGCCTCTCTCTTTGAAATACGAATAGCCTATCGCCTTTCCTTCTTCGGTGTTTAATAGTGTGGAATGAAAATAATTTTTCGCGAATTCAGACACCAAAAACATACTTTCTCGAACATCAGTATTGGCTTTTTCCGCATCGGTTTGTTCTGTTTCTTCGATTTCGATATTGTATTTTTTGGCCAAATATCGGATAGCTTCTGGATAAGTAAAATGTTCGTGCTCCATTAAAAAAGCCACTGCATTTCCTCCTTTTCCGGAACTAAAATCTTTCCAAATTCCTTTGGCTGGCGACACCATGAACGAAGGTGAACGCTCATCAGAGAATGGACTCAAGCCTTTGAAGTTGCTCCCAGCACGTTTCAATTGTACAAAATCACCAATAACCTCCTCTACACGAGCGGTTTCGAAAACGGTATCTATGGTTGCTTTTGAAATCAATTTATAAGGGAATAAAGTTGGCAAAGGCCAAAGATACAAAGTTAATTTTGTATAATTAAACTTAGTATTATTGCACCATAGATTCTTCTATAACAGTTTTGGATACGAATGTACTGATTCAACACAAATTAGTGTGAAATTTTAACCGCAAGGTTCGCAAAGGAAAAATCGCAAGGTTCGCAAAGTTTTGGCTTTGTGTTTCAATTGAAAAAAGTCTTAGTGAATCTGCTAAATCAATGCACGAATTATGGCACGCAGATTTTGCGGATTTAAGTAGATAGGTGGTGTGGGTGGTTTAAAAAAATATAGTAACTATTTAGCTTGTCTTGCTTTCAATTGGCTCCAGCTTTAGCTGAAGTTATGGGGATTGATTTCATTAGCTTTAACCAAATAAAAGCATCTAATTTGGGCTAAAGCCTTTAATGATTTCAAATTTCACCCCTCCAACTAAAGTTGGAGGCAATTAATATTCAAAAAAACACCTGATTAGTTACAAAACATAATTTATCATTCACCCGATATTACCAAATTTCTTCCAAGTAAAAAAACCATGCTAGTCTTATAGCCCCGACAGAAGGGAAAAACCTCGTGAGCTGGGGTTCAGCTCGCGAGGTTTAGGAATGATGGCGGGAACGATGTGCCTGAAATGCCTGATGATTCGCTCCTAATTTTAACCCAGATTCCGCATTAGAAATCTACTACAACTAAATTACTTCACCATTTTTATATTCTTTAGCGGAGTTCAGTGAATGAATTTCTTCTTCAAAAGCAAGAACTTACTCCCATTTTTAAATTCAAAATACAAAAGTATTAGCTCATTGGTTTATATTTTATATAGGTATTCACTGAACGTTGTTTCCTTCTTCAAAAATAGTCCGTGAGCTCTTGCTTTTATTGAATAATTCAGTTTCGCTACGAAGTCTAATGCGGATTCTGGGTTTAATTGAAATCGAAACGAATTCCCATAGAAATATTGTTTTGATCTACTGTATTGTTTTTAAATAATGGATTCAAATCGTATTTTACATACAAACTCGTTTCTTTGTAGCCTATGTATGAACTCAAACCGTAGATAAAATTACTGGTATTGAAATCGGATTTGTTTTTTACGTAAAATTTATCGTCGTTTTCGCGGTATTCTAATTTTTGTTTTGATTTTAAGTTCACTCCGGCATAGCCTCCTAGACCAAAACGAAAGGCCTTGTGGGTTCGGAATTGGCGTTTATCATCTTTCATGGTGCTACCCGAAAAATCGAATTCTAGATGCATTGGCACTACCAAATAAACGTTTCTGAAACGAGATTCTTTGAGGTCTTTTGAGTATACTTCAAGATTAGTTTGGTTTCCATTTACTACAAAAGTTCGGTTATTTGTAGGACGTAAATTATTGTACATTACAGACATCCCGTACTTGAAATGCAGCAAGTTATTGTCTTTTAGGATTCTGGTGTTGTAGGTAGTTCCCCATTCGTAAAAATGAGAACCCATAAATTTGAAATCTTTGTCTTGCATCGCGCCATCAACCATAAGATTGTTTAAACCGGCAGCAAAAACAAACTGGCTTGTGGTTCTTTTTTCACCAAATTTTCTTTCTTTCTTTTTATTTTTAAAGTCAAAGTCATCGTTCCAATAGATTGTAACAGATGGTCTAACAGAGTCTTCTTTGATTTTTCCATCCACTTTTAACTGTACCAATTCGTTCAATTGTTCTTGCTCTTTGGCTACTCTGGCTTCGATATTGATGGCTCTAGCTTCGGCCAATACTTTCTTTTTCTCGTCGGCTTTTTCTTTAGTGATTGTACCTGCTTGTAACTGAAGATTGACGGCTTCGATTTCTTCCTTTAGCGCTGCTTTTTCTTCTTTGGTGATTTTTTCAATGCGTGTTGCGATTTCCTTAGCTCGTTTTTCGAAGGATTCTTGCCCTATCATTTTGCTGGCTAAAAGACAGAATAAGGCGGCTAGATAAATGGTAAAATTTCTCATGATTACTAGTTTTTAAAAATTTGATTGATGATTGATTGTTTTATTCTTGATTGTTTCTGTTGGCCAAAGCCACTTTTACGGTTTGATAATTTTTATTCACTTTGGCGATTACTTTTTCTCTAAAAGAGAGCTCCAATTCTCCATCAACTTGTGATAATAAAGTAGAAGGATCGACTTGAATTTTTTGCTTTTTTGGGACTACTGTGGGTGCTACTTGTACCTTTTCGTCTATTGCAGCAATAGCTTGATGCTCTGTGCTTTTTTCGATAGTAGTACTCATTTGATTGTTGGTGGTTGTGATTTGATTGTTGATTGAAAGCTCCTGACGATTTGTTTTTGTAGTTCTTATTGAATTATTGATAACCTTAGGCTCATTTGTTGCCAAAGCTGATTTAGGCTGAACACTTACTTCGTTTGTTGGTTCAATTGAAGGTTGTGTTGTAACCGAATCTTTCTCTTCAGTGGAAGTCACCACAATTTCTTGAGATGGTGTTATAACATTACTTTCTTTTGATGTGTTAAAAAAAAGTGTTCCTACCAATAAAAGTCCCGTAACACTTGCTGCCACATACCACCAAGTCATTTTTTTCTTTGGCTTTTCTTGGACAGACAACATGGCGTCTAATCGGCCCCAAGCTTGAGCTGAGGGAGTAATTTCTCGATTGGAGAGCTTCTCTTTGACTTGTTGTTCAAAATTATTTAGTTCCATTTTGCTTATTTTTTAAGCAGGTAATCTGCTGTTGTAACATTTTTCTAGCGTGCGACAATTGTGATTTTGAAGTACCTTCAGAAATACCAAGCAATTGAGCAATTTCCTGATGTTTGTATCCTTCTATCGCATATAAATTAAACACCATTTTATACCCTTCTGGAAGTGTATCGATTAAATTTTGAATTTCTTCTACCGAGAACTGATCTCCAATGGCATCAAAACTTTCCTCAACAAAAAACTCGTCTTCGGTATATTTCATTTTTTTATTAACTCTCAAAAAAGAAATACATTCATTGACCATAATTCTGCGTATCCAACCTTCGAAACTTCCTTTGTTTTCAAAATTTCTTAGATTCACAAAAACCTTCATAAATGCGGTAATCATTACATCTTCTGCTTGATGAATATCTTTGATATACTGTCTGCAAACTCCTAACATTTTTGAAGAAAATTTAGAATACAACTGTTGTTGCGCCTGCCTATTGTTTTCAATGGCAAGTTGAATCAATTTTTGTTCTTCATGATGTAATGGAATTACTTTCATATAATAAAACGTGTTGGTCAGCAGTTGTTGTTTTTGTAAAACCGACTTCTATTAGCATAGACGAGGCAAGCAACAAAAAGGTTGCATGCAGTTGTTTTATTTTTGATAAAAAAATAGAAATACCAATGATTACGGAACTTTACAGACGAAAAAAAATTATTTTTTTCTTTCGATTACATAATTGACCATTAAGGTCAAGGCCGATTTATAATCTGAAGTGGGGAAATTTTCAAGAATAGCTAATGCTTCTTGTTGAAAGTCAATCATTTTTTGTTCGGCATAAGAAAGTCCACCATTGTTAACTACAAAAGCAATAACTTCTTTTACTCGCTTTTTGTCTTTGTTATGGTTTTTGATGGAATTAATTAACCAACTTTTTTCTTTTGTAGTACAGGTATTTAGAACATGAATTAAAGGCAAAGTCATTTTTTGCTCTTTGATATCAATTCCAGTAGGTTTACCGATAGCGTCTTCGGTGTAATCGAACAAATCGTCTTTAATTTGAAAAGCCATACCTATAAGCTCTCCAAACTTGCGCATTTGTTCAACAACAACTTCATTATCACTAACAGATCTAGCACCTAAAGCACAGCAAGCCGCAATAAGTGTAGCTGTTTTTTTTCGGATAATTTCGTAATACACCTCTTCTGTAATATCGAGTCTTCTGGCTTTTTCTATTTGCAATAGTTCTCCTTCGCTCATTTCGCGAACGGCTACTGAAATGATTCGTAGCAAATCGAAATCGCCATGATCTATGGATAATAACAAACCTTTGGATAACAAATAATCACCAACTAAAACCGCAATTTTATTTTTCCATAAGGCATTAATGGAGAAAAAACCTCTACGACGATTGCTATCATCAACCACATCGTCATGTACTAATGTAGCGGTATGAATCAGCTCAATCACACAAGCACCACGATAAGTACGCTCTTCTACTTTACCTCCAGAAATCATCTTTGCGGTAAGAAAAACAAACATTGGACGCATTTGTTTTCCTTTTCGATTGACAATATAATACGTGATTCTGTTGAGCAACGCCACTTGAGAAGTCATTGATTCATAGAACTTTTTTTCAAAAAGTTCCATTTCATCAAAGATGGGCTGCTTTATTTGTGAGGTGATGTTCATTGAGGGTTCAAATATAGCACATAAAATAAAAAAAATCTAAAATCCATTTTTTTATTTGATACAAAATACCTTTTTGTTAACATCAATCAAATCAGCCACCAACAACAACTTGCTTTTTTATTGTCACAAAAAGTGACAATAAAAAAAAAACATTCAAAAAAATTTCATCAAACTGCGAACGGATTTACAACCTTGTCAGCTGGCTACTAATCAAAAAAGAGAGGATTGCTCCTCTCTTTTATAGTATTGGGTTTCTAAAATTTATAATTCAAAAACAAGGTGAAATTTCGTCCGGGTTCAGTTATTGGTGTCCTACCAAAACCAGCTTGATTGTTGAACGCAAAGGCTAAGTGGTTGTTATAATATTGATCCAAAAGATTGAGTACACTCGCTCCAACGCTTAAATTATTAATGGGTTTATAGCCTACTTTCAAATCCATTACTTCATAGCTCTGAGTGGCAATCTCATCATATGAAGAAGCAATTTTGGATTGTTTGGCCGTAAGTGTATACTGAACAGAAGCCCAAACTTTCCCTTTTTCATAGCTTAATTTTAATCGGGTTACCCAGGGAGGAGTGAGCGGCAAACTCTCGTTAAAATCTTGATTTTCGGTGTACACATAAGCCATTTCGGTTAAAAAATTAAAATAGTTAGCAAATTTTACATCCCCAAAAAATTCAAATCCGGTTTTGAAAGAACGATCAATGTTTTGAAATACTTTGGGATGAATTGGTGGCGTTGTAGGATTGTATTTTCGAACCAAATTTTTATCAACCACAGCTAAGATATAATTTTCGAAGATGGAGTAATACACAGACCCTCCAAAATTAATTTGATTGGCAAAACCGTTAAGTTTTTCTTTCCCTGTAAAGCCAACTTCAAACTGATTATTGGTTTCTGCTTTTAGATTTGGATTGCCTATGTATTCGTAAGGATCTCTTCCGATGTTAAAATAAGCAATGAAACGCTCTTCAATATTAGCCGAGCGCGTTCCTCTACCAAAAGCTACTTCTAACGTGTAATCGGGTGAAAGCAGTCGTTTATAAGAGATCGTTCCACTAAAATTTGTCTCGTTTCTTTTTTCAATATTCGGATACAGTTTAATAAAACTTTCGTCTAAATCTCTGGCATCAGTACCAACAACATCGACTCTAGCTCCTAAATTAACAATTGATTTTTCTGATAAATACCATTTGGCTTCGGCAAAAGTTCCAAAAGTAGCCGTGTAACTATCTTGCCAAATTTTATCATAAAAAGCAAGCGGTTTGGGTAAAACCACTCCAGCCATATTCTTTTTTACCAGACGATCTCTTCCGCCGTCTCGCGATAAATGAACCATATCGACTCCTGCAAACAATTTCCATTTGGGAGATAAATCCCATTCTGTTTCTACTTTTCCTCCAAAAGTAGTTGCATTTACTTTCGCAATTGCTGAGCTATTTGCAAATGATGGCCTGCTGTAATTGCTCATAATGTGATCCACATACGAATAATATACTTTGGCAGTTACTCCTTTATAAAAGGGAGCATTACTTTTCGAAGTATAATCTAAACTCGCAATGCTGCTGTTATCCTCATCAGTATCCATTGGTAATCCAGCATGAAGCACATCTCTTCCAAAATTTTGACGCACATTGACTTGTAACCGTTGGTTTTCAGAAAATTGATATCCCATTTTAAACCCATATCCCTTACTATTAAAAGAAGAAGGGATTTCATTTTGATTCCCATCCTTATAATTTCCATAGTTACGATAACTTAAGTCACCCACAATATCAAATTTCTTCCAGTTACTAGAAAGCTGTAAAATCGTGACCAAAGAGTTGCTATTACTCTCGTATCCAGAAGAAAAGGAACCAGCAAAAGCTTTCGAACTAGCGTTTCCGTATTGAGAAACCATATTAACGACCCCTGCAAAAGTGTTTCCGTAACGAACAGAAAATGGACCTTTAATAATTTCAATTTTTGAAATTTCTTCTGGATTTACTAAGGTTGTAATAGGATCCATTCGATTGGGACACGCGTGAAAAGCTCGAGTTCCTCCGTCATATTGAACATTGAGTTGTTCGTATTGATTCGCTCTAAAGGAAGGATCTACGGCGTAATTTCCGCGTTTGATTAGTGAAAAACCATTAATGTCAGTGAACAATTCTCCAGAATTTTTGGGTTGTACGACCTTCTCAGAGAAATCACTTTTGACAATAGTTAGGTTGGGATCGGTTTTTACGTTTCCGGTAACGATTACTTCTTTGAGTAAAATGAACTTTTCTTTTAACGTGTCTTTTGGGGTTTGGTTTGCATTCGTCTCTTTGGTTTGTGCCGTCGACGAAACAAAACACCATAGCAAAGCTATAATGAATGTGTTTTTCATTGTTGCGTTTTTAATAAATTAATTTTGATTTTACGATATTAAAAACCTAGCATTTGGCGGACGAAAAAGAAAAGGAGAAAGAGCAAAACGATAGCTATTCTTCTTAGAAATAATAGTGCTTTTTTGAGGCAAAAAAACTAAAAAATCTGTATTGGTAATCGATTGAAAGTACAAAACTATTTCTTTTAGAGAAAAATTGACAGTTTCGTTTTGTTCGGTTTTGTTTTCGTTCGCTAGTTTGGCTAACTGGCATTTCCCATTACATTTCAAGAGAGGTTTGGCTTTATTTTCGCAGTATTTCTCAGTAAATGCAACATTATCAAACGAATAATAAAGGATCGCAAAAGCCATTCTAAAACTATAGAACACCACAGCAAAGAGCAGAGAAAACAATAAAAAATGACGTAATACTACTTTCACAAAAAACTAGCCTTTTTGCGAAAATACATCCTATTTAAATATTAAAACGTGATAAATATCACCACAGAAATAAGTGTCAGAAAAAATAAAAAAATAAAATGGCATTTATGATTTTACAAAAAAGGCAACGAAATAGCTTATGCTTCTTTATTCGCCAATTGTCCGCAAGCGGCATCTATATCTTTCCCTCTACTTCTTCTTACTTTGACCACAACACCAATCGCATGAAGCGCTTTAACATAGGCATCCACAGCTTCTTCTGAGGCTTGTTGAAATTCGCCATCGTCGATAGGGTTGTATTCAATGAGATTCACTTTGCAAGGCACATATTTGCAAAATTTAACCAAAGCATCAATTGAAGCTTTATCATCATTGATACCTTTCCAAACCACATATTCATAGGAAACCTTGCACTTGGTTTTTCGGTACCAATATTCTAGAGATTCCCTCAATTCCTTCAAAGGAAAATTGGCACTAAAAGGCATAATTCTAGCTCGAGTTTCGTCTATTGCAGAATGAAGTGATACTGCCAATTTGAACTTCACCTCATCATCGGCTAATTTTTTAATCATTTTGGGAATGCCCGAGGTAGACACCATGATTCTTTTGGGAGACATGCCTAATCCTTCTGGAGAAGTAATCATTTCTATAGCTTTCAATACATTATTGTAATTCATCAAAGGCTCGCCCATTCCCATAAAAACGATATTAGACAACGGATGATTATAATAAAGTCTACTCTCCCTATCTATCGCAAGCACTTGGTCGTAAATTTCGGCGGGTTCTAAATTTCGCATGCGTTTTAATCGAGCGGTAGCGCAGAAATTGCAATCCAAACTACAGCCCACTTGACTCGAAACACAAGCGGTGGTTCTGGTTTCGGTAGGAATTAAAACCGATTCGACCACCAATCCATCATGCAAACGAACGGCATTTTTTACAGTACCATCTTCACTGCGTTGCATAGTATCAACTTTGATATGATTAATTACAAAATTGGCTTCCAAAGCAGATCTTGTCGTTTTAGACAAATTGGTCATGTCCTCAAAACTATGCGCCCCTTTGGTCCACAACCATTCATAGACTTGATTGCCACGAAAAGCTTTGTCATCATTGCTTACAAAAAAGGCTCTCAATTCATCTTTAGACAATGCTCTAATATCTTTCTTTTCGATTTCCATGCTGCAAATTTATTCAAAATTTAATGTTTTGAATTCGATTTTTAGCAGGAATAGCAATTTGACGGCATAAAAAGTAAAAAACTTTTTAAAAATTGGAACTTTTATCTACTATAGAATTCATTTAAAAGTAAAAAACAAAGATTTGATTACCGAAAAAAAAACAATACTTTTCTTTCAAAATAATCAACGGAATTGTTTTTATTAAAACTATTTCTAAATAAATTAACAACTATATCGTTGTAGAAATGTTAAAATTATTAGATCTGATTTTTATCATGTTTAGTAAAATCTATTCTTTATTTATTTGCGGTATAATTAAAAAACAAACCGAAATAATAAATTAAAATCAATAAATCTGGTTTTATAAAAACAAAAATGTAAAATATTCAAATTTGAAAACAATGAAATTTTCTAAAAAACAATCTATACTAGTCCTTTTTGCTTTGGTTTTTATTAACATTACAGCATCGGCACAAAAAAATTACATCTTAGATACCAAAACTAGTTTTTCGGTTTTTGGAACTTCAACATTACATGATTGGGAAATGACTTCAGCTTCCAAAAATGGTAATGCTAATCTTACTGTAACCGATTCAAAAGTTGTAGATATTAACTCCATCAACATTGATTTAGCAGTTGAAACTATTAAAAGTGGAAAAAGCGGGATGGATAAAATAGCTTACGAAACGCTTAATATAAAAAAATTCAAAACCATTAAATATGTTTTGAAATCAGCTTCAAAAGTAAACGAGACTACTTGGAACCTTACAGGAACCTACACCATTGCAGGAGTTAGCAAAGACTTAAAAACACAAATAAAAGTAGCCGTAGTAAATGGAGTAGTTAACATTCAAGGTGCCAACAAAATCACTTTTGACGAATTTGGAATGAAAGCACCTACTGCCCTATTAGGCACTATCAAAACAGGAAAAGATCTAACAATAAAATTCAACCTTAATTACAAATAAAACTAACAACATGAGAGTAATTTATTTTTAGCAGCTGCTTTATTAAGCTTAACTGCTGTACAAGCCCAGGATCGTTTTGGACAAATTCAAAACTTAATTCCAAGAGACAAAACAGGAATCAATCAATTTGATGTAAAAAAGGATAGTGTAGAATTCAAAGGGTTAAGCCTTGACTTAGGAGCTGCTTTTGCTTTACAATTTCAAGCTGTTAATTCTTTTAACGGACACCAAGAAGGTGCATTTAAAGGGCCAACTGGGAATACTATCACAGGTTACCTCTTAAATAATTTGGCTAACAATTTCAATTTACCTACAGCCAATATGACTATTGGAGCACAATTGTTTGATGGGGTACGCGTGAATTTGGATATCTATTTAGCTGCAAGACACCACAACGAAACTTGGGTAAAAGGTGGCTATTTACAAATTGACAAATTAGATTTCATTAAAAAAGATTTCTTGAAAGACTTCATGAAATATGCTACGATCAAAATTGGTCAAATGGAGAACAACTATGGTGATGCACACTTTAGAAGATCAGATAACGGTAATGCTTTGATGAACCCTTTTATAGAAGGAAACATTATGGATGCATTCATAACTGAAATGGGGATGGAAGTTTATTACAACAGAAATGGTTGGGTAAGCATGATTGGAGTAACCAACTCTAAATTGAACCAGAACGTTGCTGAGTTCGTCCCAGGAAAACCAACGGTTGCAGCACCTGATCAAAATACAACAGTAAGTCCAACTGTTTTAGCAAAATTAGGATATGACAAACAACTTAACAAAGACTTAAGAGTGCGTCTTACAGGATCATTATACCACAATGCGAACACAAGCGGAAATTTATATTCTTCTGATAGAGCTGGTAGCCGTTACTACGGAGTAATGACTCATGCTGCTTATCAAAATGGAACCACAGCCGTTGACAATGATTTTACAAAAGACTTACAAGGGAATCAAAACACAGGACGTTTTAACCCAGGATTTGGTAACAAGCTAACTTCTGTAATGATTAACCCATTTGTAAAATACAAAGGATTAGAGTTTTTCGGAACTATTGAAACTGCTAAAGGTGGTAACAAAAAAGGAATGGACGAAAGTCGTACAGTTAACCAATTTGCAGGTGATGTTGTATACCGTTTTGGAAAAACTGAACAATTTTATGTAGGTGGACGATACAACACCTTATCAGGTAAATTAGACAATGTACATGCAAACAAAATTTCAATTAATCGTTTTGAAGCTTCTGCAGGTTGGTTTATGACAAAAAATATCTTATCAAAATTGGCTTATGTAAATCAACAATACAAAGATTTTGGTCAATTTAATGCCAATGGAACAGTGAACGATCTTTACCAAGGTAAATTCAACGGTTTAATGTTTGAAGCTGTAATTACTTTCTAATTCAATGAATAAAAGAATAATAATAGGTTTTTTGAGCGTAGTATTTCTCTTTTTTTTGGGAAGTGCTACGCCCAATTTTCATACAAATGATCCCTCCCTTATTATCAATAAAATTGAAATTAGCATCACTGGTCATTCTACTGTAGGCAAGTACAATTGCAGTACCACTTTCTCCAAGAACGACACCATTTTTTTGAATATTGCTACTAAAAACAGTATCAAAGCCGAAATTCCAATGGTGAAATTTGATTGTGGAAATAAAATAATGACCAAAGATCTACAATCAACCGTTAAAGTAAATCAGTTCCCCTCGAGTTTTGTAACGTTATCTAACATAAGACCCTTTGGCAGTAATTTCAAATGCGATTTAAACTTTTGCATCACTAACAAAAACAGGTTCTACAAAGATTTTTTACTTAAAAGTAATAACAACAAAATTTACGGAGCAATAGCTTTTAACTTTTCAGACGTTGGTCTAACAGCTCCAGTTAAAATGGCTGGTTTGATTAAAGTAGAGGATCAAATTTTGGTTAACTTCAATCTTTACAAAAATTAGCATTTACACCATACATAATTTTAAAACCACTTTTTAAGTGGTTTTTTTTATATCTGAAAAAAAATATTTAGCGTAAAAAAAGAAATTAAACGAGTAAATACTACCCTTCATCGTCAAAATTTTTAATCCCAAAATAAAGCCTTTAGATTAGCAGTAAATTCACAATTCACGCCAAATTCCTTTGATTATGAAAAGAGACTTAGCCCTCATTTTTATTTTTTTTGTGTTAATCACTAGCGCTCAAAACCCTATTCATCTTTTTGAATTTGATGCCTCTTTAGTAAACAAAGATCAAACGGCTACATTTAACGGTACGGTACAATATGTAAAGGATCGTTCGGGAATAGATAAAAAAGCGATTCGCTTAAACCAACAAAGTCTCTCCGCTAATATTGGAAATCTTCCGCAATCTTCTGCTTCAAGAACTATTTCGATTTGGATTAAATTTAACGACATCAGTAATTCCAATTATATTTGGGGCTATGGAGCTGCCGCTAACAATCAATACTGCGGTCTGATCCATCAAGGAACCACTACTAATGAATCGGCATTGAACGTTGCGTCTTGGGGGTACAAAAATGATTTTGTCACCGATTTACCACTTGCTGCAGAAGTATGGTACCATTACGTTTATGTATATGATGGCACTACTGCTAGCATTTACAGAAATGGGATTTTGATCGAAAATTTTAATGCGCCCAACAGAAACACCTTGGGATCTGTATTCAAAATTGGAAATATTAATTCCTTGGTAAGTATCAATGCTGATATTGATGAATTAAAAATTTACAATGTGGCCTTATCCTATGACGAAATCAACACTCAATACAATGCTGGTGCATTACTAGTAGCAACTGCAGTCAAAACCCCTAGCACAAAAGGCAAAAAAGCAACACTTCCCAAACAAAAAACAAATGCAACTAAAGGAATCGCTTTATTCTAGTGTTGGCATTAACAAGAGCTTGGATGCAGTAATCTAACAGGGCAGTTTCAAAAAAAACAATCTGACATAGATTTCTCAGATTTGGAGACCAAAAAAATTATAAGTACTATTCGATTATAGTTATCACGGATCATAATTTTTGTTTAATAATCGAAAAATAGTCTGTTTTGGTTATCAAGAATTCATGCTCATTGATGAAATTCGTGTTGAAAATTAACTCATGCGTTTGCCCTGACTAATCTAAGGGCTTTTTTGTATCCCAATCTACAAAATGATACCTTTGTGACTGAAACCAAAAAATAACAAAGATGCATTTTCTATCTCAAGATTTAGAGGACTATATTGAACAACATTCCGAAAAAGAACCCGCACACTTGGCGGCATTGAACAAGGAGACGTATCAAAAAATTTTATTGCCCAGAATGCTAAGTGGCCATTTTCAAGGAAGAGTATTGAGCATGCTTTCGAAGTTGATTCGACCAAAAAATATTCTTGAGATTGGTACTTATACCGGCTATTCCGCTTTGTGTTTGTGTGAAGGCATGCAAAAAGACGGCCAATTGCACACGATAGATATTAAAGAAGAACTGGTTGATTTTCAACGCAAACATTTTGACAAATCGGCTTGGGGCGCTCAAATCGTGCAGCATTTAGGAGAAGGCGTAGACATTATCCCAACGATTGATTTAAAATTTGATTTGGTGTTTATTGATGCCGATAAAGAAAATTATTTGAATTATTTTGAACTTATTGTTCCGAAAATGAATACTGGAGGCATTATTTTGTCGGACAATGTATTGTGGAGTGGCAAAGTAGTAGAGCCTTTGCAAGAAAAGGACATGAGTACCAAAGTATTATTAGAATACAACAGACGCTTGGCGGATGACCCAAGAGTTGAAACAGTGTTACTCCCAATTAGAGATGGTTTAACGGTAAGTCGAGTTTTATAAATACCCTCGTGTGGCAGACCTCTTTTAGCCCAGATGGGAATGAAAATCCTTTGGGGTTGAAATGTATTTTTTATGGTCCAAAAAAAGCGACTAAAAGAAGCTCTTTTTTGGGCCAATAAAAAAACAATTTCAAGCCTAAAGATTGTAATGTACAGCTGGATTAAGCTACAAATAAACCACTGGAAAATACTTTTTTTGCAACACTTTGTATATTTTGTATACGATGAAGCTAAACCCTATTCCAAAAGCGTAACCCGTCAATATATCTAATGGATAATGCAACCCAAGGTAAATACGACTGTAAGCGAAGATTAGTGGCCACAGAAAAAACACTCCAAAAAAGCGATACTGTTTTCTTAAAATAAAAAACAAAAAGGCAACAATTGCAATTGAATTTGTTGCATGACCGGAGTAAAAACTAAAAGAATTTCGTACCTGTACTACTCGTATAAAGGAGTTGATATCGGTATTGTTGCAAGGACGCAAACGCTCGAAAGTATTTTTGAAAAAATTGGCGGTTTGGTCAGTGATGGTCAATAAAACGAATACAAACAAGAATAAGATTAAGGTCTGTTTGATGCCTATTTTCTTATAAATAAGATATAAAAAAAGGATAAAAAGAGGAATCCAAGTAACTTGTTTGGTGACAATTAACCATAAACCATCAAAACTTTCAGAACCTAAACTATTTAAAAAAACAAATAATTGAACATCTAACGCTTCTAATTTTTCTAACATTACATTTGTCTTTTTACAGGGCCTTCAGCTTGATTATTGATTGCATCAGCACTCTCTTTTGCATCAGCTACAGTACTTTTTGCTGCTTGATTGATTTCAGAAGTAATGTCGTTGGCAAGGTTTGTGATCGAATTTGTTGAATCACCCAATAGACTTTGTTTGGCTTTTTCAATTTCGGCATTAAATCCTCCAGTTAAATCCGATAATGACTTTTGGTCTAAGCCATTGGCTTCGGCTCCTTTTTGAATTTCGTTTTTAATATCGTTAGTGGCATGTTTTAGCTGTGCCATGGCTTTGCCCATAGTACGCGCCATTTCGGGAACTTTGTCAGAACCAAATAACATTAATACAATAAACAATATAAAAATGAGTTCTCCTCCTCCAATTCCAAACATAAGGTTGATTTTTGCACAAATATAATTATTTATAGCTTTTGGTTTTTATATAACGATTAAAAATTAGCTAGTGGCCACCTAGGCGTGCCTCTAGCTAATTTTTGACTATACCTAAAAGACCTCAATAAACACCTAAAAAACTCACTGCGCTCGTGATTGTTTGAGCAATTCAAAATAAGCTTTATCGATTGACTCTTGATGATCTGGATGGGCAATTTTAATCATTTGATCCGCTCTTTGCTTGAGCGTTTTTCCATATAAATCAGCAATACCATTTTCTGTAATAATGTATTGCACATGCGAACGTGTAGAAACTACGCCTGCTCCTTGTTTTAAAAAAGGGACAATACGACTCGCTCCATTTTTGGTGACTGAAGGCAGGGCGATAATGGCCTTTCCACCCTCACTCAAAGCAGCTCCTCTCACAAAATCCATCTGCCCTCCTACTCCAGAATACATATTAGCCCCAATAGAATCGGCACAAACCTGACCTGTAATGTCTACTTCGATGGCCGAGTTGATGGCTACCATTTTTGGATTTCTCCTGATTTTGGCTGTGTCATTTACATAAGAAGATTCTCTTAATTCAATAAAAGGATTATCATTGGCAAAATCATAGAGGCGTTTTGATCCCAACATAAAAGTGGATAAAACCCTACCGCGTGTTACCCCTTTGTAATTACAATTGATAACATTGCTTTCGATCAAATCAATGACACCATCAGAAAACATTTCAGTATGCAATCCTAGATCTTTGTGATTCATTAAATTGGCCAAAGCCGCGTTTGGAATTGATCCGATACCGAGTTGAAGCGTACTTTTATCTTCGATCAAGGATGCGATATAGGCACCTATTTTGGATTCTAACGGTGTTATTTGTTCTTCTTTTTTCTCATGTATCGGGCAATCGTGGGCCACCAAATAATCAATCTCTGCAACGTGCAAAATACCATCACCAAAAGTCCTAGGCATGTTTACGTTTACTTGAGCAATAACGGTTTTAGCACTTTCGATGGCAGCCACTGCGGCTTCGACCGAGACCCCTAATGAACAATAACCGTGTTGATCCGGTGGAGAAACCTGAATGAATACCACATCAAGCGGCACAACCCTTTTTCGAAACAATCTAGGCAATTCACTCAAAAAAACTGGGGTATAAGAACCGTTTCCTGCAGCCAAAGTATGCCGTACATTTTGACCTATAAAAAAGGAATTCACATGAAAACTATCGGTATATTGAGGATCGGCATAAGGAGCTGGACCTTCGGTATGCAAATGACAAATCTCGACATTTCGAAGTTCTGAAGCTCTATCCGTTAAACACTGTGTTAACCAATTTGGTGTTGCACCGGCCGCATGTACATAGACTCTGTCGTTCGATTGTACAATTTTTACAGCTTCTTGTGCGGTAACATATTTACCCATACTACTTGTTTTTTTATCCCTCTAAGATAACTTTTTTGGTTCCTAAAACAAAAAACTGAACCTACAATTTGACAGCACAACCAAATCTTAATTAAACGTTAAATAAAACAAAATTAAAAGTATTACTATTACTTTTGTTGATAATTATTTCAATACCAAAACCAGAATACTCACAATAAAACGATCACTATGAAACTATTTGTAAAAATCATTATCCTGTTAGCTGTTGGTTTACAACTGAGTTGGGGACAAACGAAGGATTCACTTCAGCAAAAAAAAGTGTATACCAGCTGGGAAAAAGCCATTAAAGAGCCTGAAAAAGTATACCGCTTGAACTTGAGTAATCAAAAAATAAATGTAGATTCTCCTGTTTGGATAAAATTTAAAAATCTTGAATATCTTAACTTAAACAACAATCAGTTAAAAACTTTACCAAAAGGAGTCCTTAGCTTAAAAAAACTCAAAGTACTGGAATTGAGTGGTAACGATTTTAAAAAAGTGCCAGAAGAAATTAGTACCATAAAAAGCTTAGAAGAGGTCTATCTTAATGAGTACGACTACTTGAATTTACCGCAATCTATTGAAGCTTTAGCCAAATTACCCAATTTAACGATGTTGCATTTAGAAAACAATAATTTGGACCAATTACCCAGTCAAATTGCTTTACTAAAAAATTTAGCGCAGTTGTATTTGAACCAAAATCGCTTCAAAGAAATTCCTAAAGAACTCAAAGGCTTACAACATTTACAAGAACTGGACCTCAAAGACAATCCAATTCGAGTGCCTATGAATCTTCAAGAAAACATGAATTTTGGATTTAGAATTAACTTTTAATTCTCTCCTTTTTTCTAATACAGAATGAACTAAGGTTTATTGAAAGTGTTAGCTACGCATTAACCAACCCACTTTCATAAAATTATTCTCTTACTATAAATAGCCCCAAATAAAACAAAAGTACAATACTAAATACTGATAGTAAATTAAAAAAATGGACAGCATTTTAAACAATATAAAAATTCAAATCAATCATAAAGTATATGTTAAAGATCCTGAGACATCCGTTTTAGGAAAAAAAATCATTCAACATAGCATTTTATTGATACACGAAATTGGTTTTGAAGAATTTACTTTTAAAAAACTAGGGGAACTAATAGGATCGAATGAAAGCTCTATTTACCGCTATTTCGAAAACAAGCATAAATTATTGGTATATTTATCATCTTGGTATTGGAGCTGGGTGGAATACCGTTTGGTATTTGCGACCAACAACATTATCAATCCAATGGATAAACTCGTCAAAGCGATACAGGTAATCACTGAAAAAGTAGAAGATGACACCTCTACAACACACATTAACGAATATATCTTGAATCAGATTATTATTCAAGAATTCACTAAATCGATTCACACTAAAGAGGTAGACGAAGAAAACAAAGAAGGCTTTTTTTTGATTTACAAACGGTTAATCAATCGAGTAATTCAGATGATTGAAGAGGTTGACCCAAAATATCCATTTGCAAAAAGTTTGGCTTCTTCGCTTTTTGAGGGTTCAAGCCATCAACATTTTTTGATGAATCATCTTAAAACAATTACCAATTGTAACGCCCAAATAAGCCCAGCTGATTTTTATATTCACTTAATTACAAGTCTTTTAAAACACAACTAATGACACCACTACAACGCTATTATAAATTATTACTGTTAGACAAAAAAGACGTTTATCAAATTTTCTTTTACTCCATTTTTGCAGGATTAGTAAGTTTATCTCTTCCATTAGGCATACAAGCTATCATCAATTTTATACAATCTGGACGTGTAACCGTGTCTTGGATCGTCTTGGTGGTGGTGGTAGTAATCGGTGTGGCATTGGTAGGTATTCTCTCTTTAATGCAACTCCGAATTACCGAAAACTTACAACAAAAAATATTTGTTCGTTCTTCTTTTGAATTTGCAGCGCGTATCCCAAGAATTAAATTTGAAGAATTAAACGATACCTACCCACCAGAATTAGCCAATCGCTTTTTTGATACCATGACCATTCAAAAAGGAACTTCAAAATTATTGATTGATTTTTCGGCTGCTTTGCTTCAAATTTTATTTGGTATCCTATTGCTTTCGTTTTATCATCCTTACTTCATTATGTTGGGGGTTTTGCTTATCATTTTATTGTATTTAATTTTTAAATATTCCTATTTTATTGGATTAGACAATAGTTTAAAAGTCTCTAAATACAAATATAAAGTAGCTGGCTGGCTACAAGAAATGGCACGTAATAATTACAGCTTTAGAAAAGAGTTGAATTATGATTTTGCGTTACAAAAAAATGACAAGTTTGCTACAGAATATCTCAACTATAGAGAATCTCTTTTTAGTGTACTAAAAAGACAATTTAGTCATTTAATTTTCTTTAAAGTTATCATTACCGCAAGTTTACTCTCTATTGGTGGTTTTTTGGTTATTTCTCAAGAAATGAATATTGGTCAATTTGTGGCTGCCGAAATCATCATTCTATTAGTAATCAATTCCGTTGAAAAAATTATATTAGGTTTAGAAACCGTATATGATGTGTTAACAGCCGTTGAGAAAATTGGATTAGTTACTGATTTAGCCATGGAAGAAGACACTAAATATGAAGCCAATAAATGCTATCATTCTATCAACTTGGCTACAGAAGGGGTTAGTGTAAAATTCCCTGGAACCGTTAGTACAATTTTAAAGGACATCGACCTAAAAATAGATCAAGGAGAACGCGTATTTGTAGATGGGAAAAACGGATCCGGAAAAACAACATTAATTAGAATTTTGTCTGGATTGTTGCAACCCTCCCAAGGTGCATTATACATCAATGATGATACTTTCAGAAAAATCAACTTAAAACAATACCGCTCTCAAATTGGGGGCATCATTCATACTGAAACTCCTTTCGAAGGAACTATATTAGAGAATATCATTTTCAATAATCCTAATTGCACTGACGAGGATATAAAATGGGCCTTAGAAGGAGTGCAACTTGCACAATACATCAAATCAATGCCAAAAGGTCTTGATACGTTGATTTTCCCAGAAGGACAGCAACTTTCTTCCTCAAATGCACAAAAAATTCTTTTAGCACGAAGTATTGTTAGCAAACCTAAAATTTTGTTTTACGAAGACCCAACAGATGATATGGACGAGGCCACAGCCAATGAGATCATTGATTTTATTACCTCAGAAAAACACCATTGGACGATCGTGGTTTCTTCAAAAAATCCGCATTGGAAAACTAAATGCAACAGGTACATCACCATGGAAAAAGGACAAATCATTTCAGATATAAAAAAATAAAAGAACATGTTAAATATTTCAGAAGGCAATAAAACCAGCTCCGAATTATTACAGCGCTACAAAACCGTTAGAGATTTAAGCGCAAGGCCGCATTACAAAATATTGAACCGAATTATCTGGACTTTTTCAATACTGGCTATCATTGCGTTGTTTTTACCTTGGACCCAGAACATTTCTGGATCAGGAGCCGTAACTACATTAAAACCCAACCAACGTCCACAATCTATACAAAGTGTTATTTCTGGACGTATCGAAAAATGGTACGTACAAGAAGGCGATTTTGTTGAAAAAGGAGATACTATCATGTTCATATCCGAAATCAAAGAAGATTACATGGATCCCAACTTAGTAGCCAACACCCAAAAACAAGTCAATGCTAAGAAACAAGCCTTACAATCGTACGGCTCGAAAGTAACCACTTTGGATGCTCAAATTCTAAATATTGAAAACGAAAAAAGACTAAAATTAGAACAAGCACAAAACAAAATCAAACAAGCGATTTTCAAAATAAAAAGTGATTCTATTGATTTGGAGGCCGTAAAAACGCAGTTAAAAATTGCCAATACACAATACAATCGTGCCTTACAATTAAACAAAGAAGGACTCAAAGCCCTAACCGATGTAGAGGAAAAAAGACTTAAACAACAAGAAGTTGAAGCCAAAATCATCACCCAAGAAAATAAACTCTTAACCAGTAAAAATGATTTCATCAATACCAAAGTAGAGATCGGAAGAATTACCGCAGAGTATGGCGAAAAAGTATCCAAAGCACAAAGCGACCAATTTACCGCGTTAAGCAATCAATTTGATACCGAAGCGCAAGTAAACAAACTAGAAAATCAATACGCCAATTATAGCATCCGCAACGGCATGTATTATATTCGAGCAGTACAAAGCGGCTATATTAACCGCGCGCTGCAAGCCGGTATTGGAGAAACCATCAAAGAAGGCACGCCCATTGCCACCATTATGCCTGCCAAATATGATATTGCGGTCGAAACATATGTTAGCCCTGTTGACTTGCCTTTGATCAGAAAAGGAGAAAAAATTAGAGTTTGGTTTGATGGATGGCCAACCATAGTCTTTTCTGGATGGCCTGACATGTCTTATGGAACTTTTGGAGGACAAATTGTAGCCATAGAAAATTTTATTAGCGACAACGGAAAATTCAGGGTATTGATCGCCCCTGACCCAAACGAAGCCGATTGGCCCAGCCAATTACGAGTTGGCTCTGGCGCCGAAACCATTGCGTTACTAAATACGGTTCCAGTATGGTTCGAAATTTGGAGAACCCTCAACGGATTCCCTCCAGATTATTACAAAACTAAAAAAAATGACAAACCTATTAATGCAAAAAAATAATGAAACAGTGCTTACTTGTTTTCTTACTATATGCTACTTTGCTTCAGGCTCAAAACACCGTCCCTGTGGCCAATTCCAGCAATGAATTCAGCTATAATGAATTTCTGGGTTATGTAAAAAAATACCATCCTTTAGTAAAAAATGCCGATTTAGAAATCACCCGTGCTCAAGCAAATTTGATGATGTCCAGAGGTGGATTCGACCCAAAAATAGAGGTTGATTTTGACAAAAAGCAGTTCAAGGATAAAGAGTATTATTCTATTTTGAATAGTAGTTTTAAAATTCCGACTTGGTATGGCATAGAAGTTAAAGCGGGTTTTGACAACAACGAAGGGATTTACTTAAACCCTCAAAACACGGTTCCAAATCAAGGCTTGACTTCGTTTGGGATTAGTGTGCCGTTGGGTCAAGGTCTATTGATTAACCAACGAATGGCAGATGTTCGCAAGGCCAAAATGCAAGTGCAATTGAGCCAAGCCGAAAGAAAACTTGAAGCCATTGCGGTTTTGTATGACGCTTCGGTAGCGTATTTCAATTGGAAAAGAAACTATGATGAGGTTCAATTATACAAAGTCTATCAAAAAAATGCTCAAATTCGTTTCAAAGGTGTTGAGACCTTAATTCAACAAGGAGATAAACCCGCTATTGATAGTACCGAAGCAGGAATTATTGTAAAAAACAGAACGCTAAGTTTGGAGGATTCTGAATTGAAATTAGCCAAAGCCAAATTGGAGCTTTCCAACTATTTGTGGTTGGACAATAGTATTCCGCTAGAACTTTCGGATGCGTTGATTCCAGAAAATAAATTAGCTACTACGATTCAGGAAACCTTGCGCACAAATGATTTACAAAATCAAGATTTTTCGATAACAAACCATCCAAAAATAAATGCGTTGGAACGAAAAATAGATATGCTCAATGTAGACCGTAAACTCAAAGCGAATGCCTTGTTACCGAAAATCGATTTGAGCTATTCATATCTATCTGAACCCAGTTATATCGATAATTACCAATTTAATGATTACAAGATTGGAGTGAATTTTGCCTTTCCGTTGTTTTTGAGAAAAGAGCGCGGCGGATTAAAATTGGCGCAATACAAGGTTCAAGAAATTGAGTTTGCACTTAGTTTAGAAAGAGTACAATTGACCAACAAAATTACGGCTCAAAAAACAGAAATCACTTCGCTTACCAAACAACGTAGTTTGATTGAGGGCTTGGTTAAAAATAATCAAACGATGCTGCAATCTGAAGAACGATTGTTCTCGTTTGGAGAAAGTTCGTTGTTCTTGATTAATACGCGTGAGAACAATTTGGTTTCAGCTCAACTGGCTTCGATTGCTTTAGAGAATCGTTTTTTGATTTCGAATTCGGAGTTGTTTAAGATTATGGCGAATCCTGATTGATTTTTTGGGGTTTAAAAGATATAAGTCATAGAAGTTTTGGTTAAAATTGTGGGTTTCTTTTTAAACCATATAAGGAATTGAAGGGCATATAAGATTTTACTTAACCGAAAAGGACGCAAGGGGTTACGTAAGGGAACGCAAAGACTAAAGTAATATTTACATCAATTAAACTTTTAAACTTTTAAACGATTAAACTTTTAAACGAATCAATTATTTTAAAAGTCGTACTTTTGCCCACTGAAAATTTAGCTGCTATGATTATTGTAAAATCAAGAGAAGAAATTGAATTGATGCGCGAAAGTGCTTTGATTGTTTCCAAAACTTTAGGAATGATTGCCTCCGAAATTAAAGAAGGAGTGACTACTTTATATTTAGACAAATTGGCCGAAGCATTTATTCGCGACCACGGTGCAGTACCGAGTTTCTTGGGATTGTACGGTTTTCCGAATTCATTGTGTATGAGCCCAAACTCTCAGGTCGTACACGGTATCCCGAACAACAAACCGCTAGAAAGCGGGGATGTGATTTCAGTGGATTGCGGGGCTTTCAAAAACGGATTTCACGGTGACCACGCCTACTCTTTTGAGATTGGCGAAGTGGCACCTGAAACGAAAAAATTATTACAGGTTACGAAGGAATCGTTGTATGTTGGAATTCGCGAGTTCAAATTAGGAAATCGCGTGGAAGACGTAGGAAATGCGATTCAGAAATATACTGAAGCCCACGGTTATGGTGTGGTTCGTGAATTGGTAGGTCACGGTTTAGGACAGAAAATGCACGAAGACCCCGAAATGCCAAACTACGGCAAAAGAGGTCGCGGTAAACTTTTTGTTGAAGGAATGGTGGTAGCCATCGAACCGATGATTAATATGGGGACCAAAAACATCAAACAACACAAAGACGGCTGGACCATCACTACTGCCGATGGAAAACCAAGTGCTCACTTTGAACACGATGTGGCCATCATTGACGGAAAACCTGAAATTTTATCGACTTTCAAATACATTTACAAAGCATTAGGCATTGAAAGCGACGAAGAAGAGGAATTTAGAAAGGTGCCTTTGGTGGTATAGATAGAAATTTCACGAAGATCCACAAAGAAATCGCAGAGATACACAAAATTTCTATCCAAATCTGGTAATAAAATGCAAGAAGAGCCATCTAAAATTTCACCTGATTTAGAATCACTTTCTTATAAAATAATAGGGCTTGCTATTGAAGTTCATAGACAATTAGGCCCCGGCCTTTTAGAGTCTGCTTACCAACAATGTTTATTTTATGAAATAAAAAAAGCAGGTTTTAAAGTTGAAAAAGAGGTAATGTTACCAATTATCTATAAAGAAATAAAAATTGATCATGGATATAGAATTGATTTATTAATCGAAGACAAATTAGTCGTGGAATTAAAAACTGTAGAAAGTTTTACATCAGTTCATTTTGCTCAGATTCTAACCTACTTAAAATTAGGACAATATCCACTGGGATTGCTAATCAATTATAATTCAAAGATTTTAAAAAATAATATAAAACGATTCATAAATACCGCTAGAGATTTTTAAAACTTTGCGAATCTCTGCGTTTCTTTGTGAATCTCCGTGTAACAACTATGAAAAGACTTTTCAAAACCGTACTCAATACCATTCCGCGTCCATTATTAATTCGTTTGAGTTATGTGGCGCGACCAATCATTGCTTTTACCTTAAAAGGTGACAAATTTACGGACCCAATTGATGGCAAAAGCTTTAAATCGATGTTGCCATACGGATACGAAACGCAACGTAACAACGTGCTTTCTCCAAGTACACTTTCGCTAGAAAGACACCGCTTATTGTGGTTGTACCTCAACGAACAAACGGATTTTTTTCAATCTAAACTTGATTCAGATTCTTTAGATACAAACACCAAAAGAATTAAATTGAGAGATGCTGAAACAAATTCAGCATTAAAAGTTTTGCATTTTGCTCCTGAACAAGCTTTTTACAAATTGTTTCGAAAACAAAAAAACTTGGACTACACCACTACCGATTTGTTTTCGCCATTGGCAGATGTAAAAGCAGACATTTGTAATTTGCCTTTTGAAGACAATCAATACGATGTGATTTTGTGCAATCACGTTTTGGAGCACATTCCAGACGATACCAAAGCGATGCAGGAATTGTACCGCGTGTTGAAACCTGGCGGAATGGCTATTTTACAAATTCCGCAGGACTTAAATCGTGAAGTGACGTTTGCCGATGACTCAATTACCGACCAAAAAGAACGCGCGAAAATATTTGGACAATACGACCACGTGCGTATTTACGGCCGTGATTATTTTGACAAATTAAGAAGCATTGGTTTTACGGTAATCGAAGAAGATTATACCCGAAAAATTGCACCTGAATTGGTAGAAAAATATTGTTTGGCCAAAGGTGAAATTATCCCAGTTTGTTTTAAATAAAAAATTTGACACAGATTACACAGATTACACAGATTACACAGATTTAAAAAAGTTTTGACAGCATTAAAAAAACCTTTGAGTGCTTGCGTAAAACTTTGCGCCATTTGCGGTTAAATTTTTAGACACAGATTCAACAAATATTTTCTAGCTATTTAGTTGTTAATTTGTATTTACAACAAACCAAAATCAAAAACAATCTTATAAATAATTGTATTTGGAACCCGAAAAAAATTTCCAGTTTTGCTTTGATGTTAGTTTCGAAGCGAGACTCAATTACTATATCCCTACTTCGTATGTAGTTGGGCATACGGATACCATTACCTATTTAGAAAAAAAAGCCAGTCCTGAAGTCCTTCAAAGTATGGGGATAACGCTTGAGAACTTAAATACTGCTACACAAAAAACAGTGTCGCTTTGTGAAGTACTCCAACCTGAAGCGCTGTTTAAGAAATACCGAACCAAAAGCAAATCAGCCAAAAATATTGAAGATTTACTTAAAGACGAGAAACTAAAATTCGGCATTGAACAGTTTATAAAAATAAGCTTAGCGCAATTTTATGCTTTAGTAAAAGAGAACGATTTCCCGCTCTCATTAAACTTGGGAAAAGAAAAAGATTTTCGCATCAGCCAAATTACTACTCAAAATCCAGCTTTGGAAACCGAACTGCATTTTGACAAACACAACAACGGAATTTCGTACACCCTTTTACTAAAAGACGAGACTACCTCATTTTATCCCTCCAACACCAAGGTCAACTTACTCTTGGATGAACCGGGATGGTTGGTTGCGTATCATAAATTGTATCAACTACAAGACATTAATTCGAAAAAAATCACCCCTTTTTTAACCAAAAAAGTAGTGGAAATTCCCTCGAAATTAGTGCCTGATTATTTTGAAAAATTCATCAAAGACATTGCCAAAAAAGTAGACATTACGGCTACAGGATTTGAAGTCATTACTCGCGAAACCATACACCATTGTACGTTACAGCTAGTGCATGATTTTTTCAAAAACAGCTATTTTATTGGGCTTTTATTTGATTATGATGGCTTTGTATTTGATGCTACTAAACCCAAAAATACCCATTCAGAAATTGACTTAAAGGATTTGAACAACATCCAATTAATGCAATTCAAACGAACGGATGCCGAACTTACCTATAACGAGGCGTTATTGGATTTGGGACTAAGTAAAAACGAGAATAATTTGTTTTGGTTGAACCAAAATACAGCAAATCAAGACGCTTTCGGAACCATTCAATGGGCAATCGAAAATAAAGAAAAACTGGAATCCTTAGGTTTTTCATTAGAAAATTTAAAAATAGACGGGAAGAAAATCGACAGTAATACCGTAACGATTGCATTCTCCAACACCGTTCAAAACGACTGGTTTGACATCAAAATGACGGTGGTTTGTGATGATTTTGAGTTTAACTTCAGCGAGTTAATTGCGAATATAAAAAATAGAAATCGCTTGTTTGCCTTACCCAACGGAAATTACTTTTTGATTCCATCAGAATGGATGACGCGCTACAGTGCGATGGCAAGATTAGCCAAAATCAAAAATGGAAGTATCGCTGTTCTCAAAAGTAATTTTGCAGTTTTTGAAGATATCCCACAGTTGAAACAATCCTTACACGTTAAGGAATCTGTTCAATACCAACCTTCGCCTTTGGTTAAAGCCACGTTGCGACCGTATCAAATAGAGGGCGTACAATGGCTTTTGGAACATTACAACAACGGTTTAGGCGCTTGCTTAGCCGATGATATGGGTTTGGGAAAAACATTGCAAACCTTATCCACGCTGGTTGCCGTACAAGAAAAACTAGAATTTGAAAAAGCCGAAAACATACAACTAGATTTGTTTGGCAACGAAATCCCCGTAGCCAAAGAATACCTAAAAGCCTTGATTGTGCTTCCCTCCTCTTTGGTGTTCAACTGGTATAACGAAGCTAGAAAATTTACGCCTCACTTTCGAAGAATTCAGTATATAGGACAAGACCGAAAACTATTGTCTAAAAAATTAGCAAAGTACGACTTGATTTTTACCAGTTATGCGGTGGTAGCGAGAGACCTTTCGATTTTAGAAAAATACGAATTTCGCTATTTGATTTTGGATGAAAGCCAATACATCAAAAACAAAAATTCGAAAATCTTTAAAGCCATTAATCAACTGCAAACCACTCATAAAATCTCGTTGAGCGGAACGCCTATTGAAAATTCACTCGACGATTTGTGGTCGCAAATGCAATTTATCAATCCGAATATTTTGGGGAGTTATGCTTTTTTTACCGAGCATTACAAATTTCCGATTGAGAAAAAACAAGACGAAAACAGTCTCGCAGAACTCAAAACCTTAGTCAATCCTTTTATTTTAAGACGCACCAAAGAGCAAGTTTTAAAAGACTTACCTGAACTCTCTGAACAAGTTTTCTATTGCGAAATGGAACCGGAACAAGAGAAATTATACGAAGAAGAAAAGTCGAAAGCGAGAAACGCACTTTTAAAAACCGATGGTTCAGGCATTGACAAAATCAACATTATCAACACATTGATGCGTTTGAGACAATTGAGCAATCACCCAAAAATGGTCGATGCCAACTCTGAAATGGATTCTGGAAAATATATAGCAGTGACGCGTTATTTGGAAACCTTGGTACAGTCCAATCAAAAAACGATAGTATTCAGTTCGTTTGTATCGAATCTGGAATTTTATAAAAAATGGAGCATCGAAAACAAGATTGATTTTTGTGAACTCACAGGTGCTACGCCTCAAAAAGAGCGCGCCTATCAAGTTCAGAAATTCCAAGAGCAAGAGCGCTCAAAATTGTTTTTCATTTCCTTAAAAGCAGGTGGCGTGGGACTCAATATTACCAAAGCGTCTTATGTTTTGTTTTTGGACCCTTGGTGGAATCCTTTTGCCGAGAAGCAAGGTATTGGTCGTGCCCATCGTATTGGACAGCTTAATAAAGTGAATGTAGTTCGATTCATCACTAAAAATACGGTGGAGGAAAAAATCATTCGTTTGCAGGAAAACAAAAAACTGCTTTCGGATGCATTGCTTGATGAACAGCACATCAGTCCAGAACTTGAAGAAAATTTAGATTTTATTTTAACCTAAAAAACATTTCAATAAATACTTATCTTTACTAGAAAATCATTTATAAAATTGAAATGAGAAAAATTGCTGTTATACTTCTTTTTTTATTTTGTTCGTTGGCGGACGCTCAAGCACTCCAAGAAATAATCCCACCATACAACATTAAGACCATTTCCTTTATGGACAATGGCCAAAATGTAATCCCGGTCTTTAAATTAGGAGAATCTTTTGAGCTCAACTTTGATGATTTATTTGGGAATGAAGCCGATTATTATTATGAAATTATGCATTGCGATTATAATTGGGTACCCTCAGACATACCCAAACAAGAATACCTCAAAGGGCTTGATAATCAAAGAATCATCAACTATTCCAATTCCTTCAACTGCCTTCAACTCTATTCACATTACCAACTCAGTATACCCAATCAGTTTACCCAATTAACCTTAAGCGGGAATTATATTATTAAAATATTGAACGACGATAGAGAAGTTGTTTTTTCTAGAAAATTTATTATCTACGAAGATCTCGCCAGTGTAAGATTACAAATCAAAAGAGGCCGAAATCTAAATACCATTGAAAGCAAACAAAATCTAGATTTCACCATAACGTCCAAGAGCCTTACCTTTCAAAATCCGTTGCAAAATGTCAAAGTTTTGTTGCTACAAAACCGTCAATTCAACACAGGCATCAAAAACATTGTCCCACAATACACCATTGGCAATGAATTGATTTACAAGTACGATTCCGAAACTCAGTTTTGGGCAGGCAATGAATTCCGTTTTTTTGATAATAAAGAAATTAGAAATGCTGCCAATAATGTAGCTAAAATTAGTTCTAATGGTGGGATTTACAACAGTTTCTTATTTACGGACGATGCCCGAGCCAATTTCCCTTATAGTTTTACGCAAGATGTAAACGGAAATTTTGTAGTGCGCAACCTTAATGCCACCAATCCAAAAATAGAAGCTGATTACGCTTGGGTTTATTTTAGTTTATCGGCTCCAGCTTTTCAAATTGACAAAGGTATTTACATCAATGGTATGTTCAATAATTACGCAATTGCTCCCGAAAATAAAATGGAATACAATGAAAAGAAAAAAGTATTCGAAAAAGCATTATTAATCAAACAAGGCTTTACCAATTATCAATATGTAGTGGCCGATGCCAAAGGAAAAATAGATTTAGAAAACAGCATCGACGGCAACTTTTTTCAAACCGAAAATGAATACGAAGTGATCGTTTATTATAGAGAAAACACACAGCGATATGATCGCGTCATAGGATTTGTCGCACTAACATCTGTAGGCGCAACCAATTAAGTTAAAAAAAAGAATTCCAATACATTTTTTTGTAATTTTGTACCACTAGTAACTATTCACACCCTATGGTTTCACAAATAACACGAGGCATAAAAATTTCGGTTTTGACTAGTTTTGAAGGGACATACTTCAAAAACTATAAAATTCACTTTGCCTTTAGTTACCAGATAACTATTGAAAATCATAGTAAAGATTCCGTTCAACTGACCTCGCGTCACTGGGAAATCTATGACTCACTCAATGACAACGAAATGGTAGACGGAGAAGGTGTAATCGGGAAAAAACCCGTCTTGAAACCTGGAGAGCAACACACGTATAGTTCTGGTTGTTTATTATCCTCTCCTTATGGCGCCATGAAAGGGTATTTCAACATGATAAATTTTACTACCACTAAAAATTTCAAAGTATTTGTGCCTAATTTTAGATTGTGCGCTCCTTTTGCCTTGAATTAATTTGACTTTTATTCTGTACTCTAGAATGAAAATTTCATTTTTACTTTGTACTTTTACCTCAAATTTTGGAAAAACCCAATAATATTAATTAGTATTTACAATCATCTAAAATAAAAACCATGCTAAAAGGATTTTTTAACGTACCAAAAGCAGTTAACGAACCTGTAAAAGGTTACGCCCCAAACTCACCTGAAAAAGCAGCAGTACTTGCGGCCTACAAAGAAATGTGGAATTCAAAAATTGACGTTCCTTTATATATTGGTAGTGAAGAAATAAAAACGGGTAACACCAGAACTATGACCGCTCCACACGATCACCAACACGTAGTAGGAACGTATCATTTAGCCGAAAAAACACATGTTGAAAAAGCTATTGCTAACGCGCTAGAAGCCAGAACAGCATGGGCAAACATGGCATGGGAACAACGTGCTGCTATTTTCTTAAAAGCTGCCGAGTTGATTGCTGGACCATACAGAGCTAGAATTAATGCTGCAACTATGATTGCGCAATCTAAAAATATTCACCAAGCTGAAATTGATGCATCTTGTGAGTTAATTGACTTTTTACGTTTTAACGTAGAGTTTATGACTCAAATCTATGCTGATCAACCAGCCTCCACTTCTGACATGTGGAACCGATTGGAATACCGTCCGTTAGAAGGATTCGTATACGCGATCACTCCATTCAATTTTACTGCTATCGCTGCCAATCTTCCAGCAAGTGCTGCAATGATGGGTAACGTAGTGATCTGGAAACCAAGCGACAGCCAAGTATTCTCTGCAAAAATCATCATCGATGTATTCAAAGAAGCAGGAGTTCCTGATGGTGTAATCAATGTGGTTTTTGGAGATGCTTTAATGATTACCGACACGGTTTTGGCTAGTCGTGATTTCGCTGGAATCCACTTTACAGGTTCAACACATGTATTTAAAGATATCTGGTCTAAAATCGGAACGAACATTCACCATTACAAAACCTACCCAAGAATTGTAGGAGAAACTGGTGGTAAAGATTTCGTGGTAGCGCATCCAAGTGCTAACGTAAAACAAGTAGCGACAGGAATTGTTCGTGGCGCTTTCGAATTTCAAGGACAAAAATGTTCTGCTGCATCAAGAGCTTATGTACCTCAAAGTATGTGGCCAGCCTTGAAAGAGCAATTGATTACCGATACCAAATCAATGAAAATGGGTTCTCCAGAAGATTTTGGAAACTTCATTACCGCTGTAATTCACGAAGGATCATTTGATAAATTAGCTAGCTATATCGACCAAGCTAAGAAAGATAACGATGCCGAAATCATTGTTGGTGGTAACTATGACAAGTCAGTTGGGTATTTTATAGAACCTACCATTATCGTAACCAGCAATCCTAAGTACACAACTTTGGAAACTGAATTATTCGGTCCAGTAATCACAATCTATGTTTACGAAGATGCGAATTGGGCAGAAACCTTAAAATTAGTAGACACTACTTCTGAGTATGCATTAACAGGAGCCATCTTCAGCCAAGATCGTTACGCCATCGAAGAAGCAACTGTAGCTCTACAAAATGCAGCTGGTAATTTCTACATCAATGACAAACCAACAGGCGCTGTAGTAGGTATGCAACCGTTTGGTGGTGCAAGAGCTTCAGGAACTAACGACAAAGCGGGTTCTGCCTTGAACTTATTACGTTGGGTTTCTCCAAGAACTATCAAAGAAACGTTTGTTACTCCAACAGATTACAGATATCCATTTTTAGGAGAATAAAGATGTAAAAGATTGCAGATTTTGGATTAACGATTTGTGATTTAAGATTTAAAACCCCACAAGAATTCAAATTATTTTGAGGTCTTGTGGGGTTTGTTTTTGTCATGCTCTCCAATTTTGTAAATTGCGATAAAGGAGAAATCGTAGCGTGCGAGTTTGCCATTTTATTTTTCCAACTTAAAACTAGAAATTGTATGAAAATTATCTATTTCTGTGTTTTTTGGACCTTTAAATGTATCATAGTTTACCACCAATAATTTTCCTTTATAAATAATCGTCTCACAAGGATTATCCAATTGTCCGTCGGCACCATCATTGTTACCGTTTTCCCAAATTGTAGTGATTGTGTTAGTATTTAAATCCAGTTGATGCACACTGTTGTTATCATAATTGGCGATGAAAATAGCATTCCTTTCCTTGTCATAAAAAAAACCGTCACAGCATTTTAATTTATCTGAATCAAAAACAACTTTCTTCGATTTTACTTTTCCATTTTTAAAAAAATCAATTTTAGTAATTACACCATCTCCGAAACTTCCTGCATATAAATTGCCTTTTTTATCAAATGCGATTCCGTCAATTCCAAGTGAATGTTTCTCGGTTTCAGGCTTCAATCTAAAAGTGCTAATTAGATTTTTTTGTTTATTTGAAACATCTAAAACAATCTTATTTTTATTTAATTCTTCTAATGAAAAACTATAAATACCACTTTCCGTACTATTTTTAAAGGATGCATCTGTAATATAAATTCGGTTTTTAAACCAACGAAGTCCATCAGAAAAATTAAATCCTTCGACTAAAACTTCTGACTCAATTGGCTTTCCATCTTTCACAATAACCCTAATTAATCTTGAAATATCCGATTTCCTTGCAAAACACTGATTGTCTATCACATATAAATTTCCATCAGGACCAAACTCCATTCCCATTGGATGTACTCTTTTGGTTTCTGGATGCAACGGCAATTTATCGAACCAAGTGATCGGTTTATCGTTTTTATCGAAAGTTAGAATTTTACTTCCAAACTTTTCAAAAGTTGTTGGATTGGTAACCGACAGATATAAATTTCCTTTTTTGTCCAACGCCATTCCGTCTGGCGTTTGGCACGTTTCGTCTAAATCAGCAAATAATGTTGGCTTTATCGATTTTGAAGAAGGATTGTGTTTAATTTCTTGCGAAAATGAATTTGAATAATTTAGTAAAATTAGAATTCCAAATACAGTTTTAATTAGTAATTTCATGAAGTTTTAGTTTAGTATCCATTTTTAAAATAAATTTCTTTTCAGCTCAGTTATTACAAATAACAGGAAGCACAGAATGAGTTTTATCATGCTTTATAGTTTTAGCGAATATAGAACTAGAATAAATCGCTAAAATTATGAGCATTCAAAAAGCATGTTTTTACATTCAAATAATCAAAATAAAACAAAAACTATATTCGTGTGCGAAAAGACCTTTTTTAGAAGCAAAAACGCATTATTTATCTTAGTGAATTAGTCCAACTTCAATATTTTATTATCTTGCTTCCAATTAAGATACCTTATGAATTTATTAAAAAACAAGGACCTGAAAAGAGTCATAATGCATTGTGTATATTGGATTTCTTTTTTATTATTATATGTATCTGGAAAATCTGACGATACCACTTATTACGATTTTATTTTTGTATATACATTTAAAATTCTGACACAAGCAACAGCCGGCTACGGCTTGATTTATTGGATTATTCCGCAAACACTGAATAAAAAGAAATACCTGCTTTTTGTCGTTTCTGCTTTGGGTTGGCTGTATTTCGTCTTTGCTCTATTAATGACTTTAAAATATTATTATCTTGAACCTAAATTTCCTGGCTTTTTTGATGATTGGCTAGGACATAAAATGACTATTCCGGAAAGGCTGACTTCTTTCAAATTAATTTTTAGAGAATTTTCTTTTATCACCTATCCTATTATAATTTTAGGTTTTATTAGCTTCAACAGAAAACAACAACGTCTTTTAAAACTTGAAGAAGAGAAAAAATCAATGGAATTGAAGGTTTTAAAAAACCAATTGAACCCTCATTTTCTTTTCAACACCCTAAATAATCTCTACACTTTAACGCTTAAAAAAGATGAGAAAGCACCTGAAGTAATTGCGAAATTATCTGAAATTCTGGACTTTGTTTTATACCGTTGCAACGAGGATTTTGTTGCTATTGAAAAAGAAATTGCCTTAATTGAAAATTATATTGCCTTAGAAAAATTACGCTACAACGAAAACCGATTAGATGTTTTATTTACCAAAGAGATCAAGGAAAACAATAAAATTTCGCCTTTGATTATATTGACTTTTACAGAAAACGCCTTTAAACATGGTGTAATTAACGAAACTGAAAAAGCTACAATCCGATTACATTTAGAAAGTAAAAAAGAAAAAATCATTTTTACTATTGAAAACACAAAACCTCAGAATGGCTTTGAAAGAATTTCGGATAAATCTAAAATTGGTTTAGAGAATGTTAGAAAACAACTCGATTTATTATATCCAAAAAAACATCAATTAGAGATCGACGAGACGCTGGCCAATTATACCGTTAAACTTTCTCTTACAGCTTAGAATTTCTTAAAAATCACTCCTCAAAATTATTACATGAAAAACTACTTCTTAATTAGTACTATTGTCTTCTTCAGTTTTATTTCGGCGAAAAGCCAATCTAAAGTCATTGACACTTTGGTCGATGTTGGCAATCATAAAATTCATTTTAAAATTATCAAAGGGGAAGGAATACCAATATTATTTGATGCCGGAGGAGGAAACGATGGCTCAGTTTGGAACTCGATTTTAGATCAGACTTCAAAGATTACAAATGCTACTTTAATTACGTATGATCGTGCCGGTTTTGGCAAAAGTACAATCGACACATTACAAAAGGACGATTCAAAACACGGAATTATAAGCAGTATTGAAGATTTAGAAATTGGTTTAAAAAAACTTGGTTATGATAAAGAAATCATGCTGGTTTCACATTCTTATGGAGGTTATCTTTCTGAACTTTATGCTTCAAGACATCCTAAATTAGTTAAAGGTGTTGTTTTAATTGACGTGAATCATAATTATTATGAAGACGGTTATATCGAAAAAGTAGTCGCTACACAAGACAAATTGATTCCGCAATGGAAGAAAAATAATAAAGGGACTTATTACATGGCCTCGACTATTCTTGAAACTGTGAAAATAATGAGCAAAGTATCAATTCCTCAAAATATTCCGGTTGTTGATTTTGTGAACGGAATTCCTTTCTTAAAAACAACCGAAGAAATAGAACGTTGGAAAGAATGCCATAGAAACTATGTCGCCAACAACGCGAATGTTACAGGTATTATAGCACATGGTTGTGGTCATGGCATTTGGATGGGTAATCCGCCTTTGATAATAACTACGATAGCAAAATTGTATGCAAGAACTTCTAATCAAAAAGCTGAAATTCAAGAACGTGCGTTACAATATTCGATAACGGCTTGCAATGAAGAAAAAGCTGAGGATTTGACTTTCAATAATTCTGATGATGATTTGAATACTTGGGGGTATGAATTGTTAGGCAAAAATGAAAACCAAAAAGCAGCAGAAGTTTTTAAGTTAAACATGCTGTTAAACCCAACAAATGCAAATACGTATGACAGTTATGGTGAAGCTTTATTGAAAATTGATCAAAAAGAAGAGGCCATCAAAATGTATAAAAAATCTATTGAGTTAAACCCTGAAAACAAAAACGGAAAAGAAGTTTTAAAAAAAATCACAAAAGACAATGCAAAACAACTAAATTAGATTTTTAGAAATTTAGAAACTACTTATTCCTCTATTGTATGAAATACAAATGCATTATCGTTGACGACGAACCTTTGGCTAGAGAATTAATTGAGTCACATTTAGCTCATTTCGAAAGTTTCGAAGTGGTTACTTCTTTTGAAAATGCCTTGAAAGCCTATGCTTTTTTAGAATCAAATACGATAGATTTGATGTTTTTGGATGTTGAAATGCCGTTACTCAAAGGAAACGATTTTCTAAAAAAACTAAAGAATCCCCCTAAAGTAATTTTCACAACGGCTTACAGAGAATATGCGTTAGAAGGCTACGAACTCAATGTGATTGATTACCTCTTGAAACCCATCACTTTTGATCGATTTTTTGTTTCAATAGAAAAATTCAGACAGTTACAAACTCAAAAAAAAGAAAAAAAAGAAGTTCTTGAAAATCACATTTTTGTATCATCAGGGAACAGGAATATCAAAATTATTTTGGACGAAATTTTTTATATCGAAAGTCTAAAAGATTACATTACCATTCACCTCGAAAACGGAAAATCGCACCATCTTAAGCAGAATATCTCTACTTTCGAAAAAGTACTGGATTCAAATTTTGTCCGAATCCATCGTTCTTATATTATTCAAACCAAAAAACTAACGGCTTACTCAAAAAACGAAGTGGAAATAAATGCAGCAGAAATACCAATTGGAAATAGTTATAAAGAAAATTGGCTAGCTTATTTAAAAAATCAATAATAAAACCCACAAGAATTCAAGTTGTTTGAGTTCATGTGGGTTTTATATTTTTTTACGAATAAAAGGTTAAAACTATACCAAACCCATTTTTCGAAAAAGTACGTAATTGAAGGTCTTGGTGCAAAAAAACCATTTGAATACCAGAGAACGCTCCTAATTCTACCGCTATTATTTCTTCTTTTTTACTACTGTCTTTGTTTTTGATGCCTCAGACTTCTTAACATAAGGCTTGTACAAACCGTCTTTTTCTGCTCGTATTTTAGCATTCTCTGCTCTTTCTTTAGCGTCTGGATGTGAGCTGGTGATTCTGGTTAAAAAAGAAGCATCAACACCTTCACTTAATTTTGCCAAAATTGAAAATGCAGATTCTACCGCATTTACATTGTAACCGTTTCTCTTCATAAAATCATAAGAATACATATCGGCCTCTGACTCTTGCATTCTTGAATGTTTACTATCAATAATGACATTTCCCAATTTCCCTAAATCACTACTAGTTAAGGCCGCAATTTTATCGGATTGGGAAGCAATCGCATCCATAAAAGCCTCTTTCTTGTAGGCGGCTTTCACAGCATCTTGAGAATCATTATTAGCAACATGGCCAATTTCGTGACCAATCACAGCCAAAACCTCGTTATCATCCATTGCATCCATCAAACCTTGGTACACACGAACACTTCCATCTGCGCAGGCAAAAGCATTGACTTCTTTTAGCTTATAAACTTTGAAGTTTAGCTTAAGTCCATTTTCTGTGGCATGCTTTCCGAAAATTTTTCTTAAACGAATATCATATTTATCTTTAGCGTCAGCCACCGGATTTTCCTTATCCATCTGATCAACCGCAGCTTTCGCTAAAGCAACTGCTTCTTCATTACTAAAACTAAAACCTTTAACCGCTTTACCTACAGAACCTAAAATTTTGTCATTGATTTTTTGAGCATTCGAACTCATAGAAAATACAAACAAAACTACAAAAACAACAATTTTTCTCTTTGTCAACATACAAATTTTGATTTAAAATACACCTACTAAATTATTAGCAAAAGTATTCAAAAAGAAAACAAAACAAGACCAAATCTGAAATAGAATAAGAATATTCGTCATTAAAATTTGTAAAAAACCAAATTACAACTTAGTTTATCCATTTCTCAAAGTTGATCGATTTATACCACAAACTTCAAGGGTAAATGCACTACTTTTTTGGTTTCGAAAAATTCATCTTCAAAAATATCAGCTAAATTGTATTCCGTGGCTTTCGGAAAATCTTTCAATTCCTCGGTCAAGTCACCTCCTTTTAAATACAAAATACCATTCTTTAATTGGTGCTTGTGTTGCTTTTTGATTTTAGTTTTTACCCAAGATACAAAATCGGGCATATTGGTCACGGCACGGCTTACAATAAAATCAAAATCTCCTTTTACATTTTCGGCACGTATTTGTTCTGCTTTTACATTTTTCAATTCCAAAGCTTCCGCCACCGCTTTGACTACTTTTATTTTTTTGGCAATCACATCAATCAAATAAAAACGAGTCTCTGGAAACAAAATAGCCAAAGGTATTCCGGGAAAACCGCCACCAGTGCCCACATCCAAAACAAAAGTTCCGGGCTCGAATTTATTTATTTTAGCAATTCCTAGCGAATGCAAAACATGTTTGGTGTACAATGCATCAATATCTTTTCTAGAAATAACGTTTATTTTTTCGTTCCAATCATGATATAAAACATCCAATTTGGCAAACTGTTCTTTTTGCAAATCAGTCAGATTAGGAAAATACTTTAGAATCTCGTCCATGGTAAAATTTTTAACAAAAGTACTTATTTTAGCGCGGAAATTTTTAAGTCTATAATGTATAATCGAAAATTTATAATACTTACATTTGCCCCTAGATAAAAATCGTTATGAACACTACTGCGCCCACTTTTTCTAAACAAGATAATTTAAAATTCTTTAGAACACTCAACTCTCGGGTTAACAACTACTTTAAGGAAAACAACCTTCAAAAAACGGGTAACTGGAAACTACATTTAAAAACAATTATTTTGTTTACTGTTTTTTTGGCTCCCTATTTCATAATTCTAACTCTTGATTTACCATTTTGGGCCTATCTATTGCTAACCATCGTTATCGGGATTGGAATGGCAGGTGTTGGAATGAATGTAATGCACGACGGAAATCATGGATCGTATTCCACCAAAAATTGGGTCAATAAATTCATGGGAGGCTCGATCTACATCCTAGCTGGAAATGTATACAACTGGCAAGTGCAACACAATGTTTTACACCACACTTACACGAATATTCCTGGACACGACGAAGACTTAGATGCAGGAAGAATTATTCGTTTTACGAAAGAAGCCAAATGGCAAAAATTCCACCGTTTTCAGCACTACTACTCTATTTTCTTGTACGGTTTATTGACGTTCAATTGGGCCATTACCACCGATTTCAAACAGATGAAAAGTTACTTGAAACGTAAATTATCCTATGGCACACCTAAAAGCCCTAAAATATTGTGGACCACTTTAATCATTACCAAAATGATTTATGTATCCATTTGGATTGTATTGCCAATGGTCATTGGAATTACTTGGTGGAAAGTATTGATTGGCTTTTTTGTAATGCATTACACCGCAGGATTAATCTTGAGTGTTGTCTTTCAATTGGCTCACGTAGTAGAAGAAACTACCAATCCGCTACCAAATGAAAACGGAGAAATAGAAAATACTTGGGCTATTCACCAATTATTCACTACAACCAATTTTGCGCCAAAAAACTGGCTTATCAACTGGTACACTGGAGGACTAAATCACCAAATTGAGCATCATATTTTTCCAAACATCAGTCATATTCACTATAGTAAAATTGCTAAAATAGTAAAGGAAACGGCTAAAGAATGCAACCTTCCTTATTACGAATACAAAACAATGACAAGTGCTGTAATTGCTCACTTCAAGCACTTGAAAGACCTTGGTACCAAACCAGAACTAGCCTAGGTCTCGAATACCAAAACTAAGACAAACTAATATCTATTTACTATAACAATGAACCCACTTTCAGACAGGATTAACAACCTTGCTACCTCGCAAACTCTGGCGATGGCAGCCTTAGCAAGAGAATTAAAAGCACAAGGAAAAGACATTATCAGTTTAAGTTTAGGAGAACCTGACTTTAACACTCCTGATTTTATAAAAGAAGCTGCAAAAAAGGCCATCGACGAAAACTACAGCACCTATTCTCCTGTAGATGGATATCAAGAATTAAAAGAAGCTATTTGCAGAAAATTCAAAAGAGACAATGATTTAGACTATAAACCAACTCAAATTGTAGTTTCAACGGGGGCCAAACAATCATTGTACAACATTGCCCAAGTGATGTTAAACGATGGTGACGAAGTGATTTTGCCTGCACCTTACTGGGTTTCTTATTTCGAAATTGTGAAATTATCAGGTGGTGTACCTGTAGAAGTTCCGACTTCAGTAGAAACCGATTTCAAAATCACCCCAGAACAATTAGAAGCAGCCATCACTCCTAAAACAAAAATGATGTGGTTTTCTTCACCTTGCAACCCTTCTGGATCCGTTTACAGCCGAGAAGAATTGACTGCATTGGCCAAAGTATTAGAAAAACACCCAAATATTTATGTGGTAGCAGACGAAATCTATGAGCACATTAATTTCTCAGGAACTTTTTGTAGCATCGCCTCTATCCCTGGCATGTTAGAAAAAACCATTACCGTTAATGGTGTGGCTAAAGCTTTTGCTATGACAGGCTGGAGAATTGGCTACATTGGTGCCCCAGAATTTATCGCCAAAGCATGTACTAAAATCCAAGGTCAAGTGACGTCTGGTGCTAACAGTATTGCACAGCGCGCTACCATCACGGCTCTTGATGCCGATCCATCAGTACTTAACGAAATGGTACAAGCGTTCCACAGTCGTAGAGATTTAGTGGTGGGACTATTAAAAGAAATTCCTGGCATCAAAATCAATGTTCCTGAAGGCGCTTTTTATGTATTCCCTGACGTTTCTTCTTTCTTCGGAAAAACACTAAGAGGAACTGAAATAAAAGACGCTAACGACGTTTCGATGTATCTTTTGGCCGAAGCTTGCGTAGCAACCGTAACAGGTGACGCTTTTGGAAATCCAAATTGTATTCGTTTCTCTTACGCTACCAGCGAAGCTGTATTAACCGAAGCTTTAAAAAGAATCAAAGACGCTTTGGCTGGATAAACCAAAGTTATATTTTTACACTAAGCCTCAAGGATCATTCTTGAGGCTTTTTTTTGTAAAATCAATGGACCAATAAATGAAACCAATACTTCGATACATTTATTCCGAAAAAAATCTATTCCTGAATTAGAAATCTTAAATTTTTTATAAGACCTTTGCACACTTTTTTTCACTAACCGATAAAAAGCTAAAGTTGTAGTAATGAAGAAGAAAATTGAAATACTCGCTCCCGCCAAAGATTTAATTCATGGTATGGCGGCCATCAATGCAGGAGCAGACGCACTGTATATTGGAGCACCAAAATTTGGAGCACGTTCTAACGCCACCAATTCCATTAATGATATTGCCGAATTAGTAAAATATGCGCATCTTTTTAACGTGCAAGTTTTTGTTGTAATCAATACTATTTTGTACGATAACGAATTGGAAGAATGCCGCCAAATGATTTGGAAACTCTACGATATTGGAGTTGATGCCTTGATTGTTCAAGACATGGCCATTATGGAAATGGACTTACCTCCTATCGTTTTACACGCCAGTACGCAAGCCAACAACCGCGACCCACACAAAATCAAATTCTTAAAAGATGCGGGAATGAAACGCGTGGTTTTGGCTCGTGAATTGAATTTACACCAAATCAAAGAAATTGCAGACACAGCCGATGTAGAACTAGAGTTTTTTGTGACTGGAGCACTTTGTGTGTCGTTCAGCGGCAACTGTTATATGAGTGTAGCCAATGGAGAACGTTCTGCCAATCGTGGTTCATGTGCCCAAAACTGTCGTTTACCCTACAACCTTATCGATGGCAATGGCGAGACTTTAATCAAAAACAGTCATTTACTTTCGATTAAGGATTTTGACGTTTCGGACCAAATTCCAAATTTAGTGGAAGCAGGAATTTGCTCTTTCAAAATCGAAGGTCGTTTGAAAGATATTGTATATGTAAAAAATAACGTTTCGTATTTACGTCAAAAATTAGACGCTTTCTTAGAAGGAGATGGTTATGACAAATACACCAAAGCTTCTTCTGGAACTTGTACCTACACTTTTGATTCCGCTTTGAACAAAACCTTTAACCGTGGTTATACCGATTATTTTGTCAACGAAAGACATCAGTCCATTGGTTCTTGGGAAAGCCCAAAATCGAAAGGACAATACATTGGTAAATTGATTAAAACCGTTGGAAATGCCTACGAAATCGAAAACGGCGAATTCCTAAACAACGGTGATGGCCTTTGTTTTATTAATGAAAATAAAGAAGCCGAGGGATTATACATCAACAAAGTTGAAAATGGTTTGGCGTATCCTAATGTGTTGAAAGAAATCAAAGACGGTACGTTTATTTATCGTAATAATGATGCGGCTTTTATCAAATTAGTAGCTCGTGAAGACAGTGCGATTCGTAAAATACATACGGATTTATTGTTGACCGAGAATGAAAATGGATTTGAATTAATTGCCACCGACGAAGATGGCAACGTAAGCAGTGTTAGCTTGGTTCATGCCAAAGAAACGACCAAAAACAACGAATCACTCGCTGATAATTTCAAAATCAATTTAGCCAAAACTGGTTTCACTCCTTACACAGTAGATGAGATCACTATTTTGTTCACTGAGAATTGGTTCTTGCCAATTTCCAAAATCAACGAAATGCGACGCACCGTTTTGGAACAATTATCCGAGATTCGTTTGAAAAACTACCATCGCGAAGAACATCAATTGGTAAAAACAGACCATCCTTTCCCTGAAACCAAGCTAGATTTTATGTACAATGTTTCGAACAAACTAGCCCGTAAATTCTACGAACGTCACGGCGTTACCGAAATCGAAAAAGCCTTTGAACTGCAATGGGATCCTGGAAAATCCAGAGTAATGACTACGAAATATTGTATCAAATACGAATTGGAACGTTGTCCAAAATACCATCGAGAAAATATGGACAAAAAAGTAAAAGAACCATTGGTATTAAAACAAGGTGAATTGGAATACAAACTCAAATTCAATTGCAAACCCTGCGAAATGGAGATTTGGGAAAAAGACGCCGAATTCGAAATCGAGGAAGATCACTTTCATTAAATAATGTACGGACAGCTTGCGAGCTGTCCTTTTTTATTCCTATTTTTGAAAAAATCTAACCCTATTTTTATTTCGTTTATGAAAAAAATTATAACTCTTATTCTGGTATTCGTAAGTTTTGCTGTAACAGCACAAGAAAAAAAAGAAACCCCTAAGAAACAAATTGTAGAAGCTTCTTGTGGGCAATGCCAATTTGGTATGGAAGGAAAAGAGTGTGATTTAGCCGTTCGCATCAACGGAAAGTCTTATTTCGTAGACGGTACACACATTGACAAACACGGCGATGCGCATGCAGCAGAAGGCTTTTGTGCCAAAGTGAGAAAAGCTGAAGTAATTGGTGAAATTGTAGACAATCGCTTTAAGGTGACGTATTTCAAATTGTTACCCGAAGTAAAATAAATGGCTTTAATTCTTCAAAATATTGCCAAACACGTGGCCTTAACCCCTGAGGAAGAGGCCTTATTTTTGTCCAAAACAACGACTCAACAACAAAAAGCCAAATCGGTTTTGTTGCACGCAGGTAAAGTGGCCGATAGTACTTATTTTGTCAATTCTGGGATTTTGAGAAGCTTCAATATCAACGATAATATTATCGAACACGTATTGCATTTTGCCTGCGAAGGTTGGTGGATGGGCGATATGTACAGTTACATTTCTGGAAAACCAGGCAATCTTTTTATCGAAGTCCTAGAAGATGCTGAAATAGTTACCATAACCAAAGAAAACCATCAAGAACTCTATAAAGCCATCCCAAAATTGGAACGCTTTTTCAGAATACTCGCCGAGAATTCCTTAGTAACTCACCAAGAGCGCTTGATGGATAATTTGAGCTTGACCGCTGAGGAACGCTACGAAAAATTCTGCAAAAAATACCCCACTTTAATTCACAAACTCCCTCAAAAACACATCGCTTCCTACATTGGCGTAACACCTGAATTCTTTAGTAAAATGAAGAGTCGGTTATTGAAGAAGTGATTCATTCTCTTCGTAATTTTCAAGAGCACCTATTAAAATCTGCTTCATTCTATTACGCAGACCTTCCGGCTTTAGGACTTCTAGACCTTTACCAAAACCCAACAATAGGCGTTCGAATTCATAATTTACAATGATTAACAAATGGATTATTATACTACCATCAGCATTGGTTGTAATAAGGCGCTGCGTAGCATGAAGGGGTTTCGTTATCACATAAGGTGCATTGATTTTGTCAATCCAAAGTTCAATTTTTCTGGCTTGTATTCCCGAATTTACAGTGACTCCAATAGTGTTTTTATAATAACGATCAGCGTCAAATACTTCGTCAATATAAGGGGTTTGAAAATCATAATCAATCGCAATTATTCTGTCTAAGGCCAAGTTGGTAATAGGTTGTGATTTCTTTTTTCTACCCACCAAAAACCATCTATTATTAAACTCTTTCAGTATGAATGCGTGAAATAAAAATTCACTTTCCTCTCTAGACTTGAATGATTTGTAACGTATTTTTAAAACCACTTTCTTAATGATTGCTTGATACAACTCATCTAAAAAATGCAATCCTTTTAAATTTTCGTTTTTATCCAAATGAATTACGGGTTGTGTATTCGACTTCTCAGCATAAATTTTGTCTTCTAACCGCTGTAAAATATCCGAAACATCATTAAATAAAGAAAAATCCTTGAACTGCTTTAACATCGAAACCGTTTCACTCAACACATTAATATCCGTTTCTGTGAGCGGAATATCAGTTATCGAAAAATCTTCGTCTTCGTACTTGTAAAACTTTTTATCATACACCACAATAGGTGCATTGTAGCCCAATTTCTCACTCCGCATCATTTGAATATCCAATTGCAGGGTTCGCTTGCTCACTGGATTTTCTTTGCCTTCATATTCATACAAAGCATCGCTAACCGAAGCTATTAAATCCTCCAAAGTCCAAGTTCTATATTGGTTTTGCAGGCATTTATCGATAGTTTTATAACGAATTAAAGCGTTTTTATTTTGAGCCATCGTTGCATTGATTTGTTTTGAGCGTGCCCCAAGGGTCGGGCTGTACACTATATCTATTGTGGCGAACCCCGCCACAATAGGATGCCGTTTCCATCCCTCACGCAGTCACGTTACTAAAGAAATCTCTTTTTTAATATTGGTTCTTGCTTTTTCCTCATACAAACTTCGAAAGGTTTCCGTTCGAAAGATAAATTCATTTTCTAAAAAATGTTCCAAAGCTTTTTTTCTTCCGGGTTTGTATAAAAAATCAGGATACATGCGGTATTCTTTCCGAATCTGACTGCAATAGATTTGATACGCTTCCCAGTCTTTAGAAAGTATTTTCAAATCAAAATCAATCAACCAGTTGATGTCTTCTATCTCATTATGCTGATGGAATTGTGTCGCACAAATGGCTTCAAAAACCAATTGTTCATCCATAGTCACGTGCTCTCCCAAAATAGACAAAGCGTGGTTAGCACTTTTCAATTCGTTGTCTTTTCGAGTCGCTTTATAAACATAGTCGTGGTAGAAAATACTATACAAAACCTTATTAGGCTTTTTGAGGTAACTATGATAAATATCAAACAATTCAATCATTTCCTGTACATGGTTCAAATTATGATAGTGTCGCGATTGTCCTAAATAAGCTTTTTCTAAATCCAGCCATAAACCGCTAATTTCATTATGATTTACACCAATTGAAACTAACAATTCAGAATGTCTTTCTTGCAAATTCATAAGTCTTCTTTGCTCAAAAATACAATTTCTTTTTTGCTACGCAAAATAATTGCGTAGTAGTTCTAAAATCTTTGTACCATCAAAAAGAAACAACAAATGATTGTTTAATTTTAAAACTAGAAATTATGAAATTCAATTTTTTAACCAAACAGAAAAATACCATTGTTAATTATGAAAATACTATTGCTTTTCCATTAACTCCAGAATATGAATTGTATGCAGCTGTTGTAACAACAAGTTTAAATACTTCTTTCTATGAAAAAGACACCGATCGTTTGGAAAGAATCAAAAGTTTAATCCAAAAAAGCAATCGAGTATTCGTAGCAAAATTGGCGGTTTATGTCCGAAATGAAATGCATATGCGTTCGGTGCCATTGGTTTTGGTTGTTGAATTGGCCAAAATATATTCCGGTGATTCTTTGATCAGTAAAATGATTTCTCATGTAATACAGCGTGCCGATGAGATAACCGAATTGTTGGCGTATTATCAAATGGCAAATAATCGCAATGATGTTAAAAAATTGAACCGTTTGTCTAAACAAATACAAAAAGGTTTGGCAGTTTCTTTCAATAAATTTGATGAATACCAATTATCAAAATACAATCGGGACGGTGCTGTGAAATTGAAAGATGCTTTGTTTTTGGTACACCCAAAGGCAAAAGATGAAGCACAGCAAATATTATTCAATAAAATTGTAAATAATACTTTGCAGACACCTTATACTTGGGAAACTGAGTTGTCAAATTTGGGTCAATTTAAGTATGCTAACGAAACCGAAAAGCAAAAAGCCTTCACTCAAAAATGGGAGGAATTGATAGACAGCAACAAAATTGGCTATATGGCTTTGATGCGTAATTTGCGTAATATATTAGAAGCAAATGTTTCTGGTTTTCATATAATGAAAGTATGTGATTACCTTACTAATGAAAAAGCGGTTTTGAATTCAAAACAATTGCCATTTCGATTTTTAGCTGCTTATCGTGAATTGAAAGAATTGAAGTTGAAATATACTTCGATGGTTTTGGATGCTTTGGAAGATGCTGTTATGATAAGTGCGCAAAATATAAAAGGTTTTGACATCAATACATCTGTTGTGATTGCTTGTGATGTTTCAGGTTCGATGCAAAAAAATATTTCTCCAAAAAGTAAAGTAATGCTTTACGATATTGGTTTGATGTTGGGTATGTTGATGCAGAACCGTTGTAAAAATGTCGTTAGCGGTATGTTTGGTGATCGATGGAAAATAATCAACATGCAAAAACGAAGCATATTGTCAAATGTAAATGAATACTATAAACGTGAAGGTGAAGTCGGTTACGCAACAAATGGTTATTTGGTTTTGGAAGATTTAATAAATCGAAAAGAAATAGCTGATAAAATAATGTTGTTTACAGATGTTCAAATGTGGAATAGCAATTCGACAAACAATTCATTTGCAAATTCCTGGAACCGATATAAAACTATCGCACCAAATGCTAAATTGTATTTATTTGATTTGGCAGGTTATGGTCAAACACCAATAAACATCGAAAAAAAAGATGTGTATTTAATAGCCGGCTGGTCAGATAAGGTATTTGATGTTTTAAATGCTTTAGAGGATAAAAACAGTGCATTGAATTATATTAATCGAATAGAATTGTAGAAAAAAATCTACTGCGTAAAATTATTGCGCAGTAGTATTTGAATCTTTGCAATAGAAATGTTCATTGAAAATAAAAAAACAAGTGCCGTAAAAAAGAATTCCTTCGTGTCATAGGTTCGATTCCTATCATATCTGAAATATAATAAAAATAGAAATGTAGCTCAGTTGGTAGAGCAGAAATATCTTTTTGAATGTTGTCTTGTTTTATAAATAAAAAAGAATGTCGTAAATAAGAGTTACTTCGTCCAAATTTGGGGAGGAATAGCGAAGTTGTAAAATCAGCAAGGTTATCCAGTTCGACTCTGGCAAGACATGCCCCGTTTCTCTTATTGCTTTTTACTTCTTTTTATATTAGATGCCGTATATAAGTGCTACTTCGTTGGTTGATTTAATTAGGTTCGAATCCTAAAATATCACTTATAGTATATTGCTCTAAAAAGAGTGTCGTCAGGAAATGGATACTTCGTCCAAAGAATATAAACCCATTCCTAAACATTACCTCTTTTAAAAATTATTAATTTTAAAAAAAGTTGAGAAAAAATTCACAGTAATAATTGAATCTTTATAAAAATAAATTGACAAAACATGGGAAGTTCTGAATTTGAAATCCATCCTTTTAATGAAGTTTTCTATATAGAATCTTTGTTAAATAAAACACGTGCAATTTTGAATGATGTTGAATCATTAAACGAAATTTGGAAAAACGGGAATCATGATTGTAAAAATGACGATGCAATTCTAGATATATTTCAAAATATCATTGTTAATATAGCAGGAATTTCACGATTTTTTTGGCCTTCAAAGAATATTGCAAATTATAAAATTAGAGGGAAAAAGTTGTGCGAAGTATATGGCATTAGAGATTCAAGTGTTTTAAAAAATCGAGATATGCGAAATCATATTGAACATTTTGATGAAAAATTAGATGATTTTTTAAAAAAATTTACTAATGGAATAGTAATGCCGAAATATGTGGGACCAATAACTTATGTAGATGATTCAAGAATATTTTTTAGAGCATATTTTTATGATAAACAAGTTTTTAAGATGCTCAATGTTGAATATGAAATAAAACCAATTATAGATGAAATAAATCGAATTCATGAAATTTTGCTACTACAGCAAGAAAATGGTGGACGGTTTGTATTAAAATAACTATAGAGCAGTAAAGACCCTTTATTATTATAAGTCTTTGCTCCTTTGAAAGAAAATAAAAATGAAAACACCCATAACAGGAAACGATATAAAAGCACTTGGATTCCCTGAAGGAAAAACAATCGGAATCGCTTTAAAAATAAACAGTAAAAGAAATGGATTCACAAGAGATGAAATGATAGCACATTTCAAAAATGTATTAGAAACTCCAGAACAATATGTAGAAGATACAATTTTCAGCTCATTGGCTGTTGCACTAATCGAGAAAGCCAATGAAAAACCAGAAGATTTTATCGCTCTAAACCAAAATCCAACTGCGTATTCCGCTTATGGATTAGAATATATCGAAGAGGGTGCCAGAAAACAAATGGAAGTCGCGATGAAACTTCCCGTTACCGTTGCAGGTGCTTTAATGCCAGATGCGCATCAAGGTTACGGATTGCCCATTGGCGGAGTCCTAGCCACCAAAAATGCCATTATTCCTTATGGTGTGGGAGTCGATATTGGGTGCAGAATGGCATTGTCGGTCTATGATATTCCAGAGGCTTTTTATTATGAGAACGAAGCAAAATTCAAAAGAGAATTGATTGCTCATACTAAGTTTGGTGCAGGACATGGCTTTCATGGACAATACAAATCAGATCATGCAGTTTTAGAAAATGATGCTTTCAATCTGAATCCGTTTGTGAAAAATTTAAAAGACAAAGCTTGGTCGCAATTGGGTTCTTCTGGTGGTGGAAACCATTTTGTGGAATTTGGAATTATCGAGTTTGAACAAGACGATGTCCTTTTGAATATTCCAAAAGGAAAATATGTGGCTTTGTTAACGCATTCTGGTTCACGTGGAATGGGCGCAACCATTGCGGGACAGTATACCAAAATTGCCAAAGAAGTTTGTAAACTTCCAGACGTGGCAAAAAACTTGGCCTATTTAGACCTAAATTCCCAATTGGGTCAAGAATATTGGCTAGCGATGAATTTGGCTGGTGACTATGCCTCGGCTTGTCACGAGATTATCCATAACAAAATACAGCAGGCTCTAGGTGCAGAAGTTTTGACAAAAGTCGAAAACCATCACAACTTTGCTTGGAAAGAAATCTGGAATGGCGAAGAAGTAATTGTACATAGAAAAGGTGCAACTCCTGCAGCAAAAGGCGTGATGGGAATTATTCCTGGTAGTATGACCGCGCCAGGATTTTTGGTTAGAGGAAAAGGCGAGGAAAATGCCATCAACTCCGCCTCACACGGTGCTGGTAGACAAATGAGCCGTACGCAAGCCATCAAAACTATCACTCCAAACCAAATGCAAACCATCCTGAAAGATCAAGGCGTAACGCTTATTGGCGCAGGACTAGACGAAGCCCCAATGGCCTACAAAGACATTCATCAAGTAATGGCTGCTCAACAAGAACTGCTTGAAGTTGTCGCAAAATTCACCCCAAAAATGGTACGAATGGCTGATGACGGAAGTAGAGAAGATTAGTTTTAAAAGACAAATTCGCATCTCTTTTTTGCGAATTTGTCTTTTATTATTTGTTAATTTATAAAATAGAAATGAAAGATAAAATCCTCCATAAATTACAACAAATAGAACACGAAAAAGGCGTGACCCTACTCTATGCGGTAGAATCTGGCAGTCGTGCCTGGGGCTTTGCCTCGCCCGATAGCGATTACGACATACGTTTTATATACCGCCACGATTTGGACTATTACCTCTCGCTTTGGGAACAACACGATGTGATTGAGTTCATGACCGAAGACGATTTAGACGGTAGCGGTTGGGATTTACGGAAAACCGTACAATTATTAGCCAAAAGCAATGCACCTTTGCTGGAGTGGCTGTACTCGCCGGTGGTGTATTATGAAAATGAGACGTTTGCTACCCAAATGCGTGCTTTGGCCAAAGACTGCTTCTCGCCTATCGCCTGTTTGCACCATTATTTGGGCACGACCAAAAAATTCATGGCCGTATGCGAGCAAGATGAGGTAAAACTAAAAAGTTATTTTTATGCGTTACGCACCGCCTTAGCCGGAAAATGGATTATAGAAAACATCAGCTTTCCGCCCGTTGCTTTTGCCGACTTGCTGCCCATTGCGCCACAAAACATACAAGATAAAATAAAAGAATTAATGCAACTAAAAGCCCACCAAGACGAAAGTTACTTACACCCAAAAGAAACCTTGATCACTGATTTTTTGATAGAAACGATACAGTTTAATCAGGAGAATGCGAGTAAGTTGAGAAGTGGGAAGAAGATGAGTGAGGAGTTGGATGGGGTTTTTAGAAATCAATTAAAAAATTAATAAACTATCTGAGTAGATATTTTGAGATACGTTTAAATAAAATAAATCTTTATGATTAATTCATCTTTAGATAAAACAATTTCTAGAATTACAGTAAGGCTAAAAGCTAGTGACGATAACTATATCGGTAGTGGTGTCATATACTATCAGGATAACTTCAAAGACAAAGTTTATATACTGACAGCTTCACATTGTTTGTTTACAGATGCAGATCAGTTCCAGAACCAAAGAAATGAAATCTATATCGATTTATTAAAGTCGAATTTCTCCGATTATGAGACAATTAAAGTTCAAGTAGATTCAGACTTACTATTTACATCTGAAAAAAAAGATGTTGCTGTTTTAATTTTAGATAAAAAAGAAGTTGAAGGTATAATTGGAGAAATTCCTAAAATATCTTCTGTAAAAGAAAGAAGTACTTACAGTGGTTTCATAACAAAAGGCTTTCCGAAAGCTACTTTGGGAGAGGAAATTGCCGTATTATATCCGACTTGGTTGCAACATTTTGAAAATGATAGATTTCAAATCGAATTAAATGAAGCGTATTCAGCGTATTCTACTCAAGGATTTTCTGGAAGTCCGATATTTTTAATAGCTGGAAAAGAGATTTATCTCTATGGTATTTTTACTAGATTCCGACCTGAAGAAAAAGGAAAAGTAATCTATTGCCAATATGTTGAAACAATTAATGAATTATTAGATATAAATTATTTACAAAAAATATCTTTTAGTTATTTTGGAAATTACGGATTAACTCCCGATTTTTTTAATAAACACATACAAAATGCAATTAAAAATTTAGGTCCACGATTTAATAAAGATTTAAATTTTCAATTACCTATTGCAAAAATTTTCAATGATATTGCAAAAGATAATTTATTCTTTAAACGTTTTTTAAACATAGTTGATAAATGGGTTATAGAAAAAGGCTATAGAAAAATAACGAATAATATTCATCTTGATAAAACTGAATCTGATTATGTTGAACTAAAACAAAAAGTAACCCATTGGATTAAGAAACAAGAAAATTCTGTTACTGAAAAAATAGAAATGAATTGGATATTCAATTCTATAGACAAAATCAATGAAGAAATTGAAGTTAAAACAACTGAACTTTACAAATTACAATGGGAGGAAGAGAAAAAAAACAAAGATATCCCAAAAGATTATAATTATCGGTCTCCTTACGAACAAGAAATCAGTCGATTAAGAGAGATTGAGCAAGATAGTAATGAATTTATTGATAATATATCGAATAAAGTAAATGTCAATTTAGCTAATAATCCTTATCTAATAATCAAAGGAGATGCTGGAAATGGAAAATCTCATTTACTCGGGGATATAGCAAAAACAAGAATCGAAAGGAATTTACCAACATTGTTATTACTAGGACAGCATTTTGTGGATAGCAAAAATATTTGGGAAAACATCAATTCTAGCTTATCAATTTCTTGTACAAATAAGCAACTGTTAGAAACTTTAAATAACATAGGGAAACATATTGGTTCGAGAGTTTTAGTATTGATTGATGCTATAAATGAAGGTGCTGGAGCAAATTTGTGGGAATCACAAATTGCTGGTTTTATAAATGAATTTCATGAATACCCTTTTGTTGGTTTAGTTTTAACTATTAGAACAACCTATTTGGATTTTGTAATCCCTGAAAATGTAAAAAACAACTCTGTTATAACCTTTAAAAACCACGAAGGTTTCAAGGGAAATGAATATGCAGCACTAAAATTATTTTGTGAATTTCACGATCTAAAACAACCACATTTTCCGATACTTGCACCCGAATTTACAAAACCATTGTTTTTGCAACTAATCTGTAATGCTATTAAAGATACGCCAGATAAAAATTTCCCTCAAGGTTTTCAAGGTGTTAGCAAAATATTTGAAATTTACATTGATTCAATTAATTTAAAGTTCCAGAAAAAACGTGAAGAGTATAAATATTCTAATGTTGTCCTTGATGCAATTCATAAAGTTGCTTTTGCAAATTATAATAATGAAAACAAATTATTACTTCTAAAAGATGTAAAGAATTTACTAAAAGTAGAGTTTCCAGACAATAAACTTTTACTAAATGATTTGATTGAAGAAAACATATTTATTACAAATCCACAACGAAACTATAAAAGTAATCAAACAGAAGAAATTTTATACTTTGCTTATCAGCGATTTGGAGACTTTTACGTTGCTGATGAATTATTAAAGAAATTTGAAAATCAATCTGAAGTTATTGAGTTATTTAAAAAAGAAAATGAATTTGGAAAGTTACTTTCAGATAGAAATGGATATTGGTACAATGACGGAATTTTAGAAGCATTTTCTATATTATTACCCGAAAAATTTAATCTTGAAATTTTTGAAGTTTTTAATTGGTATTTTGAATGTGATGAAGATAAACTTCATAAACACCACGTCATTGGTGAATTAAACAGGTTTTTATTAGACAGCTTGAATTGGAGAAAAATTGAGAGTATTGATAATGAAAAATTAGTCAATTGGTTTAGAGGAGAATACTTTCGCATCTCGGATGATGATTATTTTTACAAACTGACTGAATTATCTACAGTTATAGGTCATCCTTTTAATAGTGATAGGCTATTTAGAATTTTAAAAAGCTATAGAATGCCTCAAAGGGATAGCTTTTGGCAACAACATTTAAGGTATTATAGCGGATATAATGACGATAATACTGCATGTCCTATTCGCAGATTAATAGATTGGGCTTGGACTCCGGATATTTCAAGTAAATTAGACTTTGAGACTACAAAACTTACTGCACAAACATTAACTTGGGTTTTATCAAGTACTAACCGTAAATTAAGAGATCAAACAACCAAAGCTATGGTCAATCTTTTGGAACAACAACCAGACGCCTTGATACAAATATTGAAGAAGTTTAAAAGAATTGATGATTTATATATTTCAGAACGGTTATATGCTATAGCCTATGGATGTATTTTAAGAACTGAAAACATTGATTCAATTAATAAAATAGGAATGTTTGTTTATAAGTCGGTTTTTAAAAAAGGAAATCCTCCAAAGCATATTTTATTGCGAGATTATGCTCGAAATACAATTGAATATGCAATTTATAAAAATCCAAAGATTAAAATAGATACAAATCTCATTAAACCTCCGTATAAAAGCAATCTTCCAGAGAGATTGCCTTCAAAAGAAGAAGTATTAAAATATAATTTTCCTAATAATGGCAACGAAGCAAAAAGAGATTACAGATTAATGAATAATCGAATTTATCATTCTGTTACTGGATTTGGAGATTTTAGTAAGCATATTGATGGATGTTTAGATGACTTTGCACCCACAAGTTTTACATTTGAAGTTGAGTATAAATTGTTCTATAATTCATTAGATAAAAATAAAAGGAAGTTTTTAAATACAATAATTTCAATATTTAAAACAAAGGCTCAGTCTAAAGAAAACCAATACCGCTTTAGAAATGATTTTGGGATTGACAAATACAATGCGCATATAAAGTCATTGGAAGATTTGGTAAGTAAATGTCTAGAATTTATTGACAGTACATTTGTAAATGAAGAAAAAGCCCTTGTAATAAACAAAGTCCTACCTTATCTAGAAGCCAAAAACGAATATAAAAATTGGAAGCTAGGCAAAACTAACATTACTTCTTTTAAATATTGGATAATTGACAGAGTATTTAAACTTGGTTACAACCATAAATGGCACGGTGACTATGATGATCAAGTTAGCAGATACAATTATAGAAATGATAATAAAATTGACCGAATTGGAAAAAAATACCAACAAATAGCATTATTTGAAATTCTTGCAATGATTTCGGATAATTATAAGCTCAATAAATTTAGTTGGAGTAGCGATAAAAAATATGAGTTCTACAAAGGAGCTTGGCAATTGTACATTAGAGACATTGACCCTGCATTTATAGTGAAAAACATTGAAGAAGATGAAGAAAATGATGATTTAGGTATTCTAAATGAAAAAAAAGAATGGTGGGAAGATTTAGATTATAAATATTGGAATCAACCAAACTCTGAATGGATTGAAAAATTAGAAGATTTACCAAACCTTAAAGATGTTTTAGAAAAAAAAGATTTAGATAATAAGGATTGGATTTACTTAAAGAAGTTTACTTCTTGGGACGAACCAAAGCCTATAGGACAAGACAAATATGAAGTTCAACGAAAAGAATTTTTTTATAAAATACAAGGTTATTTAGTTAATAAGAATCATAAAAAGAAAATAATTAATTGGCTTGCTCAACAAAATTTTTGGGGTAATTGGATGCCTGAAAGTAGTGACCATAGTCATTTGATAAATCGGGAAAAATTTTGGTCACCAGCCTATTTTGATAGTGATGAAGAATTAAAATGGAGTGCGATACGAGATACAAACCTAAAAGTTATTATTGCCTCTACAAATGCCGTTAGTAATATGAGCGATGATAAATCTGGTGCTCAATTTAGTTATGATATGCCTTGCAAAACAATTTTTGAGGGTATGAATTTACAATATGCGCCAATTGATGGTGAATTTAAAAATCAATTTAATGAAATTATTGTAACAAATAAGAATTACAAAGGATTACTTATAAAAAAGAAAGAATTTTTAGAGTTCTTGATTCATAATAATTTAGACGTAATTTGGACTGTTTTAGGAGAGAAAAGTTCATATAATTCAAGAAGTAATAATAATTATTATAAGGAATTAAGTGGTGTCTATTCTATAGAAAATGGTGAAATAAAAGGTAAAATGGTTTCATTTGAAAGAGATTAAAATATGGAAATCAAATTTTTTCAAGCAGAATGTGGAGATGCTTCATGTATTAGGTTTTTGGGGAATGATAATAAATATCATAACGTTTTTATTGATTCAGGTTATGAAAGAACATTTCGTCATGTTTTAGAAAATGAAATTCAGAATATTGTTGTCAATAATGAAATCATTGATTTATGGATTATTTCACATATCCACGATGACCACATTGGCGGTGTAGTTAAATATATTGATACTATCAATGATAGGGAATATAGTGATATTGTTAAACAATATTTTTACAACCCGCCTAGGATTTATAGTGTCAATAAATCTGCAAAGAGCATTAGTGAATTTAAAAGTATAGGCCAGGGAGATGTATTCTATGAATATTTAAAAACAAACAATAAGCTTTTAGATTATGATATTACAAATTTGATTGAGCCAATTGAATTATATGGTTTAAAGTTGACAATCTTGTCACCAACTTCTAATAAATTAGATCGTTTAAGATCAAAATATCCTTTGGATAGTAATAAATTACTTGAAAGAGAAGAAGATGAAAAAATAAGCGAACCGGTTGCTACAAAACAAAATGACTACAAAACACTTATCGATGATTTCAATTTAGATAAATGGAAAGAAGATGACTCCGTTGAAAATGGAAGTAGTATTTCGGTTCTTACTGAATATAATAATAATAAAATACTTTGGTTAGCAGATTCACACCCCACTGATATTGTTAAATCATTAACAAAACTAGGATTTAATCAGGATAATAAACTAGTGTGTGACTGGGTTAAAGTTACTCATCATGGTAGTAAAGGAAATAATGGTGATGCCCTTTACAATTTAATTGATTGTAATAATTATTTGTTTAGCGTCAATGGAGAAAATAAACATAATTTACCCTCTAAAGAATGTATAGCTCGAATTTTAAGAAATAAACAACGTTCCAAAAACTCAAAATATAATTTTCATTTTACTTATGATAATGATACCTTAAAAAATATATTCAAAATAGAAAATGAAGATATTTATATTAAATATAACTTTGAAGTTTTATATAATGTAAATAAGTTTATTAAATTACAACTATAAAGTTAAATCGTTACTTAATCATAATGACCACCCAAAACCTCCGCTCCCAAAACGGCATCCTTTTCAAAGTCATTTCAGGGAGTTAGTAATATCACACCTGTCAGTTTTTTGAAACCTGACAGGTGTAATCAAAAAAAGATGTAAATGACCATCCAAGACCTAAAATCCCAAAACCACATTTTTTTTCAAAGTCATTTCGGGGAGTAAGTCGTTTGGGTTAGCTACCCCAACCCCATCAACCCATACCAATCGGGTTCTGGAGCATTCCTCAAAGTAGAAACACTTCCGCTTAGGAGCCTTCACAAGTCGAGAATCAAAAGTCGCACTTACTTTTATAAAACCACAATCCCTGCTTTTTTGAGGTCATATTTTTTTCTTAATCTAGGTTAAGTGACTTTTGCTCACAACGAGCATACCTTTGTATCCTAGTAATCACTAAATTTATACGAAGATGAAAAAATCAGTTTTACATACCGCAGATTCAAGAGGACACGCTAACCACGGATGGTTGAATGCTTATCATAGTTTTAGCTTTGCTAGTTGGTACAACCCCGATAGAGTGCAGTTTGGTATGCTACGCGTTTTGAACGACGATACTGTTGCTGCGGGAATGGGCTTTGGTACGCATCCACACGATAATATGGAAATCATCACCATTCCGTTAGAAGGCGATTTGGCGCACAAAGACAGTATGGGCAATGCCGCAACTATCAAAACGGGCGATGTACAAGTAATGAGCGCCGGAACGGGTATTCAGCACAGTGAATTCAATCCGAATGCGAACCAACAAACCAAGCTATTCCAAATTTGGTTGTTTCCAAAATACCGCAATGTAGCACCTCGCTACCAACAAATCACTTTGGACGTTACCGAGCAAAAAAACAATTTTGCTCAAATTCTATCGCCAAATCCAGACGATGCAGGGGTATGGATTCATCAAGATGCTTGGTTTTATTTGTCTGATTTTGATGCCGATTTTTCTAAAAAATTAGCCTTACAAAAAGTAGGTAACGGTTTTTACATTATGACTATTGAGGGCGAAATAGAAGTCAACGGAGAAAAACTGAGCAAAAGAGATGCCCTTGGAATTTGGGATACTCCAGAAATTGACATCAAAGCAACAACAGCTGCTAAATTTTTGGTGATGGAAATCCCGATGGAACAATAAAAAAAGTAGTCAGTGATCAGTTCTTAGTAATCAGAAAAATGATAATTATGAAAAAAATACTAGCCTTTGGCGCATCGTCTAGCGCGACCTCTATCAACAAACAATTGGCAACCTATGCCGCACATCAATTTGCCAACGCAACAGTTGAAGTTTTTGATTTGAACGACTACGAAATGCCCATTTTCTCAATAGACAAAGAAACCAAAACCGGAATTCCGCAACTAGCGCACGATTTTCTTACCAAACTGGGCGGTGCCGATGTTATTGTCATTTCTTTTGCAGAACACAATGGCGCCTATTCGACTGCTTTCAAAAATATTTTGGATTGGACTTCCCGCATCAACGGTAAAACCTTTCAAGAAAAACCAACGCTTTTGCTCGCTACTTCTCCCGGACCACGAGGAGGTGCTTCGGTTTTGGAGATGGCCAAAAACAGATTTCCTTTCCAAGGAGCCGATGTTAAAGGTGCTTTTTCGTTACCAAGTTTTGCCACCAATTTTGATGCAGAAAAAGGAATCACCAACGAGGCGTTGAAAGCACAATTGCTAGAAATTATTGCTTCAATAGAGTGAGAAGTGAAGAGTGAGAAGTGAGGGGTGAAAAGTATTTAGCGATTTCATTTAGCAATCACTCTTTGCATTAAAAGCTACGATTAGTTTTTGTTACAACTTCATAACTTATAATTCATAACTTATAATTCATAACTCATAACTCAAAACACCTTCTCAATAGCTTCGATGGCTTTGTAAAAGTCAATGGGTTTTACTTCTTCAAAAAAGTCGATTTCGTGGGTGTGTGGCAAGAAATCTGAAATAATACGCACGATAAAATCCTGTGGTTGTTTGAGATACATAAAGGTATAATCTTCCATATTCACCACGGTGCGTTCGGCCAAATTAGTGGTTTTGACAAATTTATCCGAAGTTAACGAAGACAAACAAAGCAAGTTCGTTTTGGGTTCCGTCAAAATAGGTTTACCGTTTTCGAACAATTGTCCTTCGTAACCATAAAGAGAAGCATTGGTAATTTCAATCGGCATTCCTAATTGCAATTCGGCTGGCAAATTTTCGGGTTTTCCTACGATGGCGGCAAAGCCGATTAACACACACAAATCGTGCGCAGGCAAATGCATCATCGCTTTGGCGGTGGTTTCTCTTCCCACACCTGAGATTACGATTTGGTAGTCATTTTGTAAAGATGGAAAGCGTTGCAAGGCATTTTGCACTTTCTCGGCTTCGATTTCCATTGGGGTAAGTAGGATAACTTTCATTCTTTTATTTTTTTGGGATGTTGGCTAATCAAGCCTTTTCTTGCCTTCTAGCCCCGGTAGTAGCGGCATCCTTTGTGGCCGGGGTTCGGCCGCAAAGATACAGCGGATGACGGGACTTTACCTATAAAAAAGCCCCTTCTTTCTGCTCCTAAAAAAGTTTACTGCAATTTTCGAATGACACGCGCGGGATTGCCTACAGCCAGCGAATGTGCCGGGATATTCTTGGTCACCACCGAGCCGGCGCCAATCGTGCAACCGTCGCCAATGGTCACTCCGGGGCAAATCACGGTATTGCCGCCAATCCAGCAATCATCGCCAATCGTGACGGGTTTGGACAGCTCGAAGGTGCGTCGTTCGACAATATCCAAGGGATGCGAGGCGGTGTAAATATGTACGCCTGGCCCAAAAAAGACGTTGTTGCCAATGGTGATTTTCATCGTATCGAGCACCACACAATTGAGGTTGAAATAGACATTCTCGCCCGTGTGGATGTTGTACCCATAATCGCAATGAAACGGCGGCTCTATATACAAACGCTTGTGGGCATTGGGTAATAATTGCTTGAACAATCCGCGTGTTTTGCCGTTTACGATATACTCGGCATTGATTTGTTGCAGCATTTTCTTGGCCCACAATCGCTCTTGCACCAATTGTTTGTCGTTGCTGAGATAGGATTCGCCAGCGAGCATTTTTTCTTTTTCAGAAGGCATTGTCTTTATGATTTAACTACAAAAATAAATAAAACGCTTTACTTCTTGCTCAAGGTTAGATTTTGAAAACTAGAAATATCTACTACTTTTTCAAGGTCTAAATCATAGGTGATTTTGATAGAATCTCCCACAACAGTTACTGGTAATTCGCTCGAAATTTGTGAAGAACCTACATAAATAGTGGGTGATTTTCGCAGGGTGAAGTAATAAAAACTATTGCCGTTTTTGACGTCGTTTTGAATTCTTGTCACCACCGATTGAATGATTTTTTTATTGGCTACCGAATTGGGATTAATCTTATTATCGGCCATATTATACACATTTTTGTATGCAGTAAGGGTCTCACGCATCGTATTGCCTACGCCCACAATCGTATAGTCAGAAATGGCAACCATAGCAAACATTTTGACCAATCCACCCTTGTCTTTTAAGGTCATTACGTAGGTAGGAATGGAATTGATGTTATATGGAATTGGCATAGAAGCAGTATATTCTTTTTCTTGAACTTTACCTTGGGCTGAACTTTGAGCCGCAAATTCGGTAGCGCCACCTTGCTTGTAAAAAGTGGTTTCTTTGGTACGGGTATCAACCAATACAAAGCCCACGGCAGATTCGTCTTTACCGGTTGAAGTGATGCCTGTATACCAATATGATTTATTGTCTTTTCCATACACCAGAGTCATCCCTTCGGTGATTTGTAATTTGTCTTCATTTGAAAAATTAAAATACCCGTGAATTAGCGTTCCCCAATCGTCTAATTGGTCTTCGATAAAATCTATAGGCTGTATGCGGTCTACCCATTTTGGTGTGTTGGCAATGGAATATTCTTGAATGGCTCCGTTTTGTGCATCGACTACCAAAACACCAGTAGCATTATTTCCAGAGAAACCAATGGTTTTGTCATAGGTTGTAATCACCCAAAACGGCTTTCCTTCGTCATTAATTTCAAAAGTAAAATCGGTTAAGCCAATGGTTGCATACCCGTTAAGATACGCGTGGCGATGAATTTCGGACTGAAAATAAGCTGAAGGTTGGTATTTTATTTTTAAAGGTTTCCCGTCAATTTGCTGAACCAATTTTACATCACGCTCATTAGTAGCCGAAACCATAACATAACCCGCAGTTCCTTCGGAATTATTAATCCATTTAAAAAAACCAGAATGCAACAATGGAGCTACCCAATACAATTCGTTTTGTACTTTTTGAATGCAAAAATGTCCCAACTCTACTTGACTTCCTAAAGCTGGTTGCGAGCCTAATATTTTTTCGCCCAATAAATACGCCAATTCTTCATCGACTACACGGATTTTGTCTATGGCGATAGGTGCAATATGTTGGGTAATTTTTTCACCTTTATGCACTTTGCCAAGCAATTGTTGGTACGCCTCGCTTCTGAACATTTTTACCGTTGTAAACAATGGGACAATAGTTACATAAAAAAGTAAGACCAATATACTGTAATAAAATACCTTGTGAGGTACCTTCAAAACTGTTGTCTTGTGGGTTTTCGGGTCTACTTTTAGTTTAATAAAAAATAAACTCACTACTCCAATTAACAATAATAGAAAGAAAGGCAATTTGAAAAAGCCATAGTTAAGTACCGGCAAACCGAAATAAATCAAAAGGAATGCGATAAAAACTGTAAAGAATACTAAGATTACTTTTTTCATAATTTGAAGAGATTTACCTATTAGTCTTTTAATTTTTTAAACGTTACAACCAGTAAAAAAGAAAAGGCAGGAGTGTTTTTTTTACATTCCATAAAAATAGTACTTTTGCTGCTACTAAAATTATTTACGACATAAACATACTATTATGAAAGCATACGTTTTTCCAGGTCAAGGCGCACAGTTCACAGGAATGGGCAAAGACTTATATGAGAACTCTCCACTTGCCAAAGAATTATTCGAAAAAGCTAACGAAATTTTAGGTTTCCGCATCACCGATATTATGTTTGAAGGTACTGCAGAACAACTAAAAGAAACCAAAGTAACACAACCTGCAGTATTTTTGCACTCGGTTATTTTGGCCAAAACTTTAGAAAATTTCGCACCTGAAATGGTCGCTGGACATTCTTTGGGTGAATTCTCTGCCTTGGTAGCCAATGGCGCTTTGTCTTTTGAAGACGGATTGAAATTAGTTTCTCAAAGAGCATTAGCGATGCAAAAAGCGTGCGAAATTACCCCTTCGACTATGGCAGCCGTTTTGAATTTAGACGACAAAATAGTAGAAAACATTTGCGCTTCGATTGATGGTGTTGTGGTGGCAGCAAACTATAACTGTCCTGGTCAATTGGTGATTTCTGGGGAATACAAAGCTGTAGAGTTAGCTTGCGAAAAAATGAAAGAAGCAGGTGCTAAAAGAGCGTTGATTTTGCCTGTTGGTGGCGCTTTTCACTCTCCAATGATGGAGCCAGCTAGAGAAGAATTAGCCGCAGCTATTGAAGCGACTACTTTTGCTACTCCGATTTGTCCTGTGTACCAAAATGTAACGGCAAGCGCAGTTTCTGACCCTAACGAAATCAAGAAAAACTTAATCATTCAGTTGACTGCTCCTGTAAAATGGACACAATCCGTGCAACAAATGATTGCAGACGGAGCAACATTATTTACCGAAGTAGGTCCTGGAAAAGTATTGACCGGACTGATTGGAAAAATCAATAAAGAAGCGGCTACTGCGAATGCTTAGAAATTTCAGATAGCAAATTTCAGAATTTAGATAGCAATTCTTATCAACAGTATCCTCATAAACGTAAAGTTTGTGGGGATTTTTTGTTTATCTTTAGTTTTCAAAAAAATAACAACCCATAAAAACACATTGATTATGAAAAAAATAATTTTAGGATTGGCTTTTTTAGCTGCGGTAACCGTTTCTTGCAAGGAAGAAACCAAAGCAAAATTGGATGAAGCTAAAGAGGCTGTAACCTCAGAAGTAGAGGAAAAAATTGACACCGCTACAGTAAAGGTTGAAAAAGCGGTTGATTCACTCAAAGCCAAAACCGATAAAGCGATAGAAAAAAGTACTGAAAAACTAGACAAAGCTGCCGACAAATTGAAAGAAGCTGCTAAAAAGTAACAAAAAAGCCGAATCCCTCAGGATTCGGCTTTTCTTTTATTTACAACTCTTTCGCTTCTTCACAATGATTATTGCTAATTCCAGTAATCAAAATAGCAGTTGCTTTCTTTTCGAAAAAAATGTACCAAGTAGTCCTTTTATTCGATTTGTAAAAAATATAATAGGTGCCTAAATGACTGATGTTTTTCGGAGCTATTTTATGTATATCCAGTTGACATCTTTCGAAAGTAGCATCATAAATCCTTGAGACATATTCCTCAGCAGATTCGATAAATCCAAAATACTCTTTTTTGTATAAAATCTGAACAAAATCATCCAAATCAGCAATTACTTTGGGGGTAAAAACAACTTTTATTTTCCCCACCACGCTCTAATTCTTCTTTTAGCTTCTTCTTTTGCTTCTTCTGGAGTCAATCCATTAGCGAACTCCGTATCGAAATCAAATGTTGCTCGATCTATTCCTTTAGGCTTCACCTGCGAAGATTCATAAACCACGGCTGGTTCCTCCACTTTGGGCAATTTTGAGGATATTTTTTTAGCACTCATTCTTTTATATTTTTACCTAACGAATTTACAAATAGTTCTTTAAAGAAAAAAACACCAAATTATCAAGGGATACTTTGGTGCTTCTTACTGATGACTATTTACTGATGACTGAATACTTTTTTACGAGCGTATTTTCTGTTCCCACTTCCAGGCGCTTGCCATCGCTTCATCGAGCGTAGACTCGGCTTTCCAACCCAAAACTGTGTTGGCTTTATGGGTATTCGCATAGGCTTCTGTGATATCACCTTCTCTTCGAGGCATGATTTTATAAGGTAATTTTTGACCACTTACGCGCTCAAAACTCTGAATCACTTCGAGTACTGAACTTCCTTTACCTGTTCCTAAGTTAAAAGTCTCTACTTTTTCTGTATTTTTCTTGTCTAACAAGCGCTCTAGAGCAATAACGTGTGCTTTGGCTAAATCAACTACGTGAATATAATCGCGAACCGCTGTACCATCAGGCGTTGGATAATCATTTCCAAAAACCGATAATTCTTGGCGCAATCCAATTCCAGTTTGCGTGATAAATGGGACCAAATTTTGTGGCACACCAATTGGCAATTCTCCAATTTCGGCACTTGGATGGGCTCCAATAGGATTGAAATAGCGCAATAAAATCGCATTGATAGACGATGCTTTTGCAGTATCTCTAATGATTTCTTCTCCTACTTTTTTGGTATTCCCGTAAGGTGACATGGGTTGTTGTACAGGAGCATCTTCGGTAATAGGCATTTTTTCGGCCTGACCGTAAACGGTACAAGAGGAACTAAATATAAAGGAAGCTGCATCTTTTTGTTGCAATTCTTGCAATAGATACACTAAGGCTGCAATATTATTTTCGTAATACAACAACGGATTCTCAACGCTTTCTCCTACAGCTTTGGAAGCTGCAAAATGAATGACTCCTGCAATATCTGAATATTCTTTGAAGAGCGCCTGCACGGCTGCTTTGTCGCGCATATCGATGTTTTTGTAATGCGGCGCAATTCCAGATATGCTTTCGATTCTTTGTAAAACGTCAATAGACGAATTGTATAAGTTATCGACGATTAGGACTTCAAATCCTTTGTTTTGCAATTCTACTACGGTGTGAGAACCGATGAAGCCTAAGCCTCCTGTAACCAATATCTTCATAATTGTGTGGTTTGGGTTAGCCCTGATGGAAGCGGCATCCTTGCTTGGTCTCGTTTTTTCTACGAGACCAAGCAAGATACAGCGTACAGCAGGAAATAGCTCCTAAAAACTATCCTAAAAATTCTAAAACACTATCGGTAATAAATTTAATTTGCTCATCATCAAGCTCAGTATGCATAGGTAAAGATAACACTTCTTGCACCAACTGATTCGTAACTGGAAAATCTTCTTCTTTATATCTTGGATCCAAATAAGCCTTTTGTGCGTGCAATGGAATTGGATAATAAATAGCACATGGAATACCTTTATCCAACAAATGCTGCATTAATCCATTGCGATCTGCGTTGATGATGCGTAAGGTATATTGATGAAAAACATGGCAATCACAGATGTCACAAATACTTGGCGCAATGATATTAGCGTGATCTTGAAAAGCCAAGGTATATTTGCGAGCTGCATCTTGACGCGCTTTGTTGTATTGATCTAACAACGGTAATTTGGCATTCAAAACTGCTGCTTGAATACTATCCAAACGTGAATTTACGCCCACCACATCGTGATGGTATCTTTCGTACATTCCGTGGTTTACAATACCACGAAGGGTGTGTGCCAAAGCATCATCGTTAGTAAAAATAGCGCCACCATCACCATAACACCCTAAGTTCTTAGAAGGAAAAAAAGAAGTCGCTCCTACATGACCGATAGTTCCCGCTTTCTTTTTGGTACCATCTGAAAATTTGCAATTGGCACCAATAGCTTGTGCATTATCCTCGATTACGTATAAATTATGCTCCTTTGCCAAAGCCATAATCGCTTCCATATTAGCAGCACGACCAAACAAGTGTACGGGTACAATCGCTTTGGTTTTTGGAGTAATGGCTTTTTTGATAGCTTCTAGAGAAATGTTCATATTGTGCATCTCAACATCTACCAAAACTGGGGTAAGTTGCAATAATGCAATCACTTCTACGGTTGCTGCAAACGTAAAATCGGCAGTGATTACTTCGTCTCCGGGCTGTAAACCCAATCCCATCATCGCAATTTGTAACGCATCGGTACCATTGGCACATGGAATGACGTGTTTAACTCCCAAATACGTTTCTAATTCTTTTTGAAAAGTATGCACTTCAGGTCCGTTGATGTACGCATTGGTATCTAAAACGTTTTGAATTGAGTTATTTACTACGTCTTTTATTTTATCATATTGACTTTTTAAGTCAACCATTTGGATTTTTTTCATTGGAAAATAATTTAAAGTTTGAAAATAAAGAGAAAATATCCTGATTTATTTTCGAAAAAAAGTGAGACAAAAATAGTCATTTAATGCCTTAGCACAATGAAAAACCATAAAGAAACTGTATTTTAGCCAAAATTTAATCATATGTTTTTTTTGTACAATTGCATTGTTAGTCTTGCAGGATTGCTGTTAAAAATTGTAGCGCTTTTTAGCCCAAAAATGGCGCTTTTTGTTAAGGGTCGCACTATTGTTTTTGAAACTCTAAAAGATAAAATTCAGCCCAACGACAAAACGATCTGGTTTCACGCGGCCTCTCTAGGCGAGTACGAACAAGGACTTCCAGTTATTGAGCAACTAAAAGAAAAATTTCCTTCTCATAAAATTATCGTCACTTTTTTTTCGCCTTCAGGTTACGAGGTACGAAAGAATAATACTGTGGCTGATTGCACGGTTTACTTACCATTGGATACTCAAAAAAATGCCAAACAATTCATTGAGTTAGTAAATCCCGAGTTGGTTTTCTTTATCAAATACGAATATTGGCCGAATTACTTAAACGAACTCAAAAAACGAAACATCAAAACCTATTTGATTTCTGGAATTCTTAGAGAAAACCAAGCGTTTTTTAAATGGTATGGTGGCTTTTACAGAAAAGCATTAGACGCTTTTGAATTCTTTTTTGTGCAAAACGAATCTTCCAAAAAACTCTTGCAAAGCCTTGGTCACCAAAATGTTTTGGTTTCTGGAGATACGCGTTTTGACCGTGTGAGTACCATTTTAGAAAAAGACAACACCCTTGATTTCATATCCGAATTCAAGAATGACAAAATCACAGTTGTTGTAGGTAGTTCGTGGCCAAAAGACGAAGAAATCATCGCCCAATACATTAACGATTACGGCAACGAAAACGTAAAATTCATTATTGCTCCACATAATATAAAAGCTGAGCAAATAGCAAACTTAAAAGCACTAATCACAAAGTCTACCGTCTTATTTTCTGAAAAAGAAACCCAAACACTCTCGGATAAGCAGGTATTTATTATTGACACCATTGGGATTTTAACCAAAATCTACAGCTATGCCGACATTGCTTATGTAGGTGGTGGTTTTGGAAATCCTGGCGTACATAATATTTTAGAACCCGCTACTTTTGGAATTCCAATCGTAATTGGCCCTAATTATTCGCATTTTGCAGAAGCGACAGCTTTAGTAAAAATTAAAGGCTGCATTTCCATCAAAAACAAGCCTGAACTTGAGTTAATATTTAACGAATTGTTAAATAATACCACAACTAGAGAAGAAAAAGGCGAAATTTGTAGCATTTATGTACAAAACAACAAAGGTGCAACTACAACGATTTTAAATCAAATTTTATGATTCAATTTGAGCTACTACAAAAAAAAGATATTGAGACTGTTACAGCACTCATGAAAGATTTTTACGCTATAGACCACTACCCTTTTGACGCTTTAGTCGCTAAAAAATTATTTGAAGAATTCATTACCAACAAAAACCTAGGCGAATGTTGGTTGATAAAATACAATAAAGAAATAGTCGGCTATGTGATTCTAACGTTCATTTTTAGTTTTGAATACCAAGGTAAAATTGCATTTTTAGACGAATTATACCTTCAACCCAAGGCCCAAGGCAAAGGAATAGGAAAAAAAGCCATTGCTTTTACTCAAGAATTTTGCCATAAAAACAACTTCCGATTAATGTATTTAGAAGTGGAAGAGCATAATGAAAAAGCACAACAACTGTACTTAAAAAACGGTTTTACCATTCACAAACGACAATTAATGAAATACCATTTATAAATTCAAAAACTCAATTCTAATCCATAACAAATACTATGAAATTTTTAAAACTACTCTTACTCCTTTTTGTTTTTCAAACCTATGCCCAACAAGGCGGCATGTGGATTCCTTCTCTTTTAGAAGGGATGAACGAAAAAGAAATGAAAAGCTTGGGTATGAAAATGTCTGCTAAAGACATTTACGACACCAACAAATCAAGCTTAAAAGATGCTGTTCCTCATTTTAACGGAGGTTGTACCTCAGAAGTAATTTCACCAAAAGGACTTTTATTAACCAATCACCACTGTGGCTACGGACAGATTCAATCACACTCTAGTACCGAACACGATTACTTAGCCGATGGTTTTTGGGCATTCAAAATGGAAGACGAATTACCTAACAAAGATTTAGTAGTTACCTTTATTGTAAAAATTGAAGATGTTACTAAACAAGTTTTGGAAGGCGTAAATACACTATCAAATGAAGCCGAAAAGCAAAAGAAAATCCAAGAAAACATTAGCGCTTTAAGCAATTCATTTCCAAAAGAAGCTTGGCAAGAAAACAAAATTCGCACCTTTTACGACGGTAATCAATACTTGCTTTTTGTTACCGAAACCTTCAAAGACGTACGTTTAGTTGGTGCGCCACCAACATCAATTGGTAAATTTGGTTCCGATACAGACAACTGGGTTTGGCCACGTCATACCGGAGATTTTTCACTTTTCAGAATTTACGCTGATAAAAACAATCGTCCTGCAGCCTATTCAAAAGACAATGTTCCGTACACTCCAAAACATTTCTTACCAATTTCTTTAGACGGAATTGCAGAAGACGACTTCACCATGGTTTTTGGATATCCAGGAAAAACCAATGAATACTTACCTTCTGTTGCGATCAATCAAATTGCAAACGAATTGAATCCTGCCCGAATAGAAATCAGAGAACAAGCCCTAAAAGTTGCGGATGGCTTCATGAGAAAAGACAATGCGATCAAAATTCAATACGCTTCAAAATACGCTGGGACGGCTAATTATTGGAAAAAATGGCAAGGTGAAACTTTAGGGATCAAAAAATCGAATGCCGTTGCGGTAAAGAAAGAAGCAGAAAAGAAGTTTCAAGAAAACGTGATTAAAGCCAACAAACAAAAAGAATACGGCACACTATTGAGTGACTTCGAAAAATACTACAATGAAATTGCGCCTTATGCTCTAGCAAGAGACTATTTTAACGAAACCGTACTTAGAAACACCGAACTACTTTCTGTTGCGTTTAAATTCTATCAATTAGAACAAATTCTAAACACTAAAGGAGAACAAGCCTTTACCGATAGAAAAAACAATCTCTACAACGGATTAGGGGATTTCTACAAAGACTTTAGCCCAATAGTAGACGAAAAAGTATTCGAACAACTACTCGTTTTATACACCACGAAATCTCCAAAACAATTTCTACCTTCTTCTTTGAACAATATAGATGTAAATCAACTTTCCAAAAACATCTATTCTAATTCTAAACTTACTTCTTATGCAGGCGCTAAAGAATTACTAACTGGTGACACCAAAACAGTACTTAGCAAAATCAATCAAGATCCTGCTTTTGTTTTAGTAAAATCTATGGCTGATGCCTTTTTAAAAGAAGTAGCTCCTTCTTATGATGCTTTGAATTTAAAAATCACAGAGTTGCAACGCAACTATATGAAAGCACAATTAGAATTAAGTACAAAAGAATCAAGAATATTCCCAGATGCTAATAGCACACTGAGAGTCACTTATGGTAAAGTAAAAGGATATGAACCTAGAGATGGTGTTTACTACAACCCTGTAACTTACTTGGATGGTGTAATGGAAAAATACATCCCTGGCGATTATGAATTTGATGTTTCTCCTAAATTAATTGAACTCATCAAAAACAAAGACTATGGCAATTATGCTGAAAACGGAAAAATGCCTGTTTGTTTCATTGGAACCAATCATACAACAGGGGGAAATTCTGGTAGTCCAGCACTAGATGCTCAAGGAAATTTAATCGGCCTTAACTTTGATCGCGTTTGGGAAGGAACAATGAGCGACATCTATTATGACCCAAGTATTTGCAGAAATATCATGGTAGACATGAGATACGTTCTTTTTGTAATTGACAAGTATGCAGGTGCCAAAAATCTTATCGAGGAACTACAATTAGTTCATCCTAAAAAAAACAAAAAAAGTAAAAAATAATCCCTAGCCATAACTATTTTAGGGGTAAATAATAGTTTGGCACACTATTTGAAATGTACCCTAATGAGAGCACAGGATATAATTCAAAAAAAATCCAAAAAAATATTTTGCGTATTAATTTTTTTATATCTTTGCCTCGAATTAATAATTAACCTTTATAATAAAATTAAGATGAAAAAAGTATTTTTAAGTTTAGCTGCTGTTGCTGTATTAACTGTTGTATCTTGTAAAAAAGCTGACGCTGCTGCTGAAGGAACTGAAGTTGCTGTTGATTCTGCTGCTACTGTAGTTGATTCTGCTGCTGCACCTGCTGTTGATTCTGCTGCTACTGTAGTTGATTCTGCTGCTGCACCTGCTGCTACAACTGAAGCTGCTCCAGCTAAGTAATTTTTAAATTACAGAAAAAATCAAGCCATCCATGTGATGGCTTTTTTTATGCATATAAAACAAAAGCTCAAGAAATCCTTGATCTTTTGTTTTATACTAATTTAACATAATGATTCGACCTCAACACAACACACAATACCACCTAGACAATCAACAACATTTATCCAATCAACACACCTAACAAATATTCACCCAACTCATTTACACTGCTTACAACAACCAAAAACCAGCACCACAGCAACAACACAACCCCACCCCGGTTAATCTGGAAAAACAAAATCATTATCCGAGAAGTCCAAAACCTCAGAACTAACTGCAGAAGACTTAATTTCATTAATCCCCTTAATCAATCGCAATTCGGTGGTATACTTTCTACTAGTAGCCAAATGACGCTCCCCCAACAAAAGCTTAAAAAAATACATCCCTTTCACAGATTTTACCTTAACAAAAACCATCTCACCTACCGAAGCCTTAATCAACTCAATATCTTCTTCCCCTTCAAACTTCAACTCATAGCTTTGACTGGTAAAAATCACTTTCCCTTTACGAGATGTAAAAACAAATTTATAGGTGTCATTAAACCGTTTACTGATCACAAAAGCGCCCATATTTTATAATTTACATTAATGTTTTTAGAATCATTTTTTTTGCGTTCACCTAAGAGTGACAGTAGGATTTGTCATAAATAAAAAAAGCTCCAAACATAGTTTGAAGCTTTCTTGTACTCAGAGCGGGACTTGAACCCGCACGAACATTGCTGTTCACTGGATTTTAAGTCCAGCGTGTCTACCAATTTCACCATCCGAGCATGATGTAGTGTTAGAGCGAAAAACGGGGCTCGAACCCGCGACCTCGACCTTGGCAAGGTCGCGCTCTACCAACTGAGCTATTTTCGCATTTCATATTCTTAAAGAACCACAACAATTGTTTGTCATTGCGGTTGCAAATGTAACACAAATATTCAATAATACAAGCCTTTTTTATAAAAAAATTTAAGCCGAAATGATAACTTTTTGATAACCCAGCGGTTATCAAAAAAATTATTTTCGACTGAGCATTCGTTTTATTTCATTGAGCTTCATCAAGGCTTCCATTGGTGTGATGGCATTAATATCCAATTGCAAAATTTCTTCTTTAATTTCTTCCAACAAGGGATCATCTAGATTAAAAAAACTCATTTGCATCTCATCTTTTGCCGCTTTGATCCCATTTAACGCATCACCTGAATGGTCTTTTTCTAATTTCTTTAATATTTTCTGCGCTTTCAAAATCACCAACTGTGGCATTCCAGCCATTTTAGCTACGTGAATCCCAAAACTATGTGCAGAACCTCCTTTTATTAGTTTTCGAATAAAAAGCACGTTATCTTTTAATTCTTTTACAGCGACATTATAATTCTGTATGCGCTTCAACGCATCGCTCATTTCATTCAATTCGTGATAATGCGTAGCAAAAAGGGTTTTGGGTTGCGATGGATGCTCATGTAAAAACTCCGCAATAGCCCACGCAATAGAAATTCCATCATAGGTACTTGTCCCACGGCCAATTTCATCCAACAACACCAAACTTCTGTCCGAAATATTATTCAAAATAGAAGCCGTCTCGTTCATTTCGACCATAAAAGTAGATTCACCCATCGAAATATTATCGGAAGCTCCTACCCTAGTAAAAATTTTATCCACGATACCCATTCTAACGCTATCTGCTGGAACAAAACTTCCCATTTGAGCCAAGAGCACAATCAGAGCCGTTTGTCTCAAAATAGCCGACTTACCCGACATATTTGGCCCAGTAATCATAATCAACTGTTGCGTGTCTCTATCTAGGAAAACATCATTGGCGATGTAAGGCACACCAACAGGCAATTGTTTTTCAATTACTGGATGACGACCGTTTTTGATATCCAATTCAAAGGTTTCATCCAATTCAGGACAAACATATTGGTTTTCTATAGCCAATTGTGTAAACGAACACAAACAATCCAACTGCGCCACCAAATTGGCATTCATTTGAACTGGCTTGATATACGTTGAAATCCATTGCACTAATTGTTCAAAAATCTCACCTTCTATTTTATGGATTTTTTCCTCGGCACCTAAAATTTTGGTTTCGTATTCTTTTAGCTCTTCGGTAATATAACGTTCCGCATTCACTAAAGTTTGCTTACGAATCCATTCGCTTGGCACTTTATCTTTATGCGTATTTCGAACTTCGATATAATACCCAAAAACATTATTAAAAGAAATTTTCAAAGAAGAAATCCCTGTACGCTCCGATTCACGTTTCTCAATTCCTTCTAAAAATTCTTTCCCAGAAGTAGAAATAGCGCGCAACTCATCCAATTCTGAATGTACACCAACCGCAATCGCATTCCCTTTGGCAATAGCTACGGGTGCATCTTGATTTAACGTCGTTTTTATTTTCTCACGAAGCAAATCACAGCTATGCAAACTATCACCAATTACTTTTACGGCTTCTTGTGGACTTTGCAAAGCGATTGTTTTGATCGGCAAGATCGCATCTAAAGATTCTTTCAAATACACCACTTCACGAGGGGATACTTTGCCTGCCGCGATTTTTGAAATCAAACGTTCCAAATCAGAAATCTGTTTGATTTGATATTGTATTTGTTTTAAAACTTCTTGGTTTTCTTTTAAATACCCTACTACTTGATGACGACTCTGAATTTTGGCTGCATCTTTCAAAGGCAAAGCCAACCAACGCTTCAATAATCGTCCACCCATAGGCGAAAGTGTTCGGTCGATTACATCTAGCAACGTCACCGCATTAGGATTATAACTATGATATAACTCCAGATTTCGAATGGTAAAACGATCCATCCAAACATAAGCATCTTCTGCGATACGTTGTATGGCCGTAATATGCTGTACCCTATTATGCTGTGTTTCTGATAAATAATACAAAATAGCACCCGAAGCCACGATTCCTTCTTTCAATTCTTCGACACCAAAACCTTTTAAAGAAGTGGTTTGAAAATGCTTCGTTAAACTCTCAAAAGCATAATCTTCTTTGTAAATCCAATCTTCGAGATAAAAACTATGGTAATCGTCTCCGAATGTTTCTCGGAACGTATTTTTGTTGTTTTTTGTCACTAAGACCTCACTAGGATTGAAATTTTGCAACAACTTATCGATGTATTCTGCATTTCCTTGTGCGGTTAGAAATTCTCCAGTAGAAACATCTAAAAATGAAATTCCAATATTTTTATTGGTAAAATATACCGAAGCCAAAAAATTATTGGTTTTGGACTGCAACACCTCATCGTTCATAGAAACCCCAGGAGTAACCAACTCAGTCACGCCACGTTTCACAATCGTTTTGGTCATTTTGGGATCTTCTAGCTGATCACAAATCGCCACACGAAGACCCGCTTTAACTAACTTGGGCAAATACGTATTAATGGAATGATGCGGAAAACCAGCCAAAGCCGTTTCAGTTTCTGAACCGGCCCCTCTTTTGGTTAACGTAATTCCCAGTATTTTGGAGGCACGAATGGCATCATCACCAAAGGTTTCATAAAAATCGCCTACTCGAAACAACAAACACGCATCTGGATATTTTCGCTTAATTTCATTATACTGTTTCATTAACGGCGTTTCCTTAACGCCTTTATCTTTTGCTGCCAAATTGGGTGGGTATTAAATTCAATAAAATATGTCAGCGAATTTATAGATTTATAGTGAATAAAGGCGGTTCAAAAAACAAAATTTTAAACTGTAATTGTGTTACATTTTCTAATTTTTACCTAGATTTGCGATACTTTAAATTAAATCTTATGAAAAAAATAATCACACTTTTATTAGTTTTCGGTTTTGGAATTGCTACTACTTCAGCACAAGAAACTGCTAAAAAATTAAAAAAAGCCAAAACAACTACAGCAAAAGTTCAGGGTGCAGGTTTAGTATTTAAAACTGAAACGCTTGATTATGGCACTATTGCACGTGGTTCAGATGGAAAACGTGAATTTACTTTTACCAATAATGGAAACGCTCCATTAATTATCAGTAATGCACAAGGATCTTGCGGATGTACTGTTCCAAGTATTCCAAGAGAGCCTATTTTACCAGGAAAAAGCAGTAGTATTGGCGTAAGTTATGACACCAATCGTGTGGGTGCTTTTACAAAAACCGTAACCGTAACTTCTAACGCTGCAGGACAACCTTCAAAAGTTTTGACAATTAAAGGAACTGTAACTGCTGAGGGCGTAAAAAGCTAAAAAATAAAAAACACATTTAAAGAGCTTCCTTTGACTAGGAAGCTTTTTTTTTTAAGATCTTGACTTATGAGAAAATTAGAGAATAGCGAACTGGACAGAAAATCAATAGAAGGATTTAAAAAATCCGAAAAAACCCCGCTAATTCTGGTTCTTGATGATGTGAGAAGTCTTCACAATATCGGTTCTGTATTTAGAACTGCCGATGCGTTTTTGGTAGAAAAAATTATACTCTGTGGCATTACTGCGACACCTCCCAACAAAGAAATACATAAAACTGCTTTGGGTGCAACAGAAACAGTAGCTTGGGAACATTACGACGATGTTTTAGAAGCCATTACCGCTTTAAAAAATGACAACGTGGTAACTCTGGCTATCGAACAAGTAGAAAGCGCTGTTTTTTTACAAGATTTCAAAGTAGATCCTTTACAAAAATATGCTTTAGTTTTTGGTAATGAAGTACATGGTGTAGCACAAGAAGCAGTAGTCCTTTGTGACGGATGTATCGAAATTCCGCAATTGGGCACTAAACATTCTTTAAATATTTCGGTGAGCGCAGGTATTGTCGTTTGGGATTTATTTAAAAAATTTAACTATTAGTAGCACATTTATTGCAAGTCTAGTTATTTCTTTGATTTAACTCCAAAAACTACCCTAAGACTAGTTATTCTAGAGAATTAACGATATTTTTATCTAATGAAAATATCAGTTATATATCGATCACTTTTAATTCTTGCTCTTTTTTTTTCAAATTTAGCATTTGCGATTGATCCACCTAAAATAACAGCCTCAGGCAATCAAGTTTATTGCCCAGGAACTGCATTAAAAATCATCCAAACCATCTCCATCACACATGATGTTGCTGAACCAGATGCAGAGGCGATGTACGTTCAAATAGCAGCGGGATACAACCGAAACTTAGATCTATTACGACTGGAAAACCCTGCTGCTCACCCCAAAATAGCAAGTAGCTGGGATGCTGCTGCTGGAAAGCTAAAACTATATAGCCCAACCAGTGTACGAATTTTGTATACCGACTTTGTGGCCGCCCTAAAAGATATTAGCTATTCTAATGCTGATGCTTCTCCCTCTGGCAACCGAACATTTTCTATTACCCTTGGTCAAGCCAACTATCTCCCTTCTACCGGTCATTACTATCAATACGTATCCAACACAGGCATTACTTGGACAGCTGCAAAAGCACAAGCCGAAAGCCTGCGCTATTATGGTCTAAAAGGCTATTTAGCCACGCTATTATCCTTAGAAGAAGCAAAGCTTTGTGGCGAACAAGCCAATGGCGCAGGATGGGTTGGTGGCACAGATGAAAACACAGAAGGAGTATGGAAGTGGGTCACTGGCCCAGAAGGACTAGCCAATAGTGGCAATGGTATTGTTTTTTGGAACGGACTAACCAACGGCTCGAGTCCTAACTTTGCCTATTGGAATATCAACGAACCAAACCAACTAGGCAACGAAGACTACGCACACATCACAGCGCCTGGAGTTGGTATCGCTGGCTCATGGAATGACTTGTCCAACACAGGTGAAGCTTCAGGAAATTATCAACCCAAAGGATTTATTGTAGAATATGGAGGAATGCCTGGAGATCCTATTTTAGAACTTTCGGCGAGTACCTCAATAACCATAGCACAATTAAACTTTACACCTCCAAATAGCATTTGTGCTGGACAATCCATGAGCATTGCAGTGTCTTCCTCCTCTAGCAATGTGAATTGGTTTGATGCCGCCAACGGTGGAAATTTATTGTATTCTGGAACCAGCTATACTACGCCCGCGTTAAACAATACGACGACCTATTATGTAGATTATGGCTGTAGCTCCCGAAAAGCAATCACGGTTCCTGTAGAACCTTTACCGGTTGCACATCCTGTTTCCATAGCCAGGCAATGCGATGACAATCAGGACGGTATTTATACCTTTGACACCAGCGCACTTGAAAGTACTTTACTGCAAGGACAACTCAACTGTAAAGTCACCTATTTTGATGCAAGCAATACTCCTCTAAAAGACGAAAACGGAATAGCAATAGTAAGCCCATTTCCTTCAAGATTTACTACAAAATCTCAAACTATACGAGCTATTGTAACCAATAACTCCTCTTTGCAATGCGCTAGTCAAACAAACATAATTTTTACGGTAGACAATTTACCACAAGCATTTGAAGTTCCTAAAACCTTAACAACTGCCTGCGATGACGAACCCATTTCATCTACTCAAGATGGAAACTATGCCTTTGACACGTCAAGCATCCAAGCCATTCTTTTAGGCGGTCAAACAGGCATGACAGTAAGTTACACGGATGCCCTTGGTAATCTGTTACCGAGCCCATTACCCAATCCCTTTTTGACTAGCACCCAAAAGATAACTGTTAGGATCGAAAACATTACTAACCCCAGTTGTATAGCGACTACTACTTTAGATTTTATAATACATCCTCGTCCGGTGGTCAACGAAGTCAGTATAATTCAATGTGACACAGATTTGGTAGTCGATGGCAAAACTTTTTTCAACTTAACCGTTAACAACGCTACTATTTCAAGCAATTATACCAACGAAACTTTTACATATTATACTACTTTAAATGGTGCCAATACTGCAATAGCGACCGACCTGATTACTAATCCGCTGATGTTTGAAAATAGCATTCCAACACTTATGCCGGTTTGGGCGAGAATTACCAACCCATTGACAACTTGTGCTAGTGTTGCTAAAATCACGTTAAAAGTACCCGCAACCAATATTCCGCCTACCTACAAAATTCCTTTCGCTCCCGTTTGTGACGATTTTTTAGACTCCAACGGCAACAATACTCCCAATAACAACAAGCGAGATGGTATCAGCACTTTTGATTTATCGCCGACAAAAGCAACTATATTAGCACTCCTTCCCACAAACCAAACATACAGTATCAACTACTACAGAAACGAAGCTGATGCCTTGGCGGAGTTGAATGCTATTTCTAATCTTTCTAATTACCGAAACATAGGCTACCCGAACACGCAAGATATTTGGATTCGAATTGATAGCGACTTGGACAATGCTTGTTACGGATTAGGCCCCTATTTAACCTTAACTGTAGAAAGCCCTCCTATTGCACATGCGGTGCAAATTCCAAGACAATGTGACGACACTTCGGATGGGATATTTCCATTTGACACCGCTGCACTCGAGACTACTTTGCTGCAGGGCCAAACCAATGTAAGTATTCGTTATTTCGACCAAGCCAATCAACCATTAATAGATGCCAATGGCAATACAATTACTAGTCCTTTTCCAGCGCTTTTTGCCTCAACATCACAAACCATCAAGGCCGTTGTTACCAACACCACTGCGCAACAATGTTCGGATGAAACACTAATCACCTTTACTGTGGATGAAGCCCCAAGAGCCTTTACTGTTGCTTCGAGTTTAACCACAGCTTGCGATGACGAAATAGAACCAACACAGCAAGATGGTACATTTGCTTTCGACACTTCTGCTTTTGACAGTATTATTAGAGGAGGTCAAACCGGCATGGTGATTCAATATTATGATCAAAACAACACCCTTTTACCCAGCCCTTTGCCGAACCCCTTTATAACGAGTTCACAAACAGTTAACGCAATAGTTAGCAACCCTATAAACACCATTTGTACGGCTAGCACCGCTTTGCGTTTTACGGTTCATCCTGTTCCGAACATTAGCTTAAATCTGAATGGTTCAGAAAATGAGTTGGTATGTTCGAACCTAGCTACTTTTTTTGTTACGCTAGACGCAGGAATATTGGACGCCACACCGACCACAGACTACGAGTATTCATGGAAGAAAGACGGCACTACTATTGGCACTAACACGCCTACTTTGAACGTCAACACTGAGGGTGTATATACCGTTGACGTTACAAACGCTGCAGGCTGTAGTCGCACGAGAACCTTGACAGTAACCGCTTCTAATGTTGCAACCATTGAAGCTATAGACATTGTTGAATTAAGTGATGTTAATACAGTAACCGTTCAAGTAAGTGGGCCTGGCGACTACCAATACAGCTTGGACGAACCTAGTGGTTTTTGGCAGGATTCGAATGCTTTTCACAATGTATCCTCGGGTATACATACCGTATATGTGAACGACAAAAACGGATGCGGTAGTGTTAGCAAAGCGATTGCTGTAGTAGGCATTCCTAAATTTTTCACACCTAATGGCGATGGATTTAATGACGTTTGGAATATTAAAGGCATTTCAAAATACCCCAACACTACGGTGCATATTTTTGATCGTTTTGGCAAACTCATCACCATTCTTAATGCTACAAATATCAGTTGGAATGGTACTTTTAACGGAACGCCATTGGCGGCTAACGATTATTGGTATGTGATAAACTTTAGTAATGGAACACCCGAAATTAAAGGTCATTTTTCTTTGAAAAGATAACAAGAATTAACTTAACATTACAATTTTAAAATGATTGTATTCAGGAAATATAAAACAAAAAAAACGACTATAAAACATCTGATAAGAAACAATTAATAAACTAACCTTTCCACTCTTTTATTAATTGTTTCAAATCAGCTATTACTTCATCCTTTTCTTTTAACCTAATTTCGTATTGTTCTATATGTTTATCCGAAAGTTGATTGATAACTAAGCCGTTATTGTCTCCTTTTTTATTTTTTTGATGAAATGAAAGTCCGTCTTCTTTTAAAATGTCTATCGCATCCATTTCGTAAATTTCGGCAATTTTCTGAATAGTTTTGAGGTCAACTCTTCCTTTATTGTTTTCTAAATTTGAGTAGGATGCCTGTGGAATACTAAGTAAGTCAGCCATTTTTTTCTGCGTAAATCCTCTCTCTGCACGCAATGTCCTTAATTTTTTTCCTATTTCCATAATTTAGTTTTGAATAAATTTAGATTTAATCGTTTGATAAAATATAGTACAATATAATAATTTATGCCGTATCATAATAAACAGGTTAGGGTATTTTCTTTTTATTTGTAAATCCATTACCATTAAAACACTATATTTGGATATGAAAACAAAAATTAAATTTAGTGACATAGCTTGAACGTGACGAAATGAAAGGAATCAAGGATGCTTGTGAATTATATTCAAAAACAACAACCAAAAATTAATCAATACTGATTTGTAATTTATGTTACCGTAAATGTCAAAACTCAATTCTATAGCTATTATTACTTGCTGGTATGGTAAATATCCCTGGTATTTTCCATATTTTTTACATTCTTGTGCTTTTAATCCAACAGTTGATTTTTATATCGTAACAGATAATATAGAGGCAATCGTTGACAAGCCTGAAAATGTGAAAATATTTTTCATGACTCTAGATGAAATCAGAACATTGGCTTCTCAAAAATTAGGATTTAAAGTAAATATAGATTATCCCTATAAATTATGTGATTTCAAGCCTTCTTATGGTTTCTTATTTACTGAAATTATTGCTAATTATGATTTTTGGGGAATTGGGGATATTGATATTGTATATGGTTCTATCAGAAATTTTATGACAGAAGAAATATTAAACAATTACGATATAATAAGCAGTCGACACGACTATATAACTGGTTCATTTTGTCTATTTAGAAATAACCGTTATATCAATCAATTGTTTATGAAAAGTAAAGATTATAAAATGGTTTTTAGAAGCCCCGTTCATTTTTGCTTTGATGAATGTAATTTTTTATTTGAAAAATTAAAAACGGGGGTTTCGATATTAGACCTTCATAATAGCATAGAAAGCATGACATATGTTGTTAAAAGAGAAGAAAAAAAAAACAATCTAAGAGCTTTTTTTGATTTCATAATAGTTGAAGGACTGCCTGGCAATATAGAATGGAATAATGGAATATTAATTTACAAAGAAATGTATGAAGTTATGTTTTACCATTTAATTGAATTTAAAACATCTTGCACGAACAGAAAATTATTAAATCCGATCCCGAAAAAATATAATTTCACAAAAACATCAATTATAAAAAGTAAGCAATTACATTCAATATAAATAGTTAAAATTATGAAAGTAAAAAAAATGAGTTTTGCAGACATTGAAGAAACAATGTGTAAAGAAGAAATGAAATGCATAATGGGGGGAAGCGGTAGTGATTGGGGTAGTTATGGAGGTTATGGAGGCCCTGGTAATCCTATGCAATTAAACACAGTTGTTATCGGAGGAGGTAGTTCTTCTCAACAGAATTTTTATTCAGGAGCCCCTTCCTCTTGGAGTGGTTATTCTAGTGTTTCAACCAATAATAATTATGACCAGAATTACTATGGTAATTATGGGTCTAGTTACAATGGTAATTATTACGGTGGCGGATCTGGAATTACTGCATCTAGCACCACTAATCAACAGCCTGGACCAACAGATTGTTTTTTTCAATGTTTAGGATGGATAAGTACTATGTATGGTGATCAAGCTCATGACGCAAAATATTATGCAAATATATATGCTTTTGTAAATCCAAATCACGCAACAAATACTTTATATAACTTTCTAACTGCTACAGGAGTAGGCATAATACAAAGTCAAGCATTGAGCTTTGCAGGCAATTTTTTTGCTGCTACAGATTATAGTGGGGCTAGTACGCAATTCTTGTCAAAATTTATTAACCCAGCTACTAACCCCAGTGGTGATAATCAATTAATAGGGGTATATAGAACCTCGTCTGGAGGGCTTCATGCAGTTAATATAACCAGTATTGATGGGAATAGAGTTAACTTTTATGATCCTCAAAAAGCTAAAGAAGGTAGTGTAACTATATCAGAAATGGTTTCTTTTTATGGAATTAAAGCTCGTTAATAGTAGAATATTTCAGTCTTTTTATAGCTAATCAAAATAAACAAAAATGAAAATTAATCTCATAAGAAATGAAAGAAAATGGAAGCTACTCTTAGTTTCTATTTTCTTTATCACCATTAGCGTGCAATCGCAATGTGTTTTTGACATGGATGTTAAATCGCAATTAGCAAAAACAAAACTACTATTCAGTAAACCGGATAATTATTTTTGCATAAATCCACCATCAAGTTATTTCAGTATACATCATGACGTTCAACAAAGTATGTTTGACATAGCTATTATTAATAACGATAATGAGGTTATGATTTGTATTACTACTATTGCTTACCCTAAACCTATAGGGAAAATAAATAAATTTTTAATAGCTACAGTAGATCTGAATCATATTTCTAAAAAGGGTTTAGCTATAGAAATGGATACTCGATTATCCCAATTAAGATTTGTTAAAACAGATTATTTAAAAAAAATAAATGCAGATAGAGGATATGTTTATAATCTTAAAGTAAGAAAAGGAGGGTATTTGGGAATTTATCCACGGTGCAAAAAGGTTATTGTTTACAAAGACAATGTGGGAAGGGCAGAAATCCTCTTTTTTTATAAGTATGGTCAAGATAATTTAGTAAACCAAGAAATAGAAAAAACGTGGGGATCCTTGAAATTTAAGTCTTAATAGAAAGATTAACAAATATAATAAACGAATGAAAATTAATCTCGTTAATAAAAGAAAGAAAGTTGCTGTTATTTTTATTTTCTTTATTGCAAGTAGTGCGCAATCGCAAAGATGTCCTTTAAACGAAGATGTTAAATTGCGATTAGCAGCAGCAAAATTAGAATTTAATAATCCGGATAATTATTTTTGTATAAATCCACCGGACAGTTATTTTTCAATTCACCCTGAGATTTACCAAAGTACAATTGACATAGCTATGATTAAGGATGATAATGAGCGTATTATGAGTTGTATTGCTATTATAGCTTATCCTAAAATACTACATGGGCTGAGAAACTTTTAATAACTACAGATGGTTTAACTCGTTTTTTACCGAGAGCTGTTGCTAATCAAATCAATACCAATCTGACTAAAATAACAGTTATTGACAAATCGTATTTAAAACGATTTAATGCTACTAGAGGAATTATTTATAATATAAAAGTTAAAGAAAAATATTTGGGTACATACTCGAGGTGTAAGAAATTAGAACTTTATAAAGACAATACAGCCAGAGTTGAAATATTATTTTTTTACGACGAAAGTCGTCAGGTTGGTTTAGTTAAGCAAGAAATCGAGAGAACATGGGGAATGCTGAAGTTTAAATAAGTTCTACAAATCATTTCAAAAATAGTCTCTTCAAATCCCGCGAACCCTAGCGGGATTATTAATCCAATAAAATCAACCCACATTCAATGTTTCAATTTCCACACGAGTTTCAGCTCGATGCTAAGGATTGCGGTCCTACTTGTGTCAAAATCATAGCAAAATATTATGGCAGATTCTACAGTTTGCCCTATTTGCGAGATCTCTGCGGTATTAGCCGAGAAGGCGTTAGTTTTTTAGACATTAGCGATGCGTGCGAAAAAATCGGTTTGAGAACAAAGTGTGTCAAAATTGACTTTGACACCTTGCGCCTTATACCGCTACCCTGCATTATCCATTGGCAAGACAGTCATTTTGTAGTGGTCTATAAAATCAATTCTCAATACGTTTGGGTGTCTGATCCTGCCAAGGCTCGTATAAAATACTCCATAGCTGATTTCCAAAATGGTTGGTTGACCAATGAAAAAGTGGGAGCTGTTTTAGCGATAGAACCCATGGCTGATTTCAAGCAACGCTCGGTTCAAGATAAACTGGAACGCCGGAAAACGCTGGAAAATTTTTTGGGTTATTTTACGCCTTACAAAAAGAGTTTTCTGAACCTGTTCTTTGTAATGCTCATCGTTACAGGCTTACAGGCTTTTTTGCCCTTTGTTTCTAAATCTGTTATCGATGTGGGGATTCAAACTAGCGATGTGGATTTTATCGATTTGGTCTTGATAGCCAATATAGTGATTATCATCAGCATTTTGTTGAGCAATATGGTACGGGACTGGATTTTGCTTCATGTCACCTCAAGAGTCAATATTTCGCTAATCTCGGACTACCTGATAAAATTGATGAAGTTGCCTATTACTTTTTTTGAAAACAAATTGGTGGGCGATATTTTACAACGCGCGCAAGATCATGAGCGTATTCGGGATTTCATCATGAACAATTCGCTCAATTTTGTTTTTTCTATTCTTACCTTCTTCATTTTCGGTATTATCCTGCTTATTTACAGTCCCGTTTTATGCTTAATCTATTTGGTGGGCAGTACACTTTTTATGCTTTGGGTGGTGTTTTTTCTTCAATTTAGAAAAAAATTAGATTGGGAATATTTTGATGTGCATACCCAAAACCAAAGTTATTGGGTAGAAACCATTGGAAGTATTCAGGACATCAAAATCAACAATTACGAAAAGCAAAAACGCTGGAAATGGGAAGCCCTTCAGGTGCGAATGTTCAAAATAGACCAAAAGATTTTACGCATTACTAATGCTCAAAACTTAGGAGCACAATTCATCAACCAATTAACCAATTTGTTCATTACATTTTATTGTGCCAAAGCGGTTATTCGGGGGGAGATCACCTTTGGAGTAATGATTTCGACACAGTTCATCATCGGGATGCTCAATGGGCCAATTATGCAGTTCATCTCGTTTATCCAATCGGCTCAATATGCCAAAATTAGCTTCTTGCGCCTAAATGAAATTCACGAATTAGAAGAAGAGGAAGAAAACGAGATCAATAACAGCATCCAACTACCCGAAGACAAAAGCCTACTTTTGAGAAATGTATCTTTTCAATACAACCGCAATGGAGACTATATATTGAAGAATATTTCAATGATTATTCCACAAGGAAAAGTAACTGCCATTGTGGGAGATAGCGGCAGCGGAAAAACTACTTTGCTTAAATTGATCCTCCGATTATACAAACCCTCTTTTGGGGAATTGACCATGGGGAATTTAAACATACAGAACATCAGCCTAAAACAATGGAGAGAAAGCTGCGGTGCCGTAATGCAGGACGGTAAAATTTTTAGCGATACGATTCAAAACAACATTGTGCTTGACGATGAAAATGTGGACTATGAACGCTTAAAAAAAGCCGTTACCGTAGCCAACATTGCTAGCGAAATTGAAGCTATGCCAAAAGGCTATCAAACCATGATGGGAGAAAGTGGTAGAGGATTAAGTGGTGGACAAAAGCAAAGAATACTTATTGCTAGAGCATTGTATAAAAATCCTGATTATTTATTTTTTGACGAAGCTACAAACTCACTTGATTCTATAAACGAGCAAAAAATAGTAACCGCTTTAGAGGACATTTTTAAAAACAAAACTGTAATTGTTGTCGCCCACAGATTAAGCACTATTAGAAAAGCTGATCAGATTATTGTGCTCAAAAATGGGTCTATTACTGAAATAGGAAATCATGACTCATTGATGACAAGAGAAAATGGACATTATTATCAATTAGTAAAAACACAAATGGGAGACACAATAAATGGATAATAAAGAATTTCACAAAAGTCTACACGAAAACAGAACGGAAGAAGTTGCGCATTTGATAGAAAAAATGCCTGTTCGTTTCGGTGTCGCCGTGAGTGGTATCGCCATAGGATTGGTTTTGCTCTTACTGATTTTTGGCTGGTTGATCAAGTATCCTGAAGTGCTGCATGGTCAAATTACACTTAACACAAGGCAAGCTCCCGTAAAAATAGTTTCGGCCAGCACAGGAAATCTTGTTTTATTGCAAAAAAAAGGAGGAGCCACTGTACAAGCTGGCACCTATTTAGGGTATATCAAGAACTCTGCTCGACTTAAAGATGTTCAAATACTAGACCATTTGTTGCACCAAGTTGCCATACACAATCTAAACTCGGATGCTCATCGTAATTTCTTTCCAGAAAATCTGTCTTTAGGCGATGTCAACAATGCGTATTTTGGTTTTTTAAGTGCCTTGTATCAGTTTTTGGATTATAAAAAACAGCAACCTTTTGTGGTTCAAAAAAAAATTACTCAAAAGTTGTTAAAAATGCAAAAGACAACCCTTGCCGCTTTGCAAAATGATTTTAAAAATCAGCAAATCAAATACAATCGCTCGATGGAATTATTTAAACGGGATTCTGTTTTGTATAGCAAAAAAGTGACGGCTTCTGCTGATTTTGATAAATCCGTAATTTCCAAAGCCAATACGACACTTGATTTTAAAGCCATTGACAAACAAATTACAAACACCGATTATCAAATACAGGAAGCCGAAAATAAGTTGGAATTATTAGCCATCGAAAAATCCAACAGAGAAACCGAATTGATTATCAAATTATACAATAGTTATTATGACTTATTAGATGCCATAAAAAAATGGGAACAAACCTATGTTTTTATTGCCCCAATCCCAGGGAGAATTGATTTTTTAAGTTTCTTAAAAAATGACGACTTTATCCAATCCGGACAGGAAATGTTCAAAATTATTCCTTACAAGAATGAAATTATTGGACAGGTAAATTTACCAGAACAAGGTTCAGGCAAAGTAAAAATAGGGCAAGACGTAATCATAAAACTAGACAATTATCCTTATAATGAATATGGTTCGGTAAAAGGAAAAGTCAGCCGAATATCACTAGCTACCAATGAACAAACTTTATCGAACAAGGAAAATAAAGTAAACGCTTATTTGGTACAAGTGCATTTAACCGATGGATTGAAAACTAACTACGGAACAGTTTTGAACTTTCATGCCGAAGCTAAAGGTACAGCAGAAATCATCACCGAAGACAGGCGATTGATAGAACGCTTTTTTGACAATTTGAAATATAGGGTGAAATAACATGAGAATTATTCAAAGTGCTTGGTCATGCTATCAAGCAAAATATTGACTTCCAATTCACCTTGGTTAGCTCCAAAATACAATTTTACATGCCTTATTTTGAACTTTTATAGATATGGAAGAGTTATTCTGAAGTCGTTTTGTATTGCGATTCCATTTATAGAACTATTAATTGACCAATTGCAATTACCCTATGCCAAGGTCGTTTGCAGTTTAGTTTTATATTTTCTTTTGAATTTCGTTTAAAACAAAAAGATAATCTGACTGATTTTTGACAAAGTCAAGATCTGAAACATCGATAATTAGAACATTCAAATCTTGCTGCGATTTGATGTAATCTAGATAACCGGTGTTTATTTTATCCAAGTAGTCCGCTTCGATGTTTTGCTCGTAACCACGCCCTCTTTTTTTAATGTTTTGCAACAAGCGCTGGGTATTTTGATACAAATAAACATACAAATCAGGTTTTGGCATTTCTTTGTAAATGATGGTAAACAGGTTTCGATACAGGCGATACTCGTCTTCTGCCAAGGTGATTTTGGCAAAAATGAGCGATTTGAAAATATGATAATCGGCTACTACAAAATCTTTGAAGAGATCAAATTGTGCCAAATCATCGGATAATTGCTGGTACCGATCGGCCAAGAATGACATTTCGAGCGGAAAAGCATAACGGTTTTGATCTTTGTAAAACTTGGGTAAAAAGGGGTTGTCGGCAAAACGTTCCAAAACCATTTTCGCATTAAAATCTTGTGCAATTTTATGCGTCAAGGTTGTTTTTCCTGCACCAATATTACCTTCAAAAGCAATATAATTGAACTGCTCCAGCGGAATTTTGCTCAAAGGCGCAGCAATATTTGCAACAATGGTACAATTGCTTGTGTCACTGCTTTGGGCGATCAATTCGGAAACATTTTTTTTGAGAATTGGATGCTCCCAATCTGAAGTTAGCTCTTGAAAAGGCAACAAAACAAAATTTCGCTCTTGCAATAAAGGATGCGGAATTTGGAGTCTGTCGGTGGCAACCACCTCTTCGCCATAGGCAATAATATCGATATCAATGGTGCGCGCTTGATAGCCAACAGCAGCATTTCGGGTGCGTCCGAGACTTTTTTCGATTTTCAAAATCTGATTGAGCACGCGAACAGGTGTAAAATCGGTATGCAACACCAAGGCACAATTATAAAAAGACTCGCTCTCAAAACCCCAAGCGGGCGTTTCGAAAACAGACGAAATTTTGATGACCGTTCCTACTTCTTGATGCAACAAATCAATGCAATGCTCCAAGATTTGCAGCCGATTGCCCTGATTACTTCCTAACGATAAAAAGACTTGATGTTGTGATTTCATATGGACTACAAAATAACTAAAAGAAAATTAGATTCGCTATTTATAGCGGTACGGATTGCTTTGAAAAACGAAAATTACGGCTACATTTGTAACATTCAAATGAGAAGTACGACTTACTTATTTTAAACAATTAATTATGAGATTTTTAGGCAATGTATTGGCTACCGTAATTGGTATTTTTGTATTTATGATGCTTTCTTTCTTCGGAATTATCTTGCTAGGAGTGATTTTTGGCGGTGATTCAGAAACAGTAGAAGTTAAAAAAGACTCAGTTATTGAGTTGAATTTAGAGAGCCTATCCCTTGATTATTCTGGGAAATTTACAGATCCCTGGGTCGCTGCGTTTTCAGAACGCAAGAAAACAGGTTTGATCGATGTGATCAATGCGCTTGAAATTGCAGCAACCGATCCTGACATCAAAGGAATTTCTATTTTGAATACCACCTCTAATTTAGGAATGGCGCAAAGTAAAGAATTGCGTGATGCCTTAGATCGTTTTAAAAAATCAGGAAAATTCATTTACTCGTATTCCAATAGTTATTCGCAAAAAGAATATTATTTGAACTCTGTAGCCGATCAAATTTTCTTGAATCCGGTTGGTGAATTGGATTTTAAAGGATTGTCTACCGAAGTGATGTTTTTCAAAGATTTCCAAGACAAATCAGGATTAAAAATGGAAGTGATTCGTCACGGCAAATACAAAAGCGCCGTTGAACCATTTCTAGAAAATAAAATGAGCGATGCCAATAGAGAACAAACTACAGCATTACTCCAATCCGTTTGGGCCAACCTTGTGGAGGACATTTCAAAAAGCCGAAATATTCCTGTGGCTAAACTCAATGAAATTGCCAATGGATTATTGGCGCGCACTCCAGAAATGGCAAAAGCAGAAAAATTAATTGATAAAATAGCTTATGAAGATGTGTATCATGATGCCATTAGAAAAATTTTAAAAGTAGCCAAAGACGAAGATTACAATACCGTTTCCATTACAGATTACACTCAGAAAACCGCCACCACTTCAATCAACATGGAAACCAATGATGCCATTGCCATTATTTATGCACAAGGCGAAATTGGAAGTGGCGAAGGCGATGTGAATGAAATTGGTGAAGGAGCTATGCGTCGTTCCCTTCAAGAAGCGAGAAAAAATGAAGACGTAAAGGCAATAGTTTTGCGCGTGAACAGTCCGGGTGGAAGCGCCTTAACCTCTGATTTAATTTGGAGAGAAATTGAATTGACCAAAAAAACAAAACCTATTGTGGTTTCTATGGGGAATTATGCAGCATCTGGTGGATATTATATTGCTTGTAATGCCAACACGATTTTTGCCGAAAAAAATACCATTACAGGCTCCATTGGAGTTTTTGGGGTTTTACCAAACTTTTCAATAGCTGCCAACCGTTATGGCATTCATTCTGAACAAGTACGCACACACGAAAATGCATCAAACTACAGTCCATTTGTACCTATTGACGACAAATTTAAAGCCGTTACATTGGAAGGCGTAGAGCAAGTGTACTCCACTTTTATCGGGCACGTTGCACAAGGTCGAAAAATGACACCCGCCCAAGTAGATGCTATTGCCCAAGGCCGAGTATGGTCCGGTAGCGAAGCCATAAAACTTGGTTTGGTGGATAAAATTGGCGGCATGCGCGAAGCATTGGCAGAAGCCGCACGATTAGCCAAAATCAAATCGTACAGCACTATAAACTATCCTGAATTCAAGAAAGACTTTGAAGAATTGTTTGCAAATTTCCCTTTTGCAAAATCAAAAGCAACATTTGTAAAAGAAGAAATTGGCGAAGAAAATTACCGCCTTTTACAAGAAGTAAAACGCTTTCAAAATCGCAAGGGAGTACAAGCCCTTATGCCTTTTGAGATTACCATTCAGTAGTCCAAAAACATCCTCCCTTTTGGAGCTAAATTTACAACCAGACACAAAATGCCACGGATACATTCGTGGCATTTGAGTTCATAAGATAAACTTTCGATTTATCGCCAAGAAGTAAGCCCATATCTAAAAAACAAAAAACTTAACCTACCTCAAAAAAATCATGGTAAAAAAAATAGCAAAAATTTCTGGAATCGTATTGCTCGTATTGATAATCGTTGCATTTAGTATTCCGTATTTATTCAAAGATCAAATTAAAACAAAAATAAGCCAAACCATTAACGAAGGTGTCAATGCCAACGTGAAATTCAACGATGCCGATTTGAGTTTGTTTAAAAATTTTCCAAATGCCAACATTACTATTCAAAAATTGGCCATCATCAACAAAGCACCCTTCGCAGGAGACACTTTGGTGGCAATGGAAGAATTGGATTTAAAAATGTCAATAATGGAGCTTTTTAACGGAGAAAACGAGCCGATGCAAATCAGCGAAATTGCTACAAAAAACGCTTTAATCCATGTGATCATCAACAAAGAAGGCATAGGTAATTATGACATTGCTTTGAAAAACAAAGAAACGAAGGAAGATAGTAAAAGTAAACCATTGGCGCTTCAACTAAAAGGATACGAGGTGGAGAATTTAAAATTTAAATTCACTGATGAAGGGGCAAAAATAAAAATGGTTCTCGACAGTATTTATCATAGGGGAACAGGAGATTTCACCAATGATCTACTAGATTTAGATACGAAAACGACCACTAAGGTTTCTTTAACTATGGACAAAATGAACTACATCAATAACGTAGTTCTTTCCTTGGATGCCGTACTAGCTATTGACTTAAAAAACAGCAAATACACCTTCAAAGAAAACAAAGCCAAAATCAACGATTTACCGCTTGAATTTGATGGTTTTATTCAATTAGTAAACGCAGGACAACAATTTGATTTAAAATTCAAAACACCTACTTCTTCGTTCAAAAACTTTTTAGGACTTATTCCTGCTGCTTACAGAAGCAGTATTGACAACGTAAAAACCTCAGGAGAATTTACGGTAAGTGGTTTTGCAAAAGGATTAAAATCGGCAACAAGTATTCCTAAATTCAACATTGCTATTGCTTCCAACAATGCTTCTTTTCAATATCCAGACTTACCGAAATCTGTCAAAAACATTATTATTGATACTAAAATAATTAATGAGACTGGGCTTCTTGACGATACTTTCGTGAATTTGAACCAACTTTCATTTACGATCGATCAAGATGTATTTAGTACCAAAGCCCATATCAAAAATGTAGCAACAAATGCATTGATTGATGCCTCATTGAAAGGGACCATCAATCTAGGTAATCTTTCGAAAGCGTATCCGATACAACTAGAAAAACCGCTTGCAGGTATTTTAAAAGCCGATGTCACTACAAAATTCGATATGGCTTCGGTAGAAAAAAGTCAATACCAAAACATTCAGAATGCCGGTAATGCGAGCCTTACTAGATTCAAATATACCGACGAGAATGGCAAAAGCATGAACATCAACAGTGCCAAAATTCAATTCAATCCTAGTCGTGTGAATCTACAAGAATTCAAAGCTACAACTGGAAAAAGTGACCTTAGCGTTACTGGTGTTTTGGATAATTTTTATGGCTTTGCTTTTAGAAACCAAGAACTAAAAGGGAACTTTGCCTTGAGTTCTAATCAAATTGCAGTGGCTGATTTCATGACCACTAGCGCACCAACCAAAACAGAAAGTAAGGCAACTCCCGAAGCGCTAAAAATACCAGCTTTTTTAAATTGTAGCCTTACTGCAAAAGCGAATACTGTATTTTATGACAACCTAACATTGAAAGATTGTTCTGGAAAATTAATCATTAAAGACCAAGCTGTTACTTTACAAAATGTTACAACAAATATTTTTGGAGGGCAAATCGGCTTGAATGGAATGGTGTCAACAAAAGAGAAAACTCCAAAATTCAACATGGATTTAGGTCTTCATAAAGTTGATATTGCCCAAACATTTACACAACTCGATATGCTAAAGAAAATTGCCCCAATCGCAGGTGCAATAAGTGGCAAGCTCAATTCTACCATTAAATTATCTGGTAACCTTAATGCCAATGAAATGACTCCTGATTTAAAAACAATATCAGGTGATCTACTAGGGCAATTACTTTCGACTACAGTCAATTCTGGCAACTCTACAGTATTGAATGCTTTAGACAACAATATCAAATTTATTGACCTTAAAAAAGTAAATCTAAACGACTTAAAAGCGGCATTAACCTTTAAAGATGGTAAAGTAACCGTTAAACCATTTGATATTAAATACCAAGACATCAAAGCGACTATTGGCGGTACTCACGGCTTTGACCAAGCTATGAATTACAACATTAAATTAGATGTTCCTGCTAAATATTTAGGATCAGAAGCCACTGCTTTACTTACTAAACTTTCCGCTGCTGATGCTTCAAAACTAGAAAACATACCAATCAACGCCTTACTTAGCGGAAGTTTTGCTGCTCCAAAAATCAGTACAGACATGAAAAGTGCAGTGGTCAATTTGACCCAACAATTAGCAAATCAACAAAAAGAAAAACTAAAAAAACAAGGCTCCGCTGCTTTGACCGATTTGATCAACAAAAACACAAAATCGTCGGATACCTCCAAAACGGCAACACCCAAAGATCAAAAAACAGAAGCCATAAAAGCACAAGCCGGCAAACTAATCAATGGCCTTTTTGGCAAAAAGAAAGAATAACAACCACACTATTTCCTAAAAGAACAAGCCTCAAAATGATTTTTTGAGGCTTGTTCTTTTTTATACTGTTATTTGAACAACATAACCTTCGTTGCTTCGAACATTAAAAACAGTGCCGTCAGCAAACAACAAATATTGTCCTTTGATTCCTATAAGCTGTCCTTTATAGCTTGGGGTTTTATCCAAATTCAAACTGTTTACTTTGGCCGGATAGTTGACTACAGGATAATTCATTTGGGTGATTTCATTTTTTTCTGGAGAAAAATACTCTTGCACTTCGTCGGGAAGCCAAGCTTGTACTTTTGCCTTCTCTTGTACCAAATCAACCGCTTCAAAATTGTTCGTCAACATTTTACGCCAATTGGTTTTATCCGCAAAATGATTTTTCAATGCTACCTCGGTAATTCCTGCCAAGTATCGATTCGGAACCTCAACCACTACAATGGCTTTTTCGGCGCCTTGATCAATCCAACGAGTAGGCATTTGAGTTTTGCGCGTTACTCCTACTTTGACTTCGCTGGACAAGGCCAAATACACAATATGCGGTTGTAACTGCACTTTTTGTTCGTAAACCAAATCACGATCTTCAATACCTAAATGAGCAGTACTCAATTCGGGTTTCATGATCCAATCACCAACCGACGCGCTAGAATAAAAACAATCGTAACAAAACCCTTGACGAAATATTTTTTTCTTTTTCCCGCAATTCAAGCATTGATACCCTACAAATTGGATGCTTATTTCTTTATGTAACAACTGATTGAGATTTAGAAAACTGGATTCGAAAACCAAATAATATTGAATAGGATTTCCGAGTTCGGTGGGCATTTTAGAGAGTACTCCTTCGTATATCATTTTAGAGTGGTGGGATTATGTTATTGCTTACTTCCATTTAACCTAACTTTGGCAATAGAATATTCCAACAAATTGAACATTTTTTTACAAAAAACACTATTTTTGGGATTACTGCAAAGTTAGCATTTGTGCTGATACTTTCAAATCTAAAAACTGCAGTCTAATTCCTAAAACAAAGCACCTTCATGCCGCTATCTATAATTAACTCTATTGCTTCTTGGTTCTTAAAACAACGTATTCATCAAATTGAATTATTCATAAAATATCCCAATGAGGTTCAGGAAGAAGTACTAATGAATTTACTTCGTTCCTCAGAAAACACCCTTATAGGAAAAAAATATGAGTACAGTTCCATAAAATCCTATGCTGAATTTGCAGATCGTATTCCTGTTTCAAGTTATGAAGATTTAGAGCCTTTGATCGAAAAAACACGCCAAGGAGAGCAAAATATTCTTTGGGAAACTCCCATAAAATGGTTTGCCAAATCGAGTGGTACCACCAATGCCAAAAGTAAATTTATCCCTGTGAGTCCAGAATCGTTAGAAGATTGTCATTACAAAGGCGGTAAAGATCTATTGTGCTTGTACCTCAACAACAATGAAGACTCGGAGATGTTTTTAGGAAAAAGTCTTCGTTTGGGTGGTAGCTCTCAAATTTATGAAAACAACAATACCTTCTTTGGAGACTTATCGGCTATTTTGATCGAGAACATGCCCATTTGGGCTGAGTTTAGCAGCACCCCCAGCAACAAAATATCATTAATGAGCGAGTGGGAAACCAAGATGAGCGCCATTGTCAAAGAAACCATACAAGAGAACGTTACAAGCTTTGCCGGTGTGCCATCGTGGATGTTGGTCTTGATGAATAAAGTGCTAGAAGAAACTGGCAAATCTAATTTGGTCGAATTATGGCCCAATCTGGAAGTCTACTTTCATGGTGGCGTGAGTTTTGATCCATACCGTGAACAATACCATAAAATTTTACCAAAAAACGACTTTAAATATTATGAAATTTACAATGCCTCCGAAGGTTTTTTTGCCATACAAGACTTAAATTATTCGAGCGATTTGTTGTTGATGTTGGATTACGGAATTTTTTACGAATTCATCCCAATGGATACTTATGGTACGCCTAACCAAAAAGTAGTCCGTTTAGCCGAGGTGGAATTATTTAAAAACTATGCTATGGTTATCACCACCAATGGCGGGTTATGGCGTTATTTGATAGGCGATACCGTTCGATTTACCTCGCTAAGCCCTTATAGAATACGAGTTACCGGAAGAACCAAACATCATATTAATGTTTTTGGCGAAGAGTTAATGGTGGAAAACACCGATCAAGCACTAGCCAAAGCGTGCGCAGCGACCCAAGCAGAAATTGTAGACTATACTGTGGCCCCCATTTTTATGGAAGGCAAACAAAAAGGTGCTCACGAATGGATGATTGAGTTCAAAACACCTCCCAAAGATTTGAATCATTTTCATCAAATGTTAGACACCACCTTGCAATCGCTAAATTCAGATTATGAGGCCAAACGCTACAACAACATGACCTTAAACCCTTTGATCATTAATGTTGCGCGAGAAAATCTATTTTATGACTGGCTAAAACAAAGAGATAAGGTAGGCGGGCAAAACAAAATTCCGCGTCTTTCTAACCAAAGAGACTACCTGGAACAATTGAAAGAATTGCAAAATTAATAAACATCTAAAAGAGCCTAATTTTTTTTAAAAAATTAGGCTCTTAATTTAAATAGAGAAATCATTTTAATCTGTGCATCTATTCCGCCTTGATTTCATCATAATTTACCATCCAATTTATCCCAAATTTATCAGTACACATTCCGAAATAAGCGCCCCAAAAAGTATCGCTCATGGGCATGGTCAAAACACCGTTAGGAGCTAAACCATTGAAAAATTTGTCAGCTTCTTCTCGACTCGATGCATTGATTGATAATGAAATGTTTTGTCCAAAAGCAACTGCACCCGAAACGCTATTACTATCACTACCCATTAAAACATAATGAGCACCAATAGGGAAAGAAATGTGCATAATCTTGTTACTGTCTTCCTCAGATAGCGATGGAGACCCATCGCTTTGAGGCATATCTCCAAACCTGCTCACAGATTGAAACTCACCACCAAACACAGATTGATACAACAAAAAGGCTTCTTCACAATTACCATTAAAAATTAAATAAGGATTGATTGCTGTCATAATTTTACACTATTTAGTTTCTGAAAGTTGTTTTACAATGGCTAAACCTTTAGGAAAAGTATCTTCGAAATACTGCTGATATTGTGCTAAACAATCCATCGTCGCATCGAGTAAAACCCCATTTGGTGTTGTTGTTAATCGATAGGTTTCCATTGCTCCACTCCATAATTGAGTCGCTTCATCTATAGGCATTTCCTGAAAATTTTTCAATTCTCCCAAATGCTTAAAAGCCATATACTCATATTCTTGTTTTGTTTGGATAAGGCTATACATTCCCTCGCCATTGGGTGATAAAAAATGGATTTTACTTCCCTCTTCCCAATCACTAAGAGCGTATGTTCCTTCACAAAAAGCAGACGTCCATTCTCTGTAAGTAGCATCATCCCACAAAACGGACCAAATTTTTTCTTTTGTGGCCTGAATCAAAATTGAAAATTGTAATGTTTTCATTATATCATAATTTACTTTAACCAATTGAATTCAATAAAGTTACATTTTTAAATTAACACCCTTAAAAAAAAACATCAATTTACTTTGTCCTTTTTACTTTTAATAGTAATTTCGGCCCCTCTCGGGATGTAGCGCAGCCAGGTAGCGTACTAGCATGGGGTGCTAGGGGTCGCTGGTTCGAATCCAGTCATCCCGACTTCTTTTAAAACTAAAAATCCCATTTACACTTGGTAAATGGGATTTTGTTTTTCTATAAATAGATTAGAATTTACTGTAACCTTTTTTTATCGTTTTGTCAAATCGAGCGCAGTGGAGATTGATTGTTCTCGACCGCGCTACCATTGACGTTTTTGTTTAAGAAGGGTTTCGACTGCGCTCAACCTGACAATGCAAATGTCATTTTATATTGCTTTTTTTAGAATAAAAATTAAACCTCGAACTGACAAAAATAAGGTTGTTTTACAGACACTATTCCTGCATCATATCAATGTGTCGGTCGTGATAACCTAATAAATACAAGACACCATCCAATCCTAAACTCGAAATGGAAGTCGAAGCACTTTCTTTTACTTTTGGTTTAGCGTGAAAAGCTATTCCAAGTCCCGCTAAATTCAACATAGGCAAATCATTAGCACCGTCTCCTACGGCTATGGTTTGGTTGATATGAATGCCTTCTTTTTCAGCAATTGCCTTTAAGTATTCGGCTTTCTTTTGACCGTCTACGATTTCTCCTAAATAATTGCCCGTTAACTTTCCGTCTTTAATTTCTAATTGATTGGCATACACATAATCGATACCCAATTCTTTTTGCAAATATTCTCCAAAATAAGTAAACCCTCCCGATAGAATGGCTGTTTTGTATCCATAATACTTCAAGGCTTTCATCAAGCGATGAGCGCCTTTGGTAATTGGAAGATTGATGGCTACATTTTGCAAAACTTCTTCGCTCAAGCCTTCTAAAAGCGCCATACGTTTTTTGAAACTTTCACTAAAGTCAATTTCGCCATTCATTGCCGACTCGGTAATGGCTCTAACCTCTTCCCCTACTCCAGCCAACTCCGCCAATTCATCGATTACTTCGGTTTGAATTAATGTCGAATCCATATCAAAACAAACCAAACGACGATTACGACGGTACATATTATCTTCTTGAAAAGAAATATCCACATTCAAATCGCGAGACACGTCCATAAAACTTGACGTCATTGCGGTTTTGTCCAATAAACTTCCTGTTACGGATAATTGAATACAAGAACGAGGATATTCTTCTTTTTCGACCACGGAGGCTCTTCCTGTTAATCGTATGATTGAATCGATGTTTAGTTTATTATTGGATAAAATTTGAGTCACTGCAGATAATTGAACCGCAGTTAATTCTTCCCCTAAAACATTGATAATATAGCGTTGTTTACGTTGCGCTTTTACCCAATTTTCATAGTCTTCAATGGTAACAGGAGTAAACTTTACTTTGATGCCCAATTCGTAAGCTTTGAATAACAAATCCTTCAACACTGGACCAGAATTGGATCCCTTTTCAATTTCGAATAGAATACCTAAAGACAATGTATCATGTATATCGGCTTGACCAATATCTAAAATAGTAGCCCCATAAGTAGCCAAAATAGAAGTTAAGCCAGCGGTTACTCCTAATTTATCCTGACCTGAAACCTTTAACAAAATTATTTCTTTATCTTCTACTGTCATTTTTTGCAAAATTTAATGAGTGCCAAAAATCGGGATTCTTACGCTGAAAAGAAAGGACTTTCGTGTTTTTATCAAAAGTGGAAAGAATGTTTTAAACCATCTGCGTTTATGAATAAATCCGAAACAAACGACCTCTTTTAAGATCAAATCATTAACGAATAAAGCTCAAAAACATTCGTTTTTGAGCTTTATTTTACTTTTCATTGCGCTTGAAATTCCTTAAGAAGCAATCTCCAATCGTTTCAATAAGTTTTTATTCAAGGTTTCTTGAGCATAGTCTTTATCAATGGCTAAGACCTTATCATCTGAACTTGGTAATTCATACATCGCATCAGTTAACACGGCTTCGCATAAGGAACGTAATCCACGAGCTCCTAACTTATATTCTAAAGCTTTATCCACAATAAAATCTAGTGCTTCATCAGTGATACTAAAAGCTACCTCGTCCATCAAGAATAACTTTTCATATTGTTTGATTAAGGCATTTTTGGGTTGCGTCAAAATCGCTCTCAATGTAGCTCTATCTAAAGGATCCATGTGTGTCAGCACGGGCAAACGTCCAATGATTTCAGGAATTAACCCAAAATCTTTGATGTCCTTTGGAATAATGTATTGTAACAAATTGTCTTTATCGATATTATCCTCGTTTTTAGAGGTAGAATACCCTACTGCCTGACGGTTTAAACGTTTTGAAATAATTCTTTCGATTCCGTCAAAAGCACCACCAGCAATGAACAAGATATTTTGAGTATTCACTTCAACAAACTTTTGGTCAGGGTGTTTACGTCCACCTTTTGGCGGCACATTCACCACAGTTCCTTCTAACAATTTCAATAACGCTTGTTGCACTCCCTCACCAGAAACATCACGAGTGATGGAAGGGTTATCGCTTTTACGAGCAATTTTGTCTATCTCGTCAATAAATACAATTCCACGTTCTGCTTTAGCAACATCATAATCTGCCGCTTGCAACAAACGCGTCAATATACTCTCCACATCTTCCCCAACATAACCTGCTTCTGTCAACACCGTAGCATCAACAATCGCAAGAGGCACATCTAGCATTTTGGCAATACTTTTGGCGACCAAAGTCTTTCCTGTACCTGTTTGCCCCACCATGATAATGTTACTTTTTTCAATTTCTACTTCATCGTCTAATTGCTGTTGCATCAAACGTTTGTAGTGATTGTATACGGCAACGGACATCACCTTTTTGGTTTGTTCTTGACCAATAACATATTGATCCAAAAACGCTCTAATTTCTTTTGGTTTTTTCAAAATCAAATCGCCCAACAATTTCGAGCTGCCATTTGATTTGATTTCTTCGAGAACAATGCCATGCGCTTGCTCGATACATTTGTCGCAAATATGCGCATCAATACCAGCAATCAATAGACTTGTCTCCGATTTTTTCCTTCCGCAGAAAGAACATTGTAACTGTTGTTTTGCCATCTTTTTTTTAGTGGTCAGTGGTCAGTGCTTAGTCATCAGTATCGGTTTTACAAGAAATTGTTAGTATTAAAAACACATAACTTATTCTTAAAACTGAATACTAAAAACCTGAACACTGAAGACTAATTTAACTTCTTCTTAAAACTTCATCAATCATTCCGTATTCTTTGGCTTCATCAGAGATCATCCAATAATCGCGCTCGCTATCTGCATATACTTTGTCAAAAGGTTGCCCTGAATGGTGTGAAATGATTTTATACAATTCATCTTTCAATTTCAACATTTCGCGTAAGTTGATTTCCATATCCGAAGCGACACCTTGTGCTCCTCCTGAAGGTTGGTGAATCATTACTCGAGAATGTGGCAGAGCCGAACGTTTTCCTGCAGCACCTGCACATAACAAAACCGCTCCCATAGAAGCAGCCATACCTGTACAAATAGTAGCTACATCAGGTTTGATATACTGCATCGTATCATAAATTCCTAAACCTGCATAAACACTTCCCCCTGGAGAATTCAAGTAAATTTGAATGTCTTTGGAAGCATCAGCACTTTCTAAAAACAACAATTGTGCTTGCACGATATTAGCAATTTGATCGTCGATTCCTGTTCCTAGAAAAATAATTCTGTCCATCATCAATCTAGAAAAAACGTCTAACTGCGAAATATTCAACTGACGCTCCTCAATAATATAAGGCGTCATGTTCGTAGGATTCATTGCCGCTACGATTTTATCATAATATAAAGCATTAACTCCTTGGTGCTTTGTAGCAAATTTTTTAAATTCTTTACCGTAGTTCATTTTTTTAAAGTTTAAAAGTTTAAAGTTTAAAAGTTTAAGGCATACTTATGAATCCTTACTATTTAAACAAAAGAGCGTCAAAAAAATATTCTTTTGACGCTCAAATATAACTATTTTTTATCGTTTAGGTTTTCAAATGAAATCATAAAGTTCTTATTTTCTTTTCAGCAATAAAAACTACTAACTTCTACTTTCAAACCTCAAACTTTACTTTATTCTCCGTAAGAAGCAGCGATAAACTCTTCGTAAGTAACTTCTTTAGTTGTTGGATTCGCTTTTTCTTTGAACAATTCCAATAATTTAGCCGCTACCACTTGGTCAGAAAGTCTTTTCACCTCTTCTTGATTAGACAATACTCTTGCTACAATTCCTTGTACTTCTTCGTCTGAAGCATTTGCTTGTCCAAATTGTGCCATTTGTTGTTTGATAGCGTTGGTAGTGAACGTTTTCAAATCTTCAAAAGTAATTTGAATATTGCTTTGCGCCATAGCACGACCTTCGATCAATTGAAAACGCAATCCTTTTTCTGAACGTGCATATTCAACTTCAGCTTCTTCAGGAGTCAATTTCTTTTCTCCAACAGTTTGCAACCATTTTTTCAAGAATTCAGCTGGCAAATCGAATTTAGTGTTGTCAATCAAAAAGTTTTGAACATCAGCTAATAATTTTTGATCCGATTGTTGAGCGAATTGTGCTTCAGCATCTTCTTTGATTTTTGCTTTCAAATCTTCTAAAGAAGCTACATTTCCTTCTCCGAATAATTTATCAAACAATTCTTGGTTCAATTCAGCAGGCTCAGAAGCATTGATTGCTTCGATTGTAAAGTCAACATCAACCGCTAAATCGTGTACATTATCATGACCTACTTTTAAGTAGTCCATCAATTGGTGATCGTCTTCAAATAAACCTTTAGTGTTTACTGTCACAACGTCTCCCACTTTTTTACCAATAAATAAGTCTTGAGTCGCTTTATCTTTGAAAGTATCCAAAGAAATAGATGTAGCATTGTTGATTCCGTTTGCTTCGCTAGCAAAAACTCCAGTTAAATCATTACCTGCAGCTACTACTTCTTGAGGAATTGCTTTTCCGAATTGTTTTTGAATACGAGCTACTTGACCGTCAATTAATTTATCATCAGCAGTAACGATGTATTTTACGATGTCGTTTTTAGCTTCTAAATCCAATTCGAAATTAGGCACTAAACCAATTTCGAACTCAAAAGTCAATTCTTCAGCAGACCAATCTCTGTTTTCATCTTCTTTTGCAAGAGGAGTACCTAATAAGTTTAATCTTTCAGACTGAATGTAACGCTCCAAAGCTAAGTCAATTACCTTCTTAACTTCTTCAATTTTTATTTGTTTTCCGTATTGTTTTTCAACCAAATCTTTAGGCACAGCCCCTTTTCTAAATCCTTTAACTTGTGCCAAAGGCATTTTCTCGTTGATTCTTTTGGCTACTTGACCTTTGTAATCCATGTGTACCACAGTCATCACAATCGTTTCAGTCACAGCATCTATAGCTACTCTTTTGATATCCATCTTCTTCTTTGATTTACATAATAAAATTGGGTGGCAAAATTATAAAATTTTCAGCACCCATACAAGCTTTTTATTCTCAACCTTTTGGATTGAAAAACAAGAACTTAATTTGTTTAAAATTATGTTATAATCTATCAAAAACAAGAACCAAAAGTTGATTTATGCTTAATTTTACTATCAAAACACAAAAAATCATGAACAAACAACTCATCGTTATTACAGGAGCTAGCTCGGGTTTTGGACTTGAAATGGCTAAGGAATTTTCAAAAAGCGGTTATCCGCTATTGCTTTTGGCCAGAAGAGTAGAAAAAATGGAAGCCCTTAACCTTCCTAATACAATTTGCAGAAAAGTTGATGTTACTGATAAAAATGGCTTTGAAAACGCAATTAGAGAAGCAGAAGCAGTGTACGGAAAAACCGATTTACTAATCAACAATGCTGGAATCATGCTTTTAGGCGATATTGCCACTCAAGATCCTGCAGAATGGAAAGCAATGCTAGACCTCAATATTATTGGAGTAATGAATGGAATGCAAATTGTAATGAACGATATGAAAGCCAGACAATGTGGCACCATTATCAACGTTTCTTCGATAGCTGGAATGCAACCTTTTGGAAATCACGCCGCGTATTGCGCTTCAAAATATGGCGTGCGAGGCCTTACCCAAACGGCTAGAATGGAAATGAGCGCACACAACGTTCGTGTTATTGTAGTGGAGCCCGGAGCAGTAACCACTGAACTTTTAGGACACACCACCGACAAAAAAATCATTGAAGGGTACAACCAATGGAAAGAAACCGTTGGCGCCGTGAATATTACCGCCAAAGACGTAGCCACTACTATCAAATTTGCTTACGAATTGCCACAAGGCGTGCTACTAAGAGAAATTGTGATTACAGACACCAAACAAGATGCCTAATTAAAATGCGTTTAATACTACAATAAAACAGCATTTTTCACCTCTCAATAGTTGGGCATTACCACAAGAGTCGGGCTTTACGTTACAATCTTTTTGAGTCAGAAAAAGCCTCAAAAAGGATTTTCACTGCAAACGAAGTTCACTGAACTCCTATGAAAATAGTATAAGTGAAGTAATCCCTAATGCGAAAAGTAGCACAAAACAAAAGTAAGCCATAAAACATCACTTAATCATTCGCTAGTGTTCAATGTTTTTATATAAAGCTAGGAACACTAGCTTATTTTTGGGTTTGCCCCAATTCCTATTTACTAACTACAACAGTCACCTCATCTCCCAAAAAAAGGACTCCAGCTCCCGTACCAATAGCATTTTGACCAAAAATAACCGAATTACCTTGAAGGCGATATTTAGCAAGCGTCTTTAGTGGCTCTTTTCCAGAAACCACTCCTTTTGTTGGATCCACGGTAGTCATGACACAGCGCCCGCAGGGTTTTACACCATAGAAAGTAACAGCACCTATCTTAAATTCAGACCATGTTTCTTCCTCATAAGGTTCACCTCCTGTAAACACAAAATTGGGGCGAAAGCGATTCATTGAGATCGGTTTTTTTAATCTATTGTTTAAATCATCAAGCGACGATTGTCCGATGATCAAAAATGGATACGCATCCGAAAACGAGGTGATGTCGTTCGGGCTGATGGCATACTTTGATTCTACTTTTCGATGGCTTTGGTCGGGCATGTACACCAAGCGAGCCGAAAAGCCCAACAACTGGCTAAACCAAGTCGACACTGCCGGATCTACCTCAAAAGCTTGTACACTATCTTCCCAAACGGTGACCGTAAAAAGGCTTTGATGATCTGCATAACGCAAAGGTATCTCAACAGAAGTTGCCGTTTTTTGAAAACTGACAACCATGACATTTCCATCAAAACTAGGCTGAAAAAGCGCCAACATGGGATGCTCACGTTGGGACAAAAACATGCCGCTCTCATCCACCAACAACCACCTGCGATCGTGTGCTAATCCGCGGTCGGTGACTTGTGCTTGTGTTAATGAAATACCTCCTAATGATTTGATGGGATAAATCCAGAGTTCTGAAAGTTGCAACATGGTTTTGAAGGATTGACGGTTAGTTAAGGCGTTCTTAGGACGAAAGAAATATACTACTACTCCCTTTTTTGTGAGTTAAAAAGCCCATTGTAACTCCCTAGCCCCGGTAGTAGCGACATCCTTTAGGGTCGGGGTTCGACCCTAAAGATAGAGCGGATAACGGGACTTTTCTCCTAAAAATGCCAATTGTTTTTGCTCCAAAAAAAGCAAGAACTCCACCCCATTTCTATTATGATGATGAATAATGCTTCTTATTCTTTGATGATCAGTTTGTAAACCACAGATTGTGAAAAGGAAAGCACCAAACTAAAAATTAGCGCAGATAAAAAGGAATCGACTACAAATCCGCCAACAATTTTGGTGCATAAAATAATCACCAAACCATTGATTACTAATAGAAATAATCCAAAAGTAATAAGGGTAAATGGCAAAGTTAATACCACCATAATGGGCTTGATAAAGATATTGATGATACCCAAAACGAAAGCCACGATTAATGAAGTGGTGAAATTTTCAACATGAACACCTGAAATGAGGTGAGAAAGTAACAATACCAGACCTGCGGTAATAAAAAGACGCAATAACATGTTCATAGTGTATGGTTTTTTGGTGATTAGTTTTTATTGAAGGAAATCGATGCAAAATTGATAAAATAAGGTGGGATTTTCGGCATGCAACCAATGGCCTGCATTGGGAATGGTTTGCAATTGCATGTTGGGAAAATGATGCTGAATTTTTTCTAGATCTTCATCTAAAATATAGCTAGAATTACCTCCGCGAATGAAAAGTGTTGGTGCTGTAAAGACGTTTTGCTCTGGCAATGCTTTTCCGATTTCGGTTATTTTTTGGTTAAAAACGGCCAAGTTAAATCGGAACGCCAATTGCCCTGGCTCTTGCCAATACAAACTTTTGAGCAGAAATTGTCGGGTACCAAAATCTGGGATATGCGCAGTTAGAATGGCGTCGACTTCATTTCTACTGGGTTGGGTAGAAAAATCAACCGCATTTAAACCTGCCAAAATTTCTTGATGATGTGGTGCATAATATTTGGGCCCAATATCAGCTACAATTAATTTTTGTATCAAATCAGGATAGTTCGTAGCCAACAACATGGCTACTTTTCCGCCCATGGAATGTCCGATGATATTGATTTTTTGCAAATGATTGGCTTGGCAGTATTCATACACGTCTTGCGCCATTAACTCGTAACTAAAATCATCTGAATGAAAACTGCGTCCGTGATTGCGCAAATCCAAAAGATGCACCTGATATCCGTTGGCTGCAAATTGAGTAGCTAAGGTTTTCCAATTATCAGACATGCCCAGAAAACCATGAAGAATCACTAAAGGTTGACCTATACCTTCTATTTTTGAGTGTAACATTGTTTAAATTTAAATCGACACAAATATAAACAATCTCCCTCATTAAAATTATGTGCAAAATTGAGTCAATATCACTAAAAGTAGGTATTGTAAGAAATATAATAAACCCTACTTTTGTGCAAGATTTTTATAACAAAAATTACTCAAATCATTTATTAACCATTACAAATTATTACTATGATCAAAAAGATCTTTTTATTATCTGTTGTTGTTGCCCAACTTACAGTTTCGTGTACAAACGATGAACCAAAAACTCCAGAGTCTGAAAAAAGCCTTACAGAACAAATTGCAGAAATCGTTAAGCAACCTTATTCTAAATTAACACCAGAGCAACAAAAGGTTAAACTAGAAGCAGAAGCCAATGAAATGTTAGTTCAAATGGACAAATCAAAAAGCTCGGGTGCGATTGAAGCCTTACAAAACTTAGCTAGATTACTAGATGTTAGCTCGGTTGATGTTTTTAGCGGAAAAAATGACAATTCAGTAGAAGACATCATCAATACTGCAGGAGTTTACGGAATTTATACTTGGAATGCTTCAAAAAACACTTGGACAAAAACTTCTTCTACAAGTGAATTAAAATTTATTTTTCCTGCTAAAGCATCTTTAACTACCAACAATGCAACTTTTTCTACTAAAGGAACAGCTTCTGATGTGAAAGTAAAAATTCAAGACAGCTACAATTGGCAGACTGGTGTAGAGGTTAATGATTACATCTTTTTACCGACAGCCGCAGATGCTGTTTTAACCATTGACAATGTATCAGCAGCTACATTCACACAAACCGCCAAATATGCTAACGGAAAAGAAGTTCCGAATGAATTTGCATACAAAATGGCTCTTAACGATGGTTACGCTTGGGAAATGAGTGGAACAAAAGCAACAGAAAACACTTCAAAAGCTGCCTTTACTTTCAATGGGAAAAATTTAGTTTCTTTTAATGCTGGAAGTACTGCAAGTATTGACAAATTGATCGAGGATGACAATTTAACTCAATACAGAGGAAAAGCTAATGGATTGGTTCAAATCATGGATAATTTTGTGATTGTTGCTAACATGGATTTAGCGACTGAAGCGACTGATGAATTGGCCTTAGAAAAAAGCTTACCAACTGTTGATTTTCAAACAAAAACTTATTTTACAGATATAAATGCTTATCAAATAAAATTCGCTGAAGGTAATGCTACAAACTTTAACAAGAACTTCAAACTAACTTTAGTTTCTAAAAAAGATGGCACAAAAATAGCTGAATTAGTAAAACGTGCCGTTAAAGGATCTACTTATAAAATGATGGCTGATCTTTGGGTAGTTGACAAATCATATACCAATGGTGGATATTGGGACTACAATCCAAACGGTGGTACTATCATTCAATATTATGATGAAGAATTATACTTGAAATTCAATGACAATACCGAAGTAGCCATGAGCACTTATTTCTCAGAAGGATTTGAAAAATTAGAGACGAAATTTGAAGATTTCATCAAAGCTTTTGACAAATAAAAAGAAGTATTAAAACTGTAAAGCCGATTTGAATTGCTCAAATCGGCTTTATTTTTTTGGTGGCGTTTTCACTTCCAAAGTGCTTTGACCATAACCTGCCCAAATTCCAATACCTCCTCTAATATTTGATTTTAAACTCGTATTAGAAGGATAAATTGGGTTTCTACTGTTTACAATTTCATTTTGCCAACTGTTCCAAAAATCAAGCGCTTCTTTGTTTTGAGTTCTTAACTTCACAAAAATAAGATCTCCGTCTGCAAAATAAGGAGTGAATTTAGTTTTAGGAAAAAGCAAAACACCTCTATTAATTTGTAGAGCGATAGCCGAAGTTTGAAAATTTTTATCATCTAAATTTCCATAAAATGAAGGTACAAAAATGGGTTCTTCCTTATCAATCCTTGTGGCAATTTGATAATAGTTTTTATCATTTAAAGGATCTTCAAATTTTACAAAAACATAGCCTGTAGTATCAGTAATTTTATTCTTAATATACTCAGCCGAATTGAGCTTAACACTTTTGGGTATCGTTGTAACCGCCTCAACGATCCGGTTTAAATATTCAATTTTTAATGAGTACTCTTTACCAGCTTCTCCTTTTAAAGTTGTACCATAATACACAAATGGAGGCACTCTATCCTTATCATTCTTCACCCTCAAAACTTCTGAATTAACCCCGTCTGAAATCGTAATTTTAGCCGACCTTATAACATGATTCAAAACATTTGTAGAATCAATAACTTCAGAAACAGGAATGCTACTAGATAACAATACCTGAGCAAAATCTCCTTCCTCAATCCATCCTTCTACTACAATTTTTGATTCAGCTTTCACTGTCGCATTAAAATCATCTTTAGAACAATGAACTAATAGTAGAGCCAGAAGAAATAACAAACATTTTTTCATTGATTAAAATTTAAATCTCCAACTAATTGAGGGTAGGATTCGATACAACACCTTTTTCTCTTGTTTCACAATTACACTTTTTCTATCATCATTCACCTGAATATTCAAAACCACATAAATGGGATTATCAATATTAAAAGTATTATAAATTGAAAAATTCAATGCACTCTCTTTTGTATTAGTTTTCATAAAAAAGTAATTCACAGAAAGATCTGTTCTGATATAATTGGGCATCTGTGCATTATTATATGCTGAATATTCTTTGACTGGGTTATTATTGATAAAATACCACGACGTTGGCATTGTAAAACGGTTTCCAGAACTAAAGACTTGCGTCAATCCAAAATTCCACTTTGGATTTAAATCATAGATTCCAACCAATGAAAGATTATGTCGCCTATCATATTTTGCGAAATAAGTATTGCCGTTATTCAATTCATCAAAATTCCGATCTGACCAACTCAGTGTATAACTAAGCCAACCATTGAACTTGCCGTTATTTTTCCGAAGCATCAATTCAAAACCGTAGGCTTCTCCTTTTCCAACAAGTAAGTCGTTTTTGAGTGTTGTCGTTTCATTAAACTGAGTGACACCAAAGGGATATTCTAATAAATCTTTCATCGAACGGTAAAAACCTCCAAACGTTGAGACTAGGTTTTTTGCAACATTCAAACTAGAGCCAACAGAAAATTCATCTGATGCCTGTGGCTTAATTCCATCAGAACTTGCTATCCAAAAATCAGTAGGAATACCAACACTTGAGGTTGTTATCATACTCAAATACTGATATTGTTTGTTGTAAGAAGCATAAAAAGATGCGTGGTCAGTAGCGTAATTCAACAAAATACGCGGCTGAAAATGAAGGTAGGAATCAGTTTTTGCTCCAGAAAAATAATAATTAATGCGAACACCTAGTTCTGCATTGAAATGATCTGTAATCTTTGGTTTAATTGTTGTGAAAACCGCAGCCTCACTTGAATTGATTTTACTGTCTTGAAAAGCATTACTGGAATCATTTAAATTTTTAATGCTAATTTTTTGCGGTTGCAAATTATGTAGAACGTACTGAAAACCCGATTCAATAGGTATGTTTTTGATGAAATATTTTAAGGAGTTATTAAATCCAAAATCTTTGACATAAGAAGAAACTCCAAACTGAATTGTAGCCTGATCCATACGCAAATCATTAGAATATTGGCTAAAATAAAAAGCATTTGACATGGATACTTTTGAAGAAAAGGTAGTACCCAAAGTTGGAGAAACAATAAAATTACTCCATTTTAGACTGGTTTTCAAAGCTAAATTACCATCTTTGACTTGCAATGCATCAGCACTTACAAAAGCATCAATAGTTAACAGATTTTTCTTTGATAGTTGAGATAAAAAAGTAAAATTACCGTCCGAAAACCCATAATTCATACCATTTACATCATTACTCTCTGAACCTTTTTTTAGCAACGGCCCCACCACTTCGTCAATGTATGTTTTTCTTCCAGAAATATAAAAACCGGTTTTACTGTTTATCGGAGCAGCTAACGTTACTTGAGAAGCCAAAATCCCAATATTTCCTTGAACAGAAAAATCGGATGGTAAGATTTTATTGGGCAACAATTGGGTTGTTGAACTTAATCTTCCACCATACTTTGAGTTCGAACTAGATTTGTCAAACTCAACTTCTTTGATATGATCTGTATTATAAAAAGGAAAAATGCCTAATAAATGTGACATTCCATATACGGGAGTTCCACTGTATAAAATTGCATTGTGCCCAGGATCACCGCCTCGCACATACAAATACCCATTAGCATCACCTGAATTTTGAACCCCTGGAGTAAGTTGTAAAATTTTAATTATATCTGTAGTACCCAAAACAGTTGGCACATTGACTAACTCCTTTAGATTAAAAGACAGCTTCCCTCCTGATAAATTAGTAATTCCTGCTTTTTTAGTATTGGTAATTATAACTTCATTTAAAACCGAACGCTCCTTTTCTAAACTAATCGAAATCAATGTATCCTTCGATAAATCAAAATAAAAATGCTTTTCTACATAATCTTGATGTTTTACCGCAACGTTAATCTTTCCCAAAGGAATCTTCTTTGAAAAAAAACCAATACTATCAGTTAGTACATAATAATCGATATTGTTTACCGTAAAAGAAATTGCAGCACCAAATAAATTTTCATTTTCAGAAGACTTTATAGTACCTGATACCACAGCTTTTGTTTGAGCAAATACTCCGTAAAAACAAAACAAGAAAAAGAGAAGAATTGATTTCAATACTTAATTTTAATAAGAAAAATGCGAAATTAAGCAATTACACCCCAATTCTCTCTAATCATAATTATTTAATTTTCTAATTACTTTAACTTTTGCAAATACATATTCACCACATTGTCTAGCCCAAGATAAAGTGCTTCGGCAATTAAAGCATGACCAATAGAAATTTCTAGCAAACCGGGAATGTTTTGTTTGAAAAACTGAATATTATCCAAACTTAAATCATGACCTGCGTTTATTCCAAGACCTAATTCGTTGGCCAATTCGGCGGCTTTTACATAAGGTCCGATACCTTTTTCATTGCCCAAACTGTATTGATGAGCAAAGGCTTCGGTATACAATTCTATTCTATCGGTTCCAGTTTTTTGAGCCCCTTCGATCATAGCTGCAATGGGATCAACAAAAATTGAAGTTCGAATACCGTGGCGCTGAAACTCTTGAATCACCTCGGTCAAATAAGATTGGTTAGCAACGGTATCCCAACCCGCAGAAGAAGTGATCGCTCCAATAGCATCTGGAACCAAAGTCACTTGAGTTGGTTTACATTCTAATACCAAATCAATAAAATTATGCTGTGGATTCCCTTCGATATTATATTCTGTATATACGATTGGTTTTAAATCACGAGCATCTTGATAGCGAATATGACGCTCATCTGGGCGAGGATGAATGGTAATCCCTTGTCCTCCAAATTTTTGAATATCACTGGCTACCTGTAGTAAATTGGGAACATTTCCGCCTCTTGCATTACGTAAAGTAGCTATTTTATTGATGTTTACACTTAATTTTGTCATATTGAATCGAATACTATTTTCAAACATTGCATTAATGCCACAAAAATACAAAGTAAAACCTAGGACTTTTTGCCTTTTTTTGATTATTTTGCATAAAATATTTCGGAAAGAATAATGACAGAGATTTCAAACTATATCACCAACGACTACAAAGCCATTGATAGCCAAGAAACCATTGTAGCTACTCAAGAGGATTTATTTGAAATTCCATTTTCACATTTCCCTGTAGTTGAGGACGGCATTTATATTGGATGCCTCATTAAAGATGATCTTGAAACTTTTGATGGAGACAAAAAAGTAGCCGATTATCGCTTTGCACTAGAACCTTTTTTCGCAAGAACACAGATGATTTGGCTAGATGTTTTGGAAGTTTTTGCCAAAAACCACACCAATCTTGTCCCCGTCCTAGACGAAAACAACACCTACGTAGGTTATTACGAAATAGAAGATATCATCAAGTTTTTTCATGAAACCCCTTTTTTAAAAGAGCAAGGAGGCATTCTCGTGGTTCAGAAAGGAATACTAGAATACTCTATGAGTCAAATTACTCAGATTGTAGAAAGCAATAACGGTAAACTTCTAGGCCTTTTTGTTTCGGAAGCTAATACAGAATCTGTTCAAATTACCATTAAAATAAGTTTAGGCGCGATGAACGATATCATTCAAACCTTTCGTCGCTACAACTACGAAATCATTTCGGAACATCAAGAAGACAATTATATCAACAATCTGAAAGAACGATCCGATTATTTGGATAAATACCTTAACATCTAGTTTATCTCGCCATCGAACACTCAAAACTCATGAAAGTAGCTTTATACGGACAATATTATTTGGTTAGCACAGAACCCATCATCAAAGACATTTTTGTTTTTTTTAATAAAAACAATGTAGAAATGGTGATCGAAGCTACGTTTCTCAACATGCTCTACGAAAAAAAAATTGTCAGTAAAGAATACAAAACCTTTAGCTCACACACCGAACTCGACAGTAGTTTTGACATGCTAATCAGTATTGGTGGTGATGGTACAATGCTTAGAGCCGTTACTTTAGTTAGCAATTCTGGAGTACCGCTGTTAGGCATCAACGCAGGCAGACTGGGCTTTTTAGCTAATGTTCAAAAAGAAAATATTGCTGCTTTTATGCAATTGGTTTTAGATAAAAAATACACTTTATCACAGAGAACCCTTCTTAGCTTAACCTGCTCACCAGAAAACGAAACCATACTTGCCTTAGATTTTGCGTTAAATGAAGTTTCAGTTAGCCGAAAAGATTCCACCTCAATGATTACGATAGAAACCTACTTAAATGGCGAATTTTTAAACTCCTATTGGGCAGACGGCTTAATCATTGCCACACCAACAGGCACCACGGGTTATTCATTGAGTTGTGGCGGCCCCATATTAACTCCAGACGTAAAGAGCTTAGTGATCACCCCAATTGCACCACACAATTTGAACGCTAGACCCTTGGTAATTTCAGACGATACCGAAATTGTACTTCGGGTAACGGGACGTGAGGATCAATACTTAGTCTCACTCGATTCACGAATTACCTCAATTCAAAACGAATCGGTATTGACCATCAAAAAAACACCTTTTAAAATCAACATGGTTGAAATACAAGAGGAAACATTCTTGAAAACACTTCGAAATAAATTACTTTGGGGAGAAGACCGAAGAAATTAAATTCTTTTTAGTAAAAGTATACTATACCTAACTTTTTTTTCGTTTTAAGAACTTTATCAACGCTTTTTTTTTGAAAAAGAATATCTTTTCAAAAAAAACACACATTTATGAGCAAGAATACTAATTGGTATTGAATATTATTATATTTGCATGCGATTTATTACCTATGAACAAATTCGTTTACTTACTTTTAATCCTCTTTTCCGGCAGCATTTCATACTCTCAAATCCACGAGATAGGAATTTTTGCAGGAGGAAGTAATTATGTAGGCGACATTGGGCCTACCACTTACATTGCACCCAACAAAATGGCGTATGGTATTTTGTACAAATGGAATAAGAGTCCTAGACACGCCTACCGCTTTTCTTACACACAGTCCCAACTCTACTCTAATGATGCTGACTCCAAAGAAAACAGTAGATTACAACGTGGCTACTCCTTTAAAAACAACATCAAAGAACTTTCTGGCGGTCTTGAATTCAACTTTTTTGATTTCAATTTACATGAATCAAAAGTAAAAGTAACACCTTATGTCTTTTCGGGTTTAAATTTCTTTTTTCATGATGAGTTGTATATTGACAGCATTGGCGACACCTACAAAGACAAAACAAGTAATTCAATAGCCATCCCGATGGCAATAGGCATTAAGTCTAATTTTAGTCGTCGCTTTGTTATTGGACTAGAAGTAGGAGCAAGATACACCTTTACAGACAATATAGACGGAAACAATCCGAGTGCTGAAAATTTACAAAATTTACGATTTGGAAACATCAACAACACGGACTGGTATGTGTTTTCTGGCATTACATTAACTTATACTTTTGGCGAGAAACCTTGTTATTGCGCCTACTAATATGGATTTACTACAAAAAATCGACCTTACAAGACTTCCCCAACACCTAGCTATTATTATGGATGGCAACGGACGATGGGCAAAAAAGCAAGGCTTCTTGAGAGCCATTGGTCACGAAAACGGAACAAAATCAGTCAAAAAAATCATTCAATCTTGTGCTGAATTAGGCATAGACTACTTAACTTTATATGCTTTTTCAACCGAAAATTGGAAACGACCTAAATTAGAAGTAGATACTTTAATGAAAGTGCTCATCAATGCGCTCAAAAAAGAAGTAGACACCTTACAAAAAAACAACATCAGATTGAATGCTATTGGCAATTTAGAGTTGTTACCAAAAAATGCTCAAAAACAACTTTTGGAAGTAATTGAGCTCACCAAAGACAATACATTAATGACACTAACCCTAGCACTTAGCTACGGATCTAGAGAAGAATTAACAAATGCAGTAAGAATAATAAGCGAAAAAGTTAAAAATAATATAATTTCAATTGACAGTATTGACGATTCAATTATAAATCAGCATCTTTACACGCACAACTTACCGGATGTCGATTTAGTAATTCGAACAAGTGGAGAGCACAGAATAAGCAATTTTTTGCTTTGGCAAATCGCCTATGCTGAGTTATATTTTACAGCAGTTTTGTGGCCTGATTTTAAAGAAGACGATTTATATGAGGCCATCCTCAGTTATCAAAACAGAGAACGTAGATTTGGAAAAACAAGTGAACAAATTAAATAAAAGTTTAGTGTTACATAAAAGTATAAAAACAGCCCTTACCTTACTCCTTTTTGGAAGTTTTTCACAAATAATAGCGCAAGAGCGTATTCCGTTTGATCAAGGCAAAAAATACACTCTAGCTAAAGTAGATGTAACCGGAAAAATAAGTTTTAACGAACAAACAGTAATTACCTTTTCAGGGCTTGAAAAAGGACAAGAAATCACTGTCCCTGGTGAAGAAATTAGTAGCGCTATCAAAAAACTAGGCAAACTAGGATTATTTGATGAAATCAATTTTTATGTAAACAAAATTGTTAACGATAGCGTATATTTAGAGTTGAATATTCAAGAATTACCCAAGCTAAAAGAGGTAAAATTCAACGGTGTTAAGAAAAATAAAATCGAAGGATTAATCAAAGACAATAGCCTGCAAAAAGGAAAAATTGTTAATGAAAACCTTATCACTACAACGAAAAATTACATCGAAAACAAATATAAAAAAGAAGGCTATTACAATACAAAGGTTGTAATAAACAACACACCTGCTGATTCTGTAACTAGCAATCATGTCAACATGCTCATCAATGTAGACACAGGTGACAAAGTCAAAATAGCATCGATCGATTTTATTGGAAATGAAAAAGTGTCCGACAAAACCTTAAAGGCAGCGATGAAGGACACCAAACAAAAGAAAATAACTCGCGTATTTAAAAAATCGAAATTCATAAAATCAAAATATAAAGAAGACTTAGACAAAGTAATTGCTTCCTATAAAGAAAAAGGGTATCGTGATGCCAGAATCGTTTCAGATTCTGTATCGTATGACAAAGAAAAAAACGCACTTGCCATAAAAATCAATATAGAAGAAGGTAATAAATATTATTTTGGAAATATCAAATTTCTTGGAAACACAGTGTATCCAGACAACGGTCTTTTACAAGTTTTAGGTATTCAAAAAGGAGATACCTACAATGGCGTATTGCTTGAAAAGCGTATTGCTGACAAAACAAAACCTGACGGAGAAGACATCACCAATTTGTACCAAAACAATGGTTATTTATTTTCAAACATTAATGCTGTAGAAGTAAAAACAGCTAATGATACCATTGATTTTGAAATCAGAGTAACCGAAGGACCTATAGCCTATTTTAATAAAATATCTGTAGTAGGAAACGACAAAACCAATGACCGCGTTATTTATCGTGAACTCCGCACAAAACCAGGAGAAAAATATAGCAAAGACGAATTGGTTCGTACCATCCGTGAAATTGGTCAGTTAGGATTTTTTGATCCAGAAGCTATTGATCCAAAATTTAAAAATGTTGATGCTGCAGCTGGAACTGTAGACATTGAATACAATTTAGTTGAAAAAGGAGCAAGCCAAATCGAACTACAAGGTGGTTATGGCGGTGGAGGTTTCATTGGAACATTAGGATTATCATTCAACAACTTCTCGGCTAGAAACATGTTTAACAAGGAATCCTACAAACCTTTACCAATGGGTGATGGTCAAAAAGTTTCCTTACGTCTTCAAGCAAGTACCTTTTTTCAAACGTATAGTGTATCCTTCTCAGAACCATGGTTTGGTGGTAAAAAACCAGTTTCTTTTAGTAGCTCATTATCCTACAGTAAACAATTCTTAAATAATTTTACTACAGGTAGAGCAGATAGAAGCAAAAGCTTTAACATCCTTTCTCTTTCATTAGGAATATCCAAACGTTTGAGCGAACCAGATGATTTTACTTATTTATCACATGCTATAAGTTTTCAAAGCTATGACTTGAACAATTATTTTACAGGACTATTTAGTTTTGGAAATGGATTCTCAAACAACTTAGCGTACACCATCGGAATCACTCACTCTAACAAAGGGATTAATCCAATATTCCCAACCTATGGATCTGAGTTTACTTTTTCTGCTAAATTCTCACCTCCTTATTCTTTATTCAATAAAGTGGATTACAAAAACCTAGAGAATTTAAAGGAAAACAAATACAAATATGATGGTAGCCTTGGAGATTCTTATGTTGGAGATAATGGTATTATTGTAAACAAAGGCGACTATGTTGAAGCAATTCCAACACAAAATACAAGACCTAATAGTGTAACAGACTATAAAGATGCAGCAGCTGATCCTGCCAAAGTTGACCAACAAAAATTCAACTGGTTAGAATATTATAAAATTAAATTTAAAGCCGATTGGTATACTAAAGTATATGGAAAACTCGTTTTAAGAACATTGGGAGAATTTGGTTTCTTAGGAGCCTACAACCAAGACCGAGGTTTAATTCCATTCGAACGTTTCTTTTTAGGAGGTGACGGTATGGCTAACTTTGCAATGGACGGTAGAGAAACCATACAACTTAGAGGATATCCGAATAACTCTTTAACGCCATTAGTTAACGGTTCTCAAGACGGAGCTACAGTTTATAACAAATTCTCTATGGAGTTACGTTATCCAATAACCTTAAAAGCATCGGCTTCCATTTATGCACTAGCATTTTTAGAAGCAGGGTCATCGTATACCAACTTTAAAAACTACAATCCTTTTGACTTAAGTCGTTCCGCTGGATTTGGTTTGCGTGTATTTATGCCTGCCTTTGGTTTACTTGGAATCGACTTTGGACATGGTTTTGATGCCTTACCAGGACAAACCAAAGCCAACGGATGGGAAACACACTTTATCATAGGACAGCAATTCTAATTTTTTTGATTCAACTATAATCAAGTCTAAAAGTTATGAGAAAACATATTTTATTTATATTTTTATCCCTTTTTATAGTTGAAAACAACATTGCTCAATCTCGTGGCCCAAAAATAGGTTACATCGACATGGAATTCATTTTACAAAATGTAAACGGATACATCGAAGCAACCAATCAATTAGAGATAAAAGCTCAAAATTGGAAACAAGAAATTGAAGTTAAAAAAAGTGATATCAAGAAACTAAAAGAAACACTTTCAATTGAAAAAGCGTTACTCACTAGAGCACTGATAGACGAAAGAGAAACAGAAATCAATTTTTTAGAAGCAGAATTAGTTTCTTTTCAACAAAAACGATTTGGACCTAATGGAGATTATATGGTACAAAAAAGTTCTTTGTCAAAACCGGTACAAGATCAAGTTTTTACAGTAGTACAAGATATTGCCGAAAAACAAAAATTTGATTTTATTTTCGATAAAACATCCGATTTTACTATGTTATTTGCCGCAAAGCGATATGACATCAGTGATCAAGTTTTAAGAAAACTAAACAATTCTGAAAAAAGAGAACAATTAAGCAAAAAGCAACTCGAAGCCCAATTAGTTAAAGAGAAAATCCAAGAAGCTTTGGATGAAAACCCAGAACTAAACGAGCGTCAATTAGAATTAGATGCTAAAAAAGCCGCAAAAGAAAAACTACTTCAAGATCGAATACAACTTCAAGAACAAAAAAGAAAAGAATTTGAAGAAAATAGACGAAAAATAAAAGAAGAAAGAGAAGCGAAAAGAAATGGCACAATTTCTGCAACAGTAGAAAAAGAAACTACTAATTCAACAACAGCAACTCAAGCAACTTCAACATCAAAAGAAGCAGCGCCTGCAACGAAAACAGCTACAGAAGTAGAACGAGAAAAAATAACCGCTGAAAGAACAGCAGCAGCAGAGGCTAAAAAGCAAGAGATTGCCAATCGTAAGAAAGAATTAGAAGAGAAAAGAAAGAAAATATTAGAAGAACGAGAAGCACAGCGAAAAGCAAAAGAAGAAGAATTAAAACTAAAAACAAAAGTAAATTAATATTAAATTTTTTAAAACAATGAAACAAATTAAAACTTTATTAATCGCAGCAATGGTAGTATTGGGAGCAAACACAATGACTGCTCAAGCAAAGGTAGCACATGTAAACATTGCTGAAATTATGACAAAAATGCCTGCTATGCTAGATGCTCAAAAACAACTAGAAAAGCTAAGCACTACATATGATGCTGAATACAAAAAAATGGTTACTGAATACCAAGACTTACTAAAAAAATACGAAGCAGAAGCAAAAACGGTTACAGATGCAGTAAATGAAACTCGTGGAAAAGAAGTTCAAGACATGCAACAACGTATTGTAGCTTACAGAGACAACGCACAAAAAGAATTACAACAAAAAGAGTCTGATATCACTAAACCATTATATGACAAAGTGAGAACTTCAATCCAAAAAATTGGAAAAGCAAAAGGAATGCAATACATTTTAGATGGTGCTTCTTTACTATTAGCTGATGGTCCAGATTTGACTGCTGATGTTAAAAAAGACTTAGGATTCTAAGAAAATTTTACACTAATATTAACTGCTCCTTCACTTGAATGGAGCAGTTTTTTTTTGAACAAAGTTGATAATTGAGTAATTTTGTTTTTATGAACAACAATCAACCCATCGGCATTTTTGATTCAGGTATTGGAGGAACTTCTATTTGGAAAGCCATCCATGAATTACTTCCTAATGAACAAACCATTTACTTGGCCGACAGTAAAAATGCGCCTTACGGCCAAAAAACCAAGGCTGAGATCATTGCCTTGAGTATGAAAAACACGGAATACTTGTTGACTTTAGGATGCAAACTAATTGTAGTAGCTTGCAACACCGCAACCACAAATGCGATCAAAGAATTAAGAGAAAAATACAAAATACCTTTTATTGGCATAGAACCTGCTATAAAACCTGCCGCCCTTCACTCCAAAACGCAAACCATCGGTATTTTGGCCACTCAAGGAACTTTAAATAGCGAGTTATTCAATAAAACGGTGGAAATGTACCATGATACCAAAATCATAGAACAAATTGGACATGGTTTGGTACAGTTAATTGAAAGTGGCAACATGAACTCACCCGAAATGACCCAATTGTTAAACGAATACCTACAACCCATGATCAATGCCAACATTGATTATTTGGTTTTAGGTTGCAGTCATTATCCGTATTTAATTCCACAAATAAAAAAAATACTACCTCCCCATATTCAAATCATTGATTCTGGAGAGGCAGTTGCGAAACAAACGCAAAATGTTTTAAATGAAAAAGTAGGCCTTTCGAATTTGGAGAAAAGCTTCCCTGTTTTTTATACCAATACCGATCCAAAAGTGCTGGACGATATTTTAGAAAATCGCTATGGAATAATTCAGACAGCGTTTTAAATATTATTCCTCCTCTTTAAACCAACTTGAGTACATTACGTAGTTATTAGAAATACGCTCAATTTCGCCTGCAAAGTCAGATTGATCAATGTCTTTTACTTTTTTTGCAGGAACTCCTGCAAAAATTGTCCCTGAAGGAACAACGGTGTTTTGAGTAATTACAGATCCTGCCGCAACAATTGAGTTACTCTCAATTACGCAATTGTCCATCACAATGGCTCCCATCCCAATTAAAACGTTGTCATGAATAGTACATCCGTGCACAATAGCATTGTGACCAATAGAAACATTATTCCCAATAACTGTGGGATGTTTTTGATAAGTACAATGTATCACTGCACCATCTTGAATGTTCACTTTATTGCCAATGGTTATTGAATTGACATCACCACGTAGTACTGCATTGAACCAAATACTACAATTTTCACCAATATACACTTCGCCTACTATAGTGGCATTCTCCGCTATAAAACAATCCTCAGGGATTTGAGGAGATTTCCCCTTTACCGATTTAATTAACATAAATAAAAATTATTACTACAATTAGTTGATTGCTGGACATTCGCAATCATACTTTTGAGGTTTACAAAACAAATTCAATCCCAAGGTAATTTGATGATACCCTCCATTATCAAAACGAACAGCACCTGCCACTTGAGAATAGGTATAAGCCATCATAAAATTCTTGTAATTCACCCCAACAATTGGACTAAAAAACTGTAAATTTTGTTTTTCAACACTGTTATTATTAAGATATTCTGCTCCATCAAAACTTCTTCTATAAGACAAACCTGCCCATAGACTTCCAAAATCAAGATTTTTATAAGCTTTTAAGTTGATATCAATAGCTTTTTCTTTGGTTCGTTCAGTTAATTGAAACAATAACGAAGGCTCCCACAAGATCTTATCTCTATTACCAAAAAGATAACCGGCACTCAATAAATATTTTCTCAAATTATCACTCTCGTACACTGTATAAATATCTCTTCTGGTTTCTACAACATTTTTGACCGTAGCATGTGCATAAAAATTCAGGAAATTATAAGAAGCTCCAATATCAAAATTAAAATAAGAATCGCGCTGTACTATTGTTCCATCAATAATCGGATCAAAATCACCAGACTGTATAAACTCGGTTTCATTCAATTGACTTTGAATAAATCCAGCGCTTAATCCAAAAGAAAGTTGATTCAAATCAACCTCATCACGAGAAAAAAGTAAATGATAAGCATAAGTAGCTTTCACACCTTTTTGAGAATGATATCCATTTTTATCATTAAAAACAATTACCCCAGCGCCTGCCCTATCACTCACTTTACCATTGTAACTTAATGTTTGTAATTGTGGAGCGTCATCTTGCCCAAACCACTGTTTTCTTGCGGTAAGTCTAACTTTTGCACAATTAGCAGCTCCTGCCATTGATGGGTGAATTAAGTAATAATTATCAGATAGATAATCCGAATAAACGGGCAGTCCCTCTTGAGCTTTGAGCAAAAAAGTTGAAAGAAAGGTAACTAACAAAAAGAAACAATTTTTAAGCATTAAATTTAAAATTAAGATCAATGAAATCAATCCTATAAAAGTACTATTTATTAGTCAATTATAATATAAATTATACAAATTAGGTTTAAGTAGAAAATAACTTTAGTAATTTTGCAAAAAATTAAAGTCATGACACAAGTAACAATAAAAGAAACACAAAATCCAACCATATTAAAATTTGAGTTCCCAGATTTCATCACACAAAATGAAAGTTATGAATTCAAAAACATAGACGAGACCAAGAGCTCGCCTTTAGCACAACAATTATTTTATTTACCATTTGTTAAAACGGTTTATATCTCAGGAAATTTTGTAGCTATTGAACGTTTTAGCATTGTTGAGTGGACTGACGTTCAAGAAGCAGTAGCTGAACAAATTGAAAAATTCGTGAACGATGGCGGTACCATTATCAACATTGAGGATAACAAAACCAAAAAGCAACCGGTTACCGTTTATGGTGAAACTACACCCAACCCAGCTGCGCTAAAATTTGTAGTGAGCAAAATGCTAACTAAAACTCCAATAGAGTATAAAAATATTGACCAAGCCAAATCATCGCCATTGGTACAGGAATTATTTAAATTTCCCTATGTAAAAGAAGTTTTCATCGACGAGAATTATGTCTCTGTAACCAAATACGAAATCAACGATTGGCAAGAAATCACCTTAGAATTGAGAACTTTTATCAAGCAATTTATTGAAAACGGAGGAACGGTTATCGATGAATCATTGTTGGATATTTCATTGAAAGATGAAAAAACAAAAGACGACAATTTTGACAGTCTAGATGAAACTTCTCAAAAAATCATCAACATCTTAGAGGAATATGTTAAACCAGCTGTAGCTGCGGATGGTGGGAATATTGTTTTCCACTCCTATGACAAACAAACAGATACTGTAAAAGTGATGATGCAAGGAGCCTGTAATGGTTGTCCATCTTCAACATTTACTTTAAAAAGTGGTATTGAAAACATGCTAAAAAGCATGTTGAATAACGAAAATATAAAAGTCGAAGCAGTATAATTTCTGCCCACATTAAATCAAGCGTCTCAAGTGAGGCGCTTTTTTCATTCCAAAAACACCTAAACAATTAATTTTTAGCTATTTTAAAATTAATAAAGAAAGATTTCCACGATAAATTGATTACTATTGTAGCCTAATCTTTAAACTATCAAATACCATGGGAGTAACATCATTTTTTAAAAATCTTTTTGGAACGGCAAAAGAAACTGCATCAGAATTAGCTAAAGAAGCAGAATCCACTTTTGAAGAAGTAAAAGAAGCGGCCGCCCCACACCTAGACCAAACGATCAAGCTTGCTGAAGATACCTTTGAAAAAGTAAAAGAAACAGCAACTCCTTATTTAGAGCAAGCGGAAAAAATGGCGGAAGAAACCTTAGAAAAGGTAACTGCAGCAGCAAGCCCTGTAATTGAAAAAACTAAGGAAACTATCAACGAATACGCAGATAAAGCTGAAACGGCACTTAGCGATTTGGTGGCACAAGTAAAAGAAAAAACCAATGATACAACAACAAAAACAGTTGATACCGTTCAAGAAACTATAGAAGAGACAGGCAAAGACGTTAACGATCTAACAAAATAGCTTTTAAAATACAAAAATTAAGTATTTTTGTCTTGTAAACCTTCTCAAAAGAGAAGGTTTTTTAATTAAAAAAACAAATCAATGGAAGTATCACCAAATCAGCTTTCTAATTATGCATCCTTATTGTGGAATGCCGTAATTGAATATTCGCCTAAAATAATTTCAGCGTTTATCATTTTAATCATTGGAATTTATGCCATTCGATTAATTTCTAGAATCATCAAAAAAATAATGGTAAAAAGAGAATTAGATCCTACGCTAACTAAATTCTTAGCAGATATCTTAATTTGGGCTTTGCGAATTCTGTTGTTTATTGCTTTTATCTCAAAACTAGGCATTGAAACATCCTCTTTTGTGGCTATTTTGGGTGCTATGGGTTTAGCTGTAGGTTTGTCATTACAAGGATCTTTATCCAACTTTGCGGGCGGCATGCTGATCATTTTATTCAAACCATTTAAAGTTGGTGACACGATCGAGGCACAGGGACAAATTGCTTCGGTGCTAGAAATTCAAATTTTTGTAACAAAATTACTAACGGCCAACAATCAAACAATTTTTATTCCCAACGGGATTCTTTCGAATGGCACGATTATCAATTATTCTATGCAGGGTCAAAGAAGAGCCGATTTGACCATTGCGATTTCCTATGCAACGGATATTAAAAAAGCTAAAGACATAATTACAGAAGTCCTTAGAAAAAATCCAAAAATACTACAGCAACCTGCAGCCGACGTAAGCGTAAAAAACCTAACCGATAATGCTATCCAACTAGCGGTTCGTCCGTGGGCGAAAAACGAAGATTTCTGGGCTGTTTATTCAGACACTCTTGAACAATGCAAAGAAGCCTTTGATGCAGCAGGAATTGTAATACAACCTTATGTTAGAGAATCTTCATTAAAAAATTAAAGCGCCTTTTTGGTCGTGATCATAAAATCTTTTAAATAAAAAGGCTCAAAATAAGCGACATCAACGGTGTCGCTTTTTTGGTATTTATCAAAACTCAAAGCACTCATTTCTTTGGCGGAAGGATATTGAATTCCTTCTAAAAAAACAAAATTAGGCGCTGAAAGTACCGTTTTGCATTTCTCGTTGCAATCCCCAATAAAATAAATGGTTTCTTTAATTGCTGCAAATGAATTTTCGGTAATCACTTCGGCTTGTGTTTCTCTAACAGCTTCATAATTTGATGTAAAAATAGCGCTATAGACTTCCATTCTTCTAGCATCTATCATGGGAACAATATAACCCTCAACTCGTTGTACTTGTTGTGCTAGTGTTTGCATTGTATCAATGGCTATCAACGGAATTCCCAAGGCATAGCATAATCCTTTGGCCGCTGAAACCCCAATTCGTAAACCGGTGTAAGAACCTGGGCCTTGACTAACGGCAATTGCCTTTAAATCAGCAAAAGCAATACCCGCTTCCTTTATAATTGCTTCAATAAATACGTGCAAAAACTCAGCATGAGAATACCCTTCCTCAGCCAATTCTTTACAAATTAATGTACTTCCATTTTTTGCTAATGCTACAGAACAATTCTTAGTAGCAGTTTCGATGTTGAGTATGTAGGCCAAAACTTAAATGATATAAACTCGAAAATCACAATCTAAACTTTAGATTGTGATTTTCGAGTTGAATTTATACTAAACTATTTTTTTTTCTCTTTGTCTTTGTCTGTTTTTAACGAGACTTTATCTCCTGAATTTAAATCCTTGGAAACTGTGGTATAAGGACCTGTAATTACTACATCGCCTTTTTTAAGGCCAGATAACACTTCAATATTGGTATCATCTTGAATCCCTGTTTTGATCACTCTGATTTTGGCTTTGGTTCCGACTTTTACAAAAACACATTCGAATTTTTTATCGCTTTTCGGTTTTGGTTTGTCCTCATTCGGATCTTCCACTTTAATTTCTTGTACCGCTGCCGTATCCGATTTTACCACTACTGAACTAATTGGCACAGTCAAAATATTCGTTTTGGTATTCGTAATAATATCTACTGTAGCTGTCATTCCCGGTCTAAACGGAGAATAAGTTGCTGGCTTTCCTTGCAATAAATCTTGATAAGAATCTTTTAAAATTCTCACTTTTACTTTAAAATTCGTCACCTGATCCGCCGTTAGCGCAGAACTCGCTGAATTCGAAATACTGGTCACTACCCCTTTGAATTGTTTTTTTAAATACGCATCTACTTCAACATTAGCTTCGTCACCAACTTTAATTTTTACAATATCATTTTCATTCACATCTACTTCTACTTCCATATTGTTCAAATTAGCCACTCGTAAAATCTCAGTTCCAGCCATTTGTTGTGTTCCTAAAACGCGTTCACCAAGTTCAACATTTAGCACTGAGATCGTTCCGTCTGCTGGAGCATAAATCGTGGTTCTTCCCAAGTTATCTTTGGCCTCCAAAACAGTTGCAGAAGCACTTTGCACGTTGTAATACGCATTTTGCTTATTCGCTTTAGCAACTTCGAAAGAAGCAATCGCTTTGTCCCAATCGGCTCTAGATATAATGCCTTTATCGTACAAAGATTTGTTACGATCGTAATTGGCTTTGGCTTCTTTAAATGAAGCTTCTGATTGATTTAACACGGCTTTACTTCCTGATAAATTCGAGACCGTTCTGTTGTATCCAGAGGTATACAAATCGGGATTTATTTTTACCAACAAATCGCCTTTTTTTACCACTTGTCCTTCTTTGACATTCAAAGCGATGATTTCTCCAGACACTTCAGAAGATATTTTTACTTCAATTTCGGGTTGAATTTTTCCGGTGGCAGAAACAGTTTCAACGATGGTCGATGCGCTAACATTAGCAATTTCAACTTCGGTTCCTTGATCTTTATTTCCGATAACACCTGATTTGGAAAGTCCTACTAAGGTTCCTATTAAGACAACGGCAACGGCTAAAAGTATATAAATGGTTTTCTTAGACATAATGAATTAGTTTTTTAAGATTGGAATTCCAAAATAGAATTCAAGTATTTTAATTTTAAAAATATAGTCGTATTTGGTTCGAATTACTTCAGATTGCGCGTTAGTCAACAAGGTTTGCGCTTGATTGAAATCGAAGGAATTCATCATGCCCACCGCATAACGTTCTTTAGCATAATTGAAAGCTTCTTGTCTGGATTCTAAAGCAACAATAGCTGATTCATGTGTTTTTAAAGCACCTTTAGCGTCCGTGAAAGCAGTATACACATTTCTTTGCAAGTCTAATTCTTGTTGTTCCAAAGCTATTTTAGATTTCTCTAAATTGACTTTGTTACGATCCACATTGTTTTTTACTGACCATCCGTTAAAAATTGGAACGGAGAGTTGTAAACCAAAAGCCTGTCCTTTATTATCACGAAATTGATCCCAAAAAGGCGGAGCCGATACCGTTACGGTTTGATCATTCAGTTTAAATGTTTGATCCGCATAAGCAATTCTTGAATTGTAGCTATAAAATCCTTGTAATGTAGGTTGATAAGCACCTCTTGCAATAGCTACATCTTTCTCAGCAACTTCTAGATTCGTTTTTGCAATTTTCAACTCCGTTCTAGTTTCTTTCGCTTTGTCATATATGGCAGTTACTTGTTGCCCTAAGATGTTGTTTTCATCTTTGAGAGAAGTATTATCAATAACATCAAAGTCATAAAATTCTTTTAATTGCAACAATTGCGCTAAACTTAACTTCGAAATCAATAAAGCATTTTCTGCCGTTACTACGTTTTGTTTGTTAGTAGCTACATTTGCTTTAATATCCAATACATCACCTCTTGGAATAGATCCGGCTTTTACTAGTTCTTCGGAACGAACCAATTGTTTTTCAATAATCGCTAACTGCTCGTTTTGAACTTTCAAGTTTTCTTTATTAAACAAAACTTGTAAAAAAGCGTTGGCTACATTCAAGGCAATATCCTCTTGCATTTTGAGCAACTGATATTTTGAAGCTACAATCGCCAAATTGGATTTTCTGAGATTGTTTTGATTTTGCAAACCTTTATAAATATCCACTCCAACTGAGGCTCCGAACGAGGAGAACTGTGTAGTTTGGTTTCGCAATAAACCAGTCGTAATATCCTGATTCAAACCTATGTTCCAAGAATGAGAAGCGTTAGCATTTACTGAGGGTAAAAAACTTCCAAAAGCTCCTCTTTTATTAATATCGGCCGTTTTGATATCTAACTCCGTGTTTTTGATAGAAATATTGTTGTCTACCGCATATTTTACACACTCTTCTAAAGTCCAGCTCTTGGTTTGTGCCGTTCCAACAATGGAAGCGAACAAAAAGAATACTAAACTTAAATAATTATTTTTTTTCATAAATCGGGAATGAAAGTGCAACAAATATACTGCACAAATTTAACATTTTTTCAAAATTAGCAACTAGTTTATGGGGCTTAATTACGGCTTAGGCTCTTCAGTTAGCAAGCCTTGATTCCAAACTTTTATCTTGTCTGTAGCCTTAATTCCGCTTTTTATCTGAACATAAATTCCATCGCTTACACCCAAAACTAGATCTTTACGAACAAACTTCTGCTGTCCAGTTTGAATTTCAACATAAGGTTTTTGTGTTTTTTTATCAAATTGGACTAAGGCTTCTTTGATAGCCAAAACTTTATCGGCTTTTTCTAAAATAATTGAAGCATTGGCGCTTAATCCTGCTCTAATAAAGGTGTTATCTCTATTGGTCATTTTCGCTTTAATTTCAAATTGAATCGCACCATTTTCGGTTTTTCCTTTTGGAGCAATGTAATTCAAAACCGCATCGAATTTTTTGTTTTCGATAGCACCAACCGTAATCTCAATTGGTAAATTTTCTTTTATTTTACCTACTTCAGATTCGTCAATTTTTCCAACAAAAATCATTCTTCCTACATCGGCCACACTTGCAATAGTGGTTCCTTCATTGAAATTGTTACTTTCAATAACTTGATTTCCTACTTTTACTGGAACATCAAGTACCATTCCGTTTACCGTAGAACGAATCAAAGTATTAGCATAATTCCCCATTCCAGATGTAGTTCCAGTTTTTACGATATCGTTACTTTTTCTAGCCGCAGCATAATTCTGCTTGGCTTGTTTGTAAGCCACTTGAGCTGCATCAAAATCGTTAGCAGAAATTACTCCCTTGTCAAATAAGGTCTTTTGTCTTTGAAATAATTTTTCTTGATTGTCCAAATCAATTTTGGCCGTTTGCACTTGATTTTGAGTAGTATTCAAAGAAGAAACATTCGCCACTACTTTGATTTTAGCAATCAGATCTCCAGCTTTGATCGTTTCTCCAGCTTTGATATACACTTCTTCGATGATTCCAGAAATGTTCGGTTTGATTAAAACTTCTTCATCTGGAACAATATTCCCTGTAGCAATAGTCGTTTTTACAATGGTTTTCGTTTCGGTTTTATCCGTTTGAAACACCACTGGCGACTCCTGATTTTTGGAATACAAATAGTATAAAGCACCAAAAAAGACCAGTGCGATTACAATTAAAATAGTTATGGTTACTCCTTTTTTCATTTTTTGATTGATTATCGTTTTACTTCTATATTTATTCTGTTCTTAAAGCGTCCACTGGCTTGATTTTAATAGCGATCTGAGCAGGAATTAATCCCGCTAACAATCCGGAACCCACTAAAATCATTAAAGCAAAAAACACTACAGTAAGGTCTACACTGGGGTTGGCAAACATCATATCTTCACTTGGCATGGAATCTAAAATCATATTCAAAATCCATAAAACGCCCGTTGCCATGGCGATACCAAACATTCCCGCTATAATGGTTAAAAATATAGCTTCGGTTAAAATTTGGGTCCTAATCGCTCCTGGAGTCGCACCCAAAGCCCTACGAATCCCTATTTCTTTGGTACGTTCTTTTACGACAATCAACATAATATTTGAAATTCCAATTACTCCAGAAAGCAATACAAGCGTTCCAACAAAATAGGCTATAAATCGCAAAATCGCGAATAATCCTTGTACTTTACTAAATTCCGCATATAAATCAAAATTTCCAATGGCACGATCATCGGCAGGATTTATGGAGTGCCTGCCTTTCATAAACTCAATAATTTTGGGTTTCAATTCCGTAATAGATGCGCCATCATTAGCCGTAAGCGCCATCCATCCAACGGTATCGCCAAAATTGAAAGCTTGTTGAAAGGAGGTAAAAGGAACAAAAATTTCCTTTTGCCCTTCTTCACCACCATCTCTATTATTTGATTTAGATTTATAAATTCCCACCACCAAGAAGTTGACACCGTTTATTTTAATATAGGTACCAATTACTTCTTCGGCAGGTGCATACATTTCATTTATAATTCCACGACCAATTACGGCTACTTTACGTTTTAGATTGATATCTTGTTGGTTCAAAAACCTCCCTTTTAAAATATCCATTGGCTGTTGTTTGATTAACTCTGGATAATCACCATAAATGGAATATGCACCCGTTTTGGTCCCTCTCACCACATTATTAGCCCCTTCAAAACCACCCAACTGATTTCTTGGCGACACATACAACAAATCTGGAAAATTTTCTTTTAAACCCGAAACATCAGCATTTTTGAAATTAAATTTTCGATTGGCGGGTAGTCCTTTATAGGCTTTTGAAGCCGTTTGAGACCACATAAACATAGTGTTGGTTGCAATTCCATCAAATCCTTTTTTAACGCCATTTTCTAAGCCATTACCTGCAGCTAGCAGAATAACCAAGATAAAAATACCCCAAAAAACACCAAAAGCCGTAAGAATCGTTCGAAAGGTATTGGCCGTCAAGGCCTCTAAAATTTCATTCCATTTGTCTCTATCAAACATAATTATTCGTCTCTAAGTGCTACAATAGGTTTGATTTTGGCAGCATGATACGCTGGAAAAAAACCAGCCAAAGCCCCGCAAAAACCAATAAAATTAAGGTCGTTATGGCCACTCCAAAATCTACTTCAGGATTCAAAAAATAATCGCTTTTCACATACGGCCCTACTAATTCTAACAACAACAAACTAGAAAGAAGTCCAACAAAACCGGCAATAGTTGTAATAAAAATAGACTCGTGCAAAATCATTCCAACGATTGAAACGGGTGATGCACCCAATGCTTTTCGGATTCCGATTTCTTTGGTACGCTCCTTTACAATAATCAACATGATATTACTCACCCCGACTACTCCCGCAATAATGGTACAAATTCCGACCCACCAAAAAAACAAACGGATGTAGAGATTTAGATCATAAAATTGTTTGGCATTTTCAATAGAATTATTAATTCCAATCGCACTTTCATCATCAGGAGCGACGGTATTTTTACTTCTCAACATTTGCCCTAATTCGGTAGTGAACTTGGTGGATTGTGCCAAAGCTTCTTCATAAGTAGCTTTTTTATTCAGCGTAAATTGCATGTTGCTAATTTTGTCGCCTACGCTAAAGGCTTTTTGAGTAGTGGTGATCGGTAAATAAATTCTTGACTCTTCGCGTTCTCCCGAAGGATCCGTAAAAACGCCAACTACTGTGAAATTCACATTATTGATTACGATTTGTTCTCCAATAGAATTTTTATCTTTAAATAAATCCAGCTTCACTTTTTGACCAATAGCTGCGACTTTTTCGTTGCGCAACAAATCATTTTCGTTAATAAAACGTCCACTAACGATGGTTGCATTTTCTAAAGCTAAATAATCTGGATAGATTCCCCGGAACTGATAATTTCCTGTTTCTTTTCCATAAACGATAACACCATTCCAGTAAGAATAAACTGCTGATCTTCGATCTAATTTATCATCAAATTTGGTAACCGCCAAGTCATAATCACTATTCCTAAACTGTATTTCTCTTCCGGGATTCAACCCTTTGTATTCTTTTGTAGTGGTGCCCGTCCAAACTTCAATAATTCCCTCGGCATCGCGTTCAAATTGTTTGGCTATTCCGTTTTGCAGCCCTTTGCCCGCTCCAAGCAAAATCACTAAAATAAAAATACCAGAAGCCACAGAAATACCCGTTAAGAAGGTTCTCAACTTGTTCTTGGCAATCGCCTCGAAAATTTCCTGCCAGCGTTCAGTATTAAACATAAGAAGAAGCTCTAACTTGTTCTACTAATTTATCATCTATGATCAATCCATCTTTTAACACCACATTGCGTTTACACATAGCCGCAATATCCGGTTCGTGGGTCACAATCAAAATGGTTTTTCCTTCGTCATTGATCCCTTGAATCAATTCCATTACCTCATAAGAAGTTTTAGTATCCAAAGCACCCGTAGGTTCATCGGCCAACAACACTTTGGGATTAGAAGCTAACGCTCTAGCAATTGCGACTCTTTGTTTTTGCCCTCCTGAAAGCTCATTGGGCAAGTGATGCGAATGGGTAGCTAAACCAACTTTTCCCAAATATTTCATGGCAATTTCGTTGCGTTCTTTTCTTTTGATACCTTGATAATACAAAGGCATGGCTACATTATCCAACGCTGTTTTGTAATTGATTAAGTTGAACGATTGAAATACGAATCCTAAAAACTGATTGCGGTATTTGGAAGCAATGGTTTCATTCAATTTCTTTATCGGAACAGTATCAAGTATATAACTTCCAGAATCCGCTTCGTCTAAAATTCCTAAAATATTGAGTAATGTTGATTTCCCCGAACCAGATGAACCCATGATAGCAACCAATTCCCCTTCTTTGATATTGAAATTAATTCCTTTTAAAACATGTAATTCCGAAGATCCCATTTTATAGGATTTGTGTAAATCTTTAATTTCAATCATCTTACAATATTTATAACAATACTACGTCTTTTACTACCAATCTGACTTTATAAAAAGTTAAATTATATCAATTCTAAAGCATAAGACTGCCATTGTTTGAAAATGTTACAAAAGATATGGAATAAAATTTGTTTTAGTATTTTTACCAAACCAAACACAACGTACATGTCAAATTTTTTTTCCGCTAGGGCATCATTATTCGTTTTTGCCTTGTTCGCAAGCTGTTCTACATCTACCAAAATAGCCACTTTAAAACCAGAACCCGACGACGCGGTCCCTTTAGTCTACGACAGTAGCCCATCATTTATAAACCTTCCCGTATCGATCAAACTCAAAGACATTGAATACAAAACCAATGCAATGCTGAACGGCTTGATTTACGAAGACCTTTCCATAGAAGAAGACGATATTGAAATCAAGGTTTGGAAAGAAGCACCAATCACGATTAGCAATGCACACCAAGGTACCACTGAAAAAATCAAAACCGTTTTACCGCTAAAAGTTTGGGTAAAATACCGCATCGGAACCAAAAAACTAGGGGTAGCATTGTACACCTACAAAGAATTTAACTTGAATGGCGTGGTTACCCTTCATAGCGAAGTGAACTTAACCAACTGGCGTATGGATACCAAAACTGAGTTAAAATCTTTGGATTGGAAAGAGAGTCCTACTATGGTTCTCCTTGGAAAAAATGTTCCTATTACCTATATTATCAATCCAGCGATTAGTCTTTTCCGATCTAAAATTGAAAAGAAAATTGATGAGTCGATTACAAAAGCGATGGATTTTAAACCCAATGTTTTGGAGGCGCTTGAAAAAGTTTGCACGCCTTTTGAAATAAACAACACCTACTCTACTTGGCTAAGAATAAATCCCATTGAAATCTATACGACCAGTGCGAAACTAAAAAACGATTCTTTTGCACTAGAAATGGGGATGAAATGCAACATGGAAACCCTTATTGGCACAAAACCTACATCAAAATATGACAAGAATAAAATTGTACTGAAGCCTGTAACACAAATTCCGCAGCAAATCAACACCAATATTGCTGCCGTGTCTACATACTTAGAAGCCTCTAGAATTATGACTAAAAATTTTAGCGGTCAGGTTTTTGGGTCTGGAAGTAAAAAAGTAACAGTACAAAACGTGGCGCTATGGCACAAAAACGAGAAAATGGTCATTGCCTTGGATCTGTTGGGCAGTATCAACGGCACCATCTACCTAACGGGTGTACCGCAATACAATGAAAAAACGAAAGAAATTTATTTTGACAAACTAGATTATGTTCTAGATACAAAAGACAAATTGATAAAAACCGCCAATTGGCTGGCTCAAGGTTTGATTTTACGCAAAATGGAATCCAGTTGCAGGTACTCAATTCAGCCGAATTTGGAAGAAGGCAAGAAAAGCTTAATGAGCTACCTCAATAATTATTCCCCACTACCAGGTGTATTTGTCAATGGAAAAATGGAGGATATTCAGTTTCAAAAAATTCAGTTGACCAACCAAGCGATCATTGCATTCATAAACGTTAAGGGCACGGTTAAGATCACAATCGATGGATTAAAATAAAAGCTTTTCTATCCAGTATGCTTTATGCGTTAGAGATTACTTCACTCATACTATTTTCATAGGAATTCAGTGAACTTCGTTTGCAGTGGAAATCCTTTTTAAGGCTGTTTCTGCCTCAAAAAGATTGCAACGTAAAGCCCGGCCTTTGTGGAAACGCCCAAATAGTGAGTGATAGATAAAAAAATGTATTTATTATCGAATTAAGCGAAATAAAAAAGAGGCTGTTTCTAACCGAAACAGCCTCTTTTCATTTATGATTTTTTCTTCTTCATGCGATAGACATAATAACCGATGCCGGCCACTAGAATATATGGAATTATCATCAAATACACTATTCCGTCATTAACTGCCGCCGCTTTAGTTGCATTACCTTCGCTAGTCAAAGCCGCTCTACACATGGAACATTGAGCATACGAGGAAAATTCAAAAAGAAAAAAACAAATTCCAAAAAACAGGAATTGTGTCTTGCTACTTCTTATTTCTCTCTGCTGACTTCTATCTTTAATTCGCATAATAAGGCGCTATCATTAAATAAACGATCACTCCTGTAACCGCTACGTACAACCACAGTGGAAAGGTGATTTTGGCAATTTTTTTGTGTTTGTCAAATCGTTCTGCCAAAGCACGCACATACGTAATCAACACCAAAGGAATTACAGCAATAGACAACAAAATGTGCGACAAAAGAATGAAGAAATACACATAACGCAACACCCCTTGGCCACCATAACTTGTAGAATCTGTGGTCATATGGTAGGCAATATACATCACTAAAAACGCCAACGAACACCCGATGGCTGTTTTCATTAAATTTTCATGCAATTTCTTGTTGCCTTTTTTGATTGCCACAACGGCCCAAACCAACAAAACAGCAGTTAATCCATTGATAGAGGCATAAATTGGTGGTAAAAAACGTAAGGGCTCCACTTGGATACCAAAGTCTTTTAGTTTTACTTTAAACAAGATAGCTACTGCTACCGGAATGAATATGGATAACAAAACGATCCACTTATTGTATTTCTGTTCGACTGAATTTTGTGTCATGTTATTCTTTTAAAAGTAATTTAATATCTTCTTGTATTTCTTTCACCCCTTTTTGATCCAAACCGTCATAATATAAAATTGGATTTCCAAACTCGTCTTTTCTGCAGCGAATATGACCATTTTTGTCTACCAAAGCAAATAAACCAGAATGTTCAAATCCACCACTCACTTTTTTATTTGCAGCAGCATATAAGTTAAAACCTTTATTGGCTAAATCGAAAATGGCTGTTTTGTCTCCCGTTAGAAAATTCCAAGTAGAGGATTTTACACCCAAGAGTTTCGCATGCGCTTTCAACACTTCAGCAGTATCCGTTTCTGGATCGATGGTAATGGATACTATTCCGAAATTAGGGTTTCCAAAAAATGTTTTTTCTATTTGTAACATACTCAAATTCATCTTAGGACAAATGGTAGGACAAGTAGTAAAGAAAAATTCTAAAACATAGACTTTCCCATTGTAAAAGTCATTCGCAATCGCTTTATTATCCTGATTGGTCAATGCAAAAGAGGGTGCTTTGCCTACATCAATTAAGTCCTCGGCTTTTTCACCAGATCCATTTTTTTGATCCAATCGACTAGCGTTAACTACAGTATTTCCTTGGATTTTATCAATTATTTTAGGAATGGCATAAATACCAAAGATCAAAACAATGAATGAAATTCCGATATAGGATTTGTTTTTAAACATGTTACAATTGTTTAGTTGCGTTATTATTTTTTTTCAAGGCCGCTTTGTATTCGTACAAAAGGATTTTAAAATCATCAAGCATTTCGTTACTTAGCTCTGCAGGATGAAACGTATTATACCCTTCTTTGTATTCTTCTTTTTCTTTTCGCCCTCTAAGATTGCGTTCCTTATCTACAATAAAAACATTAGGAGTCCCAAGGGTTTTATCCAAGGGTTCTTTCAATTGTAATTGAGTATAAAACTTAAGAATTTCATCTGGTGTGGCAAAAACAAAATGCCATTGTGTAACATCAGTAAATGCTTTTAAAGCATCGACAACCGCTTGTGCTTCTTTTTCGGTACCGATTGGACAAAGCATCACAAATTGCAAATCTTTGAAAGTATGGTAACGCTGATAAATCTTTTGATTAAGATTAAAGAGATTACCCCTATTGGCTAACAAATTGCTGCCCGAAAAACCAAGTACAGTAATTTTACCATCCAATCGAACGACATCACCACGTAAGGATTTCCAATTACCAAAATCAGCTACTTTGGGCGTAATGGTGGGCAATTTAGTAAAACTATTTACCCCCGAAGCAAAAAACAAATAAGCTACAATAGGTAAAATAAACAAAATAAAAAGGACGCTATTTTTTTTCATCAGAAATGGAGAAATTGAGTAGGTAAAAATAAAAAAAGCTCCGATAAATCGGAGCTCTTTTCTGAATTAATATTTAGTTAAAAATTCCATTTAATGATAGAATTTTTAAAAACCCCGAATACATAATCACCTTCAGTTAATAGAATAAAAAGTAAATATAAAATTAAAAATACGAGTGGGATTACCACTGCACTTTGTAAGGATTTCTTTTCTCCTTCCATATGCATGAACGCCCAAACAATATAATAAGCTTTAAAAATTGTCAATATGTAAAATATCCAATTTAGCAAGTTCATTCCAAGAAAATTAGTAAAAAACAAAGATTCTGGTTTAATGATACCTAAAATTACTTCTACTGTAGTAACCACAGATAATAATCCGAAAACAAACCAAATTCTTTTGGTGTTAGAAACGTGTTCGTGTGACATAATAATAAGTTTCTTAAAAATTAAACAAGATAAAATACGGTAAATACAAATACCCAAACCAAATCCACAAAGTGCCAGTACAAACCAACCTTTTCTACCATTTCGTAACTTCTACGTTTTTCGTAAGTTCCTAACAAAACATTGAAGAAAATAATGATATTGATTACTACACCTGAAAACACGTGAAAACCGTGGAAACCAGTAATAAAGAAGAAGAAGTCAGCAAATAATTTGCTTCCGTATTCGTTATGATGAAGATTTGCCCCTTCAACTACAATTTTAGCATCGGCTAATCTAGCTTCTGACTCAGCTCTAGACAATACTTGTTTTTGTTTGTCTTTAGTAATTGTTTCTGTTCTTACTAACAATTCAGGATGTGCTTTAAAACCAGCTTGAATTTCTGCAACAGAATAAGTAGGCAAGGCAGGCTCACTCATAAACCACTTAGCTTGACTACGCGTTAATTGTTCACGTTCTTCGTGTAAATCGGTAGCAAAATCTGCCAAAGCTACACGTTTTCCGTCTTTGTCAACAAACTGAAGTAAACTTCCACCAGTAGTTTCTACTGCACCGTACTCTCCTTTGATAAAGTTTTTCCATTCCCAAGCTTGAGAACCTACGAAGATCAAACCTCCAATAATAGTCAAAAACATGTAAAGTGCTACTTTATCTTTTTTCATTTGATGTCCTGCATCCACCGCTAACACCATGGTTACAGATGAGAAAATAAGGATAAAAGTCATTAAGGCTACATAATACATTGGAGCAGATACTCCGTGTAAAAATGGAAAGTGAGTAAACACTTCGTCGGCTAATGGCCAAGTTTCGATAAATTTAAATCTAGAAAATCCGTAAGCTGCAAGAAAACCAGAGAAAGTCAAGGCATCAGATACGATAAAAAACCACATCATTAATTTACCATAACTCGCTCCCATTGGCTCATTTGCGCCACCCCAAGTCTTTTCGTCGTTGTTTGCAGTAGTAACTGTCGCTCCCATAAAATTAATTTGTTAAAAAGTTCCCAAATTTATATTTTTTTTCTTATTTAAAGAAATATAAAAACAAAAATAAATATACCCATAATACATCCAAAAAATGCCAGTACATTACACCCAATTCAATTCCAAGGTATTGAGTTGCGCTGTACTTTTGTTTGTAATGATTATAAATAATAATCAAAAGAGAAACCAAGCCTCCAGCTAGGTGTAAAAGATGCATAACTGTCACAATATAAAGGAATGTTGTAGTTATTGAACTAGCTGGTCCGGTAAAATAAAAGCCATTAGCCACAATTTCTCCAAAACCTACAAACTGTAATACCACAAAAGAAATTCCTAAAATCATTGTTAATAACAACCATTGCATAGTTGTTTTTTGCTGGTCTTTTTGAATCGATTTTTTAGCCAAATGAAATGTTAAACTACACGCCACAATAACAAGTGTACTTGCAAAAAAAGCAACAGGTAATTCAAAGTTTTTTAACCAATCTACTCTTGATTTACTAACCACAAAAGCACTTGTCAATCCAGCAAACATCATGGTCATACTTACCATTGCGAATAACAAAATCAATTTATAGGATTTCCCAGTCCTAGATTGATATTCTTCTTTAGTCATCATTGTATCCATACTATCTCAAAAATTTATCTACTATATATATTAATTGCAACAAGGTAATATACGAAACGCTTACCAACATTAAAGCTCTTGCAGACTTGGTAGTTCGTAATTGATACACTTTCACTGCATAAAACAACATCCACAATCCTAACAAAAAGACCAACACTGCAGCAACAGGTGTTAAAAACAAAGAACCTGTATATCCGAACATCGGCAAAAGCGACGCGATGATTAACCAAACCGTATATAATATAATCTGCAATGCGGTTCCGTTATCTTTTTTTCCAGTAGGCAACATAAAGAAACCTGCTTTTTCATAATCTTCATATAAAAACCAACCGATAGCCCAGAAATGGGGAAATTGCCAAAAAAACTGAATCAAAAACAAGGTACCAGCTTCAATGCCAAATTCACCTGTCGCAGCCACCCATCCTAACATAAATGGTATGGCTCCTGGAAAAGCACCTACAAAAACTGACAAAGAAGTCATAGTCTTTAAAGGAGTATAAATACTTGTATATAAAAAAATCGAAATTGCACCGAACATGGCCGACTTTGGATTAATACTGTATAACAAAGTCAACCCTAAAATTGTCAATAAAGTAGCAACTATCAAAGCCAACTTTGGCTGCATTCGCCCTGAGGCCACTGGACGCTTTTTAGTTCGATCCATTAAAGCATCTAAATCCTTTTCAATAACTTGATTGTAGGCATTTGAGGCTCCCACCATACAATAGCCTCCAACAGCTAACTTAAACAAGACCCACAAAGTGCTTGTTTCAAAATGATCAATCCCTAAAACAAAACCTGCAATGGATGAAAAAACAACACTAATGGCAAGACCAGCTTTGGTAATGGCTTTAAAATCTAAATAAATGGATTTGATCGAAATTGTATTTGTCAAAGCGTTTTAAAGTAATGTTAATTTTATAAAAAATTTTTGCAAAAGTAGGGTATCGCAAGGGATTAGACAAAAAACAAATCATAAATTATATCCGTAAGAAGACACCTATATTAATAATCAAAATAGAAGTTGAAAATATCAGATCTTACTCCGACACTAAACCAATTGGTACTCTGATTAAAAGTGGCTATTGTGTTTTGTGAAGGATCGAAACTTCTGTAAATGTAACTAGCGAAAAACTTCAAATTAGTAGCTGGATTGACCAAATAACCTCCTTGAATGTCTGCTATAAAAACTTTTGTCTTGTTCCCCTGTCCTACTTTTACACCTGTATCAAAAGGACGTTTATCATCGTAGTCTTTATAAATATTGCCGCCATAATTAAAACTATCTTCGGTGGTATCAAAATCAAGACCACGTGTTCCAACGGTTACTTTAGCATCTGCCAAAAGTCTTCCTTTATGATAACGACCAATGGCAATTAACTCATTGAAATTCCCTCCCCATTGATGGCCCAAACTCTGATTATTGTGCGCGTAGTTCGTAACGGGATTACTGTGTGAATACACATAAGGACGCACATGATTGTATTCTAACTGCAATAAAAGATTATTTACCTTGAAAGCATTGTAATACTTCAAACCGAATTGATATCCGAATTTGTTTTTCCAACTATTATCACCTCCTTTTACGTCACCCAATGAAAATTCATCTACTAATAATTGTCCGTAGGCATTAATGGAAGCATCCCATTTGTATTTAAAGGTAAGCCCCAACAAAGCATTTCCGCTTCTGGAGGAAGACCCAAATTCTACTGCGCGATAAAAAATAATAGGATTCACAAAGCTCATATCAAAGCCTCTATTGTTGTCTTTTGTCCAAACTACTGATTCAAAAAAACCTAAATTCAAGCGATTCGAAACATTCCAACTCAAGTAATGATTCGCCATAAATTTGGTAGCATACGTTCGATCTACAGTCACTTCAGGACGCACATCTTTGAGCCACATATACGTATTAGTATATTTTATTTTCCAAAAATTAGTATTGATTTTAAAGTAAGGATAAGGACTTGCACCATCACTTTCTAATAAAGAACGATACCCATCTCCAATAAAGTTTCTACCATAACCCAGCTGTAAATCAATAAATTTATTTGGAGTAAAAGTAATGTTGGCTTCCGCCAAAGGAAAATCGTAAGCATCATCTTTGAATCTTTTGGCAATTCCAATTCCAGGAATGATTGCAGGATTTCCACCCGAAGGCTTAATGGATTCTGCATATTGATTATAATAATCTGCAAAACGTCCTTGACTTTCAAAAACGGTGGTAGTAAAATTCAACTGTTTCCCCAATCCCCCTCTAAAATTGAGTGCACGAGTATTCACATACGTATAGGAATTATCAGTTTGAGACGCTTTTCCCAATTGCAAATCGACTATAGGATTCAAGGTAAACCAATAGTCCTCGCCTTGAATCGCGACCATGTTTTCGTTCCACAACTTTCTAGACCACCAACCTGAAGCTTTCTTTTGTAACTTTTCAGCAGCTGCATTCATGTCATAATACTTAGCTACTTCGGCATAAGTATAAGGTTTAGAAGCGGTATGATTGTTACTTCCCACTTGATTCATCTTGGCATCAAACTGTGCATAAAGACTGTGAGAAAAAGGCACATTTAAATGGCTTTCGTACTCAGGATTGCGGTATTTTTTGTAGACAATACTATCTAATTCTGTTAGCTTTGGATTTTTAACATTGAGAATTTCTGCTTTGGCAAGTGCCTCCGCTTCGAACTGTTCTTTTGATTTTAAAGGAATAGCAATAGCAATCGTATATTTAGAATATGTGGGCTTTCCGTTATAGGTAGCAGGACTTACTTTGGGCAAGATCGCAAAAACTCTTTTCACCTCGTTGCTATACGATTCCGAAATGGCATCGACATACAAAACCTTAAATTTTCCTTCTTCAGTTACCTCAAAAAGTACTTTTAATTTCCCACTAAAAGAATCATTTTGGGGCACTTTAAAATTGGAAAATACAAAATCTTGCACTTGGTCATAAAAACACTGCTCGGTTGCTTTGGCTTGAAGATTTTGACAAGAAGAGAACACTGGAAACCGCTCTACCTCTGAAAAGGGGGCTACGTTTGTGTTTTGCCCATAACACCAATTGAATCCAATACTAACAATAAACAATACAATTTTAATTCTATACATCATCTATAATTTGATTCTTTAGTATTCGCCTTCTGCCGAAGCTCCATCGATTATGGCTTTGGCTCCAGAAGTTCCAATGCGTTGTACACCAAGTTGTATCATTTGAATGGCATCTTGATAATTTCTAACACCTCCAGCAGCTTTTACAGGTAAGGGCGAAGCATTTTCAAGCATTAACTTTATCGTATCAACAGTTGCACCATTAGGCTCGTTGTTGGCTGTTTGATAAAATCCTGTAGACGATTTCACAAAGATTGATGCGAAGTCTTCTTCTTCAAAATGCTGCAAAACAACATTTTTGATGAATGCAGAAAGTTGAATAATTTGGGTATGATTCAAAGCTGCCACTTCAATGATCCATTTTACAACCTTCTTATGTGCTAAACCTAACTTTGTTCCTTGTACAATCTCTTGCTTCACCAATTCAAACTCCCCTCTTTTAAAGGCTTCGTAATCACAAACAAAATCCAAATCGTCGGCGCCGTCTGCTATGGCTTGTTCAGCCTCTGCCAACTTAGCTTGCAGATTAGCATCCCCTTTTGGAAAAGCAATGACAGTACCAATTAGAACTTTGGAACCTGCGGCTTCGATTAATTGTTTAGCCAAGGCCACTCGATCTGGACGAATCATAATCAATTTGAATTGTTCACGAATCGCTTCTTCAATGCATTCTGTAACCACTAGAACATTTTCAGCTTCAGAAATATTAGCTTGTTCATTGGTTTTTAAATAAGTTGAATCGAGGTAAGATCTAAGGTTCATAAGAATTTAGGTTTTAGAATTTTACAAATAATCGCTACAAAAGTACTGTATAAATAGAAAAAAAAGCAAAGAAGCTGTTATTTTTCATTTCGCCGAATTTGTTTTTAATCTCAAGGATATATTTAGAAAGAAGAAACCATATCACTAAAAAAAAATCCCATCGAAATGGGATTTTAATTATTCAATGTCTTTAGTGGCGTTACAATAAGCATTCAACATAGCGATTGCTAAAAGTGCCCCTAGAACGTTGGCTAGAATATCGGAAACATCGGCACTGCGAGTGGTTGTTAAAAAGCCTTGAGCAAATTCAATCAGCAATCCAAAAACAAAGGAGAGCAAAAAAGAAAAGACCAATACTTTGTTGACAGAATCAAAAAACTTGCTTTTGAAAAATGCCATACCCCAAAGTGAGGTAAACGACAAATGCATTACAAAATGCACTACTTTATCAATTCCAACGATATTAATAGTTGGAACATCAGATGATTTTATCAAGCAAACAAAAACAATTAAACCTGTCCAAACGATAGCAAGGCCGAAAAAAGAATATTTATGCACCAATTAATTCTTTGTAAGCTGCATCAGATAACAACTCTTCTATTTCGCTTGGATTAGCAATTTTTACTTTCACCATCCATCCCGCTCCGTAAGGATCAGCATTCACCGTTTCAGGAGCTGCTTCTAAATCATCATTAAAGGCGATAATCTCTCCGCTAAGTGGTAAAAATAAATCAGAAACCGTTTTAACAGCTTCTACCGTTCCGAAAACTTCGTCTTTATCTAATGTTTGGTCTAAAGTCTCTACTTCTACATAGACAATATCTCCTAACTCTTTTTGTGCAAAATGAGTAATTCCTACGGTTGCAATATCGCCTTCGATACTAACCCATTCGTGATCTTTTGTGTACTTTAAATTTGATGGTACGCTCATAATATATAAATGTTGTGTTATTTACAATAAGAAGCAAAGGTAACTATCTTGTATTAATTTTTTACAAAGAATAAGTACAAATTAATTACCAAAATTATAACGCAAGGTAAACCCTGAACGTATATTAGTTAACGGAAAAGTAGTTGAAATTACCGCTTTCGAGAACGAATGGTCATAATAGAAAATAGCCGTCAAATTTTTACTAAACGAATAATCTGCAGCCACACGCAATTGCCAAATATTTTGTCCCGCCGCCAATTTATTATTATCATAATCCAAGTAACGAACTAGGGTTTGATTGTTACGATACGACACATCCGCTTTCAAATTAATATCACTTTTGATGATTCCAGTGGGGCTATCGGCCAAGCGCGAAGAAAAAATCACATCTTTAAATCGATAACCTAAACCAACAATGTATTCGATTCCTTTGACTTCGGTCAATAAATTATTATCAAAACTCATGGACAAAGCACGATCTTTTTTGATTTCAGTTAATACCTTAAAGGAGTTTTTCAATTCAAAATCTAAACGAATAAGCGGACTAAATTGTTCAACCAAGTTGATGTTAGACAATACAATTGGGTTAAAATAATTTCCTCCAACATCTGTTCCATTTGGTTTTTTTGTATACTCAAAATTAGAACGATAATCATTGATCGTATAGGATGAGCGATAGTGATGTAAGAGCGAAACTCTTTTGAATCGATTTTTAAAAAAATTATACCTCATAAAACCGCTGTACTTAATAGACCAGTTCGGGATTGGAAAACTTCTAAATATACCCGTAGAAACGTCATTGGCATTCCCACCTGTATACGCCGCCAAAAACGAAGGTAACAATACCGCTTGATTGTTTTTGCCGTACCCTTTTGGAAATCCATCGGCATCAATATTGGCAGGATTGGAGAGATCAATACCACGTTGCGAAGCCAATCGATTCGCAATAATTAATCTGTTACTTCTAAAATCGTCGAAAGCATCCGAACCATTGACATCACTTTTAGAAAAAGCTGTTTTTATTAAAACGGTAGAGATCGAAAACATTCCGTAGCTATAAGGCGACAATGATCGATAATTGCCATCAATTACATTGTATTGCTCGGATGAATTTTCAGAATAAGAGCGGTCAGCAGTTAAGTCTATTTTAAAATCAGGAAACAAATCAACATTAGCAGTAGCCTTTAATATTTTATTGGTTACTTGGGTATAATTTTGATTAAAGTCTTGATAATTGGTCAACCAACCCCTTTTGGCCGATTCATATCTGATATCATCTTGACTTCCAAAAATAAATCCTATGGAAGGCTTAGAAGAACCTAAAAAGCCTAAACCTTGTGTAAAACCAGGCAACACCGTACCACTATTGTGCGTATAATTGACTTGAATGTTTTTTACACTAGTCAAAACACCCACTAATCCATCCATAAAAGGGCTTCTTTGCTGTATTGGTTTTATGGCAGTATTCACTACTTTTTCTCCAGGTTTTGGTGCCAGGGCTTTGGGTTTGGCTGACGACGCTCCTTTTTTAGTAAGCCCTAGATATTTGTACAAGGTTTCCATTGCGAAAGAAGTATTCAATATTTTGGAACTCGCATTTTGGATCGTATTCCCTAAATTATAATCAACCCCACCGATAGAAATATCGGACAAAGCATTCGATGCGCGCTGCCAACTATAATCGCCTTGGTAAGTAAAACTAGCCTTCACAAAGCTAAAGACCGGGATTTTATTTAAAGGAATTTCATAGTTAACAATCAGTTGCTGTGTATGCTGGTTCGGATCTCCGATATCAAAATAACTATCCCAAATGGTAAAGGTATCAATTGGCGTATTATCTTCATTCAAATAACTTTTAACAATATTATTTGAAGAAGCAGTATAATTTAATCGCAATGATTTTGTCAAATTATAATTGAACCCATACTGATAATTGAAAGCGAAATTTCGACGATATAAAGGATCTAACCCAATCCCCACTACATCTACTTGTCTAAATTGTTGACGGTTGTACTGACGAATAACGCTAGAGTTAAATGTAATATTAGTAGGTAAATAATTAAAATTAAAGTCTTGTAACCATTTCCAATACTCACTCTTTTTTACAAAAGTTTTTTTCTTAAATGGCTCTACTGGTTTAGGCTGAAAATTAAAAGCATAGTTTACCGTGGTATTACTCAATTGGTCCGTATAGCTTTCAATTTCATAATCATGACGCTCTACTTCATTGTAAGACTGAGAGAAGGTAAAGTTCTCCGGATCATAGACTCTTTGTTTTTGTTCTGGACTTCTCTCTTTTCTAACGCCAATAAAATTAATACTGGTACGCTTAGTATAATCCACAGCGCGACTTTCTATATTTTCTCTCGCATCTTTGTCAGTGGTAAATTTCAACAATTCTTTCAACCTAATGTCTTGATTGAAAGGATCGTACTCTGGGGTAATTACTTCCTCGCCAATACCGTAATTAAAAGGCAAATTGATCCCCCATTTTTTAGGTAATAATTGTCCCAAATTCAAATTGGTCACTATACCATATTGTTGTATATCCTCTCGACTACGCTCATTAGGCCCTTGCTCTAAAGCACCAAAACCAATGGTTGTTTTTCTACCCGTGAGCGATAGCGTTGCAAAGTCGGCCATATTAGTGTCAATGTTTAACAAAGCTGCCATTCCTCCTTTGTTGTCCATATCGGCTAGACGCAATTCATTAAACCACACTTCGCCTAGAATACGCCTTTGATCATCATTTTTTAGCCCCACCATCAAAGTTCTAACCAAACCAAAATTTGGATTTCCTTTGATTCCTATTCTCAATTTATTGTTTTTACCTGCTAAAGACCCGTCCAGTTCGTCTTCAAATTTATAAAAAATACCATCTGCAGGAAGCGTAGCTGGATCGATAGACATCGCTAAAATTTTTAACTGAGTCAATAAAGCCAATTTCAAATCTATTTCATTCGCTTCTGGCCAAACTAATTCTGGGCTCACTGGCGGACAATCCGAAGTTGATAAAGACACAGGCAAGGTTACTTTTAATGGAATTTCTATTTGATAAAAATTCTCAGTAAAGTCGTTTCCGAATCGAATAAATCCTACCATTTGATTGTCTCTCAAAGCTACTTCATTGGGTAAAGACTCGGCATGCAAGAACATTTTCAATTTATTGAATTGTCGCATGTCAATACTCACATTTTTGAACACAGCACGAGCATCATTGGGTTCTAACCCACTTCCCGACACACGCAACGATAGCGATTGTTCATTTTGATTAATCACAGTGTTATTGTTGAATAACTGCTCTCTTGTTACTCCCGGAGGCGTAACATAATTGATGGGGCAGCGTTCGTTGTTTTCCTGAATATTTACAGCTAAAACATCCAACTTTGTATCATCATCTATGGTATTGGGATCATTCACTTCGAATGACTTATCATAACGTCTCCATTCGCCTCGTACCAAATCTAAGGCACCAAAACGAAGGGTTACAGGGGATTCAAAATTAGTCATGAACATTCTCATGAATCGGATAGAACGAAAATCCGAAATACCACCAATGGTGTTTTGAGGCTGTGAAACCGGAATTTTAAATTGTATCCATCGCGCTTCAGTAGCCGAACCATCGGGCAAAGTTACCTGTGTATTTCTAATATCAGTAATATTGTTTTCACCAACACTCATACCCGGACGCATATCAATACTATATTCGTAATACGCATTGATGGTATTCATTGTATTATCACGATTGATATCTTCTACATCTGGGAATGTAGTGGATCCTCTATTCGCATCCGAAATGTTAACTGCAGAGTTTCCGTCGGTTCCGTTATATTTTTTGTAACGATCCACTACTCCTCCGGTCGTATTCGCAAAATAAGTATAATCATCAGCAGCAGGATCGGGTTCAGAAGCATAATTAGTATACACTGAAGCTTCTTGTGCGTTTTTCATTCCATCTAACCCCACGTCTTGATTGGCTCGGTTTTCAGCATTGCCATCAAAAGCATAGATCAAGGATTGCGAAGCAGGCACATCTCCCCAAATCGGTCTTGGGTTAACTAGTATTTGATCTGAACCTAAACCATTCTCGTATTGTTTTCTACCGTCTTTGAGGATATCCTCTGAAATTTCACCTAAATTAAAATACACCTTGCCTGAATTGGTCGGGCTAGCATTGCCTTTGCCTACATAAGGATCCAAAACCCAAAACTGTATATACTCTACATTACCTTGTTCAAAATTTGTGGTATTAATGGCACGCATAATTCCTCCAAAATTATCTTTAGGTGTGGCCGAAAAAGTGGGCGAATTATTATACGGGCCTCTTTCTTGAGGGAAAAAACTCAAATCTAGGGTATTGATCACTTGAGTTTGACCTTGAGCAATGTCGGTATTTGGATACAACTCTTGACTAAAAACACGCCTTGTAGTATTCAAAGAAATATCATTATTGGTGATACCCGCTGGTTTTTGTGTATAAAACAAAGGATCGATAGTGTACCAAGCCAATTTAGCTCTTTTGAAACCGTAACTTAAATCGGTGGCACTTTCGTTGAAATTGTACAAACTCTCAGCATCATTAACTGGAGTAGATGATAAAAACCAAGCAAATGGAGAACGCAAATCTATAGTAGACTGAGACCCTTCAAAATCATCAACATAAACAGTAGATTCTCCTTCGAATTGATCTGCTTTTGGCGTATCCGGTTTTAAAAAAGCTACTTCCCCTCGAATGGACAAATTGGAAGGTACATCGGTATCAATGTTAGGCAGTTTATTGACTAATCTTGTAAAAAAAGGAACCTCTGCAGCAAAGTTTCCATTAAATCCAAAAATAGTATTGTTCACGGATTCTTGTCCATAACTAGACTTTTGAGTAAACGGTCTTTCGGACATCTTTAAAAAAGTTCCTCCTAACACAAATTTTTCTGAGATTTTATGTTCTACATTCAACCCCATAAAACGTCGGGTTTGCTGTCCGAAAATCGAATTATTTTCTAAAGACACTTCGATTGGAGTATTAGAAGCTTGTAAGGAAGGATCCAAAATTTGTACTCTTCCTAATTGATAATTTACACTGTAATCCACCCCTTCGACTAATCGTCGTCCCGCCGCAGTAACCACTACAGAGCCTTGCGGCACATTGAGTGCTCCAATTGGAATACCGTCTCCACTAGAAGATTTGAACTTTCCTCGAATCAAATATTTGTTTTTATCTATATCTTGCAAAGCACCCGCTTGCGTATTGCGGTACATGCTTCTAAAAACATATTTTTTCTGATTCCCATTATAAGAATCTACGTCATTATATTTTTCAAGCGAATTCGGATTTTTTAATTTTGAAAAGATCAGTTCCCCAAATGGTTCTTTGGTGGTAAACATGATTCTACCATTTTGGGTATCGATAGTGGTTCCCGGAAGAAAATCAAAAAAACCATCGCCACCCGCTTGCGGATCGTTATTAAAATTCAATCGATCCAAATTAAATACTTTCAACAAAGGAGTTTCGGCTACTTTATTTTCTGGTGTTGGATTGGAAGGGAACGGACTTCCATTTACCTCTGTAATATAATTAATGGGAGATGGATCGGCATACAAAATGTTTACTCGGAAATCTTCTTGCTTTAATTGATAACCACCGGGAACTTGATAGATGTTTTTCATCATCAAATTCCAAATAGGATCCTTGACATTGGTTAGGTTGCTTTTAAGCATTTTCAAAATCAAACTTTGGGTAATAATTGCCTGATTTGCATTATTATTTCCGCCTACAACTTCGGTAGCATCGACTCCATCATTTCCAAATTCCCCAACCTGATACACTTGATCACCAATGGTGTACTGATAGGCAACAGCCAAAACCTCATCGTTACTCAAACGCTGTTGCAACGAGATAAAACCTAATTTTGAATTATAAGTATACTCGTTAGCGGTTAATTTTCGGGCATTTTCAAGTTTCGAATAGTCTCTACCTTCCCTAACTGTGGTATTAAATCCAGAGCTTGAAGTGGCAATCTCTCTAATATTTGAATTCAACAATCCCGATCCTGCAGTAATTTGGCCCGGATCATAATCATTGTTGGTATTGTCTGAAGGTGAATTAGCCGGATTGTTAAAAATTCCAGTGGAGGGACTCAAAACCACCACTTCGTTATCCGCTAAATCCGTTAACTGCGATTCCCCTAAATCCTGTAATGCGATAATATTTCGTAAATTATTGGAAGTAGCATTTACGCGATTTTGTCTGTTGGTCACCCAAACTTCGATACGTGTAATCTGTACTCTACTGTCAATGAATGGATAGCCTTCAAGTGCTTTATCGTATCGATTTCTAAAATATTGCGACAAGAAAAAGTGTCTATCATTGTCATAATCCAAAGCAAAAAGTTCATAATTCTGAACGGTTCCTCCGCCTTCAGCAACCAAGCTTTTAGTTTGCGATTTTTGTTCTGAAAAAACACCAGTAAAAGTTGTTCTACCAAATTGCAATTGAGCTTTTACCCCAAATAAACTTTGTGCGCCACGAATCAAGGAGCTATTTAAAGGCAAGCTCACGTTACCCACTTCTATTTTTTGAACAATATCATCCTCGGTTGGAGTAAATTCTAACTTGATTAAATTTTGAAAAGCAAAAGTAGATTGGGTATCATAATTAGCGTTCACCCCTAATCGGGTTCCTACTTTCCCCATCAAACTCATACTAATACGTTGATCAAAATCAAAAGAAGTATTGGCTCGGTTTCTTGGAGAAAAAGAAGGATTATCTTGTTTGGTGTAGCGAACACCGAGATCCATTTCTACAGAACCTGTTGGTTTTACATCAATAGTATTACTTCCAAAAACAGATTCAAAAAAGCTTGATTTTATATAATAGCGAGGCAATAAGTCCTTTTTAGCTTCTTCAGCACCGTTCTTTCTACCATCAATAGCGTCTGCTTTCTTCTTAAAATAAGTACGTCTTGATTCTTGCAAAACTAACTTTTCGTATTCCGCAGGCGTCAAAATAACAGGGAAATTGATTGTAATTCCTTCTAAATCGCTGGAATAAATATACCGATCTGTTATTGGGTCATAGGTATATGAAGACACTATACTTTTGGGATCTTTAATTTGAAGCTTTCCAACTGTATATCCTTTTTTGACCGTGTCTTGAATGGTAGGAATTACTTGTCCATACGATACAACACTGGCACATACAACAAATAAAAAAATACAAATTTTATGCATGCAATGGGGCTCTCGTGTTTTTTTTACAAACTTTTTAAGGCTTTCTTAATTATAGTTTCGACTGTAGCTTCGGGTTCTGCTAAGACAATTTTTTCGATAATTTTCTCACAAGTTTTTCGAACAAAACCTAAAACTTCTAGAGCAGATAACGCTTCATCTTTATTTGTATTGCTTTGCGAAACGGAAAGTTCGTCTAAATCGTATAATTTTACTACTTTTTCTTTCAAATCCAAAATAACACGTTGTGCAGTTTTGTTGCCAATGCCTTTTATGGATTGAATGGTCGCTACATCTGCAGCAGCGATGGCATTTGTAATTTGTCTCGGATCTAATGAAGAAAGCATGGTTCTAGCAATACCAGCACCTATGCCTGAAACGGACAATAATAATCGAAATATTTCTCGTTCTGATTTTTCTATAAAACCGTATAAAGTATGGGCGTCTTCTTTAATTTGAAGATGCGTGTGTAGCTTCACAAAATCAGTAGCAGGAAGCAATGAATAAGTATGTAATGAAATATTAATATGATAACCTACACCAGCACAATCGACAACTACATGTGTGGGTGATTTTTCGACTAATTTTCCTTGTAAATGTGCAATCATTTAATCTATTTAAAGAACCAAATATAACAAAAAAAAGTCTAGCAGTTGACTGAAAATCATCCGCTAGACTTTTAAATAAAATGGAGTAATTTAGTTACCCCCTTTTTTCTTTGCTTTTTCTTGAGCATCGATAATGGCAATGGTAGCCATATTTACCATTTCTTCAACACTTGCTCCTAGTTGAAAAACGTGTACCGGCTTACCCATTCCTAGCATAATTGGCCCTATAGATTCCACTTTATCGAGTTCTTTTAATAGCTTACTAGTAATATTGGCCGATTCCAAATTAGGAAAAATCAACGTATTTACTTTCTTGTCGGCTAGTTTAGAAAACGGAAATTTAGCTTTTAGCATTTCTGGATTCAATGCAAAATCGGCTTGAATTTCGCCATCAATACAAAGGTCAGGATGGTTTTCGTGCAAATAACTAACGGCTTGTCGAACTTTCTCTGCATTTGGATTAGGAGATGAACCAAAATTAGAATAAGAAACCATGGCAATTACCGGGGTAACACCAAACATTTTAGCTGTTTTGGCCGTCATTAAAGCAATTTTTGCTAAATCATCAGCAGATGGATTAATATTAATTGATGTATCAGAGAAAAACATGGGACCTCTTTTGGTCATCATGATATTTGTGGTCGCTACAATTGACGCTCCTGGGGCTTTATCTACCAATTGCAACATTGGCTTTACCACTGAGGGATAACTTCTGGTATGTCCAGTCACCAAGGCATCGGCCTCACCGGTATTGACCATCATTGCGGCAAAATAATTACGCTCACGCATTAATTTTTGGGCATCTAGAAAAGAGATTCCTCTTCTTTTTCGGGTTTCCCAATAGCTTGTGGCAAATCGATTGCGTCTTTCTTCTTCTTCTTTTTCTTTAGGATCAATAATGGTAACGTTAGCATCAAAACCTATTTCTTGCTTTAATTCTAAAATAATTTCTTTGTTTCCTAACAAAATTGGAAAACCAATCCCTTCATCATGAACAATCTGAGCAGCTTTTAACACGTCCAAATGATCGGCTTCGGCAAAGATGATCGATTTAGGATCTGATTTGGCTCTAGTAGTAATCATTCGAACCAATTTATTATCGTTACCTAAACGCTCCAATAATTCATCTTTATATTTTTCCCAATCCAAAATAGGATGTTGAGCTACTCCCGAGTCCATTGCCGCTTTGGCCACGGCGGGAGCCACAACCGAAATCAAACGTGGATCAAATGGTTTTGGGATGATATAATCGCGTCCGAAGGTCAACTTGGTTGCTCCATACGCTACATTCACTTGTTCAGGCACCGATTCTTTGGCCAAAGAAGCCAATGCTCTAACAGCCGCCATCTTCATGGCTTCATTAATTTTGGTTGCACGAACATCCAAAGCCCCTCTAAAGATATAAGGGAATCCCAAAACATTATTTACTTGGTTTGGATAATCAGAACGCCCTGTTGCCATGATGATATCTTTTCGAGTAGCAATAGCTAAATTATATTCAATCTCTGGATCAGGATTAGCCATAGCGAACACTATTGGATTATCCGCCATACTCAAAAGCATTTCTGGCGTCAACACATCCTTAGTAGACAGTCCAAGGAACAAATCGCAACCTTTCATCGCCTCTACTAGACTGATTTTTTCTCCTTCGCGAGCATATCGTTTTTGCATTTCAGAAAGTGTAGGATTGTCTTTAGTCAACAAGCCTTTACTATTGAACATATACACATTCTCAGGTTTAACGCCTAAAAGCACATATAAATCTGCACAAGCTATTGCCGCGGAACCTGCACCAGAAACCACCATTTTAACTTCTTCGGCTTTTTTATCGGCTAATTCTAAGGCATTAATTAACGCTGCAGAAGAGATAATCGCCGTTCCGTGTTGATCGTCGTGCATGACCGGAATATTCAATTCTTCCACCAATCGTCTTTCAATTTCGAAAGATTCTGGTGCTTTGATATCTTCCAGATTGATTCCTCCGAAAGTAGGAGCTATATTTTTTACTGTCTCGATGAATTCGTCAACATTTTTGGTTCCGATTTCAATATCAAAAACATCAATATCCGAAAATATTTTGAACAGAAGTCCTTTTCCCTCCATTACGGGTTTTGAAGCTTCGGGGCCAATGTCACCAAGACCTAAAACAGCCGTTCCATTGGTAATTACAGCTACTAAGTTTCCTTTTGCCGTATATTTATAAACGTTATTAACATCTTTTGCAATTTCTAAACAAGGTTCAGCTACACCAGGCGAATAGGCTAATGACAAGTCTCTTTGAGTAGCGTATTTTTTAGTGGGTACTACTTGAATTTTTCCAGGAGTTGGCTTTGCGTGGTATAATAAAGCTTCCTTTCTTTTGTTGTTATTCTCCATTTTTTTAGATTTTATCTGACCCGCAAAGATAAGTTTCTAAAACAACAATTAAACTAAAAAATTAACTTTATGATTCTTTTAAGGACAAAAAAAAAGCTGCAAATGCAGCTTTTACTAAAAAACATTTTTTTTTATTTATCCTTGGGTGATATACGAATTTAAATGCGCAATGGTTTCTTTTTGCATTTCGATAATTGCTTTTACAACATCACTAATAGAAATGATACCAACAACTACATCATTTTCAACTACTGGTAAGTGACGGACTCTTTTGGTGCTCATCAATTCCATGCAGTACTCTAGTTTATCTGAGGGACTAACTGTAAAAACCTCGGTAACCATGATTTCATGAACGAATGCTTTCTTAGAAGATTTTGATTTTAAAACGATTTTTCTAGCATAATCTCTTTCCGATAAAATCCCTTTTAGAATACCTTCTTCAATGATCAGAATGGCGCCTATGTTTTTTTCGCTCATCACTGTTAACGCTTCGTAAACAGTGTTACTGGAAAGTATAGAATACACATCCTTCCCCTTGGTGCTTAATATTTGATTAACAGTCATATAAATTAATTTAAATAATTATAAAGTTAAAAAAATAAACATTCAAAAACACAAAAGAATACGATAATTAAAAAAAATATCAGAAACAAAAAAACATACAACTACTTCTCTTTCTGCGTTTACCATGAACCACATTATTAAAGCGTATTTCTGGGGCCAAAACTATTTTGAGTGGTCCACATTACGAATAAGCCCATTCCATTTGGTTCGTTTCAGAGGTGAATTTTTGAATACTGCATTAAAAGTTTCTGATGTGATCTCTTCCCATTCTTTTTTTGACCACCCGAGCATTTCAGGGTTGGGGTTAAACAAAGGTTCTTGATGGGGTTTCGAGAATCGATTCCAAGGACATACGTCTTGACAAACATCACAACCAAAAATCCAATCGTCAAATTTCCCTTTGAATTCTGTTGGAATATTATCCTTTAATTCAATCGTAAAATAAGAAATACATTTACTTCCGTCTACTACGTAAGGTGCAACAATAGCTTGAGTAGGACATGCGTCAAGACAAGCAGTACAAGTACCACAATGATCTGTTGTGGCAAAATCATATTCTAAATCAAGATCAACAATCAACTCCGCAATAAAGTAAAATGAGCCAACCTTTTGTGTAATTAAATTACTGTTTTTCCCAATCCATCCTAAACCACTTTTCGCAGCCCATGCTTTATCTAGAACAGGTGCCGAATCAACAAATGCTCTTCCTGAAACTTCACCAATTTCATTTTGAATGGAAAACAATAACTCCTTTAATTTGTCTTTAATTACAAAATGATAATCTTGCCCAAAAGCGTATTTTGAAATCTTATAAGAATCTGGATTTTGTACTTCAGAAGGATAATAGTTCAATAACAAAGAGATTACGCTCTTTGCACCATCAACTAAAAGGGTAGGATCGAGTCTTTTGTCAAAATGGTTCTCCATATAACTCATTTGACCATTCATCTGATGATTCAACCACTTCTCTAATCTTGGTGCTTCACTCTCAAGGAAACCAACTTTAGAAATACCACAAGATAAAAAGCCGAGTCTTTTGGATTCGGCTTTTATAAATTGAGTATATTTTTCTTTGTTATTAATCATTACTAAAACAATCCGCCTTGAACATTCATTCTAACTTTACCCAGATGTTGATAGGCTTTTTCAGTTACTTCTCTTCCACGTGGTGTTCTCATAATAAAACCTTCTTGAATCAAGAAAGGCTCATATACCTCTTCAATAGTTTCACTACTCTCGGATACAGCAGTTGCCAAAGTAGTTAAGCCTACAGGGCCGCCTTTGAATTTATCAATAATAGTGATTAGGATTTTATTATCCATTTCATCCAGCCCGTGTGCATCAACATTAAGAGCTTTAAGTGCAAAACGAGCAATTTCTATATCAATGGTACCATTACCTTTAATCTGAGCAAAATCACGAACTCTACGCAACAAAGCATTGGCAATTCGTGGTGTACCTCTACTTCTTCCAGCAATTTCTATCGCAGCTTCCATGGTAATTGGCATTTTAAAAATCGATGAACTGCGCTCAACAATAGTAGTAAGCAACTCAGTAGAATAATATTGCAAACGTGAAGAAATACCAAAACGAGCACGCATTGGTGCGGTCAAAAGACCAGAGCGTGTTGTAGCGCCAATCAATGTAAAAGGATTCAAATTGATTTGAACCGTTCTTGCATTTGGTCCAGATTCAATCATAATATCAATTTTAAAGTCCTCCATGGCAGAATACAAATATTCCTCTACAATCGGACTTAACCGATGAATTTCATCAATAAAAAGGACATCTCTTTCTTCTAAATTAGTAAGCAAACCTGCTAAATCTCCGGGTTTATCAAGTACTGGTCCAGAAGTTATTTTAATCCCTACTTGCAATTCATTGGCCAAAATATTAGCTAACGTAGTTTTTCCTAAACCTGGAGGTCCATGAAAAAGGGTATGGTCTAAAGCTTCATTTCGCTGATTAGCAGCTGCAACAAAGACTTTCAAATTTTCCAAGACTTGATCTTGACCAGCAAAGTCGTCAAAACTAAGTGGCCTTAATCTTTTTTCTATATCAAGCTCGTCCGAATTATAATTAGTATTCGTAGGGTCTAAATTCTCATTCATTCGATAAAGGTAAAAAAAGGGTTTGCAATAAAAAAGCCTTTCACAAGGAAAGGCTTTTTTAACTTATATTTAAAACTACTAGTGATGTAAAACTTCCTCACCTGGTTTCATTGGAATATTCTGAGGGACAAAATCAGTATCATGACCCGGTTTACTGTAATCATAAGGCCATCTGTGTACTTCTGGAAGTTCACCAGGCCAGTTACCGTGAATATGTTCTACAGGAGCTGTCCATTCAAGAGTATTTGATTTCCATGGGTTTTGTTCAGCTTTCTTACCATAAAATATACTTACAAAGAAGTTATACAAGAATACCAATTGAAAAGCACCTCCAACTAAAGCAAAAGTAGTAATCAATACATTCACATTTTGTAAATCATCAAAAAGAGGAAAGTTAGTATTTGTATAGTAACGTCTAGGTAAACCAGCTAATCCAATAAAGTGCATTGGGAAGAAAACACCATAAGCACATACTGCAGTTACCCAAAAGTGAATGTATCCTAAATTCTTATTTAACATTCTACCGAACATTCTTGGGAACCAATGGTAAACACCAGCAAACATTCCATAAAGTGCAGAAATACCCATTACCAAGTGGAAGTGAGCTACCACAAAGTAAGTATCGTGAACATTAATATCTAGTGTACTATCTCCAAGAATAATTCCAGTTAAACCACCAGTAATGAAAGTTGAAACCAAACCAATTGAGAACAACATCGCTGGGTTCAATTGTAAGTTACCTTTCCATAAAGTAGTGATATAATTAAATGCTTTTACGGCAGATGGAATTGCAATCAATAAAGTCGTAAATGTAAATACAGAACCTAAGAAAGGATTCATTCCTGAAATAAACATATGGTGACCCCAAACAATTGTTGACAAGAAAGCGATCGCCAAAATAGACATAATCATCGCTCTATATCCAAAAATTGGTTTACGAGAATTCGTAGCAATAATCTCAGAAGTAATTCCTAATGCTGGTAGTAATACGATGTAAACCTCTGGGTGACCTAAGAACCAAAATAAATGCTCAAAAAGAACTGGTGATCCACCTTGATAATGTAAAACCTCTCCTGCAATGTATATATCAGATAAGAAGAATGACGTACCAAAACTTCTATCAAAGATCAATAATAAAGCAGCTGAAAGCAAAACTGGAAAGGAAATAATACCAATAATTGCGGTTACAAAAAACGCCCAAATTGTTAATGGCATTCTAGTCATTGTCATTCCCTTAGTTCTTAAATTGATTACAGTAACTACGTAATTCAAAGAACCCATTAAAGAAGAAGCAATAAAAATAGCCATTGAAACTAACCAAAGCGTCATACCCGTTCCTGAACCAGGAATTGCTTGAGGTAAAGCACTTAATGGAGGATAAATTGTCCATCCAGAAGAAGCTGGACCTGCTTCTACAAAAAGAGAGCAAATCATAATTACACTTGACAAGAAAAATAACCAATAGGATACCATATTCATGAACCCTGACGCCATATCTCTAGCACCAATCTGAAGCGGAATCAATAAGTTACTAAAAGTACCACTTAACCCTGCCGTCAAAACAAAGAAAACCATTATGGTTCCATGAATGGTAACCAAAGCTAAATAAATATCATTAGCCATAACTCCATCAGGAGCAAATTTATCGCCTAATAAAATATTGAATATCTTAAAAGACTCCTCTGGCCATGCCAATTGCATTCTAAAAAGCAAAGACATTCCAACACCAATAATCCCCATCACAATACCAGTAATTAAGTATTGTTTAGCAATCATTTTATGATCAATACTAAAAATATATTTAGTAATGAATGTATCCTTATGATGGTGTTCGTGCTCGTGATCGTGTCCGTGATCGTGACCTTCTGCTGACATATATATACTTTTAAATATTCTTAATTAATTATTTCATTGCTACTTTAACAGCAGCTGGCTCAATTGCAATACTTGAACTATCTTTAGCTGTTCCAGCATCAGTAGCAGGAGCTTCTTTGGATGCTTTGTATTCTTTAACTAAAGCTACTTTATCACTTAACCATTTTTTGTAATCCTCTGGGGTATCTACAACTACTTTCATTTGCATGTTATAGTGTGATGCTCCACAAATTTTATTACACAACAAAAGATAGTCAAAAGTATAAGGATCTAAAGCAGTTCCGCCTTTAGCAACCAACTCAGTACTTTTCTTAGAACGTAAATCGTTAATGCGAGCTACCTTTTCAATCATAAAAGGCAAATCTCTGTATTCGGCTGTAGTATAAGTAGGAGTAAATCCAAACTCAGTAACCATACCAGGAACGCAATTCATTTGAGCTCTAAAATGAGGCATATAAGCAGAATGTAATACATCTTGAGAGCGCATTTTGAAAAGTACTTTTTTACCTTTTGGAATGTGTATTTCAGTGGCTAAGAAGTCATCAGCAGCATTTTTATCTGCAATATCAACACCAACAGAATTTACTCCATCAATCAAACGTACGTTAGCTTTCCCTAACACTTGATCAGCACCAGCATATCTAGCCGTCCATTTAAATTGTTGCGCATATAACTCAATTACAACAGTATCTTCATCTTCTTCGATAAACATGATGTTTGTCCAAGCATACAAACCGTATAAAATCAAACCTGCTAAAACCACTGCTGGAATGACACTCCAAATAGCTTCTAATTTATTGTTATCAGCATAATACAAAGCTTTTCTGTCTTTATTACCTCTATACTTGAAAGAGAAATAATGCAATAATACTTGAGTGATTGCTTGTACTGTGAAAATTAATACCCAAGTGATGTTCATTAAACTATCAACAGTAGCCCCATGTTCAGATGCAGGTGTATGCAAAGGCAAATCACCCCATTTAATCAAACCATAAATTGTAAAAATATAAATGAAGGCTAAAAAACCAAACATTAGATATCCTTGTACGTTATTATCATTATCAGTGGCTATCTGAGAATCATCAGATTTAGATCCAACTTGAGTTAGATCAAAAATCTTAGTCAATTGCCAAAGAGCAACAGCTAATAAAACTAAAACTATAATTACCAACAAACTTGTCATCTGTTTTTTCTGTTTAAATATTAATAATGAAAGTGTTTACTCTCCTCAATAAAAGGATTTCTTTTAGGCAACAATGGCGCTTTTGTAAGTGCTGTAAAAACAACATATATAAACAAACCAAGGAAAAACAAAACAGATGCAATCTCAGGAATACCAATGAACCATTGATCACCTACAGTACCTGGCATAATCATATTGAAGAAATCAACATAATGACCCAATAAAATTACTGTACCTGCCATTACTAACACCCAAGTAATTCTCTTAAAATCAGTATTAATTAAAATCAAGAGAGGGAATAAGAAATTCATAACCACCGCTCCAAAGAAAGGTAAATTGTACTGTTGAATTCTAGTGACAAAATAAGTAACTTCTTCAGGAATATTAGCATACCAAATCAACATGAATTGAGAGAACCATAAATACGTCCAGAATACACTAATACCAAACATAAACTTAGCTAAATCATGAATGTGACTTGTATTAACATGCTCTAAATATCCTTTAGATTTTAAGTATAAAGTTACCATACAAATAGTAGTGATACCACTTACAAAGAAGCTAGCAAAAACATACCATCCAAACAAAGTACTAAACCAGTGTGGGTCAATAGACATAATCCAATCCCAAGACATAATAGACTCAGTAACAATAAAGAAAACTAAAAAGAGTGCTGACATCTTAAAATTCTTTTTGTAAAAAGAATTATCATCAGATTCGTCTTGTGCTAAACAATTTTTTCTTGAAAAATATCTGTAAGCATTCCATCCTAACAAAAAGATAGCAGCTCTAACAATCCAAAATGGAAAATTCAAATAACCAGATTTAGTTTGTATCAACTTATCGTGAGCAACAACTTCAGGATCTAACCAGATAAACAAATGGTTAAAATGCAAACCACATAAAACTAAAATAATAAAGAATATTACAGAACCTACAGGCAAATAAGCCGTGATACCTTGCATTACTCTAAACAACACTGGAGACCAACCTGCTTGAGCAACCTGTTGAATAGCATAGAAAGCTAAAGTTCCTAATGACAACAACATAAAAAAGATACAAGCTACATAAACAGCAGCCCATGGCTTATTGCTTAATTGGTGCAACACATGTTCTAAATGCTCTTTATGCTCAGCATCTGCTTTTGCATCATGACCTTCAGTCTTAGCATGATTATCATGTGAAGCTGCTGGAGCATCATGTGTCTCTTCTACTTTAACCTCGTGAGATTCTACTGGTGCTGTATGAGTAGCCTCGCCATGAGCTTCTTGAGTTTCAATAGGAGCAGCATGAGGAGTCTCTATAGCGCTTGAATGTGATTCGGTAGGAGCCGCATGAGTAGCTTCTCCATGACCTCCATGTGAATCCGCTGCAAGAAGAGCTTCCACTTCTTGAATATCTTTTGGTGCAGTATAAAAACCATAAACAATACCTAATAAACCAACAGCCATCAGGATAAGAGAAAAAGTTTTTAATTTACTTGAAAATGTATACATATCTATTACGATCAGTTTGTTCAACAATTATAATTCGCTTTTTAGTTTAAGAACATAGTCTACCACTAACCAACGTTCTTGTGCACTCAATTGATTTGCATGTGACCCCATAGAATTCAATCCATAAGTAATTACATGGAATACACTTCCTTCCGTAATTGGTCGGTCAGCATAACTAGGCACACCAAGAAACTTTTCTCTTTCAACTAATTTACCTTTACCATTTCCTGTTGCTCCATGACAACTCATACAGTAAATTTCAAAAAGTTCTTTACCTTTTTCAGGATTTTTACTTAAAGAATCCAATGGAGACTTCAAATTAGCTTTCGCTAATTCATAACCTGCAGTTGAATTTTCATACTCATAAACTTCAAATCCTCTTTTAAGAGAACCCTTAGCAGGCAATTGCCCTTCTTTACCATCTTTAAAAGCATCAGACTCTGCATAGGTCTCGTAACCTACAGATTCATACATGTTTGGAAAATACTGATAGTTCGGGGTCAATTTATCTTGACATGACGAAACTAACAAAGTAATACCAGCCAAAAGCGTCAATTTATATATACTTCTCATAGCTACAATTAATTCTTATCTATTACATTTACTTCTACTGCACCTGTACTTTTAAAGAAAGAAACTAATTCTTCTTCATTATTATTAACCGCTACTTCCATCAAAAAATGGTCATCAGTTGTTCTAACATCAGGATTTTCAGCTTGTTTAAATGGCCACAATTTACTTCTCATGTAAAATGTAATTACCATTAAGTGAGCAGCAAAGAAAACTGTTTCTTCAAACATAATTGGCACAAAAGCTGGCATGTTTTCGATGTAGCTAAAACTTGGTTTACCACCAATATCTTGAGGCCAATCTTGAATCATGATATAATTCATCATCCAAGTAGCGAATGAAATACCACACAAACCATAGATAAAAGCACAAATAGCTAATCTAGTTGGTGCCAATCCCATTGCTTTATCTAATCCGTGCACAGGAAAAGGGGTAAAAACTTCTTCAATATGATGATGTGCTGCACGTGTTTTTTTAACGGCATCCATTAATACATCATCGTCGTTGTATATAGCGTATATTACTTTATTACTCATGGTGTACATCTTTATTAGCTTCTCTTTCTCTTTTGTAGTTATCTCCACTTCCTTTTAAAATTGTTTTTACTTCAGCCTGAGCAATCACAGGGAAAGTTCTTGAATACAATAAAAACAACACAAAGAAGAATCCAATAGTTCCTATAAAAATACCAATATCAACAAAGGTTGGTGAAAACATCGTCCAAGAAGATGGTAAATAATCTCTGTGCAAAGAAGTAACAATAATTACGAAACGCTCAAACCACATTCCAATGTTTACAACAATAGAGATTACAAACGAAAACATGATACTTGTACGTAATTTTTTGAACCACATGAACTGAGGAGAGAAAACGTTACACGTCATCATTGCCCAATATGCCCACCAGTAAGGCCCAGTAGCTCTATTCAAGAATGCATATTGTTCGTATTCAACTCCTGAATACCAAGCGATGAATAATTCAGTGATGTAAGCAACACCTACAATAGAACCCGTAATCATAATTACGATATTCATTAACTCGATATGTTGAACAGTAATATAAGCCTCTAAGTTAGATACTTTTCTCATAATAATAAGCAAGGTGTTAACCATAGCAAACCCTGAGAAAACCGCACCAGCAACAAAGTAAGGAGGGAAAATTGTCGTATGCCATCCTGGAATTACAGAAGTAGCAAAGTCCATTGATACAATGGTGTGTACAGAAAGTACAAGTGGAGTTGCTAAACCTGCAAGTACAAGAGAAACCTCTTCAAAACGTTGCCAATCTTTAGCTCTACCACTCCATCCAAAACTTAGGATAGAATATACTCTTTTGTTAAAAGGCGTTACTGCTCTATCTCGCAACATGGCAAAATCAGGCAAAAGACCAGTCCACCAGAAAACTAATGAAACTGACAAATAAGTTGAAATTGCAAATACGTCCCATAATAATGGTGAGTTGAAGTTAACCCAAAGAGAACCAAATTGATTTGGAACTGGAAGTACCCAATACGCTAACCATGGACGACCCATGTGAATAATTGGAAACAAACCTGCTTGAATAACTGAGAAGATAGTCATGGCTTCCGCAGAACGGTTAATAGCCATTCTCCATCGTTGACGGAAAAGTAAAAGTACTGCTGAAATTAACGTTCCAGCGTGCCCGATACCTACCCACCAAACGAAGTTAGTGATATCCCAGGCCCATCCAACTGTTTTGTTTAATCCCCAAGTTCCGATACCGGTAGATACTGTGTAAATAATACAACCCAATCCCCAAAGGAAAGCGGTTAATGCGATTGTGAATACAATCCACCAATGCTTATTAGCTTTACCTTCAACAGGTGCTGCTACATCTACAGTTACATCGTGATAAGATTTATCACCTATAACTAAGGGTTTTCTAATGGCTGCTTCGTAGTGAGACGACATAATCCTTTATATTGATTCTTAATTAATTTTTTTTTACTAGATATTTCTAACTTTAACTTGATAAACCACGTTTGGTTTTGTACCAACATGCTCTAACAAATGGTATGATCTTTCATCTGCAGCTAACTTAGCAACCACAGCCTCTTTATCATTAACATCACCAAAAGTCATGGCGCCAGAAGAACAAGCATTAGAACAAGCAGTTTGGAATTCTCCATCTTTAATCGCTCTACCTTCTCTTTTCGCTTTAAGAATAGTTGCTTGTGTCATTTGAATACACATAGAACATTTTTCCATAACTCCACGAGAACGAACGTTAACATCTGGATTTAATACCATTCTACCCAAATCATCATTCATATGATAATCAAACTCGCTGTTTTTGTTGTACAAGAACCAGTTAAAACGACGTACTTTATATGGACAGTTGTTCGCACAGTAACGAGTACCAACGCAACGATTATAAGCCATTTGGTTTTGACCTTGACGTCCGTGAGAAGTTGCTGCAACTGGACAAACTGTTTCACATGGTGCGTGATTACAGTGTTGACACATAACAGGCTGGAAAGAAACTTGTGGATTATCCGCTGCTTTTTCCATTTCATTGAAAGTAGATAACGAACTAGACAAACCAGCTATATTCTCTTTTCTTTCAACATCACCAGCAAAAGTACTTTCAGAAGAATAATATCTGTCGATACGCAACCAATGCATATCTCTACTTCTTCTAATTTCATCTTTTCCAACAACTGGTACGTTATTTTCAGCATGACAAGCAATTACACATGCTCCACAACCAGTACAAGCATTTAAATCAATTGAAAGATTAAAATGATGACCAATCGAACGATCGAAAGAATCCCACAACCCAACAGAAGTAGCTTCTACTTCTTTGTGATCCAAAGAAACAACTGGTTGTTCATTCCAAACAGCAGCATCTTTAGTATTAAAGATCTCTAAAGTAGTTTCTTTAATAATATCTCCACGACCCATTAATGTTTTTTGACCTTGTACACAAGCAAACTCATGTTCTCCAGAAGCCAATTCAAGGGTTACGTTTTGTAAATCATTAAAATCTTTATATAATGAGTAAGCGTTAATACCTACTTGCATTTCTTCTTTAAGAGCAGCTTTACGTCCGTAACCTAGTGCCATACCAACAGTTCCAACCGCTTGACCAGGTTGCACGATAACAGGAACATTCTCTAAAGTAACACCATTTGCTGTTAACTTCACGCAAGAACCATTCAAACCACCATTAGCCACAATTTCGTTTGATAATCCAATTTTAGCCGCATCTGCACTAGAAACGGTAACATAGTTATCCCAAGAAACACGAGTGATTGGATCTGGAAATTCTTGTAACCATGGGTTGTTGGCTTGTTGACCATCTCCCATACCTGTTTTAGTATACAATACTAACTCCAAACCTTTAACACTAGATGCACTAGCTAAGGCATTTGCAGCAGCACCATAGTTAGCTGTTCCTGCAGAAGCAGTACCAACTGCACCAACATAAATACCATCATGCAGCACTTTATTCCAGCTTGAACCTACAAAATTTGCAGAGGAAACCGCTTTCAAGTAATCATAATAAGCACCAGGAATACCATTTAGTGACAACAAAACATCTTGAAATTGTTTGGTATCAAATAAAGGGCGAATAGTTGGTTGAGTAATACTATAAGAACCTTCCGTTAATTGCAAATCACCCCAAGACTCTAAATAATGTGGAACTGGAGCAGCAATAGTAGCCAATAAGGCAGTTTCATCTTCTTTGATTGTTAAAGCAACAGAAGTAGTAACTTTTTTCAAACCATCAACAAATGATTTACTATCTGCTAAAGTATACACTGGATTAACACCACTCATAATCAATGTATGAACAGTTCCAGCATTCATGTCTTTTAATAATTGAGCAACAGCTGCATTTGAACCTTTTCTGATCAAACGTGCACCTGAAGTAACAAACGCTTCGCTTGATAAAGCTTGATTAATAGCCAAAACTAATAACTGCGCATTTACGTCTTGAATCCCACAAACCAAAACTCCTTTGGAACCTGCAGATTTCAATTGTTGAGCAGCTTTTGTAACTTCAGCTTTGAATTTATCATCTAATTTTACTGAAACATTATTTCCAGTAATAACATTATATATATGAACTAAAGCTTGTTTTTGATTAGCAACAGACATTGGCACACGCTTATCAGCAGCAGCACCAGATAATGTCATATTCGCTTCAAATTGAAAATGACGAGACATTTTTCCGGCTTTAGGAATTCTACCTTGTGCATATCCAGCATCAAAACCACCTCCTTGCCAATCTCCTAAGAAATCAGCTCCTACAGAAACAATCAAAGAAGCTTTTGAAAAATCATAATCAACTAAAGCTCTTTTGCCATAAACAGTTTGAAATGCATCTAGCGCTTCTGAAGAAGATACAGCATCATAAACTACATGTTTAGCATTTGGGTTTTTAGCTGTAAACTCAGCAATCAATTTTTCTGTTGAAGGGCTAGCTAAAGTATTGGTAAGCAAAACTACTTGACCGCCTTTTGCTTTAGCCTCAGCGACACTAGATTTCAACTTAGCATCTACTGAAGACCAAGAAGCAGCTTTTCCTGCTACTTTAGGCTCTTTCAAACGCATATTATCATACAATGATAAAATTGACGCATGAATTCTTGCATTAGCTGAAAATTTAGCTCCTGCAATTGTATTATTATCGATTTTAATAGGTCGCCCTTCACGAGTTTTAACCAATAAATTAGCAAAATCAAAACCGTCAAAAACAGTTGTAGCATAATAATCTGCTACACCAGGAATGATTTCCTCAGGTTGCAACACATAAGGTATTGATTTGTTTACAGGTCCTTCGCACGCTGCTAAAGTTGCAGCAGCAGTACTAAAACCAACGTACTTTAAAAAATCACGACGTGAAGTAGAGGAAGATAATTTATCGCTATTCCCCAAAAATTCATCGGTAGGAATCTCTTCAACAAACTCGTTATTCTTAAGCGCCTCAACAATAGAACTATTTCCGTCTAGTTCTTCAACACTTTTCCAGTATTTTTTGTTTGATGACATATTATATATAAATATTAAATCTTAATAATTTCTTTTTAATAGTGGCATTTACCACACTCCAAACCTCCCATTTGAGCAGCTGTTAATTTCTCAACACCATACTTCTTAGAAAGTTCTTCGTGAATTTTGGTATAATACTCGTTTCCTTCCGTTTTAACATCTGTCTTTCTATGACAATCAATACACCAACCCATTGTTAATGGAGCAAATTGTTTTTGAATTTCATACGTTTCAACAGGCCCGTGACAAGTTTGACATTCAATTCCAGCAACGGTTACGTGCTGAGAGTGATTGAAATATACGAAGTCTGGTAAATTATGAATACGAACCCATTTAACCGGTTGCGTTTTACCAGTGTAAGATTGTGTAGTTTTATCCCAACCTACAGCAGCATATAATTTTTGAATTTGCTCATCATAGAAAGCTTTACTGTATTCAGGAGTAGCAGTTGTTTCAGCTACTTCAGAGATGTTTTTATGACAGTTCATACAAACATTTAAAGATGGAATACCAGCATTTTTACTTACTCTTGCAGCCGAGTGACAATATTTACAGTTAATTTCATTATCACCAGCATGGATTTTATGAGAATAATGAATAGGCTGAATTGGAGCATATTCTTGATCTACACCAATTTGCATTAAATACCCATAAACAAAGTAAGCACTACACAACAACAAAAGGATAGCAGAAACTAAAACTAAAAATTGATTTTTAGCAAAAGCTTTCCAAATAGGCATCGATGGTGATTTAGACTCCACTTCAATACCATTTGCTCTAGCAACTTTTCTCAATACATTGTTCACAAAAAACAAAAGAACTACCAACATAGCCATCACCAATGCCAATGCACCAAGAATAACATTGTTACTAATTCCACCTTCTTGGTTCTGAGCCCCAGCAGTAGGAGTTGCACCTGCAGCAGCAACAGGAGTTTCTGCTTTTGGCTCTGAAGTATACGCTATAATATTATCAATATCTTCATTTGACAACTGTGGAAAAGCAGTCATTACTGCTTTATTGTTTTCTTCAAAAACTTTTACTGCAGCAGCATCACCTGACTTAATTAAATCAGAGCTGTTTTTAACCCACTTGTAAAGCCAAGCCATTTCATACTTAGAAGCAACACCTCTTAATGCAGGTCCTGTAGCCTTTGCATCTAATTTATGACATGCAGCACAATTGGCATTAAACAATTCCTTTCCTTTAGCTGTATCTCCCCCAGCACTAGGTGCTGGCGCAGCTGTATCTGTAGCAGCAGCGGCAGGATCTTGCGCAAATAAACTCAAGGACATCGTTAGCATTAATGCTAAACTAAAACATAATTTCCTTGTCATCGAACTATGGTTACCCATCTTTTTCATATAGTATAGTAATTATCCACAATATTGATATGTATTTTTTCAAAGTATACCCGAAAAAAAACACTTCTTTTTTTTAAATACGGGACAAAAATACACTTTAAGAACTATTCACAAAATCTTAAAATAGTCTTAAATACAATTTATATTAATTCTAAATAAAGTTTGCTTTTCATTTTTTCCACTAAAGCATTACTTTTGCATAAAAATCAATCAGTTATGAAGTTTCCTCACTTAAAAAAGCGAATAATTTTCTTTGCGCTCGCAACTATAACGATAGCGAAAATGGATGCCCAAAAGAAAAAAACAGAAATTAATCAGGATCCAATCGTGGATCAGCTATTAAATGAAAAAAGAAAAATAAATAATACCTTATCAATTACTGATCAATACAAAATACAAGTATTTAACGGCACGAGCGATCTTGCTAAAAAAACGTTAACAGAATTCAAATCATCTAACAAAAATTTAGATGCAACTATCATTTTCCAAACACCAAATTACAAAGTTTGGGTTGGAAATTTTAGAAACAGAATGGACGCAGAGAGAAATTTAATTGAAATCAGAAAAAGATATAAAACAGCTTTTTTAATTAAGCCCGGAAAATAGTCCGTTACCTTTCTGCCCTTTTTAAATCGCTATATATAGCCAGCTTTTACACATTGTATGAACTACAAAAAACCTAAGCCAAACACGCCTATTTTAGCTTTAAACCTACTTCTTCTTATTTTAGAACGAAATGGATTAAATTAAATTCCCGTCTCTATCATAAATTAGATTTCAACTAGAAACACGTTAATGCCACAAAAAAAGCCTCGATAAACGAGGCTTTTTTTGTGAAAAACATATTACTATTTCAATTTTTTCTTAATAGCAACTTCATGGTAACATTCAATAACATCACGCTCTTCAATATCATTAAATCCTTTGATTTGAATACCGCAATCATATCCTTTAGCTACTTCTCTAACATCGTCTTTGAATCGTTTCAATGCTATAAGCTCGCCATCAAAAATTACAACGCCTTCTCTAACTATACGGATTTTTGCATTTTTAAGGATTTTACCGTCCATAACCATACTACCTGCAATAGAACCAACTTTTGAAATCTTGAAGATCTCTCTAATTTCAGCCGTTCCTAATACTTCTTCTTTCATTTCTGGAGCTAACATTCCTTCCATCGCATCTTTCAAGTCGTCAATTGCGGCATAAATGATAGAATAGTAACGGATATCTATTTCTTCCTTATCTGCTAACTGTCTTGCATTTCCAGCAGGACGTACGTTAAATCCAATAATAATAGCATCAGAAGCTGAAGCTAACATTACATCCGTTTCGGTAATCGCACCTACTCCTTTATGAATAATATTGATTTGAATTTCGTCAGTTGATAATTTAGAGAACGAATCAGATAAAGCTTCAACAGAACCATCAACGTCTCCTTTAAGAATAATATTCAATTCTTTAAATTGACCCAAAGCAATTCTTCGACCAATTTCATCTAAAGTAATATGACGTTGCGTTCTAACAGATTGTTCACGCATCAATTGAGAACGTTTAGCTGCAATTTGTTTTGCCTCTTTTTCGTCTTCAAAAACATTAAACTTATCACCTGCTGTTGCAGCACCATCTAAACCTAAAACCGAAACCGGTGTTGAAGGACCTGCTTCTTTAACCACATGTCCACGTTCATCATGCATCGCTTTAATTTTTCCGTGATGCTTACCTGCTAACATATAATCTCCTACCCTTAAAGTACCATGTTGTACTAAAATAGTAGACACATAACCTTTTCCTTTATCCAAGAAAGCTTCTACAACTGTTCCTTGAGCTGCTTTATTAGGATTCGATTTTAAATCTAAAATCTCAGCCTCTAACAACACTTTTTCTAACAATTCTTTTACACCCGTACCAACCTTTGCAGATATATCATGAGATTGAATTTTTCCTCCCCAGTCCTCTACCAATAAGTTCATACCAGCCAATCTTTCTTTAACTTTTTCAGGATTAGCATTTGGTTTATCAATTTTGTTTATCGCAAAAATAATTGGCACTCCAGCAGCTTGTGCGTGAGAAATAGCCTCTTTAGTTTGCGGCATAATATCATCATCTGCTGCAATCACAATAATTGCAATATCCGTAACTTGAGCACCACGTGCACGCATCGCGGTAAAAGCTTCGTGACCTGGTGTATCTAAGAAAGCAATTTTTTGACCATTATCCAAAGTTACTCCGTAGGCACCAATATGTTGTGTAATTCCTCCTGACTCTCCAGCAATTACATTTTCCTTACGAATATAATCCAGTAAAGATGTTTTACCGTGATCGACGTGACCCATTACCGTAACAATTGGAGCACGTGTTACCAAATCTTCTTCTTTATCTTCAACTACTTGAATGGCTTCTTCAATGTCAACAGTGATAAATTCAACTTCATATCCAAATTCATCACAAACAATAGTCAAAGTCTCAGCATCCAAACGTTGATTCATCGTAACCATGATTCCAAGCGACATACAAGTACCAATAACTTTGGTAATCGGCACATCCATCATGATCGCAATTTCACCAACAGTAACAAACTCAGTTACCTTGATTGTTTTGCTACCTTCATCTAATGCCCTTTGTTCATCATCTGTTTTCTGGCGGTGCGTTTCTCTTTTTTCTCTACGATATTTTGCTGCTTTAGATTTTCCACCTTTACCTTGTAGTTTCTCTAAAGTTTCACGAATTTGATTTTTTACTTCTTCCTCTGTAGGCTCCACTTTGGCTACTATAGCAGGACGATTTCCTTTCACAAATCCAGGTCTTGAATTTCTATTCGCATTAAATCCGCCACCACCCGTGTTTGGGGTAATTTTATTTGGATTTGGAGTCCCTGGAGTTGCAGGTGGTCTTGGAGCACCTGGTTTTGGAGCAATACGCTTACGCTTATTTTTATTGGCATTATTAGCTCCTACTGCACCAGGCGCACCAGGTTTGTTTGGAGTAATTTTAGGCTCTTCTTTTTTCTTTTTTGGCTTATTGAATTGTGACAAATCAATAATCTGTCCGGTAAGCGTTGTCCCTGAAAGTTTTTGATACTGAGTAGTAATCGTTTCCTCAACTGGCTCTTGTGATGTTGGTTCCGCAGGAGTCTCTTTCGGCTTATCACTTTTAGGCTTTTCTGCTTGTGGTTTCACTTCCTTTGACACTTCTTTCACCACTTCTTTTTCAACACTAACCTCAATTGGCTTAATAACAACAGGTGCTACTTTAGTTTCCTCAGGAGCTATAGATTTAGTTTCAGTGGGAGTTTCTTTTGCTGGTTCAACGGCTTTCACTACTGGAGTAGCCTTTTTCTCTTCAATTGCAGCTGGAGCAGGTACAGAAGTTGCTTTTTTAGGATTCAAATCAATTTTACCAACTTGAACTGGACCAGTTACTACTGCCCTAGCTTTGATAATTTCTTGTTGCTTTAATCGCTCTTCATCCGCTTTGCGTTTCGTTTCGATTTCTTTTTCTCTTTCGATCCGTAAGGCTTCTTTCTCTTTTCTTTTCTCTTCCCCTACTTCTTTTGATGCCTCTTTATTCCCTTTGTCACCAGCAAACTGACCGCACAAGACATTGTACACCTCTTCAGAAATTTTTGTGTTTGGGTTAGATTCAATACCAATCCCTTTATCCTTAAGATAATCCACAGCTCTTTCTAAAGAAATATTCAATTCCCTTAAAACTTTGTTTATTCTAATTATTCTCTCTTCAGACATAAAACCTTTTTATTATTATCTTTTTTTGTTGTGTTGTTAGAAGAACATAGCTTAACTATCGAATTCTTCTTTCAAAATTCTCATTACATCTAGAATTGTTTCCTCTTCTAGGTCTGTTCTTCTAACTAAATCCTCTACTTCTTGACTTAGTATACTTTTTGCTGTATCTAAACCAATTTTCGCGAATTCTTCTATAACCCATTCTTCAATTTCATCTGAAAACTCAGTCAATTCAACATCGTCTTCATCTGCTGTTGCACCAGCGATGTCACCTTCACGAATTACATCTAATTCATATCCGGTTAACAAACCAGCTAGTTTAATATTATGTCCACCACGACCGATAGCTTTAGAAACTTCTTCTAATTTCAAAAACACTTCTGCACGTTTTGTTTCTTCATTTATTTTAATGGAAGATACTTTCGCTGGGCTCAATGCTCTTGTAATAAACAACTGTATGTTATTCGTATAATTAATAACATCAATATTCTCATTCCCCAACTCTCTTACAATACCATGAATTCTGGATCCTTTCATCCCAACACAGGCTCCTACTGGATCAATTCTATCATCATAGGTTTCTACAGCTACTTTAGCTTTCTCTCCCGGTATTCTCACTACGTTTTTAACCATAATTAAACCGTCAAAAACCTCAGGAATTTCTTGTTCAAACAATTTTTCTAAAAACTTCTCAGAAGTTCTAGACATAATAATTTGAGGTTTATTCCCTTTTAGCTCAACACTTTCAATGATACCACGAACATTATCGCCTTTTCTAAAGAAATCAGAAGGAATTTGCTTTTCTTTTGGTAAAACAATTTCATTTCCTTCATCATCCACCAAAATTACAACTCTTGGACGAACGTGATGCACTTCGGCAGTATAAATATCCCCAATAATATCTTTAAATTGTTTGTATAAATTGGTATTATCGTGTTCGTGAATTTTTGAGATTAAGTTTTGACGTAATGCTAAAATAGCTCTACGACCTAAATCAATCAATTTTACTTCTTCAGAAACTTCTTCTCCAATTTCGAAATCCGCTTCAATCTTACGAGCTTCTGTTAAAGTAATTTCTTCGTTTTCAAAATCCAAATCCTCATCTGCAACAATGACTCTTCTTCTCCAAATTTCCATATCCCCTTTATCAGGATTAATGATAATATCGAAGTTTTCATCTGAACCATATTTCTTTTTCAATGCATTTCTAAATACATCTTCTAAAATTGCCATAAGCGTTACACGATCAATAAGTTTATCATCTTTAAACTCTGAAAATGAATCGATTAATGCTAAATTTTCCATGCGAATTCTTTAATTAAAATGTTACTGTAACAATTGCTTCTTTAATATCTGCGTAAGGCAACTGAAGTTCTTTTTGAACCGTTTCCTTTCCTTTTCCTATTTTTTTTGGCTCTCTAGCTTCCCAAGACAAAATTATAAAAACATCTGTAGCTTCAACTAATTCTGCTTCAATAATTTCTGATGCTGTTTTAACAATTAATGTTCTCCCAACATTTTTTTTATATTGACGAACCATTTTTAACGGAGAACCTACTCCAACTGAGGCTACTTCCAACGAAAAATCTTGTTCTTCTCGATCAAGGTTATTTTCAATCGCTCTGCTAATATCGATGCAATCCTGCAAAGCCACACCATTATCCCCATCAAGAGATACCATTATTTTAAATGCGTCTGATATACTCAAATCAATTAGAAAAACTGAGGGCTTCTCTAACAGCGCCTCCTCAATCAATGCATTTACTTTTTCTTTAAATGTCATATTTTTATAACTATTTTATAAAAAGAGGGGACAATTGTCCCCTCATTACTTAACTTTTAATAAATAACTTTGCAAATATAGTGTTTTTTTACAAATCATTTTATTGGATTGCAGTAAAAAAAAATCTTATCTTTACTTCTTAGAATAATAGAACACATTTTCTTACAACCAAAACCCCAAACCCATCATGAAAAGGATTTTAGTACCTACAGATTTCTCAATTTATGCGGAAAACGCTTTAAAAGTAGCTGCACAACTAGCCAAAACGCATAATGCTGAAATCTTATTACTTCACATGTTAGAGCTCCCTAATCAAATGAGCGACGCTATCTCAAGCGGCAAAAGCATTCCTGAAGTAATGTTTTTTATCCAAAAAGCAAAAGAAACATTTGCTGAAATTTTTGAGCGTCCTTATCTTGACGGCATCGAGGTAACCGAATTTATTCAATTCGAAAAAGCTTTTGATGGCGTACTTAATTTTACCAAAAAGAACAATGTTGACCTAATTGTTATGGGATCACATGGCGCTTCTGGAGCAGAAGAAATCTTTATAGGATCCAATACAGAAAAAGTGGTGCGTCTTTCCGAAATTCCTGTCATTGTTATTAAAAAAGAAGAAACCGCATTCAATCCAAAACAAATTGTATTCGCTTCAGATTTTACAGAAACCGCCAAAGCACCTTTTAAAAAAATAAAAGAATTAGCCAACAAATGGGAAGCAAAAATCAACTTAGTAACCATCTGTACACCGAACAGCTTTAAAACAACTGGCACAACAACCGCAACCATGGAGGCTTTTGCAAAAGAATTCGAGTTAACCAATTTCGCTATTCACATTTACAACGAATCCAATATAGAAAAAGGTGTTTTGAATTTTGCCAATTCCATACAAGCCGATTTAATAAGCATTAGCACACACGGAAGAACCGGCCTTAGCCATTTCTTCAATGGAAGCATCACAGAAGACTTAGTCAACCACACTCAACTTCCAGTACTCACTATTAAGGCATAAAAAAACCAATAATAACTCCATAAAAAAAGGAACCCTCCTGTGATATACAAGAGGGTTCCTTTTTTTATTATTTGAAGCACAACTTTGATCTCAGCAAGATTGAATCCTCAGCAAGAAAAACTACAACATATCCATCGTCGGTTAAGTCGCAAACAAGTCTCAGTCAATACTTAAAAAAAACAACTATCAACTGTCATACGAAAGGATTTTTGAACAATAAAACTTGTCAAATTTTCAACAACAAATCCGTTGTATCTCCCGATCCTAAATTTAAAAAACGCTCATATTGCCTCAAAACATCCGCTATAATCTCATCTTTACTGAGATATTGAATATCGTATCCTCTTCTATTATCATCAAAATAAGTTACGGGAACAAAAACAGTTTCATGATCAATATCAGGTGCATTATCTTCCCTTCTTAATGCTGTAGATACTGTTAAAACTTGGGATTTTACTCCGTATTTAAAATTCTTTAATTTCTCGTACTCAATGACCAACTCAATGGCATGTATTGGAGATTTTTCTTCGGTTATAGTCGCTACAATATCGTTTTTTTGCAATTCGAGAACCATCTCTTCAAAAGCCTCTCGCACAGTTTGATTCAAAAAAGTTTTAATATCTTTTTTCTTTGAATAACTTAGAATTTTACGCAATCTTAGCTTCCAATGAACATCATTCCAATTATTACTGGCATGTGAATATTTTATCGATGAATACTGATCGTCAGCAAGCAAAGCTTTCCATAAACTAAAACACAACAAGAGCATTATTATTCCAAAAGGTAGCGCCATAACCAAAGTCATAGTCTGCAATGATGCAAGTCCTCCTGAACGCAACAGGCTAAGTGAAACAATTATCAGCAAAACACCCCAAAATACATTTTGCCATTTAGGCGCCACACCAACCCCACGAGAAGCAATACTATTCATTATATAAATTCCAGAATCAGCAGAGGTGATAAAAAAAACACAGATAATAACAATTGCCAAGACATTCAAAAAACCGCTTAAAGGGAAATAAGCAAAAAAATTAAACAAAAGAGTATTAGGATCCTTAGCAAATTCACTTATTGCACCATGAGCCACAAACTCATCTATCCAAACTGCACTGCTACCAAAAACAGTCATCCAAACAAAATTAAAAAGAGACGGTATAAGTAAAACAGCTATAATAAATTCACGAATGGATCGTCCTTTAGAAATTTTAGCAATAAAAAGACCAACATAAGGAGCCCAAGAAATCCACCAAGCCCAATACAAAATGGTCCAGTTAGAAAACCACGCTTGACTTTCTTTTTCATAAGCATATGTATTGAAAGTAAGCGAGGCAAAATGACTCACATAATGCCCTAGCCCTTCAGTAAAAGTGCTTAAAATATAGATCGTAGGCCCAAATATCAAAACAAATAACATTAATAAAGTAGCCAATATAATATTGATTTCGCTCATTATCTTCACGCCTTTTCCCAAACCTGAAAGCGCAGAAACAACCGCAACACCCATCACTAAAACCACAATTAACGCTTGATAACCAAAAGAAGTATCAGATATCACCCCTAAACTATGAAGCCCTGCACAAAGTTGCACCACTCCAAAACCAAGTGTTGTAGTAATCCCAAAGAAAGTACTACAAAGCCCAAATACATCTACAATGTCACCCAATCTGCCATTGATTTTGTCTTTTAGCACAGGATAAAAACCACTTCTAATCGCTAAAGGAAGATTGTATCGGTATGTAAAATAAGCCAAAGACAACCCAACAACCCCATAAATCGCCCAAGCATGGATACCCCAGTGAAAAAAAGTATACAATTGTGCCTCTTTAGCACGAAGATGAACATCCAAATCACCAATTGCTGGATTGGCATAATGCGCCATGGTTTCTGAAACCCCAAAATACATTAATCCAATTCCCATCCCAGCTGCAAAAAGCATCGACACCCAAGAAAAATAGGAATATTCAGGCTCACAATCGTCTGCACCGAGTTTTATTTTTCCAAATTTACTAATGGCCACAAATAAAAGAAACAACACAAAAACAGTTACCAACAAAACATAAAACCAACTTAGATTATCAAAAATAACTCCTTTAAAAACACCCAACATTGTTGCAGCTTGCTCTGAGAAAAAACCACAAAAAAGCGACAATAAAACAATCAAAAAAATACTTGGCAAAGCTACAGAGGCAGTGAAATTTGTCTTAATTTTCTCCAACAGATATAATAAGGTCATAGATTTATCCATAATTAAACAGTTTTATAGGCGTTTTTAAAATCAAACTAAACAATACTAAAGACAACTTCAACAATAGTATCTAATTAGGGTAGTTTATTGAAGACTTTTTTTAGAGAAAAGAAATATTATTCTTTACAACAAGAGGGATTATGATATTGTTCAACTAAAGCAAAACAAGATACTTAACAAGTTAAAACAAAAGTAAACGACTAAACAACAAGAAGTTGCAAAACAAGCTAATTCAAAAAAAAAAAAAAAAAAATTAACACAAAAAAACAAACCCCGTAAACATTATGTTTGCGGGGTTCTCAAAAAACTAGTTGGTCTACAAGGACTCGAACCTTGAAAGACTGCACCAAAAACAGTTGTGTTACCATTACACCATAGACCAGTTTTGTTGTTGTTTTGCGAGTGCAAATGTAACACTAATTTTAAGTTCTGCAAACTTTTTAGCCGATTTTATTCAAAAAAAACGAATATTTATTTTCGAAAACCTAGCAAAATAGCACTACTCGCTAATTTTCAATGTATTATGTTTTACAAATACTTTTATAGAAAATACTGTTAATGCTTGTCGCTTTCCACAAAAAAACATTTTCTTTGTATTTGAAATCAAAATCTTTAAAAATTCATGGATAAGACCTCATTTAACTTTAATAAATGGAATACAATCATAGGTTGGTTAACATTTGGAATTGCTTTAATTACCTACACACTTACCGTAGAGCCCACAATGAGTTTTTGGGATTGTGGAGAATACATTGCAACAGCCGCTAAACTAGAAGTTGGCCACCCTCCTGGAGCACCTTTGTATCAAATGATGGGTGCTTTTTTTGCCATGTTTGCTACTGGTAATGAAAACATTGCTTATATGGTTAATATGATGTCTGTTTTTTCAAGCGCTTTTACCATTCTATTCATGTTTTGGTCAAGCTCCATGATTTTGCGAAAAATTATTGGTCGTGTAGCCGAAATCAATACTAATAATGATATAGTTATTCTTGGAAGTTCATTTGTTGGCGCCCTTGCCTATACTTTTTCTGATAGTTTTTGGTACAATGCTGTAGAAGCCGAAGTTTACGCCATGGCCTCATTATTAATTGCATTACTCTTTTGGCTTGGTCTACGTTGGGAACAAGAAATGGATACGCCAAAGGGCAACAAATGGCTGTTGATTATTTCCTTAGTAACCGGACTCTCTTTTGGAGTACACTTCATGGCTTTATTAACGATTCCAGCCATTGGTTTTTTATACTTCTTTAAACATTACGAAAAAGTGACTATAAAAAACTTCATCATTGCTAATGTTGTAGTAATATCAATACTCCTTTTTATTTTCAAATTATTGCTACCGCTTACCATGGCTTTCTTTGGAAAAACAGAAGTATTTATGGTGAATTCTTTGGGACTTCCCTTTGATTCGGGAACCATTTTTGTGGCTTTATTATTTGGTCTCTTCTTTTATTTCGGATTGCAATACACTCACAAAAAAGGGCTGGTTTTTTACAACACCATAATTCTTTGCATTTTATTTATTTTAATTGGTTTTTCAACTTGGATGATGTTACCCATTAGAGCCAATGCCAATGTTGTTATTAACGAAAATAAGCCCTCGGATGCTAGAGAGGTTTTGGCTTATTACAACAGAGAACAATATGGTGCTAGTCCATTATTCTACGGAGCACAATATACCGAAGCTTTTGCAGGATTAGACCCAAACAACCCTTATTTGGACAAAGCACCAAATTTTGAGAGAGATTACAAAACAGGTAAATACGTTATTGTTAACAACTATAAAAATGCAGAACAAAATAGTGACGATGCTCATAAAACTATTTTGCCTCGTATGAGAAGTACCGATCACATCGAAAATTACATCAATTTCACCAACCCACCAGCTTTTCGTTTAAATCCTAACTATCCTTACGAAGAAGACCTGATGCAATATGGCATTGACCCAAGCCAACTCAGTGAGGAAGATTTAAATAAAGCAACCGCTCAAGTTCGAAATGAAATTGAAAAAATTGTCTCAGAATTCAAAATGGCTTATGCTCAAAAACAAATTGACAATAGTGGTTACATTAAATTCTTAAAAAGCTACGGCGATTATTTAATCATTGAAAAACCAACTACATTTGACAATATTTCCTTCATGTTTGAGTACCAATTTGGCTATATGTATTGGAGATACTTGATGTGGAATTTTGTAGGCAGACAAAACGACATTCAAGGAAAATATGACAATCTTGACGGAAATTGGATTAGCGGTATTCCGTTTATGGATTCATTCCGTTTGGCATCACAAGAAAATTTGCCCGCCGATGTTTTAAACAACAAAGGTAGAAACACCTATTACTTTTTACCTTTTATCCTAGGCTTAATTGGACTAATGTTCCACGCCTCTAGAGACCGAAAAAGTTTTTACGTCTTGCTAGTATTGTTTTTATTTACTGGTTTAGCCCTTAAAATATACCTGAATGAACGACCATTTGAACCAAGAGAACGTGATTACGCATTAGTAGGATCCTTTTATGTTTTTGCCATTTGGATTGGATTTGGTGTTTATGCCCTATACGAGAGCTTACAAAAATATTTGGCACCAAAAATAGCAGGCCCGGTTTTAATTGCTGCTAGTTTATTAGCAGCTCCAATATTGATGGCTTCTCAAAACTGGGACGATCATGATCGTTCTAACAAATACACCGCTGTAGCCATGGCCAAAGCGTATTTGAATTCTTGTGACAAAAATGCCATTCTATTTACCATTGGCGACAACGACACCTTTCCCCTTTGGTATGCTCAAGAAATAGAAAAAGTACGTACTGATATCCGAATTGTAAACACAAGTTTGTTCATGACCGATTGGTATATTGACCAAATGAAACGCAAAGCATACGAATCTGAGCCATTACCTATTTCCTTTAATCACGATGATTACGTGGGAGACAAATTGGATTACACCGCCCATATTCCAAAAACCGAAACTAGATGGGATGTAAAAGACATGATTACCTTCATCAAACACCCAAAATCTCTGGTTGAAATGCAAAATGGACAATCCATACATTTTTACCCTACCAACAAAATTCGATTGACAGTAAACAAGGAAAACATCATCAAAAACAAAGTCGTTTCTCCTAAGCAATACGACTCTATCGTTCCGTATATCGACATCGACATGAAAGGCCGTGCTTTATACAAAAATCGTCTGATGATGCTCGACTTAATTGCCAACAACAATTGGAAAAGACCAATTTACTTTAGCGGTGGCGCCTACGACGATGAAGATTTTCTTTGGATGAAAGATTATCTACAACTTGACGGAATGACTTACAAGCTAGTTCCTATTCGCACCAAAACCGCCAAAGATAGCAGCCCTCTTGACATGGGAGGCATTGACAGCGACAAAATGTATGGTAACGTCATGAAATGGGACTGGGGGAATAGCGAAAGTCTTTCCATTTACCACGATCCAGAAACCAGAAAAAACAGTATCACCTACCGCTCTTACTTGTCCAGATTGATGAACCAGTTAATTGCAGAAGGCAAGAATGACATGGCTAAAAACATTATTGAATTAGCTTTAACTAAAATGCCTTTGGACCAATTTGGCTATTACTCCTTGGTAGAGCCATTTGCAAAAGGATACTATGACCTTAATGAAAAAACAAAAGCCCAAGATTTGTTATCAAAATTAATCTTGAAATACCAAGACAACCTAAAGTATTATGCCTCGTTGAACCCATCAGATCAATCTAGCATAGCCATTGACATCATTACTGATATTGAGCGGTACAGAAGCTTATTGACTGTAATGCAAGAAAGTGGAGACCTCGCATTTTACAACAAAAACAAAGTAGCTTTCAATACATATATCAACATTTTTGAACGATTTGGAAGAGACAAAGAATAACATCAATACATAACAATTTTATCAATGTAGCATAATCCAATTATGCTACATTTTTTTTATTTTTAATTGAAATAAAAACCAAAGCCCATGTCATTCTACTGGATCAAAACCAATAGTATTATCAAAAAATACTTTTCTAACTATATTTGGGATCTACCCAACAAAAAGAATACGATCTACCTTACATTTGATGACGGTCCAACATCCGAAGTAACAGAATGGGTAGTACAACTATTGAAAGAAGAAAAGATCAAAGCCACTTTTTTTTGTATTGGTAAAAACATAGTGACACAACCCGAAATTTTCAAAAAAATACTTTCAGAAGGACATCATATAGGAAATCACACGCACAATCATTTGAATGGGTGGAAAAATGATATTGAATCGTATTTAGAAAATTGTAGCCTTTGTGAAAGTACCATTGCAGCTACCTCTAATTTAAAACCTAAACTATTCAGGCCTCCCTACGGAAGAATAAAAAAAGAGCAAGCCAAAAAAATAAAAGAACTAGGATACAAAATCATTATGTGGGACGTTTTGAGTGCCGATTTTGACACTGCTATTTCTCCACAAAAATGCTTAGACAATGTTATTTCCAATACAAAATCAGGAAGTATTATTGTATTTCACGACAGTCAAAAAGCTGCCCTTAATTTAAAATTTGCCTTACCAAAAGCTATCAAACATCTTAAGCAAAAAGGATTTGTGTTTGAAACTATTCCAAGTTAGTTTCAAACACAAATCCTTTTCATTAACGCTATAAAAGTTGACTATAAAATCTAAATTTGCTCTTGAACTAATCCTATAATTGTGTTTGCATCAAGTTCCCCTGATTGTCTCCACATCATAACTCCATCTTTGTAAATCATCAAAGTGGGTAATCCTTTTATTCTTAGCACTTCAGCCAATTCTTGGTTTTTGTCAACATCAATCCGAATTACCTTGGCTTTATCACCAAGAGCTGCAGCCACGTCTTTAATTACTGGATGCATCGAAACTGAAGATTCGTTCCAATCTGTGTAAAAATCTATTAACACAGGAACTTGAGCATTTATAAGTTCTCCAAATTTTGACATAAACCAAAATGTTTAATTTATAATATTTTAAAAGAGATATTACACTGCAAATATAGCATTTTAAACTAATTACGCTCTATTTGCCCCTTTTTTTAGTTGAATAACAGTTATTTCAGGCATAATTCCAACTCTTCCCGGATAGGCATGAAAGCCAAAACCGCGGTTAACATAAACATATCGCCCTAGGTTTTCATATAAGCCAGCCCATTGTTTATAAACGTATTGCGCCAAACTCCATTTAAAATAGCCTGGAATTTCAATACCAAACTGCATTCCATGTGTATGCCCTGATAAGGTAAGTTGATAATGTTTTTCATCATGCTGTACTACATGCTCCCAATGACTTGGATCGTGACTCATCAAAATTTTAAAATCTTCTTTGATTAAACCCGCAGCCGCTTTGTTTAAATCTCCAGCTTGCTTGAAATTATGGCCCCAATTTTCTACTCCCACCAAAGCTATTTTTTGGCCTTCTTTTTCAATAAACGTATGTTCATTTAGTAAAAGAGTAAAACCTATTTGTCCGTACAATTGTTTGATAGCTTCAAAATTAGCAGCTTTTTCTTCCTTGGTTTTCCAAGTAACATACTCACCATAATCGTGATTGCCAAGTACCGCATATTTCCCAAAAGGATGTTTTTCGATTTTGTTAAAAGTAGCAATCCAAGGATGCATCTCCTTGGCATGAGTATTCACGATATCACCAGTAAACAATATCAAATCCGTTTTTTGTTGATTGATCAAATCGATTGCGTAATCAATTTTATCTGGATTATCAAAACTACCACTATGCACATCCGAAATTTGTGTAATAGTAAATCCGTCAAAAACATCAGGTAAATCAGGAAAAAAAATAGCCTGTTTGATAACTTTATAGTTGTATCGTCCTTCAAAAATACCATAAATCAAAGAAAGGAAAGGAATAGCGGCTAATCCTAACCCCATTTGACTTACAAATTTTCTTCGAGAAGGCAAAAAAGCAGATTCTTTATTATAGTCAACAAAAAAGTTGATTGCCCCCATCAAAACCCGATACACGTCTTCCCCTAACAAAATAAGGGTAATTACAATTTTGGGCACATACACCAACAACAACAATCCCATTGTACGAAGACTTGCTTGAGTTTGCCCTACGGAACGATCAAATTGAGTCAATCCGTAAACAATATACAGCAGTAACACCAAGCTTAACAGGGCATAAATCCAAAGAAAGGTTTTGTTTTTTACTATTGTTTTGAAAGCTTGAAAAGCATAAGTTTCGAAAAGCGCTATAACCAATAAAAAAATCAGTAAACGAAAAATCATGTTGTTTTAATTTACCACAAATTAACAAATAAAGGTAGCGCAATGCATCGCTATTTATTTTTTTTAACTTATGTTTTTGAAAAATGCCATACATACTACTTTTAGTCTGCACTTAGCATACAATTGAATCTCTATTTTCAAGCAGAAAGTAGAGATTGAAGTACTGCAATGAACAAAATCAAATTGCTTTGTTTATTTTTACCCTTTCAAATTTTAGATTAAAAATATGTCAACTCAAAAACGCCTTTTCCTCCTAGATGCTTATGCCTTGATTTTTCGTGGCTACTATGCTTTTATCAAAAATCCTAGAATCAACTCCAAAGGCATGGACACCTCGGCCATTATGGGATTTATGAACTCCTTGATGGACGTTATCCGAAGAGAAAAACCCGATCACTTGGCAGTAGCTTTTGATAAAGGAGGTAGTGATTATCGCTATGAAATGTATCAAGAATATAAAGCCCATCGTGACGAAACTCCCGAAGCGATAAATATTGCAGTTCCCTATATTCAGGAGTTATTGAAAGCGATGCATATTCCAATTATTGAAAAAGCAGGTTTTGAGGCCGATGACCTTATTGGTACCTTAGCCAAACAAGCCGAAAAAGAAGGCTACCAAGTATTTATGGTTACACCTGATAAGGATTTTGCACAATTGGTCTCTGAAAATATTTTCATGTACAAACCCGCTCGAATGGGGAATGACATTGAAATTTGGGGAATTCCAGAGGTCTTGGCTAAATTTGAAATTGAACGACCAGAACAAGTAATAGACTTTTTGGGAATGATGGGAGATGCTGCGGATAATATTCCAGGACTACCTGGAGTTGGCGAAAAAACCGCTAAGAAATTCTTGTCCGAATATGGCACCTTAGAAAACTTGTTGGCTAATACGCATCAACTTAAAGGCGCCATGAAAACCAAAATTGAAGCCAACAAGGAATTAGGTATTTTGTCTAAAAAACTAGCCACTATCCTACTCGATTGTCCTGTTACTTTTGATGCCAACGATTATGAATTATCCAAACCAGATGTAGAAAAAACAGATGCTTTGTTTCAAGAATTGGAATTCCGTCAAATGAAAACACAATTCGATAAACTCTTTGGAACAGGAAAAGAATATGACGAAATAGATGGAGATGGAAATGAAACGAATCCAGTCGCTTCAAAAAAGACAGCATCAAAAAAGACCGCTGAAAACCAAATGGATTTGTTTGGATTCTCTGATGATGAGAATAGCAACGAAAATGGTTTAAATAAGTTTTACCAAACACTCGAAGACACTCCTCATTTCTACCAAATCATTCAAGGAGATTTTCCAGTAAAATTATTACTTCAAAATTTATTACAACAAACTTCCGTATGCTTTGACACTGAAACGACAGGAATCGATGCTTTGAATGCCGAGCTTGTTGGTTTGTCTTTTTCATGGGAGAAAGGCAAAGGATTTTACGTTCCTTTTCCCGAAAATCAAGAAGAAGCTCAGGATTTAATTGAAAAATTCATTCCTTTTTTCAATAATGAAACCATTGAGAAAATTGGTCAAAACATGAAATATGATTTGAAAATTCTATCCAATTATAATATTCAAGTCAAAGGAAAACTGTTTGATACCATGATTGCGCATTATTTGATTAATCCAGATATGCGACACAATATGGATATTTTATCTGAAACCTATCTAAAATACAGCCCGAAATCTATCGAAACTTTAATTGGCAAAAAAGGAAAGAACCAATTATCGATGCGTCAAGTAGAATTGGAGGCTATTAAAGAATACGCCACCGAGGATGCTGACATCACCTTACAATTGAAGGAGCATTTTCAACCTATTTTAGAAAAAGTGGGTACCAAAAAATTATTTGATGATATTGAAATTCCATTAGTACAAGTATTGGCTGATATGGAAAAAGAAGGCATCAATTTGGATGTTGATTTCCTAAAAAAGATGTCGATTGACATGCAAAAAGAGATTGATGCTTTCGAACAACAAATATATGAAACAGCAGGTGAGAAATTTAATTTGGCATCCCCAAAACAGCTAGGTGATATATTATTCGATAAGCTCAAAATTGGCGGAACGAAACAAAAGAAAACCAAAACAGGACAATATGCTACTGGTGAAGAAGTTTTATCTTACTTAGCCAATGAACACCAAATTGTTCGTGATATACTGGAATGGCGCCAAATGGTAAAACTGCAAAGTACCTATATTGATGCCTTACCCAATCAAGTAGACAAAAAAACAGGACGAGTGCATACCGATTATATGCAAACTGTGGCAGCAACTGGTCGTTTGAGTTCTAATAATCCTAACCTGCAAAACATTCCTATTCGTACTGAAAGAGGACGACAAATCAGAAAAGCATTTATCGCACGTGATGAAAACTACACTTTACTTTCTGCGGATTATTCTCAGATAGAATTGCGCATTATCGCCGCTTTGTGTGGGGATGAAAATATGATTAAAGCCTTTCAAAACAAAGAAGACATCCATAAAAGTACGGCCGCCAAAGTTTTCAATGTTCCTTTAGAAGAAGTAACCAAAGAACAACGTAGTCATGCTAAAACCGTCAACTTCGGAATTATCTATGGTGTATCGGCTTTTGGATTAAGCAATCAAACCAATTTATCTAGAAAAGAAAGTGCCGATTTGATTGAAGCCTATTACAAAACCTATCCAAGATTAAAATCATTCATACAAGAACAGGTAGATTTTGCAAGAGAAAACGGCTATGTAGAAACCATTTCGGGCAGAAGACGTTATTTAAAAGACATCAATTCTGCCAACGCTATTGTTCGTGGAGGGGCAGAACGAAACGCTGTCAATGCGCCAATACAAGGTTCCGCAGCCGATATCATTAAAATTGCTATGATTAATATTCATAAAAAACTCACTGATGAAAATTGGCAATCCAAAATGTTATTACAAGTTCATGATGAATTGGTTTTTGATGTTCACCACTCTGAACTCGAAAAAATAGAACCCATGATCAAACACGAAATGGAAAACGCCTTCAAAATGGCAGTTCCATTGGATGTTGAAATCGGATTAGGTAAAAATTGGCTGGAAGCGCATTAGAATAAAAAAGGCTCGCAACAAAATAGTTACGAGCCTTTTTTCTATGTTTTTAAAATTTATTTTAAACGAGTAGATTCTCTTTCTTTCAATTTAGTATTAATTACTTTGGTTTGATATGGTAAATGCTCTTCTTTAGATTCTAGACGATCAATTAATAATTGAGCAGCTACTTCACCAATTTCAACACCATGCTGACTTACTGTGGTCAAGCTTGGAGACAAACGTCTTGAAGCCAAAATTCCATCAGCAAAACCAATAATTTTAAGATCTTCTGGAATGCGTAATCCTTTCTTTAAACCAAATTTCAAGGCCGCTACCGAATCATCTTCTGCCAAAGCAAAAACACCATCAATAGTATTATTAGCATATAAAGATTCTACTTTTTCATTCAAACCTTTACTTGTATCTGTTCTGATGATAATCTTATCATTCACAACAATATTATTATTTTTAAGGGCTTGCAAATACCCTTCGTAGCGTAATTTACCGATACTTAAATTATCGATAGTAGAAATCAAGGCTATATTTTTACAACCAGCATCAATAAGGAATTGAGTAGAATCAACACCTGCTTCAAAGTCATCCACAATAACCTTATCACAATCAAATTCATCAGTAGTTCTGTCAAATAAAACTATAGGTGTACCTTCACTAATAATTTCTTTAAAATGATTGTATTCGTGTTTCTTTTGTGCTTCTTCCGAAATAGATAATACAAAACCATCAATAGTTCCGTTACTTAACATCTCAAGCGTGTGCGCTTCTTTATCAAGTGATTCATTAGAGATACACATAATAACATTATATCCTTTTTTATCTGCTACTTTTTCAATACCACTGAATACTTTAGCAAAAAAAGAATTTAAAATATTGGGAATAATCACTCCAATTGTTTTTGTTTTTCTGTTTTTAAGATTTAAGCCAATAACATTAGGCTTATAATTTTTCAATTTAGCGTATTCTTTGATTTTGATCTTAGTTTGCTCACTAATTTCTGGACTATCGTTAAGTGCTTTTGAAACAGTAGAAACAGAAACATTTAATTCTTTTGCAATTTGTTTTAGCGTTGCTTTAGCTTTCATAGAATGAGAAATTAATTGAATAAATTACCAATAACTGGAATTGACACGAAAATATTAAATAAAAACATTAAAAAGCGAAGATAATCATAATTTCTAAAATTTCTACTACATAAAAGCAAGAGTTATGCTAAATTTACATTTTTACTACTATGATTTAAATTCATAATCTTCAAACTCAAAAGTAATTCTACTTACAAAAAAAACACTGAATTGATAATCAGCACGAAACACAGTGAAAAATAATCATTTAACCTATTTGCATTTAAAATAATTAATTGTACTTTTGCACTCCCTTTATTGGGGATGGAATGTTTAATTAAAAATTATTATTGTGAACGCATTAAGCTACAAGACAATTTCAGCAACAAAAGCCAATTCTACAAAAGAATGGATTGTTGTGGATGCTGACGGTCATAACTTAGGACGTCTTGCTTCTAAAGTCGCTATGATTTTAAGAGGAAAGTACAAACCAAGTTACACACCACACGTGGACTGTGGAGATAACGTAATTGTTATCAACGCAGAAAAAATTAACCTTACAGGAAACAAAATGGATGACAAAATTTACATGCGTCATACAGGTTACCCAGGAGGACAAAGAACTTTAACTGCTAAAGTATTACAATCTAAAAACCCAGCGTTATTAGTTGAGAAAGCAGTAAAAGGGATGTTACCTAAAAACAAATTAGGAGCAGAACTTTTCAGAAATTTAAATGTTGTTGTAGGAGCTGAGCACAAACAAGGCGCTCAAAAACCTAGAACTGTTAACCTAAACGATCTTAAGTAATGGGAGTTATTCACAAAATCGGTAGAAGAAAAACGGCTGTTGCACGTGTTTATGTTTCAGAAGGAACAGGAGTAATCACTGTAAACAAAAAAGAATTCGCAACTTACTTCCCAACTGCTACTTTACAGTACAAAGTAATGCAACCAATGTCTATGACAGAAAATGCATCTAACTTTGACGTAAAAGTAAACGTTTATGGAGGTGGTGTAACTGGTCAAGCAGAAGCTGTAAGAATGGCAATCGCTCGTGCAATGTGCGAAGTAAATGCTGAAAACAGAGGTGTATTGAAACCAGAAGGTTTATTAACAAGAGACCCAAGAATGGTTGAACGTAAGAAATTCGGTCAGAAGAAAGCTCGTAAGAGATTCCAATTCTCTAAACGTTAATATTGCCTGTCTTGTTTTATTCAAACAAGACTTAATAGAATTATTTATTCAATTAAAAACAATGTTGTTATTGTCCCGATGCGTCGGGAGATTAGTTTAGCATCTAAATGTATGAAGCCGATTCATCGCCATTCCTACATTGCTATAATCAACAGAACGTAAACTAGTACAAAAATGTCAAACAAAGTAGAAGTAAAAGAATTACTAGAAGCAGGTGTTCATTTCGGACACATGACTAGAAAATGGGATCCAAATATGGCTCCTTACATTTATATGGAGCGTAATGGAATCCACATTATCAATCTATATAAAACTGCAGCTAAAATTGAAGAAGCTAACGAAGCTTTGAAAAAAATTGCTGCATCAGGTAGAAAAATATTATTTGTTGCTACCAAAAAACAAGCAAAAGATATCGTAGCTGAAAAAGCAAAAGCTGCAAACATGCCTTACATCACTGAAAGATGGCCTGGTGGAATGCTAACAAACTTTGTTACCATCCGTAAAGCGGTTAAAAAAATGTCTTCTATCGACAAGATGAAAAAAGACGGAACTTTTAACACACTTTCTAAAAAAGAGCGTTTGCAAGTAGATCGTCTTCGTGCTAAATTAGAGAAAAACTTAGGTTCAATCGCTGATATGTCTAGACTACCTGCAGCATTGTTCGTAGTAGATATCAAAGCGGAACACATCGCAATAAAAGAAGCTCAAAAATTAAACATTCCAGTTTTTGCAATGGTTGATACTAACTCTGATCCACGTGAAGTAGATTATGTTATCCCTGCAAATGATGATGCTTCTAAATCAATTGACAAAATTTTATCTTTAGTTTCTGCAGCTGTAATCGAAGGCCTTTCTGATAGAGGTACTGAGAAAGAAGTAGAAGCTGCTCCTGCTACCGAAGAAGTAGCTCCTGAAGCTCCAGCAACTGAAGAATAAATCTAATTTTAAATTCCAAATTTTAAATTCCAAATTCCAAAATCAGCTATTTAACAATCTGATAAAGTTGGAATTTGGGATTTGAAGGTTGGAATTTTTACTTTTAACATTAAAACACCTTATATTATGGCAACAATTACTGCTGCAGACGTAAATAAATTAAGAACAATCACAGGTGCAGGTATGATGGACTGCAAAAAAGCCTTGGTTGAAGCAGAAGGAGATTTTGATTTAGCAATCGAAAACCTACGTAAAAAAGGACAAAAAGTAGCCGCTAACCGTTCTGATAGAGAATCTACAGAAGGCGCTGTTATCGCTGTTGTAAATGCTGAAAAAACTGCTGGAGTTGTAGTTTCATTAAACTGTGAAACTGACTTCGTAGGTAAAAACGAATCTTTCGTAAAATTAGCACAAGATTTAGCTGCTTTAGGTTTGAACTTCAACACTAAAGAAGAATTATTGGCTGCTGACTACAACGGAATTACTGTTGCTGAAAAATTAATTGAGCAAACAGGAGTTATTGGAGAAAAAATCGAAATTGGTGCTTTCGAAAGATTAGAAGGTGCTTTTATCGGTTCTTACATCCACGCTGGTAACAAAATTGCTACTTTAACTGCATTATCTAAAAACATTGAAGGTGCTGATGAAGTTGCTAAAAACATTTCTATGCAAGCTGCTGCAATGGCGCCAATCGCTCTTAATGAAGATGGTGTTGATGCTGATACTATCGCTAAAGAAATTGAAATCGCTAAAGACCTTTTGCGTCAAGAAGGTAAACCAGAAGCTATGTTAGACAATATCGCTAAAGGTAAATTAGCTCGTTTCTTCAAAGACAACACTTTAGTAAACCAAGACTACATTAAAGACAACAAATTAAGCGTTGCTGCTTATGCTAAATCTTTAGACAAAGATCTTATCGTAACTGGTTTCAAAAGAGCTGCTCTAGGATAATTAAAATATTGATTTTACTTCTTGTAATTTCAAACAAAAGTCCCAACTTCAATTGAAGTTGGGACTTTTTTAATTGATGGCTTGCGCAAAATTGCAAAGTTGTACAACGCAACATAACATTAATGACGTAAAATAGACACTTGTTTTTGACCAGAACTAAAAGACTGATGCAAGCTAAAAGAAATATTATCATAAAAAAACAGCAGTAAACTAAATTACTACTGTTTTAATTAAAATTTAGTAAAGTACTCTATTACTTATTTCTGAATATGACTATCATTCTCTACAGGAATCATCGTCGCTTTACTTAACGCTTCTTTCTCCACCATAGCAAACAATTTGAAAACCAACAAAGAACCTACAACTCCAAGAATCGACATTACGATCCAGTTGGTTTCATAACCAGAATTTTGTATGATTTGCATTCCTGTTTTGGCACTCAAAATATGTGCAAAACTATAACTCATAGTAAAAGCAGCCATGTATTTACCTTCTCTCTGCTCATATGCTCTATCCATAGCAAACGAATTAGCGAATGGAAACGTCAACATTACACCACAAGTCATGAAAAGCATCATTGGGATCAACATTCCTTCCCATTGGTAAAGCAAGAATAAGAAACTGGTAGCCATCAACACCAAACCAATAAATATCACCCTATGATTGTTTATTTTATTTCTACTAACATAATTTACAATTGGCAGCTCAAACAACAGAATCAACAATCCATTTAAGCTTAACAGCAATCCACTATCAAACTCTGACATATTAAATTGCTCTTTGTGATACAAAGGCAAAGTAGTAAATATTTGAAAAAACAAAATTCCCGTGATCAAACAAATCACCAAATGAAGCATAAACGGCTTGTCCTTCATCACTGAAATATTCTGAGGTTTCAAACCGTCAGCGACTGTTCTTACTGGCAATTGTCTTTCTTTGACAAATAAAACAAAAACGATAATTGCCAAGATACAAGTAGCACCATCGGCATAAAAAATAAATTCGTAACCCGATTGCATAATAATTAAACCTCCCAAAACTGGACCAAAAAGAAACCCAAGATTTACAGCTGCTCTAGTCAAGGAATAAGCACTAGCACGATTTTCTTTTGTAGTGAACGTTTTGAGACAAACCAACATAGCAGGGCGAAACATATCAGCAATTGTAGTCAGTACTAAAATCCCGACACACATTTCTTCGAATGTTTTAGCATAATGCAGTAAAATGAAAATAATCCCACTGGCAAACAAACTAAAAACCATTACTTTGTAAAAACCAATCTTATCGGAAAGCTTTCCGCTTAACCATGTTCCAATAATAGAACCTATTCCGAAAAAAACCATAACCCAACCAATTTGGCTGTATGAAAACTCAAGGTTTTCTTTCATGTACTTCGACAAAAACGGAATAACCATTGTACCCGCTCTATTGATAAATGTTATTAATGTAAGAATCCAAATTTCTTTTGGAAAATTTTTAAAATTGTTTAGGTAGTTCTTTATCATAATTTATTTTTTTTGGGGCAAAAAATTAATTTTAGTGAAGCAAAAATAGATTTTTTTTCGACCATGACAATAAAGAAATGTTAAATAAACTTAACAATAGTAAAAAACATTTAATTTTTTTTAATAGATAAAAAACGGCAAAAAAAATATTGTCTTTTTTATTTTTTAGTATAGATTTGCATCGAACCCCAAATCAAAAAAACAATGAAAGAAAAATTCTACTTAGCTTTAGCTCTTTTATCCTTTTCTTTTTCGTCATACTCCCAACTGTACGGAGGTATCGAAATTGGAAGTAAAGGTGTTAAAATGACGGTCCTAGAGGTTGAAAACCTAAAGAAAAATTACTATGATGTAAAAGAATTTTGGACTGAAAACGTGGGTATTGCAACTGGAATTTCCATTGACGGAACGCTATTCAAAGAAGACATTGACAGGGCTGTCGCTGTGGTTTTAACCAACTATAACAAAATGCTGTCTGAATATAAAATTGAAGACAAGAATATTTTTATTGTAGCTTCTTCAGGTGTAGGTTTAGCAACAAATACTGCCGAACTAACCGACAAAATTAAAGCTTTAACAAAGAAAAATACAGAAGTTATTTCTTCATCTATCGAAGCTAGACTTTTATTAAAAGGATGTATTCCTCCAAAAAACTACTTAAATTCAGTAATTGTAGATATTGGTGGTGGTAATTCCAAAGGTGGTTATGCTAAAGAAATCAATGGTTCTGGAGTTTTCTTTCCTATTTCATCAGATATAGGTACGGTAACTTTAACAGAGCTTATTAACAAAAAATGTAAGCAAAAAACAGTTTTTGAATTTAACGAGCAAATGTTTGAATACCTGCCAACATTGAGAGAAACATTCAAAAAAATGTACACAAACCGTCCTGAATCTCAACAAAAAAACAACGTTTACATTTCTGGTGGTGCAGCTTGGGCATTTTACACTTTACTTACTGGACAAAAAGCAGAAGAAAACTTTACACCAGTGACGTATGATGACATTCTTTCTTTAAAAGCAATAGCTGAAAATAATTACCAAAGATTTTCTATTGATGCAGAAAATAATGTTGAAAAGAAAAAAGTATTGAATACTTACCAACAAAAAAACTTAATCGCCGCATTTAATCTTTTAGAAACTTGTCTTGAAGTTATTCCAGACATGAAAAGCAAAAAGATTTATTTTGCAAAGCAAGGTCAAATTGCTTGGTTAGTAAGTTATGTATTCGACAATGCTAGAGGAGTAAAACAGATTTACTAATAAGATCATTATAACCATTTAGAAAATCCCATTCGTGTTACAACGTTTGGGATTTTTTATTTAACAACTGTTCCAATTCCAATACTTAAAATAAAATACTATTTTTGACAAACTCAAAACTATGTTTCAAACTCGTAAAGATTTTGTTTTTGTCATTCTAGCTGGTATTTTCATTACCAATGCTATAACCGCCGAACTAATTGGGGGAAAATTAATCCAAATAGGGCCTTTTGTAATGAGTATTGGTATTTTGCCTTGGCCCATTGTCTTTTTGACCACTGATTTAATCAATGAATATTTTGGAGAAAAAGGCGTTCGTAAACTTTCTTTTATCACGGCCTGCCTTATAGCCTATTCGTTTGTCATTTTACTATTAGCCATGACAATTCCAGCAGCCAAAGGAATAAGTCCGGTTACTGACGACCAATTTCAAGCAGTTTTTGGACAAAGTATGTGGATTATTGTGGGAAGTATTGTTGCTTTTTTGGTGTCACAACTCATTGATGTTACTGTGTTTTGGTTCTTTAAAAACCGAACTGGAGATACGAAAATTTGGCTCAGAACCACTGGTTCCACTTTGGTTTCCCAACTGTTTGATTCTTTTATTGTTTTAGGGATTGCCTTTTGGCTCCCCGGAAAAATAGATTTTGAAACTTTTTTAAGTTCAGCACTTACTGGCTATACCTTTAAACTTTCCATTGCTATACTATTGACTCCGGCTATTTATGTGGGACATAACCTCATCAAAAAATACCTATCCAAAGAAAGCGTTTAAAACTTTGATTTTAGATTAATTTGGCAAATTTTATTTTGAATATCATTATTTTTACACCCAATACATCAACTGATTTCAATAGTAAAAGTTCCCTAAATTACCCAAAATGAACAAAGTAATATCCTTTATTTTTCTTTTAGCACTATTCATCCTGATAGGTTGTAATGGTAATGATTCCGAAAAAGAGGACACTACTTCACAAGAACAAAACTCCAACTCTGTAGTTATTACAGAAAATGAATCCTCTACCAAATCAGGCAATACAATAGTCTCAAAGAAAGAAAACCGTACTTCATCAAGTAAAAATCAAAGCAAAACACTTATTGAAAACGACAAATCAATAATTGAAGCTCCAGGTATAATTCTCGAAAAAAAAATTAATTCCCCTCTAAAAGATTTGTTTGAACAGGGGCAAATTGGAAAAACATATACCAAAAAAGAACTCATAGAAATCTTTAATTTTCCTAAAGAATCATTAAGCCTTGTAAAAAAGGTAACTTACACAGGGCACAATACATTGTACTTTTATTGGGGCTCTACATGGTTTGTAGAAAAAATCTCGGATGCAAAGTTTAAGAATGGAATAATAACCTTCGATATTAAAGAAAACCAAACGATCTTAAAAGGGGGCGCCATCGGAATAAAGCACAATAAAAAAATCCATACCGAATTAATTATCAAAAACGGGAATGCCTACATCCCTTCTGTCAAAGGGTTTTACTGGGAAATCAAAAAATAATGAAAAAAGAATTACAACGTTGCGGCTGGTGCAACTCCAGCACACTATACCAAAATTACCACGATGAAGAATGGGGAAAGCCAGTATATGACGATGCTACCTTATTTGAATTTTTACTATTAGAAACTTTTCAAGCTGGCCTAAGTTGGATTACCATCTTAAATAAAAGAGACAATTTCCGTAAAGCATTTGACGATTTTGATTATAAAAAAATTGCCAAATATTCTGATGATAAAATCCAAGAACTATTACAAGACGCAGGTATCATTCGCAACAAACTGAAAGTGTATTCCGCTGTAACCAACGCAAAAAATTTCATTAAAATACAAGAAGAATTTGGAAGTTTCTCTACTTACATTTGGGCATTTGTAGACCATACACCCATTGATAATTTTCCTAAAACCTTGAAAGAAGTTCCAGCTACTTCAACTCTTTCGGATGCAATTAGTAAGGATTTAAAAAAAAGAGGATTCAAGTTTGTAGGCTCAACAGTTATCTACGCACATATGCAAGCCACAGGCATAGTCAATGATCATGTAGAAAATTGTTGGAAACGAAATTCATAATTTATAATTTATAATTCATAATTTTCATTACATTTGCTTCACACTTTAGGGGTGTCTACAACTGTAGGCTGAGATTTTACCCTCTGAACCTGATCTAGTTCATACTAGCGTAGGGAAAAGTAAGATGACTTCCTTGTACCATAATTGGGTACAATCGTAGCCATTCCTAAAGTATACCTATATACTAAATTCAAAAGGAATGGAACTAAAAATCAACAACCAAACAAAACAATTCGATGCCGAAAACCTAACGGTTCAAGCTCTCATTGACTTGGAAATTCCAGAAAATCAAAACGGAATTGCCCTAGCCATCAACCATACCGTCATTCCAAAAGCCAATTGGAATACTCATCTCATTAAAGCAACCGACGAAATTCTCATCATTACAGCCACACAAGGTGGATGATTTGGGCATGACCCCATTTGCAAAAGGCGCTATCCAACGCACCGTTTAGAGCGCACCTTTTACAAATGCGGTCGGGCTATACGCGCTACTTTGGTAGCCAGCTTCTATCCCTCACGCAAAAAAAAGCACTTTTCAAACAGCCAAACAATAAAAAGTAAAAAAACTAAAGCTATGAGCAACCAAGACAAGATCTCAAGAACTCCGTTTCCAAATTCCAAAAAAACATACATCGACGGAGAAATTCATCACATAAAAGTAGCCATGCGCGAAATTTCATTAGCGGATACTAAACTATCCAATGGCAGAATAGAAAAAAATCCAGCCGTAACCGTTTACGACACTTCAGGCCCTTACACAGATCCTAACATTCAAATTGATGTTCGCAAAGGATTGCCTCGAATCCGCGAACAATGGATTCTGGATCGTAATGATGTAGAAGAACTAGCCGAAATCTCCTCCGAATACGGAAAATCCCGTTTAAATGATCAAAAGTTAGATTACTTGCGCTTCGAATATTTACACAAACCCTTGCGTGCCAAAAAAGGAGCCAATGTTACTCAATTACATTACGCCAAACAAGGTATCATCACTCCCGAAATGGAATACATAGCCATTCGAGAAAACCAACGTATCGAACAACTAAACGAACAAACCAAAGCAATGCAATGCCAACACGCTGGAAATAGTTTTGGAGCCAACACACCAAAAAGTAAAATTACAGCCGAATTTGTTCGCAGCGAAGTAGCGAGAGGGCGTGCTATTATCCCAAACAACATCAACCATCCTGAGAGTGAACCGATGATTGTCGGACGTAATTTTTTAGTAAAAATTAACGCCAATATTGGCAACAGCGCAGTTACCTCATCAATCGAAGAAGAGGTGGAAAAAACCGTTTGGGCTTGCCGTTGGGGTGCTGATACCATTATGGATTTATCTACAGGAAAAAACATTCACGAAACCAGAGAATGGATTATCCGTAATTCTCCTGTTCCCATCGGTACGGTACCAATTTATCAAGCCTTAGAAAAAGTAAACGGAATAGCCGAAGATTTAACTTGGGAAATATTTCGTGATACCTTAATCGAACAAGCAGAGCAAGGCGTTTCTTATTTCACCATTCACGCTGGGGTTTTATTACGTTACATTCATTTGACCGCTAATCGTGTTACAGGAATTGTCTCTCGTGGCGGTTCAATTATGGCCAAATGGTGTTTGTTCCACCACAAAGAAAACTTTTTGTACACCCATTTCGAGGAGATTTGCGAAATAATGAAACAATACGACGTTGCTTTTTCCCTTGGAGACGGATTACGTCCAGGTTCAATAGCCGACGCCAACGATGCCGCACAATTCGCCGAATTAGAAACATTAGGTGAACTTACAAAAATTGCATGGAAACACGATGTTCAGGTATTCATTGAAGGCCCAGGTCACGTACCGATGCATATGATTAAAGAAAATATGGACAAGCAATTAGAACATTGTGACGAAGCTCCATTTTACACTTTGGGTCCATTAACCACTGATATTGCTCCAGGTTATGACCATATCACCTCTGCTATTGGAGCTGCTATGATTGGCTGGTACGGCTGTGCTATGCTGTGTTATGTAACCCCAAAAGAACACTTAGGCTTACCCAACAAAAAAGACGTAAAAGATGGTGTGATTACTTATAAAATTGCTGCTCACGCTGCGGATTTAGCCAAAGGTCACCCAGGAGCACAATACCGAGACAATGCTTTAAGCAAAGCTCGTTTCGAATTCCGCTGGGAAGACCAATTCAACTTGTCATTAGATCCAGATACTGCTCGTGAATTTCATGATGAAACCTTGCCTGCAGACGGTGCAAAAGTGGCTCACTTCTGCTCGATGTGTGGACCAAAATTCTGCTCTATGAAAATTTCTCAAGAAATTCGTGACGTTGCCGAGGCCGAAAAAGGAATGGCGGCAAAATCTGAAGAATTTATCGAGCACGGAAAAGAAATTTATATTTAGAATTATTGAAAAATTAAATGATTTAAAAATTTAAAATTCTTGAATCTAAACCATTTTAAATCTTTAAATCTAAAAATGATTTTAATCACAAGTCCAATTCAAATAGCAAACGAAATCCACACCATACACGATCTCTTTGAGAATGGATTGGAGTTACTTCATATTCGGAAACCTGATTTTTCAGAAACAGAAATAAAAACATTTGTATCAAAAATAAAAACAACTTTCAGACACCGATTGGTTTTGCATAGTCATCATCAATTAGCGCTAGAATTTGGAATTAATCGCATTCATTTTACAGAAAAAAACAGAGTCGCAACATCCGAAGAGCATTTAAAAAAGTGGAAAGAAAAAAAATTCAGCCTCTCCACCTCTATTCATCAAATGTCCGATTTTGAAGAGCTGTCAAGTGTTTTTGATTACGCATTTTTTGGTCCTGTTTTCGAAAGTATCTCAAAACCCAATTATGTTTCAAATCTGGATTTCAAAAAAGAATTAGAACAAAGAAAAAATAACACAACTGCATTGATTGCTCTGGGAGGAATTACATCCGAAAATATCAAAACTGCATTAGCATTTGGTTTTGATGATGTAGCACTTTTAGGTAGTATTTGGAACAACAACCATTCAATAGAAAATTTTAAACTATGTCACGACCTTTTGCAGTAAGTATTGCGGGCTTCGATCCTTCAGCAGGCGCGGGAGTTTTGGCAGATGTAAAGACGTTCGAACAACATCAAGTGTATGGCTTTGCTATTAGTACTGCAAATACCATTCAAACCGAAAATGAATTTGTAGCCATACAATGGACGGATTTGGATTTTGTTTTGCAATCTGTTCAAACAATATTTAATTCTTACGACATAAAAGCCTTGAAAATTGGTATTGTTCCTTCTTTAGAATATTTGAAAGAAATAATTTTTTCGATAAAAAAACATTCGCCACAAACCAAAATAGTTTGGGATACCGTTTTAAAATCGACTACAGAATTTGATTTTTTAACTATTGAAAACCAAACTACTTTGATTGAAATACTGAAAGAAATTCATTTAATTTCCCCCAATTACGATGAGATTTTACAATTATCTTCTAAAGAAATTAATGCAGAAACTACAGCAATGCTACTCTCCAAATACTGCCCCGTTTTACTAAAAGGTGGTCATAAGCCCGATGAAATTGGCATTGATTATTTATACCTAGAAAATGAATTTTTTCGTTTTCGTCCAAAAACTAAAAAAGAAATTTTCGAAAAACATGGTTCGGGCTGTGTTTTGTCATCAGCGATTACAGCAAATCTAGCCATAGGACAAAACCTAAAAACGGCTTGCGAAAAGGCTAAAACCTACACAGAGAACTATTTATTGTCAACTCCCTCTAAATTAGGACATCATTATGTATAACAAACTACAATACATCTCTCAAGGAGACACGGTTAAAGAACAATTGTACAATATTCATCAAGCCTTAGATCATGGATGTGATTGGATTCAGTTGCGATTTAAGAATCAAAAAACAAACAAATCTTTTGCATTGGCCGAAGCCGTACATTTTTTGTGTGAAGAATACTTAGCAAACTTTATCATTAACGATGATGTCCATTTAGCCGAACATATCGCTGCAGATGGTGTTCATCTTGGACTTACTGACATGAGTATTCCTGAAGCCAGAACTATTTTGGGGAATACAAAAATTATTGGCGCCACTGCCAATACACTAGAAGACGTGCTCAATCATATCAATAATGGCTGTGACTACATTGGTTTAGGCCCTTATCAATTTACCAAAACCAAAGCTAATTTAAGTCCTATTTTAGGATTGCGAGGCTATCAATCGATACTAAATCAATTGAATCCAAAACAAAAAGAAACACCAATTTATGCTATTGGAGGCATAACGCTAGAAAATGTAGAGGGACTCATGACTACTGGCATTCACGGTATCGCAGTATCAGGAATCATTACCCATAGCGATCACAAAAGCAAAATAATAACTGAACTTAACGAAAAATTATATAGCCATGTCATTATTTAAAATAGGAGATAAAACCTTCGAATCCCGCTTGTTTTTAGGAACAGGAAAATTTGGTTCAAACACCGAAATGGAAGCGGCAATTTTAGCATCAGAAAGCGAATTGGTGACAGTAGCACTAAAACGTATCGATTTAGAAACCGAAACCGATGCTATTTTAGCACATTTAAAGCATCCTAGAATTAATTTATTACCCAACACTTCTGGTGCACGCAATGCAAAAGAAGCCATTTTTGCAGCCCAATTAGCCAGAGAAGCTCTGGAAACCAATTGGCTCAAACTCGAAATCCATCCGGATCCAAGATATCTTTTACCTGATCCCATCGAAACTTTAAAAGCAACAGAAGAACTAGCTAAATTAGGATTCATTGTTTTGCCATACATTCATGCCGATCCAGTTTTGTGTAAACATTTGGAAGACGTAGGGACCTCAGCTGTAATGCCTTTAGGATCTCCCATTGGGAGCAACAAAGGCCTGAAAACAATCGATTTTTTAGAGATTATTATCGAACAAAGTAAGGTTCCCGTAATTATTGACGCAGGAATTGGCGCCCCTTCTGATGCCGCAAAAGCTATGGAAATAGGTGCCGATGCCGTATTAGTCAATACTGCTATTGCTATAGCGGGAAATCCCAAATTGATGGCTGAAGCTTTTAAAGAAGCTGTTATTTCAGGAAGAAAAGCCTATGAAGCAAAACTGGCTCAACAATACAAACAAGCGGTGGCTTCGAGTCCTTTGACAGCGTTTTTATACGAGTAATTTTTAAATTGGCACGCAGATTTTACAGATTTACGCAGATAAAATGAAAACCTATTTAAAAAAATCTGCGTAAATTCAAAAATCTGCTTTCATAAAAAAACTATCCTTCAAAGAAAATACTAAAAAATGACAGAAAATGAAATATCATTCAAAATAAGAGGAGCTATTTTCAAGGTTTACAATACTCTTGGACCAGGTTTATTTGAATCTGTTTACGAAAGCGCTTTGTATTATGAATTAACTAAAATGGATTTAAAAGTTGAAAGGCAAATTGCAATCACTATTCCTTATGACGGAATCACGTTAGATGTAGCCTTTAAAATTGATTTACTTGTTGAAGACAAAGTCATTATTGAGCTAAAATCAGTTGAAGAATTAGCGCCAATTCATTACAAACAAATTACCAATTATTTAAAATTGACAAATAAAAAACTGGGGCTTCTTGTTAATTTCAACACTGCAGCTATTTTAGAAGACATAAAACGAATAGCCAATAAAGTATAAAAAATTAGCACGCAGATTCTACCGATTTTAGCAGATAAAAAAACAGTAAAATCTGCTTACCACAAACAGCAAGGTAATTCCTGTGGTGAAAAATAAAAAGATAAAAAAATCTGCAAAATCTGCGTGCCACAAACAACAACTCAATTGCTGCAGCAAAAAAATAAAAAAGACAAAAAAATCTGCGTACAAAAAAATAAGTAAGAATGTCTGAAAAAAATTTAAAATGACAAATTTCAAATCAATTTTCGAACAATACAGCTGGGACAAGATTCAAACTAAAATCTATCAGACAACTTCCAAAGAAGTCGAACAAGCTTTAGCCAAAACCAAACGCAATCTCGATGACTTTCTAGCTTTGATTTCGCCTGCTGCCCAGCCTTATTTAGAACAAATGGCGCAAATAAGTCACGAGCTAACCAAAAAGCGTTTTGGCAAAACCATTCAAATGTATGCCCCTTTGTATTTGAGCAACGAATGCCAAAACATTTGTACCTATTGCGGCTTTAGTTTGGACAATAAAATTAAACGAAAAACATTAACCGATAGTGAAATAAAACTAGAAGTTGATGCCCTAAAAAAACTAGGTTTTGACCATGTATTATTGGTAACAGGAGAAGCCAATTATACAGTAAACATCAACTATTTTCTCAATGCAATTGACCAAATCAAAAACACTTTTTCAAACATTTCTGTTGAAGTACAGCCCCTTTCGCAAGAAGAATATGAGTCTTTACATAAAGCAGGAGTCTATTCCGTTTTAGTCTATCAGGAGACGTATCACCAAGAAGTCTACAAAAAATACCACACCAAGGGTAAGAAATCCAATTTTGATTTCAGGCTAGACACACCAGATCGCATTGGCAAAGCAGGCATTCACAAAATTGGTCTAGGTGTTTTGTTAGGCCTTGAAGATTGGCGTACCGATAGTTTTTTCAATGCCTTACATTTAGACTATTTGCAAAGAACCTATTGGCGTACCAAATACTCCGTTTCTTTCCCGCGCTTACGACCTGCCGAGGGCATCATCGAACCCAATTTTATTATGGATGACAAAGATTTGACCCAACTCATCTGCGCCTATCGTTTATGGAACGAAGATTTAGAAATCTCCATTTCGACCCGAGAAAACGAAAAATTCAGAAACAATAGTATTCCTCTTGGAGTGACGAGTATGAGTGCAGGTTCTAAAACCAACCCCGGAGGCTATGTCGTAGACCCGCAATCTTTGGAACAATTCGAAATTAGCGATGAACGCCCCGTACATCAAATCGCTCAAATAATACAAGACAAAGGCTATGAACCCGTTTGGAAAGACAACCCCTATTTCGTTCATCAAAAAACATAGTCATAATTTGGACGTGCCCCTACGTAAAAACTTCGGGTCGGGCTATCCGCTATATCTCTTGGGGCGAACCCCGCCCCAAGAGGATGCCGCTCCTATCCCTCACGTAGAATTGCTAACAACACCATTTTTAAACCAAAATACATGAGTATCATACAAGAATTTCTTCGATATAACCGACAAACTATGCTGCCTGAAATAGGTGATGAAGGACAAGAAAAACTCAAAAAAGCCAAAGTATTGGTGATAGGTGCCGGAGGCTTAGGTTGTCCAATATTGCAATACATCGCTACCGCAGGAGTAGGAACCATAGGAATTATAGATTTTGACAAAATCGAAATCCACAACCTTCATCGGCAAATTTTATACACTGAAAACCAAGTAGGTTTATCAAAAGCGTTGATAGCAAAAGAAAAATTAGAAGCGTTGAATCCTTTGATTACAGTAGAAGCTTTTGAAGCGAAACTAACCATTGAAAACGCCTCTGAAATTATCCAAGGATTTGATATCGTTGTGGATGGATCCGATAATTTTACTACTCGTTATTTAGTAAACGATACTTGTGTTACTTTAGGAAAATCTTTAGTTTACGGTAGCATCTTACAATTCGAAGGACAAATGGCGGTTTTCAATCATAAAGGAAGTAAAAATCTTCGGGATTTATTTCCGGAACCACCCGATCCAAAAACAGTACCCAATTGCAATATAAATGGAGTATTGGGAACTCTTCCAGGAATGATTGGAACGATGATGGCACACGAAACGCTAAAATTGATTATGGATTTGCCTACTTTAGAAAATGAATTGATTTTGTATAAAACTTTAGATTGGAGTTTTGTGAAGTTGAACTTCTAGCAGTAACATTAAAACGAACACGGATCAAAGAAGTAGAAGAAATTCTTTTGCATTTCTTTGTCTAAATTATCTCGTTAAACTCTAATTTAACAAAAAGAGGATGAGGTTTTACTTCAAATATTTTAATATGTGGATATTCATTCTTTAATATATACATCAAAAAATCATATGAATTTGGGTTTTTAATTTTCATATTTTGCCCGATATATATTTCCTTTACTCTACTTTTATCGAAATATAATTTATTGTCAAATGATTTAGAATTTATAGAAATTGCTCTAAATTCCTTCTCATATTTCCAATCATGCATTTTCCAACAGTATTCAAATCCCATCGTTAAAACTTTACGAATAAATTCCTTCATTTCTTCATTTATAAACAACGTATTTAATTCTTTTATTACATTCTCAAGATTCTCATTACAGGGCTTATAATCTTTCAAATATGCTACATGACTTTTAATCGCAATGTTTTTATTTTGTAATAACGATTTTTCGTTTTCAAATTTTAGACAAAACCCTGAATAACTACTTGCATAATGTCCCCACATTAATGGATTATTACCTTCTAAACTAAAACAGCAAACACCTATATTTTCACGATGCCTTTTTATTCCTTCACTACCTCTATTAATAATATGATTTTCTCTATTAACCAGACAATCAAAAGGATCATTAAAGTTTTTAGGACTCGAAAAAAACAAATAACCTCCTAATAGTGAATTCAAACTATTTTCATTTAAACCATAAAACTTATATAAAAATTCTGGTTTTACAAATTTCTCACTTTTCTCTGTAATAGAAGAAAAATAAGCCCCTGTACTTTCTAAATCAAAATTATGTGAATATTTATAATTTTCGTACTCCCAATCTATATTTAAAGTAGGCACATGATTTTTCATAAATTTTAATTAAATAATAGATTAAAACACAATATTCTTTTTACTCAAATTTATTAATTTAATTTTTCAAAATTACCATAAACTCCTTGCGCGAAATTTCTTTACAACCTAAACTTTCGAGATGAGGGTTGTATACTTGGCAATCGAGCAGTTTATAGTTTTCATTTCTTAATTGGTTAACTAAAGCAATAAATGCCACTTTAGAAGCATTAGAAACCAAAGAAAACATACTCTCTCCACAAAAAATATGTCCTAAATCAACACCATACAATCCTCCTACCAATTGATCATCTTGCCAAACCTCAACAGATTTTGCAATACCTAATTCGTGCAATTTACAATAAGCCTCAATCATATCATTTGTAATCCAAGTTCCTGTTTGTCCATCGCGTTTTACTTGTTGGCAATGAGCAATAACCGCTCTAAAATCTTGGTTAAAAGTGACTTTAAAGATATTTCGATTCAAAATGTTCCGCATACTTTTTGACACCACCAAATCCTCTAGAAAAAGCACCATTCTTGGATTGGGCGACCACCAAATAATAGGCTGCTCCTCTTCAAACCAAGGGAAAATTCCACTTGAATAAGCCAACTGTAAACGCTCTGGAGATAAATCACCTCCAATAGCCAATATCCCATCAGCATTTGCCTCAGAAACAGGTGGAAAAAATAAGTTTTTAGATAAATGATACATCTTTTACGTTCAATAATTTAATTAAAAATGCCATCAAAAAAAATTCCAAATCCCAACACAACTTACTGCTTTGGGATTTGGAATTTAGAATTTGATATTTATTCTTTTAGAAAGGTAAATCGTCTGCTTCTTCCTCATTAAAATTAGTTGCTGGAGCAAAAGTTTCTGGTGTTGGCATTGGAGGAGCTTGCGTAGGAGCTGCTGCCGCAACTGGAGCTTGTTTCTCAATTCTCCATCCCACGATAGTATTAAAATGTCTCACTTCTCCTTGTGGGCTTACCCATTCTCTACCTCTTAAATTGATAGAAACTTTAACTGGCTCACCTACAGCATAACTGTTTAACAAATCCGTTTTGTCTTGCTGAAACTCAATCGAAATATGTTGAGGATATTGCTCATCTGTAATCACTACTACTTCTCTCTTTTTAAAAGAGGCACTAACTTGTTGAACAGGGTTGATTACTTTTACTTTTCCTAAAACTTCCATGATATATAAATTTATTTCTTTGCTAATAATAACTTCCAGGCCTCAATGGCGCGGTCTTTTGCCAAGTATTCTTTGGCTTTCTGAAACTTTTTGTCTAAATCGTCGGCACTTAATACAGCTTTGACTTCAAAATTTTCTTTTACAAATATAGCAATTTCTTCTTGCGTTGGAATTTTTTCTACATTCCCCAATTTACCTAAATCATTCCCATCAAAAAAATCGCTTTCTTTGATAAAATCCGGAATGGCATCTACTCCAATCCCTAAAGTATTTAATGGTTTTTCAACTTCAAAAAGTCCTGCATTTGCTCGAGAATACCAATTGCCTCCCAATCTAGAGACCAAATCAATTTTATGTTGATCTATGGCGCCGTTAGCATCCAAAACAGTTTCACTAATATGCAATTTCACGACTTCGCACACCACCAAATTACCCGCACCACCTTCGGTACCTAAGGCAATAATCTGCGTTACTTTGCATTCAAATTGCACCGGAGATTCTTTTACTCGAAAAGGCTTCACAAGATCTGAAGCAATCGGAGTAAAACCTGACTTCAAAAACTCATTGACCCCTTCTGGATATTCAGTACTAGACAATGATGTTTGCTGTACCATATCATAGTTCACCACATTAATCACCACTTCTCCGGTACTTTCCGCATTTTGCAGGGTATGCTTGGTGGTATTGTCTCGAACTCTTCGCGCAGGCGAAAAAACCAAAATAGGCGGATTAGCACTAAAGACATTAAAAAAGCTAAAAGGCGACAAATTAGGCGTGCCATTACCATCTACAGTACTTGCGAAGGCAATAGGCCTTGGTCCCACACTACTTTGTAAATACCCTTGTAATTGGGCAGTGGAAATACTTTTTGGATCAATACTTACCATAAACGAAGATTTAAGAGCGATTTTGCAGCCACAAAAGTAAACAAAACCAAGGGTATTTATCGGCCAAACCTAAGGATAATGATCAAAAAAATAGTTAAAAATCCTCTGTTTTCTTTAACTATTACCAAAATACATTTTGGTTAATTGCGTTATCTTTATCGTTTCAATTGCATCGGTCATTTAAAATTTTGGCAGAAACAAAAAAGTATTCACACTAAATCAAGAGATTAATTAAGGCATATGGCATAAAAAAAGCACCATTCATTTTAGTTTTTATGACATTCAACCTTTATTTGACATTGATTCAACAATTTGGTATCCATTAAAAAAAATCATATGCACTTTTCTAACCAAAGCAACACCACCCGCTGGATCATTGTCACCTTCTGTTTTTTATTGGTGACTTTAATTCTTTGGAATACGTTTACTTTTTTTCAAATTTTTAAAAATGAAGAGCGCATCAAAATGAATCTTTGGGCCAACGCCCAAAAAACATTAATCAATGCCGACGAAAATACCGATGTGGATTTACCGCTGCTGATTTTTAGCAACAACAACTCCATACCCATTATCTTAACTGAAAACGAGCACATTATTAATACAGTTAATATTGATACCTCCATCGTCAATAACGCCCAAAAATCGCATCTTTTTTTACAACAATTAAAAAGAGAAAACGATCCAATCACCATTACATATGCGCCAGGGAAAATTCAAAAATTATACTATGGCAATTCTGCTTTACTGAATCAATTAAAATACTATCCAGTTGCCTTGCTACTCATTATCGTTTTATTTGCCGGATTGGTTTTCAATTATTACAAAAGCACTAAAATGGCTACTCAAAATAAACTTTGGGCTGGTATGGCCAAAGAAACTGCTCATCAAATTGGCACACCATTGTCGTCCTTAATTGGCTGGGTCGAACTTTTAAAAGCCGAAGAAGTTGCTGAGTCCACTACCCAAGAAATAGAAAAAGATATTGAGCGTTTGCAAACCATCACGGATCGATTTTCAAAAATAGGCTCGGAACCCAAACTAGAACTTAAAGACATTGTTGCCGAAACCTTACAATCCTACGATTATTTACAATCTCGCTTTTCTAAACAAATTGAATTCTCTCATTCTGCTCCGCAAAAAAGCATTTGGGTCCCACTCAATGCAACCCTTCATGGCTGGACTATCGAAAACATGGTCAAAAACGCTATTGATGCCATGAAAGGCAAAGGAAAACTAGACTTACGGATCGAGGAAGATGCTCAATCGGTAACCATTACCATTACAGATACTGGTGGCGGTATTCCTAAGCATCAATTTAAAAAAATCTTTGAACCCGGTTTTACCACCAAAAAAAGAGGATGGGGATTGGGATTATCCTTAACCAAACGCATCGTAAAGGATTATCACAAAGGACAAATAAAAGTATTACAGTCAGAAGTAGGAAAAGGTACCGCTATGCAACTCATTTTTATAAAATACTGATATTATTGTTTTTATGATTAATTTATAATTAATTTTAGAAGATTAACTTATAAAAAATAATCTTATGGAATTTTTGTATTTTCTTTTGATTGGTGCCATTTCAGGATGGCTAGGCGGACAACTTTGGAAAGGTAGTGGTTTTGGCTTATTTGGAAATATCATTGTGGGTATTGTTGGTAGTATCATCGGAGGTTGGCTTGCTGGAAAATTAGGAATTGGAGGCGGAGGTCTCCTTTGGCAAATTATAATAGCTGCAGGAGGTGCTTGGGTACTACTTTTCGTCATCAGTTTATTTAAAAAATAATTTCTTAGTTCATATAAAAAAGGGGATTTCAATTTGAAATCCCCTTTTTTGTTTCTGACATCCAAAGATTAATTTACAGGCAAACCGAACCAAGTTACTTTGCTAAACATCGATTTTCGAGACAGTTTCCCATTACTCAAATACTCGTTTACAAATTTTTCTTGTTCTTCTATTTGCAGTAATAATTCGGATAAGTTTTTACGAAAAGCTGTCAAAGTTGCTCTATTGCTATCGTTAAGAGTGCCAATAGCATCCAATTCTTTTTGACATTTTACTACTTTTGCTTTAGGTGCTGCAATCATTTCTCTAATTGTATCATCGGGCAAAGTTGGTTTAAACTTTTTATTTCTATAAAAAATAAAATCGTTGAACATAGCTGTTGCAGCATTACTTTCTTCTACAATCAAGTTCAATTTTTCTACTGCTTGATTGTTTCTTTTTCCAGACAATTCGTTCTTTTTATTTTCTAAATAGTCTTTTATTAACTTCGTTAACACACCATTCGCTTCCACTCTGCTAATACATTCAAATAGCTTAATCTCTTCAGTCTTTTGTTTTAACTTCTCTATTTCATCTGCAAAATTAAAAACTAATTTAGCTGGATTGGCTACAACTTTTCCAGAAATAAATTCAGCATTACTAATAGGATATCGAGACAATTGCCATAAATAATCAAAAGGCATATGGGTTTCCAACATTGCCTTTGGAGGTGTTTTGAAATAAAAATTATTGAGCTTTTTGGTAAAAACACCATTATTTACGGAGCCTGCACCCCAAGTTGGGTCAAACAACCACCACTTGCCCTCACTCTTAACCGCACACCAAGCGTGAGATAATGCCGCCACTTTACCAAATTGTTTGGTATATCCTTCAATGATTACGCTTTCAAAGCCTAACTGACTCACAATCGCATTAAACAATTCGGCATAATGAATACACACTCCTTTTCTGGTGTTAAGCGTTTTATCAATTTTCTGTTCCGAAGTGTCGCTAAATTCGATATTCTCCATATTGGCCACATCATAACTAATGTTGGATGCCACCCAAAAAAAACTAGCTCTTAGCTTCTCATTTTCTGACTTAAAATTAGCAGCAATATAATCGGCAATACTTTTTGAGTTTTTGGTAGACGATTTTGGAATCTTTGCCATTTTTGCGTCTATCAGAACAAAATTATCTTTCGTTTGTCCGAAGGTTAGTAAGGCACAAAAAAAGAGGCAATAAGAAAAAAAGATTTTCATAATTGAGAATTGGTATAAAAAAAAAACGAACAGCTTTCAAAGATTGCTATTCGTGTTTAAATATATGAAAAAAAGATTTTATAAATTCTGTTGAATCTTTGTTGCCAAAGTTTCGAATTCCTCTTTTGTCAAAGCGACTTTATTTTGAAAACGCATCTCGTTCATTTCATGAATCGGAATCAAATGTACGTGTGCGTGAGGTACTTCTAGTCCAATTACAGCCATACCTATTCGTTCACAAGGCACTGTTTTTTCTAGAGCAGCAGCAACTTTCTTTGAGAAACGCATCAATCCTAGATATAATTCCTCATCCATATCAAAAAGCTTATCAATTTCTTGCTTAGGAATACAAAGCGTATGACCAACTGCATTCGGATTAACATCCAAAAAAGCTAGAAATTGATCTTCTTCTGCTACTTTATAGCAAGGAATTTCGCCATTTACAATTTTGGTAAAAATACTGCTCATGATTGTTATTTTTAGTCGCGAGAAATTTCAATGATTTCAAATTTCAATACTCCGTTTGGCACTGTAATTTCGGCTACTTCGCCTACTTTTTTGCCCAACAAACCTTTCCCGATTGGAGAAGTTACAGATATTTTTCCGGTTTTCAAATCCGCTTCACTTTCAGCGACCAAGGTATATTTCATTTCCATTCCGTTCCCTTGATTCTTAATCTTCACATTCGAATGCACCAAAACTTTAGACACATCCAATTGCGACTCATCGATCAAACGAGCATTAGCATATACTTCTTCAAGCTTAGAAATACGCATTTCCAATAAACCTTGAGCTTCTTTAGCCGCATCATATTCTGCATTTTCAGACAAATCACCTTTATCTCTTGCATCAGCAATATCCTGCGAAGCTTTAGGACGCATCACCCCTTTTAAGTGATCCAATTCGTCTTTTAATTTTTTTAGCCCTTCAGCGGTATAATAAGATACTTTACTCATAACTTTTGTATTAAATAATTTAAGCGGTTTTCTGTTTTCACACACATCAACCATTTTCATGTCCTTGGTTTTCTTACCTATTACAGTTCACAACCTGAATGATATAAATAGAAAAAATCCCATCGGGACGGGATTTCTTTCCGCAAATATACTACATTTTTTTTTATGCTATAATTAATTGTTAACCTTAACCAATCCAAAGTTAAATAAATTAAATTTGTTTCACTAATCTTTAATACTATTTTAAAAATGATAAAAAATTGGCTATTTCTATGCATAGTTGTGCTAATTTCAAGCTGTAGCGACAATGCGCCATCCAATAAAAACCCCTTTGTTCCCAACTATTCCTTTACTATAGACATCAACACCAGTTTACCCGCCTATTCAAATCTCAAATTCCCCAGCAATGCGGTTTACATCCCTAGTGTAGGCGCCCGCGGGATACTAGTTTTTAACACTGGAAGTGGCTTCAATGCATTCGATGCCGCTTGTCCGAATCAAGCACTAAGCAATTGCTCTACCCTAACTATCAAAGGCATCAACGCCATTTGTCCCTGCGACAGCAAAGAATACAGCTTATTTACTGGCTTAAGCGACCTACAATATCCCCTAAAACAATACCGAGTAACAATCATCGGAGACGTAATTCGGGTATACAATTAAAATTTGGGCGTGCCACCTCACCACAAAGGGGGCCACTCATCATGCTGGTGAGTCGCCCCCTTTGTGGTGAGCTGTCGAGCTATCCGCGCTACTTCGGTAGCCAGCTCCTATCTCTCACGCGGGCAAAAACTTCACATATTCTTTAAACAAAAAATCCAGTGCCATAACAACACTGGATTCTTAGAAAACAAGTAAACTAAAAATTAAAATTTCAAATTCAATCCTGCTAAGAAATTAATTCCTGCTTGCGGGTAATAAGAAGGATAAATGTCATACATATAACCGTTGGACACATACTTTTTATCCAAAAAATTATTCACTAATCCGCTTAACACAATTTCTTTAAAGATTGTTTTGGGTTTAAAGGTATAACTCACATTGAAGTCATTTACAAAGTAATCAGCCAGTTTTGCAGCGGGCAACTCGATATTGTTCATATATTGCTCTCCTACAAATTTTTGCAACAAAGACAAATGCAAGGCTTTAATAGGCGAAAATACCAATACATTGCCCACAATTACCGAAGGAGAATAAGCAATATCTGTTGTTCCAAAATTTGTACCTGTGATATTCAAATCCACATTCTTATTGGCGCTTAAAGTAAAGTTAGGACGCATGATCCATTGCTCTGACAAAGCTATCGTAGCGTCGACTTCAAGCCCTAATCGGTAACTTTTATCACTATTCGAACGAATAGGATTTCCTACATCATCTAATTTTCCGGTCAAAATCAACTGATCTTTATACGCCATATAATACACATTGGTGTTCAATTGTATTTTTTCGGTATTCAACCTCCAACCCAACTCAAAATCGTTTAATTTTTCTGATTTTGGATTACCGTTCTCATAATCTGTTCGGTTAGGCTCTCTATTGGCTCTTGCATACGAAAAATACAAAGTATTCGCCTCATTAACCTTAAAATTTAAACCCGCTTTTGGGTTGAAAAAACGAAAGGTGTCATTGACCAATCCAGTTTCTGGACTATCAGCTTTATAGTGTACGTTTCGGTATTGCAAATCTCCATACAAACTCAATTGTTCTGAAACTTGATAATTGGCTTTGACAAAAAAGTTTCCATCAGTTTTCGTGGCAAAATCTTCGTAATAACGATCTCCCAACTCACTTTGAGAAGCGTAACGCGCCCAAATCACTTTTCCAAAATGAACGCCTTCATATTTATTATAGCCTCCACCCAAAATTAATTGTAACGCATCTTTAGTATAATTGGCAGAAAAAGTGGTGCCATAAAAATCATTGTCTAACCATTTTTGGCGCACTAAATCGGTTTTGTTAATGGTTGTTCCATTAATAACAATCGGTTTTAAACCATAACTAGAAAATTTAGCGTCTTCTTTGTAATTTTCGTAATAGCCTTTCCCTTTGGTATAATGCAAGGCAAAATTTGTACTCCAGTTATCCGACCATCTTTCGTTCCAATGCAATTGCGAATGGTCTTGTTGGTAATTATCGGTTTCATTATCATAAAAACGAGTATTTCCTTCTTCATCTGTATACATTCCTGCCGAATTGAAGGTGCGATCATTGTTTAAGGTTTCTCCATCAATCCCGTTCCAAGATTGATAGGTTTTTTCTTTTCCGCCAAAAACTAAGGCTTTAATTAAAGTAGTTTTACCTACATACGTTCCTTGTAAGAAATACGATTTCAAATCCGTACTCGCTCGATCAATGTAACCGTCGGATTGCAAGACCGACATACGACCAGCCAATTCAAAATGATCATTCAACAATCCGGTACTAAATTTAACCGTATTTTTAAACGTATTAAAACTCCCTGCCGAGCTAGCAATTTCGCCACTAGCCGCCGTTGCATACGAATCGGTTAGCATATTCAAACTGGCTCCAAAAGCTCCTGAACCATTGGTAGAAGTCCCCACACCACGTTGTAACTGAATACTTTCTACCGAAGAAACAAAATCAGGCATGTTCACCCAAAACGTACCGTGACTTTCAGAATCGTTGTACGGAATTCCGTTGATGGTAACGTTTACGCGAGTAGCATCGCTACCACGCACGCGTATTCCTGAGTAGCCAATTCCGTTACCAGCATCAGAAGTAGTCACTACCGAAGGCATATAATTCATAAGCGTTGGGATGTCCTGACCCAAATTGCGAAACTGGATTTGTTTTTTGGTCAAATTGCTAAAAGAAACTGGAGTTTTAGAAGTCACACGCACAGCCGAAACCAAAACATCATCCAATTGATTGACTTTGGTCGTGTCTTGTACTTGAGCAAAGGTAAAAAGTGAAAAGTGAAAAGTGAAAAGTGAAAAAAATATTCTACTGGAATGGTTTTGGCTTTTGCCTTTTGGCTTTTGCCTTTTTGATGTAATGATAGTGTTCATCCGTAAATAGTTTTACGAATAAAAGGGGGAATTATTCTTTTGTTTTTAAATTAATAAATGATTTGTTTCTATGACAAGACAATAGCGTAGACTCTATAATTTTGTCATTTTTTCCCTTGGTAGCATTACCCGCCCAGGTTCTTTGGGTATGATCTCAGCTCGTTATTTAGAGCACCCCTTTGAGACGGGGCAAATATAAATCATTTGTTTGAAGTTCCAAGTCTAAAGTTTAAAGTTTTTGAAACTACTAAAAATCGGGCTTCCTTCTAGATTGTTTTATATCTGACAAACTCTTTTTATCCTTAATGCGTTTTCTTATGGCCGATTTTGGGATTTTAGTGGCTTTTCTTTCTTTGGGAACAAACAATCCATTGCGGATTATCGCTAGGAAACGTTTGATCACAATAGCTTTGTTTTTAAGCTGACTTCGGTCTTCATCACAATGCAAAATCAAGAGTTGTTCTGACGTTAATCTACTGGCTAATTTGCTTTCTAATACTATTTTCTCTTCCTCGGTTAAGGCTTGAGATTGTTTCAAATCAAAAGTTAAAACCACTTTAGAAGCAACTTTGTTTACATTTTGCCCTCCTGCCCCACTGCTTCTAACGGCCTTAAATTGCAATTCTTTGACGATTTGATTTATTTCCATACTATAAATTTTGATGGAACTGGTGCGCTGGCTTAAGTAAGTCGTTTACATTTTTTACTGGATTAAAAGTCACCATTGGAACCTCAACAAAAACGGTAATCCACTTGGCCATAGCTCCATTCCACAACCCAGGCAATTCATAGGATTTTATGGTGTCGCTTCCTAACTTTCTTTCTACTATAAATCCGCTATTATGATCTACAAACTGACTTAAATCAAACTTTTGGCTTTTGTAATTTTTAATGCCACAAACTAAATCTACTGGATTAAAATGAGTGGCATTATCCAAAATTCTCTGCTGTTCTTCATTTTTTAGATCCATCTGAGAAGATTCAACAATTTGCAAACTCATCTTCCCTTTACCATCAATTACCCAAAACGGCCCGCCACCAGGCTCTCCTTCATTTTTTACCATCCCACAAACCCGAATAGGACGATCTAAAACACGTATTAATTCTTTTATTTTATTTTCAAATGTAAATTTCGAAAACCCTTTGATCAACTCAATACTTAATTCATTTTGAACAAAAGTCACGATTTCATCAACTTCGGATTCTCCGACTTGTTGTTGATAAATGGCTTCTACATATTTAAAAACACGAATTTGCAACTCTAATAAAATCCCAGCTAATCCTTTTTTGTATAAGGCAATAGCGTCACTATGATTTTGAATCACATTATCAATGTTCTTGATAAAAACAATATCAGCATCCAAAGCATTGAGATTTTCAATTAAAGCACCATGCCCTCCTGGACGAAATAAAAGTTGATTATTTTGGTTCTTTACCAAATGATTGTTGGCATCTACTGTTACAGAATCGGTAGATTTATCTTGATACGAATACCCAATTTCAACAGTTACATTAGATTTCGCTTCGATTTTACTTTTTAATTCTTGTTCTAATCTTTCAAATAACGCTTGATGTGCCTGAGTGATCGTGAAATGCAAGTAACTTTTTTGTTGCACAGCAGCATAGGCCACACTTTCGTTTAGATGCTCTTCAAAAGGTGTGGCTACATGATCAATATAGTCATGAAAAGGCAAAACACCTTTGGGCTTGCTGGCAAAATCAAAATAATCCGAATGCAATAAATAAGTAACAAAATAATAATTCTTCTGATCCGCTGACCAAAACTCAAAATCGGAAAAATCAGCTCGAAGTCGTTTATCAATCGCTTTAAAAAACGGGAACTTATCCATTCCGACAATAAAAAGGGACAGCTCTAAATCGCGCTTTCTATTGACATAAGCGTTGATACTTTCGGTGTCGTGATCATAATCCTTTAAAAATTCGTTCAAAAACTTGAACATACGTGTTGCTGCTCCTGAAGCTGGCACTAATTTTTTCAACTTTAAAGAGGCTTTGTTAGCATCAAAAAAAGTAGCTTTTTCAACAAACTCCTCCGTAGACAAATGCATAATTCCATCACCGATAGTTGCTGGTCTGTCTAAAATGGTTTTGGCAATTCCATTTTTGTAAATGGTCAGTTGTTCTTGCACTTTCGCTATCGGAATACCATGCTCATAAATTTGCACAAAATCCAAAGAGTCGATTCCCATTTTTTTAGCCTTTCGTAATTCTTCTAGAATAGCGATGGCTTTATTCAGTCGGGTTTCTTTATCTCCAGTTAGAGTAATAAATGGTTTTTTGTTATCAATAAGTGATTGTTTGAAAACTGAAAAAACAGACTCTCTTCCTTCAGGACTATCACGCAAACCGTCATCCTCCCAAGGCACATCAATGTCTGTTAGAAAAAACAAATCGTATTGATGAGTACGCGCTGCTTTGTCTAGGAGTGAATCACAAAAATTGTAATACAGCTCCGAAAACACTTTGGTCACCATTAAATTGGTATCACAAAACAAATATCCATTAGCGATAGCCGCACTTTCATTTTCTAATTTGGTTTGACCGTAAGCTATGGGCAACATATCATCAATGTCGCAAATTCCAAGACCACTATCTAATTTTTCTTGTAAGTAGTCACGAGCAAATTCAGGGACCCAAACGGTTTGGTAATGATGCGCCAATTGTTTTGCCAAAGTAGTTTTACCTGTAGACTCAGGCCCAAAAATGGCAATTCGTATTATTTCTGAAGCTCCAGCTTCATTGAACTGTTTAAGATTTTTTTCCATTCTAAATAACCATAAAAGGCGATAATAGTAAAAATAACGTATTGTAATGAAGTAAAGGTGTACCCTTTAGCAAAATAAAGCGGAATAGAGATACAATCACCTATGATCCAAAAGATCCAATTTTCAATTTTCCGTTTGGCCATTAACCACATGCCAACGAAAAAAATAGCCGTCAATAAAGTATCTACATAGGAATACCAGCTTGTAAATTTACCAAAATAAAGATAAACTAGTACTACAAATACTACAGTCATTACAAAAATTAAAATAGCATATATCTTTTCTTTGGAATTGATATAAGAAATCGGAAATTCTACTTCATCCCCTTTTTTGCGAGTCCAGTGATACCAACCATAAAGACTCATCACAAAATAATACACATTGATCATCGAATCGCCTAATAACTCCCATTGCCAAAGCAAATAGGCATAAATTGAAGTACTAACCAAACCCGTTGGAAATACCAAAATATTATCTTTTTTTGCAAACCAAACACTGGCTAAACCAAAAAAAATGGCAATGAGTTCCATACTAACCATCAGTGTGGAATAGTCTTTATATTGTGCAAAAAAATAATCAATCATTGTTTATAGTGTAGTGTTTGTTTTCAAAAAAAGAAGGATTTTTTTCAAAAGCCGTTCCGATTACTACCAAATCAGCTCCTGCTTCATACGCATTTTGTATCCCTAACAAAGAGGTAATACCTCCGCCAACAACTAGTGGAATAGTGGTGTTTTTAGCAACTTCTCGAATCATTTCTAATGGAACCGATTGTTTTGCCCCGCTTCCTGCTTCGAGGTAAATGAGCTGATGCCCTAGCATTTCGCCTGCCATCGCGGTATTACATACGGCCTCGACATCGATTCGTGATATGGGTGTAGTTTTACTCACGCGAGCCACTGCCGTTTCGTTGCCACTTTCTATCAAAAGATAACTGGTAGGAATAATTTCTAAGTCGGTTTTTTTGAGCATTGGCGCTGCTTTTACCTGATGTTCGATTAAAAAATCGGGATTGCGACCCGATAGTAAGGACAAAAATAAAATGCCATCAGCATGAATAGAAATTTGAGATGGATTGCCAGGGAAAAGCACAATAGGTAACTCACAACTGCTTTTAATCTTTAGAATTAACTCGTCTATAATATTATGAGTTACGTGGCTTCCACCAATAAAAACGTGTGTGGCTGGAGAGTTTATCACTTTTTGAATTAACGCAGGAACCGTATTCAAATCAATTTTATCGGGGTCGAGAAGAATGGCAAGGAGCTTGCGTCTTTCTTTTTTTGCCGACAGAATATCTTGATAAATTGTAGTCATTATTTCTTTTGGGATATTTATTAATGACGATTATTTATCTTCATTGCTTAGTGAAGCAAGCAGACTAAATCCATCAATTATTTCTGAAAAATAAGGATTATTTCTTTGAATAATTAAAGAAATAGGGTAATAAATTCCTTTAGAATCACGGATATGTTCGTCTATTTTGACCAATCCAAATTGATTATGCGTATAAAACCAATTATCAAATTTTCGTCTACGAAGTTCTTGTTTTCCATCAGATGAATCGCATATATATATACAGATAGATTGCTCTTTTTTTAAATAAAAATCTTTTAAAATATCAGAAATCGTGGTTGAAACTAATTTGTCTAAAGGAGGATTCTTTCCCAGAGGATTATGTACAATTTCAATAATAAATTCAAAAATTAAGTGAGCGTAAGGCGCCTTTGGATTTCCCAACAAGTAATCTGAAGGACGAAATTTTATTTCATAAACAACTTCCAATTCCGTTTCAAAAAAATAACTATTATTAGTTCCACCATCAAATAAAAAAGGATAACTCATTTTTTTTCTTTTTTCAACTGGCGTAACTTTTTCAAAATCTCTTGAAACTCTTCGGTATTATAGCGTTCTTGACTTTCGATTTTAGATTGCTTTTTACTTTCCAACATCAATTCAATAACCTCATCATTAGATTTAAAAACAGTCTTTTTAACTAGAGTTTTCATGTGTTAGTTTTTTGTTGTTTTTTAGTTCAGATGGAATTTCGTATTCTTTTTGGGTTTTGAGACCAAATAAACTGATTTTATTATATACAAATATAATTATTTTCAAAAGCATAAACTAAAGTAAAAGAATCGAACTCATCAAAGCAAATAGTAAAGCATTGCTGCTTTTTTTCGAAATCCAAAATGGCAGTAGTTTCCTTTTGGCCTAACTCAAATGGACCGACTTTGATATGATTTTTAAAACTAATACCTTTCTCGTTGCATATTTTGAAAATGGCCTCTTTGGCACCCCATTTAACGGTTAATATTCGAACAAAATCATCAATAGAAAAGCTTTTTAATCTACTTAACTCTTCGGTATCCACAAATTTATCTGCTATTCTAATAATTTTTTCTCGTTGCAATTCAATGTCAATGCCCACAGCTTGATCACTTACAATAATAGCCGCAAATTCGTGTGAATGAGTGATAGAAATATATTTTGCATCCTTTAAATGTGGTTTTCCCGTAGCATCATAAAACAAATCAAAATCTGTATAACCTGCCACGGCAAGTAATTTTCTAACACTCAAAAAGGCGCGCTGATGCAGTTGTGACTTCATTCTATCGAGCCTTTGGAGACTTATTGGGTTTAAAGTTACTTGTTCCTCTAATGCTGAAAAAGGCTCAGTTATATGCCAAACATAAAGCGAGGTTGTTCCGGAAAGCACTATAGTTTTGTATAAAGGCATGGAATAAAATTCTTTTGAAAAAGGAGAAAAGCAACAATTTTAGACTTCAAAAATAGTCAAATTAAAAAAACAAAAACTAGTTAAACTTGTTTTAAATAGCTGCAAATTATATTCTACTAAATCCATAGGATTATTGTAAATTTATTTATATTTGCCAAAAAAAAATAAATTAATGGATTTTCAAATAGGTTTTGTAATTGCTGGTTTAGTAGTTGGCTTTGTAGTAGGAATGACAGGTGTTGGTGGGGGTTCATTGATGACTCCTATATTGCTTTGGTTTGGTATTCCTCCAACAACTGCTGTAGGAACTGATTTATTGTATGCAGCTTTTACCAAAATGGGAGGGATATTTGTTCACAATAAAAAAAGCAATATCAATTGGACCATTGTGGGATGGCTTTCGCTAGGAAGTTTACCTGCTGCTACTGTAACCTTATGGATTTTAGAAAGTTTTAAGGCTGATATTTCGGGACTGAATAGCATCATCAAATACAGTCTAGGCTGGGCGTTATTGATCACCTCTATTGCGATAATTTTCAAAAAGAAATTATTGGTATTTTCTCAAAAACACGCAGGAGATAAATTTCATAGTGAAAGTAAGACTCAAAATTTTCTAACTGTAGCTATTGGAGTGATGCTAGGTGCAACAGTGACATTGACGTCTATTGGTGCTGGTGCCCTGGGAACTGTAACGCTGTTTTTTTTGTATCCACTTTTACCTACCCCAAAATTAGTAGGTACCGAAATTGCACACGCCGTTCCTTTAACGCTTGTGGCTGGCTTTGGTCACGCATCTATGGGCAATATGGACTATGGACTATTAGTGCAATTATTAATGGGGTCTCTACCAGGAATTTACATAGGAAGCATGCTCAGTGGAAAAGTTCCAGATTTATTCCTAAGAAATGCCATAGCAATGATGCTGTTTTTTGTTGGGTATAAATTGATTTTTTAATTTTCTCTCACCACTAAATAAACTTTCTAGAACCAAAACGGCAACTAAAAGCATAACAAAGAACCGCAAATTCGCAAATTTTAAAACCTAGTTAAAATTTGTGAATTTGCGGTTAATTTTTAAAAAGCAATGTCTGCCAAGGTGTTATTCTCTAGAATCATCAAAGTATTGTCTCTGACTTCCATCATCAGTTTTCGGACGGCACATGTGGCTTCGTCATTACAGTCATCGCAGGGTTCATAAAAATTATGGCTAGCGCAAGGCAATAAGGCAATAGGTCCTTCGAGTATGCGATAAACCTTAGCCATATTAATGTCTTTAGGTTCTTTAATTAAATAGTATCCGCCACCTTTTCCTTTTTTGGCACCCAAAAAACCCGAATGCCGTAATAGCAATAAAATACTTTCCAAAAACTTCAAAGAAATATGCTCTGCTTTAGCAATTTCGGCAATTTGAACGGGCGTGTTATCTTCTCGACGAGCTAAGAAAGTAAGGGCTTTAATTCCGTATTTCGTTTTTTTTGAAAGCATAATTAATTGGGGTTGACGATTACCGATTGCTGATTCTACATAAAGCAATCTTTACCTTATTATGTAACAAAAGTATACTTTTTAATAATATAAACACAAAACCCACAGTTTCAACCGTGGGTTATTGTATGTGAATCAATAATTAAAACTTTTTATGACAACGCCTGATTTAAATCGGCAATCACATCTTCAACAGTTTCTAATCCCACGGAAACACGTACCAAACCATCAGTAATGCTAACCGCCAAACGCTCATCTACTGATAATTTACTATGTGTGGTTGAGGCTGGATGCGTTACAATAGTTCTAGTGTCTCCCAAATTAGGCGATAACGAACACAATTTTATTTTATCCAAAAACGCTCTTCCCGCTTCAAGTCCACCTTTGATTTCGAAGGCCACGATGTTTCCTCCTAATTTCATTTGTTTTTTGGCAATTTCGTATTGCGGATGCGATTTCAAGAAAGGATATTTCACTTTATTGACTTGCGGATGATTTTCCAAAAACTCAGCTACTTTCAAAGCGTTTTCACAATGTCTATCGACACGAACCGCCAAAGTTTCTAAACTTTTAGACAATACCCAAGCGTTAAATGGCGACAAAGAAGGTCCTGTCAAACGAGAAAAAAGATAAATATCTTTAATCAAATCCGACCTTCCAACGGTAATCCCTCCTAACACTCTTCCTTGTCCATCGATTAATTTGGTTGCCGAATGAATCACCAAATCTGCTCCCCATTTGATAGGTTGTTGAATGTATGGCGTAGCAAAACAGTTATCGATAATCAAAATCAAATTGTGTTTTTTGGCAATGGCCCCCAATAATTCCAAATCAATGATATCAATGGCTGGATTCGTTGGAGATTCGGCATAAAGAATCTTGGTGTTGGGCTGAATAAAGCTTTCTATAGTTTCCGGTTGATTGATATCAAAATAGGTCGTTTGGATATTCCACTTTGGAAAATAATTCATAAACAAAGAATGCGAAGCACCAAAAACACTACTCGACGAAACAATATGGTCGCCCGACTTCAGTAAAGCTGCAAACGTAGAATAGATGGCAGCCATTCCTGATGCAAAAGCATAACCGGATTCTGCACCTTCCATTTTGCAAATTTTATCAATAAACTCAATGGTGTTGGGGTTGCTGTAGCGGCTGTATACATTGCGCTCTTTTTCTTCTGCAAATGAAGCTCTCATATCTTCGGCATCCTCAAACACAAAACTTGAGGTTAAGTATAAAGGCACCGAATGCTCTAAATATTGTGATCGCTCTATCTGACCGCGAATGGCTTGGGTTTCAAAACCAAAATCTTGTTCGTTCATTTATTTTTTTGTTTTTAACACGAATTGCACGAATTTGCACAAATTCTTATTGTTTTAAATTTCAAAAACAAACTGACAAATCTGTGTAAATCTGTGCAATCTGTGTTTTTTTGCTTGAATAATTTATAATTCCTCTCCGTTCAAAACCACTTTGTAGTGAATGGTTGCGGTTGGTTCTAATGTTTTGGAAACAGAACAATATTTCTCAAAAGAAAGTTGTGCTGCACGAGCCGCTTTTTCTGGGATAATGTCACCTTCCAAATAAAACACTACGTGAATGTCTTTGAAGGGTTTGGCTTCGCCCACTTGTACGCGTTCTCCTTCTACCTCAGCTTTGAAAGAGGTGATTTCTTGACGTTGCTTTTTCAAAATTGAAATCATATCGATGCCACTGCAACCTGCAACCCCCATCAATACTAATTCCATTGGGCTTGGTCCCATATCATTTCCACCAAATTCAGGACGCGCATCTACATTTACTAGATGACCTCTGTCATTTTTTAACTCGAAATGGAAATTTTCGTTTACTCTTTTTAATGTTACTTTCATATCAGCCCCTCCCCAGCCCTCCCCAAAAAGGGAGGGAGTATAAGACTGGAGGTAAGTCTTTTTATAATTAATACTTGATATAATAATACTTTTCATTCCCCGCCTAGGCGGGCTAGGGGGCTTTTACCCTTTATCCGACAACCTCAAAATATCTCCAAACACACCTCTCGCCGTCACTGCCGACCCTGCTCCTGCTCCTTGAATCACAATAGGTCTGTCGCCATACGATTCGGTGTAAATTTCGAAGAAAGAATCCGAGCCTTTCAAACCTCCTAAAGCGGTATCCGAAGGTACGGAAACTAATTTCACTTCTAGATTTCCTTTGTCGTTTTGCAAATCGCCAGACAATTCTCCAATATAGCGTAAAACGTGGTTGGGTTGTTGTTCCGCTTTTATTTTGGCATAAATAGGGTCGAACTCTTTTAGTTTATTCAAGAAAGTCGACACATCGCCTTCACGCAAATGTTCTGGAATTAAATTTTGGATTGCAATCTCATCAAACTCGTTTTGCAAATCCAATTCTCTCGCCAAAATCAACAATTTTCTACCTACGTCGTTACCACATAAATCTTCTCTTGGGTCGGGTTCCGTGTAACCGTTGTCGATAGCTTCTTTCAAAATTTCGCTAAACGGAACATCTTTGGCTGAGAAATTATTGAACAAATAACTTAATGTGCCAGAAAATACTCCTTTGATTTTGGTGATATTTTCACCTGACAAATGCAACAATTTGATGGTGTCTATCAAAGGTAAACCTGCACCAACATTGGTTTCGTACAAATAACTTTTTTGATTTTCATCCAAAACCTTTCTCAATTTTTTATAAAAACTATAGCTCAATGTATTGGCCACTTTATTAGAAGAAATCAAGTCGAAACTGCTTTCAATTAATGGAATATAATTTTCAACAAAAGTTGCACTAGCCGTATTATCGATAGCAATTAAATTCTCTAAATGATGTTCATTGGCATAAGCAATAACCTCATCTATAGTGTAGGAATGTCCGTGCGTTTGAATCTCGTTTCTCCAATTCGGCGATACTCCATTTTTATTCAACAACACATTTTTAGAATTGGCTATCGCAAAAACATTCAATCGGATGTCCTTGCGTTTTTCAATCGCATCTGCCGATTCCAAAATTTGGTTAATCAACGTTCCTCCTACCAATCCGTGTCCGAAAATTGCAATATTAATTTTCTTCGAGACCCCAAAAATTTCACCGTGAATTACGTTCAACGCACGGTTCAATTCAGATTTATGCACCACCAAACTCACGTTCTTCCCAGTCACGGTGTTGTTGAACAAAATCGGAACAATCTTGTTTTTGATTAAAGCCGTGTAAGGTTTGTGAAACGTACTCAAATCCTGACCGATAATCGAGATTACTGAAACTTCATCAGTAACCGAAATTTTATTTACATCTTTGGAATAAAAGTCATTTTCGAATTCTTTTTCCAATTCTATCATCGCTTTACTCGCTTTGTCTGCGGCAACAACCAAGCCAATACCACGTTCAGATGACCCTTGCGAAATAATACTTACACTAATATCATTATCACCCATCACTCTAAAAATACGCGCGTCAACACCCGTTTTTCCAAGCAAACCTCGACCTTCTAAATTGACCAAAGCAACATTCTCCAAAACCGAAAGCGTTTTAATTCCTTCCTTTCCAGCATTCGAAGTAATCAAAGTCCCTTTGTTTTCGTGATTGAACGTATTTAAAATTCGCAGCGGAATATTTTTTTCCAAAAGTGGAATAATAGTTTTGGCGTGCAAAATAGTAGCGCCAAAATTGGCTAGCTCATTGGCTTCGTTAAACGACAAAAAGTCAATTTTTTTAGCATCTTCTACTAATTCTGGATTGGCGGTATAAATTCCATCCACGTGCGTAAAATTCTGCAATTCGGATGCATTTAAATAATTCGCAAAAAGCGATGCCGTGTAGTTACTTCCGTTTCTGCCCAAAGTCGTTGCCTCGTTTTTGTTATTTGAACCAATAAAACCAGTAATTATATTGACTTTATCGCTGTGTTGTTTAAAAAACTGCACCACATTTTTCTTAGAAATTTGCTCAATAGGTTGCGCATCACCAAATTTTCCATCGGTTTTGATTAATGCTCTAGCGTCAGCAAAATTGGCGTTGATACCTTTTTCTTTCAAAATAGCTGTAATCAATTTGGCCGAAAGTAATTCGCCTTGCGATAAGACTTGGTCTTTGATTTTTTCGCTATAATCGCCAATCAAACTTACGCCTTCGAACAATTTTTCTAGCACGGTAAATTCCTCCGACAAATCCACCGTTGGGTAATCCGCTTGTTGATAGGCTTTAAATTTCTCGAACAAAGGTTTGTAGTTTTCATTTTTAGACGCTATCGCTAACAAATCTTCCAACTCATCCGTTGCATTTCCTCTTGCCGAAACAACCACAGCAAATTCTTCTCCCTTCAACACTTTGTCTAAAAGTATCGCCAAAACTTTATTCAATCCATCGCCATTCGCTAATGATTTTCCACCGAATTTTAATATTTTCATTTTATTCTATTTTACGAGTCATTCAACTCCTTTTATTTACTTCATTTTTATATTTCCCCTCATTTTAATTTGGGCGTGACCCTGTTAAAAAAAGGGGCTTATTTATAGCACCGTTTACAAAGCCCCTTTCTTTAACAGGGTCGGGCTATACGCGCTACATTGGTAGCCAGCTGCTATCCCTCACGCAAGATTCCAAAAAAATTTTTAGTGGAATCTCATTTTTTCAACTATTCAAAAACCGTAGCAAGCAAACGATGCAACTGTTCAAATTCTATCAAAAAAGCATCGTGTCCGTGAATAGAATCAATTTCTTGATACGATGTTTGAAGCTGTAATTGTTGTAATTCTAGATTTGTTTTTCGGTTTTCCGTTGGGGTAAAAAACAAATCGGTATTGATTCCAATGATATGAATGTTTGCCGTTATAGGCGCTACCACACTTTCAAAAGAACCTCTTCCTCGAGTGATATCAATGGTTTTCAACAACTGATTCATCAATTTATAAGAAGCCAATTGAAACCGTTGTTGCAATTTCTCTCCATGATGCGCCAACCAACTTTCGATATTAAAAACACCCAATTCGCTATTAATCGTTCGGTTGAATTTAGCTTCAAACGATTCTGGAGTGCGGTAACACAACATCGCGTGTATTCTTGCGTCTTCAATTGGGCGAGAGGAGTTATTCAGAATTTGTTCTTGCAAATAGCAATTGGCCATCAACCAATCGGTCGCTTTCCAATCCGTTGCAATTGGAATTAAATGCTGAGCGAGTTGTGGCGACAAAGCGGCCATTTCCCAAGCAATTCCTCCACCAACAGAGCCTCCAATAATGGCATAAACACTATTAATCTCGAGTTGTTCCAAACCTAAATTAAAAAGCTGCGCCACATCACGAGCAGTAAAATCCAAATAAGATTCGATAACACTTCCATCAAAACCATTGCCTGGCACATTAAAGGCGAGAACGGTATATTTTTGAGTGTCGATAGTTTTTGCAGAACCAATTAAATCATTCCACCAGCCTGTTGCGCCAATCACTTGTGAGTTTCCTGTCAAGGCGTGATTTACAACCACAATAGGAGCCGTGTGCAAAGCAGGTCCAAAAACTTGATAACTTAAGTTTAGCGTAGCATAAAAAGCACCACTTTCGGTGGTAAAATTAGTAAGGGTAAGTATGTTGGGTTTATTTTCCAATCTCAAATCTTTGTTGTTGTTGATTTGTATTTGGAAACATTAGAAAGAAAAACTAGCGGAGACTAGAGGTATTTTGTTGCGTTATCTTTTTCGCTAGGCGAATAGAATGTAGCACCTTCTTCGATTTCCGAAGGGTTGCTAAGGCTTCATTGGGTCTAATCCCTCCGCCTTTCTTTATAACATTTCAATACGTTTGTGAACTTAAAGCTGCAAAGTAACTATTTATTTTTTTAACACGCAAATTTTTAAAACAACAACCAAGTTACAAATCAATTGTGAACTTGGTTATTGTTAGCTTATTGAATGGTATATTCTTTAAATGAAAAGCGTATCGTTTTCGTTAGAATACATATGAAACAACATTGATTTTTTAGTAGTTTCATTCGTAGCTTCAGAAGATTTATCCATAATAAAACGTGGATGAATCAACTCGTGTACGGTTTGGTCTACTATTTCTATTTTGTTTTTGATGTTTTTTCTACTAAAGAAAGAAACTATTTTACGGAAGGTTATATTTGTTATCATGATGATTGTTTTTTATATGTTTATCTTTTTTTTAATCTGAAAAGCTATCGAACACAGCTTTTAAATCGGCTTTTAAATCTTCTATGTCTTCTAATCCGACCGAGAGTCGAATCAAATCTTTGGTCACTCCTGTTGTTACTTGGTCTTCATCGGACAATTGTTGATGTGTGGTACTCGCTGGATGAATGATTAACGACTTCGTATCTCCAATGTTGGCCAAGAGTGAAAAAAGCTTCGTTTCATCGGCTACTTTTTTCGCTGCTTCGAATCCTCCTTTGAGTCCGAAAGTTACGATACCACTCTGACCATTAGGTAAATAGCGCGTTACCAAATCGTAATGTTTACTCGAGGACAAACCTGGATAATTGACCCAAGCAACGGCATCTTCTTGCTCTAACCATTGGGCCAAGGCCAAGGCGTTTTCGCTGTGCTTCTGGACTCGGATGGGCAAAGTTTCTAGGCCTTGAATGATTTGAAAAGCATTGAACGGACTCAGTGCTGCTCCGTAATCTCGTAATCCTTCGATACGAACTTTGGCAATAAAAGCAGCATTCCCTAACGCTTCGTGATACACTAAACCGTGATAGCCTGCAGAAGGTTCTGTAAACTCAGGAAATTTTCCGCTGCTCCAGTCAAAAGTTCCTGCATCAATGATTACACCTCCCAAAGAAGTTCCATTTCCAGAAATGTATTTCGTTAAAGAGTGAATTACAATATTCGCGCCAAATTCAATCGGATTGAGCAAATAGGGAGAAGGAACAGTGTTATCCACGATGAAAGGAATTTTAAGCGATTGAGCCTCAGCCGAAATAGCTTTTAGGTCCAAAACATCTAATTTTGGATTCCCTAACGATTCGGCAAAAAAGACTTTCGTATTTTCTGTAGCGGCTTTAGTAAAATTCACCGCTTCCGATGGATCAACGAAAGTTGTTGTAATTCCAAGTCTTGGCAAAGTCACACTCAAAAGATTATATGTCCCTCCATACAAACTGTTGGAAGCTACAATATGGTCCCCAGCTTTTAAGAGTACCAATAAAGTTGTAGCTATTGCAGCTGTACCCGATGCGGTAACTACAGCTCCAATACCTCCTTCCAACGCTGCTAAACGTTGTTCTAAAATATCATTTGTTGGGTTATTCAATCGAGTGTAAATAAACCCCGCTTCTGACAAACTGAATAAATTAGAAGCGTGTTCAGAATTATTAAAAACATAAGAACTGGTTTGAAAAATAGGAACCGCACGTGTTCCAGCCGTCTTAGTAGTATCGTGTCCTGTATGTAGTGCCTTGGTGGCGAATTTAGTAGTACTCATTTTTTAATTTTTTTTAATTGTATTTTTAATCGTTTTGGTAACAAAAAACCCTTTTAGAAATAGTTCCAAAAGGGTTTAAAAAAGTTATTTATAAACTTACTTTCAGAATCAGCACATCTCAATCATACACATACCCATAACCATTGCCTTGGCATTCTTAATAGACTTGACATTTAGAGATTTGGACTGTTGTTGGATGATCTGTTTCATAAGATTCAAATTTTAATTATTATTTTTTTTGTATAAATAAAAAAGCCTCCCGTTTTTGGCGGGAGGCTTTTGCTATATTTTGAATGAGTTTAAATACGTGCAATAGGCAACCCGCAGGAATGATCCTGGATGGCTTTCATCATTTTACAAGAGACTAAATTCATTTTATTTGTTTTTTGTTTTCACAAATGTGCAATGTTTTTTTCAAACCGCAAAACATTTTACAAAGTTTTAAGAAGCGTTTACTGCAAAACTAACAAATTGACCTCCAGAGCAACACAAACCTAACAAGTTTTAAAAAAAAGTAAAGATTAATTTGAAATTAAAAATGGTTTCATACCTTTGCGCCCGAATACAGAGGAAAAATTTGAACTGATTGCAACCTCTTCATAATGAACCATTCATTATGAATACTGATACTTATTTCGGTATAAAAAAAATGCTAAAGCAGGAACACTCCCCCTTTAGTTTTTTCAAGCAATCTCACTTTTCTCGCTTAATTTATTAAAATACAAATTATTATGGCTTATTTATTTACGTCAGAGTCTGTAAGTGAAGGACATCCAGACAAAGTTGCTGATCAAATTTCAGACGCATTAATTGATAACTTTTTAGCTTTTGATGCAGACTCCAAAGTAGCATGTGAAACTTTAGTAACTACAGGTCAAGTAATTTTGGCTGGTGAAGTAAAATCAAATACGTACTTAGATGTACAACAAATTGCTCGTGAAGTAATTCGTAAGATTGGATACACTAAAAGCGAATACATGTTTGAAGCCAATTCTTGTGGTATTCTTTCGGCTATTCACGAACAATCAGCTGATATTAATCAAGGAGTTGATAGAGCTAGCAAGGAAGAGCAAGGAGCGGGTGACCAAGGAATGATGTTTGGTTACGCTACCAATGAAACCGAAAACTACATGCCATTGGCACTAGATTTATCGCACAAATTGCTACAAGAATTAGCAATATTGAGACGCGAAAATAATGAAATCACCTATTTGCGTCCTGATGCTAAGTCTCAAGTAACTTTAGAATACAGCGATGATAACAAACCAACTCGTATCGATGCGATTGTGATCTCTACACAACATGACGATTTCGATGAAGAAACTGCTATGTTAGCTAAAATCAAAAAAGACATTGTTGATATTTTGATTCCAAGAATTATCGCTAAAAATCCAGAGCACGCACATTTATTCAATGACAAAATCCAATACCACATCAACCCAACAGGGAAATTCGTTATTGGAGGACCTCACGGCGATACTGGGTTAACTGGAAGAAAAATCATTGTAGACACTTACGGTGGAAAAGGTGCTCACGGTGGTGGAGCTTTCTCAGGAAAAGATCCAAGTAAAGTAGACCGTAGTGCAGCTTATGCTACTCGTCATATTGCTAAAAACTTAGTAGCTGCTGGTGTAGCTGACGAAATTTTAGTACAAGTTTCTTATGCAATTGGTGTAGCTAAACCAATGGGTATTTTCATCGAAACTTACGGAACTTCAAAAGTGAATTTGACTAACGGTGAAATCGCTAAGAAAGTTGAAGAAATTTTTGATATGCGTCCATACTTCATCGAACAACGATTGAAATTAAGAAACCCTATTTATAGCGAAACAGCGGCTTACGGACATATGGGACGTACTCCAGAAACCGTAACCAAAACGTTCTCTGCTCCAGGCGGATTAACAAAAACCGTTACTGTAGATTTGTTTACTTGGGAAAAATTAGATTTCGTAGACCAAGTAAAAGCTGCTTTCGGATTGTAAGATCAAAGCATTTCAATAAAATCAAATCAAAAGCCTTCTTGTTGTAGTAAAAACGAGAAGGCTTTTTTTTATCTCCTCTTTATTTGTAAATTAGACAAAATCACTTTTAATCTAAATCAAATTTTAAAAAAGAAAAAAAAATCGATATAATTATTAAAAACCACTTAATATTGTTAATTTAAAATTAATAACAACCACGGGTTTCGGTATTTTATTACATTTGTCAAATATTTAACAATAGAAGTCTAATACTTAAACAATAAAATGAAAAAATATTTTAAACTAGCGGTAATCACATTAGGATTAGCTCTTTTTGCACCATCCGTAGAAGCTCAAGGCAACAGAGACAAAAACAAAAATTGGGGATCATCCAATAAAATCGGCCAATGGGAAAAAATTGGAACACAAACCGTACAAAAAACAGGTGAAAAAGATGATTTTAGACCATCAAGCAGAAGTAGTTATTCTGCACTTAAAGTCATGGTTAGAAAAAATACCGTCAACTTTAATAAAATGACGATCTATTTTGAAAATGGACAAAAGCAAGATGTAGAATTGCGAAACAACATTAAAGATGGCGGAGAATCTAGAGTTATCAACCTATCTTTCAAAAGAAGAATAGACAAAATTCGTTTTGAATACAGAACTAGAAACTTAATAGGTAGCCGAGCAGAAGTAGATGTTTGGGCCAGAAGATAAATTTCTTATCGAAAACATTACAGCTGCTATTGATTTAGCATTCCTAAAAAACACCCGTTTCTAACTACTAGAAACGGGTGTGTGTTTTTATAAAATCATTTTTTTATATGGAATAACAGTATCAAATCCTCGCTCAACAAAATAGTTCGTTGGATTATCTTCTGAAGCAACTAAAACAAAATCGCCTCCCCAAGCCCCTAGACTTTTAATGACACCTTCAAAATCAGCAAAAAGAGCTTCTTGAACGGTCAACATCTCTAAAATAGCACTCAATTCGTTTTCATGCACCTGCAAGGCTCGAGAAAAAGAATGCAGATCTTGCGCTGTAGCAACAGCCAAAGTTAACTGGTTTATTTTTTCGATATTTTCATTCAGATTTTGATGCTTCTTATTAAAGTAAGCCGCAATTGCCTCTTTGCTACTTTGTTTTTGATTGAGATACACAAAATACAAATTAGAAGTAAATTTCGGTGCAAATGTTATAGGTGTTACGCTTGGCAAACCTTCTTCTAAACGATAAAAAATAGGCGTATCATTTTGAGCGCAAGCAATATCATAACCACTACCACCAAAACTATTCTTGAGCAATTCAAAAGCATCAACTTGAAACCATTGTGCTATATTATTAATCAAGGTTGAAGACGTTCCTAAACCCCATTTTCTAGGAAAAGTGAGTCGCGTCTCGATTTGAAAACCTGAGTTAAACGAAAAATCTTTCCCCTTTAAAAGCGTCGCATGATGAAGAATATGCAACAAGGTGTTTTTAACTGAATCCTCAGCATCAGGTTTGAAATTTAAAAAATCGGCAATTGCAAACTTTTCTTCTAACCAAAGGCTTCCATCGGCATCAAAACTTTTCCAATGTATGCTTTTGTTTTCTTGTGGTATTAGCTGTAAACTTTGTCCCATTTTAGTAGGCAAAGCCAAAGCGCTGGCGCCATCCAAAACCAGATATTCGCCCGTTAACAATAATTTTCCGTTACTATAGAAAGTGTGTTCCATAATCGTTAATGCTTATTTCGTAAATAATCAATAAAACGAACTACTGCACTATGAGAAATGGTTTCATTTTTAAAATGTTGTTTGATGCTATTACGTTCGTCAGAAGTCACCTGAAACTGATTCAATATATTATTCAAATGCATTTTCATATGTCCTTCTTGGATGCCAGTTGTAGTCAAAGAGCGCAAGGCTGCGAAATTCTGTGCCAAACCTGCTACTGCTACAACTTCCATCAACTCTTGGGCCGATGGTTTTTCAAGCATTTCCAAACAAAATTTTACCAAAGGATGCAAACCGGTTAGTCCGCCAACGGTGCCCAATGCCAAAGGAATTTCCAACCAAAATCGAAAGTACCCATTTTCTATGGTTGCATGTGACAAGCTTGAATATCCTCCATTTTTGGCGGCATACGCATGAACTCCAGCTTCAACGGCTCTAAAATCATTACCGGTGGCGATCACTACAGCATCGATGCCGTTCATGATTCCTTTATTGTGGGTTACGGCGCGATAGGGCTCCACTTCAGCAATACGAACGGCTTGAACAAATCGTTGCGCAAATACTTCGGGATTTTCAATATGTTTTTCTTTCAAATCTTCAACTGGGCAAGACACTTCAGCTCGCACTAAACAATTGGGAACAAAATTCGAAAGTATACTCATAATCACTTCGATTTCTTTTTCCTCGGTAGAAAACAAATCATAGGAGTTTGCTTGATTCTTCAAGGTTTTAGCCAATTGTTCCAAGCAGGAATTAATAAAATTAGCTCCCATACTATCCTTGGTTTCAAAAGTGACATGCAATTGATAATAATTTGGAATCAAATCGGTTTTGTTTCTCAATTCAATATTCAAAATACCACCTCCTCGTTGTCGCATATTTTGTGTCAACGCTTCTGTATCTGAAAAAAAAGAGGATTTAATTTGAGTAAAAAAGGAAGTCAATTTCGATTCATCTCCCGAAAATAAAAAATGTACTTGTCCAATTTTTTCGGTAGCAACAACTGTTGTTGTAAAACCACCGCGAGTAGCCCAAAATTTAGCTGATTTTGAAGCAGCTGCCACTACAGAACTTTCTTCAATAGCCATAGGAATGGTATAGTTCCTTCCATTAATTAAAAAATTTGGCGCAACCCCAAGAGGTACATAAAAATTAGATATCGTGTTTTCAATAAATTCATCATGCAATTGCTGCAACACTTTGTCTGAATTCCAATATTTCTTAACCGTTTCAATCGCTTCGTCAGGAGTGGCAAAATAATGATTAGCAATCCAGTTTATTTTTTCATCCTTAGACAATTTAGAAAATCCAGCGATAGTATTATTCATTTTCAAGCAATTAAAATTAATTTTCGCAAATATACGGTTTTGGTTTTTTTTTAAGAGTTCAGAAAGACACATTATTCAATAAGTTACTTTATATTTATTACTAAGTTTTAACACACCAAATGACCATTTATTGCTTTTTTTTTATTAAAATTGGCGTCGTTTTAAATATAACTCAAAAGTACAGTCGGTTTTGTAGTAAAAACCAACAACAGTAATTAGCACAAATAATCTCTGAAATTTTATGAAATTAAAACTATTGTCTCTCTTATTTTTCGTTAGTGTGTTCACCGTTTTTGGACAACAAAAAATAACAGTAGAATCCATTTATTCAGGGGCGTTTAGAGCCAAAGGAATGGACGCTTTACAGGCTATGAAAAACACAAATCAATACACGGTTTTGAATAGCAACAGAGAAAACAGAAGCAAGCAAATCGATTTGTACAACTATGCTTCTCTTCAAAAAGTTCGCACTTTATTAGACACCAAAGATTTTCCTCTACTAAATGACGGCATTGATAGCTACAGTTTTAGCCAAGACGAAAAATCAATCCTAATTGCCAACGGCACTACACCTATTTTTCGCCATTCTTTTACCGCTACGTATTTTTTATTCAATATCGAAACCAATCAACTGGTGCGATTATTTGATTTTCCGGTGCAGGAGCCTACTTTTTCACCAGACGGAAAAAAAATTGCTTATGCAAAAGACAATAATTTGTTTGTTTACGACATCGCTTCAAAAACGACAACATCAATTACTTCAGATGGAAAAAAGAATAGCATCATCAACGGAATTACCGACTGGGTTTACGAGGAAGAATTTGCCTTTGTAAAAGCCTTTGATTGGAGTGCCGATAGCAAAAAAATAGCCTTTATTCGATTCGACGAATCGGAAGTTCCAGAATTCTCGATGAGCATTTTTGAGAAAAATTTATATCCTACAACACAAACCTTCAAATACCCAAAAGCGGGAGAAAAAAATGCCGTTGTTTCCTTGCACCTTTATGATGTAAACACGCAAGCAAAGAAAAAAGTTGACCTAAGCACTTACTCTGATTTTTACATTGCGCGATTACAGTGGACAAACGACGCTAACGTATTATCGGCGCAAGTCTTGAACCGTCATCAAAACAACTTAGATTTATTGTTTATCGATGGTAATTCAGGAGTTTCTAAAGTAGTTTTGAACGAAAAAGACAACGCATATATTGATGTTACAGACAACCTAACCTTTCTAAAAGACAACAGTTTTGTCTGGACCAGCGAAAAAGATGGTTTCAATCATATTTATGTTTACGATGCTGCTGGCAAGTTAAAAAACCAAGTCACCAAAGGCAATTGGGAAGTAACTAATTACTATGGCTTCGACGAAAAAACCAAAACTATTTTTTACCAATCTGTTGAAAATGGCTCAATCAACCGCGACGTGTATCGCATAGATTTGGATGGCAAAAACAAAGTTCGATTAACCTCAAATACGGGAACAAGCTCAGCTACTTTTAGTCCAAATTTTCAATATTTTATCCATAGTTTTTCAAGTGCAACGCAACCTCCTGTTTATTCTTTAAACGAAAGCAAGTCGGGAAAACTAGTACAAGTGATAGAAAACAACGAAGCATTATCTAATAAATTAAAAGCCTACCAATTACCTACCAAAGAATTTTCGGTGTTAAAAACAGAAAAAGGTGTAGAGCTAAACATGTGGTTTTTCAAACCCAAAGATTTTGATCCGAACAAAAAGTATCCAGTATTTATGTTTCAATATTCAGGGCCAGGTTCACAACAAGTAGCCAATGATTGGTTAGATGCTAATGATTATTGGTTTTTATCCTTGACTCAAAAAGGATACATCGTAGCTTGTGTAGATGGAAGAGGAACTGGATTTAAAGGAGCTGAATTTAAAAAAGTAACCCAAAAAGAATTAGGAAAATACGAAGTTATCGATCAAATTGACGCTGCCAAAACCATTGGCAAGTATGCTTTTGTAGATCCATCCAGAATCGGTATTTTTGGCTGGTCGTTTGGAGGATTCATGGCTTCCAATTGTATTTTGAAAGGAAATGATGTATTCAAAATGGCGATTGCCGTGGCTCCGGTAACCAATTGGCGTTTTTACGACAGTATTTATACCGAGCGCTACATGCAAACCCCACAAGAAAATCCAACAGGATACGATAACAACTCACCTATTAATCATGTTCAAAAGTTAAAAGGGAAGTATTTATTAATTCATGGATCAGCAGATGATAATGTTCACGTTCAAAACACCATGCAAATGATGGAAGCGTTGATTCAAGCCAACAAACAATTCGATTCGCAAATTTACCCTGATAAAAATCACGGTGTTTTTGGAGGTGCAACTCGAATCCAACTGTATAATAAAATGACCAACTTTATACTTGAAAATTTATAACATAAACCTAACAAAATTAATATAAAAACAAAAATGACAGAAACACAAGTAAAAACAGCACATCCAAAAGGACTTTGGGTATTGTTTGGAACAGAAATGTGGGAACGATTCAATTTCTATGGAATGCGTGCCATTTTAACGCTATTTATGGTGAATGCCTTATTGATGAAAGAAGCCGATGCTTCCTTAATTTATGGTGGTTTCCTTGGATTGTGTTACTTAACCCCTATGTTGGGTGGTTTTATTGCGGATCGTTTTTTTGGTAACAGAAACTGTATTATGTTAGGCGGTTTAATGATGGCCATTGGACAATTGCTTTTGTTTTTTAGTGCTAGTATATTTGAACCTAATCGATCTTTGGCTAATACTTTATTATGGGTAGCATTAGGAATTATCATTTTCGGAAACGGATTCTTTAAGCCAAACATTTCAAGCATGGTGGGGAGTTTGTATCCAAAACAAGAAAAAAGCAAATTGGATACCGCTTTTACTATTTTCTATATGGGAATTAACTTAGGGGCCTTTTTAGGTCAATTGATTTGCCCACTTATTGGTGATGTTAAAGATGTTGATGGATTGCGAGATATTCATGCGTTCAAATGGGGATTCTTAGCCGCTTCGATTGCGATGATTTTAGGTACAGCCGTATTTTATTTCTTGAAAGATAAATATGTAGTGACACCAGAAGGACGACCTATTGGTGGCTTACCTTCTAAAAATGAAGCAGGCGATTTTGAAGAAGGAGAATCTCAAGTTGCTGTATTCTCTTCAAAAGCACTACTTTTAGCTATCCTAGGATTTGTAGGTTTAGGATTGGCTTTCCATTTTTATTTAGGTCAAAATATTATTTATTCTATCATTTATGCTAGTGGATTGGCGTTGGCTGGTCTAATCATCTCAGATACTTCTTTGACCAAGGTGGAACGTGATCGTATTTTGGTTATTTATATTGTTGCCTTTTTCGTGATTTTCTTCTGGGCTGCTTTTGAACAAGCCGGTTCTTCCTTAACTTTTATTGCTGATAACCAAACCGACAGGAACTTTTTTGGTTGGAATATGCCTCCTTCGATGGTTCAAATTTTTAATGGATTATTTGTGGTGATGTTTGCCGTTCCGTTTAGTTTACTTTGGGATAAATTAAGAGAAAAAGGAAGAGAACCTATTTCTCCAATGAAACAAGCTTTTGGTTTAGGATTAATCGCTATCAGTTATTTTATTATTGCTCACAATGTAAAAGATTTAGGTAACAATGGTTTATTAGCCATCTATTGGTTGATTTTATTGTACTTGATTCAAACTTGTGCTGAGTTGTGTTTATCACCAATTGGATTATCATTGGTTGGAAAATTATCTCCAAAACGTTTCTCTTCATTACTGTACGGGGTATTCTTTTTATCGAATGCTGCAGGTTATGCTTTGGCTGGAACACTAGGTTCTATCTTGCCAGCTACAGGAGACAAATTTAATAAAGCAAAAGAATTAGGTATCGATTTGCAAGCTGTTTTGGACAAAAAAGTAGTACCAACAGCAGAACAATTACAGTTATTAGACACTAATCAAATCAGTCCAAATAATCCTGTTTTTGCAGGTTTTGAAATTCATAACCTTTTCGAATTCTTTATGGTATTTGTGGTTTTAACTGGAATCGCTTCCTTGATTCTATTTGCCTTGACTCCATTTTTGAAAAAGATGATGCACGGTATTCGTTAATCGAAACCTACTTTATTATAGCCTACAAGAATCCCTCTTGTAGGCTTCTTATTTAATACAATTATATTATGTGGAAAAGTCATCCTAAAGCACTACCGTTTTTGTTCTTATCCGAAATGTGGGAACGTTTTGGCTATTATTTAATGATCGGAATATTCACCCTTTACCTCAAAGATGTAGAGTCTGGATTTTCGATGACCGAAAAAGAAGCTTCTGATTTATACGGAACTTTCATTGCGTTGGTTTTCTTAACACCCTTCATTGGTGGGTTGATTGCAGATCGCTATTTGGGCTATAAAAAATCAATTGTTCTAGGAGGGCTAATGATGGGTGCTGGTTACCTCATTATGGGAGTACATAGCATCCCGATGTTGTACACCGCTATGACATTGGTTATTGTAGGAAATGGTTTTTTCAAACCCAATATTTCGACCTTATTAGGTAATTTCTATAATGATGAAGAATTTAAAGACAAAAAAGACGAAGGCTACAATATTTTCTATATGGGAATCAATGTTGGTGCTTTTATTTGTAATTTCTTTGGAGCGGCACTAAAAATTCTTTTCGGATGGCAAGAAGCTTTTATGGCTGCTGGAGTGGGAATGTTTTTGGGAGTCTTTATTTTCCTATTAGGAACCAAGCATTATGGAGATAAAACCGAGAAAAAAGGAGTTCAAGAAGGCGACATGCCCTTTTACAAAATTGTACTTTTTATCCTTTTACCTTCCCTATTATTTGGTGTAATTGGATGGTTAATCAAAGGAATTACTTCAGAAACCAATCTAGATAGTTCCATTTTTGGTTCAGACAGTACCGATGCCTTTGTATTTGCTTGTATTCCGGTAATTTTCTTTTACGCTAGTCTTTATTTTAAAGCCAAAGTAGAAGACAAACGCCCCATAGGAGCATTACTTTCCATTTTTGCCGTTGTTATTTTATTTTGGGCTGTTTTCAAATTGAATGGTTCTGCCTTAAACAATTGGGGAGACAAATATACAGATAGAGAATTAACTGGTGTAGCCCAACAAATAGGCTCTAGATTAGTTCTAACCGATACACTAACCTATAAAAAAGATTCTGTTGCCCTTTACGATGCAGCTTTTAGAATCCAAAAAAAGGATGGAAAAGTGATCAAAACAGTTGACTATCCTTTGTATTTTAGGAATGTTGCTAAAGATAAATTACCACAAGAAGAAAGCAAAATCTACACGTGGTCGGCCAATTTGAGTCAGTCCATTAATCCGGCTTGGGTGATTCTTTTAACACCACTGGTAGTGGCCTTATTTACCTTTTTAAGAGGAAGAAAAAAAGAACCTTCTACTCCAACCAAAATTGCTTTTGGTTTACTCATTTCTGCTTTATCGGTTTTAGTTATGATCGCAGCGGTGCATATTGGTAGCAACGGTTCCGAGAAAGTATCAGTATGGTGGTTAGTGGCAAATTATGGTGTTATAACCATTGGAGAACTATTCTTGAGTCCGATGGGATTGTCAGTCGTTTCAAAATTAAGTCCCAAAAACATCACGTCCCTGATGATGGGTGGCTGGTTTTTGGCTACTTCCATTGGAAACAAATTAAGTGGCGTTTTGGCTAGTATGTGGGACACTTATGAAAATAAAGCTAATTTTTTCTGGATCAACTTTGGACTATTACTTTTTGCCACTTTACTTATGTTTGCTTTGGTCAAAGAGCTTAATAAAGTCATGAAAGAAAAAGGAATAAATTAATAATACGGAAAAGAATTACATGGAATCAAATATAACGTTAGAAGAAATACAAAATTTTAAAGGAAAATACCCGAAACAATTGTGGTATTTATTCTTCAGCGAAATGTGGGAGCGCTTTTGTTTCTATGGTATGCGAGGCATGTTGGTCGTCTTTATGGTTGGCCATTTAGGAATGAATGAACGTGTGGCCAATTTACAATATGGTGCTACGCAAGCTTGGGTATATGCCTTTACTTTTATTGGCGGATTGTTTGCTGATAAAATTTTAGGCCTTCGAAAATCACTCTTTTGGGGCGGAATTCTAATGATAATTGGCAGTGTTATTTTGGCACTAGATCCGAAGAATTTTTTCTTTACTGGACTAGGTTTTACCATAGTAGGTACCGGTTTTTTTAAGCCTAATATTTCTTCAATGGTAGGGCAATTATACCCCGAAAATGATCCACGACGTGATGCAGGATTTTCGTTTTTTTACATGGGCGTAAATTTAGGCGCCTTAATTGGTGGATATATTTGTATCGCCGTGGCCGAAGGATCCATGTGGCAAGCTATTGTTCCAGAACACTTGCGTTGGAACGTAGGCTTTGGTTTTGCAGCCATCGTAATGATTATTAGTTTATTGACTTTTACCCAAACCCAAAAAAGTTTAGGCCCTATCGGACTTTCACCTTTAAAAGAAATACTTGTTGCCAAAAGAAAAAAATTAGAATGGATAACGTATGCTGGCTCATTACTTATCATCCCTTTGATTATTGTGATGGTCGCCAATACGACCTACACCGATTATTTTATGATTTTCATTGGCCCTGCCTCGATACTGTATTTGTTTTACGAAATGAAAAATTTCTCAGTAGCCGAAAACAAGAAATTATGGGCTGCTTTGATTTTCATTCTTTTCTCAGTCTTCTTTTGGGCTTTTTTCGAACAAAGTGGTGGTTCACTGAGCTTGTTTGCCGTGAATAATTTGAACAACACTATCGGAGGTGTTGTATTGAGTCCAAATGGCGTGAACAACTCTGCCAATTCTTTCTTTGTAATTGGCTTTGCCGCCTTAGTAGGACTCGTTTGGCTATGGCTCAACAAAAGAAAAATTGAACCCAATACAGTGGTGAAATTTGGACTCGCCTTTTTGTTCTTAGCTGGAGGGTTCTGGGTGTTTTATTACACCAAGTTTTTTGCCGATGGTTTTGGAAGAACTTCTTTGGGGATTTTTACATTTGGATGGTTTGTGATTACATTGGGTGAATTATGTTTATCACCCATTGGAATGTCTGCTATGACCAAATTATCTCCGGCCAAAACACAAGCGGTGATTATGGGTATGTGGTTTTTAGCCAGTGCTTATGGACAGTACTTCGCTGGAATTTTAGGCGCAAATATTGCCGAAGCTTCTGAAAACGCATCAAATATTGATAAACTGAATGTGTATGCTGATGGCTATTTTCAATTGGCCATTTATGCCTTAATTGCTGGTGTTTTATTAATTTTGCTCTCGCCCTTGGTTAGAAAATTAATGCAAGAAGTAAAATAGCTGACATTTACACCTCAAAAATATTTTTACATTTGTACAAAACTAAATCACTATGAAAAAAATAATTCTCTTTTTATTGGTTACTTTTTGCTCCTTAGAAGGTCAATCACAAAGTACAGGCAATAAAAATCAATCAAATGAATTGAAATGGCACACTGATATGAAAGAAGCCATTACAGAGAGCCACAAAAAAAACAAACCCTTGTTACTTTTCTTTACAGGAAGTGATTGGTGTGGATGGTGTATTCGTTTACAAAAAGAGGTCTTAAAAACACCTGAATTTACTACTTGGGCTAAAGAAAATGTTGTATTAGTTGAATTAGATTATCCAAGAAAACAGTACCAAACCGCGGAAATCAAAAAACAAAACGCGGAATTAGAACAAGCGTTTGGCATACAAGGTTATCCAACCGTTCACTTTGCAAAAGCGACCACAAAAAACGGTAAAACAAATTTTGAGGGTCTTGGTAGTACTGGCTATGTTGCAGGAGGTCCTTCGGCATGGTTAGCTGTAGCCAATGGTTTCTTAGGAAAGAAAAAAGCGTAAGTACATACCATTCTAGTTAATTATTTTTTCAACGCAAAGTATCCCTTTTCACTAGTCACGTGAATAGGGATATTTTTTTGTTTACACGATTTTTTCCACAATGTCACTAGCGACTTATAATTGGAAGCGTCGACCACTACTTTTTTGGGATTACAACTTTGCAACAAGCGATCAAAATTGACTTTTGGCGAATGAGTAATGAGTACAATATCAACAGGCATCAAGGGGATTTTTACCACTGTACTATCCAGTATAAGAATTCGATTCCCTAGAAAGTAAGCCACATTACCTAAGGGAGTGATTTTTGAAACAGCACTGAATGTGGCGGTTACATAATTCCGTACTGCAGTATTTTTGAGGATATTTTCTCTGTCTTTTTGATTCGCAAATACTGCCACTTTTTGCCCTACGCGTTCGCAAACAATCGTTTGTTTAGTGGTGTTTAAAACTATCCATTCTTGGGTTGACTCGTACTTCAATTTGATAATAAAAAAGGAAATCTGAAAAAGGATTATGGCAAATAAAATTGCTACTGTTCGGTAAAACGTAATCCTTTTGACCCAGAACACAAAGGTAAAAATCAACATAAAACTTGACCAGAACAACCAAGCATTAAAGGGAATATCTACAAAAATAAAACTTTCAAAAGAAGCCACCTGATGAATGATGGCATTCATAAACGAAATCCCCATTTCTAGTGGTTTGAAAATCCAAAAAGGTACAATACTAAAATAAGCGATAATTACTACCACAACACCCAGAAACATGATTACTCCTATAAGTGGAAGCACGAGTAAATTAGTCACAAAAAACAAACCTGGAAATTGATGAAAATAATACACGCTCAATGGAAATGTTCCAATCTGTGCCGCAAATGAAACCGTCAATAAGTCCCAAAAAAATTGAAGTATCTTATGTTTGGGAGACCACAACAAGGTAAGCATGGGTTGCAACCAAACAATAAAAAAAAGAGCCACATAACTCAATTGAAATCCCACATCGAAAAGAAAATAGGGCTGAAATAGTAAAATCAATACCATGGAAACCATTAAAGTATGAAAAATAGAAGTACTTCTGTTCAAATACTGTCCAATCGCAAGAATCGCAAACATAGTGATCGAACGCACTACCGACGCTGCTAAACCTGCCAAAATACCAAAGAGAGTCAACAGTGATAAGGAAATTATCAACTTTAACAAACGTCCATTTTTGGTATTAGGAATCGGCCCTAGCAAAAAGTGGATAAAAAAAACTAGACTTCCGATATGCAATCCAGAAACCGACAATATATGTACCGCTCCAGCATATTGATAATCTTTGGCAATATTAGGGTCAATATCTTGCTGCTGCCCCAAAATTAAGGCCATGGCAACAGGCAAAGCTTTAGGATCAAAACCACTTTTATGAAGATTATCTACGATTTTGTCCCTTATACTAGAGGCAAAATACCACACGGATTTCTCTGGGGTAGACAGATAGCTGATCTCCTCGGGAACCAAGTAGATTTGGGCATAGATTTGTTTGTTTTTTAAATAAGTAGCATAGTCAAATTGGCTGGGATTTTTATTCAATGCATGGGGAACTATCACCGAATTAAAGCGAAGTCGTGTCCCTACTATAGGATGTTTTGCATATTTGTTTTTTTGTAAGTGCAGTAGCAATAACCCCGTTTGATGGCGTTCATTGATACTTTCAACCGAAACAATAAAACGATCGCTGAACGTGTTACTCTTTAGTTTTTCTTTAATCACCACCTTAATCTCGTGGGGACTTTTATAAATAGATGGATCTTGATTGTAATGAAAAGGGGAATTACTTTGGGTATGTAAGGTTAAAACATTAATGCCTATCACAATAGAAAGCCAAAGTGCCGATCCATCAAAAAACCAATGGTAGACGTCATTTTTGGTAACCAAAAAATAGGCAATACAAAAAAGAAGGACAGCAACAACTGTCAAGCCCATCAAAAAAAAGAAAGTAAACGACACATGATAGGCCGATACTAGACCTATTAGAAAGCCAATACTGAATTTGAAAAGCGGGAAACGTAGTAAGTTCATCCTACTAAAATACAAATTTTAGTAAGAATTTAAAGAATTGAATTATTTTAACTCCTTCACAATCAATCTTGCGGTAGTACTACTAGCGCCTTTACCCCCTAATTTTTCTTCTAGAATGGCATAATTTTCCAGCACTTTTTTACGATGGTCAGCTTGCAAAATCTTGGCTAATTCCTGCTTAATTCTTGAGGAAGTACAATCTTCTTGAATCAATTCAGTAACCACTTCAGCATCCATGATTAAGTTGACTAACGAAATATATTTGAGTGTAATGATTCGTTTGGCAATTTGGTACGAAATCCAATTGCCTTTATAACACACGACTTCAGGCACTTTAAACAAGGCCGTTTCTAGAGTAGCTGTCCCAGAAGTAACCAATGCAGCGGTGGCGTGCTGCAACAAATCGTAAGTTTTATTAGACAAGAATTTAATATTATCCGAGGTAATAAACTGTTGATAAAAAGAAAAATCCTGACTAGGTGCACCAGCGATGACAAATTGATACCCTTTAAAATCATCAACCACACTTAACATAACGCTCAGCATTTTGGTGATTTCTTGTTTTCGACTACCGGGTAAAATAGCAATAATGGGCAAATCATTTAGCTCGTTTGCTTTTCTAAAGGTAACATCATCTACCAAAGGATGTGCTTGAATCGCATCGATTAATGGGTGCCCTACAAAAGCCACTGGAAAATGATGCTTGTCTTCGTAAAATGTCTTTTCAAACGGAAGAATCACGTACATTTTATCAATATCTCGTTTGATTTCCTTAATTCTACTTTCCTTCCAAGCCCAAATTTGAGGAGAAATATAATAATGATTTTTAAAACCTAAGGCTTTTGACCATTTGGCTATTCTCAAATTGAACCCAGGGTAATCAATAAAAACAAGCACATCTGGCTGGAATGCCAAGATATCGCTTTTACAAAGTTTAATATTATTCAGAATGGTTTTTAAATTAAAAAGCACTTCGGCGAACCCCATAAAGGCTAAATCTCGGTAATGCTTTACCAAAGTACCTCCAACATTTTGCATCAAATCACCTCCCCAAAAACGAATATTGGCCGCTGGATCTTCTTGATAAATGGATTTCATCAAATTTGAACCGTGCAAATCTCCCGAAGCTTCTCCTGCAATAATGTAATATTTCATAAATAAATAATTGAAAGGTATGGTACTAAAAGAATGTCCAAACGAATCTACCATGATAAATGATCAGAGTGCATTCAAGAACACTGTTTGGGTCGCTAAAAATAATAAAAAACTACTCTAAACAACAAGAGGCAAAGGTAATAAAAACCCTTGCCTCTTGCTAATGATATGAAGTAAAACGAGTCTATTCTCGCATTTCGTACTCGATTAATTTAACGAATATCTGAAAAATAACATGGCACTAAACCAAGATTTGGCATCGCCCCCCAAGGCTTCTTTTACACCAGCTCCTGGAAAAGTTTGTGCAAAATGTCCATGAAAATACCATTTTCTAGAATGAAAATATTTCCAAGTTAAGTTGACTTCCTGACCGTATTCTTTTTTAGGCATATAACTCAAAGCAGGGTTTCCTCCTACATTGTTGTTGTTAGCGGCTTGAAAATAAAAATACTGCGGCACCAATTCTACTTTTTTACTTACTCGCAAACTGGCTTGCACTTTATGAGCGATTAAATTACTGTTTTGCACAATTTTAAAATGATTAGCCCCCAATACCCAATCTTCTCCATTTCCTCCTGTCAATAATGGATCCCACCTTTCGAATGTTTTGGTAGTAGGATCGTCTCCAGAAAAATAGGAAAAACGATACATGAAAGTGGGTGACGCTTTGGCTTTGGCAAAACTCCAACCTACTTCAGCATAACCTGCAAAGGCCGACATATCAAAATTTGCATTCGTTTCGTGAGCCAACTCGGTTTTAATTAAAAGACCTGGCCTTCCTTGCGTTAAATTTTTGAAATACCTTATGTTATACACATTAAGCCCGTTACGTCTAAACACATCACCCGTAGGCGTGTAGTAACCAAAGTCTGATCGAGAAGCGTTCAAATAGGTAAACCCTAATTTATGTCCAAGATTATTACCGTATTCGGTATTGAATCCATTGATCACAGTTCGAGAATCGATAACAGGTAATTCATCCGGATTGATTTGAAAAACTTGCAACATCCAATTGTTGTACTTGATGGTAGCCAATCCTAAATAATCGGCTGCCCATCTTGGATTGAGTTGTAACCCGGCTCTATCTCCTCCGTTAGAAGCAGTATTTCTGATAATAAAACCATTACCAATAGTAAACTGCTGTCTCCCCACCGAAAAGTTATAACTAAATAAATTTCCGTTTTTTAAGGATTTTGTCCCAAAAAAACCAACATAAGCATCATCAAAAGCAGTATAAATTCGGGACACATCAGTAAACAATTCTCTACCCGCTGTTCCACTCATTATGACACTTGCGCCACCATACAAATAAATATTGCGTTTATTAGACAATGTAGTGATACCGTACAAGCCTGCCAAAGCCCACGCTTCTCCCCAACCCGTGTACCCTTTACCAGCAGGTCCATTTACAAGTGGATTACCCTGTAACATAGCATCATCCCTACCGTACCAAGAATTGTTATTGGAATACAACATTTCGGCCAAGGCAAATCGAGTAGTGAGCAACGATTTATTATCCATATACAGCATTGGAAAGTCATTACCTCCCACTAAAACTCCACTCTTGGCAGGTTTGTCTTTTAGGGCGCTACTCAACTTCACTTTCAAAGTAACGATAATATCCCCTGTAAGAGAAGGTCTAACTTCATAAAAAGCGTTTTCAACCTCCGGCAATTGTCTCACTTTGGCCGCATAAGCATCCAGTAAAATGGTTCGCACGGTACTTTGTGGGTACACTGGAAAAAGCATGTCAATTTTAGCTTTTAAATTTTTTTGACTTTGTTCGTCCTCCAAGGGATTTTCAAATTCAATAAAAACCGATTGAATATTTTCTCCTTCCAAAAAGTTACCGCTTTCTTGAGCAAAGGCCATATTGGCTCCAAAAAGAACCAATAATAGCAATAAGCTATATTTTTTTAGCATGTTATCTCAGATTAATAGGCAGTCCATCCACCATCAGTGGCGTAAGTCCCTCCTGTTAAATTTGAGGCCTCATCAGACAAAAGGAATAAAATAACTGAGGCTTGTTCCCAAGGAGTAGACATTCTATGTTTGCTATCATTGAGCATCAATAAACTTTCGGTTTTGGCTCCACCCATTCCGGTAATCCCTCTTTTTTTCACTTCTTTTACAAATTCGAAGGCTTTATCAGTCATTGGAGTTTTGGTTGCTGCCATGTTTACGGAGTTCACGCGAATTCCAAATGGAGCATAATCAATAGCAGCACTTTTGGTCAATCCATTTACTGCATATTTACTAGCAACATAAGCTGGATTTCCTGCTAAACCTGTTAGTCCGGCTATAGAACCAACGGTAACTAAGGCACCTCCTTTACCTTCTTTTAGCAATTGCTTTAATACAGAACGCATAGATTTAAATGTCCCAGTAGTATTTACATCAATAACAAAATCCCAGTATTCATCAGTAGCTGCATCAACCGCTGCTGGAAGTAAAGCGGTTTGTTTATCATAATCTAAAGGATCTCCAGAATGTATTCCATCCATAACGCCAGCATTCAATACTGCTCCGTCTAATTTTCCGAATTTTTTAATCGTTTCGGCTACCAATTTATTACAATCTTCGGTGCTTCTAATATCTGTTTTTACAAATAAAACTTTCCCACCATTGGCTTCGATTGTTTTGGCTGTAGCCATTCCTTCTTTTTCTAACCAATCTGCAATCACTACAGATGCGCCTTCTTTCGATGCCCTAATTGCCGTTGCGCGACCAATACCTCGGGCGGCTCCAGTTATAATAATTACCTTTCCTTTCAGTCGGTCTTTGGCAAAATAAGTAGAATCAATTGGGGTGATATCATTCTTTTTTGGAGTAGTTTGAGCATAAATCAAAGAAATCGTAAAAAAGAGAGAAAATACGAACAAAGTTTTAATTAAACTTTTAGATAAATTTAGATTTTTCATATTTTAAATATTAAGTGAAACATAAATTATTACAAAGTATAAAATTAAAATAAATAACTAACTTATTCTTTAACAAATACTTAAATAATCTACAATCTTTTCTTATTAAGAATTTACACAAAAAGCTAAAACCCCTCTTTTTTCACCATCCTAAAATTCTAACTCACTTCGCATCAAACCTATGACAAACAAAAAAGAAATCTTTTGACTACAAAAAAAACAAGGTAGCTAACGCTAAGATAAAAACAGAAAAAACAACCCCTCGAGCCATCAATTCTTTATTCAGCTTGAGTAAAATACCAAAAAGCGCTAAATCTAGCAACGATCCTATCGCTATTAATTTCCCTAAAAAACCTTGTGCTTTTAAAAATGCAACTCCGGTTGTAAATTCATAATCAGTAAAAAAAGTAACAAACAGAAAACAACCAACAAAAGCCACTAATAAGCCTAGGGCTAAACCATAAAAAAAAGTTACTTTATTCATTCCAATTCCAGGTATTAAGAGGTTGTATAGCATGATGTGCAGTCAAATCAAATTGAACAGGAACCACTGAAATATAGCCTTGCCCCAAAGCCCATTCATCGGTATCTTCTCCTTTATCTTGATTCACAAATTCACCGCTAAGCCAATAGTAATCTTTTCCAAAAGGGTTGGTTCTTTTGTCAAATTTCTCCACCCATTGGGCTTTAGCTTGTCGGCATACTTTAATTCCTTTGATTTCTTCTTGAGCCAATTTAGGGAAATTCACATTTAAAATTACGCCACCAGGAAGTCCTTTTTCCAAGGTTTCCATGGCAATTTTTTTTACAAAAGGTAAAATAGGACTAAAATCAGCCTCCCAATTATAATCTAATAACGAAAATCCAATGGCTGGAATTCCTTCAATTCCGGCCTCAACGGCAGCACTCATAGTACCTGAATAAATCACATTGATGGACGAATTGGATCCATGATTGATCCCCGAAACACACAAATCCGGTTTTTGTTTCAATATTTCATTGGTTGCCAATTTCACACAATCTACTGGCGTACCCGAACAACTGTATTGCGTAACTGCATCCCCTTCTTTCGAAAGTTTATTTAAATATAAGGTGCTATTGATGGTAATAGCATGTCCCATGGCACTTTGTGGCTTATCAGGCGCCACAACAATAACATCTCCGATTTCGGCCATCACACTGATTAAGGCTTTAATTCCTGGCGCGGTTACCCCATCATCATTAGTGACGAGTATAAGTGGTTTTTTTCGATTCATTGCAGTAGTTTTAGAACAACAAATATAGCATCCAGCTTCTTAAAAAAACTTCAAATCTTCTTTTTGTTAACTTTTATCATAAAAAATAAATCCAATCAACATTTTTATATCTTTAACAAAAATTTATAGCGAGCCAATGTTTCTTGGTTTTATCTTTACATTAATTAGACTTTCATGTCATGAATGCAATTATTACCTATATGAAAAAGAATTTTAAAATTATTCTGGCTGTATTATTCTTGTCAGGTGCGCTGTTTGCGTTTAAAATAAATGGTTCAAGAATGAACGCAGACGATCCAGAAAAGGATCGCCTTTTACTAGAATTACTGACTTTTGTAATTGAAAAAGGGCATTATGATCCCGCAACTATGGACGATGAATTCTCCAAAGGAATATACAAGGACTACATACAAGCCTTAGATCCTTCAAAACGCTTCTTTTTACAAAGCGATATCGACGAATTTACTAAATATGAATTGGATTTAGACGACCAGATCAATAACAAAGAATTGACATTTTTTGAATTGACCTACTCCCGCTTGATGACAAGAATGGAAGAAAGCAAAAAAATCTACAAAACCTTATTGGCTACTCCCAATAACTTTACCATAGAAGAAAGTTTTGATACGGACTACGAGAAAATGCCGTATGCTACCAACCAAAAAGAATTGGTAGAAAGATGGCGCAAACAGATGAAATTATCTGCTTTATCCTCCATAACTGAGCGTTTACGTGTGCAAGAAAGCAAAACAAAACCTTCCGATACACCAGCAACAACATCAAGTGAGCAAGCTACAGAAAAAACGAAACCTAGCGAATTAAGTTCAGAATTGGGGATGGATGCAAGCTCAAAAGCTGAGAAAAATGTAAAAATCAAAACTTTTGCAGAATTAGAGGTTGAAAGCAGAAGCAACATCGAAAAATCACTAGACGAATCCTTTGGATTTATAAAAGATTTGACTCGAGATGATTGGTTTACAGTATACATCAACGCCATCATGTCTCGTTTTGACCCGCACACTAGTTATTTTGCTCCTGAAGAAAAAGAACGTTTTGATGTTAGTATGAGCGGAAAATTAGAAGGAATTGGAGCACGTTTGCAAAAGAAAAATGATTTTACTGAAATCAGCGAATTGATTTCAGGAGGTCCAGCTTGGAGAGGCCGCCAATTAGAAGCAGGAGATCTTATTCTAAAAGTTGGACAAGCAAGTGCTGAACCTGTTGATGTAGTCGGCATGCGTTTGGACGATGTAGTCAAAAAAATCAAAGGACCAAAGGGAACTATTGTACGCTTAACCGTAAAAAAAGTAGACGGTACCATCAAAAACATTTCTATTGTTCGAGATGTAGTAGAAATTGAAGAAACCTATGCCAAATCAAGTATAGTAGAAAAAAATGGGCTAAAATATGGTGTAATTTACTTGCCTAAATTCTACATTGATTTTGAAAATCGTGACGGCCGCGATGCTGGAAAAGACATTGCCCTAGAAGTAGAACGTTTAAAACAAGCCAAAGTAAACGGAATTGTTTTGGATGTAAGAGATGACGGCGGAGGATCGCTTTCAACCGTGGTGGATATTGCTGGATTATTTATTCACGAAGGTCCAATTGTTCAAGTAAAATCTGCTGGAAAGAAAAAAGAAGTATTGTACGATACCGATCCTAAAATAGAATGGGATGGACCGTTGGTAATTATGGTCAATGGTTTTTCAGCTTCAGCCTCTGAAATTTTAGCAGCAGCTATTCAAGATTACAAACGTGGTATTATCATTGGTAGCAAACAAACCTATGGCAAAGGCACAGTTCAAAATGTACATGATTTGAATCAATTTGTAAGAAATAGCTCGGTTGGTGATTTGGGAGCTTTAAAAATTACGACTCAAAAATTCTACAGAATCAACGGAGGATCTACACAACGCGAAGGTGTAAGTAGCGATGTAGTAATGCCCGATCGTTATGCCTATCTTAAAATGGGAGAACGTGATTTAGAAAACGCCATGCCATGGGATAAAATTGACGCAGCTCCTTATACGCCATGGAAAATGACGCAACATTTCGAAAAAGCCATTGCCAACAGTAAAGCAAGAATTGCGGCCAATCCTCAATTTAAATTAATTGAAGAAAATGCCAAATGGATTGACAGTAAAAGTAATGACAATACTTACAGTTTAAACATTGACACTTTCAAATCGGAGCAAAATAAAGTGGAGGAAACCGCTAAAAAATACAAACCGATTTACGACTATAAAAGTCAATTAAAATTCAGCTCATTACCACATGAATTGGAAGAATACCAAAAAGATCCTACGCTAAAAGAAAAAAGAGAAAGATGGCATGAAAGTCTTTCTAAAGATATTTATGTTGAAGAGGCTTTGAATGTTTTAGATGATTTACAACCCAAAAACCTTGTAAAAACAATTCCTGCCAAAACATTGAAAAACAAATTAGCAAAATCCTAACGGAATATTTACATCACAAACGACTCAAAGCAAACTGCTTTTGAGTCGTTTTTTTTTATAACACTATGGTAGCTTTTAAAATAACAATACTCCAGTTGGCACTCCTCTTTCTATCTTGCATCGATAAGACAGAACCCATGCTAACAATTGATGGCGTCAATAAATACAGCAATCCATCATCACCTATACCATCGCCTCCACAAAAGAAAAAAAGTATCATAAATCCCCCTACTTCGACTACTAATGTTATCATTAATCATGACTATTATACATTATCGTATCATGAAAAATACGAACAAGCCGAATGGGTAGCTTATGAATTAACAAAAGAGCAAATCGTTAATTACAATTACAAACGCCCCTTTTTTATTCAAGATAAAAAAGTAACAACAGGATCTGCAGATTGGCGAAACTATAAAAACTCAGGATACGATAAAGGTCATTTATGTCCAGCAGCCGATCGAGAATACAATAAACAAGCTTATGAAAGTACTTTTTTGACCTCGAACGTTTCTCCTCAAAACCATGAGTTCAATAGTGGTATATGGAATCGTCTGGAAGAAAAAATACGATATTGGGCCGTAAAACACGATCGCCTTTATGTAGTTACAGGTGGCGTTTTGGCTCCCAACTTAAAAACCATTGGCACTGAAAAAGTAGCAGTTCCTAACTATTTTTACAAAATTATTTTAGAAGAAAACAAAGGTAAGTTTCGAATGATAGCCTTCTTGCTACCTAATGCCGAAAGTAAAAAACCACTGTATGATTTTGTAGTCTCCGTAGATAAAATCGAACAAATGACAGGCATCGATTTCTTCCCTAAATTACCTGATGAAATCGAGCAATCACTCGAAAAACAAACTAGCTACAAAGTTTGGAGTTTTAACTAACTACCGCATACTTATTACAAACAGCACTTTTTTAATCTCACTATTTTGCCGTTCCCCAATCAGGTCGGGCATTAAGTTACAATCTTTATGAGGCAGAAAAAAAGCCTCATAAAGGATTTTCACTGCAAACGAAGTTCACTGAACTCCTATGAAAATAGCATGAGTGAAGTAATCTCTAACCTAAATACCGCAATCAAGAACATTAGGTTTAAACTACCATTCATTTACTTTATTGGCATCCATTTTGATAAAAATAAACAGCAAAATAGTAAAAGCCCAAAGTCCTGAACCACCATAAGAAAAGAAAGGCAAAGGAATCCCAATGGTTGGAAAAATGCCTGCTACCATAGCAATATTGACAAAAAAGTGCAGAAAAATAATAGCCGCAACCGAGTAGCCATACACACGACTAAACTTGGTTTTTTGTCTTTCGGCCAAATAAATAATGCGTAATAAAAGAATCACAAATAACCCAATAACTACAGTAGCACCTAAAAATCCCCATTCCTCGCCAACAGTAGTAAAAATATAATCGGTGTGCTGTTCAGGAACAAAGCCACCTTTAGTTTGAGTACCTTCTAAAAAGCCCTTTCCGAGCCATCCACCAGAGCCAATAGCAATTTCAGACTGATTGGTATTGTATCCAATCCCTTTCATATCTACTGTTTTTCCCAATAATATATTGAATCGATCTCTATGATGTTGTTTAAAAACATGATCAAATACATAACTCACTGAAAACACGAAACCCGTAATAAGCGCTAATATAACAACACTTCTAAGTACATTTCTTTCAGCCAAACGGGATTTGAAATGAACTCCAACCAAGACCAAGGCCGAAAGAATCACCACCATATAAGATTCTAAAACAAGCGTTAATACAAATAGAAAAATTAAAGAAAATCCTGTCCAAATATACCATCCTGGCAATCCTTCACGATACAACACAATAAAAAATACACAAAAAACAAGCGCACTTCCAGGGTCTGGCTGAGGCAGTATCAAAAGAATGGGTAAAAAAACAATTGCTAATGCTTGAAACTGCCTATTCAAGTCTTTTAGATTGATTAAAGGATCACTTAAATATTTGGCCAATGCCAATCCTGTAGCTGCTTTTGCAAATTCAGAAGGTTGCAATGTAAACCCACCAATCCCGTACCAACAACGTTGACCTGCTATAGTTTTACCAAAGGCAAACAACCCTAGCAAAGCAACTAAAGCTACGACAAATATAATTGAGGCATACTTTTCATAAAACTTACCATCAACAGACAGCACGGTAAAAATCAACGGAATAGCCAATAAAATAAAAAACAATTGTTTATCCGAAGTTCCGTCTTCAGATGACAAAGAAGACGAATAAATATTGAGCCATCCTAAAACAACTAATAGTATATAGATGATGACACAAATCCAATCGATATTACTGGTTACACTTTGGTTTTTCATTGTATGCCCGATGCTTTAGTTTTTCTTAGTACTGTCTTTTTTGACTACGGTCAGAGGTGCTGGATTTAGCTTTTTCAACTTCAATTGTGCGATAGAATCTTTACGTCTCAATTCTTTTTTAACCTCATCATTCAAACCACCTAATTTTGCATATTGCCCTTGAAGGCTTATATTAAGAACTCTAGTTTCTAAATCGGTTCTAGATATTTTTTTCTTCAAGTATTTTTCAATCATCAAACTCGCAATTGGTCCAGCTATAGTAGAACCAAAGCCACCATTCTCAATCATTACTGCTATGGCAATTTTAGGATTATCTTTAGGAGCAAAAGCCACAAAAATAGAGTGATCTTTCAATTGAGTACGAACTCCATTGATTTTTGCAAAATTTTCGGCAGTTCCCGTTTTACCGCAAATATCAATGCCCTCCACTCTAAGGCTTGACGCTGTTCCCATATTGTACACATCAAACAAGCCGCTGATAATTGGCTTGAAATACTTCTTATCAATAGTAGTAATATGCTTTGTGGTAAACTTTTTATCAATAGGGGTGTCCGCAATTTTCTTAATGATATGAGGCGTGTAATAATATCCTTCATTGGCTACCGTTGCCATCATATTGGCCAACTGAATGGGTGTCATCAAAACTTCTCCTTGTCCGATGGCATTAGAAACAATAGCTGTACTTCTCCAGCCACCATTAGGATACATTCGTTTGTAAGTGGCAGATGTGGGGATCTTACCTCTTCTACCCGTTGGTAAATCATATCCCATAAACTGACCTAATCCAAAACTTTTAACATGATTACTCCAAACATCTACTGCATAACTTGGCTTAGCATACTTATTAATGGTTCGCATATAAGCTGTACCAAAATAAGCGTTGCACGATTCATAAATCCCACGATGCAATTGTAGCATACCACCTCGACAATGGCAACGCATGAAACGACCTCTAGCATAACTAAAACCATGATTACAAGCTACTGCGGTATTTTCGTCAACCACTTGCTCTTGTAAGGCCACCAATCCGGTCATTATTTTAAAAGGAGAACCGGGAGGATATTCCGCTAATAAGCCTCTATCATACAAAGGTTTTGCAATAGAATCATGATACAACTTTGTATAATTTTTGGAACGCTGTCTTCCTACCAAAATCCCTGGATCATAAGATGGCGCAGTAATTAGTGCTAAAATCTCACCTGAACCAGGTTCTATAGCCACTATTCCTCCTCTTTTGTTGACCATCAATTGTTCGCCATATTTTTGAATCGCAGCATCTATGGTAAGAGTAATGTCTTTTCCAGGCTCAGCAACTGTATCAAATCGACCATCTTTGTAAGAACCAATTTCTCGATTGTATTTGTCTTTTTGAATATAGGTAACTCCTTTTACTCCTCTAAGAATTTCTTCATAACTCTCTTCAACTCCTTGTTTTCCGATTAAATCTCCACTTTTATAATATGGATTTTTCTTTATAATATTTTCATTTACCTGAGTAATAAAACCGAAAATATTAGCTCCATAATCTACTTCGTAATCCCTAAGTGATCGTTTTTGAAAATAAAACCCCTCATAATTTCGAATTTTCTCTTGGAAAGCTGCAAATTCAGATTTATTTAATTGTGCCAAAAACACTGATGGAAGTCTTGGACTATAAATAATAGCTTTTTCTATACTTTTTATAAAATCCGCTTTTTCAATATTCAAGAGTCTACAAAACTCAAGAGTATCCATTTTCTTTACTTCACGAGGAATAACCATGATGTCATACGAAGCTTGATTGGCTACCATGAGTTTTCCAAATCTATCGTAAATATAACCTCGTTCCGGATAATCGTACTTTATTTTAATCGCATTATTTTCTGACTTCAATTTGAAAGTATCATCAATAATTTGAAGATAGAAAATTCGAACTAAAAGCAAAATTGCTCCAATTATTATAAGGGTCGGCAATAAAATTTTTCTCATCGTTTATTTGGCTTAACAAGATATATGATGATAATCGATAACAATAAAGTAAAAGTGGAACTTAATAAGGTGCGCAATAATACGTCTAAAATAAAACTAAACTCAAACGCTTCTAAGGTAAACAATACTAAATGATGCGTAATTGTAGCTATTAATAAAAAGGAAAAACGTTCGGGCGTTAGCACGTCATTCAATTTTACCGTTTGATATTCATAACTCAACCCAAAGGAGAATTTAAATATTAAAGGGCGCATATAAGCCAAAACTAAACAAGAAGTAGCATGTACGCCTCCTGAATTAGAAAACATATCTAGCAGCAATCCCAGAAAAAAACTAGACAATAGCAAAGCGGCCTTGTTCCCATTAACAGGATACAAAATAATGAAAAGTATATAAGGAAACGGGCTGATATACCCATAGAAATTCATATTATTAAAAACAATAATTTGTATTGCTAATAATAATATAAAGCGGAAGATATTTACTAACAATGTACTACTCATCCTTTTTTCTTTGGTTTTCTAAGGCCTTCATCTCTTCGGTGCCTTTATTTTTTAGGATATAAACATGACCTAGATTTGTCATGTCATTGAATAATTTTATTTCTAACGTATAGAAATTGGTTTGGTTATCTTTATCACGGAAAACTCTGTGAATTGTTCCAATATTAATATTCTCAGGAAAAATGACCGATTGTCCTCCAGTAACTACGGTATCTCCTTTTTTAATATCAGCAAGTCTAGGCACATCGATCAATTGCACAAAACCCGTACTTTTTCCATTCCAAATTAAGGAACCAAAGTGATTGGATTTCTTGATTTTTGCATTGATTCTTGATTTTTTATTCAAGATACTGGCCACTGTAGCGTAATTTTGAGAAGTATCATCAATAATACCAACAATTCCTTGGCTATTGATAACTCCCATATCCGGTTTTATACCGTCTTTTTGTCCTGCATCCAAGGTAAGGTAGTTTTCGTAAACGCTGTACGAATTTTTTATGACTTTGGCCACTACAATATCCGAAGGCTTAACACCTTTGATACTGTCCATTTTAGTCATAAATGAAGAATCTTTAACCTGAAAAAGAGCACTTCGTAATCTTGCGTTTTCTAAAGCAAGTTCATCATTTTCCTTTTTCAGGTTAAGATATTCCTTGGCATTATTCACTTCTTGATAGACACTACCACTAATTACATTGGCCGAACTAATAATTTTACTCCTGTGAAAAGAATGAAATTGAATAGTAAGCGCTAATGAAATACCTAAAAGCAGCAAGAACAGTAATCTATAACTATTTCTTGTAATAAAATTAAATATTTGCTGCATTTTGAAATAAAAAGGTTAAGTAATTAGAAGCGAAAAAATAATTATAATGAAGTATAAAAACTTATTTGATTAAAATACTTTTAAACTTGGTAATGTTTTTTAATGCCATCCCTGTTCCACGAACTACTGCTCGTAAAGGATCTTCGGCGATGTATACTGGCAAATCTGTTTTTTGAGAAATTCTTTTGTCTAATCCTCTCAACATGGATCCTCCACCGGCTAAATAAATTCCAGTGTTGTAGATATCCGCTGCCAATTCAGGAGGCGTTTGTGAAAGAGTTTCCATCACGGCGTCCTCAATACGTTGAATGGATTTATCCAAAGCTTTAGCAATTTCACGGTACGAAACTTCTACTTGTTTTGGTTTACCTGTCAACAAATCACGACCTTGTACAGACATATCCTCTGGAGGTGTTTCTAAATCTTCAACAGCAGCTCCAATTTGAATTTTTATTTTTTCGGCTGTACTTTCTCCAACAAATAAATTGTGTTGTGTACGCATGTAATACACGATATCATTTGTAAACACATCTCCCGCAATTTTTACCGATTTGTCACAAACAATACCTCCTAAGGCAATCACTGCTATTTCAGTAGTACCTCCACCGATATCGACAATCATGTTTCCTTTTGGCTGCATAATATCAATACCGATACCTATGGCTGCTGCCATTGGTTCGTGAATTAAGTACACTTCTTTTCCGTTCACACGCTCACAAGATTCTTTTACCGCACGCATTTCTACTTCGGTAATTCCAGAAGGGATACAAACAATCATGCGCAGTGCAGGCGTAAACATTTTTTTATTAAGTGCAGGTATACTTTTGATGAACATACTGATCATTTTCTCTGAAGCATCAAAATCCGCAATTACACCATCTTTCAAAGGTCTAATTGTTTTTATGTTTTCATGCGTTTTCCCTTGCATCATATTGGCCTCTTTTCCCACAGCAATAATTTTGCCTGATATCCTATCTCGAGCCACAATAGAAGGACTATCAATCACTACTTTGTCATTATGAATGATCAAAGTGTTTGCGGTACCAAGGTCTATCGCGATATCCTCAGTCATGAAATCAAAAAATCCCATACGTTTTTATGTATTGTAAAAATTAAATAACAAAGTTAAACAAATTAATGTTTGAAATGACGGGTTCCAGTAAATACCATTGCAAGATTGTTCTCATTGCAGTAGTTAATACTTAACTCATCTTTGATTGATCCTCCTGGTTGAATCACTGCTGTAATTCCAGCATTTTTTGCCAATTCTACACAATCAGGAAAAGGAAAGAAAGCATCACTTGCCATTGAAGCCCCTTCTAAACTAAAACCGAATGCTTTGGCCTTTTCAACCGCTTGCATCAAGGCGTCTACTCTAGACGTTTGACCAGTGCCAGAAGCAATAAGTGTGCCGTTTTTAGCAAAAACAATCGTGTTTGATTTGGTGTTTTTACACACTTTAGATGCAAAAATCAAATCTTTTACTTCTTGCTCAGTTGGTGCTGTAGTTGTTACTGTTTTCAAATCTGATGCTTGATCTGTAACATTGTTTCGATCTTGAATCAATAACCCGTTCAAACAAGTACGTACTTGTCTTGAAGGTAGCTCCACGTCGTTTTGAACTAAAATGATTCTGTTTTTCTTTTCTTGTAAAATAGTCAAAGCTTCTGGGGCATAAGCTGGCGCGATCACTACCTCACAAAATAATTTTGTAATTTCTGAAGCTGTAGACACATCTATTGGTGTATTTGAAATCAAAACCCCGCCAAATGCAGAAGTAGTATCACAAGCCAAAGCCGCATCATACGCCTCGCTAATAGTAGCTCTAGTAGCCAAACCACAAGCGTTATTGTGTTTTAAAATCGCAAAAGTAGGCCCATCCGTTTTAAACTCATTGATTAAGTTTACTGCAGCATCTACGTCTAATAAATTATTATAGGACAACTCTTTTCCATGCACTTTGGTAAACATGGCGTCAAAATCTCCGAAGAAAAATCCTTTTTGATGTGGATTTTCACCATAACGCAATACTTGACCGTCTGCAATACTTTCTTTATAAATCGTTTCGTCTGTATTGAAATAATTAAAAATAGCTCCATCATAATGCGAAGAAACATGAAATGCTTTGGTCGCCAATACCTTTCTATCTTCTAATGTTGTAGTTCCATTTTGATTCGTAATCATATCTAAAAACAAACCATATTGATCCATTGAAGATACAATTACTGTGTCTTTAAAGTTTTTGGCTCCAGCACGAATCAATGAAATACCACCGATATCAATTTTCTCAATAATATCGGCCTCACTTGCACCAGACGCCACTGTTTTTTCAAAAGGATACAAATCAACAATTACTAAATCTATTTGAGGAATATCATATTCTTGCATTTGTTGCACATCACCTTCATGATCTTGACGATTCAAAATCCCTCCAAACACTTTAGGATGCAAAGTTTTTACTCTTCCACCAAGTATAGAAGGATAGGAAGTAACGTCTTCCACTGGAATTACTGGAATTCCAAGATTTTTGATAAAATCCTCCGTTCCTCCGGTAGAATAAAAAACAACATTTTGTTCGTGTAATTTTCTAACAATTGGCTCCAATCCTTCTTTAGAAAATACTGAAATTAAGGCCGATTGTATTTTTTTAGTAGTGTTCATGTGTAGTAGTTTTTTGAAAGCGCAAAAATAGTTAATTTTTACAAATAAAATCTACGGAATTTATGTAACATTTTTAATTAAATTCGTACCTATCAAAATAGCAGTTTGAACCAAAATTTAAACTCAATTTACACTAATTCAATTCTAAAAATATGCTGGTTTATTTACGATTGTTGAAAGAAAGTTTTCGCTTTGCCATGAATGCCTTATTGGCCAATAAATTGAGGACTTTACTTTCCTTGTTAGGCGTAACCATTGGTATATTTTCAATTATAGCCGTTTTGGCTGCAGTGGATTCTTTGGACCGAAAAATATCAAAAGATTTGAGCAGTTTGGACAAAAACACCATTTATTTGATGAAATTTTCATTTGGACCCACTGACATCCCACAATGGAAACGAGAACAATTCCCCAATGTAAAATACGACGAATACATCTACATGAAGGGAGCCATGACCCAAACCGAGCAAATGGGGTATCAAATTTTTACCAAAAGAGAATCCATCAAACATGAATCTAAAACTGTCAGCGATGTGAATATCGTACCCGTTTCGCATGAATTTATTGACATACAAGGATTAGAATTTGAACAAGGTCGTTTTTATAATGAATCCGAAGCTAATTCAGGCGCTGCTGTAATTGTTCTAGGCCACGAAGTAGCCAGTTCGTTGTTTGAAAATAGCGATCCTATAGGCAAAACCATTCGTTTGTACGGCAAACGCTTCTCAGTTATTGGTGTATTAAAGAAAAAAGGGTCTGGTATTTTTGACGAAGACGACACTTCGGCATTTATTCCGGTTAATTTTGTACGTCAATTGTTTGGCGATAATAATGATGGCTTGACCAATGTCATCATTTTTAAACCTGAAAGCGGTGTAGACATGGAGGCTTACAAAGGTGAAATTACCCAAAAACTTAGAACTTTACGCGGTTTAAAAGCAGGTGAAATTGATAATTTCTTCATCAATGTATTTTCTGGTTTTACCGATTTTATTGACGGAATCATTGGCCAAATGAATGTAGTAGGTTGGATTATTAGTGGCTTTTCATTATTGGTAGGAGGGTTTGGCATTGCCAATATTATGTTTGTTTCTGTAAAAGAAAGAACCAACCTTATCGGTATCCAAAAATCGTTAGGCGCCAAAAACCGCTTTATTTTGTTTCAATTTTTATTCGAAGCGATCATCCTTTCTTTATTTGGCGGACTAATTGGATTACTCTTTGTTTGGATTATTTCAATAGTACTAACCAATGCCTTAGATTTTGAGTTTGTTTTGGGATTCGGGAACATTGCATTGGGAACAGGTCTAGCGGCTTTTATTGGTTTGCTTTCTGGAATTTTGCCTGCAATTTCAGCAGCCAATTTAGATCCTGTGGAAGCCATTCGCACCGGAATGTAAGAAACAGTAAAGATTCTATCTCAACAATCAGATTCACACACCCATAAAAAAAGCCGTTCTATTTGTACAGAACGGCTTTAATTTTTATAAAAGATAATTTATCGTACTTCGTTATTTTGAATCAAATCGATATACAAATTAATCTTGTCTTTTAGCTCTTTTCTTGGAGAAATAAAATCTAAGAAACCATGCTCCAACAAAAATTCAGCCGTTTGAAATCCTTCTGGCAAATCTTTACCTGTAGTATCTCTTACCACACGCGGTCCTGCGAACCCAATCAAAGCGCCTGGTTCAGAGATATTGATATCTCCTAACATGGCATAGGAAGCAGTAGTTCCTCCTGTGGTTGGATCTGTACAAAGTGAAATATAAGGCAAACCAGCTTCGGCTAATTGTGCTAATTTTACTGAAGTTTTAGCCAATTGCATTAATGAAAAAGCAGCCTCCATCATTCGCGCACCCCCAGATTTTGAAATCATAACGAATGGCAATTTGTTTTGGATGGCGTGATCAATTCCTCTAGCAATTTTTTCACCCACAACAGCTCCCATAGAACCTCCGATAAAGGCAAAATCCATAGCACAAACCACAAGGTCTTTCCCTTTAGATTTTCCAACTCCTGTTCGAACAGCGTCTTTAAGTTGTGTTTTAGACATCACTTCTTTCAATCGATCCGCATACTTTTTCGTATCTTCAAAATGTAATGGATCTTTCGAGGTCATGTTGGCATCCAACTCAACAAATTCGTTATTGTCAAATAAAATTTCAAAATAGGTAGCGCTACCAATTCGTACATGAAAATCATCCTCTGGACTCACAAACAAATTACGTGCTAACTCATCAGCATCAATTATTTTTCCGGTCGGTGATTTATACCAAAGCCCCTTTGGAACGTCCATTTTGTCCTCGGTAGCAGTAGTTATCCCTTTTTCTTTTCTTTTAAACCAAGCCATTTATTAAGTATTCAGTGTTGAGCGTACAAAACTATAAAAAAAATGCAATAAAAAAAGTTGCAATATTTCTTAGTATAATCACCAGAAACATTACAACTTTTAATTAATCTAAAATTAAAGTGTATTTACGTTGTTCAGATCCGCAAATGACTGCTCTAATCTTGCATTGAACGTTACTTCACTTTCTCTAACCCATCTTCTTGGATCGTAGAATTTTTTGTTTGGAACATCAGCACCTTCTGGGTTACCAATTTGAGTTTTCAAGTACTCGATGTTTTTTACCATATAATCACGGATTCCTTCAGTATAAGCAAATTGTAAATCTGTATCAATATTCATTTTCACTACACCGTACCCAATTGCTTCTCTAATTTCTTCTAATGTAGAACCTGATCCACCGTGGAATACAAAATCAACTGGATTTGCTTCAGTTTTGAATTTTTCTTGAACGTATTCTTGAGAGTTTTTCAAGATTTTTGGAGTCAATTTTACGTTTCCTGGTTTGTAAACTCCGTGAACGTTTCCAAATGAAGCTGCAATGGTAAAACGTGGACTTACTTTCGATAATTCTTCGTAAGAATAAGCTACTTCAGAAGGCTGAGTGTATAATTTAGAACTGTCAACATCTGAGTTATCTACACCATCTTCTTCACCACCTGTAATTCCAAGTTCAATTTCTAAAGTCATTCCAATTTTACTCATACGAGCTAAATATTCTTTACAAATTTCGATGTTTTCTTCGATTGGCTCTTCAGATAAATCGATCATGTGAGATGAAAACAATGATTTTCCAGTTGCAGCAAAATGTTCTTCTGAAGCATCTAATAAACCATCAATCCAAGGTAATAATTTTTTAGCGCAGTGATCCGTGTGAAGAATAACTGTTGCTCCGTAAGCTTCTGCTAAAGTATGAATGTGTTTTGCTCCTGCAATAGCTCCTGCAATAGCAGCTTTTTCACCAGCGTTAGACAACCCTTTACCTGCATTAAACTGCGCTCCACCATTAGAAAATTGAATAATTACTGGAGCATTTAATTTTGCTGCAGTTTCCAAAACTCCATTAATTGTGCTAGAACCAGTTACGTTTACTGCTGGAAGTGCAAATCCTTTTTCTTTTGCATATCTAAAAATTTCTTGTACTTGATCTCCAGTAGCAACTCCTGGTTTTATGTTGTGTGCCATTTTGTTAAATTTTAAGTTATTTTATTTTTTTAAAGGTTCACAAAAATAAGCATTTCTATTTTTAGAAAGGGTAATTTATCCCAAAATTTAAGACAGATTTGGTAAAATTAAAGTCTTTAAACCAACGACTTCCTTCGGCATATCCCGGATTATAGGTTTTGAAGCCTAAATCAAAACGAACAACAAAAAAATTCAAATCATAGCGCAAACCAAAACCAGTACCTAAAGCAATTTCAGTAAGATCTTTTATACCCGAAAATCGCGCCGACTCAACATTCATACCATCGAGCACGTTCCAAATATTTCCAGCATCGGCAAAAACAGCCCCTTTTACGCTTCCTAATATTTTAAAACGAAACTCGGCACTTATGGCGATTTTCATATTAGCTTCATTAAAATCCAATACCGATCCCGTACTCCCAGGACCTAAACTATAAGGTTGCCAAGCTCTATTATCATTTGTTCCACCTGAAAAATAACTTCTTGAAAACGGCACGTAATCGGCATTACCAAACGGCACTGCAATACCGAAAAAGCTCCTAAAAGCCACCACGTTTTCCTTGGAAAAATCCCAGTGCTTAATATAATCCAATTCTAATTTCAAATATTCCGAATAGGGCAAATTGAAAAGTTCATATTGTCCTGTAGCATTTTTAGGCAACTTACTGGCTTTTGCTATCAAACTTAATAAGGTTCCCGCTGATTCGATTTTAGTTTTAAATTGATAAAAATCATTATCCTGAATGTCTTTCTTGGTAGATTGAGTAAAGGTGTAGCTCGTCCCCAGAATAAAATCATTTTCCGTCAATCGCAACCTTCGTTCTTCAATCCCTAACACCTCCTTATACTCACTATCCTCATACCCAATAGCCGTTTTTAAGTTTAAAACATCATCCGTAAATCCCGTTGTTCCAGAATTAATGATCAAATTTTTATTGTCATCAAAATATTTAGCTTCGGTATTATAGGTTTTAGCAATAGCATTTAAAGCATTGTAAGAAGAACCATAAACATTAAAATAATTGGCTGGATTTAAATTGCGAACAAATTGCACATTGACCAAATCAACTCTAGCGGTATTGTTTTTTATAGGATTCCAATTATAGGTAATCAATGTGGTGAAATTTTCTTTATCTAGACCAATATTCCTTTGCTTATTAAACCCTGAAGAAATCTGCGTATACGGAATCATTCGTTTGGGAATAATTTTATCGGTATTAAAGGGCAAGAAAATCCTAGGAAAATTCAACTTCAAATTGATTCCGAATTCCGTAACATTAAAAAACGCATCATTAGGATTAGCAAAATCTTTGGAAGATCCAATATTTCCACGAAAACCAATCTCTAATGTTTCGGCTCTATTGAATACGTTCCGAATGGTTTCGGTGATGCTTCCTCCTATACCAAAATCTTGAATATTAGAATGGGTAAAATCCAAAGTAGTGCCAAAACTAAACTTTTTCTTGGGCGACAAATACACTTTGGCAATCAAGGATTGGGCCGTAGTATCTCTTTTATCCACTTCATACTGTATACTAGGATAACCAAAAATTTTCAAGTTATTCAACGATCTGTTGGTCAAAACGGTCTTAGTATCCGCAAAAGAAGTTCCTTTGGTAATAAACACTGCATCTGTTATTGCTGCAGGTCTGTATCGCAATTTACCATGACTGTACAATTTAAAGCCATGGTACTCTAAACTATCGGTAACCGTCTCGGGTGAGTTCTTAGCTGAAAAATCAGTGAAAATTTTCACATCACTAATGGTAAACAATTTAAAAGGAGCCGTATAGGTCGAATCGTTCTTCTGATAGGAATAATTATTTATTATCAAATCTACATTGGCTTTGTTCTTTTTACCTATTGTATCGATATCGAAAAGCACATAGTTGGGTTGAAACAAGTAAGCGCCACTGTTTCGAAAATAGGTGCTGATTCTATTTTTTTCTTCCTCAAAATCACTGGTCTTATATTGTTGTCCGGGCTGAATTAAACGATTCCCTTTTGCTACATTAAACAAAGAATCCAATGCTGGAGAAGCAATTGACTGGGTAATAGAATCCAAAATAAAAGGTTCCGATAAATTAACTTTGTATTGTACTCTAGCCTTTTTAGCACTCAAAGTATCTATTGAATAGGTTGTTTTTGCCTTAAAATATCCTTGGTTAAAATAATAATTATTCAACCGATTTACCGTTTTCTGCGTTTTAATGGTATCAATAATCACAGGTGGCTCACCTACTTTCTTTAAAAACTGATGAATTCCTTTATAATAGAACGACTCCCCCAAACGATCTACTTGCTTCGCTGACAACCATTTTGCGCTTCGTTCATATTTCCCGGGTTTGTTGGCAAATTTAGCTTGGTACGTAGAATCGGGATTTAAATTGGCCATATTATATAAGGCCAGTCGTAACCTAAAACCTCCAAATGTTCCGTTAGGTATTTGATACATTTGATCGAAGGCCGTTGACTCCTTGATCGGCTTATCATTTACTATAATTTGGTTTTTAGTTAGTAAAAATTTGCCCTCAGGAACCCGTTTTACAGCATTACATGCCGAAATAAATATTGCAATTAGAAGAAATGCAACTACTTTTGTGGAATTCTTTTTCAAGTGTTCATATAAATTTAATTCAAAAGTACATTTTTTTATGGTTAGTAAAAACCAAATAAAACTTATCTCAAGTTTGCATCAAAAAAAGTTTAGAAACGCCCATCAATTATTTATTGCCGAAGGCGTAAAAGGGATTCAAGAATTATTGCATTCTAATTTTGAATTAGAGCATTTGTATGTTACAGTGGATCATTTTGAAACTGTTTTACCTTCTAAAAAAAGCCTAATTACTGAAAGTGAACTAAAAAAAATCAGCGCTTTAACCACTCCTAATACCTGCTTGGCTGTATTTAAAATCCCAAAAGAAAAAGCAGTCATCAATACAGGACTCATTGTCGCTTTAGACACGATTCGTGATCCTGGAAACATGGGAACCATTTTGAGACTTTGTGACTGGTTTGGCATTACCCAAGTAGTCTGCTCCACAGAAACTGTCGATTTATACAACCCAAAAGTAGTACAAGCAACTATGGGATCTATAGCCCGCGTAGTCGTAAATTATTTAAATCTAACGGACTATTTCAAGACCACTTCACTGCCAGTTTTTGGAACCTTTATGGAAGGTGACAATCTTTATACTTCAACACTTCCTACCGAAGGCATTATTGTTTTAGGTAACGAAGCGAATGGAATTTCTGCAGAAATTGAAGCCCTAGTAACACAACGCATTACAATCCCTAGATTTGGCGATTTACAACAAACCGAAAGTTTAAATGTAGCCACTGCCACTGCCATTGTTTTGAGCGAATTTAAGCGAGGCTGTACTTCTTAATGAAACGTAAAGTTGATAAAAACGGCTCTACTCTTAATGGATTCGATGTTATTGGTCCAAGGACTATTAGGATCTTTATCTCTAATTAACTCGTCACTGATTCCAAAAACGCCTCGAATGGAGGGTGAAAAGATAAAATATTCTGAAAAAATATCAATCCCAAAACCCAGTTCATAGTTGGGGGTCCATGCTTTTACCCTAAACTTACCTTCTGCATTATCATCAATTGACTTGGCATTACTAGATAAATTTAAAGTTAACGAGCCTCCACCAAGCAAATACGGTCTAACATTGCCTGTTCGTAAAGACGAAAATTTAACCAACAACGGAAAATGAATATACGTGCTATTCACCTCACGTAATTGATCAGATGCCGTGGGCGTAAACTGAAAATAATCACTTGGATAATACAAATCACGCTTGGTGTAATACAATCCCGGTTCGAAGCGCAAATTAATGTATTCATGTAAACGCAAGTCAGAAACTAAGCCAACATTAAAACCTGTACTTCTTTTTACCAAAACATCTGGTAAATTATTCTTGTAGTCCATTTTGAAATCATAGGCATTAAAACCCATATAAAATCCAAAATGCAATTTTTGCTTTTGAAAATTTTCTAAATTGATGATGGGGTCTTTGCTAAAGAGGCGTTTATTCCACTGAGCGGAGGCAAGAGCAAAAGACATCAAAAAAAGGAATACAGTTATTTTCTTCATAGGGAAACAGCGGGTGTCTAATTATTTTTTGGTAGCATAATAGATTGTTGCCACACCTAAAGTTTGCGGCATATCTTTTACCTCTATAAACCCCGTTTTTCGCAAAATATTGTTTAGTCTTTCGCCATAAGGAAAAGCAGCAGAGGATTCAGAGAGATAACCATACGCTGTATTGTCTTTAGAAAACAATTTACCAATGAGCGGCAAGATATTTTTACTGTAAAAATGATACCCTTGCTTGAACGGTGTTTTTTCTGGAACAGAGGTTTCCAAAATCACAAAAGTTCCACCGGGTTTTAACACTCGTAAAATTTCAGCCAATCCTTTTTCTAAATTTTCAAAATTTCGAACGCCAAAAGCTACGGTTATGGCATCAAAATAGTTGTCTTCAAAAGGCATGTTTTCTGAATCACCTAAGAGCATTTCAATACGATCAGACAATTGTTTTGCGGCAATTTTTTCAACACCAACAGCCAACATTCCTTCAGAGATATCCAATCCAATAATTTTACTTTCAGGGGTTTGCGCCATTAAAATAGCCAAATCACCTGTACCTGTAGCAATGTCAAGTATGGTTTTAGGATTCGATTTGGCAACCAAATCCAATACTTTTTTGCGCCATTTTATATCGATACCAAAAGAAATTACTCGATTTAAATTATCATAATTTCCTGAAATGGTATTGAACATAGTAGCAACTTGTTCTTTTTTGCTAAGTTGCGAATCTTTATAGGGAGTTATTTTTTCGGACATCATTTTTTAATTTGCACAAATATACTATAAACTGTATTAACTGCGAATTGCTTTTCAAGGCAATCCAAAATGGCTATGAATTTAATGACAATTAAAAAAATCAAATTTTAACAAAAAAAACGCAAATATCACTAAAAGTGGGTATTGTATGGCACTAAAATTATAGTCAAATTTGCCAAGTAAAGAAAAATAAATGATAAGTATTCGTTTAATGGCACAACTCAAATGGTTTATACTTGCGCTAATAATCGCATTTGTTCTTGTTAGCAGTTTTGAAACTATTTCCTTCGGGAATGGTTCTTTTTTTGAAGCGCAAACTACGTTCTTAGGATTAAATTTGTTTTTGGAAATTTTAATTTTTTTGGCCTTTAGTATCTTTGTGGTATTTGGTATTAAAGGCTACTTTGAGTTTTACTCAAAAAAAATATCTAACATTATCATTACTGTAACGGGATCGATATTGTTTATTGGTATTTTATTATTGTTGTCACAAATACTGTTGCAAGAGTAAGCCCACTTTTACAAGTCATTTTTTACAAATAAAAAACATCCTTTGCGGGATGTTTTTTTGTTTTTGATGCCAGCTTCACAGTAGAGATTAAGTATTTATTTAACTCCTACTTTTTTTTTAAAAAAAAATAGCTCTTCTAAAAAACAAAAAGTCCTTTATGAGCCCTGATCGCAGCGGCATCCTTTGCTTTTTTTTTCAAAAAGCAAAGATATAGCGGAGAGCAGGACGAGGCGTTGTGATGAAAAGGAAACGTTATGCTCCTTATCAATTACCTAAAGCTGTAAGTAAGCCCAATCGCCCCATAATAATAGGGGATGTTTACCGGATGGTTGACCTCTTTGGAGCGGTAAAAAAAAGTATACTGACAATTGAAATGGTTGTAGCGATACTTGATGCCCACGGCAGTGTGCCAGCGCCAACGAATTAGGTCTAATTCTACGGGGCTTTGTGTCCCAAAAAAGCCGCCTTGAACCGTTGCGTCATAGGCTTGGTACTGCAAACTAGGGTGGATAAAAAAATACAATTCCTCTGTTTTGGAAGTACCTAATACGCCGCCACTATAAAAATTAGAATGAGCTATGGGTTGCAAATTTTTCAAACCTATTCTAGCAAAAAAACCAGAATTAAGACCAGTTTGCACAGTTCCTAAAGTCGCTTGCCCTTGAAAATGAACATCAAAATTAGGGGTGGTCACTTTTGGAAAAAGCTTTTGGGAAAAGCGAAATTGAGTCTGCAGCGCGAAGGTATTTTTGATTTGGTTTTGCCAACCTTGCACATGGCGCAACGAAAAGGCATCGTGCAATCCGTTTTGCATTTCTTCGGCATAGGAGTTGGGGCCTACAAAACCTATTTGCACCGTTCCTTGATAAACGGCATGGTTGGCCATAAAAAAGGTTTGATTGACCTCTCCAAACAAATACCCAGCAAAAGGGCGATCGTTGTCTTTAATGGCGTTGGCCAATCGGGTTCTGGGAGTGTAGATGTATTGCCCTAATCGGAATTCCGTAGTCTTTTTTAATAAAGTTGAGGATTGTTTTTGATTTAAATACGCATAAAACAGGGTAATCCCGTTGGTGTAATAGCGGTCATTTTTTAAAGAAGCATACAAATCATTATCGAGTTCTACTCCCACTTGCTTGCTATCGAAAGTTTGGGCAAAACCCAAAAAAGGCATCCCAAACAGCAGTAAAAACAAGAGTTTTAACTGTCTCATTTGTAGTTTATAGTCCCTACATGATTCATCACACGCACAATTTTGGCTTTTCGATTGTTGATGTAAGAAGACGAACTTGTCGCTTTGTATTTGCGCGGGTTAGGTAAAATAGCAGCAATTCCTGCGGCTTGCATTTTGGTCAAACTCGAGGCGTCTTTTCGGTACCAATATTGGGTCGCAGCATGGGCGCCATACACGCCATCGCCCATTTCGATACTGTTCAAATAGACTTCCATAATGCGTTTTTTACCCCAAATCATTTCGATTAGTACGGTAAAATAAGCTTCTAATCCCTTGCGCAAGTAACTTCTACCTTGCCACAAAAAGACATTTTTGGCGGTTTGCTGCGAAATGGTGCTTCCTCCTTTTATTTTTCGTCCTCTTTCGTTGCTTTTATAGGCTTTTTGCATCGCCAAAAAATCAAAACCATTGTGGGTCAAAAAGGTACCGTCTTCGCTAGCGATTACGGCTTTTTGCAAATTCATAGAAATATTTTCGATGGGTTCCCAATCGTGACTAAAATGATTCTCTTTTCCGTCAGCAACATTTTCAAAATAACGAATCACCATAAGCGGCGTGAATGGAACGGGAACGAATTTAAACACTACCACACTAAAGATAGAAAGCCCAAAAAACCAAAGCATTGCTTTGAAAAGAAAGCGTTTTATTGTACTTCCAAAACTAGATTCTTGTTTCTTCACCGGTTTTTTTGAAGTTGTCTTTTTTGGGGTAATTTTGGTTGCCATTATACTAAATCTGCTAATTCGGTTCCTATTAAACTGCCAATTGCCACACCCATTCCGCCCATTCGGACGCCACAATATACATTTTGGGACAGGTTGGTTACTATCGGATTCTTGCTTGCGCCTATGCCCATAATACCGCTCCAACTGTGTGCAATTTCAAATTCTTGATTCGGCAAAATTACTTCTTTTAACAACTGTTCCAATTTTTTTTGAATAATTTCGGTTTGCCCCATTTCGGTGGTGGTTTCTTCTTCAAAAGCTAAGTTTCGTCCACCGCCTAATAAAATTCGGTCACCAATATTTCTAAAATAATAATAACCGCGATCCAAATGAAAAGTTCCTTTAATGTCCAAATTCGGAATAGGTTCTGTAATCAGCACCTGAGCACGCGCAGGTTTCACTTGTCCTTGCGTGAGTTCAGCAGCAAAACCGTTGGTTGCAAACAATAACTTTTGGGTCGTAAAACTAAAATCCCCCAAAGCTACTTCAACACCTGAACCCTTATCCTCAAACCCCGTAACTGTTTGCTGGTTCAGAATCAAAATATTGGCCGCTACAGCTTGACGCAACAATTCTTGCATCATATTTCCGGTATCAATTTGTCCTTCAAAAGGATTAAAAATCAGGTATTCTTTTATCCCTTTAAATCCAAAACGATCCACTTCTTTCGTAAAAACTCCACCTCTAAAAATGGGATTCAAAATTTCATTGACAAAAGGCATTTTGTTGACACACTCAGTGTACAAACTCTCTTCGTCTTCCAAAAACAATTCATAGCCGCCAAAAGGTTTGTAATCCAAAACCGCATCAGGAATCCGTTTGCGCAACAATTGCAAACCCGACCAACGCTTTTGCACCAAAGCAATTACCTCCTCTTCGGAATGCGTTTTCAAATCTTCGACAATCTCCGAAAGACTTCCAAAACAAGCAAATCCAGCGTTTTTGGTACTGGCACCTTGTGGCAACATTCCTTTCTCTAACACCAAGATTTTAGCGGTAGGAAATCGCTCTCTCAATCGCAACGCGGCATGCAAACCAACAATGCCACTGCCGACAATCGTGTAATCTACGTCGGTAAACCAATTTTTTATTTCCCAATAACTCAAATGCATCTTTCGAAAATTTTTATAAAAATACTATTTTTTAGGAGCTATTTCCAGCTGTCCACTGTATCTTTTCTATTTTAAAGAAAAATAGAAAAGGATGCCGTTCCCATCTGGGCTAAAACTAAGTGCACCACAAGATATTTGCTTTTGAAAAAATTCACCCCTCCAACTAAAGTTGGAGGCAATTAATGTCCAAAAAAATACCTGAATAGTTACATTTTCACGAATCTATTAATATTATATGTACTTCGATTAGTGTCATTCATATCTACCTTCTTTTTTAAAGCGAACGCTCAGCAATCCAAAACAAGTCGATTTAAATGATTATTTTTACGTTTTTAAAATTGAAAACAATGAAAAAGATTCTTTTATTAACCCTATCCATGATGAGTTTGACAACAATGGCTCAAAACACACTGACTCCCGAGCTGCTCTGGAAACTAGGTCGCATAACACCTCTAGGCCTTTCAAAAGACGGAAAAAACGTCATTTATAAAGTTAGCACACCCTCTGTGGCTGAAAACAAATCCAGCTCTAAGTTGTATTCGCTTCCCATCGAAGGCGGCAATGCCATCGAAATTAAAGACACCAAAGGGCTGCTAAACGACAAAAACAGCTCGCCCGACGGAAAATATCTTGTCTATAACGAAGAAGTAAAAATCGACAAAGTACACGGAAAAGATTTCTATCCCGAACTGGAAAAATCGAATGTCCAAATCTACAACGGTCTAGATTACCGCCACTGGGACACTTGGAATGAAGGTAAATTCAACCACGTTTTTTACAAAGAAAATAAAGAAAACGCCACAGGAATCGATATCCTAAAAGGAGAAAATTTCGATAGCCCACAAAAACCTTTTGGTGGAGACGAAGATTATATTTGGTCACCAGACAGCAAAAGCATTTTGTATGTATGCAAGAAAAAAGCAGGCACTCAATATGCCATTTCTACGAATACAGATATTTATGAGTACCAACTCGAATCTGGTAAAACCATCAACCGAACTGAAGGCAATTTAGGGTACGACACGGCGCCTCAATTCTCGCCAGCGGGTCACTTGACTTGGTTGCAAATGAAACGTGATGGTTATGAAGCCGACAAAAACGACATCATTGTAGATTTCAAAGGCATCAAAATGAACCTTACCGCCAATTGGGACGGAAGTGTAGACCAATTTATGTGGAGTCTAGAAGGAAAGAACGTCTATTTTGTAGCTGCAGTAGACGGTACCAAGCAATTATTTGTGGTAAACTTCCCGGGAATGACTAGAATAGCGGTAACAGTACGCCAAATTACCAAAGGTGATTTCGACGTAAGTGATATTATTGGCTTTTCCGGCAACCAAGTTTTGGTAACGAGAACCGATATGAATCACGCTGCTGAAATTTTTTCTTATAATCTAAAGAAAAACACTTGGAAACAATTGTCTAATGTGAATACAGCAACTTACAAAACTTTAGCGTTAAGTAAAACCGAACGCCGCTATGTTACCACAACCGATGGTAAAAAAATGTTGGTTTGGGTGATTTTACCTCCGAATTTCGATGCAACTAAAAAATACCCGACATTTTTATACTGCCAAGGTGGACCACAATCTCCTTTAACACAAAGTTATTCCTTCCGTTGGAATTTCTCTTTGATGGCAGCACAAGGCTATGTAGTAGTAGCTCCAAACCGTAGAGGAATGTACGGCCACGGACAAGAATGGAACGAAAAAATATCAGGTGACTGGGGCGGACAAGTGATGGACGATTATTTATCAGCCATTGATGATGTTGCCAAAGAATCGTATGTAGACAAATCACGTTTGGGATGTGTAGGCGCTAGCTACGGTGGCTATTCTGTGTTTTATTTGGCTGGAATTCACAACAATCGTTTCAAGACTTTTATAGCTCACGATGGTGTTTTCAATACGCAGAGTATGTTTGGCACCACCGAAGAAGTCTTCTTTAACAACTGGGATTTTGGAGGTGCATATTGGGAAAAAGACAATAAAGTGGCGCAAAAATCATACACTACTTTTAACCCAATTACTTTAGTAGACAAATGGAATACTCCAATATTAATTATACAAGGAGGAACTGATTTTAGAGTGCCAATTGGGCAATCACAAGAAGCCTTTCAGGCGGCACAATTAAGAGGTGTCAAAAGCCGCTTTTTATACTTCCCGGAAGAAAACCACTGGGTGTTGAAACCACAAAATGCCCAAGTTTGGCAAAAAGAATTCTATAAATGGTTGAAAGAAACCTTATAAATTAAAATCGTTGCTTCTTTATTTTGAGTAACGAAACATCATTTAATCTCATTCTAAATTTAAAATTAACAGAAAAAATGTCCCTATTTTCAATTAAAAATTTATTGGTAGCCTCAGCTGTTTCATTGAGCATAAATACGGTTACCGCACAAGACGGTCTAGTCAATTCATTAAAAATAAATGCTAGCGAGAAAAGCAAAGAGAGTTTCAAATTCAAAGATGTCATCAACTTAGCGACTACCTCGGTAAAAAACCAAGGTTCTTCAGGAACATGTTGGAGTTATTCTACCAATTCGTACTTAGAATCTGAAATGATTCGTTTAGGCAAACAACCCGTAGAGTTGGCTCAAATATTCTCGGCTCGTAATGCCTACATCGAAAAAGGAAAAAATTATGTACGCATGCACGGAGCTGTAGCACTTGGCGATGGCGGCGCCTGTCATGACGTAATCAATATGTACCGAAAATATGGTGCGGTACCTCAAGAAGTTTATACTGGTTTAAACTATGGAACTACCAAAAATAAGTTTGCTGAAATGGCAGCCATCATAGAAGGTGTTTTAGCAGCAGTAGTAAAAAATCCAAACGGAGAATTGACTCCAAATTGGGAAAAAGCATATACCGCAGTAATTGACTCGTATCTAGGGGAAGCTCCTAAAAACTTTAACTACAAAGGCAAAAATTACACTCCTCAATCCTTCGCCAAAGAAGCGGTAGGAATAAATCCAGATGAATATATTGAAATTTCCTCTTTTACAGACGCACCTTACTATACCAAAACCATGTTGATGGTTCCAGACAACTGGTCTTTTGATCAAGTATACAACGTAAAAATGGACGAAATGACAGACATCATCGATCATGCTTTGAAAAACGGATACACAGTAGCTTGGGCTTCTGATGTTAGTGAGAAAAGCTTTAGCTGGAAAAATGGCATTGCTTTCGTTCCTACCAAAAAAATGGACGAAATGAGCAATGAAGAAAAAGAAAACCTTTTTAATGGTCCAAAACCTGAGCTAGAAATCACTCCAGAATTACGTCAAAAAGCCTTTGATAATTATCAAACTACTGACGATCATGCCATGCATATTGTTGGACTTGCAAAAGATCAAACTGGTAAAGAATATTATATCGTAAAAAATTCTTGGGGAGCCACCAATGATTACAAAGGTTTTTTATATGTGACTAAAAATTACGTGAAATATAAAACAACGGCTTTTATGGTAAACAAAACAGCTCTTTCTGCTGATGTTGCCAAGAAATTGGGAGTATAATACTTTTTAAATACCAAAAAAAGGAGTCTGAATTTAACCTCAGACTCCTTTTTCATTTATAAACAAGTACTAAATTAGGATATCTCAAGCATTACGATGCAGAAATGCAAATGTCAAGCCATGACGAAAAACTACATTACACTAGAATACTCTTATCCAAAAAATTCTATCTTGGGTTATTAAAAAATGAACACTGGGCAAAAAGTCATCCTTTTTACAATGAAGTAATACAAAACAGGCCTGTTGAATTAGGTACTTATAAAATCCACGTTAATTATGAAATGATCTCCATTTTAGAAGAAATAGTAACCAATTCACACGAAGGAGCTTTAGTCCATTATTATTTACTATCTAAACTTAAAGCCCTGTTTTTGACGACTCAAATTTGCGAAAGTGAAAAGAAAGTTGGTCTTCACAACATAATGAAGAAATAGAAAAACTAAGTGATGCTAAATTATTTTGGAAAAAAATTATCTTCAAAATCCCTCCATCAAACAATTGTCAAGAGCGGTATTATTGAATGAATGCAAACTAAAAAAAGGATTCAAACAACGCTATAATAGCACCATTCATTCCTTTATCACCCAATTGAGAATGCAACGAGCGCGCAAATTGCCTTTAGATAAAAAAACAATCAGCGAGGTTTCAGGATATCTTGGTTACAAAAGTGTTTCTCATTTTATAACTACCTTCAAAAAACATTTTGGTAGTACCCCAAAGCAATTGTTACTAGCCTACCCGAAGATCTAAACTAAAAAAAGCGACTGTAATAAGTACAATCGCTTTTTTTAAAATAGTTCGCCTTTGGCTATTCTGGATCATTCATTTTAAAAGCATCCATAAATGCAGTAGTGTAATCTCCTGCGATATAACGAGGATCATCCATTAACTGTCTGTGGAAAGGAATGGTAGTTTTGATTCCTTCAATTACGAATTCATCCAAAGCTCTACGCATTTTGCTAATCGCTTCTTCACGAGTTTGTGCCGTAGTAATCAACTTTGCAATCATCGAATCGTAATTTGGTGGAATAGTATATCCAGAATACACGTGTGTATCTAAACGCACGCCGTGTCCGCCTGGCATATGTAAGGTTGTAATTTTCCCTGGAGAAGGACGGAAATCATTAAATGGATCTTCCGCATTGATACGACATTCAATCGCGTGTAAATTTGGATAATAGTTTTTTCCAGAAATTGGCACGCCTGCCGCTACTAAGATTTGTTCGCGGATTAAGTCGTAATCCACTACTTGTTCTGTAATTGGGTGTTCTACTTGGATACGAGTATTCATCTCCATAAAGTAGAAATTACGGTGCTTGTCTACTAAAAACTCTACCGTACCAGCACCTTCATATTTAATGTATTCTGCTGCTTTAACAGCTGCATCTCCCATTTTTTCTCTCAATTCGTCGGTCATAAATGGAGAAGGTGTTTCTTCTGTCAATTTTTGGTGACGACGTTGTACAGAACAATCTCTTTCAGAAAGGTGACACGCTTTACCGTAAGCATCTCCCACTACTTGAATTTCGATATGACGAGGTTCTTCGATTAATTTCTCTAAGTACATCCCGTCATTTCCGAAAGCAGCGGCTGATTCTTGACGAGCGCCTTCCCAAGCTTTCAATAGATCTTCTTGCTTCCAAACCGCACGCATTCCTTTTCCACCACCACCGGCTGTTGCTTTCAACATTACAGGGTATCCGAATTGGTCCGCTAATTCTGCCGCTTGCTCATACGATTCAAGAATTCCAACAGAACCTGGTACACAAGGTACTCCTGCTTCGATCATAGTCGCTTTTGCAGAAGCTTTATCTCCCATACGATCAATCATTTCTGGTGCAGCACCAATAAATTTAATACCGTGTTCTTGACATATTTTAGAAAACTTAGCGTTTTCAGAAAGAAAACCGTAACCAGGGTGAATGGCATCTGCGTTGGTAATTTCGGCAGCTGCAATTATATTTGGCATTTTCAAATACGATAAGTTACTTGGAGCTGGTCCGATACAAACGGCTTCATCAGCAAACTTAACATGTAAACTATCCGCATCAGCAGTAGAGTAAACCGCTACTGTTTTAATGCCCATTTCTTTACACGTTCTAATAACCCTAAGAGCAATTTCGCCTCTATTTGCTATTAATATTTTTTTAAACATCTTCTTTTTTTTAAAATTACAAATTCCAATCTTCAAATTCCAATTCCTTGGATTTTGTGATTTGTCTATTGGAATTTTTAAAAATTATGATGGATCAACTAGGAATAAAGGTTGGTCAAACTCTACAGGAGACATATCGTCTACTAAGATTTTTACTATTTTTCCAGAAATTTCAGATTCAATTTCATTGAAAAGTTTCATCGCTTCGATAACACAAAGCACATCTCCTTTGGCAATAGTACTTCCTACCTCAGCAAAAACGGGTTTGTCTGGTGATGGTTTTCTGTAGAACGTTCCAATAATAGGAGACTTAATGATAACATATTTCGACTCTTCTGATGGAGCTGGTGCTTCTACTGGAACAGCTACTGTAACAGCCTGTGGTATAACTGCTTGTGCTGACTGAAGCGCTCCTTGAGTAGGTAACTGTTGCACATAAGTAGTTTCAGTTACGTTACCTTCAAGTGTAGTTCTAATCGTGATTTTTACATCATCCATTTCTAATTTAACTTCAGCAACTCCAGAATTTGCTACAAATTTGATTAGGTTTTGAATTTCTTTTAAATCCATAATTGTTTTGTTTTAGTTTTAATTTATTTTGTGTCGTAGGCCCATTTTAAATAAATAGATCCCCACGTAAATCCTCCTCCGAAAGCAGCAAATATAATATTATCTCCTTTTTTTAGTTTCTTTTCAAAATCATGAAGCACTAAAGGTAAAGTAGCCGATGTGGTATTTCCGTAGCGTTCAATATTTACCAATACTTTTTCTTCTTCAAGATTCATTCTGTTGGCTGTAGCATCAATAATTCTTCTGTTGGCTTGGTGAGGTACCAACCAATCTACATTTTCATTCGTCAAATTATTTCTTTGCAAGATCAAATCACTTGCATCAGCCATGTTAGTTACAGCATATTTAAACACCGTTTTTCCGTCTTGAATGATATTGTGCATGTTTTCTTCTACCGTTTGAGCAGAAGTTCTAAGAATTGAACCCCCTGCTGGAATTTTCAAGAAATCACGACCCACGCCGTCGCTTCTTAAATATTCATCTTTCAAACCATATCCTTCATAATTGGGCTCGAATAAAACCGCGCCAGCACCATCACCAAAAATAATACATGTGGCTCTGTCGGTATAGTCGATTATCGAAGACATTTTATCAGCACCTATTAATAAAACTTTTTTATACCTACCAGATTGAATGTAGGCTGCTGCGGTAGACATTCCATACAAAAAGCTAGAGCAAGCGGCTTGTAAATCGTATGCAAAAGCGTTAGTGGCTCCAATTTCTGTAGCTACATATACTCCTGTAGACGCCACTGGCATATCAGGTGTTGCTGTGGCCATTATGATCATATCAATTTCGAGCGGATCAATATTGGCTTTTGTTATTAAATCTTGAGCGGCTTTTACAGCCAAGAAAGAAGTTCCTTTTCCTTCTTCTTTTAATATTCTTCTTTCTTTAATTCCTGTACGAGTAGTGATCCATTCATCGTTAGTATCCACCATAGTTTCCAACACTTTATTGGAAAGTACAAAGTCAGGAACATACCCTCCTACTGCGGTAATTGCTGCGGTAATTGTATTCATTATATAGACTATTTCATCCAAATATCACTATTTGATTTTTTTATTTAAAAGACCCGAAAATTACAAAATTTATTCTAAACCTATTGTTTTGAAATTTCTTATTTACAAAAATTATAAACAATAAAAAAAACTCCCACAAAGTGAGAGTTCTATCATTTCTTTTTTTAAAACATATTAAGCAACAGCTACAGACTTATCTATAACAACTTGCCCTCTGTAATACATTTTACCTTCGTGCCAGTAAGCTCTGTGGTATAAATGTGCTTCTCCTGTAATAGGACAAGTAGCGATTTGAGCTACAGTTGCTTTGTAATGTGTTCTTCTCTTATCTCTTCTTGTTTTCGAGATTTTTCTTTTAGGATGTGCCATTTTACTATATTATTTATCCGTTAATAGTTGCTTTAATTTGTCCCATCTTGGGTCAATATTGTCTTTATTCTGTTGTTCTGTATTCTTGTTGTTCTTTTCTTTCACTTCTTTTTTCACCGACAATTCACTTAGCTTTTCTAAAGCTTCTGATTGTAAAGTACCTTCTTTTACTCCTGGATGTACTCGTCTTAAAGGAACTGACAACACAATCATTTCATAAATATATTGTGCAATATCAATTTCAAATTCCCCGAATGGAAGAATTAATAATTCCTCATTATCATTGTTAAACGTTTCTCCAAAACGTACAATAAGCTTAATCTTGCCTTTAACTGGCAAATCAAACTCTTCTCCAGTTAAATCACAGGCTACCTCAATGGTGCCTTTGTGTTTAAAATCTAACTCTAATAAATTGGCTTTTTTTTCTAAAACCACCTTTACTTTGATGTTTGATTTTTCAAATTCATTAAAGTCAAAGATCTCAAAGAACGCTTGATTGATTTGGTATTCAAATTGATGTTTTCCCAGTTTCAATCCCACAAATGGAATTACGAATTCTTTTCTCTTGTTCATGGCATCAATAATTTTCCCAATTAAGTAATTACCTGAATCGGGGTGCAAAGATATAAAATTATTATAAATCTAATAATGTTATTTACCTTTTTTTGTTTATAACTATTTTTCTTTTGTTTTCAAAGGATTTAAAACCACCTCTTGATGTTGTATTCTTGATTTATAGATATCTAAAGCCAAATAAACCGCCTCTTTAAACGATGTAAAATCCGCCTGATTTTTTCCAGCTATATCATACGCTGTTCCATGATCTGGTGAAGTTCGGATTTTATCAAGTCCAGCAGTATAATTCACGCCACGTCCAAAAGACAACGTCTTGAACGGAATCAATCCTTGATCATGATAGGCCGCAATAATCGCATCATATTTTTCATATTGATTGCTCCCAAAAAAACTATCCGCTGAAAACGGACCAAAAACCATGGTTCCTTTATCAAATAACTTTTTTATAGTAGGCTTAAGCAGGGTTTCATCCTCAGAACCAATAACACCTCCATCACCACAATGCGGATTCAAACCAAGAACTGCAATTTTGGGCGTATTTATACTAAAATCTTTAATCAGCGATTGCTTAATAGTCTCTATTTTTTTTACAATCAAGGCTTCGGTCAAGTGTTTTGCCACCTCATTTATCGGCACATGATCCGTAAGCAATCCCACTCTCAAACTATCATTCACCATCAACATCAAGGCATCTCCCTCTAATTCCTGAGCCAAATAATCGGTATGTCCTGGAAACTTAAAGTCCTCCGACTGTATATTATATTTATTAATAGGCGCCGTTACAAGCACATCTACAATCCCTTCTTTGAGTGCTTTGGTCGCCGCTACAAAAGACTTTACAGCATACTCGCCTACTTTATCATCATTGGCACCTAAATTCAAATCAACTCCTTCGCGCCATAGGTTATAAACATTAATCTTACCTAAAACTATCTGATCTAATTTATCAATTCCTTGAATACTTGAAGTAGATTCAAAACTTTTTTTCAAAAAGGATACAATTCTTACATTCGCAAAAATCACAGGCGTACAAAACTCTAACATTCTTGAATCTTCAAAAGTTTTTAAGACCACTTCGCTTCCAATACCGTTCAGATCTCCAATTGAAATTCCAACTATTATATTTTCTGCACTTTTATTCATGAGCTCCCGTTTTTTATTGCTAATTTTGAAGTGCAAATTTAGTAAAATAAAATAAGAATGTTTACAGGAATTATCGAAACCCTTGGCATTGTCCAAGAAATAAAAAAAGAACAAAACAACCTGCACCTTACCCTTGCATCGAGCATAACTTCAGCACTTAAAATCGACCAAAGCATTGCCCACAATGGCATTTGCCTAACAGTAGTAGCCATACAAAACAATGAATACACAGTCACAGCAATACACGAAACCGTTCTAAAAACCAATATTTCGTCATGGAAAATCAATGATGAAGTTAATTTAGAAAGAGCCATGAAGCTAGGCGATCGCTTAGACGGACACATTGTACAAGGACACGTTGACCAAGTAGCAACTTGTATCGAAGCCTACGAAACCAACGGCAGCTGGTGCTACACTTTTGAATACGACACTACTTTAAACAACATCACAATCGAAAAAGGATCAATAACAGTAAACGGAGTAAGCCTAACTGTAGTGAATTCAGAAAAAAACAAATTTAGTGTCGCCATCATTCCGTACACCTATAAACATACTAATTTTCACAATTTCGAAATTGGCACCGTTGTCAATTTAGAATTTGACGTTATTGGCAAGTACGTAACACGTTTGCATTCGCTACATTAAAAAACATTATCCTCAATAAAAACAAAAACTCCAAGCTATCTTGGAGTTTTTGTTTTTATTTTATCATTAATGGTGTACAAACCATAAAAAATCGACAGTATCAGCATTGAAACTATAAAATCGTCAACAGGCAAGCTCGGCGGCGGCGGCGGCATACCTCCTCCAGAAGGAGTAGGAACAGACGCTGGCTGACCAAAAAAAATACCTCCATTACACAAAACAAGTAAGAGAGCCAAAATATAAGATGATTTTCTATATGTACTTTTCAAGTAAACTATTAGTTTGGAAATTGTTGCGCAAAATAACTACTATTTTGTTGTATAAAAAAATATTATTTATGTTTTTTTATGAAAAAAAGCCCCTACTGTAAACTACAGCAGAGGCTTGATTCAAAATGTGGTCCCACCTGGGCTCGAACCAGGGACCACCTGATTATGAGTCAGGTGCTCTAACCAGCTGAGCTATAGGACCGGTTAAGAGTTTGCAATATTACTATTTTTTTTGGTTTAGACCAAATATTTTGGTCGTGGATTTTAAATTTTATCCCCATTTATAAAATCAAAAAACGGAATCTACTGATAATGAAGTCCTCAAAAAAAATAAAAAAATCATTTAATTTCTTGGCATAATTCTATTAAAACGCCATTTGTACTTTTAGGATGCAAAAACGCGACTAATTTATTGTCGGCACCTTTCTTTGGTGTTGGATTTAAAACCACAAATCCTTCTTTTTCCAATCTCGCTATTTCTGCAACAATATCGGTTACATCAAAGGCAATATGATGAATGCCTTCTCCCTTCTTTTCAATAAATTTAGCAATGGGACTTTCTGGATTAGTAGCTTCTAATAATTCTATTTTATTAGGGCCATTTTGAAAAAAAGCCGTTTTCACTCCTTCAGAAACCACTTCTTCTTCTTTGTAAGCGGGAACTCCGAATAATTTTTCAAAAAGTAAATTGGATGCTTGCAAATCTTTGACCGCAATTCCTATGTGTTCAATTTTATTCATTTTTCTCACTTTTAAAGCCGCAAATATACCAACTATTGATTGACATACGTTCTGAAATATCCGCATTCTCCAATGACCTCTTGATAGTATTTAGTATCCGAATAATTTGTTTTCAATTTTACGAAGCCCTCAAATGCAATAAAATTTACTTTTTCCTCTGGAATCTCCCAAACATTTGCAATCGCGCTATACTTCTTGTTGTAGTATTCATTTCGCTCACATTTGGCCATCATGTATAAGCATTTGGCTTTTTGTTCTTTATTTTTTGCTGCCTCAAACGCTTTTTGATAATACATTTTGGCTAAGCTACAATCCGTAATCATTTTTTTGATTGGCGCTCTAAAACTATAGGGAGTAGAACCATATCCTGCAATTTGAGACTCATAAAACATTCTGGCATTCCCAAAATGAGTGATGTTATAAAAGGCATTTCCTAACAACAAACTATTGGTATACACCTCTTCTTTAGCCAAAATCTTATCTTGCATCGTTTTGATAGTGGTCAGAAAATCTAATTGTGAATATTTTCTTTTTTGATAGGCCACATGATCACAATCGTGACAATCTTTGATCCAACCATTAAAAGGATTTCCATAAAAAACGATATTTTGAAGCGAATCAGATTGCTTCATGAACTCAATAGCTGCGGGAATATCATTTTTGAAAGTAGCTTTGACTGCCTGAAAATTATTTATTTCAGCCAATTTCACACCATAAACACTTTCCCCTACTTGCTCTAAATCAGTCTTATTTGTTTTTGTCAAAAAGTTTTTCATAGCTAGCAAATTCGAACTTGAGTCATAAAATGAATTCCCCGTACTCCAACTCCAATAATCATTGGTATAATCAAACAATTCAGCCATCACTCTGTTGCCGCTAGCATTATAAAGTGAAGCCAAATATTTTTTACTCCATTTGGTAGCATTCCAAAATCTGAATTCTGGAATTCCTTTTTCTTTAGGCAGTTCGTGATACAACCAATTCAAATCTTTAATAATCGTCTTTTCGTTTTGAGCCGTTAACTTTTCTATTTTGCTCAAATTATTTACAAAACGAAGCAAACGCAACTGATAATGGGCTAGTTTTTTGGCAGGCATTTTTTGTTCCACTTTCGTATAAAAAGCCTCTGCCTTAGAGAAATCTTCTGTTAAAGTATACAAGTACCCCAAAGCCATATCCCACAAATAGGGTTGAACCGTGGTTCCAGCACCAGCGATTTTGGTCACTAATCCTAAAACTTCAGCATCAATCTTCTTTTTATTATCGGATTTGTTTTCAGAAACGGTTTGTTTTTTTACATCATTACTTTCTACTGTTTTAGAAAAAGAATGATTCATATTACGTTCTGTTTCGTTAATCAAACGCGTCAAGAGATAATCCAAATGGGCAGATTTTGGATCTAATTCAAAAATTTTCTCCACAGCACGAACCTCGTCTTTGTAATACCCTTGAATCGCCCAAAGCGCTGCTTTCTCCTGATTATCTTTGGCCATAGCCAAGGAAGCGTTCCAATCATTCTCCTCTTGAGGATGAAAATTGTAAGCCGAAACGATTCGCATTTCAGGGCATTTATCAAAAACTATCGCATAAAGATAATTAGACTTGGCATACTCTTTTTCTTTGTAATAAAATCCAGCCAAATAAGACAAAGCGCGATAATACAATTCATTTTTAGGAACAGTTGCTTCTGTTTTTTGAAAAAAATCAAAAGCTTCTTTGCGATTATCACTATAAAAATAAGCCTTCATGGTTTGAAACCAATACCTGTTTTTTAGAAAAGCATTTTTAGTGTTTTTATAATTAGCTTCGATGGTTTTGACTGTCTCTTCTTTTTTAAACGTTTTTACCGGAACGGGATCATAGCTCCAATAATCAGTGTTTACGGAAACGGTTTCTATTTGTTTTGCTAGATACAAGAAATCGATAAAGTTTTTAATTTTTGTGTCTTTTAACTTTAATTTGGAATCCCATATCTCCACGTTTTTAGTACTTTTTTTGGTTTTATAAAAAGCATAAATGTCTTGAACCGCTACTGCACTACTGTCAAACAAAAAGTAATGCACCGTGGCCGAATCGGCTTTCCCTTTTAGATACGTTTCCCAATCGGTTCTGATCGATGTGTTGAATCTCGTGTTATAATTATCTTCAAAGCCAATGGAATAAAAAACATCCCCAGATAAAAAAAGTGGTTCGTAAGAAGCATCGACAAAGGTTTCGGGAGTAAAATTAGAATCAAATGAAAAATCATTAAAATCCCAACCACCACCACAAGCGTAAATTATACCATACACAAATAGAAAAATGGTGCTAAAAAACAGCAATAACTTGCTCAAAAATTGATTTTTCATAGTTATTAAAATTGAATTGGTCTAAATCGTAAAATAGTATTTCGTTAGGAGATTTTTTAGTGTTTTCTTGTAAATCTGAGGCCATTTCTAACAAATCCGAAGCAGCAATCACTTCTAATTTCAAGACATCATTTTCTTGATAAAAAACGCCATTCTTGTAGTTAGATTGTATTACCCTAAAATGTTTTACATCTTCTTGTTTAAAATTTTTATCCTTTACTAGATCAGCTACGCTAATTTTAGTTCGCACCCCTACTACTTTTTGGTTTTGAATATGAATAAACCAAGAATAAATAGGCAATGCAAAATTGAGTCGCAGCGGATATTTCTTTAAACTCTCTAAATACTTTTCGGCAATTTTTTGGTCATAAATAGAATTGAGCGAATCAGGAGCGATTTTTCCCATGTTGTAATACATCAAAACCCCCGAATCTACATTAGGGATTTTGGTTTTTTTGAAATATTTTACTTGATGCAATCGGATGGTTGCTGAAATTCTTTTTTTTGAAATTCTTTTAAAAACCTCAACAAACTCCAAGTAGCGTTCTTTCGTGCTCAATGTCCAATCGCAATCCAGCTGAATCTCTTGACAAGCTATCCCATTAGCAGCATTAATTCTTGTGATTAAATCTGCTGTTTTATGCGCAATCTCTTTTACAGCAATTGTTGAATCTAAAAAAATCTGGTTCTTGATGTACACCACAGGAACTACTGTAAATTGCCGAATAGGCGTTTTAAAATGAATCGGACTTGTGGGATAAACTTGATGAGCAGCCACATTTAGAGTAAGATCAAAATAACGCACATAGAGTTTTTGGACGTTGTTTTGAGCCAATACTGCTTGTTCTTTTGGCGTTAATTCAAAAATGGTTTTCCAATAATAAAAGGATATAGCCGGTTTTTTGCTAGGTTGGCAAGCCAAAAGCAAAAGTAATAAAAGCATAAAACCCAATTTATTTTTCAAAAGGCATAAGAATTAATAGTCTTAACAAATATATTAATAACCAACACGCAAAAACATCCAAAGCCTAAATTTTACTACAAAAGACATACCAATAAATCGCTAAATTATTTCGATTACAGTAAATATAATTGTTATTTTGTAGTTCCTAATTCAAAACTGCTATGTCGCAATCCCAATATCGTCTAATTTCAATTTTACTTCTATTCCTTTGTATTGGTTGTGCCAAAAAAGGAAGTATCACAGGCGGCCTGAAAGATACTATTGCTCCAACACTAAAGATGAGTTTCCCAGAAAACTTTAGTACTAATTTTAAAGGCAACGAAATCAAACTCACTTTTGATGAGTATGTAAAATTAAAAGGCATAGAAAAGCAACTCATCGTTTCGCCACCCATGAAAAATGAACCGCTGATTATTCCATCAACTGTAACGAAATACCTTACCATTAAAATTAAAGACACCCTACAACCCAATACAACCTATAGTTTTAATTTCGGTCAAAGTATTACCGATAACAACGAAGGCAACCCTTTGAACCAATTTAAATATGTTTTCTCGACGGGTCCTTACATTGATTCGCTTGCTTTGGGCGGAAGAGTGAAAGACGCTTATGAAAAAGAAGTTGAATCCTTTGTTTCTGTGATGTTGTATGAGGTGAACGAAAAATTCAAAGATTCAGTTGTCTACACCAGCACACCAAGATACATTACCAACACATTGGACAGCTTAAAAACCTTTCGTTTAGAAAATCTAAAGGCGGGAAAATATCTTTTGGTTGCCATGAAAGACCGCAATAACAATAATAAATTCAACCCAAAGTCGGAAAAAATCGGATTCCATAAACAATATATTACCATTCCAAACGACACCGTTTATGAGATTGAGTTATTCAAAGAAGTGCTCCCCTTTAAAGGCTACAAACCTTACCAAGCCTCAGGTAATCGATTAGTAATTGGCTATGATGGTAAGCAAGATTTTGAGCTGTCAAAACCTAAAATTATCTTGAAAAACAATACCGAAACGCTCGAAAGTATTGTTACCCAATTCCCCAAAAAAGATTCCCTTCAAGTTTGGTTCAAGCCAATAAAAATAGATTCTTTACAATTGAATATTAAAAAAGAAGCATATCAAAATGACTTTAGCTTAAAAATCAAAAATCAAAAAAAGGACACTCTGAGCATTAGCGCTGTTCAAAGCGGTATTTTGCACATGAGAGATCATTTTACTTTAGAATCCAACACCCCTTTGGTTAAGATGGACAAAAGCAAAATTTTCATAACGGACAGCAAAACAAAAATCACAGATTTCACGCCTGTTTATGATGATTTTAATCAGAAATTAGCAATAAACTTTCCGAAAAAGACCTCAGAGAAATATCAAATTCAATTGTTACCCGGCGCATTAACAGATTTCTTTGAAAAATCAAATGACACTTTAACCTACAAATTGGAAACCCGAAATGAAAGTGACTATGGGAATTTGACCGTAAGCTTAGCTAACGCAAAAAGTTTTCCTGTCATTGTTGAATTAACAAATGAAAAAGGAGAAATACTTGCTCACGATTACTCCGAAAAAAATACAAAAATTGAATTTAATTTCCTTGAACCTAAAGATTACATCCTAAGAGTTATCTATGATGACAACAAAAACAGAAAATGGGATAGTGGAAATTATTTAGAAAAACGGCAAGCAGAAGAAGTAATCTATTATTCGAAAATTATAAAAGATGTCAGAGCAAATTGGAACGTCAACGAAACTTTTGACCTCAGCATCCCTTACACTCCTGAACCTAAAAAGAAAGAGGACAAGGATAAGAAGAAGAAAAAATAGAAGCGATGAACAATGATGTAATTGATAACGATTCTTGGACGAAACGAAATTGGAAATGGCTACTTCCAGCTACAATTGCAATCCTATTTTTGACTTTTTATACCATTATTCCAGTTTTAAATAACGAAGCTCCTCAGTTTATCAAAGCCTATTCTGATACTAAAGTTTTTGAAAAAGCGATTGCTATAGCCAATGCGAATTCGGATGTTAAAACTACAATCGGTACCATTGAAGCAATCGACAAATTAACTATTTTGGAAGGCAATATTGTTTATTCTAATAACGATACCTCTATAGCTTCGACCATTAGAATCAAAGGAAATCTTAATCAGGGAAAAATGGATTTTACAGCCAACAAAAAAGGAAACGAATGGATTTTTCAAAAGATTACCATACGCTGTAAAAATCCAAAAAAAGAAATCCATGTGCCTGAATAAAAGGTATTAAACTCACTTTACTTGATTTCAAAATCATCTTTATCCTTCAAGAAACCTAGTTTTTGTCTGGTTTCTACTAGTGCATTTTTATCCAAAGTAGCTACAAAAACACCTTCGGATTCTTGTGGTTCTATAATAGCGCGTCCCAAATAATCTTGCACTTGCGAATGTCCGTTGTATTGATGATGATTGGCGTCTACTCCTATTCTGTTCACTCCAATAGTATAACACATGTTTTCGATCGCTCGAGCTTTGAGTAAGGCGTCCCAAGCGTTTATTCTAGTATCGGGCCAGTTGGCTACGTAAAGCAAAACATCGTACGTTTCAACATTTCTGGAAAACACTGGAAAACGTAAATCGTAACAAATCAGTGGGCAAATTTTCCAACCCAAATACTCTATGATGACTTTTTCTTTGCCTGCAGTATACTTTTTATCTTCTCCCGCCAAAGTAAACAAGTGTCTTTTGTCATACAACTTTACTTCTCCCAAAGGAAAAACAAAGACCAATCGGTTATAAAAATTTCCGTGCTCGGCAATCACTAAACTTCCAGTGATAGCGGCATTTTTGGCTTTTGCCAATTGTCTTAACCATTCTATCGTTTCGCCTTGCATCGTTTCGGCAACCAATTCTGGGCGCATAGTAAAACCTGAGGTAAACATTTCAGGCAATACAATTAGATCAACTTTTTCATCCATCTCATGGATTTTTTCTTCGAACTGAATGCGATTTTCAGCTGGATTTTCCCAGACTAAGGACGATTGCAGGATGGCTATTTTCATTTTACTTTTTTAAAATAAATCATTTAAGTTTTCCCAAGGCTACAAGCACAATCTTACTAAGTTTTTAGCATATATATTAAGAAAAAAAAGATGCATTTAGATTTTAAATGGAATTAAAATGTTCTAAATGCAAAAAAATTGCAAAAAAATTGCAAAAAAATTGCTTGATAATAAAATGAATTATTTACATTTGAAAAATAAATTAATCAATAAAAACCATGAAAAATTATAGAATATGAAAATTAAGTTATTATTTCTATTAATTGTTGGAGGAATACTACTCACAACAGGCACAGCCAAAGCTGCTACAACAAAGTATAATTTGCAACAAAAAAGCAAACAAATTGAAGTGACTGGTCAAGTCTTAGACCAAGATACAGGAACACCAATCGCTGGTGCAATAATACAAGCAAAGAGTAATAAAAAAATAACAACTATCTCTGATTTTGATGGGAAATTCAAACTTAGTGTTCCAGAAAACGAAACACATATTGTGGTGAATTTTATGGGATATTCAAAAGCAGAAATAGCAATCAATGATAGAAACGAATTACAAATTACATTAAAGCCATCAGAAAATGTACTAGACCAAGTAATCGTTACCGCATTAGGAGTCAAAAAATCCAGCAAATCAGTTGCTTATGCAGTTACAGAACTAAAAGGCTCTGACGTCAACAAAGCCAAAGAGGCAAATATTGCAAATGCACTAACAGGCAAAATAGCAGGAGTAAATGTAAGTAGTGCCGCATCGGGACCTAATGGTTCTAGTAGAGTAATTATAAGAGGAAATGGCTCTTTAAATGGAAACAACCAGCCTATGTACATTGTAAATGATCTACCTATAGACAACACTCAACTCAACTTGCCCGGCATTGGTAATGGCGCTGGATCAACAAGAATAAATGTTGACAGAGGAGACGGAACTACACTTCTTAATCCAGACGACATAAAAAGCATAACCGTTTTGAAAGGAGGAACTGCTGCCGCGTTGTATGGATCAAATGCTGCTAATGGAGTAATTTTAATACAAACCAAAAGGGGTACCGCCCAAAAAGGAATTGGTGTTGAATACAACACATCTTTCACATTTGAAACTCCATCAATATTTCCGGATTGGCAGTATGAATATGGAGCAGGAGCATTAGGAAAAAAACCACTTACTCAAGCTGAGGCTATTAATTATGGTCGTTGGTCATGGGGTGCCAAAATGGACGGAACAGACGTGGTTCAATTTGATGGCGTAAAAAGACCATACAGTCCACAAAAAGATAATATTAAAAACTTTTATAGAACTGGCACAACATTCATCAACTCCATTGCTTTATCAGGAGGTAACGAAAAAGCAACAGGAAGGTTCTCTTTTTCTAATATGAATAACGAAGGGGTTGTTCCAAACACAAATTTTAATATCAAAACAATTAATATCTCGACTAATGTTAACTTAACCGATTGGTTAAAACTTGATTTAGTTACACAATATAATATAGAGAAATCAAACAACAGAACTACAGTATCCGATGCAGAAGCGAATCCAAACTGGGGGCTTACATGCTTGCCAATACAGTAGACATTAGAAACCTAGCTCCTGGTTATGACTCCTCAGGAACTGAAATTGCTTGGAATCCAGTTCCAATAGCAACAAATCCACAATTTGTAATCAACAAAATTAAAAACAACGACAACAAAAACAGATTTGTTGGTATGCTAAATGTAAAACTAAATTTTGCTCCAAATCTATTTTTGCAAGGACGTATCGGACAAGATTATACAAATTATAATTTTTACGGATATATACCTAAAACTACTCTAAACAATCCAATTGGATATGTTCAAAGCTCAAAAATGGTCTTGTCTAACCTCAACTCCGAAGCAGTACTTAATTATAGTAAAAAAAATATTTTAGAAAACTTTTCTCTAACCGCACTAGCTGGAGTAAATTCACGTACCACATCTAGGGATGAAACAAGAATCGAAGGGTCTGGATTTGTATTAGAAGATTTTTATTCTCTTACCAATTTAACTACTTTAAACAACAACTATCTATACGGAAAGACCAAAACAAACTCAATCTATAGCGCAATCGATTTAGATTATAAAAATACGATATTCTTAAATTTCACAGGACGTCAAGATTGGTTTTCAACTCTTTCAAAAAACAATAATAGTATTTTCTACCCATCAGTAGGAACAAGTATAATCTTATCAGAATTAGCAACGATGCCGAACTGGATTTCATTTGCAAAAATAAGAAGTTCATGGGCACAAGTAGGTGGCGCTACACCAGATCCTTATGCATTAAATTATTCATATTCTATGATCCAAGGAGGACATAACGGACAGCAGTTACAAGCTCCAACCGGATCAAGGGTACCCAATCCAGCTTTAAGCCCACTTACCTCAACAACTTTCGAGATAGGTACAGACTTAGGTTTCTTCAATAATCGCTTAAATGTTGATTTTGCCTGGTATAATCGTTCTACTACCAACGATATTGTAGAAACCACCATCTCAACGGCATCTGGAGCCAATAGTGCTTTATTAAATGTTGGAAAAATGAGTAACAAAGGTGTTGAACTTCTCATTAGCGGGAAAATAATTAACACAACCAACTTTTCTTGGGAAGCCAGTTTTAATACTTCATACAATCAAAACAAAGTAGAAGCATTAACTGAGCAGTTGAATTCTATCACAATGGGAACCTCAGTAAATGGATATGTTACAATTGCAAGCGATATTAATAGACCCTATAGTACTATAAAAGGATACAGTCCGCTAAAAGACAGTAAAGGAAATATAGTTTACAATGTAAGTGGCGGCTCTGCTAGTATAGCAAGAGGACCACTTGAAGAATTAGGACAAGGTGTTCATCCTTGGGCAGCTGGTTTCAACAATGAATTCAAATACAAGTCACTATCCTTTAGCTTCTTAATTGATGGGAAATTTGGAGGTAGCCTGTATTCAGGTACTGACTTGTACGGAACTAGAATGGGACTCACAAAACTAACACTAGAAGGTCGCGAAAATGGCTTACCTATCAAAGGTGTTGATACAAACGGAAAACCAGTTGATATGGTTATTGCCCCTGAAAACTTAAGAACGTATTACGATGGACTTAGAAATATTTCATCTGAATTTATATATGATGCTAGTTTTATTAAATTAAGACAAATAATAATTGGCTACCAACTTCCAATTAGTAGAATAAAAATGTTGTCAAAAATACAAGGGGCGTCTGTGTCATTTGTAGCAAGAAACTTATTTATTCTCTATAAGAAAACACCAAATGTTGATCCTGAATCTGTTTTCAGCGCTGGAAATGCACAAGGAGTAGAGCAATTTGGAGTGCCAAAAACTAGAAGTTTTGGTTTAAGCTTAAATGTTAAATTATAAATCAATTCTTATTTTTTTAGTAAGATATAATTACGCAAGGAAAATGAAAAACACAATATTATATTTCGCTGGGCTATTTTTATTTAGCATCACAGCTTGTACCAAGGATTTTGAAGAAATCAATACCAATCCAAATGCGGTTGAAAAAGGAAATGTTAATTTTATTTTTAGCAAATCCCAATTAGACGGTTTAAACAACAATTATTTTTTTACCAACATACTACAATGTGGTGGGATGATCCAACATTACGCGACCTATAAAGAAGCCTCTGGTGTGGGAGATAAATACCTCAACAATGAGGTGTATTATTCGGCCTATTTTTCTCAAGCCTACCCAACTGCGATTAATGAAATTTCAATTGTAATTGATGCCCTAAAAAACACTCCAAATGACAGTAACAAATTAAACATTTCTCGAATTTGGAAAGCTTATTTATATCATAGAATAACCGATTTATATGGTGATATTCCATACTTTGACGCAGCAAAATCTAGTACTTCCCAAATTTTCCTGCCAAAGTATGACAGCCAAGAATCAATTTATAAAGATCTCTTAAAAGAGTTAGAAGAAGCAGCCTTAGGATTGGACCCTTCTAAATCAAGTTTTGGCAATGCCGATTTGATCTATAACGGAGATATCGCAAAGTGGAAAAAATTCTCTTACTCATTAATGCTTCGTTTAGGGTTGAGGCTTACCAAAGTTGATCCTAATCTATCTAAATCTTGGGTCACCAAAGCAATTGCTGGAGGAGTAATCATTAACGGTACAGACAATGCCATAATGAAATATACAGACGGCCCAAATGATTTTAACCGCAATCCATCCGCTTTCGATCCAAGAAGACAAGATTTTTCTCAAGGCTCTTTTGGACAAAAAAATGGGGAAGGTGGCAAACTTGCAAAAACTTTTATTGATGTATTAAAAGCAACATCCGATCCTAGAATTTCTGTGTATGCTGGCGTTTGGCAAGGAACTACACAAAATACTACTAGCGCTGCGCAAAAAGGCTTTCCAAACGGAATCAAAACAGCCCCTTCTCCATCTGAACAAGCTACTTATTCAGAACCCAATCAAAGTACGGTTCTTAGATTTGATGCGCCTCTTATAATTCTTAGTAATGTAGAAACTAATTTGTATCTAGCAGAAGCAGCACTAAGAGGATGGTACACCGCAGAAACAGATAAAAACCTGTATGAAAAAGCCGTAAAAGCTTCTTTTACAAATATGGGAATCTACGGCGCAAGTTACACCATAAACGATGCTACGCCATATTTAACCGCTAACCCATTTAACACTAACGGTTCATTTGATGAAAAAATGGATCAAATTCATACTCAAGTATGGGTTGCTTTATTCGTTGATGAACAAGAAATATATGCCAACTGGAGAAGAACAGGATACCCAAAATTAACACCGATAAACTTCCCTGGAAACGTTACAAACGGAACCATCCCTAGACGAATTAAATACCCAACAGGAGAATATTCTGTCAATTCAATTAACTTAGCAGAAGCTTCTAAACGTCAAGGTGCCGACTCTTTTACAACAAGAGTTTGGTGGGACAAATAAAAACATACGACAATATAATGAGCCTATTAATTCTTGCAGCATGCATTATTTTTCTTGTTCTTCAAATAACATGGTTTAAAATTAATCCATTTATTGCTTTTATTATAACTTCATTGTTGGCAGGCCTTCTTTTGGGCTTGCCAATGATGACATTAACACAAACTGTGCAAAAAGGTTTGGGTGACATGCTCGGCTCTATTGCTCTTATACTTGTTTTTGGAACGTGTATTGGAAAACTTACCGTTTCATCTGGAGCAGCAACTGTTATTTCAAAGACAATCATGAAATGGACAGGTGAAAAATATGCCCGCTTAGGACTAATGATTACTGGATTCATAGTAGGAATCCCACTTTTTTACAGTGTTGGTTTTGTTCTTTTAGTACCATTAATTTTTTCGGTAGCCTATCAATTCAAATTGCCTAAAGTTTATTTGGCCATTCCTATGTTGGCCTCTCTTTCAGTAGCGCATGGTTTTTTGCCTCCACACCCTTCACCCATGGCATTAAGCAATCTCCTTAATGCAGAAATTGGTTTGGTGCTGACTTATGGAATATTAATTTCAATCCCCACTATTCTCATTGCAGGTTTGTTGTTCTCTAATGTTTTAAAAAATATTAAACCCAACTCCGAAAACACGATTGTACCCGTTGAACAATCCATCGAAGCAACAACAAAACCAAGTTTTTTGGTGAGTATCTTTTCTTCCTTATTTCCAGTTTTCGGATTAACCCTTACATCATTATTACCTCTTGTTTGGAAAAATGAACAAGTAAGCATTATCTGTAAAACCATTGGAGAACCCAGTAATATTATGCTACTTTCTTTAATCATTTGCACTTATACTTTAGGGTTACGCACCGGAAAAAGTATGAAGGCGATTTCTGAAGATTATGTGATGGCTATCAAAGATGTGGCACTAATATTACTAATAATTGGTGGCGCAGGAAGCCTAAAAGAAGTAATGATCGTTAGTGGTGTTAGCCAAACGGTTGTAGAAAATTTAATAACCACAGACATTCATCCCTACTTACTTGCTTGGTTAATCACCGCATTAATTCGAATTTGTATTGGTTCGGCTACAGCAGCGGGCTTAATGACTGCAGGGGTTTTAGTGCCACTACTACAATTGAAAGAGCTAGATCCTAACCTATTAGTTTTGTCCATAGGAGCCGGTAGCTTGATGTGTTCTCATGTCAACGACCCTGGTTTTTGGATGTTTAAAGAATACTTTAATACCAGCATGAAAGACACAATTAAATCATGGACCGTCATGGAATCTTTGGTGTCTGTACTTGGAATTGTTTTCATTTTTATACTCAACTTTATTATACATTAATATCATGAACATATTACCACAAGAAAAATTTGAAACGCTAGGCCTATCATTACCGCCAGCACCTATGCCTCTTGGAATATATAAACCTTACTTAGTTGAAGGAAAATACCTATACATTTCTGGTCACGGCCCTGTAAGAAATGACAAATCCCTTATTATAGGACGCATAGGAGAAGATATGGATATCGAGGAAGGAAAATTGGCCGCTAAGCAAGTAGGCTTAACCATGCTATCTACTATTATCACAAATTTCGGGAGCCTAAACAAGGTAAAGAGAGTTATAAAAGTACTAGGAATGGTCAATTGCAATTCCGATTTTTTATTACATCCGTATGTAATTAATGGTTGCAGTGAATTGTTTGCCGAAGTATGGGGGCAAGAAAACGGAATTGGAGTGAGAAGTGCCGTGGGAATGGGTTCTTTACCCGATAACATCCCTGTAGAAGTTGAAGCAATTTTTGAATTATACTAATACATCACAAATGAATAACGAAAGTACACAAGCAAAAGTGGTTGCTTTTGGCGAACTCTTATTACGAATGAGCGTTACCAATGGATTTAGATTTACTCAGGCAAATGAAATGCGTATTCAAACAGGAGGTGCCGAGGCAAATGTGTGTATCCTACTTTCGCAATTAGGCATACAGACCAAATATTTGACTCGATTACCAAACAATGACTTAGCAAAATTGGCTTTGAATGAGTTAAGCAAATTCAAAGTAGAAACGTCTAACTGTGTTTTTGGTGGTGAACGCATGGGGCTTTATTTTGTCGAAAACGGCAATCAAATAAGGCAGTCGCAAGTTATTTATGATCGTAATAATTCTGCTTTTGCTACTATCCCTCAAGATCAAATCAAATGGAAAAATGTACTGGAAGATGTGACTCATTTTCATTGGTCAGGAATTAGTCCGGGAGTTTCAGAAGAAGCAAGTGTAGCCTGTAGAGAAGCTATATTATCAGCCCATCGAAAAGGTATAATTATATCATCCGACTTTAACTACCGTTCAAAGTTGTGGCAATACGGAAGAAAACCTTCTGAAATCATGCCCGGATTACTCTATTATAGTACCATTACAGTAGCCGACCTAGACGCTGTTGAAATTTATTTTGGCATAAAAACAGACAACAAAAGTTCCGACACAGATCGTTTTAAAAAAGCATACGATCTTTTAAAGCAAAAAATGCCCTATCTAAAAACTCTTGCAATGAGTTTCAGAAAATCAGAAGGTCAATCTCATATTTACTCGGCAATGTTGATGTACGAAGAGCATTTATATCAATCTAAATCACATCAAATTCATTTGGTTACAGATCAAATTGGTTCTGGAGATGCATTTACTGCTGGCTTACTTTATGGCTTAATAAACAATAAGCATCCACAAGAATGTATAGAATGGGCAACTGCTTGTGGTGTTTTAAAACAAAGTATTCATGGCGATTTCGCTGTGACTTCTCCCGAAGAAATAAAACATTTTCTAGAGATTGGTACTAGTAATCGAATTAGCCGATAACATTTATTAAACAAACTCATGTACGAAATTTTAAAAAAACAAGGAGTACTTCCCTTAATCACTAAAATAGATATCAAAACTGCAGAAATCATAATGAAATCTGCTTCAGAAACGGGAATCAAGATTATTGAGTATGCCGCACGCTCCACTTCTGCAAAAGAAGTTTTTAGTCAAATGGTGGCCTATAAAAAAGAGCATAACTTAGACTTAAAATTATGTGTTGGGTCAATTTTGAATAGTGACGACGCTCAGTTGTATCACAATCTAGGTGCAGATTGTATCATTTGCCCGCATACCGATCCAGAAATTGGAGAGTATTGCATTAAAAACAACATCTATTGGATTCCTGGAGCCGCAACGCTTAATGAAGTCCTTTATGCCAACAAATTAGGTGCAGAAATAGTCAAACTATTCCCTGCCGATAAAATAGGAGGTGTCGATTATGTAAAAGCTATAAAAGCGCCATTCCCCAACTTAAAATTAATGCCAACTGGCGGAGTAACACTAGAAGAAAACAATCTAAAAGCATGGTTCAAAGCCGGTGTTGTATGTGTTGGAATTGGATCTAATTTATTTTCAAAAGAAACATTAGCCCAGATAACTTTTGAGAAATCTTGTGCTGTTTTTGAAAACTTAATAGCTGTGGTAGAAAAATATAGAAAATAAAGTTATGCAAAATAATTGGTGGGAAATAAATCCTGAAACTCTTATCGACACTCCATTCTTGGCCGTTTATACCGAACGAATGAAATTCAATATTGAAAAACTAATAGAGTCTGTTGATGGCGATACACAAAGAGTAAGACCACACATAAAAACGCATAAAATTGGTGAAGTTTTAGACCTTTTCAAAACATATCAAATTGATAAAGTAAAATGTGCTACAATTGCAGAGGCCGAATTGAGTGCCATGCATCATATTTCAGATGTTTTACTGGCCTATCAACCTGTCGGACTAAAAAGTAATCGATGGATTCAATTAATTAAAAAATACCCAAACACTCATTTTTCAACTATAGTTGATAGTCTTGAAGTTGCAGAAAAACTTGCCAAACTTGCCAAAGAAAACAGTTTAACCTTAAACATTTACCTTGACATAAATACGGGAATGAACAGAACGGGCGCTAATTTTTCTAGCAATTGGGAGCATTTAGCAACAAAAATTGCCCAACTTTCAAATCTCAACTTTATAGGATTACATCTTTATGACGGACACTTAAAAGGAAGCCTTGAACAACGAAAACGGGATGCTCTGACGGCATTTGAACAAATAAAAAACCGCTTAATTGTATTACAACAAGAATTTGACTATCAATTTAATATTGTAGCAGGTGGTTCAAATACGTTTCCTATTTATGCTAAAATAAAAGATATAGAATGTAGCCCAGGTACTTTCATTTTTTGGGATGTAAACTACCAAACACATTTACCCGAACAAGATTTTAAACTTGCTGCAGTACTTGTTGGAACTGTCATCTCAAAACCAACTGCAAAAACAATTTGCATCGATATTGGATATAAATCTGTTGCATCCGAAAATCCTTTGGATAAACGATTGGTCATCCTGAATGATGAAAAACTAATTCCAATTGCCCATTCCGAAGAACATTTAGTTTTAGAAAACAACGGCGTAAAGGATTATCCAATTGGCACCCTAATTTATGCTTTGCCTTACCATATCTGTCCTACTTGCGCTTTGTATGAATCTGTACAAGTAGTTGACCATGAACACAAAATTTATAACCAATGGATGGTTAAGGCTAGAAATAAAAAAATAACCATTTAAACTACAAACACTACAATCTTATGTTTATAATAGATGCACACCTAGACCTAAGCATGAACGCGATGGAATGGAATAGAGATTTAAGAAAGGATGTAGCCACATTGCGCCTTTTAGAGCAAGGCATGACCGACAAACCAGACCGTGCAAAAGCAACGGTATCTTTCCCTGACTTAAGAAAAGGGAATATTGGCATTGTGGTGGCAACTCAAATCGCTCGTTTTGTAAAGCCTGATAGTGAAATTCCCGGCTGGAACTCTCCTGAACAAGCATGGGCACAAACACAAGCGCAACTAGTATGGTATAAATGTATGGAAGAAGCTGGTGAGATGTTTCAAATTACTGATAAAAAATCATTACAAAAGCAATTGGATTTATGGAATGATGGTGCACCAAACGATAAAAAACCCATTGGATATATTCTTAGTTTAGAAGGAGCCGATTCTATAGTAGATATTTCCTATCTAGAAAAAGCATATAAATACGGATTACGAGCGATAGGTCCAGCACATTATGGACCGGGTCGCTATGCAAATGGAACTGATGCCACGGGAAAAATGAACGTAAACGGGCTTGAATTACTCAAAGAAATGGAGCGTTTGAATATTATTCTTGACGCAACACACTTATGCGACGATGCTTTTTGGCAAGCTCTAGATCATTTTAATGGTCCGGTTTGGGCAAGTCATAATAACTGCCGAAGCATTGTAAACCACAACAGACAATACAGCGACGAACAGATTAATGAATTGATTAACAGAGGGGCAGTAATAGGAGGCGCCTTAGATGCCTGGATGTTAGTTTCCAATTGGCAGAGAGGCGTTTCTACCCCTATTGATATGAACTGTAATTTGGAAGTTGTTTTTAAACACATGGATCACATTTGCCAATTAGCTGGAAATGCCAACCATATTGGAATCGGATCGGATCTAGATGGTGCTTTTGGCACGGAACAAAGTCCGTATGACTTGAATACAATTGCAGACTTACAAAAACTGGTTGCAATTTTTAGAAATCATGGCTATTCTGAAGAGGATTTAAAAAATATCTTTCACCAGAATTGGATTAACTTTTTATTGAAAAATTGGAATTAAAGAAATACTAAACTGGGAACTGCCTGCTTATACGATTGTAGCTTTTCGTGATCAGAATCTACTTCGGTAACCACATAATCTACTTCGGATAAGTTGGCAATTTTCATTTTTAATACTGTGTCGAGTTTTTCAGAAATGGTCAGTATTGCCGTTTTTTCTGAAGCTTGAATCATTGCTTTTTTTACTTGAACGGTTTCCCAATCTGAATCTGAGAAACCACCTTCAATATCTAATGCATTTGTACCTAAAATTAATAAATCAACCTTAATATTCGCTAATTGCTGATACACATCACCACTAACACACATTTGACTATATGACGAAATGCTTCCTCCAATCATTATGGTTTTAATATTGGGTTTGTCCAACAATTCAACAGCTGACAAAATGTTAACAGTAAATACAGTAAGATTTAAATCGTTAGGAATTAATCTAATAAATTCTCTAATAGTAGTTCCACCGCCGATCATTAAAACCATACCTTCTTTTAATAATGAAGTGGTTTTAAGGGCTATTGCTTTTTTAGACTCTCCTGCATAAGTTTGGGTTGAAGAAGAAGAATGATGGTAAGCCTTGGTCATTGCTCCCCCTTTTACTTTAATCACTAATGATTCTAACTCTAATTCATTTATATCTCGCCTAATGGTATCTTCTGAAACAAATAATTGACTTGATAACGTTTCAAAACTTACACGAGTATGCAAATTTATTTCTTTTATAATATGAGCTTTTCTATCTTCCTTCGTGAAATTCACAAATTCATTTTCATTCATGTATCTTCAATTTATTTGTACAAATGTAATAATTTTATGCAAGAACGTAATCAAACATTCACACCTCTGCGGAGTGACAACTAGTTAATAAACTAATTACCAAAAACTTTAATCGTCTTGTATTGTTGCGTTTTTTTTGCATAAATATATTTTTATTATTTTAAAATTAATTCAATCTCTTAAAATTAAACCATGGAAAAATTTTTTTTCTTCCTTATTTTCTTTGTTAGTTTTTACTCAAATTCACAAGATCAGTTGAGTAACAACACTATAATTCCATCTCCAAATTATTACAAATCAAACGGAGATAGTCTCATTATAAAAGGAAAAGTGAAAATACAATTTGAAAAAAAAGTGTTTAGTGACAAAGAACTTAAAACAGCTCGTATTTTAGAAGATATCTTAAACACAAAACTATCCAACCAAAAAACAAACTGTAGCATACAATTTAACACAACAGACAATACCTTACCAAACAAAGAATCCTATAAAATAAAAATAACCGCAAACGGAATTTTTATCACAGGTCAAGAGGAAGGACTGTTTTATGCAGTTCAAACTTTATTGCAACTACTTCCAAATCATTTGTCGAGCAATAACGAAGTAAAAATTCCCTGTATTGAGATTGAAGACCAGCCAAGATACTCGTACAGAGGTTTGCTACTTGATGTAAGTCGCCATTTTTTTTCAACTACTGTCATCAAAGATTTGATCAAACAGATGTCATACTATAAACTCAATACTTTTCATTGGCATTTGACTGATGATCAAGGCTGGAGAATAGAAATTAAGAAATACCCAAAACTTACCGAAATTGGATCCAAAAGAGCTCAGACACTTGTTGGGAATAAGTTTGAACGATTTCCGCGATTTTTTGATGGAAACCCTTATGGTGGTTATTACACCCAAGACGAAATAAAAGAAATCGTTAAATATGCCGAGAACCATTATGTAAACATTATTCCTGAAATTGAAATGCCTGGTCACGCTTCAGCTGCTGTCGCTTCGTATCACAATTTAGCTTGTTTTCCTTCTTCAGATTTTAAAGTCATTGAGTCTTGGGGGGTATTTGAAGATGTTTATTGCGCAGGAAAAGAAGAAACCTTTACGTTCCTTGAGGATGTTCTTAAAGAAGTGCTATCACTTTTCCCTAGTAAATACATTCACATTGGAGGTGACGAATGTCCAAAAACAAAATGGAAACAATGCCCTAATTGTCAAAAAAGAATCAAAGAACTGAATTTAAAAGACGAACACGAGCTCCAAAGTTATTTTATAAAAAGAATAGAAAAATATCTAAATACAAATGACAGACAAATATTCGGTTGGGATGAAATTTTAGAAGGAGGTCTAGCCCCTAATGCCGCAGTAATGTCATGGAGAGGGGAATCTGGAGGAATTAGCGCTGCCAAACAAAAACATCCTGTAATAATGACACCTGAAGATTATGTTTATTTTGACCACAACCAAGGTTATTCTTTACAAGAACCTTTAAGTGTGGGGCGATTAACAACTTTAGAAGAGGTGTACCATTACAACCCAACACCAGAACATGAATTATCACCAGAAGAACAACATTACATCAAAGGAGTTCAAGCTAATGTCTGGTCAGAATATATAACAAGTGCTGCTAAATTAAACTACATGCTTTATCCTAGATTGTTTGCACTTTCTGAAATTGCTTGGACGAAAACGGAGCATAAAAATTACACTAATTTTATGCTTGTAAAAATACCATATCATCTAGAAAAGCTTGAAAAACAAAACAAATTGTATAAGCCCCCGACACCACTAGGAATAACAAACACCGCATTGGAAGCCTCCAAATTCACATTAGATATTAAGCCAACTCTAAAAAACGGACAAATATTTTACAGCATTGACGGTTATGATCCAGACCAAACCAGTAGGCGTTACACAGAACCCGTTACAATCAATATTCCTAAAGGAGAGTTCCGAACAATAAAAACAATTCAAATTAGTGAATCTGGAAAAAGAAGCTCAATCAATAAAGTGATAATTAAAAACTCTGAAACCTTAGCTGCCCAAAAAGTTAAAGCCACAAAAACAGGTTTGAAATATTACTATTTTCAAGATCTTTTTCAACAAACAAATGAACTGGATACTGCCCAATTTCTCCGTTCTGGTATTCATAAAGGAACTATCGGAATAACTGACTTCAAATCAAAAGAGATTCGTTATTTTGGTTTAAAACTAGAAGGATATCTTTACATTCCTGAAACCAGTTCTTATACCTTATCTTGTATCGCAGATGACGGTGCAAAACTTTACATTGACAATGAAATCATTATTGATAACGATGGAAGACATTGGATCAATGAAGCGTTCGGAGCCGTAAAACTCGAAAAAGGATTTCACAAATTTAATTTAAGCTATTTTGATGCCGATGGTAGTGCCGAGCTTAAATGCTACATTCAGCAAGAAGGCAAAGAAAAAAAAGAACTAAATAGCGAACAATTATTTTATGAATAGCAAAAAACACAAACCGTAATAATAGTATTCCGCATGTAGTTTTACAGGCATGTATTTATAAAAGAGTAAGTTAAAAACATTGTGTGTTTTTATTTAATAATTTATACTTTTTAGCTTATTTCGTTTACGAAATAATACCAAAATCATCTTTATCCTTCAAGAAACCTAGTTTTTGTCTGGTTTCTACTAGTGCATTTTTATCCAAAGTAGCTACAAAAACACCTTCGGATTCTTGTGGTTCTATAATAGCGCGTCCCAAATAATCTTGCACTTGCGAATGTCCGTTGTATTGATGATGATTGGCGTCTACTCCTATTCTGTTCGCTCCAATAGTATAACACATGTTTTCGATCGCTCTAGCTTTGAGTAAGGCGTCCCAAGCGTTTATTCTAGTATCGGGCCAGTTGGCTACGTAAAGCAAAACATCGTACGTTTCAACATTTCTGGAAAACACTGGAAAACGTAAATCGTAACAAATCAGTGGGCAAATTTTCCAACCCAAATACTCTATGATGACTTTTTCTTTGCCTGCAGTATACTTTTTATCTTCTCCCGCCAAAGTAAACAAGTGTCTTTTGTCATAAAATTGCACTTCTCCAAAAGGAAAAACAAAGACCAATCGATTATAGAAATTTCCGTGCTCGGCAATCACTAAACTTCCGGTGATAGCGGCATTTTTGGCTTTTGCCAATTGTCGCAACCATTCTATCGTTTCGCCTTGCATCGTTTCGGCAACCAATTCTGGACACATGGTAAAACCTGAGGTAAACATTTCAGGCAATACAATTAGATCAACTTTTTCATCCATCGCATGGATTTTTTCTTCGAACTGAATGCGATTTTCAGCTGGATTTTCCCAGACTAAGGACGATTGCAGGATGGCTATTTTCATTTTACTTTTTTAATAGAATACTCCCAATTTTTTGACGGATGACCATATATAAACAAAGGAACAAGTATAATCGGTACACTTCCCATCATGGCCATTGTTCCTGCTACCGCGGCGTAAGGATTGGCTACAAATAAACCGGAAACCCCCAGCGCAAAAACTCCTATTCCGATGGTTATCACTATTGGATTTGCAATCGTTCCAAACTTAGATTTCTTTTTTATTTTGACAATATCCGTCAATAAAACTACTTCATCTTGTATAACAATTGCTGTCGAATCTTGAATTTTGAACTTCCCAAGATACGTTTTACCTTCTTTGGTCTCAATTTGTATTCGCTTCTCTTCTTTGATCTCTTTATAAAAACGGGAATGTTTACTTTGTAAAATCAAAATATTACTTTGAGCAAAAATCGTTTGAAAAAGCAAAAAGAAAAAGAATACCAAATAATGTTTCATCTGCAAAAGGTTTAAAAAAATAAATATACATAATTATTTTTATCCAAATAGTCCATATAAAACCACAAAAAAACCAGAAACACTTTATGAAAAATAGGTTTCTGGCCCAAGAACTATTATTCTACCAAAGAAAAGGACTAACTCTTTGTGATTGTTTTCTCTAGATTGACAGTCGCACCATCTTCAAAAACTGTAGCGGCAAAAAACCATTCGGCTTTAACATCAGCGGCTGAAAAAGTAGCTTTCAAAAACCCTCTTTTCGACAAATTAGAATATTCTAAATCATCAATTAACAAATTTAATGCTTGTTCGAATTGAGCTAATTGAGAGCCTCCCAATCCCAAATAGGTTTCTAGTCCCGGAGAAGTAACCGAAGAAGTCGCTAATTCTACACCAACCACTTTATTACTTGCTGCCTTTAATTCGCCCTGCCAAGCATTGTGTGTATCACCCGCTAAGGTTACAACTTTTTTTCCATTCAAAAGCGCATATAACTTTTCTCTCTCTACTGGATAGCCGTCCCAAGCATCCAAATTATAGGGCAAAACAGTACTCAATCGCAATTTATCAGCTGCAGTTACGGTAGGATCATTGGCAAGTATCCTTGATTTAATGGTAACCAGTCCTCCTAAAGAAGTTTGAAACGCTTGTAAAGTAGCAGGTTTTGCACTACCCAAAGCATCAATTTCTCCATTGATTTGCGCCATCAGCATCAAAAGTTCTGAGGGAAGCATCATTTTGGTCATCAAAACTTGTTGACCAAGAACTTGCCATTTCGAAGAACTTGAGGCAATTTTAGATCCCAACCAACCTAATTGTTCAGTACCTAAAAGCTGCCTGTTTGGATTTAATAAATCGGTTTGAAATGCCGTTGCATTAAAAGAACCATTTGAAGAAAAATAAGTACCATACTCCAATTGCTTGTCACGAGCAATGACGCGGGTATCTAACATGTACAAGGAAAGTAAATTTCCAAAATGAAAATCTCTATAAATTCGTTTATCGTTCCCTGTTTTAAGCGGAATGTACTCGCTGTAAGCTTTCAAAGCTGCCAATTTTCTTACGGTAAAATCGCCTTCTTTGGGCTGATGATTTTCGGCGCCATCTTTGTAAGTGTCGTTGGTGATTTCATGATCATCCCAAACGGCAATAAATGGTTTCTTTTGGTGTACCAATTTCAATTTTGGATCTCTTCTGTATTGCTTATAACGAGTTCTATACTCCTCCAAAGTCACGATTTCATTAGCTGGAACATGAGTTCTACCCAAACTTGCAGTATATTGGTTCGTTCCGTATTCACCTGCACCATATTCATAAATATAATCTCCTAAATGCACCACAACATCTACGTCCGATTTTGCCATTGCTTCATAAACAGTAAACAGACCTGCAGCAAAGTTAGCACAAGAGCAAACCGCCATTTTGACTTGCGAAATAGTATCTGACACTGAAGGCAAAGTGATTGTTTCTCCTATTACAGAAACTTCTTTAGTCAATACGTTGTAAAACCTGTAATAAAAGGACTTATTTGAAGACAATCCTTGGACATCAACTGCAACAGTAAAATCTCTCGATTCGTCTGTAGTAACTTTTCCTTGTCGAAGAACATTATTGAACATTGCATCCGTGCTTAACTCCCAAGATAAGTTCACACTTTCATTTTTTGAAGTTGTATAGCGAGTCCAAAGAATAATACTTGATGGCGTAGGATCGAAACTTGCCACTCCCTCATTAAAATTAGATAACTTTAAGTCAATCGGTGCCCGATCATTTGGCTCGTCATCTTTAGAACAACTTATAAAATTAGGCGCTAATAATACACCTCCCGAGAACAATAAGGAATTTTTAAGAAAAGAACGACGGCTAAAGTTGGATTTCATATTTTGAATTTTGTATGATTATGAACAAAATTACAAATACTGTGCATGCATAGTATTTTGAAATATTTAACCTTTCATTACTGTTGCGTATCTTTAACATTATGAATATTAACAAACAATTAAGCGAATGATCATGTAAAAAAAAAACGCATTCAAATGAATGAATGCGTTTTTTAAATTTTGGAAAGTCTATTTACACCAAACTTGCTGACAAATATTCTCTATTCATACGAGCGATGTTCTCTAATGAAATTCCTTTTGGACATTCGATTTCGCAAGCTCCAGTATTGGTACAGTTACCAAAACCTTCTTCATCCATTTGACGTACCATGTTCAATACACGATTCGTAGCTTCTACTTTACCTTGTGGTAAAAGTGCATATTGTGATACTTTAGCCCCAACGAACAACATCGCTGAACCATTTTTACAAGTAGCAACACATGCACCACATCCAATGCAAGCAGCAGCTTCAAAAGCTTTGTCAGCATCAGCTTTAGGCACAGGAAGCGTATTAGCATCGATAGTATTACCTGAAGTATTTACAGAAACAAATCCTCCTGCTTGTTGAATTCTTTCGAAAGAAGAACGATCAACAACTAAATCTTTAACTACTGGAAATGCCACACTTCTCCATGGCTCAATTACGATAGTATCCCCGTCGTTGAACATTCTCATGTGTAATTGACAAGTCGTGATTCCTGTATCAGGTCCGTGTGCACGTCCATTGATATACAAAGAACACATTCCGCAAATTCCTTCGCGACAATCGTGATCAAAGGCTACAGGCTCTTTTCTTTCGTTCACTAATTGCTCATTCAATTGATCTAACATTTCTAGAAATGAACTCGCTGTAGAAACATCATTCAACTTATATGTTTCCATCTTTCCCTTAACTTTAGCGTTTTTTTGACGCCAAATTTGTAAGGTTATATTAATATTTTTTGCTGCACTCATGTTTTTTATTTTTAATGTGATTAGCTTTTAGTTTACTTACTACTAACCGCTAATTATAACGCTATTACTATTTATAATTTCTAGCGGCTATTTTAATAAACTCGTATTTCAATTCTTCTTTATGAAGTTCTTCTTTGCTGATATCGTCTCCTTTGTACTCCCAAGCTCCAACAAACTTGAAGTTTTCGTCATCACGAAGTGTTTCACCTTCAGCATCTTGGTATTCTTCACGGAAGTGACCACCACAAGATTCTAAACGTTGTAATCCGTCGATTGCCATTAATTGACCCAATTCAATAAAATCAGCCACACGTAAGGCTTTCTCTAATTCAGGGTTCAACTCATCTGCACTTCCTGGCACATAAACATCTTTGTAGAATTCTTCTTTCAAAGCGGCAATTTCAGCAATAGCTTCGGTCAAACCTTTCTCATTACGTCCCATACCTACTTTATTCCACATGATCAAACCTAAACGTTTGTGGAAATGATCTACTGATTTCGTTCCATTGTTGTTTAAGAATTTATCAATTGAATCTTTCACGCTTTTTTCAGCTGCTGCAAATTCAGGCAAATCAGTAGAGATTTTTCCTGTACGAATGTCATCTGCTAAATAATCAGAAACCGTATATGGCAATACGAAATATCCATCAGCTAATCCTTGCATCAAAGCAGAAGCCCCTAATCGGTTCGCACCGTGATCAGAGAAATTCGCTTCTCCAGCTACGAAACATCCTGGAATAGTTGACTCTAAATTGTAATCAACCCAAACACCACCCATAGTATAGTGTACCGCTGGATAAATTTTCATTGGCGTTTCGTATGGATTTTCGTCTGTGATTTTTTGGTACATGGTAAACAAGTTACCATATTTTTCTTCTAACCATTTTTTACCTAAAGAAAGAACCTCTTCTTGCGAAGGATTGTGATTTCCTTTAGCAAAAGCTACTTGTTTCCCTTTTGATTGAATCTCAGAAGAGAAATCCAAATACACTCCTTCATTTGTATCATTAGCTTCGATACCGTGACCAGCATCACAAACCTCTTTAGCAGCTCTAGAAGCTACGTCACGAGGCACTAAGTTACCAAACGCAGGATATTTTCTTTCTAAGTAGTAATCTCTATCTTCTTCAGCAATTTGTGTTGGCTTCATTTTACCTGCACGAATCGCTTCTGCATCTTCTTTTTTCTTTGGTACCCAAATACGTCCAGAGTTTCTTAATGACTCAGACATCAAAGTCAATTTCGATTGATTGGTTCCGTGTACAGGAATACAAGTTGGGTGAATTTGCACAAAACATGGGTTAGCAAACAAAGCACCTTGTTTGTGGATTTTCCATCCTGCTGTTACGTTAGAACCCATTGCATTCGTAGATAAGAAATATACATTTCCGTATCCACCTGTTGCAATAATTACTGCGTGAGCCGAATGTCTTTCTAACTCTCCAGTAACTAAATTACGAGCAATGATTCCACGAGCTTTTCCGTTCACTTTTACTAATTCTAGCATTTCGTGACGGTTGTACATATCGATTTTTCCTAAACCAATTTGTCTAGATAAAGCCGAATAAGCACCTAACAACAATTGTTGACCTGTTTGTCCTGCGGCATAAAATGTACGTTGTACTTGTGTTCCACCAAAAGAACGGTTATCCAACATTCCTCCGTAGTCACGAGCAAAAGGAACTCCTTGTGCTACACATTGATCAATAATATTTCCAGACACTTCAGCCAAACGGTGTACGTTAGCCTCACGTGCTCTATAATCTCCTCCTTTGATGGTATCATAAAACAAACGGAAGGTACTATCTCCGTCATTTTGGTAATTTTTCGCAGCGTTGATACCTCCTTGAGCTGCAATTGAGTGTGCACGTCGAGGAGAATCTTGGTAACAAAACGCTTTAACATTATAACCCATTTCAGCAAAAGATGCTGCTGCAGAGGCTCCGGCTAAACCAGTACCCACAACGATAATATCAATTTTTGGGCGATTGTTTGGAGCAACTAATCGTAAGTGGTCTTTATAATCTGTCCATTTTTTAGAAATGTGACCTTCAGGTATTTTAGAATCTAATTTCATTTTGATTGATATTAATGATTAAAATGATGAAATAAAGCAATAAATATGAATCCAACAGGAACCACAATTGCAAATGCATATCCTAATTTTTGAATAGTAGCCGAGAATTTGTTATTGAATCCAACTGATTGGAAAGAAGAACTAAATCCATGCCATAAGTGAATCGCTAATAAAACGAAGGCTACCACATAGATACCTGTACGAACTGGGCTTTCAAACTTAGCCACCAATTCTTCAAAATATCTTGTTTCATTGATTGCGCCTGACTCAACATATTTATAAGTCATTTCGTGAATCCAAAAATCAAAGAAGTGCAATCCTAAAAATGCTAGAACCACTAATCCTGATATGATCATGTTTCTTGAAGCCCAAGAAGCATTAGCCGATCCATCGTACTTTACGTAGCTAATAGGTCTAGCTTTTTTGTTTTGAAGTTCTAAAACCATTCCCATTACAAAGTGAAAAACTACACCTGCGATAAGCACAGGTTGCATAACAAATTGTATTAATGGATTATACCCCATAAAGTGAGACATTGCATTAAAAGCCTCTGCACTAAAAACAGAAACCATATTGATGAAAAAATGCAATGACAAGAAAGTAATTAAAAAAAGCCCTGATAGTGCCATAGCTACTTTTCTAGCTATAGAAGACTTTAACAATGCAGTTTGTGCCATATTTTTTTATATTAATTAATAAAAATTCCACACAAAAATAAGGCAATTAAAAAGGAATTACAACCCATTTATATTTATTTATAATGAATTTAAAGTGTTTAACATAAATGTTTATTTAACCATTTTTACTTAATTTAAGTTAAACATTCTTTAAATAAAACCAAACAAGATCGATTTTTCTCAAAAACAAAAGCAAGAAAACGATATATATTTACAGAATTAATAACAAAATACCACAAATTAGTGTTTTTCAAAAAAAGCACCTTTAACAAAAGAATAATGCCGCTATTTTCTTGTATTTAGCATACGGCATTTTACCTTTGCAACTCAAAACGATAACACATGAAAATTGGAATTGACGCGCTCTCTTTTGACGTAGCCAAAATACACTTACCCATACAAACCTTAGCCGAAGCTCGAAATATTGAACCCGCAAAATTGCAAAAAGGACTCGGATTAACGAATATGACACTCGCCGATGCCCATCAAGATACCGTGATTTTTGGAGCCAATGCCTTAACCAAACTCATCCAAGACCAAAAAATAGCTTTAGACGACATCGCTCGAATTTACGTAGGAACCGAAAGCGCAATCGACAGTTCTAAACCCATCGCTTCCTTTTTGGCAGCCTTGATGGAACAAAAATTTGGAGAAAACTGTTTAACGCATTGCGATGCAGTTGATTTTACTTTTGCCTGTATCGGAGGCGTGGATGCACTACAAAACTGCTTAGATTTTGTAAAATTGAACCCCTCTAAAAAAGCAATTGTTGTTACTACCGATTTTGCTAAATACGACCTCAACTCTACTGGAGAATACACCCAAGGCGCAGGAGCTGTAGCTATGCTAATCTCCGCCAACCCAAGAATTATAGCTTTTGAGAATCATTGGGGTGTAAGCACGAAAGGCGTATTTGACTTTTTTAAACCGTACAGAACTATTTCAAAACAAGAAATCACAGGCAACAACAACAACGAGGCTTGGTTTGATAATTTGGAAGACGAAATCGAAATTCACAAAGACCAACCGGTGTTTGATGGACAGTATTCGAACCAATGCTATATGGACCGTACCAAAGATGCCTACTTTGCTTTCAAAAAAGCAAAAAATACTTCTGAAACGATTTATAACAGCTGGAAAAGCATTGTAATGCACTTACCGTATGCCTTTCAAGGACGACGTATGTTGACCGAGATTTATGCTTTAGATGCAACCGAAGCCGTTATTACCGGAAACGAAACGCCTGAAGAATACCAAAACAAACTTAAAGAGATTAGCAAAACTCATGCTTATCAAGATTTTGTGAGTCAAAAGTTGCAACCTGCAGAAATCGCTTCTTCTCTAATTGGAAACTTATATACAGGTTCAATTTTTATGGGATTGTTATCGACTTTAGCGCATTTTTCAGAGACCAACACTGAAATCGCCAACGAGAAAATGGGCTTTTTAGCCTACGGAAGCGGTTCAAAATCGAAAGTTTTCGAAGGAACGATTCAAGCGGATTGGAAAAAAGCCTTACAACCCGTGGCGCTTTTTGAAACTTTAGAAAAAAGTGTCGCTATTGATTTTGAAACCTACGAGAAACTCCACAAAAAAGAACAAAAACAACCCATTCGCACCCCACAAAACGAATGGATTCTGGACCGTATCGAAAACGAAAATCCCAACTTACTAGGCGCTCGTTATTACAAATGGGTGGAGTAATAAAACCTTCAACTTAGTGAATTTGAAATACACGTTTTTTGTAAAACATAAGGCTGTCTCCAATTTTGAAGACAGCCTTTCTTATTTTCTAAATCACGTTTCTTTATACTTTTAATTACAATTCCCGCCGCAATCTTGTGCGTTTTGATAATCCTCTGGAGTAATAGTGTACACTTCTGTTTGCTCGTCGCTAAAAACTGGATTAAAAATGTTTCTAGCTTGATTAAAACACTGATTTGTTGTTGTGCATTCTTGATAAATTACCTTCTTTATATCATCAAAAATAATTTCTACATGAGTCAAACTACCTATGGCAGTTTTACTAAAAAGATTACTCATGTTATACCCTTTAGCACCTGGAGGATAATAAATATACTTTTTGTTAAATTTTTCGTTTTGCTGTAAAGTTATTGCGTTCTGAACCTCTTTAACTCCTCCAATGTAAGGTATTAAAACTATTTTCTTTCCTGAAGTATTAAGAATAGAATAATCATATGTTATTTTATCTCCTTGATCAGTGCAACCCATTAGCATGAATAATGCAACAATTATACAATATATCTTTTTCATAATCTTAATCTTGCCAGTTATTAAATAATTCATCTAAGTAAATTTCAGTTGGGTTATCGTACCTGTTCTTGATATTGTTGCGCCATTAATTCCAGTAACTAACACCAATCAAAGCAACTTAAAGTTTCTTAATCATGTAGCCGATTATATTTTTTTTAATTAAAACAACCCTTTCAGAGTTAGTTACTCTGAAAGGGTTTGAGTGCTATTAATTACAATTCCCGCCGCAATCTTGTGCGTTTTGATAATCCTCTGGAGTAATAGTGTAAACTTCTGTTTGCGCATCGTTAAACTTAGAATTAAAAGGATTACGATTATTTTCTGTATACTTAATAATAATAGAGCTATTTGAAATAGACGGACAAGTTGTGCATTGCTCAGAATATACACTAAAAATATTAATTTTTTCATTGTTGTAAATGAAAGCAATATAATCAGAATTAAGTAGATTTGCCATTGAATAACCTGCACCACCTGGAGGAATATATCTATATTTTTTATTTATTTTATCACCTTGATTTAGTGTAATGGTGTTTTTTAAATCTTTCTCTCCATTTAAAAAAGGAATTAAAATTACTGTTTTACCTGAATCATTTACAATCGTATAATCATAATCTATTATATTTCCTGGCTCACAACCGGAAATAATTATAATCGCAGAAATTAACATGAGTAGCTTTTTCATAATTTTTAATCTTGCCAGTTATTAAATAATTCATCTAAATAAATTTCAGTTGGGTTATTGTTTCTGTTCTTGATATTGTCGCGCCATTCATTCCAAGAACTGGCGCCTATCAAAGCACCTTGTAGCTGATTAATATTGTATCCACTTACATTATCAACAGGGTATCCATATCCAAAACTTCTTTGATTGAAGTAATCCAACATATCATAGCCCGCAGATGTATAATGATTATCATCTAGTATGGAAAAAAATTGTCTGTTCCCTGAATTAATAATATTACCTACTATTCCATACTCGTAATTAGAAACCCCAAACTTTGTCTTATAACGATCTAAAGCCATAACAATTTCTACCGTTGTTGGCCATGTTTCTAACAGTCTTCTATTTCTGTTTCGAATAGCTGCACTGAAATCACCAAAGAAAGCATCTTTAACCAAAAGATCATAATTAATTCTATCTAAAACAGAATGTGCAGCATGGGTTAACTCATGTATAGTTGTTCCATAAACTTTATCTGCTGCACTACCCCATTGCTTTACAACTACCCTTGGATATAAACCAAATGTTAACTCACTAGGAGTATGAACATGATATGAAACACCCGCAACTTCTCTCGCTGCAATCTTCATTTGGACACTAAAAAATCCATTACGTGGTGGAGAAATTAATCCAAATCGATGACCATAATAATAATCATGTGCCGCTTGGTGTATTAGCGCATGGTATTTATCATCACTATCGCCTGATCCAGCGTTAATGGTATAATTCCAGTCTTGTTGTTTTCGTTCAGGACCTCTTAATTCCGCCTGAAACAAAGAGCCATTTCGTATACTGTAGTCATATCTCTCCCATTGAATAATATAACGAGCGCTACCTCTCACAGAGCTTGTTTTAAAATAACCGTTTTCATTGGTAATAGCTTGTCGTACAGTAAACCATTGCCTAATCAAAATCTTTGCGCCAACTACTGGCACGTTTCTACCCGCTACTTCATCAAAAATTGAAATAGTCCCACTAGGCCACCATCTCGTACCAAAAATCAATCGATTGGTAGATGTATCATTAGATTTACCCTCATACTCATTACCCGTTAATCTATATGCTTCTTCGAGCAATTGATCCAAAAACAATTGTCGCTTTTCAATAGTTTTTTTATCCACTTTCTTTAGCATTGTTAAACCATCATCAAAATAAGGGTCTTCTTCAGGAATATAAAGTTCCTCCAAGGTTTGATAATACACTTAACTTGCCATATCAGAGTCAATCTTAATAGCACTGTAATACACAGGAAACTCATTAGGAGCTAATTGAGGTCTAGCATCAAGAACTTCGTCCGTAAACTCATAATCGAGAGGATAATCAAAAACAATTAAAGAGCTATCTTGCTTTATTTCCGCTTCCTGAGCGGCTGTAGTAGGAGCTATCTCTACATAAAGATAATTTGGTTCAATACTTAATTCATCTACCGGCACAAGCATTTCTTTACTTGTACTTGATTTCCCTTTTGTCTTTTCTTTTAAATTAAATAAAGCTTTCCTCATATTCTTGATTGAATAGGGATTCTCTAATTTCTTACCATATTTGATATACTCATTACGATTAATTGATGCAGCGGTACCGACTGACATATCAGTAGTATCAGAACAAGAAATTATCAAAAGTGAGCAAAAAACTAGTGAAATAAAATTGAATGGAGTTGTTTTTTTCATTAAATTATTAGTTAAAAGGTTGATTATTACAAATATACCAAAATCACAATACAGAATAACCTTGTAAAACTTATTAACAATAAAATAATATTAAAGTAAACAAAAAAATCAACTAAACTTTGCCATATACTTCTGAACGATGGCTTCGGTGTTTTCGTTGCGTATTTTTTGATTGAGATGAATGGGTTCTGAGGCGCGCTCTTGGCAATCTTTCACCGCACAAGTTTCGCAAGTCACGCCCACCAATTGTTTGGGCACCACATCGCCTTCTAAAAATTTGAACTTTTTCTTTACCGATGGCGTGATTAAAATCCCCACCGAAATACTTCGCAAACAATCTTTCTTAAACGGATCGGGAGTAGCCGAGGAAAACACTAAATATTCATTGCTGCTGTTTTCGTAACGCGACACTTGCGCATCAAAAAAATGCGTCTTGCCTTGTTGTAACAATTGCTCAATAGTTTTTATCGAAACCCATCTGCGACAGTAGTGCTCGTTCATTTCGTTAGCGTGCGGCTCTTGCTGATTGGTAATATGTAGTTCCTTTTTGATTTGGTAGGTATCGGCGCCTATTTTGTGAGACAAACGCAAGAAAAATAAGTTTTTCAAATTAAAATCCTTCGGCAAAATATTCGTCAATCGCTGATAGAAGGATTCTGGCGATACGTTGAATTGCGTCATCAATCGCACCATTTCTTGTGGTTTTGGATTCTCTTTGGCTAAAAACAAATTCAATTCATCAATCAACTTTTGTCTCGGCAACAATAATGCTCCTGCAAAATAAGAGGCATAAAAATTATTCAAGACTTGGTCAAAATTATCGAATTTAATCCAACTGAACGTATACAAACGCTCTTTGATTTCCATAAAATTATAAGCGATTTCTTTGGCTAAAACAAAAGCCTTTTGCCCTTCATCAATCTCGTCCGAAAGCAATAAGGTTTTGCTAGTAGGTACATAAATTGAGCGTAAATCCCCCATTTCAGCTTGTTCAGAAAACACCAATTCTTTGATGGTATATCCGTATTCTTCAATCAAAATTTCTTTTAACTCGGCTATCGAAATATTACTGGCGAGATCTACATGAAAAGCTTTACAAAACAACAACACCTTTTCTTCTAAATCTTCAAAATAGTTATTGTGTGCTTCTTGATACGAACGCAAAGAAGCCAAAAAGAAACTTTCGCGTGACAAATTATAATGTTGTGCAATTTCAATGATGGTACTAATAAAGGCATTGACCTTAGCAGGCGCATTGGCAATAATATCAATCAAATCAGCCTCTTGAATTCCAAAAAGCTCCAACGGAATTTCCTTCAAAATACCTGAAGTCAGAATTTCACCAATGGGCGCCAAATTATTATCGAGTTTTAACGATACCAAATGATCATAAGTCACCTCTAATTTATCGGCCAGCAGAATAATTTTATCCGTTTTGGGATATTTTTTTCCTTTTTCGATCTCGTTTAAATACGATTTGGACAAGTCGGTAATCTTGGCCAGACCAAATAATGACAAATCCTTACTCATGCGAGCCTGCTTGAGTTTTAGCCCGAAAATTAACTTGATATACTCTTTTTCAATGTTCATAAAACCAAAGATAAACTAAAAATATAAAAGTCGCAAAAAACATTTTTTTTCATTTTTTGCGAACGTTCGCTTGTTTTGTAAAAAACTTTTTGTAGTATTGCAGTATCAAAATCAAATAGTTATGCAAACACTAACCGAAACCACCGAAAAAAAATGGCAATTTTTGAATAAAGAAATTGCGCAACACGAGAACATTTTAACCGAGGAAGCGATAGATTTCTTGACCGCTTTACACGAAAACTTCAATACTAAACGATTGGAACTTTTAGAAGCCCGCAAAGCACAACAAGTCCAATTTGATAATGGTGTGTTACCCACCTTTCCTTTGGAAACCAAAAGCATTAGAGAAAGCAACTGGCAAGCAGCTCCTGTCCCAAAAGATTTAATCGATAGACGAGTGGAAATCACCGGACCAGTAGATAGAAAAATGGTGATTAACGCTTTGAACTCGGGTGCGAAAACTTTTATGGCTGATTTTGAAGACAGTACTTCGCCTACTTGGGACAACATAATGGAAGGACAACAAAACCTAAAAGATGCCGTAAACAAAACGATTACGCTAGAAGATCCAATTAAAAACAAAAAATACGCACTAAAAGATAAAACTGCCGTTTTGATTGTACGCCCAAGAGGATTGCATTTGAACGAAAAACACATCTTGATAGCAAACGAAGAAGCTTCTGGTTCTTTGATTGACTTTGGTCTGTATGCTTTTCATAATCATGACCAATTGGCCAGAAACGGTTCGGCGCCTTATTTTTACTTACCCAAGCTAGAACATTATTTGGAAGCCAGATGGTGGAACGAAGTGTTTGAATTTGCACAAGAATACCTTGGAGAGCAACACGGTACCTTTAAAGCAACCGTTTTGATTGAAACAATAACCGCCAGTTTTCAGTTGGACGAAATCATCTACGAATTAAGAGACCATATCGTAGGCTTGAACTGCGGGCGTTGGGATTACATTTTTTCATACATCAAAAAATTCAGAAATAATCCTGCCTTTATCGTTCCGAACCGCGACCAAGTAACGATGACTTCGCCTTTTATGGACGCGTATTCTAAATTGGTGATTCAGCGTTGTCACAAACGCAACATTCACGCAATGGGCGGAATGGCTGCACAAATTCCGATTAAGAATGACCCCGAAGCCAACGAAATTGCCTTCAAAAAAGTGATTGCAGATAAAGAACGAGAAGCCAGAAACGGACACGACGGAACTTGGGTAGCGCATCCTGATTTGGTTCCGATAGCGATGAAAGTGTTTAATGAAAATATGATGACCAAAAATCATATTCACATCAAGAGAGCGGATTTGCACATTACAGAAGCGGATTTGTTGCAAATTCCAGTAGGAACGATTACCGAAGAAGGGATTCGCAAAAACGTAAATGTGGCCGTGCTGTACATCACTTCTTGGCTAAACGGACAAGGCGCTGCAGCGATTCATCACTTGATGGAGGATGCCGCCACGGCAGAAATCTCAAGGTCGCAATTGTGGCAATGGCTTCAAAATGAAGTAACGTTGGATTCGGGTGAAAAATTAACGACCAAATTGTACCACCGCATAGCTTTGGAAGAATATGAAAAAATCAGAAAGCAAGTGGGTGACCGAGCGCACGAAGAGGAAAACTACATCTTGGCAGAAAAATTACTAGACGAACTGGTTGTGAACAAAAAATTTGTAGAGTTCTTGACGATACCAGGGTATAAGTATTTGTAGTGGTTAACAATCACTATTAAAAAAGTAAGCCACGAATTCCACAGATGAACACCAATTTTTCTGCTTTAATTAAACGAATCATAGCAGCCAATAAAGTTTGTTTTAAAAACAGTGAGTCTTTTCTTTTTCCAAAAAATCACATTGCTGGCTTTTAGCCCCGATCGCAGTGGCATCCTCTGGACTCGCGAACGAGCGAGGACAGAGATATAACGGAGAGCGGGACCCATATTCACTGAAAAAAACCTTTGCTTGCCGCTCCTGATAATTAAATGAAACAAAAAATCTATTATAAACCAACCGAGAATTAAAAAAAAGAAATTATGAAAACCACCGAGACACGCATTCAAGAATTAGTAACTGATTGGTTAACAAACCCAAGATGGGAAGGCATTGAACGTCCTTACACCGCTGAAGAAGTGGTGCAATTGCAAGGTTCATACCAAATTGAACACAGTATCGCTAGAATGGGCGCTACGAAACTTTGGAACAGATTGAAATCACAGGATTTTGTTGCCGGATTAGGCGCATTGACCGGTAATCAAGCCATTCAAGAAGTGGAAGCTGGACTAGAAGCTATTTACTTAAGTGGCTGGCAAGTGGCGGCTGATGCGAATGTGGCCGGCGAAATGTATCCTGACCAATCGTTGTATCCTGCCAACAGTGTTCCTTTGGTAGTAAAAAGAATCAACAACGCTTTGTTGCGCGCTGACCAAATTCAAGTGGTGAATAAAACAGTAGATAAAAAAGATTACTTGGTTCCGATTGTTGCGGATGCTGAAGCAGGTTTTGGAGGAAACTTGAACGCTTTTGAATTGATGAAATCAATGATTGAAGCAGGTGCAGCAGGCGTACACTTTGAAGACCAATTGAGTTCTGCTAAAAAATGCGGACACTTGGGCGGAAAAGTTTTGGTACCTACGCAAGAAGCCATCAATAAATTAATCGCTGCGCGTTTGGCTGCCGACGTAATGGGAACGCCAACCTTGATTGTAGCAAGAACGGATGCGGATGCTGCAAACTTATTGACAAGCGATATAGACCCAAGAGATGCCAAATTCATCACGGGAGAAAAAACAGACGAAGGCTTTTTCTATGTAAACTGCGGTGTGGAGCAAGGTATTGACCGTGGGTTAAGTTATGCACCTTATGCCGATTTGATTTGGATGGAAACGAGCAACCCTGATTTGGCTTACGCAAAACAATTTGCCGATGCTATTCACGCGAAATATCCAGGAAAAATGTTGGCTTACAACTGTTCGCCTTCGTTCAACTGGGCGGCGAAACTATCGGTTGCAGAAATGGAAACTTTTAGAGAGGACTTAGCGGCTATGGGGTATAAATTCCAATTCATTACTTTGGCTGGATTCCACGCTTTGAACACGAGTATGTTTGAATTGTCAAAAGCCTACAAAGAAAGAGGTATGGCCGGCTACTCTGAATTACAAGAAAGAGAATTTGCTTTGCAACAACACGGTTTTAGAGCCGTAAAACACCAAGGTTTTGTGGGAACGAGCTATTTTGATGCTGTTCAAAATACGGTTACAACCGGAAAAGCGTCTACAACAGCAATGAAAGACTCAACAGAAGTGGCACAATTTTAAAAGTATTTTAGAAGTTTAATTATTAAAGATGTTTGCCAAAAAAAGGCACGAAACCAACTTGGAATCGTGCCTTTTGTTTTTGTTCTTAATCGTGTCAATGCGAAAAATCTTTGTCGAAATTTAACCGCAAGGTTCGCAAAGGTTTACGCTAGGTTCGCAAAATTTTTAACCATATAAGAGTTGTAAATATGACTCAAAAGCCCTCTTTTGGTTTTAGTAAAAGGATAAAAAGTATACACAAATTAGAGTTACTACTTTTTACCTAACTTCAATGACCTTAAATGCCTCATATGGTTCAAAAACAAGTTAGTTATCATAACCTTTCAACGTAAAACCATCGGAAATTATGGTTGATTTTTCAAACAGACCTCTTTATTTAGGTGCTACAATTTCGAAAGGTGTTGTCGCTTTCTCTTTGTCTTTAGCAACGCTCCAAATATATTTAGCGACTGGCAAATAATACTTCCCGTTTTTCGCAGGCATTATTTTTAGCTTTTTATCTTTTGCCATCCATTTGTCGGCCGCAGCTTTGTCGATTGCTAAATCATATACCACTTTGTTCAATCCTTTTTGAGCGGCAACAGTGATTGAATAAACTATTTCCTTAGAAGCATTTTCTAATTGAACGCTTACATTTCCAGCTGAATTGGTATAAAACCAAAGTTCATTTTTTGGAATAAACTCGTCACCCCAAGCGCCACGTTTCGAACCCCATCTTTCGGATTTTGTTGTGCTTTTAACTTCATACACATAAAGACTTTTGTCTAAAACCTCTTTTTTCAATTCTTGGACTTGTTTCAAACTCACTTTATATACCGAGCGACCGTGTGTCCCCACAATTAAATCTTTGGCTTTCTTTTGAATCACCAAATCGTGCACCGCCACTGGAGGCATTCCGTTTGAGAAATCTTGCCAAGAAGTACCACCGTCAACAGAAATGTAAAGGCCATTGTCAGTTCCTACATACAACACGCTATCCAAAACGCTGTCTTCTAAAATCACATTGACTGGACTTGCAGGAAGATTGTTTGCAATACTTTTCCAAGTTTGCCCTGCATCTTCTGACACATACACATAACTTGTAAAATCGTCATTTCGGTACCCATTGAGCGTTACATAAACGCGTTCTTTTTTGTGGATAGAAGCCACTACTCTACTTACCCAAAGGTTTTGTGGCAAAGTAGTAGAAATCACTTTCCAACTCGCTCCACCGTTATTAGTAAATTGAACTAAACCATCATCGCTACCGGTGTACAACACTCCAAACTCGAAATGACTTTCGCTGATGGTAATCAAGGTTCCAAAAGCCACATTTCCTTGTTTACCTCCTTGAGTTAAATCGGGTGAAATAGCCGTCCAAGTATCACCTTGATTCATAGAACGGTGTAAAAAATTAGAGCCTAAATACAAAATGTCTTGATTGTGAGAAGATAATAAAATAGGCGATTGCCAATTGTATCGCAATGGCTTTTCTTCCTTCTTAGATTTAGGTGCAATGAATTTACTTTGAGATTCATCCGCACGATTGATGCGATAGTAACTTCCGTATTGGTAGCCTGTAAAAACGATATTTGGATTGCGCTTATCAATTTGGATTTGCATCCCATCTCCTCCCATTAATCTGGAATACGGATACTTCCCTTCTTGTTGCCAACGAATTGAGGCATTATAGTTATTAGCCCCAACCCAAACACCATTATCCTGCAAACCACCATAAATATTGTAAGGTTCTTGTTCGTCGACATTCACCGCATAGAACTGTCCCACTGGAATACTGTTGCATAACTGCCACGATTTTCCATTATCATAGGTAATATTCAAACCACCATCGTTTCCGTTAACCAAATGATTCGGATTGTTAGGATTGATCCAAACTACGTGATGATCGGAGTGTACATTATCGCCATCAATAGCTTGAAATGTTTTTCCTCCATTATCTGAAAACAACAACGGAACACCTGTGATATAAATGCGTTCTTGATTTTTAGGATCTACCGTGATGTCGCCAAAATAATAGCCATAGCTAGAATAAAAATCATCAATAAAACTCGTATTGGTTTTTACCCACGTTTTCCCTCCGTTGATGGATTTGAAAACTTCAGCTCCAATTACCTCTGGATCTTCATCGTTGGGATCTTTTTCTTTTTTAGCCGAAGGTCGCATTTTTTGATTATCCATCACAGCATAAATGATGTCTGAAGTAAAAGCCGATAATCCGATACGTCCGACAAATTCATCCGAAGGAAAGCCACTTTCTGGGGTAGAAATCAACTGCCAAGTCGATCCTGCATCGGTACTTTTGTAAATACCAGAAGCTTTTCCATTTCCATTGAAATTGTGTACTTTTCTGTCTTTCTGCCAAGCACTGGCGTATAGTACGTCAAAATTATTTTCGGCCACAGCCATATCAATCACTCCGGTTTCGTCATTTACGAACAACACTTGTTGCCACGATTTGCCACCATCGGTCGTTTTAAAAATGCCTCTTTCCTTGTTTTTAGTGTATAAATGTCCCGCCACTCCAACAATAATCTCATTGCTGTTTTTGGGGTTAACCAAAATTTTACTGATATGATGACTGTCGGTCAAACCAATATTTTTCCAGGTCTTTCCTTTGTCAAAGGATTGCAACAAGCCTATCCCTGCATAAGAAGATCGCGAAGAATTGATTTCTCCTGTACCTACCAGAATCATTCCTGATTTCCAGTCCACAAAGAGAGAACCACAATTTAGTGTAGGTGCCGTATCCATCACAGGTTCCATTCTCAAACCATTCGTATTCGAATACCACAAACCACCTGAGGCATACGCTACATAAAATTCGATAGGATTCTCAGGATTTACCGCCACATCTACTACGCGTCCACTCATCACGGTGGGTCCAACATTTTGTAAAGTCAACTCTTGAAACAAAGTTGGCGTCGTGGTAGTAGTACCATTTTGGCCCCAAGAAACACTAAAGGTCAAGGCAGTAATTAGGAAGGCTATTTTTTTCATTTGCGTAAATTTTGAACGAAAAGTAAGAAATATTAAATAAATACTAAAATTCAACAACAAAATTGTTTTTTAACTATCAATAAAGTCGTTATTTACGCATTAACCTCTTTATTATTTGTTTCGTTTTCGAACAACTCGAAAGGTATCTTTAAAATCTAAAAACGAAAAAAATCTAAAACATTTGAAAGAATGTTCACAATAAGTAGCAAGAAATATATATTGTCATTATTATTAAAAAGATTTTTTGCTACTGATTGAAAGGATTGAAAAGATTTTTTAATCCTACGCCACGAATTCATCTCTGCTAACGTATAAGTCTCTGTAAAAGAAACCAACAGACTTAAAACACGACATCAAATTTCAACCATTACTTAGTTAAAATTTGATGTCGTGTTTTCCTTTTAGTTTTAAAGTGTTGATTTTTTGGGATTAATTTTCCTGATTTAATTTCATCCAACGGAATGGATTTATTAATAATTTTATCAATCTTCGTTTTTGTTTGAGTGTTAAGTCAAAAAAGTTAAAGTTTTCATTAAGTACTAGCTTTAAAGCTTGCTTGTGATTTTTTCTTGAGGTTACGATTTTAATCCATAAATCTAAAAATGTCTTGTTAAAAAGCGCAACATCATAAAGCTGTTTTTCCTTATTGTTTTTCAATATTTTTTCAAAAAAAAGATTCAGGTCATTAATCTTAATTTCATTAAAATTATGAGTAAATATTAGATACGGTATGTAATTTAACATATCATCAATGCCTAATTTCTGATATTGATACTTTAAAATTTCCTTCTCTGCTTCAATATATTTATTTTGTCTGATTTTTGAATCTCCGTTATTATGAATTCTATAAGTTACCAAATACTGGTCTAAATTCACGACTTTAAATTTTTTGGCTAACCTTACGAATAAATCATAATCTTCTGCGGCATGCCTTTTGTAACCCCCTATTTCTTCTATCGCACTTTTTCTTATTAGTACTGACGAATTAATAAATTGATTGGCAAATAGTAACTTTAGTTTTATTTCATCATAGTTAGTATTGACAATAAATTCATCTTGCAAAGGATTTGAGTTTTCGTCAATAAACTTTGTATTTGTTCCACAGACTGCAAATTCTTGATTTTGCTCTAAAAAATCATATTGAATTTGTAGCCTATTCTTTTCAGCAATATCATCAGCATCTAAAATGGCAATATATTTCCCTTTAGCTTCCTCAACACCTCGTTGACGAGTAAAACAAATTCCTTTATTTTCCGAATTGTGTACTAATCGTATTCGTTTAGAATTGAAATTTTCAACTATTGCAACGCTATTATCTGTAGAAGCATCATTAATAATCAATATTTCATAATTTGTAAATGTTTGATTCAGTACACTTTTTATAGTGTCAGAAATATAGTTTTCGGAATTAAATAATGCAATAAAAACGGTGATTTCTATCTTTTCTATACTTTCCAAAGTATTGTAATTTTATTTGTGACGCAAAGGAAAGAGTTTTTCTCTGAATTTCATTTTATATAAACTTTTTTCTTTAACCTCTATTTGGTCGTATTAGTTTATTTTGATTGTACAGATATGAATCTATTGACATAGTAAACATGCTTTGTTTTTTTTATTGGAATAAAAGAACTGCCAACCACCAAAAAACAGGTATCACCTCGACCCAAAACAAAGTAAAATAGTATGTTAATAAACACAAAGAAAAAGTGATGACTACTACCAAAATAGTCTTGAAAATTGATATGTTTAATTTTTTTTTTTCAACAAATACCTAAAAAATTAGCTTTAAAATCAAATTACACACTTTTTGGGGAAATGTTGAATGCAAATTATTTAGTTTTATTTTTATTTAAAATTACTCCTACAATTATTAGTGCAAATCCAATAAACACTATTGATAATCCCGTCCATAATAAAAAACGATTATTATTAAGGCCGTATAACATAAAAGTAATTCCTAAGCATTGTAAAACAAATCCAAGTAATATTAAAGTAAATTTTTTCATGAGTTAATTTTTTTTTTAAGTTACCCTCTAGCGTACTTCTACTACAGCGGGTTTCGGGATAAAGTATGATTTATTTTTCGATTATGACTAAACATCACAAATACAAAACCAACTTTTCATTTAGCCAATTGCCCAGCTTGCTTGTAGCGTGTGTTAGTGGCTGTTTTTTAATTTCTGTCAAATGTTTTCGGAATCATATTTTTATCTGTTTCTCCACTAAATATCCAAGAGATAATGTACCAACGATTGTTGTCAAAAATTAGCTGAATGCTATTTATTCCTCTTCTTTCAACTTTCCCATCTTTTTCTAATCGTGTTTCATAAGTACTCCAAATGTGTGCAATATTTCCAAAAACTCTAACTTCTCTATTAACTTCACTTTCATAAAAAGCTGTGCTGAAAACCATTTCATCAGTTTCTTTATGAAATTCTTGCAATGTCATAGTTACTTGTTCTTGCTTTTTTCTATCAAAATAAGAATAAACTGCTTTTTGATGGTGCAAATAATTGTCTCTTTCCCATTGCCTTTTTGCTCCTTTTTCGCCTGAAACAACCTCATAACTTGCTTTCATTAATGCGTCAATTGTTTTCGCATCATTCTCAAATGATTTCTCTTGTGCTTTTAAATTCCCTGTTGTCATAAATGCCATTGCTGTTAAGTAAAATAAAAATTGTTTCATAATCTTTTTTTACAAAGCAACTCAGATAATTTTGTCAAAAAAAATAAGTTATTTACTTCGTTTAGGATTTTATATAATCTATCAAATTTCTTATTTAGAGTAGCAATTTGTCAATACTATTTAACAGGCAATCTTTGTAACTTTTTGCTATTGTGATTTTATGTTCGCCAATAATTAAATGATTATCTTCTATATATTCTACATTTTTCAAATTCACGATGTTTGAATTATGAACCCTCATAAATTCATCAGGCAATTTGTCAACAAGATCTTTTAAGGTTTTATAGTAAACATACTTTTTGTCGTTCTTGACAAAGATTTCAACATAATTCCCCAATCCTTTTACAAATAAAATGTCGTCAAAACTTAATTTGATTAATTTTCTATCAGTCTTTATAAAAGTGAAATTTTGTTGATTTGTCATTTTATGGTCGTTTCGTTAAAATTGCCACTAACGTTCTGGCACTACAGCGGGTTTGGGATTAAATCAAGCCCTATTTTCGGATTTGACAAATCATCCCAAATGCAAAACCATCTTTCCATTAAGCCAAATACGCAAATCCGTTGTAGCTGTTAGTGGCTGGCTTTTTGTTTAGTATCATTTCTTAAAAGTTCAATTTCATTTAAATCACTTTGAATACCTTGTTCTTTATATTGTGAAGCAAAATTTATCTGAATGATATCTCTTTGCTTTTTCCAATATATTATTGCTGAAAAAACAATTGAAATTTGAACTTTCAAATCAAGATTATTATCTTCTTCTTCCAATTTCCATTCGTCTTTTAATTCTTTGTTTTCTGGGATATTCAGATCAATAACTGAAGTATATAAATTTAATTCTTCATTTATTTTATTTAGTTTAAATTTTTTAATTTCATTTTCTTGAATTTTATCATGCTCAATAAATGGCAAATCTATTTTATTTAAAACAAATAATACATCTTCAAGGTTAGATTCGTATGAAGGAATTTTTACAAAAACAGGTGCGAATTTTGATTTAGTAATAATTTCGTTTAAATCATAACGTACATTTATTCCTATAATAATTATATTTTCATTGTTGCCAATTAATTTTTCAAGACCAATAATTATGTTGTCTTTATTTAATAAGTATCTTTTTGTTTTTGAAACTAAAAAAGAGTTTGGGATAAATCTTTGAATATTATATTTTGCAATTTGTTCTGCAAATACTGTGTCATAAAACATATGTTGAATATCTCCATTGGTAAATGCAGATTTGGTCATTAAAGTTATACCGCCATTAACAGTTAACTTTAAGCGATCATCAATTTCATTATGTTGTTCTGTGTTATAAATTGACTCATATTTTGAAAATGCATCAGTGATAATAGCATTTGCATTTGTTTCAAAAGCTTTTATTTTCTCTTCAGAAAGAGGAGCTTCTAACTTTTGTTGGCCAATTTCATCAGTAATTGATTTTTTTAAATCTGTAATAAATTTCTCGAAATTTGCATTATTATCTACTACTATTTTTTCGAAGTTAAGAGCTTTAATTAATTCATCATTTTCTAATGTATCCTTTAAGCATTTTTCAAAAAAAGAAACAGTATCAAGCCAATTATTTAATTCAATTATATTATCTGGTAAATTAGGTAATGAAATAAAGTCTTGAAAAGTATAGTATGTATTTAAAGAATATTGTCTTATAAATAAAATTGATATATAGGAACAAATCCAATAGTTGACTTGTCTTCTGTTTCCTAAATTATCTAATTCTGGAAAATAATATTTTAAATCAATCGGAGTTTTGCGATTTTTGAATTCATTTCTAAAGTTTTCAAACCATTTAAAAATTGTTGTCATTGATTCAGGCAATAAAACATATTTTGGAGGTAATGACTGTGAATATTCAAATAAATATTTTAAAGTTTTATATCTCTCACGATATAAAAGCAAACCACCTAATGCATAATGAAACTCTAAAAATGTTTCTCTTTCTTCATCTCTTTTTATTATTTCTTCATTATTTATTATTCTTTTCTCCTCAAAATTATAATCAGCTTGAATATATTTTAGACGGTAGTCAAAATACTGATTGGTGTTAGCCCAATACATTTTTATAAATTTATCATTATCACAAATCGTATATAGATTTCTCCATAACCAATTGTATGTTTCTTCTGAAATCGCAATGCTTTCAAAATCTTCTCCTAGCAACCAAACACCACTTACGGCTCTATGTTCAATTGCTAGAAGCTTTCTATTTTGACTATTTGAAAGTTCGTCGTTTAACTTGTTGACCAAAAAATATAAATCAATTGGATAAACTAATGGTTTTGATTTGTCGTGATTTTTTCTAATTTTTTTAAACTCTTGATAATAAAATTCTAATAAAGTTTCTTGCAAATGTTCATCTTGTTTCTCTATTGCGTAAAATGTTAGTTCATTTATCGATTTTAAATAATAAGGTTTTATTTCATCATTTTCTTTTAATGATTCATATTTTGAAATGATGTATTTTAAAAGAGAAGTTGATTTACCATTATATAAAACTACTTTATCTAGCCATATAAAGAAGAAAATCGTTAGAAAAGAAGTGAATACTAAAACAATTAATTTAGCTGAATTATTTATAAACCAATTGTCCCAACCAAAAAATGGATCTTGCTTAAAAATTAGAAAAAAGAAAGTTATAATTGTAAGGAATAAAGTTAGTTTGAAAATTGAAATTTCGAATTTTTGTTTCCTTATTTTTTGAGAAAAAGTCTTTTGTGGAAAATCATTATTAAATAATACAGATAAATATTCAGATGAATATTTATCTCCTATATTTGAAATCTTATCAACGATAATTGGATAGGCAATACCTAAAATTGCAATATCAATTGCTACACATATTTCAATTATATTTTCTAATGTCATATTTAGTTTGGTTAAGCTAGCCACTAACTAGTAGATAGGTCTTACAAGAGTACGGCTTTATTTCCTCAAATATATACAATTTTAATTACAAAACTTTCGCTACTCAATGGTTTGTTGTCGTTATCATGTCGTTTTGGATGGCTGAGGAATTATTGGGAAGTCATTCGACAAAAACACACCCCCAGCCCCTCTCAAGAGGGGAGCAGCGCCCATAAAATTTGGAATTTGCCCTTCGACTGTGCTCAGGGTGACACTTTTGGAATTTGGTATTTAAAAATTGAAATTCTCTAATGCTAACGTTCTAATCCTTGATGATAGCGGAAATCCTTTGGCTCGGGAGGACTTATCCAAAACACAAAAGGCTGCCGAAGCAACCTTTTGACTAACAACTACACAATAAAAAAAACGTAACTACAATTTTAGACACTTATAGCTTGTGTTTACTCTAATTTTTTATATTCAAAAGTGGGATTACCACGAACACCCGCTTCATTGCTTATGGATAGAAAACGTATTTTGTAATAAGTACCAGCGGCATCTTTCACTACATAAAAACGATCGGTTCTTACACTTGGTAATGATGTTGGCCCACCACCACTTCTCCAGTTGGCTCCAATACTTCTTTGATCGGTTTTGGAAGGTTTAAAATTAGCATCCACTACTTTTGCACGCGTAAAATCCGCATAAGTACCACCATCGGCCACTAGCACTTGGTAAGCTTGCGTACCTGCCATTCTATTGGTTACAATAAAATCAGAATAGCCATAGGTTACCTCTCCCGCTCCTGTGGGCAAATAGTTGGTGAAAGGGGTGAAATTCAAATCCCATTTGGTTTTTTGAGGCTCTACAGTCACCGTTTTTCCTTCTTTTAAACTAAAGAAAGTGAAATTAAACGTGTCGTCTTTGGCAATGGTTTTTTCTGTAAATGTTGTAGCGTTTAAGTCTGCATATTGAATTTTGTAGCCGTTTCCATTTCTCAGAATTCTGATTTTTTTCCAGCCTCTCGCTTCGCCATCCAAACTTACAGATCCAACAGCAGGCGCAGTTGTAGCGATCGCAAATCCTAGATTGACCAAATAGACTTTATTATCCGCATCTGTGGCTGAAATTTCGGCAATAGCCGTACCCAATCCCGCTCCAGCTCCTTCCAAAACACCGGTTGGATGGTCTACAAAACCATTACTAGCCAAAACAGTTCCGCCACCAACAGCTACCGCCGCATCCATCGTTTGAGGCAAAGTAATATCGTTAGTTTCTAATTTTTTGACCGCCATTTTGACCGCGCCATTCAATACTACACGGAAAGAAGTCCCAGAGTAAAATCCAAAATCCCAAGAGCTTCTATTGATGGCTTCGGCTTTATTGGCGCTCAAATCCACATATACTTGATTGGGTTGATGATGTCCGCCCACGGCAGGCTGCAAGACTGCACCTAAAGAAGGGATTTCTGGTGTTGGAACAGGAGCCACGTCATCGCTTGAGCAAGACGTTACCGCTAAAAGAGCAAATGATACGATAAGCAATTGTTTTTTCATGGTACTTTGAATTATATTAAAGATTAAGGTTATAAGTTACTTTTAGAAAAAAAGAGCGGCCATAAGCCAGCATGATCTGATTGGAAGCGGCATGGCCTGCACCATCAGCAGTTCGCGTTTGATTGATATTGGTAATATTCAAAATGTTTCTGGCTCCGAAGGTCGTCTCAAGGGTAGCATTGAAAAATTTCCTTTGAACGGTGGCGTCCAACCAATGACTTTCGCCAATGTCTGAAATAACATATTCTGAGGAAGTTGCTATAAACTGTTGGGTTTTGCCATTGTATTTGTAATACGCCGAAAAAACCGTTTGCCATTGCGGAAGGGTATAAGAAAGACTGGTGTTCCAACTAAAAGAATACAAAAAGCGATCATCCGCACGAAACGCATTATTATCCAATTGTTGAGCAATCCCTACCAAAGCCGCTCCAAAAGTCCCTACAAAATTGTTGCTTTTGAATTGATTGGTCGTGGCTACATTCCACATTTTATAGGTGTTAATGTTGATGTATTCGTATTCTGGATTTCCAGTTGTGGGGTTGTATTGTGCCAAAGCCATATCGATTCTATCTTTCACCTGAAGAAAACTCCCTGTTAAAGTACTCGCCAACTGAGCCGTGTTGTGAATTGTGAAGTTTTTCTTCCAACTCATTTCAAACGAAGTACTCGTTTCGGGAATTAAATTTTCATTCCCCGTAAAATGATGTCCGTCAAATATTTGTTTCACATAAAGTTCTTCAAACGATGGTGTTCGGAAAGATTGACCTACCGATGCACGCCATTCTACCTCATTTTTCAACAAATATCGCACACCCAAGGAAGCGGCATATTGATTCTCAAAAAGAGATTGTATAGAATATCGAAATCCGGGACGAAGGGAAAAACTAGGAGTACATTTAAGTTCCGAACCCACAAAAAAGTCATAGTTATTCAATCGTTTTGAAATCGGAACCAGTAGATTATTACTTTCTTGAATCAATGCAAAACCTAAATTTCGCGAAATTTCATACCCTAATTGAAGGTCTAGTTTTTGACTTTTAAAAAAATTACTCCACGTTCCGGTTGAATAAAGTACTTCTGTAGCTTGGTCTTTTTGAGAGGTTACGTCTTGTTCGGTTAGATTGTACAATAAATAGCGGAAGCTTTCTACATCACGCTGTTGTTTTTGATAAGAAAGCGAAACGGTATAATTCATTCTATCCGCTCCATTTCCTGAAACTGACAAATGATGAAAGTTGCGATGGGTCAAAAAACGTTGGTCCAAAGCATAGCGATAGGCGCCCAATTCTGGGTTATAGGCCGATTGAACCGAGGAGTTATAAAAATCGATTTGTTCGTTTAGGAATTGGAATTTATAAAAAAACCGAAATTGATTTTTTTGATAGCCCAAGGTAGTCGAAGTGGTCAGTTGTTCTTTTGGCAGCCAACGATAGCCGCGAGTGCCATCGTTTTCAAAATAAAACTTTCCTTTTTTATCATTCAAAAACCCCTGAAAATCATTGCGATTGATGGCCGCATTAAAAAACCATCCTCCTTTTGGCGCGAATGAAAAAGATAATCCCTGAATGTGTCGGCCTTTATCCATCCACGCATATTCGTTTTGTACCGTTTCTTCTTGCAGTGTGGCTCTCAAATTCCATTTGGTTTTAGCCGCTTTTTTAGTAATAATATTCAATACGCCACTCACCGCATTGGCGCCATGCGTTACGCCCATCGATCCTTCAATAATCTCAATTTGTTGCACATCATCGAGGTTAATTTGAGATAAATCCGCATTGTTACCCAACCCGGATTCACCGACCAAAGGAATATTGTCTACCAAAATTTTAAAATATTGTCCATCTAAACCAAATAACGAAACCGTAGAACGTCCATCAGTCCCACTAGGTCTTAGTGTAATGTTTAAGTATTGGTTCAAGACATCTGCCAAAGTATTTGCAGCTAAGTTTTGAATGTCTTTAGCACTAATAACCCGTACATTGAAAACCGATTTTTTTAAAGATTGCGGTTCCATTTGCCCCGTAACCACTATTTCTTGCAAAGCATTTACTTGCAATGAATCGCTTGGTTTTTGCTGCGCAGATGCAACATAAAGCGCTGTTAAAAGGACAAGTAGCGTCAGATGGTTTTTCATTATTTAGAATAGTTCTTAATTATTTTGAGGCAAATATATAATTATTTTTATTTATTCTAAATAAATATTATAGATTTGCGGTAATTAATTTTTAACCTTTTTTAATACAATAATGAAAACAAAATCAATTCTAGCTTGGAGTGTATTGGCACTTACCGTAAACCTTAGCTTTGGACAAACCGCCAAACAAAAAGAAGACATCAAAGCCATACAATCGATGTGTGGATGTTATGAAGTACAATTTAATTTTACCGAAACTTTCGAGTATCCCAAAGACACGACCACTTACAAACCCTCTAAAACCAAACATGAAACGGCTTTGGAATGGATAGAATTAGTAGAAAACACGCCCAACAAATTGGTGTTGCAACACCTGTTAATTACAGGCGATAAAGAAGAAGATATCGTAAAACACTGGAGACAAGATTGGCTGTATGAAAACACCGATTTATTGACTTTTGATAAAGAATTAACTTGGAAATACAAAAAACTAACTCCCGCTGCTGTCAAAGGACAGTGGACTCAAAAAGTATATCAAGTAGATGATAGTCCGCGTTATGAAGGTACCGCAAGTTGGGCCACAGTAGACGGAATTACTTCTTGGAAAAACGTGACCGATGCCCCGTTACCAAGACGCGAACATACGATTCGTAACGATTACAATGTTTTAAAAAGAAGAAACATTCACGAAATAACAGCTAAAGGATGGATTCACGAACAAGACAACGACAAAGTGATCCGTACCGATGGTGCTGCTGATGTACTTTTGGCACAAGAAAAAGGAATGGATATTTATACCAAAGTACCTAACGAAAGATGCCAGTTGGCTCAAAAGTATTGGACCAAAAACAAAGGGTTATGGGAAAAAGTTCGCAACGAATGGGCTAAAGTATATGGCAAAAACAAAGACCTTACTTTAGAAAAAAAGGTAAATAAAAAATCGTTATTTAGTGTGTTATTCGACTTAAAACCCGATCCTACACAAGAAGAAATCTCAAAAATCATTACTGCCTTTGTAAAATCTTAATTCAGGAAGCGTATGTGCACTCTACAAATTTTGAATAGAACCAACAACGGATTGCTGTTTTTTTGTCAACACAGCGCGTTGTATAATTTGTCATTTAATAATTTAACCTTCAATTTTGACACGACCGAATTTGATCGTTTTAGGGTGTACCTCAACTCCATCGACAGTGATTATTGGGAAAAAGAATATGAAAACTCGATTTATGAAAAGAAAATTCCGATTCCAACCTTGCAAAACAACTTCATTATTTTGCTCAATCGCTATGAATTAGAAGAACTCAAAATTTTAGTCGATTTTAGCCATCGGGCTCGTTTGTTAGCTCCTGAGGAAATCAACTATAAAATGATTTATAATTAAAACCAAAAAGTCCAGCAACCACAGATGATTGCTGGACTTTCTATATCTAGTTTTACGCTATTTCAATAACTTCTCAAAGGCCTTTCTAGGAGCGCCACGAACCACAATTTCACCACAATAGGTGTAACCTAATTTTTTGAGAATTTTCAACATCGGAAAGTTATCGAAATTAGTATCTACTTTAATGCTAAACACATTTTTCGAGATACTCAACGCTTCAATTTTCTCAAATAAAAGCGTGGCAATTCCTTTTCCTTTATACTCAGGTGCCGTAGCCACACGATGCACAACCACATAATCCGAATGACTCAACCACTCGCCTTGCAGGTCGTTGTAGGTCGGTTCCTCGCCAAAAATGATGGCCGCATAAGCCACAACCACCTCATTTTCGACTAATACATAGGAGTATCCTTTCGCAAAATCATCGACCACCGTTTTCGAATTCGGATAACCATCTTGCCATTGTGTGCTACCGTCTTCTTTGCGTTGTGCAATCGCCGCTTGTAAAATATCCCAAACCGCCTCTAAATCTGCGAAACTAGCTGTTTTTAAAATCATACCTTACTCATTTGAGCCGTAAAAATAACTTTTATCCCGAAAAAACGAATGCTTTTTTGCATTAGTTTCAGGAGCACCACCAACGTGCTCACCACACGAGTCGTCCTGCTGTCCGCTATATCTTGCTTGCCGAACACCGTCAAGCAAGGATGCCGCTCCCATCAGGGCTAAACAAGAGCGTTTAGTTTTCAGATCATAAAAAAAAGTTAAACAACTACAAAACAATCAATTGCATCTATATTTAGCGATAGGATATAATTATAAAGATAGAGAGACTTTAGCCAAAACTACTATAGATTTTGGCTAAAGCCTAATGTGAAACTCATTGTAAAGAATGGGCTAAAGCCCATTCCAATTGAATTTTTACAAAGAAATAGTTTGCTTCACCTACTATCTCAGCAATAAAGTAATGATTTTTTAATTGATTGCACGAAAATCAATTGCCTCTCGCTTTAGCGAGAGGATACAATTATGAAGATGTAGAGGCTTTAGCCAAACCTACCATAGATTTTGGCTAAAGCCCTTTACTGAACTAATATTATTGAATGGGCTAAAGCCCATTCCTATTGAATTATTTGAAAAACAGGAATCGAACTAGATTTATAAATCCTTAACTCCAACTTGCTTCATTATTTTACGCGCTTCTTTGAATTCTTCTGGTGTTTTCACTTCAACCAAGTCGCGTTTTTTTCCATTATTTAGTACAATCGCCAACCGTTTTTTTCCAAAAAAGGAATATTCCTTTAACCCTTTGATTGAGCTAACATGAATTTTTTCTGAAGTCGTATTTTTCACCATCAAATTATACAACACCACTATCGACACCAACCCCAGAAAAAGCCAAACCAATTGCATAAAACCGATACTGCTTATACTAATAGTCGAGACATTCAAAACGGAGTTGAGTAAATTCAAAATCATCAAAAGTTTCAGTAAAAAATGGTGATTTTTCAATCCGTCTTGAATGACTAGGGTTTCATCTTGGGTGTTGTAGTGTAATTTCATTGTTGATATTTATTTTTTTAATCCTGAAGAAGTTTGCTATGACAGTTTGTGGAGGAAACTTTTGATTAAGCGATGAGTTTTGAATACAAAACTAACTTTAAATTAAGCTCAAGACAAACATTCATACAAACTGCTCTTCGTCGTTTTTTAGGTTTGAAATTAATTTTCCGAAACATATTGCTTTTTCGTTACCAACGTATTTTCCATAATTGGGTATTTCTTTGTATCCTTTTTTTAAATAAAAAGCACAGGCTTCTTGATTTAATCTTCTCGTTTCTAACCAAATTTCTTTGTACTCTAATGCTTTTGCTTTATCCTCAAGGTAATCTAATACTTTTCCTCCAATACCTTTTCTACTATACTTTGAAAACATTCTTTTCACTTCTGCTATATCACTCGAAATCGGCCTAATAGCACCACAACCAACAACTTCGTTTGTCAAACTTGCTTTTACAAAAACCGATTTAGTACTTTGTCCATCCCATTCTTGAAATGAATTTTTACCTGTATCACCAAACCGTTTTCCAAGTTCTGCTGATAATTCTTCTATTAAAGGAATCACCTCAATATCTGTTGGTTCTGTTTCAATAATTTGGATTGTCATGTATATTTTAATCGTTAAATTTCACTATCTAAAATGCTTCAATAAATGTGTCGTCATACATTAGCAACTAACATCGATCTGTAAAATAATCTCCGCTTATTGTCATCCCAAAAATAGTCAAACCAACTTTACTAAAAACTACCATCTATAACTAAAGAAACCTATTTTTAAGGACTACAACCAAAAATAAACCTCGCTTAAATATCCTTAAACGAGGTTGTTTTTTTATAGCTATTTTGAAAGTTTAGTTTTTATAGAGAGTTGTGCGAAAGCTACGTGTGTTACTAGCCGTTTCTTTTTTCCATCTCTTTTTTTATTTGCTCATTGTTATAGTATAATTGAAGCCAACCATTTATTCTAACGAGCTTTATTTCGCCAATATTTGAGAACCAATGTCTACCTTCCCAGACTTCATTCTGCATTTCCGAAATCTCAAATAACCCTAATTGATCTTTATCAGGACCTAGAATTTCAAAAAATATTTTTACTAACGTTTCGATTTCTTTAAATGCAGTATATGTTTTTTTTGGATTAGTTGGAAATGTGCTTAAGCTAAAATAAAAATAATTTTCTGTGTTAGTTGGAACCCATATTTTATTGAAAAAATTAAAGAAGTATTCTTTTGGATAAGCAATCTTTCCAAAATAATTTCCATCATCATCATTAATAGGGTGGAAGATTGATTTCGTGAAGATTTCGAATAAAGATTTGAAATGTTCAGTTAATGAGTTATAATTCAAATATGTGTTATAATAATCAATAAATTCAGCAGGTTTTAAAACTTTTGTATTAATGGCAAGTTTTTCATAGACAGCTTTTGTTTTAAGGTAGTTTTTATCGTCATTGGTTAGATAAAAACTACAAATCGAAGCAAAAGCAGTATGTGACGCATCATCAGTGGTATTAGTAAATGTATTTTTTTCCTTTTCAGATACTTTTACTTTGTCAGCTTTATAGCCGTGCATATCAAGATAAAGATAATCATTGACAACCATATCAAACCACTCTGGTGCATTTTTCTCTTTAGGAAAATATTCATCAGCTTTAAAACTTTCTATCCCTTTCTGTTTATATGAATTATCAATTAAATCAAAAGGATTCTTATTAGCATTAAAATATCCACTATTAATTCCTATTTTCTGAACTATTTGTCTTAAATCTTTATAAGTTTCTTGTTCGTTAAGGTTATAATTCATTTCACTAAAACTATTGAAAAAACCATTCATTGTTAAATCATCTTTTAGCCCTGAAAAAATATCATTTAATATTTTTGCAGATTCAGGATTTTTAAAAGCTTCGGCAAGTACAGGATCTAGATTTAAAGATTTTAACATAGTCTTTAAAGATTCAAATAACTTATTTAATATTGGATCATTTGACTCATTTTGGAATAGATTGTCAATGCTTAAGTCAGAGAAAATATTTGATTCACTGATTCTTGTTTCAAGTAATTCTTTTGGGTCAAATTGTTGTAGAATTATATTTTTTCCATCATTGAACAAACAAAAATCATTTGTGAATTTCGTTATGAATTCTAAATCTTGGTTTATTTCTGATTGCTGTTCTTTGTCTTCAGAATAACTACGATAAATATCTCCAATATGAGCTGTCGAATATAAACATAGAAACTTATCCTTAACAGTAAGTATTGAATGTAATTCTTGGAAATGATTATTTCTCATTCCTGACATTATATTCCAATCGACATATATTTTAATCATAGTGAATATTATTTTTATTCCTATTCTTCGTGGAAATGGCTAGTTACTAGTAGATCGGTCATTACAAGAATGAGACTTTATTTCTCAAATATATACAATTTTCACTACAAAAACTTCAATTCTGTTTGTTGTTTTGGGAGTATGAGAAGCTTAATTTCAAAGTCACATGATTGGAATTTAAAAAACACACCCCCAGCCCCTCTCTAGAGGGGAGCAGTACCCGCAATCATTGGAATTTGCCCTTCGACTGCGCTCAGAGTGACGCTTTTTTGGATTTGGAATTTAGTACTTAAAAATTGGAATTTTCTAGTGCTAACGTTCCTAGCCCTGATGGGAACGGCATCCTGTGGCTCCGGGGTTCGGAGACACAGATATAGTGGACAGCAGGATTAGCTCCTAAACATTAATCCAAATGCCATCGCAAACCTATAAAAGCGCGAATGCCTTGGTTGGGTCCGTAGGCATAGGTCGGGTCGAAAGTGAGTGCATAGGGATTGTCGGGAGTGGGTTGAGCGATGCCATTACTATCGAAGGTGACTTGCTTGTCGAAAGGGTCATTCGCACGTGCAATTAAGAAAGGATTGCCGCGATTGGGTGTCCAATTCAGGAGGTTTTTGACTCCGCCAAACAACTCCACGTTGTGGAATTTCTTGTAGGTGATTTGGATGTTTTGAATACTGTACGGCAAGGAATACTCGCGACGCGGATCGAGGGGGGACAACAAGGGCAAACGCATACTGCCAGTATAACTCCCTGTATAATCCAAACTCAAGAACCAATTGGGGATTTCGTAGCTCAAGGCCCAAGACAGGCTGACTTTTTCGGTAAATAAAGGCACAAAACGACGGCCTTCTTGCTCGGTCAACGGATTGAAATAACTGCCGCCCAAAGTGCCTTTCACCCCAAACGGACTGACCCAATCCAAGGAAATACTACTGCCGAAAATTCTAGAAAAACCATCAAGATTGGCATAAATGATTTGGTTGGGATTCGTATCATAGTCGGCAATGATGCGGTTTTTAAAATGGGTGTACCAAGTCGAAGCTTCGAGCGTGAGCACGCCCGCGGTGTTGGTATCAAATTTTTTGAGGTAATTCAGGTTGGCGGTATACGAAGTTTCGGGGTCTAGATTGCCTTTGAGGAAAACTTCTCGAGCACCCGAAAGCGCTTGATGGTCTTCGGTAAACAAATTCACCACTCGGAATCCCGTTCCTAAATTGAGTCGTAAAATATCGGTGGCGGTGGGTTTCCATTTCAAGGCGAGACGAGGCGTGACAATCGAACCGTGCGCTTGGTGGTAATCGTATCGCGCGCCTAGCAGCAAACCCGTTTTCTTAGAAAGTTGGATATCGTCTTGGATAAACCCACAATAAATAGCGGTTTGGAAGGAAGTCGCCGTAGCGGGCGTGTTGTCGTTATACCAAGTAAAGCGCGCACCCGCACCGAACAAAAGCGAATGATTTTTGAGCTCTTTGTCCCAAAGGTATTGCCCAAACGCAATTTTTTGGTTCGCCAAAAAAACGGAAGTACCATACACCGAGTTTTGGTCGTGGCCCACCATCGAAAATTGCAGGCTCATTTTTTCATCCAAAGGCAATTGGTACTTGCCTAAGATTTCGTAGCGTGATGTATAAATACTTTCGCCATAGACTTGATCGCCTCCGCGGAAGTTGGAATTCCAATGCATTTCGCCACCCCAACGGTCTTCATACAAATAACGAGCAACTAGGCTCATTTCTTTTTTGGAACGGCGCTCAAAATGCCAACGGCTAAAGAATGAAACTCTTTTCTGCAAGGAAATATCCGTAAAATTGTCGCCATTATTATCGACAGCATAGTCATTATAAAACGTGCTGAGTCCAAAAAGGGCATTGGCATTTTTACCAATATTGGTACGATAGCCTAAATCGAGGCTGTTTTCTAACCAAGAAGTGGTCATCAAATCGGCAGTAAATTGAGGAGCGTTTTGTGGTTTTTTGGTAATGATATTGATGAGTCCGCCTACCGCCTCGCTCCCATACAAACTAGAAGCAGCGCCTTTGATGATTTCGATTTTGTCAATCATCGCATTCGGAATTCCAGACAAACCATACACCGTTCCCAAAGCACTCACTATCGGCATTCCATCGATAGTCACCATTGTGTAAGGGCCATCCAACCCATTGATGCGAATATCGCCCGTGTTGCAAACATTACAATTGTTCTGTGGACGCAAACCGTTGACGTTTTGCAAGCCTTCAAAAACTGAAGCGGTGGGATTTTGTTTCAAAAAAGTAGTCGAAATGATTTCTACTGGCACGGGATTTTCTAAACGGCGAACGGCTTTCATCGTACCCGAAACCACTACTTCGTCGAGCAGTTGTTCATTGGTCACCACATTTATTTTTAGTAAATGCTTAAAATCTGTACCGCTGATGGACTGCGTATGTGTTTTGATTCCGATAGCAGCAACGCGAAGCGTGTAGCGTTGTAGCGGCAATTGAGGAATTTCAAAAAAGCCCAAACTATCCGTTTGAGTTCCAAAAGCAGTGCCTACGATTTCAACTTGCGCTTGTGGTACGGGTTGATTTTCGGAGGTGACTTGTCCGCGAAGGGTAGCTTTTTCTTGTGCCAAAGCAACAGTTAACGAAAAGAAAAACAAGTAGCTATATAATAATTTCATTAGAGTAAATAATATTTTAGACAAATCTAAAAAATAATTTTATAATATCTTAAAAAAAACGGCTCAATAAAATTGAGCCGTCTGTTCACCCAAAAATTAACCAAACATTCAGGATTTACAACAAAGAATAAATTATGATTTTAATGATCTCCGCTATTCTCAAAGCCAACAATGGATAGACGATAAGGCGTATTAGAGATTTTTATTTTTTTGGTGGTTGCGCTGTTTTTTGTGCTAAAGATTTGCAGTTCCCCTGTGGTAGGAGCTGTGATGTAAACGAAACGTTGTGTAAACTCCATTTGAGGTTTTTGAGTGGAAGCTTTATTTGTAGCTGGAATTAGGTTTCTCTCGGAAATAGCAACCGCTAAAGTAGCAAGATCATAAGCAATAAAATTACCCGAGTGCAACAAGATGCCAAGCTTCTTAGTATCGTAGCTCACTTTGCACTGCATAATATCTGTACTCTCAAAAATAGGTTTTACTGTTTTATTCAATACATTGATGAGATAAGCTCCTTTTGCAGCTGTGTAGCCTACAAAATTTCCTTTGGTTGCTGTTTCTAAAATTGTTCCAAACCAAGCTGTTCCAAAACCATCAGGATGAGGAACAAGAAATTGTTGCCCTTTACTATCTACTACAAGAATCCCACTTGAAGAACCAAAAACAGCATAATCACCATCTGACGCATTTCCATGAATTCCTTTAGTAGCAATGCTTGATGCAAAAAGCTCTTTTCCTGTTTTATCTATAACTTTAACACGTTCTGGCAAAACTCCAGGGATAGAATTATCTTTCTCGGTGATAACGTAGCTTCCATTGGAGAAAACGGCCATTGCCCCATGATGTGCTTTTAGACCTGCATTAATAATTTTCATTTTGGCACCGTTAGTATGAATTTCTGATTCACTCCCTACGGCCAATGTGCCATCTCCATCATTAAAAGTTAAGATTTCGCCATAGTTGCTTTTGAAATGGGTCGGTTTTGAAGCAACTCCTGTTAATGCTCCAAACTTTGGAGTTCCTTTGATATCAACATGGTCACCATGAAACTCAAGACCAGTATCAAAAGTTTCTGTCAAGTCATTTTCTCTGTGAATGATACCCACAAAACGACCCGACTCGGTTGTGTACAATGCCGACTTAGGAAATTTAGCTTCAAAAGAAGTAGTGGTATTTAAAAAAGGATTGACCAAAGTCAAAGCTTTGCTCGTTTCATCAGAAACTAGAATACGTAAATGTTTGTATTCTGTTAAGGTTTCATCTATGTTATCAGAGCTATCGTCGTCTGAACAAGATTGAGCAAAAAAGGACAAGGCCACAACAAATAAAAAGCGAAATACATTAATTTTCATTACAATTGATTATTTAAAATAGGTTAAGGTTGATTATTCGACAGTTATATTAAAATCGACTTGAGCGTCTGTGGCTCCTCCAGCATTGGTTATATCGCCATTGGCTACATTGGGAGCACCTTTATTGGGACCATGTTTCAGTGTAACCCGAAGTACACCAGTTGCTGACCCTGTTGTTTTAAAAACAGAATGCAGACCCAGCGGCTTTCCTTTTGTATCAAGATTTGATTGAGTAGTTGCATAAGTCAACGGATTCAAATTGCCGGTGGTTTGATAAAACATTTGGTGCTCCAGCGCTTCTTGCACAATCTCGCGCGTGATGTCTATGGCGGGATTGACCAACTCATTTTTAAATGTTATTACTCCATTATAGGTTTTTGCCTTTTCAAAAGCACTGCTCACGGTTACAATTGGTGCGTTAGCCCCTTCTCCATCTAAATCTTTGAATTCTAAAACCACATTCTTTCCGCCATTTTCAGGAGTAAAAACTAAGCGTACTGTTGTTATAAATTCAACTTCATTTACGGGCACAATTGGATCATCAGTAGTACAGCCTACCAAAAGAACACTACTTAAAAAAGCAAATGCTTGTCTCAAAAAACGTTTTGTATTCTTATTCATTTAATTCAGATTTTCGTTAAAAATAGCTGTAGGCGAACTACTTGTTGCAGTTCTTGGAATTGGAAAAGGGTCTTTGTTGGAGAAAAAACCATCTTGCAAATCCATAATTTCATCGGGAGTACACAGACAACTGTCTAATTCTTGACGAATTTCAACTTCATTCAGACCTATTCCTATAAAAACCAACTCATTCAAACGGTCTCCATAGGCTCGAGTCCATCGTTCTTCAATAACCTCTTGAAATTCGACAAAATTTGAAAACGTCATGCGCTCGCTCAAAGGCATACTCGCCCACCAAACTCCAGCACCTTCGGCTTTAAGAGAACCACCCGCTTGACTCCAATTGATGGCTTGATCCGGTCGAGAAGCCATCCAAAACAATCCTTTACTACGAATAATGCTTTGCGGAAAACGATTGGTCATCCATTCCCAAAAACGATAGGGATGAAAAGGACGTGGGTCTCTAAAAACGAAAGACGAAATCCCGTATTCCTCGGTCTCTGGCGTGTGAATGCCTTCTAATTCTTGCATCCAACCCGCTGATGTTTCGGCTTCTTCAAAATTGAACAAACCAGTATACAGAATTTCATGGGGCGCTATTTTTCCCATAGTCGATGTTATGATTCTTGCCACGGGATTCAACTTTTGAATGGAGGCTTTCAAAATTTCGAGTTGTTTTGGAGTAACCAAATCAGTTTTATTCAACACAATCACGTTGGCAAACTCCACCTGATCGACCAACAAATTCACTATTGTTCGTGTATCATTTTCGATATTGGTAGCTTTGATATCTTCCAGGGTTTGGGCAGAGCCAAAGTCTTTGAAAAAGTTGAACGCATCAACCACCGTTACCATAGTATCGATATAGCTGAAGCGAGACAAATCAATATTTTCATCCTCATTCACAAACGTAAACGTCTGCGCTACTGGAATGGGTTCACTAATTCCTGTACTTTCGATTAATAAATAATCAAAACGATTTTCTTTGGCTAATTTTTCTACTTCGAGCATCAAATCCTCACGAAGCGTACAACAAATGCAACCGTTGCTCATTTCAACGAGTTTCTCTTCTGTTCGAGAAAGTGTCATTTCGTCTTTTATCAAACGAGCATCTACATTCACCTCACTCATGTCATTTACAATCACAGCAACTTTTAGTCCGTCTTTGTTATGCAAAATATGGTTAAGCAAAGTGGTTTTACCTGCGCCAAGAAAACCTGATAATACCGTAACCGGGAGTTTTTTCATTTTTTTTGTTATTGCAATTATGTTGCAAATATATAATATTAATCATATATCGCAACATTATTGCGTTAATTATTTGACGCTTTAAAAAAAAGATCCCTCAACAACTTCTACATAATTTATATAGGCTTCAAAAGGAGTAATAGACAATTGAAGTTCTTTGGTAATTAAAGGTTATAAAATTCTATAAATTACCCATGCACTATTTTCTGTAGAAACTATAGTTTTTTTTTTAAATTCTGAACTATCAATGTTAGGTTCTTATGGTCAAAATGAGCTTCATTTTCTTCTCTAATTATATTACCTAAAACTTTCAAATCCATAACAAAGCCTGTTTCAGGATTAATTTCTCCTGTTATTTTTACAATAAGCATAAAGTTATGTCCGTGATATGACATTATTACAAATCCCAAATCCCTCATTGTTTTTTTGATCCGTCCAGTTTAGCTTGTGTCCCTGTTGTAGGCATTAAAATGAGTTTCACTGCAAAGTGGAGTTGTTACTATTCTAAAATAGTTTTTTGTGGAAAAACTGAGATAACTCCAAATCAATCACATCTAAGCGCTCTAAAGAATAATTATCTGTTTTTTTTATGATTACATCCGCAAAAAGATTAATTATCTTCATAATTAAACAAAAAAAGAACAATTACCTTATTTAAAATATTAATTAAAATTATTAATCTTTTATTTTAACCTTTGTAAGGTAAAAAAACCAAACACTCTCATTAAATGAATACATACAAAAGAGAAGAAACACTATTAAACGAAAAGCAAGATATTGAAAACACGCAGAATACAATCAAGAATGATTTTGCATTTACATTGCAGCGCACTTGTTTAGATGAAAACTATAACCCATCAAGTAAAACGCGTCTGACAACCAATTTTGCAAACTTGGCTAGAGGAGCTAATCGCCAACAAAACTTACGTAACGCCATAAACATGATTAACAATCGATTCAATGCCTTGGCTTATTTGGATAACCCAAAAGCAGATCGTTACCTTGTAGAACTTGAAATCATCACAGTAACGATGCATATTGATGATAAGAATATAATTGACAAGATGCCGATGATTGAAGTTTTAAAAACGAATATTTTTGACCACAAAACTAACCAGCGTATCGAAGGTATTGCCGGAAATAATTTCTCTTCTTATGTTCGTGATTATGATTTTAGTGTTTTATTGATCGAGCACAATAAAAATAGATCTAATTTTTCTATTCCTGAAAATTTTGGTGATTTGCACGGTAAACTTTATAAGTGTTTTGTAAATTCAGCCACTTATAAAGAGCACTTTAAGATGTCACCGATCATTTGTTTAAGTGTATCGAGCAACAAAAGATATACTCGCACTGCGTATCAGCATCCGGTTCTGGGTTTTGAGTATCTACAGGATCAGTATTCACTCACTGATGAATATTTCTCAAAAATGGGCTTAAAAGTTCGTTTTTTTATGCCTCCGAATAGTGTGGCACCCATGGCTTTTTATCATTCCGGAGATCTACTTGCTGATTATACGGATCTTGGACTCATCAGCTCCATCAGCACGATGGAGACTTTCCAGAAAATTTATCGCCCTGAAATTTACAATGCAAATTCAGTGGCTGGAAAAATCTATCAACCTAGTCTTAAACACGAAGATTATTCACTGACTCGCGTGGTTTATGACCGCGAAGAGCGCAGCCAATTGGCAGCTGAACAGGGTAAATATGCTGAAGAGCATTTCATTACCCCTTACAAAAGTCTTCTGGAACAATGGTCTGCCAATTTCGCTCTTTAATTAATATAACAACACATTAAAATTATTTTACTATGAATAAATTAGTATTACCCACCTCAATTGTTGGAAGTTTACCCAAACCTGCCTGGCTTGCACCACCTGAAAAACTTTGGTCACCTTGGAAATTAGATGGCGATCAGCTGCTTGAAGGAAAACAAGATGCTTTGCGCATTTCTTTGCAAGAACAACAATTGGCCGGGGTTGATATAATTAGTGATGGTGAACAAACACGTCAGCATTTTGTGACGACTTTTATCGAGCATTTAAGCGGTGTAGATTTCGAAAATCGTAAGATTGTAAAAATTCGGGATCGTTATGATGCAAGTGTTCCTGTTGTTGTAGGTGAAGTGGCTCGTCAGCAATCAGTTTTTGTTGAGGATGCAAAATTTTTACGTAAACAGACTAATAAGCCTATAAAATGGGCATTGCCAGGTCCGATGACCATGGTAGATACCTTATACGATGACCATTACAAAAGCCGAGAAAAATTGGCCTGGGAATTTGCAAAAGCGCTCAATGAAGAAGCAAGAGAACTTCAAGATGCAGGGGTAGATATTATTCAGTTTGATGAACCTGCATTTAATGTATTCTTTGATGAAGTAAACGATTGGGGAATGGCAGTATTGGAAAGAGCCATTGAAGGTTTAAAGTGCGAAACTGCTATACATATTTGTTACGGTTACGGAATACAAGCCAATACTGATTGGAAAAAGACATTGGGTTCAGAGTGGCGTCAATACGAAGGAATTTTTCCGAAAATTCAAAAATCTAAAATTGATATTGTGTCATTAGAATGTCATAACTCAAATGTACCTTATAATTTAATGGAACTTGTTCGTGGTAAAAAAGTAATGGTCGGCGCAATTGATGTGGCAACTAATGCTATTGAAACCCCCGAAGAAGTAGCCACTACCCTACGCAAAGCGCTGGAGTTTGTAAATATCGAAAATCTTTACCCTTCTACAAACTGTGGTATGGCTCCGTTAGCTCGAAACGTAGCTAGAGGTAAGTTAAATGCTTTAAGCGCAGGAGCAGCAATTATACGCAAAGAATTGGCTATTTAGTCCCAATGTATTAATTAGAAAATGGAGCTTAGTCCATAGCGTTTACGAAGTGACTATACGGACTATAACCCTAGAAAACACTTACTTCAATGACATAAACAAAAATTATACTTCTTTTCGTCGAGCCATACCTTGAGCAATGATACTAGCGGCAATCAATTGCATAGCGTGATAAATCATAAGCGGCAACAATACGATGCCGGTAATGGTACTGTGCTGAAAGAGTACTTTTGACATAACGGTGCCGTGTACCAATGACTTTTTAGATCCGCAAAATAAGACCGTAATACGATCTTCATCTGAAAAACCAAGCAAACGACTGACTAGTCCCACACAAAGGAATACGGCAAAAAACAAAACCATCATTCCTGTGGCGAGTACAACAAGTTCAAGGGCAGTGAAACCTTCGAAAAGATGTTCGGAAAATGACTTACAAAACGACGTATAAATGATGGTAAGGATGACTGCCTGATCGAAATATTTGAGCTGTTTCTTATATTTTTCGGCAATGGTACCAAAACGCGAGTTGAGGCAGATGCCAACAATGACAGGCAACAAGACTTGAAAAATCAATTTAAAAAAAACATCAGTAACATCAAAATCGCCTGTTGCAGAAGCTATGAACAGCCCAACCCAAAGCGGAGTAACGACTACTCCAATCAAACTGGAAATGCTCGCATTAAAAATGGCTGCGGGAATGTTTCCTTTGGCGATAGAAACCATAACCACGGAAGAGGAAACTGTGGACGGTAAAGCTGCCAGAAAAAATACACCTAACCAAAGCAACTCGAAGTCAGTGTCGATAAACAACGGACGAAATGCCAAAACAATGAGCGGAAAAAACAAAAAGGTTGTCAACTGAACGACAATGTGCATTTTCCAGTTAGCCAGTCCGGCTTTTAGTTTCTCAACACTCAGTCGCAAACCATAAAACAAGAAAATAAACGATACGCCTACATTGGCAATATCCTCCAGCGAAACAGGTTCTTTAATCATGCCTAGCTTTGGCAAAAAATAAGCCAGCAGGATCATGGTTCCTATCATTAACAGGAAACCGTCGAAACCTGCTTTACGTAATACTTCTAATAATTTCTTCAATGTGTTCTTATTTTTTATTTTTAGATTTTTATACTACAAAAATAAGTTTTGTAGATCATTAAATCTTCAACTTAATCAAAAAACGGTTTCTGTATTGTTTTTTATTACATTTGAAGATTATTATTCTTTTTTTATAAATTAATTCAACCTTTTTACGTAAAATATTCTATGGAGCAAATAGACGATATTGATCTTAAGTTACTAAATATACTTCACGATAATTCTAAATACACGGTAAAAGAACTGGCAAAAATGGTAAATCTTTCGGCATCGCCAGTTTTTGAGCGTATTAAAAGGTTAGAAAACAACGGTTATATTAAGAAATATATAGCCCTGCTGGATGCAGAAAAACTAAACAGGGGATTCATCGTTTTTTGTAATATCAAACTTAAACAACACGATCGTACTATTGGGAATCAGTTTGTTAGTGATATTATGAAAATAGAAGAAGTTGTGGAATGCTACAATATATCAGGTGATTACGATTTTTTAATGAAAGTTTATGCCAAAGACATGAAGCATTATCAGGATTTTGTGTTTAATAAATTGGGATCAGTTGAAAGCATTGGAAGTACCCAAAGTACCTTTGTTATGTCGGAGATAAAAAATATCTACGGATAAGCTAAAGGAAAGCTTATTGGTAAAACTAATCAGGTAGCTATCGAAAAATGTTTTTTTACAAATTATAGCGAAGAGCCTTAATTTTTTTAGTCCCCAACTTCCACAAAATTCCTGTCGGTTTCAAAAAGGGTAATTGCTAATTGATTATCTTTTGGAAGTAACGGTTTTAAAATTATAGTATAACACCCAAGCAAAATCTTCGGTAAAAGCTATTTGGAAAAGGGAATAAATATCTGTGCTAGAAAAAGGACTAAATATCCTCGAAAACCGCCACCGTTAATCCGGATTCTTGATCATAATCAATCTCCAAAGCTCCCGCTTCGAAAGTAATACTGACATAATCTCCAGTCATGGGTGTATCTTCTCGCTCAGCTTTTATAGCCAGCAAAGGGGTTTTGATATTTTCGACCCATAAAGGCGCGGCAGAAACATCCACTCTTTTTAAAGATAAGGTACCGTTAAATTGTTCCGCTAATTGTTGTTGTTCCTTTTCAAAATCATAATCAGTCACAATGGAAAATCCAGTATCTTCCTCATTGATTTTGAAAAACAATTTTTGATGGTTCTCAAAATGCAATTCAACGGTATCAATAAATATAAATTGATTGTCGGGCTGTACCAAATTAACCCACAAATGATAAAAGACAGCCGTTACTGTTTTTTGTTTATTAGTTTCTTGAAGTAAAGAAAGTTCTTCTGGAGAAAAAAAATAGGTAGTACTCATAACAATAATAGCATTTTAAACAGCTTAAATAATTCATTGAAAATGCAAAAGTAGGCTTTCAATTGCTTTAAATAACGTAAAAGTTATTTTTTTTGATGATATAAAAAATGTAAAACATGACCAACGATTATCCCAATCCCTCCAATGGGAACCAAATAGGTTTCTTGATGCAAGGCAAAATCTAAAAGCATCCCATTAAATACCAAGAACAAGGAAAACAGCAATGTCATTTTGATATAAAATGGCCCTGTACCTTTCAAAATAGAAAAGATCAAAACAGCCGCTATCCCAAAAAAGAAAACATCAATCCATGGGTTATGCGTAATTCCCAAAGGCAATACCGATAGCAATGGAAATACAATGCAATGTACCAAACAGATACTAGCACTCGAAATTCCCAAAACGTCCTGAACAATCAAAGCTTGCTTCTTCATTTTTTTGTATTTTTGTGAATGGCAAAGATAGCCTCTTTTTTATTTATTGCAACAATGTTGCGTTATTTAATTTTTTTATGAAAACTACCCGTAACACAGCGGCCAAAACAGCCATTGCTTCCCTTTTATCCGAATCAAAAGTAGCGCTATCACATATTGAAATACAACATCTGTTGAACGGTCTTTGTGATCGCGTCACTATTTATCGCGTTTTAGATCGCTTAGTTAACGAGGACAGTATTCACAAAATCGCAACTCCTGAAGGCACTGTGAAATATGCTAGTTGCCATCATACCCACACTCACGACAACCATCCGCATCAGCATAACCACGTGCACTTTCATTGTGAAAAATGCCAATCGGTAACTTGCTTAGATGCTGTCATTCCCCAATTTGAAATTCCTACAACCTATGTGGTGAAAGAAACTAATTTCACCGTAACCGGAATTTGTCCAAAATGCCAATAAGCTTCTTATTATTTAGACAAGTCTAAAAAAATATTTAAAGTGAACTTTTTTTGTATATATTTGGGTTTTAAAACACTATACAATTGAGTCATTCCTTAGAAGAAGTCAACCAATCGGTGACTACGCAAAATAAAAAATCAAAGTTTAGAAAAATCCTTGCTTTTCTAGGCCCAGCTTATCTCGTAAGTGTAGGCTATATGGATCCAGGCAACTGGGCAACTGATATTGCTGGCGGAAGTCAATTTGGTTATTCACTATTGTGGGTATTACTGATGAGTAATCTTATGGCCTTGCTATTGCAAAGTTTGAGTGCGCGTTTAGGGATTGTCACCCAACGTGATTTGGCGCAAGCCTCGCGCGAAACCTATTCGCCTTTTGTGAATTATATTTTATATTTTTTGGCCGAAATTGCCATTGCTGCTTGTGATTTGGCCGAAGTACTCGGAATGGCGATTGGAATTAATTTACTCTTTGACATTCCGTTGATTGAAGGCGTTTTGATTACAGTTTTGGATACCTTTTTACTCCTGTTCTTAATCAACAAAGGCATCCGAAAAATGGAAGCTTTTATCATAGTTTTGGTAGCCATCATAGGATTTTCATTCGTCTTTGAAATGTTTTTTGCGCAACCCGAACTCGATAAAGTAGTTTTGGGATTGATTCCCTCTCTTCCTACTGAAGCGGCGCTTTACATTGCTATTGGAATCATTGGAGCCACGGTTATGCCGCACAATTTGTACTTGCATTCGTCTTTGGTACAAACCCGAAAATTTGACCGCAGTCCGAAAGGCATTCGACAAGCCTTAAAATACAACCTAATTGATTCAACGATTGCACTGAATTTGGCTTTTTTTGTGAATGCTGCTATTTTGATTTTAGCAGCCGCCACCTTCTACAAAAACGGGCTATTTGAGGTAGCCGAAATTCAAGATGCTCATAAATTTTTGGCACCAATTTTAGGCACTAAATGGGCCTCTATCCTATTTGCTGTGGCTTTGATTGCTGCGGGACAGAGTTCAACAATCACGGGAACTTTAGCGGGTCAAATCGTAATGGAAGGCTATTTGAATTTACGCATTCAGCCTTGGGTTCGCCGCATTATTACCAGAATAATAGCCATAGTTCCAGCAGTTATTGTAATCTTGATTTATGGCGAAAGTGTCACAGGAAAACTACTTATTTTCAGTCAAGTGATTTTGAGTTTACAATTGGGATTTGCCATTATTCCATTGATTCATTTTGTAAGCGATAAAAACAAAATGAATGGTTTTCATATCAACACGCTGACTAAAATAGCCGCTTGGACGATAGCTTTGATTATTGTTTCGCTCAACGCTAAATTGGTTTTTGACGAGATTCAAGGTTGGTTGTCAGAATCTCAAAACTCAATGGTGTTGTGGTTCACAGTAGTTCCTCTTGCTATCGGATTTTTGGTTTTACTGCTCTACATCGTGGTGCGACCCTTTTTATCGCAAAGCAAAGTTCATATTCAAAATCATTCTCCTCATAATTTACAATTACAATTCAACGCCACTCAAGCGCAGCATCCAGAAAAAATTGCGATTGCCGTCGACTTTTCTTTTGCTGACGAAACGGCCCTGAATTATGCTTTTAATTTAGGAGGAAAAGAAGCCGAATATACTTTGATTCATGTGGTAGAAACCGTTGGGGCCATGATGTACGGCAAACAAACCGACGATCACGAGACTACGATTGACGAAAAGTTATTACTAGAATATAAAGCCATGTTTCAAGAAAAAGGTTTCCATGTCAAAACCCTACTTGGTTTTGGGAAGCCCAACAAAGTACTTCCAAAATTGGTCAATAAAGGCAAATTCGATTTGCTTATTATGGGTACGCATGGCCATACTGGATTTAAAGATTTACTATTGGGAACCACAATCGATCATTTGCGTCACAAGATTTCAATTCCATTAGTATTGATTAACAATCCTAAAAAATAATACTAACAATTAAAAACCCTTTCAGAGTTTTGAACTCTGAAAGAGTTGATTAAATATTATATGATGACCCACTCCGAAGAAAATTACCTAAAAGCCATTTATCATTTGACGGTGCAGCTTGAAGCCGAAGTACCTACGAACGCCATTGCCGAAATGATGGAAACCAAAGCTTCTTCGGTAACTGATATGTTGAAGAAATTGGCTGATAAAGCACTAATCAATTACATCAAATACCAAGGGGTTTCTTTAACTGAAAAAGGAAGGCATGCTGCTAAAATGATTGTACGCAAACACCGTCTCTGGGAAGTATTTTTAGTTGAAAAATTAAGTTTTACTTGGGACGAAGTACACGACATCGCCGAGCAATTAGAACACATCAAGTCCGAACAACTTATCAATAAACTCGATGATTTTTTGGGTAACCCAACCGAAGACCCTCACGGCGATCCCATTCCAGACGCACAAGGAAAAATCACTAAAACAGAAAAACTATTACTCTCAGAATTGGCCGAAAGCGAAACTGCTATTTGTGTGGGAGTAAAAGATTCCTCCGCCGATTTTCTGCAATACTTGAACAAACAAAAAATTGCTCTAGGAGCGGTTATCAAAGTATTGGGAAGAGAAAATTTTGATGCTTCCTTACATTTAATTATCAACGACACGCCACTTACCGTATCGTCAAAAATCGCTGGAAACTTGTACGTAAAGCGGATTTAACCACACCCACAATTCCCATCTCCACAGTTTTTTTTGGACTTCTTTTTCCAGAAAAACTTTCGAACAAGGAAACCAATGGCAATAGCCAATAAGGAAAAAGCTATGATTTCTTGTACCATATCTCTTTTATTTAAGTAATTGATACGCTACTAAAGCCACAGTATAAGCAAAAGCACTCATGAAAATAAGCTGCCCCAACGGCCATCTCCAGCTGTTGGTCTCTTTGCGAGTAACAGCGAGCGTGCTGACGCATTGCATAGCAAAAGCATAAAAAAGAAGTAAGGAAATCCCAGAGGCGAAATTGAAGACTTTTTCACCCGTCAAAGGATTGATTTCGGATTGCATTTTCTTCTTGATGGTATCTTCATTTTCTGAATCACCTACACTATAAATGGTCGCTAAGGTACCAACGAAAACCTCACGTGCGGCAAACGAACTGATAATCGCAATTCCCACTTTCCAGTCATAACCCAAAGGTTTCAAAACAGGCTCAATAGATTTACCCATCAATCCAATATAAGAATTCTCCAATTTTTGCGAAGCCACTTCGTTCTCCAAATCTGTTTCAGAAAGGGGTTGATTGATGTGTTTCTTTACTACAATTTGCTCTGCATTACTGAAGTTTTCACCTGGGCCATAGGAAGCCAAAAACCATAAAATAATAGAAATCGCTAAAATGATTTTTCCAGCGCCAAAGACAAAAGCTTTGGTTTTTTCGACTACATTAATGGCTACGTTTTTAAACAAAGGCAATTTGTAGTTGGGCATTTCCACAATGAAATAGGACTTCCCTTTAATCTTCAATATTTTATTTAAAACATAAGCCGAAAAAATTGCCATTCCAAATCCCAACAAATACAATAACATTAGGGTTAATCCTTGCAAATTTAATATACCTAACACCCTTTGATCTGGAATCACCAATCCAATAATGATAGCGTATACTGGCAAACGCGCCGAACAAGTCGTAAACGGAGTCACTAAAATGGTTATTAAACGTTCTTTCCAATTTTCGATATTACGAGTCGCCATAATCGCAGGAATAGCACAAGCCGTTCCCGAAATCAAAGGCACGACACTCTTGCCCGACAACCCAAATTTACTCATAATTTTATCCATCAAAAACACCACACGACTCATGTACCCACTTTCCTCGAGTATCGAAATGAACAAAAACAAAAAGGCAATCTGAGGAATAAAAATTAAAATACCGCCAATTCCTGGAATAATTCCTTGCGAAATCAAATTGGTCAACATTCCTGCAGGTAAGACTTCGGCAGACCAAGCGCTCAAACTAGCAAAGGAGCTGTCGATAAAATCCATTGGCACTTCTGACCACACAAAAATGGATTGAAAAATGCCAAAAAGAATACAGAAGAAAATCACATAGCCCCAGAATTTATGCGTCAACACACGATCCAATTGGGCTCTAAAATCTTTAGCAATAGATTGATCAATGGTCATTCCCACTTTCAACACATCATTGATGAATTGGTAGCGCTTAATGGTTTCTTTTTGCTGCAAGCGTTTCAAATCCGAATGTGATTTGGTGAACGTGCTCTGAATTTCTTTACGCTCTAAATTCAAAAAGTTCACATCTTGAGTAATCACCAACCATAACTTATACAGCAATTGATTTGGAAACGCCTTGCGAAGATTTTCAAAATATTCCGAATCAATAACAGAAGCATTCAAGCAAGGTTCATTAGAAATGGATTTATACGAAACGATTAAATTTTTCAATTCCTCAATTCCAAATCCTTTTCGGGAACTCACCAAAGCAATTTTGGTTTTTAGCTTTTCTTCTAAAAAAGGAATATCCAAACTGATGCCTTTGTATTCCATTCGATCGGCCATATTTATCACCAAAATAGTCGGTATTTCAAGGTCTTTGATTTGGGTAAAAAGCAACAAATTACGCTTTAAATTCTCCACATCTGTCACCACTATGGCTACATCGGGATAGAGTTTATCGTTTTTGTTGAGCAGTAATTCAATCACCACATTTTCATCAATCGAGCTGGCATTCAAACTATAAGTGCCTGGTAAATCCAGAATATTGGCTTTGAAATTATAAGGCAACTTACAAAAACCTACCTTTTTTTCTACCGTAATTCCAGGATAATTCCCTACTTGTTGATTCAAACCCGTCAATTGATTAAAAACAGAGGTTTTCCCCACATTCGGGTTCCCTATCAAAGCGACATTGATGTTGTGATTGCTGGTCATTAGCTTTATTGGATTCGTTCCACTTCTATTTCCTGAGCCGTTGCTATTCGAATGGCAACGTGCGATCCGTTAATGTTTAGGTACAGCGGATCACCGAAGGGAGCGATTTGCAGCAACTCTACTTCATTACCAGGCAAACAGCCCATTTCGAGCAATTTTAATGGAATAGCATCAATATCAAAGTCTTTGATAATGGCTCTTTCCCCTTTTTTGAGTGAATGTATTGTTGTTGGCAAACCTTATTTAGATTGAATTAAGATTGCAAAAATACATATTATAATAGAAATTCAAATGATAATTATCACAATTGTAAAAGAAGTAGCCACGAAGTCTATCAATAAAACAATCAAAATAGAAATGAAATTTCACAAATAATACAGTTTTAAGTATTTGTGACTTGAAAAGGCATAGAAAAAAAACACAACTGAATTGGTGAAAATTCGTGTTCCCTTTTCTTTACCAAATTAAATAAAAATCCGTGTTCATCCGTTTAAATCAGCGTCATCCGTGTTCCATTTCAGAACTGAAAATCACACTCATAACCACTGCTGAATTGGTGAAAATTAGTGGAAATTAATGTTCCTTTTCACCAAACTTAAAAAAATCCGTTCCATTTCAGAACTGAAAATCACGCTCATAAACACAGCTGAATTCGTGAAAATTAGTGGAATTCGCGTTCCATTTTCGCCAAACTAATTAGCGCATAAAAAATTAATATCTTCTATCAATCGCGTCATATCTTCTTTTTTGGTTCCATCATAAAAACCACGAACGCGTCTTTTTTGGTCCACCAAAACAAAATTTTCGGTATGCACCATATCGTACAATTCTTCAGGTTTTCCCAACTTAACGGCCAAATACGATTTTCGAGCCATCGTATAAATTTCCTTTTTATCGCCTGTAACCAAGTTCCATTTGCTATCTATCACGCCGTGTTTTAGTGAGTATTCTTTTAAAACTGGCACACTGTCGGTCTCAGGAAAAACGGTGTGTGACAACAGCATTACTTTGGGATTATTTTTGATAGCCGCTTGCACTTCGGCCAAATTCTTGGTCATTTTGGGGCAAATAGAACCACAAGTCGTAAAGAAAAAATCGGCCACATACACTTTACCTTCGTAATCTTTTTGAGTAATCGTTTTCCCGTTTTGATTCACAAACGAAAAATCTGCAATCGTATGCGCCTTACTCACATATTGCACCGTACTGTCCACCAATTCAGGATTCACGTCGGCAGGATTGTAAATTGGCAAAGTCTTTTGAGGCTTAAGCGCATTGTAAAACAAACCAATAGTAATCGCCGAAAACACCAATAAAACACCAAAAAATTTACGATACTTATAGAAGAAAGCTTTCATTTGTAGGTTTTTAAAATAAAATAGTAAGTCAACATTTGAATTTTTCGCAAAATTACAAAACAACGGTCTGCCTTGCACTACTCTTTTTAAAATAATTTGGGCGTGCCCCTTCGCCTCGTAGAAAAAACGAGGCTTCGGGTCGGGTCTCCGTTCCCGCTTTTTTTTATCCCGCAAAAAAAAGGGATAAAAAAAGAGCTCCACTCCACCCCTCACGCAAAAAAAAAATCACAAGACATTAAACCTTTACTACACTATGAAGTCCAATAGGGTATTCTTGCCTTTAGCATAAAAATTTCAAGAGTCAAAATTCAAAAGAAGTCATTATTGTCATGCTAATTTTATATAAGCAAGAAAAAGGAATTTCATTGTGATGAATTCTCTTAATAATGTATTTTTTGTCGCAAAAAAAGCAATTTCGATGTAACTATTTTTTGCTTTTTGACACGAATGTATCGTAACTAATTCAAATTGTAATATGAATCCAAAACAATCCACAAGCTTATTTTTGGCTTTGCCTGCCGTACTAAGTTTTGGCTGGTGCCAAGCACAAAATACTCCTGCCGCCAAAGAGCCAGGAATCAACATCCAATATATGGATAAAACCATCAAACCTAGCGATGATTTTTTCCGATATGTAAACGGAACCTGGTTGAACACTACCGAAATCCCAAGCGACAAAACCCGTTGGGGAAGCTTTGATGAATTGCGACAACGCACCGATGCAGATGCTTTGGCGATTTTAAAAGAAGCTGCCAACAACCCAGCGTACAAATCGAATACCGACCAAGGTAAAGCCATCAATTTGTACAAAACAATGTTGGATACCGTAAGCCGAAACAAATTAGGTATTGCTCCCCTAAAGCCTTATTTGAAAAAAATCAACGCGGTTAACAATGCAAAAGACCTACAAGCTTTATTAATCGAAATGGAACCTACAGGAGGCATCGGTTTTTTTGGCGCTGGCGTTAGTGCTGACGCTAAAAACAGTAACGTAAACGTGATTTATTTAGGCCCAGGATCTGTAGGATTACCCGATCGTGATTACTATGTAGGCGAAGACAAAGATTCTAAAGAAAAAAGAGAAAAATACGTACTTCACGTGGCTAAAATGTTGCAATATTTAGGCGACAAACCAGAAGTAGCGAAAGCTAATGCGGAGAAAATTTTAGCTTTAGAAATCGAAATGTCTAAACCACGTTTTGACCGTGTAGAAAGAAGAGACCGTCGTAAATCCTACAACCCAATGACCGTTGCGGAAATACAAAAACTAACGCCATCTATCGATTGGACAACGTACTTCACTAAAATTGGTTTGCCTACGCATCAAACGATTATCGTGTCGCAACCAAAATATATGACGGCTTTAGAAACCCTTTTTAAAGAAAATAAAGTAGACGACTGGAAAGCCTATATGCGTTGGTCTTTATTGAACAGAGCTTCTAGCCAATTATCAACTGAAATTGAAAAAGCTAACTTTGAGTTTTATGGCAAAACCTTAACGGGTGCTGTAAAACAAAGACCTTTTGAAGAAAGAGCTTTACAAACCGTAACAGGATCTGTGGGTGAAGCCTTAGGGAAATTATACGTAGAGAAAAAATTCCCTGCCGAAGCTAAGGAAAAAGCCGCCAAAATGATTAAAAACATTTTCCGTGCTTACGAAAACCGCATCAACAACTTACCTTGGATGTCGGCTGAAACGAAAGTTAGTGCGATTGCCAAATTAAACAAATTAAGAGTTAAAATTGGTTATCCAGACAAATGGAAAGACTACTCTGCTTTGACTATCAAAAGTCCAGCAGAAGGAGGAACGTTTTTCGAAAATGTAAAAAATATTGCTATTTGGCGTAATAAAGAAAACTTGGCTGAATTGACCAAACCTGTAGACAAAGACCGTTGGGGTATGGCACCACAAACGGTGAATGCGTATTACAATCCATCGAACAACGAAATTGTATTCCCTGCGGCTATTTTACAACCACCTTTTTACAATTACCAAGCAGACGAAGCGGTAAATTATGGTGGAATTGGAGGCGTTATTGGTCACGAAATCTCTCACGGTTTTGATGATTCAGGAGCGCGTTACAATGCCGACGGTAATTTAGTAGACTGGTGGACACCAGAAGATTTAACGAAATTCGGAGCTTTGACCGGTGCTTTAGCTGCTCAATACAGCGCTTTGCAACCGCTTCCAGGAACTTTTGTAGATGGTAAATTTACTTTAGGTGAAAACATTGGAGATTTAGGAGGAGTAAATGCTGCTTACGATGGTTTGCAATTGTACTTAAAAGAAAACGGAAACCCAGGATTGATTGATGGGTACACACCAGAACAACGTTTCTTCATTTCTTGGTCTACCATTTGGCGTTCTAAAATGAGAGACGAAGCCTTGAAATCACAAGTAAAAACCGACCCACATTCTCCAGGTATGTACAGAGCCTATGTGCCTTTACAAAACGTAGATGCTTTCTATGATGCTTTCAACATTCAACCGAATGACGGTATGTATATCGCTCCAGATAAAAGAGTAAAAATCTGGTAAGACTTATTTTACCATAAATACTAAAAACCCATTCGCTGTTGTGAATGGGTTTTTTGTTTTTTGCCCGTGCTTTGCAAAACTTTACTCTTTTGCGTTTAATAAAAAAGTGTGAAATCAGGAGATCTAAGGGAAGGAACTTGCAGAGCTCGCAATTGTCTTAAGTATCAATAAAGGAAAAATCAAAGTGGAAAATTAAGTTATAGAAATAATTTATTTGTAAACAATTACACTTCAAATACCACAATAACAACACATTATGCACTAAATTTGTTTTAACTTTGTGGTACTAACCATTTATACAATAAAAAATGAACGTAGAAAAAGCAATCAATAAAGATTTGATTTTAAGAGAAAAATTGGCTTTACAAAGAACAATATTGGCAAATCAATCTACTTTTTTATCTTTCCTAAGAACATCAATGTATTTTCTTATTGCAGGTTTGAGTTTACGAAATTTACTCAAGATAGAACACAGTTTATATATTGAATTACTTCTCTTTACTGTTTCAATTGTCATTTTAATTTTTGGTATTTACAATTTTTTAAAACACCAAAAATCCATAATTGATAGTGAAAAACATGTTGGCGACTACCAATTGAATTACTATTCAAAAAAGTAATTAAAACTGTTTAACGCTTTTGTTCATCTTCTAGGACTGACTAAATCTAGTTTAGCATATGCAACGAGATTAGCAAAGTTACAGCATTCTGAAAAAGATGTTGCTGTTTTATCAGTCATGACAACAACACGTTCTCGTTTAGCCCTGATGGGAGCGGCATCCTTGCTTGGCGGGGTTCGCCAAGCAAGATATAGCGTACAGCAGGACGACTAGTGTGGTGTGCACAAAAATCATGCTTCTTAAAATTCCTTACATCATCTCCGCAAGTTGGGTGGCATATTCTCCGAAAAAATCTAAAATGAAAAATAAATTCCTACTGTTAAACTTAATATTTCTTATGCTTTTACATTCTTGCAAAGAACCAATTGTAAGTTTTGCAGAGCCACAACCAAAAGACATAAATGAACTAAATGCCTTTCCAAAAAAAATTATTGGAACATATTACAATACGGAAAACAGAACTGAATTAGTAATTTCTAAATATTCGATATTTAAGAAAATGATTGTAGAAGACACTTTGAAAATTAGTAAAATCAACAAAAATGAAATAATCAAAAATGACAGTTTATTCAATTTAGTAACTAAAGAAAAATATCGAATAAAAAGAATTAACGATACTTTATTCTCAAACTATATTCATCAAGACACAATTTTCGACTTAAACAAGAAAAATATTTTGAAAAAATTTAAAGGTTATTTTTTCTTAAACATTCATAATGAAAAAAGTGGATTTTGGTCTGTCGAAAAATTAAATTTAAGTAAAGGAGTATTGACAATTAACGGAATAGAAACTGAAAATGAATTAGATTTATTGCAGTCGATAACTGAAACAAAAAAAGATACTATAAAACCATTCACAGTAAAACCAACAAAAAAGCAGTTCAAAGAATTTATAAATAAAAATGGATTTACAAATGGCGATATATATCTTAAAAAATAAGAATACAATCGCCCAACAGTTACACGAGATTTGGGTTTTAGGTAAACTTTAAAGTTTGTTTTGTACCTCTGTGGTTATTGTTTTACCGAAAGTTTAAGGCACACTTTTTTCCAAACCTCGTGTTGCTGCGGGACGTTAAATCTCTTTATTGCTCATTTTCTGCCATTAATTCTCACAGAAAGCCGTTATTTTTTGCAAATGTTGTTCGGCTTGGTATTGATTAAAATTGTCCCATTTTGGAGGGAAATTTGTTTTCTGTCCACACATAGCATCCAAACAAACATTGTTGTCTTTGTAGGTATCGTGTAAAACGGCCAAGATTTTAAAGAAAAAATCCTCTAGCTTGATGATCGCTTCAAACTCGGATTTTAGTGTTGTATAATTACTAGCTGTTGGATTTAAAATTTGTAACAAATCTAGCACTTCGTTCTTTTCGGCTTCGTTGATTTCAGTTAAATAACCATTTTTTAGGGTTTTAAACACCAAATTATTCCAAACCACGCTATCGTGTCCCCACTGAACATCTGGTAGATGTAAAGAGTGCTCACAAATTAGTATAATAGCAAAAAGCACATCATTCAAATACGCTTCAGGAAACTCATCAAAGCTTCTGAATTCAAAACCACTTTGGTACATTTTCTCCTGATTAAAATCGAGTCCTACTTCCGAAAGTAATTCATACTCCATAGTGGCTTCAATCTGGTCGCGCCACCAAATGTTGTCCTCTTTTTCAAAGCGTAGTAGTTTTCTAAAATCTTCTACTTTGTACGTTAGAATTTTGCCTTTGGGCATGGCTTTATTGTACGTTCCAACGCCTATATAGCGAGACATAGCGTTGCGCATAGAGCCCAAGGTAAATTTTTGGTCCAAATTGTAGGTGTCACTTATGACTCCCATAATGTCGGGGCTTCCAAGAGTGGCTATAAAAAAGGGCTCAAACCATTGTAGCAAATAAATGGCATTGGCGTGTGTTGCCTCAAATTTTTCATAGTTGACAATTCGGCTATGTTCTGTTAATGACGGCAAGGTAATGTGGAAATGGTAGGTTCCGTTATTAAACAAAACTAGATTTTCTTGATTGGTCATGAACATATTGAGTCCGTTGTTGTACTCCGGGAAATTTAATTTGCCTTTGAGTACACTGGATTCATTGATTTTATCGAGGAATAATTTTTTGGTCGCTTTCAGTTCTTTACACGAATCCGTAATGGTTCTATTTTCAAAATATTTGGTTACAAATTCGATAGAATCTCCATCAAAATGTACGGATCCCATTGTTTTGTTTCGTTGGGTGATCATACTTTGAATGTTGTAAGGTTGATCTTCAAGAAAAAGTTCCATGATGGATTGACCAAGATATTCTGGATTTTCGATCGGCTGAGGCTGCAATGCACCAACTTCTGTGGCAACAAGATTTGGTTTGTCTGCGGCTAGCGTTTTGTGTTGGTAATTTACATCTAGTTTTTCTAGCGAATGACTATTGATCATTCGGCTGACCACATAGTTTTTATTCGAACCAAACGCTTTTTTTAAAATTGGGGCTAAACTTTCAGGTTTATAGCATTTTCTGTAATCAATACTGTATTTTTCAAAACCAATTTTTTCCTGAATAAATGCACCAGATACGATTAAGGATTCTTCAAATTGCAGGTATGTTTCGTTTTCTAATCCTATTCCCCAATAAAATTTTCCGGCCTGGTTGTTGTTCATTAATGCTACTTCTATTTTTATGATTACTTTAACTTTTTGAGATTTAGTTTTTTGTCTATAAAAAAGTGTTTTGGAGTTGCATTTTAAATGAAAAAAAAAGAAGTTACCGAAGAGGACAATGTAAAAAATAAATTACAATAACTTCCTTTATAACAACAATTTAAAAGAACAAATTACCCAATGACGCGTTTTGAAAACGTTACTTTTCCCAAGCTGCAAAACTAGCCTATTGTTTTGTCATTTCATAGGGGTCACCCCCTTGGTAATCATAAATTTTTTAAGTTTTTATACAAAAACAAGCAATTTTCATGTTTACTCGTGATAGTAAAGCACATACGAGGAATATAACGCATCATTCCACCAGTCTTTTCTGATTAAAGAAAAATAGTTGTAATTTAACTTTCCTGCTTGCGATTGCAATGGATATAGCACTTTGCCATTTTCACGGTATGCTTTGTGGGAAGTTGTTTCGGGCACCACCGGAACGATATGTCCTGATAGTCCTTTTTGTTTTCTTTTGGCACAAATGATCCCAACACCACCGTTAGCATTGACTTTGTTTTGAAGTGCATCTACGGAATCCATTTTTTCCCATCCAAAATGGGATCCCCATTGCGAAAACCAATCGTGAATGGCGCTGGAGTAAATTCGCTCTACCGTTTTTTCAAAAACAGCTTCTACTTCCTGTCCTTGTTTTATTTTTTCTAAAGCTTCATCTGTCCACCAAACCGTTGGGAGGTATACTTTACTAAAATAGCAAAAGTCATAGGTGTACACATTACAATAGGTATCTTCTACTGTTCTTTGATACCGTGCATTGCTGGCTACATCTAGTTTATCTATAATTAGGGAAATACTTTCCTTTTTGCTGGCAACATTTGAAACATCTCTAAACGGAATGCTGTCATCCATGATTGGATGTTGCTTCATTTCGATGGTGTCTAAGCGAGATTGAGGATGAGGAAATAAATCAGCCTTAACCATTTGAATTATTGGTGTTGAATTTTCACAAAGCGACACTAATGCTGCTGTTACAGATTTGTTTTCCATCTTGTCTTCTTAAAATTGATTGGCTTACTACCTCAAAAATTGATTTGATTGTACAACGTAGTATTTTAAACCAAAAAGTAAACATAAGAATTTTAAATTTCACTACCTGTAATGAAATAGACAAATAATAGAAAAATGGTAATGATTACCCACTAGGCAAAACTTAAGCTAACACCAAAGGGAATCAAATCATTTACCGCTTAACAATACTAACCGCAGTTCCAGTTACAGTAGCAGCAATTAAATATTCACTACTTTTTATTTCAATGTCAACTTGTATTCCTACCACTGCATTGGCATTTATTTTTTCAGCATTTTGCTTCAATTGCTCGAAAGCTTGTGCTTTAACTTCGGAAATGCTTTCACTTATTCCTGTGTAATATTTTTGCATATTAAAAGTCATAGTCATTTTTTGGACATTTACGGCAGTTCCTGAGACAATACCCTTGTACTCCATAATTTTATAATCTTCTACTGAATTTGTGGTTGTTAAAAGCATCTTTTTATGTTTAAAATTTAGTTACTCTGTTTGAGTGTCAAATTACCATTTCGTTACAAGTTGAGATGTAATAAATTGGCTATGATTATTTGAATTCGAATAAGCATTGATTACAATCGATTAATCTGGCATTAGGCGTTCCCAAGAAAACCTACAAGGTTTTGAAAACCTTGCAGGAAAACAACTGGAAAATCATTTAAAAAAGAAGTTTTGTATTTGCATTGCTTGGCTAATGAAAAACCAAACGTTCTCGCCTAGCCCCGATGGTAGTGAAAATCCTCTTGTGCCAGGGTTTGGCACAAGAGATTGCAACGTACAGCGGGACGACTCGTGTGGTAAGCTGGTCACGGGTGATCCTCAACACGATACTGCTTTTTAGTGCCACCTTCTCCTAACAAAAAACCCACTCGCAAGGAATGGGTTTTGTGGAATTATTTTAAAAGATACTCTTGCATAAATCGGATGACGGCCAGTCGTTGGTAATCGACGTTGGCTTTTTTCTTGAAGCCGTGGCCTTCGTCTTTGGCCTCGAGGTACCAAACCGTATTGCCTTGTGCTTTGAGTTTGTCGCGCATTTGAAGGGCTTCGGTCACGGGAACGCGAGGGTCGTTGGTGCCTTGAATAATGAATAACGGTTTTTTGATTTTATCGGTATTGTTTAAAGGCGCCATTTTATCAAAAAAAGCGGCCATTTCTGGGATGCGTTCATCGCCATATTCTACTCTTCGGAGGTCACGACGGTATTCCTCGGTATTTTTTAGGAAGGTATTGAAGTTGGAAATCCCCACAATATCTACCGAGCATCGGATTTTGTCGGCATAATGAAAGGCCGTGGCCAAAGTCATATAACCACCATAACTTCCGCCCATAATCATAATTCGGTCTTTGTCGAGTTCGGGTTGTTGGGCAATCCAATCCAATAGCGCTCCGATGTCTTTTACAGAATCCTCGCGTAACATTCCGTTGTCTTTGGCCAAATAGGTTTTACCAAAACCCGCAGAACCTCGCACGTTCGGGAAAATCATCGCCACGCCCATTTCGTTGGTGTAAAAATTACTTGCGCCCAAGAAAGACGCCTGCGATTGTGCCTCTGGCCCACCGTGAATCTGAATCAGCACGGGTCTTTTTCCTGTGAATTTTGAAGCCGCTGGATAATAAAATCCTGAGATACCCAAGCCATCAAAACTTTTCCATTCGATAAACTTTGGCAATGCCATATCAGACGCTTGCATTTCGCCCAATTCGCTTGCCGTCCATTGCTCGATTTTGCCATTTTTTAGCGAAAGGCGGTGCACATCCGAAGCCGTTTGTGCTGTCGATTGGGTGAAAAACAAACTTTGGTTATCCTTAGTAAACTCCGCTCCGCCAATCAATCCGGTTGGAATATTTTTGACTTCGCTATAGGATTGATCTTTGGTATTCATCAAATACATTTTGTTGCGACCCGCTTCGTTGGTGATAAACACCAGTTGTTTTTTGTCTTCCGAAAAAGAAAAATTTTCTACATTCCAATTGATTTTGGAGGTCAAATAATTTACTTTTTTGGTCTTTACATCCAGAATAGCCAAACGCTCAAATTCGTTGTCTTTATCGGTCAAAAACCAAATTTCGTTGGTCGAATTTCCAAGTTTGGCACCACTTTGAATCACGCCTTTGCTGGCTCTGTCGGTTACTTCGGATAATTTGCCAGAAGTGATATCCAAGGACCAAACATGAGATTCATTAGCCGAAATGTATTCGCCAATCAACAGTTGTGAATTGTCTTTAGAAATATCCAAAATACCCCAACCGCCTCCTTTTACTTCCAGCACCATTTTGGCTGCTGAAGGATTTTTGGGGTCCATATAATAAATATCACGGTCTCCACCGTTGCGCTTGGTTGAGGAGAAATAAAACCCTTTTCCATCGGCTCTCCAAGTAATGCCTCCGTTTTGTGAACGCCCACCATCGGTCAATAAAGTCGATTGCAGGGTTTTGAGGTCTAATTGGTACAATTGCCCAAACTCATTACCGCCCACGTCTTTGGAATAAATCAAATACTCGCCTTTGGTAGGTTCGTAGCTCACGCCACTAACGGGTTCGTCGAAAAAAGTGATTTGCGTTCTCGCGCCTAAAGGTTGCACCACACGATGCAATTGTGCTGTAGAACCAAAACGGGTCGTAATGATAATATCGTTTTTTACAGGATGAATTTCTGCCAGAGAAGCACCACGAGCCTCGGAGTATTTTTTTACCTGAACGGCCAACTCTTTGGGAATGGCAGCAATGTTCTCGGTAATCAAATTTTCGTTAGGCAAAATACCCGTATTTTTTTGCTGTGCTTGCACCAAAGTCAAGCCTAGAAACGTCGGAATTAAAATAAATGCATTGAACTTCATATTATTTTAGTTTTGGATTAGTATTCGTTTTCGATGGCGTTGCATAGCAAAATTGATAATATACAAGCCCGTTAAAGTAACCGTTCCGCCAATAATGATGGCCGCGGTGAGAATTTCGTCAAACAAAAAAGCCCCTAAAAGCACCGCAACAATAGGATTGATATAGGCATAGACACTACTCAATTCGGTAGGTAAATGTTGCAAGGCATAAATGAACGCAATGAAGGTCAACACCGAACCAATTCCTACCAAATAGGCAATGGCCCACCAAGAGGCGGCAGGAATTTGCGTTAGCGGAATATTCGTGCCAGTAGCTCCAGTGAAAGCAAAAAGACATACGCTAGAAATCAACATTTGTAATCCTAAACTAAAATAGGGATTAAAACTCGCGGCTTTTTTCTTGGTGTACAAGGTACCAAAAGCCCAAGTAATGGTGGCTGCCACGGAAAGTACAATTCCAAATTGAAAATCGGGTCGGATGAAATCGGCCAAATGTTCATAGAAAATAACGCATACTCCCGCAAAGGCAATGACAATTCCAAAAACAGCCAATCGGGTGATGCGTTCTCCATTGAAAAAGCTAATCATCGCAATCCAAATGGGTACCATTGCGCCAATAATCGCACCCAAACCACTCGGAATGAATTTCACACCCCAAGTACTCAATCCGTTGCTTAGCGCAAAATTAAGCATACTCAAAATCAAGATGGATTTCCATTGTTTGCCTTTGGGCCAAGGTGTTTTTTTTACTAAAAAGAAGCCTACATACAAAACACCACCCAAAAACTGACGGATGGCGGCCAACTGAAGCGCTGGCATATGTTTTACGCCTTCTTTGGAGGCTAACCAAGTCGTGCCCCAAGCGATACTCACCCAAGCTAAGGCCAACATAGGCAATCCCAAGGTAGTAAGTGGAGCTGTTACTGCATTTTTAATTTTTGTTCTCAAAAGTTTATGGAGTTTCTACAAAAGTATACTTTAAAATCGTTTGTAGTTTATCACTACTAATCCTTTTTCCGGTTCCCGAAGAAGTTGGGTCAAAGGTCGGTGCTACCAACTGCCATTCGCGAGCTTTTTGTTGATAATAGCTTTCGCGAGTGGGATGATACGGCGACACGGCATTGAAGGTTTCGTTCCAACAATCCAATGCTATAATTTTTTGAATGATTCCGATACAATCCGTTTGGTGAATGAAATTAATGGGTGCTTTGGCATTAGGTAAATTTTCTTTGCCTGCCAAAAACCGAACCGGATTGCGGTCGGGTCCTACGAGTCCACCAAAACGAAGGATGGTCGTTTGAAAATGAGGATTCTTTTGCAACAAGTCTTCGACGATGACCAATTGACGTCCGCCTTCGTTATCGGGATTCAAAGGTGTCTCTTCAGTAACCAAATCATTATCTTCACCGTAGACCGAAGTAGAACTTACAAACAGTACTTTTTTGACATCGGACTGTTCGATATAAGGAATCAAGGTTTGTATTTTCCCCGCAAAATCCTCGCTATTGTTGCTTCTCAATTTGGGTGGAATATCTATAATCAATGTTTCACTTCCCTTTAGAAATAAAGTGATATCTCCATCAATGGCATTAGGTTGCAATGCCATCAAAAACGGAAGCACGCCTAGCGTTTCTAAATCGCCTAGTTTTGAAGCAGAGGTTGTCGAACCTTTTACCGAAAACCCATTGTTTAGTAAGGCTTTCGCCAAAGGCAAACCGAGCCAACCGCAACCAAGAATACTAATTTGTGTCATTATGATACGTTATTTTGCCTCACAAATGAACAAAAAAAACTTCATATACTTGCGGCTGACGCTAAGTTTAAGAGGGTTTACTTCTTTCTCCAAATTTTACTGAAAGTCAATCCTAAACCCCAAGAATTATAATAATTCCATTTGTTATCCCACACCGCCGTTCCTCCTACTTCCCAATTGCCGGGTAAGTGCCAACCGTATTCGATTCCTAATCTTGTCAACACTAAATTTTTTTCATTTGCAAATTCGCCTCCTACTCCTCCAATTAACGAGAGACGTTTTCCGGGTTTATATATCGCTACGGGTACCACTGCGAGAGGATAACTTCTTTCTAAAATTTCTTGGTCTCCATGTTCAATTTTAAACGATTCCAAAACCAAATCATTTTGTAAACCAATGGCCCATTTATTGGCGATCCAATAGTCATAATTAAAACTCCAAGAAGCTAAGGCCAACCACTTGGTTCTACCATCAATCTTCCCTTCAGAGACATGTGTATGCCCTAGCCCAAGGGTAAGTCTATGACTCCCTTTTGCCGAAGGTTGTTCATGGCTAGAATGATCCTGAGGTTGAGACCAAGCCATAAAACAAGAAAGAAAAAGGAAATGCGCTATTAAAATTACTTTTCTCATCGTTATTTTTGATTAAAAAATTAAAACTCAAAAACACCCCATTCCAATAAATAGACTAGAATGTCTTTGAGCTTTTTAAAAAGTACCAAACTATTTTTAATTCATCAAGAGAATGAACTACTCACCCGTTGGGGTAGCGTGTTGCATTTTATTTTTCACAAATAACTAGAGCATTATTTTATCACGTGCCCCATTATTTCTACTTTGGCTCTTTTGGTCACCATCATAACTCCGACAGAATCGTATTCCAATTCAATTTTTTTAAGGGTATTATTCTTTCCTGGCAAATTAAAAGGCAACGAAGACATTCCTTTTGAAAGCACTCCTACTCCTTTGGCATCGTATTCTTTCTTTTCGCCGTCAGACATTTCTACTCGTACTTTCTTGAGTTTTAAAGTTCCTTGAACGCACTTAATTTTTATTTTGTCTACCTTTCTTTCATTTCCAGTAGGCGTAATCACATCTTTGTCGGATTTGAACGCGACTAATTTTTCGGCAATTTTAATCCAGTTTCCATCATTACTCGATTGGGAAAAAGAACTTAAGGAAATTGTTACTGCAAACAGTAAAGCCAAGAGTTTGATTTTGTTTTTCATTTGAGTCTATTTTTTGGTTAAACGCATTACAGCTATATCGCCCATAATCAGGTTCAATGTTGTTCCTTCATCGGTCAAAGAATAACTGTTTACTTTTTTTAAAGTTGCCAAAAAGGTTTGTTCCCCCACCATATCCGGACACATTTTTCGCGTCAATGCAAGCGCCTCGTCAATTTGCAACCTATTGCCATCAATCGAACATTTGCCGCGGAAGTTGTTGCATCCCGTAGCACCGCTAATCTGATTTTGACCGCTGTTAATGGTTATTGTTGGCTTTGTCTTCGGATACAACTCATCAAAAGCTTTGGGACTATTCATAACATAATTGGATTCCCAAGTACCATCAATTGCATTTGCTTTCATAGGTTCTGATTTTTCGGCAGTAGTTGCCTTGCCTGTTTTGGATTTAGCCGTGTTGCAAGCTGTGGCAATCAGGACTAAAAATAAGATGGATACAAAATAGCGTTTTTTCATAGGTGTAAAATATACTTGTTATGCATCAGCAATGAAATCGCCATCTAATCATCGGGATGACTAGTACAAACCTTTGGTAAATGGCGATTACATAGCACTAAAATTTATTCCTTTTTAAATACTGTTTTTCCCTCTTTAATGGATTCCAATATTTGAATTTTATTTATGTCCAATGATTTTATTTTCAATGGATTTTTATCCAATATCACAAAATCCGCCAATTTTCCTGCCGTTAAGGTTCCTTTTGTTTTTTCTTCAAAATATTGAATAGCAGCCCATTCTGTCAAGGTTTTTAACCCTTCATACGGAGTAACTCTTTGGTCTGGTCCTAAAATTTTCCCGGTTCTAGTTACACGGTTTACCGTTGCATCTAACACTCTCATGGAATTCGGGAAGGTTACCGGTGCATCGTGATGCGAAGTAGTGACAAGTCCTGCATCAATAGCATCTCTCATTGGCGAAATATAATCGGCTCTTGGGTGTCCTAACACCGATTCGGCGTGCCAATCTCCCCAATAAAAAGTGTGCATTGGGAATAAGGATGGGATTACTTTTTGGCGAACCAATGCCGGAATTTGATCTTTACGCAAAGTTTGACCGTGAATTAGTACCGTTCTGTGATCGGCATAATTGTATTTTTTTTCAGCTGCATCAATCGCTTTTAAATATTGATCAATCGATGCATCACCATTGGTATGACACAACAGTTGCCATTTATTTTTAAAAGCAAGTGCTACATAATCATTAGCCTGTTGATCGGTCATTACGCCTTGTCCTTTATAGCTTGCTTTTTCACCTGCTGGCGGAACATGGTAAGGATGCGAAAGCCAAGCCGTTTTACCTTGTGGCGAACCGTCTAACGTTAATTTTACACCACCAATTCGGTACTTGTTTTGATATTGATGAGCGGTGCTGTAATACGGGCTTTTCATAATTTCTTCAACACCCAAAGCCACATCAGGATAAGATACTATATCCAAATAAAATTGCTTGCTTTTTGCACCAGCCTCTAACTGTGCCACTTGCTCAAGCGTAGCTCTACCTTCTTGCGCTGTCAAATAACCATTTTTAGCATACTCCAACAAGGCTTTATCAATAAACATAGTATTGGCTTCTGCATCTCCTTTCCCTAAAATTGGGAATAGAACAGAAAAGAAGGCCCCTTCTTCTAGTACGCCATTGGGTGTACCATCGGCAGCTCTACGATATTTTCCACCGGCGGGATCTTTGCTGCTCTTGTTGATGCCCAGCATTTTCATCGCAAAGGAGTTCAGCACCCCTAAATGTCCTGATTGATGAATAATTAAAACTGGTTGGGTCGTACTGACTTTATCCAAATCAGTAGCTTTTGGATGATCGCCTTCTTTCAACTGAGAATCATCGTAGCCGTTACCTAAAATCCAGCCGAATTTTTTAATCATTGTTGTACCATCTGCGGTGTTTTTATACTCGTTCAAAGTATTAACAATAGAATTAAAATCCGCACCAGGACCATCAGGTGGTGGCAAAATATTGGCCACTGCTGCGGTAAAACCTACATTGATAAAATGACTATGCGCATCTAAGAAAGCCGGTAACATCGTTTTTCCTTTCAAGTCCACCATAGTGTGTCCTTCGCCAGCTTGTTTCATGGCTTCGCCTTCCTTACCTACAAATAGTATTTTGCCGTCCTTCACTACTACCGCTTCAGCATAAGTAGGTTGTTTACCTTCCATAGTGATGATATCACCATTGTAATACACTACTGCAGCACCTGAATCTGCTGGTGTGGCGTCACTTTTTCCTTCTTTTTTGCAGCCTAGCAAAAGCATCGCTATGGCAAAAAAACTTACAATTGACTTTTTCATAAACTAATTATTTATTGTTCTTATTTAAAACTAGGATTTAACTCCTACTAATTCTGGGCACTTCCAAATGCCATTAAATGGTTCCTTATCTTCTATTTAAAATTAAATGTTTACTATACCGCCTAGGTCTTCTTTAAAAGAATTCATTCAACCCCAAATAAATGCCAGACGAGGTATATTTTCCAACGGCATAATCCAAGCAAAGTGTAGTTCTTGATTTTGGATTTACCATAAATCGGAGGCCTGCGCCACCTGCTGGGTCAATGTTATCAAACAATTTTATACCCGCATCTTTGTTGGTTGCTGTAGTGATGTTTCCGAAAATGGCGATTCCCCATTTATCGGGATTTTTTTCAGTACCAAATAATTTTTTTCTAAACTCAATTTCTGAATAAAACAATCCTTGCCCTCTTATTCTACCTTGAGTATAGCCTCGGCCTGAACTGCTGTATTGATCGTAACCAATACCGGGTAAATTCATAAAAGGCAGACTTCCAGAAGTTTGAAAACTTCCATAGGCCCAAATAGCAAGCATATTTCTATGGTCTTTCGTTAAGTCAAAATAATCTCTATATTCCAACCATAACGAAGTGGAATTTTTATCACTGCCTAAAAAAGTAGGATTCACTCTAAAGGTTAATTGTGCATACCTTCCTTTGTACGTCGAATTGATATTGTCACGTGTATCATAAATACCATTCAATGAAATTCCAGAAAGTGTATTTTTATCATTCGAGAAACCATATTTTTCATTGTAGGCATAAAAGCTTGTGATTACTGGAGGTGTAGCAGATAAATCTAAAAGATTGTCTTTAAACTTACTTAAAATATCCAGATGATACCCTATACCAACATAGGTTCCATTTGCTATTTTTTTGGTTAAAGTTTGATAGGCTCTAAACCATTTGAACTCCAACATTTGCTCATCATTTATGGGTGCTGAAAAAGCCCCTTGGTTATCGTACTCAAACCCGTTAGACGCTATTTTATTGGAAGAAGGACCAGAGCCCAAACCAAAAGAACCCTGTGAACTATTCAAATACCGCCAATCCAAATCCAATTTAAAATCATTGTCTTCCGAGAATGCAGTAGCTTTTGCCGTTATCAAGGTTTGACCTTTGGAAGTTAACGTTAGCCCCGCAAATAAAGAGGAAATATTGGTGGTTGGTGGGTCTCCCATATACCAGCTGGTGGAAGTAGCCACACCATACATAAATCCAAACGAAGGATTGGAACTAAGTACTGGCAGCGGCGTGAAATAAACGGACCCTTTTTTGGGTGGTGCTTCTTTTTTGGCTTTTCTTTTTTCTTTTTTGGTTAGTTCTTGGGCCTGCCCCACAGAAAAAAACAATAAAAGAACCATTATAAAACTAAAGTTGGTTTTCATTATTTTAAATTTGATTTAATTACTTTTTTGATTGGTATTCAGTCTTCTATTTGAAGTCCTATGTTAGATTTCTATTTTTACTTTACTTTTTTTAACCGTACCTGACCCTCCCCTTTTTTATCAACCAACACGAGTAAAAATGGACGGCTCGTATAGGATTGCTTATCGCCTACCACTACTTTATATTCAAAAACTAGCGAATGATTTGCGTCTTTTTTAAGAGCAACGGGCTGGATGGTTGTGGCATTATCCGTTTTCGGAAGTACTATCGCAATGGCAAATTCTTTGGTAAAATCGACCGCTGTGGGTTTGCCGTTGTTGCCCATTGTTGCCGCCGCGCCAAAATAGGAATTGAAGGCTGCTTCGGTTTCAATTTTAGGATTTTCGATAGCTTCTACAGTGTTTTTCACAAAATAATTTTGAGCTATAGTGAAGGGAATCGTATCCTGTATCATGGTCGTTTTTATTTCCACTAGTGGCGTTTTAGTATCATCGATTTTTTTACTCTGACACCCAATGAAAAAGATAGAAACCCCTATTGCAATTGCAATCCATTTTAGTTTCATGCGTTATTGTTTTAGAATAAAATTAATATTTTTTAATCCTTTTGCATTAGAAATGAATAGTCTGGACAAAATCAAATTTGCCCAAACTATTTTGTTTATTGATTTTTAATTGGAAATGATTTACCTTCAAAGACCGTTTCAAGAATTTTAATATCCTTTATTTTCATTGGGTCAATCTTTAATGGATTTTCGGCAAGAATTACAAAATCCGCTTTTTTACCCACTTTAATTGATCCGGTTATCTTATCCAATTGCATTAAATCAGCGGCATTGATAGTTATACCTTTTAACGCCTCGTAAGCCGATACTCTTTCTTGTGGAGCCATCAGTGAGCCATCGGCAGTTACACGATTGGTCGCTATCCAAGCCAATAAAAGAGGTTGAATAGGCGCCATAGTAAAATCAGAGTGTAAAGCAAACTTTACCTTGTTTTTCACCAACGAACCCAAACGAACCATTTCTGAACCTCTTTCTTGTCCAAGAACAGTATTTGCTACATATTTATCTCCCATAGAATAAAGATAGTACGGATTGGCAGACACAACAGCTCCTAGTTTAGCAATTCTTGCTGATTGTTCCGGGGTTGATTCTCCAAAGTGCTCGATAGTAAGTCGTTGTTTTAATTTTGGATATTCCTTTTGTAACTTTTCTAATCCATCCAAGATGGTGGCTAATCCCATACTTCCATTACAGTGAATGTGAATTGGATACCCTTTTGTCCACCAAAATTTCATTGCTTTATTTAAATTTTCTGGAGTCATGATCCACTCACCAGAGTGTCCGTCTAAATATCCTGGAGCTAAAACTTGAAAATTTTGCCCAAAAAATGCACCATCGGCATAAAGTTTTATAGCATGGTCTATTATAATGTGTGCCGAAGATTTTTGGCCAAATTCTTTTACATCGGCAAACGTTTTTTCAAAATCACCGCCATTTACCAAGTTCAAAGTATTAACATCTGGGGTAAATTGCATACGGAAAGGCGTTTCATTATTTTCCAAATTATCCTTCATGTATTTAAAATCGCCCCCAAGTTCTCCTGATGAACCGGTACCCATATCGCCAATGGTAGTCAATCCGCCCATGTGTACTAGGTCACGAAGTTTTAACATATTGGTTTTCATAACTTCATCATTTCTGATGGTAGGAGCCCATTTCGGAACTACAACATTAAAAAATCCTGCTTCCACAAATTTTCCAGAGGCATAATCAATCTGGCTGTTTCCTTTGGTTTCTTTCTCGGTAATATTCAAATACTTCAAACCTGCTGTATTTAACCACATAACATGTGCTGAATATTGCCAAATCATAATAGGTCTAGTAGATGAAATTCCGTCAAGCTCTTTACGAGAGATATCGCCATGAAAAGGCTCCATAAATCCCCAAACCACAAGGGGTTCTTTCGGGTCTTTTAATTCCGCTTCATATTCTTTGACTTTGGCAATGAATGCTTCATGTCCTCTCACGGCTTTTACATTTCCCCATGGAAAACTCCAGTCAAAAGGTGTAGCAAACTTGGTATTCAAAATCATTGCCCCAAGATTAGGATGCAAATGCGGATCAATTAAACCAGGCATCAGGGTTTTGCCTTCTAAATCAACCATATTGTGACCTTCGCCCGCTTGTTTCATCGCTTCGTCTTCCTTACCTACAAATAGTATTTTTCCATCCTTAACCACAACCGCTTCGGCATAAGTAGGTTCATTGCCTTCCATTGTAATAATGTCGCCGTTGTAATATACAGTAGCACCATTTTCGTCAGTTACAGTAGTACTTGTCTCGTTTTTTTTGCAAGAAACTAACCATAGACTTGCTGCAAAACATATTAAAAGAATCTTTTTCATAAGTTAAAGATTTAGTGAATTAATTAAAATTTTTCCCGTAATCGAAATTGTATCGGAACCCTAGTGCCAATACGTTATAATTGTCCTTAATTTGTGCATAATCAGAATGGCTGTAACGCCCGACTAAATACAATCTGGTTTTTGGGGTGATAAAATAATTGGTCCCCAAAATAAAATGCATCAATTGATAATTGTTGTTGTTTAATATAGTAGCTTCTCTAGAATCAATAATGTTGAAACCTCCTTCAAAAGACCATCTCTTGTTAGTAATATAACCTAACGAAACTTCGTAACCATTGGTTGGAGCTGCAATGACACTTGCCGCGTCTTTTTTGGCAATGGCGTCATCATTGACCGAAAAAGTAGCTGCTCCATAATATTTGCCATCATTGTATTTGATTCCTACCAAAAAATTACTTGAATTTGAGGCAATACCATCCACAAAATCTTGAACTTTAGGTGGAATTCTAACGGTGTTGTACGCGGTTCCGATGGTTAGGTTTTTATTGATATCATATTGCCCAGAAACTCCAAAAGATTCAGTATCACCAAATAACTGCGTTTGAATACCGAGTTGAAAACCACCCCAACGATTGCGATATTGAATAGAATTGTCGGCTCTACCAGTACCTTTCCAACCACCATCGGTTCCTCCTGCATAAATTCCATGAGCCGAACCACCAAAGAGTGAAAAATTATCGGTATAGAAACCAATATCATAATACACTCCCCATTGTTTTCCTATGGACAAACTTCCCCATTTTTTGGAAGCAATACCGGCATATGCCAAGCGAGAGTTTAATACTTCTGCTCTTGAAAATGGATTGGTAACAAAATCCAAACTTGAATTGGCATCGTTATTGAAATCCACACCATCAATAAAGTTAAGACCAATTTCTATCTTTCCATTAACTGACCATTGGTCATCAATTTTTCTGTACAAGAAAGTACCTATTCTTGGTGAGTTTTCTTGGAGTTGTACTTTATTGTCAAAAACACCCAATTGCATTCGAATCATTCCATAAAAAGAAATAGAATCTAACACTTTTACATTTTGTGCTTCCAATTGTACACCGACAAATACGACTAATAAGAAAAGTAGTTTTTTTATATTCATCTTATATTATTTTGGAAACAACAATACCATAGAGGCTCTCAATCCAAATCTACTTTCAGCATAATCAGGAGCCGAGATATTGATTCTTGGCCCAACGGCAAAACTGATTTTTTGTTTGCCAAAGGCGGTGATTGCAGAGAAAACAGGTTCAAAATACAGCGTGGTCGTTTTATTTGACCAACTCTCGGTCCATTCCAATTGCCCCGTAACACCAGCGCCAGATTTCCAGTTAAAAGAAACAAAGGGATTCACATACATTTGATTCACATCTGGTCGCTTTTCATCCCCCGACACGCTCCAAATCTGATTAATTAACGCACCATACGTCCAACCGCCCATTTGTTTGAGTGCCACAACCGTTGGGCCTACGCCAAATTTTTTGGCCGTCAAAAAATCGTTGCTACCTGTGGGCAACAAGACAACAGGACCAGCGCCCCACGTAAATCCATTTTTGGAGTTTTTTGGTGAAAAAAAAGCACTAGCCACCACATCGGACAATCCTGATTCGTGATTACCCATTCCTGAAATATTGTATTGAGACACCATGGGAACAATAACCCTTGTAATTACATTCCACTCACTAGAAAGACTCATTGGAATTACAGGCTGAATGTTCAACGTATAACGTGAACCTTTCAAATTTCCAATGCCATAATCAATATTGTTTTGCAGCGGCAGTGAAATTAAAGAAGCTATCGGATTGGCTAATTTTTTGGCTAATTCTTCTGTTTCATTTTGCGCAGAAAGAGTATTCATTAACAAAAAACTAAAGAGTAATACTGTTGCTTTTTTCATATTAATCTTATTAAATAATACATTGCTAAAATATTAAAAATAATATTACTAATTATTTTTTTATAACTTAATTCTTATTTTTTTGGTTAAAAACTAAGAAAAATTCAACACCGAACTATTTGATCTTAAAAGGCAACCATCAGATAAAAAAAAATTTACTTTTTGAAATAATACTCTTTTTTTAAGCTAAGCGATTTTAAAGGTACTAAAAAACTGAATTTCAATTGATTAAAAACAAAATAATTTACTAGAATTAGCAAACAAAAACACCCTATTCCAAAAATGAAATAGGGTGTTATTCAAAATTTTAGGTTAGAATTTTATCTTTTGGGCACTAGTAAACTATCTTTTGCCGTAGCCAAAGAATCAACAGCAGTAGGAACTACAAGCTCTTTGGGAATACTTTGTTGGCCTTTTTTAATTTTTTTACGAATGACTACCGCATCATTCAAGACAAAAGGTGTAGGCATCATCCAATTATCTCTTGGTTGAATTTTAAAAAGTGGATTTTGTAGTAAATCAAAAGAAGATTCTAATAATTCCATATCAATTACCGCCGAAGCATTAATACTAAAATCCAACACCAAAGGCGCATTGTTGACCACGTAATAACTCACTAATTTCTTGCCTTTTCGTTCTAACATTGAACTGGTATCGCCTAGATTTCTCGCACCATTGGCTCTAAAATTATAAAAAGTCATCGCCTCATTGGCAAAAACATCATAGCGGTTGACTTTTCGATTGGGTATAATTTTAATTTGAATGTGTCGCAAATTACCTGCAAGACTATCTTTTGTAAATACAACTAAAGGTTTCTTTACACCCACTACATCCGTTGTTGCGGCATAAGTAAATCCAGAATTGTATTTGCTAAACAAAGGCATATCGTTAAGTGGCTTAGCGCTCTTAGGGTTGGCTCCTAAGTAGGTTTTTGTCCAATCGTCTAGGTTCACATCATACGTCGCCCAAAACGCTTGGTTGGTATCTGCATTGTACAAGTACACCAAACTATTGGATTTTGCTTTTCCTGCTTCATAATCCGAATTATAATGACCTTTGGCAAAAAACAACAACGATAACACAAACAATCCCAAAGCCCATTTCCCTTTATGTAAAAATGCGCCAAAAACAGGCAACAACAATCCAAAAGTAAGAACGGTCAAAATTGCACTTCCAAAAAGAATCTTCAATCCTAACCCAACTGGGAACATTTGAATGAACGGCGCCAAAAGTAAAACTGCTGGAATTCCACAAATTAAATTCAGTACCCAATTCGAACGTTGCGTTAGGACAAACGCCCCAAAAGCAATCAAACCAAAATAAACTGGAATTATCAAAAATCCAGCACCCGTTAGCGAGTTGGCGATAAATCCATTAATGACCATCCAAACTAGAAGCACCATCACATAATGGTTCATTGTCACTTTTTTGGCCGATAGCCAATGGTACATCAAGAAACAAATCGACAAACTCAAGAGTACGAAAGCCGCTATATAATCGTGACCATTGTAGGTAAATCCGTTGAGCAAATCGTTGTATTGAGGATACGCCCAAAGCAATCCTTTCCAACCAAAATAAGTCAATCCACCCGCAATCCCCAAAGCACCCAAAAACGGAATCAATCCTTTGAACAATTCTCTGAAAGTAAAAATACGTTTGGCTTTGCCAATGAACAAGAAAAACACAAAAAACACTCCCGCAATAATTGTCATAGGCAGTACCCAAGAAAAAGGATAACTGATAAACGTAAACGGAATCGTAAAATACACCTCATCTTCGGTAGCTTTTACGGCATCCAAATTAGCATTCGAAAAATACGTTAGCAAAGGCATTAAGTAACGACCTTGATGCGCCAAAGTGTTTTTAGCCAAATGCTGAGCGTCATCCTGCTGGGTGTGGTAATTATAATGGTCGTCGATAAACGCAAAATTCAATCCCTGAATGTTTCCTTTTTCTCTAAAAACGGTCAAGTCCGTATCATTAGGCAACATTTTGTAAATACTGTACATCAACGAATTCGAAACAGGATAGGTCACCCCAGCTTTTGAAAACTCGTTCACCAAACCTGCATTCCCCTTGTTGGTTTCCATCAACATATAACTCGGTCCCGAAGAGCCACGCGCTTCAAAATTGAGCGCCAAGCCTACTTCTTTTGCCCAAGGATGTTGGGTAACGAACAAAGCAGCACCGTTTAGTCCCAATTCTTCAGCATCCGAAAAAACAATAATGATATCATTTTTATGCGTTTTCTTAGTATGCAAAAAAGCACGAACCCCTTCAATAATCGTAGCTACACCCGAAGCATCATCACTTGCTCCGTGCGAAAAAGAATGCGGCGCACTATCGTAATGCGACAGCAGCAACAACGCTTTTTTAGAATTCGTTCCCTTGATGCGCCCAATAATATTTTTAGACTGTACCAGATTTCCCCAATCGCTCATGGTGTAGCCCTCTTGCACCTGAGTCGTAATCCCCATCAAATTTAGCTCACGAACTAGCTGCATCGCCACAACATCGTGGTTGGCAGACCCCACATAATGAGGTTCTTTCGTAAGATTCTCAACGGTTTTAAAAGCTCGCTTGGTCGAAAAATTGGCTAGATTTTGGTCCTCATAGTCGATGGTTTGCGGCATTTGTAAAAAATAGCCTGCTGCCAACACGAGCAAAAGGACAAAAACTGAAAGTAAAGAAGCATATTTTTTCATAGCAATGGGGATGTGGTATTTTAAATATCTTTTTTGACTAGCATATAATAGTCATTTTCCAAAATCATATAACCTTGGTCATACAAGAAATAGTAGGTATTTCCTGTTTTAGTGTGCAAGATAGAAGTAAAAAATTCAAAATCAAAACCCTTGCTCATCAACTTGGCACGGGTAGTTTTGGACTTACCTTCTACATTTAATTCTGACAAAATTCGGTAATTTTTGCGCAACTTATTGTTAATGTTACGCATATAATTGGTGCTATCTTTATTGATTTTGTTGTTATACGCATTTCGGCAGCTGTCACTACAAAATTTCTTGTCCTCGCGACCTACAATTTTTTCACCACATTCTAGGCAGGTTTTCATTCGTATACGATTTAAGTTATAATTCTATCTATTTGGAGCCCAGCAAAAGGCTTTATTTGTCAGTATTGGTTCCTGCTGTCCTTCCTATCTTTTTTGCCCCGAGAAAAATCGGGTCAAAAAAGGATATTCCCTCCCATCAGGGCTACATAGGGAACAGGGGTTTTGTGTTTGTTTTGGTTTCTTAATTTATACCTACTATTTTGTTGCAAAATTTGAATAGGAATGGGCTTTAGCCCATTCTTTACATTTCGTTTTGTATTGGGCTTTAGCCAAAATCATAGTACATTTTGGCTAAAGCCTATCTATAATTTACAATCATATCATCTCGCTAAAGCGAGACGCAATTGATTATTCATAATCACTCATCAATCGTTTCTTGCTACTAATCATACCTACAAGGTTTGAAAAAAACCTTGCAGGAAATCCAGTGACAAAAACTTATTCTAGCACTACTCGACCTGCGAGGTTTTCAAAACCTTGTAGGTCTACTTCACAGAAAATCAAACTTCTCATTCCAAAAATCCCCCTTGTTACTCTTTAACCCCGATAGGAGCGGCATCCTTTTTTTCTAGACCTGACAGGTTTTTAAAACCTGTCAGGTCTAGAAAAAAGATATAGCGGATAGCGGGACGATGTTTCCTGAAAAGCCTTTTGTGCCTGTTCCTAAATAATCCCCTTCACTATTTTTCTCCGTTTTTTATCTTTTTTATTTCGTACAAATCCGTTCTTCGGTCTTTGAGGATGCGGACGCTGCCGTGTTCGTGCAGCTCTTTGAGCAAATCCAAATCGACGTCGACAATCAGTGTCATCTCAGTATTAGGCGTGGCTTCGGCTTTGATGCCGTTGCTCGGAAACGCAAAATCCGAGGGCGTAAACACCGCCGATTGCGCATACTGAATATCCATATTGTTGACCTTGGGCAAATTCCCCACACATCCCGCTATGGCGACAAAACACTCGTTTTCGATGGCTCGGGCTTGGGAACAATGTTTGACTCGGGTGTAGGCGTTTTGCGTATCGGTCAGGAAGGGCACAAACAAGATATTCATCCCTTCATCGGCCATTAATCGGGAGAGTTCTGGGAATTCGACATCATAGCAAATCATCACGCCTATTTTTCCGCAATCGGTATCAAAGGTTTTGATTTCGGAGCCGCCTTTCATTCCCCAATGCTGCACCTCGTTGGGCGTAACGTGAATTTTGGCATACATCTCAAAAGTCCCGTCGCGCTTGCATAAGAACCCAACATTATACAAATTTCCGCCTTCTAAATACGGCATACTTCCCGTGATGATGTTGATGTTGTACGAAATGGCAAACTCCTGAAACCGCTTGCGGATAGGGTCTGAATATTTGGCCAATTCGCGTATGGCTTCGGCCTCGGTGAGGTGATTGTAATCGGCCATCAAAGGCGCGGTGAACAGTTCTGGAAACAACGCAAAATCGCAACCATAGCCCGAGACCACATCGATAAAAAATTCGGATTGTTCAAACAAGGCGTCGAGATTGGAGAGCGAGCGCATTTGCCACTGAATAAGCCCTAGCCGAATCACCGATTTTTCGGTATTGATGAGCTTGGGACTTTCGTCATAATAAATGTTGTTCCATTCGAGCAAAACGGCAAATTCCTTCGAATCTTCGTCGCCTACTAGATAATTTTTGATGACGCGTAACACGTGAAAATCGTTGCTCAACTGAAACGACAATACGGGGTCGTGCAATTGCTTGCTTTTGATTTTGTCGATGTATTTTTTGGGCGACATTTTATCGGCATACTGCCCGTAATTGGGAATTCGTCCCGCAAAAACAATTGATTTGAGGTTGAGTTGTTCGCACAATTCTTTGCGCGCGTCATACAAACGGCGTCCCAAACGCAAGCCGCGATAATTAGGATGAATAAAGACATCGATGCCATACAAAATCTCCCCAAACGGATTGTGGGTCGAAAACGAATAATTGCCTACGACCTCCAAATAATTATGGCGTTTGTCGACCAATTTTTCGTCTACAATCAACGACAAGGCCGAACCCACCACTTTTCCATCGGCCAAAATCACCAACTGTCCTTCGGGAAAAATAGCCAATAATCGCTCGATATCCTCGGAACGCCAATAGGAATCGGCCATTTCGGGATAGGATTCCACCATCGAGTTTTTGAGTTGTTTATAATCCTCAAACGCCAAATTGCGCAATTCTACTTTTTTGATTTTCGTTTGCATTTGTAGTGGGGTTTTAGGGGGTTAGTGAATTGGTTTTTTATTAGACGTGATTTAATTTTGATTCGCTTCCACGACGATTGTCTTAGCCCAAATATCTCCTAAACGTTGATTCCTATCTGTATTTTTTATCGCCATTATTGCAAGCAATCCAAAAGGAAACATATCTATTGGGTCTAATACGTGTCTTTTTATAGATTGACCCAATGAAAGTTCACCTTTGTTTTTTGTCAACGATTTTGGTTGTAACCCTACAATTGAATTTCCTAAAGTAGCACCAAAAACGGTTTCCAATACCACTAAAAAAAGAAACCAAAATAGTATTGGAACTAGGGCCAGAAAACCTGTTACAGAATAACCACCTTCCTCGTTTGGTTCACCAAATACTGAGATAAATGCATAGAAAAAAGCATAAATAATTGCGTAATCAATGAGCCCTGCCAAAAAACGCTTAGTAAGATTTGGTTTTAAATTTGTGTTCTCCATTTATTTTTTTGATTTTAACTTTTTCCATCTGATTTTATAAACTTCTATTTAACACACTTATTGTCAACTGTTTTACCACCTCGCATTCTTCAGAATGACTATTCGCGATATAAAGTGTAAGCGTTGCTAATGTCTCATTCGAAATTATTACTTCATTTTTACTATTATACAACGCATTATTTTGTTTTAAAAAATAAAGAAAACATGCAGCAGCTATACGCTTATTCCCGTCAACAAATGAATGATTTTTAGTAATATAATAAAGTAAATTAGCTGCCTTCTCTTCAATAGATGGATACAATTCCGTACCTCCAAAACTTTGCTTAATTTGATTTATTGAACTATGAAAACTATCGTCTTTTTGTTTTGCAAAAACATAAGAGTCATAATCTGAATACATTAGATTAATAAGTCCAATATAATCGTTGTAGTCAGGATAAATGGTCTCTTTTATTGTATATCCTCTTTTATCTAATTCCTCATGGTCGTAATCATCAAGTAATGCAAGCCCTTTTGCATATTGATGAAAGACTTCTTTTTCGTACTCATTAGCGGCTTCTTCTAGGGCCCTACTAACTATTCGAAGTCCCGTTTTTAGAAATTCTACTTCTTGTTGCTTTTGTTTCAGTCGTTTTTCATTTATTGCATATCCTTTAATCAAAAAATCTTTTAACCTTTGGGTAGCCCACTGACGAAATCTAACGCCTTGTTGCGATTTCACTCGATAACCTAATGAAATAATTACATCTAGATTATAAAATTCAACCGCTCTTTCCACCTTTCTATTTCCCTCCATTTGAACTGTCGCAAATTTTGCGACAGTTGAATGAGATTCTAATTCTTTTTCTTTAAAAATTGTATTGATATGCTTTCCAATTGTTTTAACGTCTCTGCCAAACAAAAGAGACAATTGTTGACGATTTAACCATACCGTATCGTTTTCTAACTGAACCAATACCTCGGTACCTTCTGAAGTTTTATAAATTTCTACTTTATGGTCCATTTATTGTTTTGAATTTAAAATTAACTCGATGGATGCTTCATCAACGAGTAAGTACGTTAGTATTTTTTTTGCTAAAACTTTATCGGACTGCATTGCTTTGTCAAACTCATCTATTAAACCACAAGCATAAAGCCTTTCGTTTACAGTCATTCCTCTTAGATTCTCAATTGAAGTTGTTCTATGAAGTATTTGTTTTTTTGTCATTTTACTTGGTAAACTTTATCGGATTCTTTTTTGGCATTGGCGGAAAAGGCAATCTTAATGTATCTTTATTTAAAGAATACTTCTTAAAAGCATTCAAATTTTTATTTAACTCTGTAGCATCCTCAATTGTAATAAAATTCTTTTCAGCATATTTAATCTCTATTAAATTTTGTAATGCTATAAAATCATTATACTTGGAATTAGTTTTAAAATCGGATGTATTAAATGTAATCTCTTGGTGATTTCTAAATTTTATTTTTACTCTAATTGTAGGTCCACAAGAGATTTCAATAGTAGGGTTTTTACTTTTATCATTTTAAAATCCCTCCTTTTTGTCTTTACTATTCAAAAATATTTTATCAATTATTTCGCTGCCAACAGTTGATTTAAAATAAAAATATTCTTTTTTGGAGAATGGTGTTTTTTGAACTGTTTCGACATTTCCATCTTTGTCAATTATAGAGTAAAAAACCGTTTCAGTTTTAAATTCTGTTTTAGTATCGTTCAAGTTGTAGAAATAAGACATTATTTCAATAGTCTCAATTTCACTCCTTTCTTGCGAACAGCCTAAAATAAAAACTAAAATTAATAGTATTACTTTTTTCATTATTACAATTATCTCATTATTAGCACTGTTATGTATCAAATATACTCAAAAAATTCCATTTACAAACGGTTACAAACAATTACAACCGAAAGTAAATGGGATGCAACCGACTAATTATCAATCGGCACCGCATCTTTGCCCTGTCGAAATGAAACAACGACCTTGTTGCTCATCCGACACGAACATTTTAATTATATGCCTAACTTTTAAATTTACACGCCATGAATGCAATGAAAAACAGAGTACAATTAATCGGTCACGTAGGAAACGAACCAGAAATCAAAACCTTCGACGGAGGTAAAAAAGTAGCCAATCTTACTATCGCTACCAACGACACTTACCGCAACGACAAAGGAGACAAAGTAGAACAAACCGAATGGCACAAAGTAAGTGCCTGGGGAAAAACAGCCGACATCATTGAGAAATACGTGACCAAAGGCAAGGAAGTAGCCATCGAAGGCAAACTCACTCACCGCAGTTACGAAGACAAGAACGGGGAGAAACGCTACATCACTGAAGTGATAGTGAATGAAATCCTTTTGATGGGCAAATAAAATCCGGAGCTATGAATGTACAGGTATTTTCCGTTCGGGTAGATGCTCCTCATTTGGCGCACGACCAGCAACAACTTAATGATTTTATCGCCTCGGTAGAATTGGTACAATCCGATACTCATTTCATCGAATCCGATGCGAGCTATTGGTCGGTTTTGTTGCACTATAAAGAAAAAATCAATCTTGCGTCTCAGGAAAAAGCGTCACTCACCGACCTAACCCAAGACCAAATCGATAGGTTTGAACACTTGAAAAAATGGCGCAACGAAAAAGCCAAAACGAATGGTGTAAAACCATTTGTAATTTGTCACAACAGCCATCTGATTCAAATAGCCGTGCAACATCCCAAAACGAGTTCCGATTTTCAATGGATTAAAGGATTTGGAGAAAAACGAACGCAACAGTATGCGGAAGAAATCATTCAGCTATTAGAAAACATACCTCTAAATCAGGAAGAATTAATTTAAAATATATAAGCCATTTAAGTTTTCTATAAGCACGGAATTTTTCAAAACCATAGAAGGCATTTAAGGACATAAAAGGCTGAACAAAAGCTTGAGTGTTCTTGATGCCTTTTATGGTTTAATATTATGTGTTTTTTGAACTTTGTGGTTAATTATTGGCCACGGATGTCGCGGATAAAACGGATGCAACGGATTTTAATGGAACTTAAATGTCCTTATTTGTTTTATTACTTTGCGAGCCTTGCGATAATCTTTGCGTGCTTTGCGGTTAAACTTTAGACAAAGATTTCACACAATTTAAAGAATTAATTATTTAAAACTTTGCGCCTTTGCGTCCTTGCGGTTAATTTTTTTACCACAAAGCAACACGAAGAAGCCACTAAGACTCACAAAGCAAAAGTAGTGCAATTGTTGTATGCTATACCAAAACTTATATGCTCTTATTTGCTCTTATTTGCCTTATATGATTCAAAAAAGCTTTAATCAAAACTTCAATGCCTTATATGTTTTAAAATTCTCAGCAAATTAATACAACCCTCTCGCTACTCGATACGTATTAGCATGAGCCTCAATTATGGTTTTAATCGCAGGAGAATAACCGCCACCCATACTCACTTGTACAGGAATACCCAAAGATTTACAAAGACCTAAAACATAGCTATCTCGAGCTTTACATCCTTCTAAAGTACACCCTAATTTCCCTAATTTGTCCGTACCCAAAATATCCACACCCGCTAAGTAAAAAACAAAATCGGGACGATGGAGGCTGAGTAATTCTGGAAGTGTTTCTTGTAGAATGGCCAAATAAGTTGAATCATCTATCTTGTCTGGCAAAGGGATATCGTAATCTGAAATTTCTTTTCGAAAAGGATAATTACTTTGACCATGCATTGAAAAAGTAATGACATCCGTATTATTTCGAAAGATTTCTGCTGTGCCATTGCCTTGATGTACATCGAGATCTACAATGAGGATTTTATGGCACTTCTTCTGATTGATGAGATACTGAGCTGCAATCGCTTGATCGTTGAGTAAGCAAAAAGCCTCTCCACGATTCGAGAATGCGTGATGAGTTCCACCAGCAATGTTAAAAGCAATACCGTGTTCCAGCGCGTGATTACAACCTACAACTGTGCCTTGTGCAATACGCAACTCTCGCTCGACCAACGCTGCAGAAAGTGAAAATCCGATACTACGAATGGCTTTGGCATCGAGAGTCAATTCGGTTAGAGCCTTAACATAAGTTGGTGTATGCACAGCATGGACTAAAGATAAATCAATAGGTTCAGGGGAATAAAAATCATTAGGTTCTGCTGTCCCTTCGTGGAGTAACTGCTTAGGAAGCAGTTCGTATTTGAGCATCGGAAAACGATGTCCTTCGGGTAGTGAATGGTTGTAAATGGGATGGTTGGCAATAAAAAACATAAAACACTCAGTTGAGTGTGCAATGTAGTAGCAATTTTAGAATTACGCTACTTTTTTAATCAAATCAAACATAGGACAACGACCGCAACGTTTGTTTTCGCCTTTCTCGTATTTTCCGCAACATTTTGACTTGCAGTTTTCGGCAACTTTGATTTTAGCCAAAAGCGCTTTCTTCTTTTGGTCTTTCTTTTCTTTTTTGCCTTTTTTCTTGTCCTTTTCTTTGTCTTTCTTACTCATGTTGGTGTGGTAGACTAAAATTCACCGACAAAGATACTTTGTTTTTATTAATTCTAAATAAATTTTAACGAAAAAATTAAAAGGCTTTTTCTAAAGCAATAAAATGAGTCAATTTTCCTTTGGCATCAAAAATTGGATAACTTTTGATTAAGCAGTCATAGGTTTTACCATTTTTTTTATAATTGATTACTTTTGACTCAAAGGGGAGACAATTATTGATTTTTTCACGTATTTCTCTAGAGGTTTTCATATTTGTTTTCGCTCCATGAAACATTTTGGGACTATTTCCAAGTACTTCCTTTTCGGTATAACCATTCATTTTCAAAAGATTGTTGGAAGCAAAAACTATCTCTAATTTGTCATTAGTCAGAATAACAACATCTTCTAAAAGTGAGTCTCTCAACATTTCCGTAGCAACTACCTCTGTATTTTTGGGCAAAATACGTTGTAATCGATTAAAATCAGTAAAAGAATTTTTAACGGTTTCTATAAACTCTCCATGAAAACTCATTGAAACCATCGAAGTTACTTTTAAATCTAAAGTACTAAAGTACCTAGCTTTTGCGTTTTCGTAGTGTTTAATATGTACCATAATAACTGTATTAGGCTCCAAAAATAGTTGATTTTTAAAACGTATGGCTACAAATTAGTGCATTTAACTCTTGTTGAGGCTTGTACAATATTAAAAATCAAACTGTAATTGTATAGATACGGCCTTTTTCTGTTCCGTATTAAGGTTACTTAACGCAATACCAAGCAGTCGAACAGAATCTTTTAAACGCTCTTGATACAAAAGTTCCTTACTAATATCTAAAATCAAATTTTGATCTGAAACAAAATAAGGTAACGTTTTACTTCTGGTCTGTTGCGAAAAATCACTGTATTTTATTTTTAAGGTCACGGTCTTTCCTGATATATTGGACTTCCGCAGTCGTTTCTCTAATTGTAAGGCAATACTTTTCAATTTCTCTACCATAAAAATTTCAGAGGATAGATTCACATCAAACGTATGCTCTGCAGCAACAGATTTGGTTATACGCGAGGATTGCACTGGACTATCATGAATACCCCGAACGACATTAAAATAATAACTACCTGATTTACCAAAATGATCTTCTAAAAAAGGGAGCGTTTTATTTTTTAAATCTAAACCTGTAAATATTCCTAATTGATACATTTTGTCGGTAGTTACTTTACCTACTCCATAAAATTTATGAATCGGTAAGTTTTCTAAAAAAGGAATGATATCAGCACCACTAACTGTTTTTTGACCATTAGGTTTATTGTAGTCACTAGCTACCTTTGCGATGAACTTGTTAATTGAAATTCCGGCTGAAGCTGTCAAACCAACTTCGGATAAAATTCTAGAACGAATTTCTGAAGCAATTAAAGTCGCACTTGGATTTCCTTTTTTATTTACCGTTACATCCAAGTAGGCTTCATCTAAAGAAAGAGGTTCTACCAGATCTGTATAATCATAAAAAATGGCCTGTATTTGTTTGGAAATTTCTTTATATCGATCAAAACGTGGAGGTACGAAAATTAAATCGGGACAATATTTTTTGGCCAATACGCCGCTTAAAGCACTACGAACACCAAATTTACGAGCCTCATAACTCGCTGCTGAAACGACACCTCTATTTTCGTTACCACCGACTGCAATTGGCTTTCCTTGCAACGCTGGATTATCCATTTGCTCCACGGATGCATAAAAAGCATCCATGTCAATATGAATAATTTTACGTGTTGAAAAACTTGTGTCCATGCTTGAAATATTTTATTCTAATGAAAAGAGAGCGTCACTAGCAACCACAAAAAAACCTAGAATTTTAAATCCTAGGTTACCTTAATTTTAATGCCATATAATATAACTATTTTTTGATAATAGTTTCAATAGTTACTTTCATAGATCCAGCAGCTTTAGAGGAGGCAATAGCCATAAATGCTTTTTTAGATAAATCAATTTCTCTTGATTTTACAAATGGCCCTCTATCATTCACTTCAACAATAACCGATTTTCCATTGGATTCATTGGTTACTCTAATTTTGGTTCCAAAAGCAATTTTTTTATGAGCAGCTGTCAATTTATGCATATCAAAACGCTGACCACTTGCCGTTTTACGACCATGAAACTTATCAGCATAATACGAAGCATGACCGTTCTTTTTGTACAACACATACTTAACTGTCGGGTCAAACAAGGAATCTTTTAACAAGCCGGTCAATAAAGGATTTATTTTTTCTTTTTTAATGCTGTCTTTAGTACTGGATACTTTCTCTTTCGTATTGTTTTGGCTATATCCAAAAAGAATTAAAGCAAATACGAAGAGAACGGCTAATAATTTTTTCATGTAAACTCATTTAAATTAATACTAATTCAAAACGTACTGAATCGCTCCAGTTGTTTTAAAAATTAAAGCCACAAAGCCCAAGGTATCCTACTTAAAATTAGGAGTAAACCCAAGCCGTAAAACACAGCAAATGTTTTAAACTGTGCAGATGCATCGGTAAGTTTTTTATGTTTAGACCAACCAATGGTAATCAAAACAATGGCAATGATATTGATTAAAGGATGCTCTAAAGAAGTTAAACGCAAGGCTTTGTCTGCCATTTGCCCGAAAGCTTTTAAACCTAAAGGAGAAATGAAATAGATCACTAGTCCGATTAAGAATTGAACATGAGTAAAAATAAGTGCAAATAAAGCAATTTTACGATCTTTAGCGGTAAATGCTTTTTTACCTGTAAAACCTATGATAGCATTCACCACAGCAAACACTAAAATTAACAACACCAAATAGGCCCAACCAGAATGAAACTTTTGTATAAATTCGTACATAGAATATTTTTTTTGAATGTCAAATATAAGAAAAAATGGGGTAAAAAAATCAATCAGTAAAATAACTATAAAAAAACAACCCCCAAAAAACACTTGTCTTTGGGGGTTACTTTTAACAATAGCTTTTAACTATAAAGATTGCAATACTTTATCAATTATTTGAATTGAACCGTTTGTTCCCTGAATATTTAAAACTCTAGCATTTGCATTAACCGCAGGAGTTGACTTATCTACAATTTTCAAAGTAGATCTTGTTAATACAAGCGTATTAGGAGTAAACAAAGTGTTAACTGTAACATCTGCTGAAGTAGAAAATGCAGTTGTAGATCCTGCTACTCTATTTGATTTCTCTAAATGATAGTTTAATATTTTCGTAATATCCGCATCTGTTTTCCCTACTAAATATCCTCCCGTTGCCAAAGCTGCTGTAAATGCATCATTATTTGGAGCATAAACACTTACAGGAGCGGCACCAGTAGCAGCAGTTAAAGTTGCTAAAACTGTAGCCTGAGGAGCACTTTTAACAGTATTCAACAAAGAAGACAAACTTGGGTTAGCTGCAATTTGATTCACTATAGTAGGCAAAGATAAAACATTATCAATTACATGAAGAACACCATTACTAGCATCGATATCCGCTTTGGTTACTTTTGCTCCACCGTTAGTGTTACCTCCATTGATTAAAACATCTGCCGCTGTCTTGTTAATGAAAACACTCAAATTAGCTCCTGAAGTAGCTGCAGCAGAGGTTTTTAAAAATCCAAATGTTTTGAAATAGCCACCAGCAACTAAATCATCTGCACGTGTTCCTATACCAATTACATGATTTTGTAATCTTAACTTTAAATCTGCAATTTTAATAGCATCTGCTGGTACTAAAGGATCTAAAGCATTAATAGTGGCACTTGTATATCCCGCAGCTGTAAACGCTGCATTAGTAGGAGCAAATACAGTAAACGAACCTGGATTACCTAAAGTAACATCAAGACTTGTTTTTTTCAAAGCATCTACAAGTATACTAAAATTAGCAGGATCAGCTTTAGCTATCTCAACAATTGAAGAAAGTTTTACTACTTCTTTTGTGTCATCTGTACAAGAAATTGTAGACAATATCAATACAAATATCGAAGCGAAATATAGGATTTGTTTTTTAAGTTTCATGATTATATTATTTTATGATTTTTTTAAATGTATGTCTATTAATTATTATATTGGTTATTTACCAAACGTATATCTTAAAGTAAATTGTGCTTGCCAAACATCAAATACAGAGGCATTTTTTTGGAAAGTATCTTTAGCTAAAAACCTTTTTCCTTGGTTATCTGTTTGCAACGCCATATTGTAAAAAGGAGTATAATTATTAGATAAACTTGGAGCTTGAGCTACAGATAAAATATTTGTAGCCGTTGCACGTTGTGAAATACCCCAGTTTCTATTCAATAAATTGGTGAAATTTAAAATATCAGCTCTAAATTGGAAACTATTTTTCTTGCCTCCGATATTTAAATAAAAATCTTGGGTTACAGAAAGATCAATTTTATGCAACATTGGAAGTACGTTTGAATTTCTTTCTACATATTGACCTCTGTGTTTAGATAAGTAAGGATCTTGTTCAATGTATTTCTCAAAAGCTTCTTGTTGTTGTGCCTCAGTATATAATACAATTGAAGAGCCTCCAAGGTTTTGAGAAATTGGTGAAAAACGTAAGTCTGTCGCTTTCAATGGTACAAACAATAAATCATTTCCATTTACTCTATCACCATTTAAATCTCCTCCATAAGAATAAGAAAATGGATTGGCTTGCTCGCCAATATATCCAATGTTAATGGATGTTGAACCACCATATTTGGTACCATAATCAATTTTGTATCCGATAATGCCTACATATCGGTGAGGTGTATTGTTATTAGACAAACTTAATTTCAAGTCATTATTTCCGTTTATAGATCTAGCTCCTGTCCATGAACCTGAAGCCACAGATCCAGCAGAAAGCAAATCATAAGCAGCAGAATGTGTATAGGCAAAAGATCCCCACAAACCATTTCTATATGGATACTCTAATTTGAAAGTAGTCGAATAAAAATACCCTTGATTGGTATTTGTCAATACGATTCCATTCGAAACATTATTGTTAATTCTTACCCCATTATCATTACCAGCATAAAGTGGTCTATTATCAGGTCCTGCAATAGTTCCAACTGGATTTGCTAAATTAGCATTGTAATAGCCCACCTCATTAATGTTTTTACTGAAAATCCCTTCTATACTACCCACAAAACCAAAAGGTAATTTTTGATCTATAGCAACCGTAGTTTTCCAAACTTGTGGAAACTTATAATCTTTTGCTGTAAAAGCTAAATCAAAAGTAGAAGGTAACGTAGGGGTAGAAGGAGTAAAATACTGAGAAGGGTTAGCCGTAAATCCGTAACCTCCTGCTCCAACTGAAGCATCACTAGCATCAACAAAACCAGTTAAAACACCATTGTTACCAATTGAATTAGATAAAAACACAAATGGCGGTCTTCCTGTAAAAATACCAGTTCCTCCTCTAAGTTGAGTCGTAGCATCTCCTGTTACATCTAAATTAAAACCAACTCTTGGTTCAAATAAGTATTGTGTTTTTGGCATTTCACCAGTATTGAATTTTTCACCATTAGCAAATGTCATAGCTGTTACAGCAGGATTTTCTAATGCCGTATCACTGAATGAAACTGCTGTTGCACGTAAGCCATAAACAAATTTAAATTGTTCATTAACTTTTACTTCATCTTGAATATACAAATCAATTTTGTTTGATTTTAAAACTTGTAAAGGTTCAGCACCACCTTGAAGAGCAGAATATCTAAACTGAGTTCTAACTGGCAAATTTGTTTTAGATGGTGCACCCCCAAGAGCCAGAGATTCATTCGCTGCATTGTAAAATTCTTCTAACGAATTGAATATATACACCCCATTTGAACCTGGGAAGAATAAGTTCTCGGACTTGAAGTGTTCAAAATTGGCTCCAAATAACAAGGTATGTTTACCAATGGTTTTTGTTACATTGTCTGTAAAGTGAAGTGTAGAATAATTTAATTTATTCCCTTGAGTAAAAGGATCTAAACCTACAGACATGTAAGTTAAGTTACCTACAGTGTAACCTCCTGATGGAATAGCTACTCCATTTTTAATATCTATAGTCGGAAACAAACCACCTCCCTGAAGTGAACGATCTTCAATTTGTTTATCATATCCTGCAATAAAATTGTTACTCCATGATTTAGATAATTTAGAATCTAATTGTAGAACAATAGACCTAGTATTGTCTTCAATTACATAGCCACTATTTTTGAAAGACATGGCATTTACATTTGAAGTTCTATTCCCAAACCCTAAAGAGTTAGAACCTGAAACCAACTGATCTGCCGATGAATTACTATGTACATATCTAAGCGATAGTTTGTGATCATCATTAATATTCCAATCTAATCTTCCAAGGAATTTTTTAGATTCTTTCTTAGAATCAAATCTTTCCCAAGGTCCGGTAGTGTAATTAAATTTTTCTTGCATAAAATTAGAAAGCGTTTGCATCTGCTCATAAGTAGGCGCAGAAACTTGAGCACTTCCATTTGGAGAGTTCGTTGAAGTCCAGTTTGTAGCTGGGCTCGTATTATCAATCGTTTCGAAATTTCCGAAAAAGAATAATTTATCTTTAATGATTGGAGCTCCCAATCTTGCTCCCCAAATCGTTTCGTCAAAAGTCGCAGGTACAATTCTAACCTCTCCTGCCTTTGTCCCTACAAAACTACTCTTATTACTTCTGAAAGAATTGTAAACAGAACCTTCAATTTCATTTGTTCCACTTCTAGTAACAGCATTAATCCCAGATCCTGTGAATCCAGTTTGTCTTACATCAAATGGAGCAATATTTACTTGTAATTGTTCGATCGCATCTAATGATATGGCGGTAGATCCTGTTCTACCTCCAGCTTGAGCATCACTACCCAATCCAAAGCCATTATTAAATACAGATCCATCAATAGTAAAGTTATTTAATCTTGAATCTTGCCCACCAAAAGTCCCTCCACTTCCAGCATTTGCATTATACTTCGTAATAGCGTTTATTGAACGAGCTCCAATAACAGGAACGGCATTCAATTGTCTGTTAGAAAATTGTTGAGAAGCTCCTGTCCTACTTTTTGAAAAAGCACCATTATCTGATCTGGTAACAACTACTTCTTTCAATGCATTCATTTCTTCAGAAAGTACAATATTAACACTAGCAGTGTTTCCAAGTGGCGCATTAATTTCTGTAATTTCTGATGTTTTGTAACCCAAATAGGAAACTTTTAAAGTATAAGGCCCTCCAGGTCTAACGGTTGGCAATGAATAACCTCCTGCTCCATCCGTTTCTGCATAATATTTGGTACCTGTAGGAGTATGTACTGCCTGTACAGTCACCCCTGGTAGTCTTTCTCCTAAATTACTCTTAACGAAACCAGTAATAGAAGAACTAGTAACCTGAGAATATCCAACTAGGGATAGGAAAAACATAACAATAAATGTGATTTTTTTCATTTTTGATTTAATGTATTAAGTTTGGAGCAAAATTCCAACTTTTAACACTATCTTATGTTAACTTAACGTTAACATAATATCCATGACTCCCTAATTTACAGACAATTGGTTTTATTATACTGATTGCGTTAAAAAATAAAAAATAACACTCTTTTTTCATTCAAAAAATACATTTTTGTTAAAATCATAACATTTCAAAAGGCTTTAATAGCCTAAAAGCTAGCCAAAAGCCTCTCTTAACCTTAAATAAAACATAAATAAAGAGTAAATTTATTACAAAATAAATTTTAACTTTTAGCAAAATCATGTTTTTACCTACTTACTACCTGTTAATTTTTACAAAAAATATAACAACCAAACCTTACTATTATTTAGTGAACCGCAATAAAAAACGCTCTGTCCATTTTACTATTACCCTTGTCTACCAATTATATAAACAGCATCCTATGATAGGCATAAAAAATAAAGCACAAAAAAAACCACCCCGAATGAGGTGGTTTGAAAATATATAACGGTGTATTAGAAATTGTAGCGTAAACTAAAATTCCAAGTTCTACCAAAACCAAAGAATACTTGGTTTCCATCGGCTACACCTTGATAGGTTCTGCCTAATTCTTCATAGGTTTTTCCGCCTGAAGCAATATCATTAGCAAAAATATTGGTTCTTGATTCAGCAATGTACGTTTTATCTAAAACATTGTTTACATTCAATCTAAAGTTGAATGATTTGTCATTATGTTTTCCAACCAATAGTTTATAAGATACTCCCATATCCAACAAACCGTAAGAAGGCAATTGCAATGATCCTTTGTTATCGGCTAGTGTAAACTTGTCTGGAGAAATAGAAGCATATAAACGGTCTGAATGTCTGTAGTTGGCATCTACCGTAAACCTTTCCAAAACCTCATAGGTCGCTCCAATAGAAGCGGTCAATTGTGCAGCATCACCAACTTTTACACCATCTAAATACAAAGTACTTGTTGATCCTCCACCAATAGGGTTATTGGAGATATCAAATCGTCTGCTTTCACTATTCCCGTCATATTTCCAATCTCCAATAGAAAACATACCATTTACTTTTAGTTTTGGTGTCACTCTTGCATTGGCTTCTAACTCAAAACCTGTGTGTACTTGTGTAATACCTGAGAAATCATAATACCCTCCTTGATTATCAATAGCTTGATCTGAAGCTCTTTGATATCTATCTTTCCAAGTAGTATGATACACATTTACATTGGCATTAAAAAATCGAGAACGAAAACCATAACCAGCTTCCAATCCAACAACTTTTTCATTGGTTAGATTGTCATTAACTAAAGAAGCATTGTTTGGGTAAACGGCATTAAAGAAAGGTTGTTTCGAATAATATCCTGCATTTACAAATACATTATGTTGCTCATTGATATTATAATTGGCTCCCCCTTTAACATTTCCACCTAAAATATTTTCATAAGCTGTAGAAGATAAATCAGAAGATGAACTATATTTAAAGTAGTCGTCTCTTCTAAATCCTTGTTGCGAAACAGCTCCTTGAACAAAAGCCGTCAAATTATCATTACTGTATTCTAATTGCGTAAAAGCGCCATACCATTTCACCAATCCATCATTATTGAAACCAAGTTTTGGTTGGTTACTTTCACTATAAAATGGATTCCAACTTGGTTTAGTTGAAACTGTATTATAAATTAAATTAGGAATTTGAACTCCAGAAGCGTTCACATTATTTACATTGCTATTATCAGCATATCTATCAGACCCCAACAAGTTAGAAAGTGTTTGGTAATGCATTCCTCGGTAAGCTCTTGCATCTACCCCAAAATCGAGCGTGAAATTTTTCGACAATTTCTTATTCAAATTCACTACTCCACCGTACCAGTTGTGTGAATTAACATTAGAAATTTGGCTAATTCCGTTGGTAGCATTATTAGCCGTTGAACTATTACTTTCATAAGCACCATTTACTTGCGCTCTTGTATACGTTTTTCCTCCAATAGTTACAGTTTGACCTGAATTGTACGCTTGGATTAAATCTACATTAATTAAACCATCTGGCGTTCGCAACGCATCATGAAATTGTCTGTTTCCAGCAATGGCACCTGTACCATTGGTTCCACCCCCACGACCAAAAGACCCATAAACTACCGCGGACATTTTAGTGGTCTCGTTAATGTCATAATCCCAGTTAACAGACATTACAGGTTTATGATAATAGTTGGTACTAAAACTAAATTCCTCACCATTTAAGTATCCCCAATCAGAATTGTATTTAATATCCGGTTGCCCGTTTGCACCATATTTTAAGTAGCTTCCAATAGTAGGTGCTGTATTTCTCTTGTTGTGCCATTGAGGCGCTCCTGTAAAAGTAAATTGAATATCATGTTTTTTATTAGCGGTTTTATAACCTAAACCCACAAAATAATTATACCCTTCAAATTTTGTTCCATCCACATAACCATCTCCAGAAGTACGACTAAACAATACAGAAGCCGATAAACCATTTTCCAATACCCCAGTAGAATAACTAGCCGTTGATTTCAAGTATAGATCATTACCAAATCCTGTAAACAAAGACCCTCCTTCTTTCATGTCTGAAGTTCTAGTTACTACATTTATAGTTCCTCCAACCGAAGAGATGGCCAATTTAGAAGACCCTAAACCTCTTTGCACTTGCATGGCCGAAGTTACATCAGACAAACCTGCCCAGTTACTCCAGTAAACTGCGCCATTTTCCATATCATTAATAGGCATACCATTTACCATTACGGCGATATTTCTTTGATCAAATCCACGAATATTGATTCGAGAATCTCCAAACCCACCACCAGCTTTAGTAGTGTATACTGAAGGTGTGTTGGCTAAAATTTCAGGAAATTCTTGAGACCCTAATTTCTCTTGTATTTCAGCGGCTTTAATTGTTGATACCGCAACTGGTGTTTTTCTGTCTTTGGCTACATCAATCACGGAACTTTTTACGATAATTTCTTTTAGCTCATTAGAATTTGAAGTTAACACAATCGTTCCGATATCTTTAGTAGCTCCATTGGAAACTGAAAAACGAACAGTCTTGGTTTCAAAACCAAGGAATGAAATAACTAATTCCCCAGTACTTGCCGTTGTAGTCAAAACAAAACTTCCATCAAAATCAGTTGTTGTTCCTATTGGCGATCCTTTAATTACAATGTTAGCTCCTGGTAAAGAACCATCATTATCTTTAATTTTTCCTGTAATTTTCCCTTGTGAAAATGCCGTTGAAAATGCAAAAAACATCATGCAAAATAGCACATAATTCTTAATTCCCTTCATTGTTTTTTTGTGTTGTTTTCTTTAAAAATTAATTTTTTGCAAAATTCAGCCATTAAAAGGGTTGCAATGTTAAGCTAAGATTAACTAGAGTTAACACTATCTTAAAACACGTATTATTAATACATTGCCAGTGTTTTATGTTAAATTAACAGCGTATTGAAGCAAAAATTAAGTCTAAATTCCACCAAGTACTTTTTCATGCAAATTATTTTATGGTTCACATATAAAATTGGGAATCAGAACTCTTAAAAAAAACTAAAAAATGATTTTCGATTTATTTTTTATAATGACATTAAAAAAAAAGTCTCGAACAGAAAACCTGTCGAGACTTTTGAAAATAATTTATTTCGTATTATTTCTTCTTATTCTTAAGAAAATGATTCAATAAAAATGAAGTTGAACTATCGTGGTTTTTCACTTGTTCCGTTTCAATTTCTTCTAAAATTGAATTGGCCAATTGTTTTCCTAATTCCACTCCCCATTGGTCAAAACTGAAAATATTCCAGATCACACCTTGTACAAAAATCTTGTGCTCATACATTGCGATTAAAGCACCAAGGGATTTTGGCGTTAATTTTTGAATCAAAATAGTATTGGTAGGTTTGTTTCCTGTAAATACTTTGAATGGTAATAATGCCGCTGCTTTTTCGGCTGAAAGTCCTTGTTTATCGAATTCAGCTTGTACTTGAGCTTCGGTTTTTCCGTTCATCAACGCTTCTGTTTGCGCGAAGAAATTGGACATTAATTTATCGTGATGGTTCCAATCGCCATACAAAGGTTCTACAAAACCAATAAAGTCAGAAGGAATCAATTTAGTTCCTTGATGAATTAATTGAAAAAAGGCGTGTTGCGCATTCGTTCCTGGCTCACCCCAAATAATAGTTCCCGTTTGATAGTTCACAGGTTTACCATCGCGACCTACGCTTTTCCCATTACTTTCCATCGTTCCTTGTTGCAAGTAAGGGGCTAATTTTTGTAAATATTGTGTGTACGGAATCAAAGCTTCACTTTCTGCTCCATAAAAATTGTTATACCAAACACTTAGCATTCCTAAAATTACAGGAATGTTGTTTTCGAAAGTTGTGTTTTTAAAATGCTCGTCCATATCTTGAGCACCATCAAGTAAAGCTTCGTAGTTGTCATATCCTACCGCTAAACTGATAGACAAACCTACCGCACTCCACAAAGAAAAACGACCTCCTACCCAATCCCACATTGGAAAAACATTGTCAGGATTGATTCCGAATTCCGTAACTTTTTGTAAGTTGGTTGACACGGCAACAAAGTGCTTAGCCACATCTTCTTGTGTCGCTGATTGCAAGAACCATTTTCTGATAGTTTCAGAATTGGTCAACGTTTCTTGTGTAGTAAAGGTTTTTGAAACAATTACAAATAAAGTAGTTTCTGGATCTAACTTTTTGATCACCTCATTCGCATGATCGCCATCTACATTAGATACAAAATGAACCTTGAGATGATTTTTATAAAATTGTAACGCTTCAACCGCCATAACTGGCCCAAGGTCAGAGCCTCCAATACCAATGTTTACGATATCTGTGAAGGTTTTTCCAGTGTACCCTTTTCGGATTCCTGAAACAACTTCGTTCGTAAAGGATTTTATTTTTGCTTTCACTTCATACACTTCTGGAATAACATTTACTCCTTCTACGTTTATTACAGCATCTGATTTTGCACGTAATGCTGTATGAAGTACGGCACGGTTTTCGGTTTGATTGATCAATGCTCCACCAAAATACTCAGAAATAGCAGTCTCTAAACCACATTCCTTAGCCAATTCAAGTAAAAGGGCTACCGTTTCTTGGTTGATATTGTTTTTGGAAAAATCTAGTAAAAAATCATTCCAATTGATGTTAAATTTATCGGTACGATTGCTGTCCGCCTGAAACAATTCTTGAAGTGTAAGGGTTTGTTGTTCCGAAAAATGTTTTTGTAATTTCTCCCAAGACGCTGTGGTCGTTGGATTGATTGTATGTAAGGCCATATGCTTTTATTTAATACATTTTAATGCATGTAAAATTAAGCAATTAACTTTAAATAGCTTGTTAAGCTTTCTTTAATGCCAAGATAAATTACGAAAACGTTATCATAAAATACCTGCCACTTAAAGATTCGCAACGCTATCCAATTCAAACTTTAAAGGCTTGATTTGCTTAAAGAAACGGTCTTTAGTTGCACCTGTAAGTGGTTCTCCGTTAGGCAATTTTAAGCGTAATGGATCAACTTGCACACCATTCTTCCAAAAACGATAGCACACGTGCGGGCCTGTTGCCAAACCTGTACTTCCCACCAATCCTATCGGTTGTCCTTGCGTTACACGCTGACCTCTTCGAACTAAAATTCGAGACATGTGCAAATACTGTGTGGCGTAAGTACCGTTGTGTTTTACTTTTACAAAATTACCATTTCCAGCCGTGTAACCGGTTTGTTCTACTACACCTGCTGCCGTTGTGGTAATTGGAGTTCCATGTGGCGCCGCATAATCGGTTCCTTTGTGCGCTTTCCATCGTAATTGAACCGGGTGAAAGCGATTCGAGGTAAAACGAGAGGTCAATCGACTGAATTTAATTGGCGTTTTCAAAAAGAAATTTTTCAAGCCCTTCCCTTCTTCACTATAGTACTCAATTCGATTAGAATTAGCATTGGCCACAAATGGAAAAGCGTAAATAATCTTCCCTTTGTACTCAAAGAAAGAAGCTTCTAGGCTATCGACACCATCATAAATAGAATCGTTAATAAATCGCTCCGTAAAAGTGATGGCAAAACGATCGCCTCGTTTTAACTTAAAAAAGTCAATGGACCAAGCGTAAATTTTAGCAATTCTCGAGGCCAATCCACCTTCTACTTTGTAGGTGTCGAGGGTTTCTGAAAGCGATCCTTTCAGCACACCACCAATGGTTCTGCGTTTGATGGTAATGGGTTTTGTTTTTTTATAGGCCTTTGCGATAGAGTCCCTTAAATCGATTACATAATATTGACGCGCATCGGGTTGATAGATAAATGCGATCAACTCTTTGGTCTTTTTCTTAGAACGAATAAGTGTATATGGTTTGTTATTTCGAATAGAACGTACGCTAAAGGTGTCTTTTATTTGCGCCACAATTTCGAAAACCTTTTTGTTTCCGATATTTTGTTTTTGAAGAATGGTTCCAAACGTATCACCACTTTTTAAGGTGTCATTCAACACATTGAAATCAGCATAGTTAAACCCAAATTCTGTTTTTTTAGGAATCGGTTTTGTTTTGATTTCAGACCAAACCTTATCTTTTTTTTCACAGGAAAAAAAAGCAAGTGCACATAATAAAAGTATTGCGAAACGTTTCAATGTTATGATTATTTTTTCAATTATTTGTAAATCGGACTGTAAACAATCCTTGTAACTGCCAAGCAATTCATTATTTACTAATATACGATTAATTTTCTACTCCCCAATTGGCCAATTCCTCAGCACTCCATAATTCTGGAAAAAATATTCTTCTTTGGTATTTTGGATGCATATATTTTTTCCAATCACTACCGCCTGTAGCTTCTCCATCACCAAGACCACTTGATTCGATATACTTTTTGGCCGTGTTTAAGTGCTGCATCACCCAAGTAACATTCACGGTAAAATCATATTCGCGCATGGCTTTGACCAATTCAGGATTTTGCTGATCTTCAAGAGGTAATTGCTTGAATTTTTGCCACAAGTTGATGGTGTTGTACTCCTTCATTTGTGCCAAAAACGAGGTCTTATATTTTCTTTCAAACTCGGATAACAAGTATGATTTTTCGCCTGTTTTGTGATCCTTACCCGCTGCTTGCCAATACAAATGATCAAAAGCATGCTCAAAAGGCGTGTTTCGGTCAATCGTTGCTCTAAACCTTGCATCAATTAAATTGATTAAATCAGTCGAAGCGAATTCAATCATTCGATATTGTGCACTTTGAAAACCACTTGCTGGCGTCAAGGTATTTCTAAATTTCATGTATTGCTCTACCTCCATTCCGTCACCCATAATATCAAATGAAGTGGTGAGCATGGTAAAATAACGACTAATTCTCATTAACCTTTCGGTAAAAAAAGCGGTTTGAATATTTTCAGTATATGAAATTTGCTGCATTTCCCAAAGAATCATTTTGAACAATAATTCATTGACTTGATGGTACATAATAAACACCATTTCATCAGGCAAAGTAGTACGTTGCGTTTGTAAGTTCAACAAGGCATCCGTTTGTATATAATCCCAATAAGTAATGGGCTTAGACCACAACAAACCCTCTAAATGTGTATCGGTTTTTTGTTGAATGGCTTTAAATTTTTGATCAATTTCTTCTAAAAGGGTGGTGGTATTTTCTGAAATAATCATTCGTTTATTTTGATTTAACTTTAAATGGGTGTTTTAATCCTTTATAGGCATCCAAATCCGCTTTAATAGCTCCAACGGCTAGTTCAGCCTTAATGCGCAAAGGAATTTTATTTTTATCATTTGAAATCCAAACGGTTAAGCTTTCTTGCTCTTTGAACACGCGACCCGATTGTACTAAAGGACGAAAAATCATGGCCGAAATAACGCCAAATTTAGTGGTAATATCTTCACGGCCTAAGAATTTTAACTTAAACTTTGTGGTTTCGTCATCAAAAAACATGTCAATTGCAACAGATTCCCCAACTTTTAACTGATCTATTGTAGGGTAATTTCTAAGATAATAAAAAGTAGAAACAATGTCTTGTGTGCCTTTTGGAAAAGAAAATGTTTTTTCGCTTTTATGCTTATAATCCTTTACCAGTATCTTTTGAGTTGAATGATTAAAAAAGCCTTCTTGATTTTTGGTATAGCCTCCTTCATCAATTTTTCGGACAAATTGGTACGGATACCCCGTTGATTTATCAAAATAACTTTCGTACAAATCATCCACTTTAAAGAAAAAACGAGACATTCCGTAGTATATCCTTTGCCTATTACATGAAAAACAGGTTTTTGACCAATCGTAGCTTCTTTAACTTCGAGCGTTGCATAACCTGCATTGACAAAACCATAATGTATCCTAAATTTAAACCACTCGCCAGCCTCGAAAGATGAAGAATTTTGAGAATTGAAACTCACAATAAAGAACAATAAAAAAAGGAGGAGGAGTTTTCTCATTTTGTATAATTTGAGCTTTAAAGAGATTCTCTAGCAAAAATGAGCCCAAATGTATTAAAACAAAAAAACCCAGTCAAATTAATGACTGAGTTTTTATGCTATTAACTAACCAAAAAACTATAAATTATGAAATTTATAATACCCATGAAAGGAAACCACCCCTCTCATTTGCTTTGCAAAGATACAATGGCTTTTTATATTTTTTAGCCTATAAAATTAAGTTTAACACAACGTTTGTATATTATTAGCATTCTATTTGGTTATTTTTTTTGATAATGCAAAAAAAACTTAATTTTATAGCGTTCCTCGCAATTGTTGCTCTCTTTCGATGGACTCAAATAAAGCTTTGAAGTTCCCTGCACCGAATCCTTTGGCTCCCATTCGTTGAATTATTTCGAAAAATAAGGTCGGACGATCTTCAACAGGTTTGGTAAAAATTTGCAATAAATACCCATCTTCATCGGCATCCACCATAATGGCTAGCTTTTCGATAACGGCTAAATCTTCTTTCATCATGCTCATGTGTTCGCCCAAACGTTCTGGAATGGCTTGGTAATACGCATGAGGTGGCGCTGATAAAAATTCTACACCACGAGCTCTAAGCTCAGTAACAGTAGTAATAATATCATCGGTAGCAATGGCAATGTGCTGCACACCTGCTCCTTCATAAAAATCTAAATACTCTTCTATTTGAGAACGCTTGTTTCCTTTGGCGGGTTCGTTGATTGGGAATTTAATTCTTCCGTTGCCGTTACTCATTACTTTACTCATCAAAGCAGAATACTCGGTGTGGATTTGTTTGTCATCAAAAGAAAGGAAGTTTACAAAGCCCATCACGTCTTCGTACCATTTTACCCAAACATTCATTTGATTCCAACCCACATTTCCTACCATATGGTCGATGTATTTTAAACCAACAGAAGTTGGGTTATAATCCGATTTCCATTCTACAAAACCTGGAAGAAAAGCACCTGTATAGTTTTTGCGCTCTACAAACATATGAACGGTCTCACCATAAGTATAGATTCCAGCGCGAACTACTTCACCAAATTCGTCTTTTTCTACGGTAGGTTCCATATAGACTTTTGCGCCACGTTTAGTGGTTTCTTCAAAAGATTTACGAGCATCTTCTACCCAAAGCGCCACGATTTTAACTCCGTCACCGTGTTTTTTTACGTGTTCTCCAATTGGAGATTCGCTGTTGAGCGCCGTAGTTAGTACCAAACGAATTTTGTCTTGTTTTAACACATAAGAAACTTTGTCTCTTGAACCTGTTTCTAACCCGCAATACGCGTGCGATTGAAATCCGAAAGCCGTTTTGTAAAAATGAGCGGCTTGTTTGGCGTTGCCCACATAAAATTCTACGTAGTCGGTTCCCATTAACGGAAGGAAATCTTGTGCTCCTTCAAATATTTTTTCTAGTCCGTATTCTACTGATTGTACTTCTTTTGCCATTGTATATATTGTTTGTTTCGGGGTTTCCGAAAATGTTGTTGATTAGTTCAAAGCCTAGCCCTGATGGAAGCGGCATCCTGTGGCTCCGAGGTTCGGAGCCACAGATATAGCGTACAGCAGGAAATAGCTCCTTATTATTTTAATTATTTTTTACTCTACCCAAGATTTGTAGTACTGTCCGTCATCAAGACCCATTGCTTCTTCGGTAACCATTAAAGGGCGAAACGTATCGACCATAACGGCTAGTTCTTGTGTAATGGTTTGACCGATGCTTCGCTCCATAGCTCCTGGTGCTGGTCCGTGAGGAATGCCTTTTGGATGCAAAGTGATATGACCTTGTTCTATATTATTACGGCTCATAAAATCGCCATCTACATAATACAATACCTCATCGCTATCAATGTTGCTGTGATTGTAAGGCGCAGGAATGGCTTTTGGATGGTAATCGTACAAACGAGGCACAAAAGAACACACTACAAAAGTAGCCGTCTCGAAGGTTTGGTGTACTGGTGGCGGTTGGTGCACACGACCAGTTATAGGTTCGAAGTTGTGGATGCTAAACCCGTAAGGAAAATTATAGCCATCCCAACCAATAACGTCGAAAGGATGCGTGGCATAGACCACCTCGTGCATCATACCTTCTTTTTTGATTTTGATTAAGAAATCGCCTTTTTCGTCGTGCGTTTCTAACTCTGTTGGCAATTTGAAATCGCGTTCACAAAAAGGAGCGTGTTCTAAATGCTGACCTGATTCGTTTTTGTATCGTTTTGGTGTATAGAAAGGCGCAAAAGATTCTACATAAAACAAGCGATTTTCGGTAGTATCAAAATCAATTTGATAAATCATTCCGCGAGGGATAATAAGATAATCACCATATTCGAAAGGAATGTTACCCATCATTGTTCTTAGGGTTCCGCTTCCTTTGTGAATGAAAATCATTTCATCGGCATCGGCGTTTTTATAAAAATAAGAGCGCAAGGATTCTTTTGGTGCAGCTAAACCAATGGTGCAATCTTTATTGACCAACATGGGTTTGCGACTTTCCAAGAAATCATTTTCGGGTAACAATTCAAATCCTTTTAGCAATAATGATTTGATGTTTTTGCCGATAGCAATTTTGGGTTCTACTGAATACGAATTTAGTATTTCTTTGACCTGAGTCGGTCTGTGTACATGATATAATAGTGACGAATGGCCGTTAAAACCTTCGGTACCGAATAATTGCTCGTAATACAATCCCCCATTAGGTTTCTCGAATTGTACGTGGCGTTTTTGAGGAAAATCTCCTAGTTTATGATATATTGGCATTTTTTAAAAAATTTAGATTCAACCTAATTGTATTCCTTAAAAAATAGTGCAATCATTCTGGATTTCTCTTAATAAGAAATTGCAGATAATCTAATAAACCTTGCCATTTTGTTTTCATGAAAGCAAATGTCGTAATTTTTTTAATATAATTTTAAGATTAAAAAATATATCCTACACTAAACCAAAAAAATCCTTTTGGCTGTTCGGGCGACCAAGAGTACTTTACCTCAACTGGCCCAAGAATAGAATCCAATCCGTATCCCACAGCATATCCGGAGTACCTGGGCAAAGCCACCCAATCGAGCGAACTAAAGATACGATTACCAATATTAGCGTAATTCGCAGTCAAATTGAAGTGATTCCGTTTGTAAAATTCAAAATCTAAGGTTCCCAATGATTTGATATAACTATTACCGCCTAGGCTTAAAAAATCATATCCAAAAAAAGACTTGAAATTATTTATCGCATTATAACCATATCCTCCAAGCATAAAATTTAAAAAAGGAACACTTTGTTTACCCACCGTTGTACCAGCATCCGTTTCAAACTTAAAGACCAAACGAGGCAACACTTTTGCCGCTACCGCAAAATCAGCTTTGAGTATGGTAAAAGGCTCAAACACTTTTGAATAATTAGAAGACATTAAATACGAGTGCACATCACCCGTAAATGACCAGCCTTTGGTTGGAAAATACTTACTATCCAAGGCGTCAAACTTCAGATATCCGAACACGCCCAAATAATTACTATCCTCTACGGCTGGGCTATTTTTGGTAACTACTGAGGGAACGATATTTAGGTACTTGTATTCGATACCGCCTCCAATTAAATATTTTTGAACAAAAACCGATTGAAAATAGGCCTGATTGTTCCAATCCTGAAAATCAACATTGATCAATGAAAGTTCTTCGTCCATTTCTTTGCCCACCTGAATGGTCTGAGATATACTTCTATCAAATTGATTCAAAGAGGACTTAAAACCAAAACTTATGTTATAGCCATTGTCGACATAATAATTAAAATTGTAACGGAAATTATCTCCAATGATAAGATCCAATGAAGAATTGTCATTTTTAATCAATAGATTTTTTTGTGTAATATTGGCCAAAACAGCGCTTTTGTACAAACCATCGTAATGTAAACCCAACTTTAATTGTGTTTTAGTGTCGTTTTCTTTCAAGTTTAACACCAATTGTTCAGCATTCCCAAGAGGTTGCAAAGCGTAAGTAATGGCGTTAAAATTTTGAGTTCCGTTGATGTTGTTGATGCCATTTTGCAACTTCGTATAGGTAATTAAACTTCCGGGTTTGAAGCGTAATTTACCTTTAACATAAGTGCTCGTGAAATTTTTCATTTCATTCACTTCAATGTCTGACACCAAAATACTATCAGATATGAGCTTTAATTTTGGCTTTCGATAAGGAAAATCATGATTTACTAATTGTTTTAATTTTTCGTACACGGCAAAAGAAGCTTCTTCGCCTTTAACTATTATTTCTTTGCCTTTATCAAAAGATATCACAGAATAATCTTTGATGTCTGGCTGTATGTACACGGTTGTTTTTTGTACATTTCCTTTCATCTTGTCGATCATGCTGAAGTTGGTGATCTGTACTAATATTTTGGTAGCATCTCTAAGTGCGGTACGATCTTTTAACCCTTCTTGAACATCGACTCCAATGATAACATCAGCTCCCAAATCTATCACTTCTTGAATGGGGTAATTATTCACAACACCACCGTCAATAAGCACTTTACCCTCAATTTCAACGGGAGAAAACAAGGAAGGAAACGCCGCACTTGCTAAAATACATTGCGCTAAATTGCCTTTGTTCAACAACACTTGTTCGCCTTTTTCAATATCAGTAGCGATACACAAAAAAGGAATGGGTAATTGATTGAAATCGTGAATGTTTTTTACATTTCGAGTCAAACGGGTCAACAAATTAAAGTTGTACATACCTTTAGAAAGTGCCTCAGGAATACCGATTTTGAATTTATTAAAGGGCAGTGTTACGGCATACAATTCGTCATTGCGTTTTTCGTAAAAATTCTTGGATCCCCTTGGAACATAATCGTTGATTAACTTATCGAAATCAACGGTGTGAAAAATAGAATCAATTTGTGATGCATTAAAACCCGTGGCGTACAAACCTCCAATCACGGCACCCATACTGGTTCCGCCGATATAATCGATTTTGATTCCGGCTTCTTCAATCACTTTCAACACGCCAATATGAGCGAAACCTTTGGCTCCACCTCCACTTAATACTAGACCTATTTTGGGTTTCTTTGCTTGTTCTTGTGACCAAAGTAACCCACAACAACAGAACAACAAAAGTAAAGCAGTAAATCTACTCATAGACAAGAATTTAGCAACGTGCTATTTCTTGTAAAAGTCGGAAATTTTTTTGGCTTTTGACACGCCAATAACCTCAGAAATTTCTTTTTCTGTAGCCAATTGTATTCTTTTAACACTTTTAAAATGCTCAATAAGCGTAATCATCGTTTTTTCGCCTATGCCCGGGATACTTTCAATCGATGAATTCAAGGCGGCTTTGCTTCGTTTGTCACGATGATGTGTGATTCCGAATCGGTGGGCTTCGTTTCTCAACTGCTGAATCACCTTTAGGGTTTCAGATTTTTTATCCAAATACAAAGGGATAGAATCTCCGGGAAAAAAGAGTTCTTCCAATCGTTTGGCAATGCCAATGATGGTGATTTTCCCTCTCAATCCAAGTTCATCAATACTTTTTAAGGCCGCAGATAATTGTCCTTTTCCTCCATCAATAATAATCATTTGTGGTAAAGGCTCTTTTTCGTCCAATAATCGTTTGTATCGGCGGTACACCACCTCCGTCATCGAAGCAAAATCATCGGGTCCTTCGACGGTTTTGATATTAAAATGACGATAATCTTTCTTGCTAGGTTTCCCATCTTTAAAAACCACACAAGCCGACACAGGATTCGTTCCTTGAATATTTGAATTATCAAAACATTCGATATGTCTTGGTTCTACAGGCAATCGCAAGTCTTTTTGCATTTGCGCCATAATCCGATTGGTGTGACGGTCTGGGTCTACAATCTGCAATTGTTTGAGTTGTTCTATGCGGTAAAACTTGGCGTTGCGAATAGACAAATCCAATATTTGTTTTTTATCACCCAATTGAGGCACTGTAATTTTGATGTTTTCCCCCAAATCTATAGCGAAAGGAACAATCACTTCTCTGGACAATAAATGAAAGCGCTCTCTAAGTTCTACAATGGCTAATGCTAACAACTCTTCATCGGTTTCTTCTAACTTCTTCTTGATTTCCATAGTATGCGAACGAATAATCGAACCGTGAGAAATTTGCAAGAAATTCACAAAAGCCGCACTTTCATCCGAAACAATCGAAAACACATCGATATTCGTGATTTTCGGATTGACAATGGTTGAACGGGATTGGTAATTTTCCAAAACCTCAATTTTTTCTTTTATTTTTTGGGCTTCTTCAAACTTCATTTCGCTGGCCAAATCGACCATCATTCGCTTAAAGTCTTTTAAACTTTCTTTGAAATTACCTTTAAGAATTTCGCGTATGGCGTCTACTTGTTTTTGGTAATGTTCCAAGCTTTCGTGACCTTCGCACGGGCCTTTGCAATTGCCAATATGGTATTCTAAACACACTTTAAATTTCCCACTATTGATGTTGTTTTGGCTCAAATCGAAAGTACAAGTGCGGAGTGGATATAATTCTTTTATTAATTCCAAAATCGTATTAACGGTCTTGAAACTCGTGTAAGGACCAAAATATTCAGAACCGTCTTTAATCATTCTACGAGTAGAAAAAATACGTGAAAAAGGTTCTTTTTTGATGCACAACCAAGGGTAACTTTTGTCATCGCGAAGCAAGACATTATAACGAGGCTGAAGCGTTTTGATTAAATTATTTTCTAACAACAACGCATCGGATTCTGTGGGAACTACAATGTGCTTTATAGTCACAATTTTTTTGACCAACACATTGGTTTTGGCCGTATCGTGAATTTTATTAAAATAAGAGGATACCCTTTTTTTTAAGTTTTTGGCTTTGCCTACATATAAAATTTTACCTTCCTTATCATAATATTGATACACTCCTGGATTATCAGGAAGGGTTTGTATTTGAAGGGCTATCGAGGGTTGCGTCATTGTAGTTTTAGAAAATTCGCCATCGCTTGTTATTCAGAACAAATTTAGTAATTCTATTTTTCTAAAACTTCTGCGTTGGCTTTTTCTTCAGGACATTCGTATTCAAAAATTTTCGCCACGAATTCACGAATAGATCAGAAATCAGAACAGGTTTTAATGACACAAATTATTAAAGTTGATGGAAATTGTGACATTCAATTTTAATGACAATTAGTAAATTCGTGGCTAACTGCTATTAATCTGAGGCATCGAAGTGTAGTTAAGTTTTATTTTATTTGAAATTCAACCAACAGGTAATGCTTAATAATTTTTATATTTAGCCCATTAAAGTTGGCTATGAGAAGTTTAAAACCAATAACGATTTTTGGCGAAAGCATTTTACCGGGAGAAAACAAAACCATCAACGTTGAGATGGCGCGACTCCACACGACTACCAAGCTCAATATCCCTATCATTGTTCGGCGTTCCAAACAAGAAGGTCCTGTCATTCTTTTCACAGCGGGAATCCACGGCGATGAAATTAATGGTATCGAAATTGTGAGACAACTCATTAGCCAGAAAATAAACCGACCCAAACGCGGCACGATCATCTGTATTCCCATCATTAATATGTATGGTTTTGTGAATCGTTCCCGAGAATTTCCCGATGGCCGTGACTTGAATCGCTCTTTTCCGGGCAGTAAAAAAGGCTCCTTGGCGAGTCGATTTGCTTTTCACATCCTCAACGAAGTCATGCCCGAAGTGCATTATGCGATTGATTTTCATGCGGGTGGTGCGAGTCGTTTTAATGCTCCTCAAATTCGCCTAGCAGAAAATGATGCTGAGTTAAAGCAATTAGCCGATGTATTCAATGCACCTTTCACTTTGTACTCCAAAAACATTGCGGGATCGTTTCGAAATTCTTCTACCAAAATGAACGTGAAAATGCTGCTTTTTGAAGGTGGAAAATCATTAGACATAGATAAAAAAGTCGCCAGAGAAGGACTTGAAGGCACCAAACGCGTGTTAGCACAATTGGACATGTTGGATCCAAAACACAACATCGAAGTGCCCGAAAACAAAACCATTTACATCGAAAAATCGAATTGGGTGAGAGCCAAATGCTCCGGAATGCTTCACGATTTAAATACCATTGGCACGTTTGTTACCAAAGGGACTGTTTTGGCACTCATTACCGATCCTTTTGGGAAATTTGAACGCAAAGTGAAAGCCCCCAATGATGGTTACGTCATCAACAGCAACCAATCGCCTATTGTGTATGAAGGAGACGCCATTTTTCATTTGTCTACTTCTTTAGTCGGAACAAAATCAAACAGAATTGAAAAACCAGAGGCCTACATTCAGCAATTTAATGATATTGAAATCTTTAAAACCTAACAAAAATCATATTCTAATAGGAATCAGCCATTTACCTTTGCTGAAAAATTACAGCAATGTTATATTGGAAAAAAATAGATCAGAAAGAACGTAAAGAACGTATTCAAAATGCATTAGCCGAAAATGTCAATTTTTCAAAAGACATTTCATTGGGGTATCCAGCCTCAAAATTAGACGGGAAAGTTTTTTATGATGATGCGCCTTTTTTACAAGAAGCGCCTACTTTGCAAACCTATGTGGCCAACCCCAATCATATCGGTTGTCACACTTTGGGAACTTCCGAAAAAGCCTTCAAAGGCACCCAACAAATAGAACGTGAAGTTCTAGATGTCATAGCAGTCGATATTTTCAAAGCGAAACCCAATTCTTACGATGGCTATATTTCACCAGGCGGAACCGAAGCGAATATTCAGGCCATTTGGATGTATCGCAACTTTTTCATGTATCAAAAAGGAGCCCAACTACACGAAATTGCCATCGTAGCTTCCGAAGATACGCATTACTCCATTGCCAAAGGCTCCAATGTTTTAATGCTCGATTGGATTAAAGTTCCTGTTGCCTTTCATAATAGATCCATAGACAGCCTTGCATTAGAACAATTGATTCTGGAAGCGAAAGCGAAAGGTAAAAAATATTTTATCACCGTTTCGAATATGGGTACCACCATGTTTGGCTCTGTAGATGATCCTGAAGTGTATTGCACTCTTTTTGAAAAATACAATTTAGAGTATAAACTTCACATTGATGGGGCTTATGGTGGTTTTGTTTATCCATTCAGCAATCCTCAATCGACCCTTAATTTTAATAATCCAAAAATTAGTTCGATCACCATCGATGCACACAAAATGCTACAATCGCCTTATGGAACAGGTATTTTCATTTGCCGAAAAAATCTAATTGAAAACGTTTTGACCAAAGAAGCCGAGTATGTAGAAGGTATGGATTTAACCCTTTGTGGAAGCCGTTCCGGATCGAATGCTGTGGCCGTTTGGATGATTTTGTTTGCCTATGGCGCACACGGCTGGTTCGAAAAAGTAAGCGTTTTGCAAATGAGAACCCAATTTTTATGCAATGCATTAGACCAACTGGGCATTGCTTATTTTAGAGATCCGTTCATGAACATTGTCACCATTCATGCCGAGTACATCGACCCAAAACTAGCCGATACTTTTGACTTGGTGCCACAACAACATCATGGGGACAATAAATGGTACAAAATAGTGCTTATGGATCATGTAGAAGTCGAACATTTGACTACTTTTATAGCCCAATTAAAAGCAACTATGCATGTTGAAGAAGGAATTACGGCTTAAGTACAAAACACTCCGAAAAGCACTACATGAAAATGATATCGAATCGATGAGCTTGGCAATAGCCAACCAAGCTTTATCGCTTCCTATTTGGGACAAAACCTATTTTCATGTTTTTTTACCCATTGCATCCCAAAAAGAAATCAATACTGAATTTCTTTTGCACATTTTAGCGGGAAAAGACAAAGAAATTATCCTGTCTAAAAGTGATTTCGACACCCGAAAAATGATGCATTTTCTACTTACAGACAATACACGCATTGTAAAAAACGAGTATCAAATTCCTGAACCCGTATCAGGAATCGAAGTGCCTTCGAAACAAATAGAAGTCGTGTTTATACCTTTACTCGCCTACGATAAACTGGGCAATCGCGTGGGATATGGCAAAGGGTTTTATGATCAATTCCTTTCAGAATGCAGGCCTGAAACCCTAAAAATCGGCCTGTCTTTCTTTGACCCCGAAGACCAAATAACCGATGTTTTTGAGAACGATATCCCATTGGATTATTGTATCAACCCGTACGCTATTTTTAATTTTAGCATAACATAAAATAAGATACTTTTGCAGCCTTAGTGAAATTTAAATGATGAGAACGAACAAACAAAAACTCCTTCTAGCCCTAAAAGTATTGGCTATAGTACTACTTGTGACTATAGGAGGTTTTATATTTTTTAGAGACACCCTTTTAGATCAAGCCTTAGACAAGGTTTCGACTAAAATGACCCAACAATACAACAGTGATTTTAGTGTTAAAAAAGCAAGTTTTGATGGCCTGAGCGGTATCGATCTCTACGATGTTATTTTGGCTCCAAAAAATGCCGATACCCTTTTGCATATCAAAAAACTCAATACCAGCATCAGTTTTTGGAACTTATTTATTGGAAATATTCAATTAGAAAAATTAGAACTTGAAGACGGATATATTCAATTGGTCAAAAAAGGAAAACAACGCAATTTTGACGCCTTTTTAAAAAAAGAGGAAGAAATCAACCTCGAAAATTCAGATCGCAAAACCGATTATGCCGCCACAGCCTATCGTTTGATTTCAAGAATCCTCAATTTGGTGCCTACCGATATGCACATCCAAAACTTAGCCTTCAAAATTGATGATAACGGCAACAAAACCCTACTCGATTTTAAAAATCTTACTTTACAAAACGAACAACTCAATTGCTCCCTTGCTGTTGCAACCAATACGTTCAAACAAAGACTAAGTCTCAAAGGAATTGCTAACCCAAGAAACAAAACCGCAGATTTCAGGATCTTTAACCAAGACACGGGAGCCATTCGTTTGCCCTATGTTGATGAACGTTATCACCTACAATCCAGCTTTGACTCCATCCGTTTGAATATTCAAAATATTGAAAAATCATCGGGGGAATTCCATTTTGACGGACTGGCCACCATTACCAACTTACGCATCAATCACCCCAAAATTGCCAACAAAGATGTGGTCATTAACAACGCTCGATTTGATTATCGATTCCTGCTGGGTGCTGATTTTATTTCAATCGATAAAAGCTCAACACTGCAACTCAACAAAATAAAAGTGCATCCGTATATGGCTTACGAAACCGAATCGGATACGATTTATAAATTGCAAGTGAGTATTCCCAAAATGAAGGCGCAAGACTTTATCGTTTCGCTTCCCGATGGTTTGTTTACCAACTTTCAAGGCATGCAAGCCCAAGGAAATTTTGAGTACAATTTGGATTTCAAATTCAACAAAAACAAACCCAACCAATTGGTGTTTGATAGCAAACTCAACAAAGAAAACCTTCGCATTACCAAATACGGAAAAGCCAATTTAACCAAACTCAACGGCGAATTTGTGTACCGAGCCATCATCAAAAATGTACTCCAACGCCCAATTTTTGTAGGAGCCGAAAATGCAGATTATACGCCTTTGGATCAAATTTCGCCCTATTTGCAAAAATGCGTCTTAACCACCGAGGATCCTTCTTTTTTTAATCATCGCGGTTTTATCAACGAGGCCTTTAAACAATCGATTCTCAAAAACATTCGCACCAAAAAATTCGCTCGTGGTGCCAGTACCATCAGTATGCAATTGGTCAAAAATGCCTTTTTGACTCGCGAAAAAACCTTATCGCGTAAACTCGAAGAAATTCTTTTGGTCTATATCTTAGAAAACAACCGTGTGGTCAGCAAACAGCGCATGCTCGAAGTCTATTTCAATATTATCGAATGGGGCCCTGATGTATACGGAATTGGTGAAGCCAGTCGTTTTTATTTCCAAAAAACACCTGCCGAACTAGACCTGAACGAATGTTTGTACTTGGCCAGAATTATTCCAAGCCCGCGCAAATTCATGTACCAATTCAATGACGAAGGAAAACTCAAAGACTTTGCCGTAAAGCAACAATTGTTTTTGACCAATTTAATGAACCGAAGAGGATTGCTAGCGCCCGAGGATTCCATTTACAAATCCAAACCCTTTATGGTTACCGGCCAAGCCAAATCGTTCATCAAATTGAGAGTGCCCGACTCCATACAAATCCAAGCCGATTCCATAGCAGCCGATCTGATTTTTGGTTTTTAAAAATTTGGAGCAGCAAGAATAGGCTTTTTTAAGAAACAATGGTCCCGCTTTCCGTTGCAATCTTATGCCCCGAACCCCGGGCCATAAGGATTTCCACTGCAATCGGGGCTATAGAGTAAAAATCTTGTTTTCTAGGAAACATTAAAACCACAAAAAAAGCTGTAATCATAACAACGATTACAGCTTTTTTTTATTGAAATTCTAGTCCTTTCTTAAGGCGCTGGGTCTGGAATTTTTGCCTGAACGCCATCAATCGCTTGCAGTATTTCTTCGCTTAAAGTTACATTGATTGTATCGATGTTTTCCTTTAATTGACCCAATCGCGCGGATATGTCTCTACGTACGATAGCGCGGATTTGCAATCCGTGCCCACACAGTGCATCAACAACCTAGAATAAATTGCTTTATACTTTGTATATATCCTTTTCACTTAAACTACAATAAAAGCTACAAAACAAACAAAAACATAACTTGTATTTCTTTGTTTTAAGTAGATTTGCCTTGAGGATAAGGATTATGTTTGCGACTCATCGTTGTGGGCACGGATTGCACCCGAGCGAAAGCGAATTGACGAAGTAAATCCGCGCTATCGTTCCTAAAAAAAATATTTATACATATCCAAGCGATCGGGTTTTAAAACCATAAAAAAAGCTGTAATCATAACAACGATTACAGCTTTTTTTATTGAAATTCTAGTCCTTTCTTAAGGCGCTGGGTCTGGAATTTTTGCTTGAACTCCATCTATCGCTTGCAGCAGTTCTTCGCTTAAAGTCACGTTAATAGTATCGATGTTTTCTTTCAGTTGTTCCATAGTCGTTGCGCCAATAATCGTGCTAGTTACAAAAGGTTGTTGCTCGATAAAAGCCAAAGCCAATTGCGTTAGCGTCAATCCGTTTTGCTGCGCAATTTCGTTGTACAAACGTGTAGCCGCAGCCGATTGTTCGCTATTGTATCTTGAAAATTGAGGAAACAAATTGATTCTTGCGTTAGGATGTGCTTCGCCCGTTAAAAATTTACCCGACAACACCCCAAAAGCCATTGGCGAATAAGCCAAAAGCCCCACATTTTCTCTGATTCCAATCTCTGCCGAACCATTTTCGTATAAACGATTCAATAACGAATACGGATTTTGAACCGTTTTGATTCTTGGCAAATTGTGGTATTTACTTTCTTCCAAAAAGCGCATGATTCCCCACGGCGTTTCATTCGACAATCCGATATGTTTTATTTTTCCTTGTTGGATAAAACCATTCAATGTTTCTAAAACTGCGTGAATGTTGTCTTCCCAAGCATCGTCTTGCACTTTAAAACCGCGTTGTCCAAAAAAATTGGTTTTACGTTCTGGCCAATGCAACTGGTACAAATCGATATAATCCGTTTGTAAACGCTCTAAACTTTTGTCTAATGCATATTGAATACTCGCTGGAGAAAAATCATTCTTTTCGCGCATATAGGTAAAGTTAGGATTTGGCCCTGCAATTTTTGTAGCCAAAACCACTTTGTCTCTTTTGCCTGTTTTTTGGAACCAAGTGCCTATAATGCGTTCAGTGCTACCATAGGTTTCTTGACGAGCCGGTACGGAGTACATCTCGGCCGTATCAAAAAAGTTAACGCCTTGTTCTAAAGCATAGTCCATTTGAGCGTGTCCTTCGGCTTCTGTATTTTGTTGACCAAAAGTCATCGTGCCTAAACAAATTTTACTGACTTGAATGTCGGTATTAGGAAGTGTGGTATATTTCATTGATTTGATAATTACATTTTAAGCATTCAAAGATAAAAATTAGCTTCCGTTTTAAAATTTGACATTCGTTAATTTTAACACAAAAGGCTCACCATAAAACGATGAGCCTTTTGTACTTTTCTTTAAGACCAGCTTTTTTCTAAAACTCGTTTAACATTTTTGAGATTTCGTCTAAACGTGGTGTCAGAATGATTTCGATTCGGCGGTTTTTGGCTTTTCCTTCGGCGGTGGCGTTACTCATTAAGGGAGCATATTCGCTACGACCTGCAGCCGTTAAATTTTGTTTGTTGACTTTTTTGTTTTCGCTCAAAATAGCTACAATAGCCGTGGCTCTTTTGGTAGACAAATCCCAGTTATCAGCAATGGGTCCAGCGCTTTTAAAACCATCGTCATCGGTATGTCCTTCGATTAGCACAGCAATATCTGGATTATCGCCTAAAACTTTGGCCACTTCTACTACGGCTTTTTTCCCTTCGGAACCTACGGCCCAACTACCTGAATTGAACAATAATTTGTTCTCCATAGAAACGTAAACTTTTCCGTTTTTTTGCTCAACGGTCAGGCCTTTGCCTTCAAAACTATTCAAGGCTTTGGACAAGGTTTCTTTTAAATTTTTCATGGCGGCTTCTTTAGCAGCAATCAAATCCTCGAGTTCTTGCAAACGCTGTGCGTTTTTGCTTAAACGCTCTCTTTCGATGCCCAAGGCTTTGCTTTTGGCATCGAGTTCGGCTAGGAGATTTTGATTTTTTTTCATGTTGGCTTGCAAAGCTTCATTGCTATTTTTCTCGAGCGCGGCATAGGAATCTTGTAAGACTTTGTATTTGTTTTGCGCGGCGGCATAATCTGCTTTTAATTTTTCCAGATCGGATTTGGTTTTGTTTAACTCAGATGTTAATCCTTCTTTTTCGGATTCTAATTGAGTCTTTGCTTTTTGCAGTTCTCCGTTTTCATCGGTTAAATCGGCGTGTTCTTTTTGAAGATTGGCTAATTTATTTTCTAGCTCGTTGTAGATTTTTTTGGACACGCAAGAACTGGCTAAGAGTAGTAGTGTTAGTCCAAGGAAGATTTTTTTGATCATGGTATTTGTTTTAAACTATATGTTCGAATTGAAACTATTGTTTGTAAGAAGCCGAATGCCCTAGCCCTGATGGGAGCGGCATCCTTACTGGGCGGGGTTCGCCCAGTAAGATATAGCGGACAGCAGGATTAGCTCCTGAAAATTATTCGATTTCGACCAAAATTGGGCAATGATCGGAGTGCATAGCCTCTGGTAGAATAACGGCTCTTTTGAGTTTATGTTGTAAAGTATCGCTGACTAAGTTGTAATCGATGCGCCAGCCTTTGTTATTGCCGCGGGCTCCTGCTCTGTAACTCCACCACGAATACTGATGCGGCTCTTGATTGAAATGACGGAAACTGTCGATGAATCCTGAATTAATAAATTGATCTAACCAAGCGCGCTCCTCAGGAAGGAAACCCGAAACGTTTTTATTTCGAATGGGATCATGAATGTCAATAGGTTTGTGGCAAATGTTGTAATCACCACATATAATAAGGTTGGGAATGTCTTTTTTTAAGGCATTAATGTACTCCTGAAAATCATCCATGTACTTGAATTTGTGATCCAAACGTTCAATATTCGTGCCAGAAGGCAAGTACAAACTCATCACGGAGCAATCATCAAAATCGACTCTGAGGTTGCGCCCTTCGAAATCCATATGCTCGATTCCGGTTCCGTAAGTCACCGCATTAGGTTTGTTTTTGGACAAAATGGCTACGCCTGAATAGCCTTTTTTGGTGGCCGAGAAATAGTATTGATAGGGATAGCCAGCTTTTTCGATGTCGGCTACGGGTATTTGATCCTCGGTGGCTTTTATTTCTTGAAGGCAAATAACATCGGGGTTGGCTTGCTGCAACCAATCTAAGAAGCCTTTGGTGATGGCAGCGCGAATTCCGTTAACGTTGTAAGAAATGATTTTCATGGTGTGTACTGCGTTAAAAGTTGATGACTATTGAAGCAAAACATAGGTTTTGACAATAATTTAATATAAAATTAAAACCAATATCTTGATTTTTTGAAGAATCCAAAAGTACTAAAAAAGTCGAAGTTTGTTTGACAAAAGCCAAATAAATTGGGCTTTTTTTCTATCTTTGCGGCTTGCTCAAAAACATAAAAATAAATGGGTTTAGTCACCGCAAAAGAAGTTGCAAAGGCAATAAAAACGGATAAATACGGAGTTTTTGGCACTTTCTCGGGATGGTTACTGATGAAAGTTTTGAAAATTTCGACCTTAAACAAAATATACAACAGGAACAAGCATCTTAGTGAGGTTGAATTCCTGAATGCCATATTGGATGAATTTGAAATCAAATTCGAAATTCCAAATGAGGATTTTAAAAGATTGCCAAAAGATGGTGCTTATGTTACCATATCTAACCATCCTTTGGGAGGTATTGATGGGATATTGTTATTGAAATTAATGCTAGAAAAAGAGCCTAATTTTAAAATTATCGCTAATTTCTTGTTGCATCGTATTGATCCCATGAAACCATATATCATGCCGGTGAATCCTTTTGAAAATCACAAAGACGCCAAATCGAGTGTGATGGGCATCAAGGAAACCTTGCGCCATTTGAAAGACGGAAAGCCTTTGGGAATTTTTCCAGCAGGTGAAGTTTCGACCTACAAAGATGGTAAATTAATGGTAGATAAACCTTGGGAAGAAGGCGCTATCAAAGTGATTCGAAAAGCACAAGTTCCCGTTGTACCGATTTATTTTCATGCTAAAAACAGTAATTTATTTTACTTTTTATCTAAAATTAGTGACACATTACGAACGGCAAAACTGCCTTCTGAATTGCTAACGCAAAAGAAAAGGGTTATCAAAGTACGTATTGGAAAACCTATTTCTGTAGCAGAGCAAAACGAGTACGAATCCATTGAAGAGTACTCGGAGTTTTTAAGAAAAAAAACCTACATGCTGGCCAATCCGTTTGAGAAAGACAACAACTTTCTCAACACGAACCCACTAAAAGCAAATAAAAGTCCAAAAAAAATCGTCACACCTGCCAGTAGTGAAAACATGATTGGTGAGGTTGAAAAACTACGCCAATTGGATTGCCGTTTGTTGCAAAGTAAAAACTATGAAGTGTTTTTTGCACAAGCCAAGGACATTCCAAATATTTTGCATGAAATAGGTCGTTTGCGTGAAATTACTTTTAGAGAAGTCGGAGAAGGCACTAATGAATCTATTGATTTAGACAAATACGACAAATATTATCGCCACCTTTTTCTATGGGATGACGAGACCCAAAAAATTGCTGGTGCCTACCGCATGGGATTAGGTTGCGAGATTTATCCTAAATATGGTATGGATGGTTTTTATTTGAATGGATTGTTCCGATTTGAACCTGAGTTGCATGAAATGCTACATAAGTCTATCGAAATGGGTAGGGCCTTTATTATTAAGGAGTACCAACAAAAACCCATGCCTTTGTTCTTGTTATGGCGAGGAATCATTCACACCACCTTACATTATCCGGAACATAAATATTTACTTGGTGGAGTAAGTATTAGCAACCAATTCTCAGATTTTTCAAAATCGTTGATGATTGAGTTTATGAAATCCCATTATTACGATCCTTACATCGCGCAATATGTACATCCGAAAAAGGAATTCAAAGTAAAATTGAAGGATGCGGATAAAGATTTTGTCTTTAATGAGACAGATGCCGATTTGAATAAATTTGATAAAATTATTGATGAACTAGAACCAGGCGTATTACGTTTGCCGGTATTAATTAAAAAATACATCAAGCAAAACGCTAGATTGGTTGCTTTTAACGTAGACCCGCTTTTCAACAACGCGATTGATGGGTTGATTTACATTCGAATAGAAGACATTCCAGAGAGCACGATGAAACCAGTGATGGAAGAATATCAAGCTGAATTGGAGCGTAAAATGCACGACAAAGAAGATTAAAAAAACAGGCTGCCAGAATAACTTGGCAGCCTGTTTTTTTTACAACAACAATCCTTTTAGTTTGGCTACTTTTACTAATTCTTCATCGGTACCCTCTTTAAGTTCCAATAATACTTTCATTTCCTCCATTCGGCGTTGAATAGCACTTGATGAAATGGGTAAATATTGCGAGATATCAGCACGTTTCGTTCCTTTTGACAACTGAAACAAAATGGTTTTATCAAATTGATCGATTTCAATACTCTCGTCTTGCATTTGAGCCAGCATCTCTAAAACGGATTGACTATAGTAAATTTCATTATTAATTATTTTGTCGAACGCAAAGAGTAATTCATCAAAAGTCAAATCATTTTTAATCACCAAACCATTCGGATTAATGGTTTTTATAATGGTTTTTATTTTTAAAATCTCGGTGAACATGGTCAATAAGATGATCTTACAATCAGGCATGTGTTCTCGGAGTAGTTTAGCCAAATCTTCGCCCGAAAAAATTCCTTTTTCTTCGTAAGCTGGCATGCTAATATCCAAAAAAGCAATGTCAAAAGTAGGAGATTCAGGATTTGTGATTACTTCATAACCTGATTGACAATCCTTAGCCTGATGAATTGAAAAACCATATTCCTCAGGTTTGTATCTAGTTATTGCATTTTTGTACCCCTGAATAATAAAGGGATGATCATCAACAATTAAAATATTCTTGGTAATTAAAGCGTAGGTTTCTTTCGTTGGGGTTTTCATTGGTTTGTTAGGTTATGGGGTTATCTTCGATGGGGACTTCAACAGTTAATAGGGTGCCTTGACCGGGCTTGGTTTTGATCTCAAGTTTTCCATGGCATGCTTTGGTTCTAAATTCAATATTCTGTAAACCAATTCCTTTTTTAGCTTTTTTCAAATTGAATCCTTTACCATCATCAGCCACTACAAGCTTTATTCGTAAAGGGTTCTCTTCCTTTGAAAATTCTATGGTAATGACAGACGGAATGGCATACTTATTTGAATTCTGAAGCGCCTCTTGTACAATTCGATACAAGTTAATTTTAATCTCATTTGAAATATTAGCCCAATCAATATTTTTATCCAAACTAAACACCACTTTTGTTTTGAAAGCCTTTCGCTGCTGGTCAATAAGATTGGTCAGAATAACCACGAAGTTATTAATTAATTCGGAGTTTTCGCGGTTCATATCGTGTGAAATTTCACGGATATCTTGCTCAATTTGCTTTAATTCAGCCAAATACTTCAATCTGGTTTTTATTGCCAAAGCATCTTGTACAGTGTTTAAACTATCCAAATTCATTCGGACTCCAAACATTTTTCCCAAAACACCATCGTGCAACTCTCGAGCTACTCGTTTTTTTTCTTTGATCCGATTCTCCTCAATCGTCTTTTGCTGGGTAATCATCAAGTTGTAAATTTCGGCGTTGGCTAATTGTTGTTGTGCTTTAAAAACTAACAAGTTGTGCTTGTTCCTTTGATTCACGAATACAAATATAAAAACCCCCACGAGTATCAAAATACTAAAAACATAAAATAGATTTCGGTTTTGCACTACTAAATCCGTGTTCTCACTTTTAATTACATCCGTTTCGTACTCAATTCTAGAGAATTTTTCGCCCATTTTTCGTTCGGCCTTTTGAAGACTATCATTAATATGGATGTACTCTTTGGAATAACGAGAAGCGTTTTGGGGCTCTACTACACCCATTTGTTTTAAAGCCACTAGCACATTTCTGAAATTCTTGTCTTTACGTGCCGACAACAAAGCTTCTCGAGCAAATTGTAAGGCTTTTGTACTGTCTTTGTGAAAACTGTAATATTCTGAGAGATGGATTTTGTTAGCTACAATACCTGAAGTTAATTTTAAACTATCTCTTAATTGTAACGATTTTAAGAACAATTCAGGCAATTCTTTCTCTTGATTGAGTTTGAATCTTGAATACGCTAAATTATCCAACAACATGGCGTACAACGAAGGTTTGTCGTACTTTAAGTTTTCTTGTTTTAAGCCCTCTTGATAATATTGCGCGGCTTTTTTATACTTTTTTTGATTCTGATATACATAACCAATATTATTTAAAGAAGTAGCTTTGGATTGATAAATCGCGGGGATTTCATCTAAATCTGAATAAGACAATGCTTTATTATGAAATCCTATAGACTTATCATACTCCTCTAATTCATTATAAATTATGCCTAATAAATTATAAGATTCATATTCAATATCTTTTGAGTCAGTTCCACGAATTGCTCTTAAAGCTTTTATTACAGCCCTCTCACTACCTAGGAAATCATCTTCATTGAATTGCAGCAAAGCCTTATTTAGCAAAACTTTTGATAAATTGCTGACTTCGTTTGTTTTTGAATATAGTTTTTCCGCTTTATAATAAAAAACATATGAACTGTCAGAAACACCAATCGAACTATAATAATCCCCTATATATGAGTAAGACTTGGCTATATTCAAAGTATCTTTCTGATTTAAAGTCTGAACTAAAATCTTCTCAGTTACAATTTTGAAATTTTTCCAATCACCAATGTTATAAAAACGATTCGCAACTTTGAACATATTTACTATGGACAAGGAATCTACTTCTTGTTCCATTAATAACTCAAATGCTTGCTTACTGAAAAGTTGTTTTTGTTCTCTTGTGTATTTATCATCATTGGCTTTGTCTAAATACAGCATCAAGCTATCTTTGGACAGTGCAACTCTTTTTGCCTTCACCGTTTCACTTCTTGAACAGTTCATCAATAAAAGAACACAGATGACAATTAATAAATATCTAGCAATCAATAGTTTTTGTTTTTACCAAAAATAGGAAAAGTTATTACAAAAAAAAAGGGACAATCAAATTTGATGTCCCTTAGGTATATTTAAAGAAAAAAATTAATCTACTTTTTTATTTCTACCTGCAGATTGAGAGCCACTGATATCTACTTTTTTATTCATTCCTGCAGATTGAGAACCACTAATATCAACCTTTTTATTTCTGCCCGCTGATTGAGAACCACTTATTTCTAATAAATTGATCTCTTTTCCAACAGAACTTTTTGCTTCAGTAGAAGTAAATGATGTTAATCCCATTACTAATGTAAATAAACCGATAGTTAAGATTGCTTTTTTCATAATTTGGTGCTTTATTTTTTGATTAGATTTTACTTTTTTTCCCGATCTGTTCGGAATTGTTTTGTAAATCTAAGTAGGTAACAGGATTTTTTCCTACACATAAACACGCTTTTTGGTAGAACATAGGCATTCATGAGTGAAGAGTAGTCAAATTAGAGCAAATAGACTGATTATCAAAACTCTATATAATTTTGATCAGAAAAACCAGAAATAATTAAGTCAACATTCGTTTTGTATGTTTTGGAAAAAGGAATTTTTATGGAGGAATTCCTGATAAAACATTGAGAATTTCCCATTTGAATTCGGGAGATCCATTGGCTATTAACGATAAAACTATTGTGGATTCGAACGAATGGAAAAACCAGCATGGATTCAAAATGTTTAAGGGTCTTAAAGGCAGTAATTTTTTCTCCTGATTTCAAATAAATATCGGTCGAGTTATTGTCGGCTTCAAAATGCGTAATCTCGTCTGCAACAAGGTACCGATAATCGCCATAGGATTTAATACAAATTGTTAACGGTTTGGGTATTGCTTGAGTTTCTAATTGAACCCTTGCCCTAGCATCCGCATTACTTTCATGACGTGTTTCGGTTTGAGGCAAAAGAAATGGTTCTTTTTTTCGCAACTTATGCAATGTCTTTAATAGCTGTACGGAGGATACTGGTTTTAAAAAATAATCAAAAACACCATAATCAATGGCCTCGAATGCGTACTCTTTTTGGGTAGTTGTAATAATTATTGCTGGCAGAATGGCTAAAAAACGGTGCAATTCACTAATCAAAAATAAGGATAACTTGCTTTTTTCATCACCAGGAGCAATCTCTAAAAAAACAAGATCAGGCCCTTTTTCAAGTATCAACTGTACTCCTTGTTCAAGCGTAAAAGCCATACCTAAGAATTCTAGTTCCGAAAAACCTTGTGCAGTAGCCTTGGTATCCAAAGCACTTTCTTGAGAATCGTCAATAATAATATAGGTAAAACTCATTCAACAACACTTATATTCAGTTTAGAAATCGGTTGTCTAAATTCTAAATCTTTTTTTGTGGATATTTTTATAGTGCGCAAAAGTACCATTTTAAACAAAAAACACAATTTAGACCTTTAAAATTACTGTATCGTTATGTCTTTATTTGAGTTTGTTAAAACAAAACCTTGAAATGTTAATAGAAATAGACGAAATGCATAAAAATCCGATGAAGTGCGTAAAAATCAGTCTTAAAAACTGAATTAAGCCGAAAGAACATTGAGAAAAAAATAAGTCTAAGATTTTGTTTACATTTTTTTCTTACATTTGAAACAACTAAAATCTATTTTAACTATGAAAAAAATTCTACTCGCACTGGCTTTCGGATACTTTTTATCTGGAACTGCTCAAGAAAACGAATCAATTTCTTCGAAAAAAAATGAAATGAAAATAAATGCTGCTTTCTTAGTGGCGGGAGCCTTAGAGGTAAGCTATGAACGGATAATTAATGAAGAATCAGCCTTTGGTGCCTCTTTGTTGTTAGCTATAGATGACGATATTGATACAAAAGTGATCTTTACACCCTACTATCGTTACTATTTTGGAAAAAAGCCTGCTGCAGGTTTTTTTGCTGAAGGTTTTGGTATGCTAAACAATTATGAAAGCTACAAATACAACACCATAGGAAACGAATCTAGAACAACCACTCGTACCGATTTCGCTTTAGGATTTGGACTCGGTGCCAAATGGATTACCAAAAAAGGATTTATCTTCGAGATAAACGGCGGTGTTGGACGTAATCTTTTCAATAGTTCGGACACTGATTATGAAATAGTTGGTCGAGGCGGCATCACTTTTGGCTACCGATTCAACTAAATACAAAAAAAGCTTCTCGATTTGAGAAGCTTTCTTTATATAATAGCTATGTGATTACATTTTCATTAACCAGTTTTTCATCGATACTTCATTTTCGATGATGGCTTTTAAGTCGGCAATAGCTACACGGTCTTGTTTCATCGTATCTCTATGACGAATGGTCACCGTTTGGTCTTCTGCGGTTTGATGGTCTACTGTTATACAGAAAGGTGTTCCCAAGGCATCTTGTCTTCTATAACGTCTTCCTACTGCATCTTTCTCATCATAAGAAACATTGAAATCCCAACGTAAATCTTCAATGATTTGTTTAGCAATTTCTGGTAAACCGTCTTTTTTTACTAAAGGTAAAATAGCTGCTTTTGTAGGAGCTAAAACTGATGGTAATTTTAATACTGTTCTTGTTGAACCGTCTTCTAAGGTTTCTTCTTTTAAAGAAGTAGCAAAAACCGCCAAGAACATTCTGTCCAAACCAACTGAAGTTTCTACCACATACGGCACGTAATTTTGATTCAATTCGGCATCAAAATATTGTAATTTTCTACCTGAATATTCTTCGTGCGCTTTCAAATCGAAATCGGTTCTGGAGTGAATTCCTTCTAATTCTTTGAAACCAAAAGGGAATTCAAACTCGATATCGGCAGCAGCATTGGCGTAATGCGCTAATTTTTCATGGTCATGAAAACGGTATCTTTCTGCCCCTAAACCAAGTGATAAATGCCATTTCAAACGCGTAGCTTTCCAGTGTTCGTACCATTGCATTTCTTCTCCTGGACGCACAAAAAATTGCATTTCCATTTGTTCGAATTCACGCATACGGAAGATGAATTGTCTCGCAACGATTTCGTTTCTGAATGCTTTTCCTGTTTGTGCAATTCCAAAAGGAACTTTCATTCGCCCAGATTTTTGAACATTCAAGAAATTCACAAAAATTCCTTGAGCCGTTTCTGGACGCAAATATAAATCCATTGCCGTATCAGCAGAAGCACCTAATTTGGTACCAAACATCAAGTTGAATTGACGCACTTCGGTCCAATTACGTGAACCTGATTCTGGACACGCAATTTCTAATTCTTCGATTAAGGCTTTTACATCTTCTAAATCACCATTACCCAAAGAACGTCCCATTCTTTCTAGAATTTCTCTTTCTTTGGCTAAATATTCTACTACTCTTGGATTGGTCGTAATAAATTCTTGCTCGTTGAAAGCCTCTCCAAAACGAACTTTTGCCTTTTCGATTTCTTTCTTTGCCTTAACATTTAGTTTTTCGGCATAATCTTCAATCAAAACATCGGCACGGTATCTTCTTTTAGAGTCTTTGTTGTCAATCAATGGGTCATTAAAAGCATCAACGTGGCCTGAAGCCTTCCAAGTGGTTGGATGCATCAAAATGGCAGCGTCGAGACCTACAATGTTCTCGTTCATTTGTACCATCGATTTCCACCAATATTCGCGTATGTTCTTTTTTAATTCTACACCGTTTTGTGCATAATCATATACTGCACTCAAACCATCGTATATTTCGCTTGACGGAAAAATAAAGCCGTACTCTTTTGCGTGCGAAACTACATTCTTAAATAAATCTTCTTGTTTTGCCATAGTACTGCAAAAATATAAAAAGTGATTTAAAAAAAAGAAAAAAGAGCAAGATTGCATTGCGGATTTACTTATTTTTAACAATAAAACCCTGATTAGATGATTAAAAACCTTATCGACTTGTTTTTTCCTCCAGTTTGCAGCGGATGTCATGCGTTATTATTGAGTAACGAAAAAACAATTTGTACCCAATGCAGACATGAACTTCCACAAACCAATCATCATTTACTCCCCGAAAACGAAGCCTACAAAAAATTTTATGGCAGAATTCCCCTAGAACATGCCTCTGCTTTTTTGTACTTTCATAAAAAAGGAATGGTTCAGGAATTGATTCATAATTTGAAATACCGTGGGCAACAAGAAATAGGAACTCAACTGGGGCATTGGTATGCGGAAGACTTAAAAAATTGTGAGCCTTTAAAAAATGTAGCTGCAATAATTCCTGTTCCGTTACATACCAAAAGATGGCGCAAAAGGGGCTACAATCAAGTCGATACTTTTGCAGAAGCTTTATCAATGGTGTTAAACATTCCGATAAGAAGAGATATTTTGTTTAAAAAACTTCATGTAAAAACCCAATCCAAGAAAAATTTAATGGGGAGAATCTATGGTGATCAAAAAGTTTTCGAAGTAAATTTTAGCCCTGAGGATCACCAAAAGCATTATTTAATACTAGATGATGTTTTAACCACTGGCGCCACACTAGAAGCTTGTTCTAGAGCACTTTTGGAAATTCCAAACACCAAAATTAGTATTGTTTGTATAGCTATGGCACATTCCTAAAATTATCTTTTTAAAGAAATTAAAATCTAAAAGTGAGTATATTACATTTATACCTTCAAAAAATAAGGATTCCAAAAACATAATAGGAATTATAACAAAATTGTTTTTTAAAGTATAAAGTTAATTGCATAAATTTGGATAAATTTTTATAATCAATTAAATCACATATCATGGCATTTGAATTACCACAATTACCTTATGCATACGATGCATTAGAACCACATATTGATGCAAGAACAATGGAAATTCACCATTCTAAACATCATAATGCTTATACTACCAACCTAAATGCAGCTATTGCAGGTACAGATATGGAAGGCAAAACCATCGAAAATATTTTAATCAATTTAGACCTAAGCAACGCTGCCGTTCGTAATAATGGTGGAGGTTTTTATAACCACAATTTGTTTTGGACTGTAATGTCTCCAAATGGAGGTGGACAACCAACTGGAGAATTGCTTGATGCTATCGAGGCTTCTTTCGGAACATTTGAAGAATTCAAAGCTAAGTTTGCTAAAGCTGGAGCTACACAATTTGGGTCAGGATGGGCTTGGTTGTGTGTTCAAAAAGGCGGAAAATTAGACGTTTGTGGCACACCAAACCAAGACAATCCATTAATGCCAGGTGTAGGTTGCGGCGGAACTCCAATTTTAGGAATGGACGTTTGGGAACACGCTTACTACTTGCACTATCAAAACAGAAGACCAGACTATATTGAAGCTTTTTTCAATGTAATCAATTGGACTGAAGTAACTAGACGTTACGTTTTAGAAAAATAAAATGTTTTTACGATAAATTAAAGGCTGCCTAAAATTAGTTTAGACAGCCTTTTTTATTTTTGAATCGATAGTTTAAAACCATCCTTTCTTGCCCACTTGGTAGGTTTGATAAAATTCTTCATCAGATTTGGTCAAATAGATAATACCTTCTATAAAGCCAATTATACCTCCAATTCCACAGGTAACTACACCAATTACTAATTGAACAATTCCTTCTTGCGTGTAGCCTAAAACAAACTTGTGAATCCCAAGATACCCGAAAAGAATTGCCAATACACCGGCAATAATTTTTTTGTTTTCTGGTTGTGCTTTAGGATAAGGGGTGTTCCATGCTTCGTGTTTCGTTTCTTCCATGATGGTTTATTTTGGTTATGACTTAGTTAGTGGTAAATCTATAAAAAAAGTTACATATTTTTATTAACCAATAGATTATCATTTACCATAAAGTGCCTTTATTTTATCCACAATCACTTGAGCCAATCTCTCATGACTCTCGAAAGTCCAGCCAGCAATATGTGGAGAAAGCAAAACTTTTGGACTTTTTAGTAAATAATCAAAAGCTTCTGGCGTGTTTTTATCTTGGAATAAAGTTTCAAAAGACAATTTCTCATACTCCAAAACATCCAATCCTGCACCCAAAATTTTTCCAGATTCTAAGGCTTGAACCAAATCGGCAGTAACTACATTTTTGCCTCTTGAGGTGTTAATTAACCAAAAAGAGTTGGAAAATGAAGCGATAAAATCAGCATTCACCATTTTGTCCGTTTCGGGTGTCCAAGGAATATGTAGGCTCAGCACATCGGCTTTTTGTTGTAATTCTTCTAGTGTAACTTGTTTGGCGTTGGTATCACCTACATTAGGCAAAATATCGTAACAAAGTACTTCAACATCAAACCCTCGCAGTTTTTTAGCAAAAGCTTTTCCCATATTTCCGTAACCAATAATCCCAACGGTCTTTCCGTCTAGTTCATGACCGCGGTTACTTTCTCTATTCCATTGTCCTTTTCTAATTTCAGCATCGGCTTGATTGAGTTTGTTAAAAAGCGACAAAATCATTCCTAAAGAATGCTCTGATACCGCATTTCGATTACCTTCAGGAGCGGCTATGAGTGCAATATTTTTAGACAAAGCATATTCGCAATCTATGCTTTCGAGACCAGCACCCACTCGGGCAATAAACCGTAAATTAGTAGCTTTGTCGATGAAATTTTTATCGATTTTGAATCGGCTACGAATAACGATGCCATGATAGTCTTTAATTTTATCTTCAACGGCTTCTTTAGAAGAAGTAAAGTCGGCTTCGTTGTGAAAACCCGCTTGCTGCAATTGTTCCCACAACAAAGGATTGTTGCTATCTATATGAAGGATTTTGATGTCCATAAATTTTAATTTTTTAGCTTTCAAAGTAACGAAAAAAAAATACGGTTTATGTTTTCTTTAAAACAGTTCCCTCAAAAAAAGCTTAAATTTGCAAAAAACACATTTTTCGGATTTCAACTTTAAAAAAACACCTTTTTTACTCTGTATAAAAAAGTTACTTTTACACCTATATCTTGTTAAAAGAAGGCTGTGCTAGAAATTCGTTTCAATAATTACTATTTATGAAATTAACAAAAACATTTAAAGCATTTTTCAAAACTGAGAAAGCTGGAGGTTTATTACTCCTTTTTGTGACAATCCTCTCACTATTTCTAGCTAACTCGAGTATACAAACCGATTATATCGCTTTTTGGAAAACGCCTTTGGGGCATCATAGCATTACCGATTGGATCAACGACGGTTTGATGGCTATTTTCTTTTTAATGATTGGATTAGAATTGGAGCGCGAAATCTATGATGGCGAATTATCCGATATTAAAAATGCGGCTTTACCTATTTTTGGAGCTTTGGGAGGGATGCTAGTGCCTGCTGGAATTTTCTTAGCGTTAAATTTTGGAACGATTACCCAAAACGGAGCGGGTATTCCTATGGCTACTGATATTGCTTTTGCTATTGGAATTTTATCCTTACTGGGGAATCGGGTGCCTGCTTCTTTAAAAATATTTTTAACGGCATTGGCTGTTATTGACGATTTAGGAGCCATTATCGTCATCGCTGTGTTTTATACTGATTCGATTGCCTTTCTAAATTTATTTTATGCCTTAGCCGTTTGGGGCTTCTTGTTTATTTTAAATAGAAAAAAGGTCCATAATTTAATTCCGTATTTGCTTGGTGGCGTAGCCATGTGGTATTTTATGTTGAATTCAGGAATTCATGCTACGATTACAGGTGTTATTTTGGCCTTTGTGATTCCGTTTGGGGATGGTGGACCGCAGACTTCTTCCTACCGTTTACAACATTTTTTACACAATCCCGTGGCGTTTATTATCCTACCTTTATTTGCCATTGCCAATACTGGAATCCCAATTGAAGGCGATTGGCACGAGGGCTTGTCGCATGCTAACTCTTTGGGTATTATAGTTGGTTTAGTCATCGGAAAACCATTAGGGATTTGGTTGTTTTCGTTTTTGGCGGTGTCGTTGGGTTTTTGTGCTTTGCCGAAAGAACTGCGTTGGAAAGATATTGTTGGAGCTGGAATGCTTGGCGGGATTGGATTTACAATGTCCATTTTTATCACCTTGTTGGCCTTTAAAAATGACGGGGAGGAAATCATCAATTATTCTAAAATTGCAATTCTAATTGCTTCATTTTTGGCAGGAACCCTTGGTTTTATTTGGCTCAAAATCAATTTAAAAGAGAAGAAGGCTAAAAAGAAAAAAGCGGTGTAATCTATTTTTAGCCACGAATTACACCAATCAACACAAATTGAAATTCGTTTTAATGACACTAATCCAATAAAACGGGTTAGCCTTGTTGAAATCTGAAATCTCTTTTCGTAATGATATCGCGTGAGGGATAGGAGCTAGCTACCGAAGTAGCGCGGATAGCCCGACAGCCTAAAGGAAAGGGGCCGACTCACGAGTAGCATGAGTTGGCCCCTTTGCTTTAGGGTGGCACGCCCAAATGATTTATCCTTTGATTTGTTTTAAAGACGTTTTGATGCCTCGAATGAGTGAGGAACTGAAACCGTGCATTTCCATTTCGTTGAGTCCTGCGATGGTACAGCCTTGTGGTGTAGTTACGCGGTCGATTAATTGTTCTGGATGGCCTTTTTCTTCTAGGAGCATTTCGGCGGCACCTTTGACGGTTTGTGCTGAAATGGCCAAAGCAGTTTGCCAATCGAATCCAATCTCAATACCCGCTTGCATAGACGCGCGGATGTAACGTAGGGCAAAAGCTGTTCCGCTGGCGGCCAAAACGGTGGCGGCATCCATTAGTTTTTCATCGATAATTGGCGCGGTTCCTAAGTCCTGAAACAATTGCACTACCGGTTGAGCGGTTTCTTTGTTTTTTTCGTTGAAGGCGATACAAGTCGCTGAAGCTCCGAATTGGGCAGCGATATTGGGCATAATTCGGATGGCGCTGTGAGAAGCCCCTATTTTGTTTTGTAAATTTTCGATAGATAAACCACTAACGGCTGAAGCAATGGTTTTGTTCGTAATTACTGGAAGGATTTCAGTCAAAACTGTATCTACTTGATAAGGTTTGATGGTCAAGATAATTAAATCGGCTTCTTGAATAGCTAAGGTATTGTCTGTTGCAACGGTGATTCCGAGTTCTTGCAAATATAAAATACTAGCCGTGTTGCGTCGTGTGATGGTGATTTGATGTCCTTGTGAAAACTTGGCTAAACCTAAGGCAATAGAAACGCCAAGGTTTCCTCCTCCGATGATGTGTACTTTCATGGTTTGGTTTTTTCCTCCCCCCAGCCCCCTCCAAAAGAGGGGGAGCCGATATGGGAATGTGTTATTTTTATTACTTATTAAAATCCTAAAACCAATTTGGCTATAGAAAAATAAATCAAAATTCCGCAAATGTCGTTACTAGTGGTAATAAATGGCCCTGTTGCTAATGCCGGGTCGATACCAAATTTGTCCAATAACAACGGGATAAAAGTACCAATTAATGAGGCAATAATTATCACGGAAACCAATGCAATTGTTACAATTACGCCAATAATTACCTCTACATTCAGCAGAAAATGGCTTCCTAAAAACAAGATGCTGGCTAAGATTAATCCGTTCAAAAGGCTTAGTGAAATTTCTTTGACCAAACGATTGAACAGCGAACCACTTAAGGTATTATTTGCCAAACCTTGAACAATAATTGCTGAGGATTGCACCCCAACATTTCCAGCCATCGCAGCGATTAATGGAGTAAAAAAGAATAATTTGCCATGTTCAGCCATGGCGCCTTCAAACAAACCAAGCACGCGAACGGTGATAAATCCACCTAATAGCGCTAAAACCAACCAAGGCAAACGTGCTTTGGTCAATTCCATAATACTATCATCGGCCTCTACGTCTTGCGAGATACCCGCTGCTAACTGGTAATCTTTGTCGGCTTCGTCCTTGATTACGTCTACGATATCATCGATGGTGATACGGCCTACTAATCGGCCTAATTCATCCACGACAGGAATGGCTTCTAAGTCATATTTTTGCATGATACGAGCCACCTCAACATCTTCGGTGTCTACGTTGACAAAATTTAATTTTCTTATGTACACATCGCTGATTGCGGTTCGTGTAGAAGTGGTTAATAAGTCTTTGAGCGATAAACGTCCTTTTAGTCTTCCGTCATCATCTACTACATAAATGGAGTGAACGCGTGATATATTTTCGGCTTGAATTCGCATTTCTTTGACACAAGTGAGTACGTTCCAGTTTTCGTTGACTTTCACTAACTCTTTGTGCATGATTCCCCCAGCAGTATCTTCGTCATAGCGCAGCAATTCGACAATGTCTTTGGCGTGCTCAACGTCTTGCAATTCTGAGATTACTTCGGCTTTGATGTCTTGCGATAATTCGGCAATAATGTCGGCCGCATCATTGGTTTCTAATTCATCAAGCTCTTCAGCGATTTCTTTTGGGGAAAGACGGCTCAAGATGTTTTCTCTCAAATCGTCTTCTAGTTCTAGAAGGATTTCGGCTGTTTTTTCGCTATCTAAAACCTTGAAAATATAGGTTGCCTCGTCAAAGTCGAGTTCGTCTAAAACCTCTGCAATATCAGCATGGTGCATGTCATTCAATAACAATTCCAACTGAACGTCGTTCTTGTTTTGAATGAGTTGCTCTAACTCTAGTATGAGTTCTTTGCTGATTTTAAACTCCATCGGCTTCTATTTTTCGTGTTAATGCTATAAATTCTTCTACGCTCAATTGCTCCGGACGAATATCAAAAATTGGGTCTTCTCTTAAAGCATCGGACAAATTTAAGGTTTTTAAACTGTTGCGCAAGGTTTTTCGGCGCTGCTGAAAGGCAGTTTTCACTACGGTAAACAAAAGTTTTTCGCTACAAGGCAAGGTGTAATTTTCTTTACGACGCATACGCATCACACCCGATTTTACTTTTGGCGGCGGATTGAATACGTGTTCGTCAACCGTAAACAAATATTCGGTATCGTAGAATGCTTGTGCCAAAACCGAAAGTATGCCGTAAGTTTTACTTCCTTTTTTCTCGCAAATGCGTTCGGCAACTTCTTTTTGAAACATACCTGAAAACTCTGGAATTTGGTCTCTAAACTCCAAAGTTCTGAATACAATTTGCGTTGAAATATTATAGGGAAAATTACCAATGATAGCAAATTGTTTCCCTTCGAAAACGGAATTGATATTATATTTTAAGAAATCTTCTGAGATAATTTTATCCTTTAATTTTGGATAATTGGCATCCAAATAAGTTACCGATTCCGTATCGATTTCTATAACATAGGTATCGATGGGTATTTCTAGCAAATATTTGGTCAACACTCCCATTCCTGGACCAATTTCTAAGACTTCGTTGTAGCCTTCTAAACTCAAGGTGTCGGCAATGGCTTTGGCAATGCTTTCATCTTTTAGAAAGTGTTGTCCGAGATGTTTTTTGGCTTTTACTTTTTCCATGAAATTTTATAGTGTTTAGAATTTGATATTGAAGTGTTTCAAATCGGTTATTTTTTTTTGTTTATTTCTAGCAGTTGCTGAATATCTAATAAATCCTTTGGTCTATTTGCTTTTATTTTGCTTGTTATCAAATCTTCGAGAGAGAGTACATTCCACTTTAAAAACGAATTAGAATTAACCGTTACCTCTTCACTACTTTCAAAAGCTTCGTCAAAAGTTTTATTTACGGAAAACTTGGTAATTAGTTCTAAATCTAAATCCAGAGGAGAAAATTTAATCGATATATTTTGTTTTTCTTTTTTAACATTTTCGGGAAAATCCTCAATTTCATATCCCATTTCATTAAAAACAGCGACTAACTTTTTGAAATTAAGTTCTGTGGTTTCAATCCAAAAATCTACATCAGATGAATGGCGTTGATACCCATGAAAGTTTACAGCTCCACCCCCAACCATCAGCATACGAACTTTATATTTATTCGCCGTTGCAATAAACTGATTAATATTTTCTTCCCATTTATGAGACATGCTCCTTTTTAATTAAAATAAAATTTGTGCTTTTCTTTACCTTTTTTTTAATTGGAAATTCCTGCATTTTCTCCATTAAACGCAAAAAACTATAAAAGCGTTCGCATTTAGATAATTTCAAAAAATCATCTATTTGTTTTTTATTGCTTTCTTCTTTGGTTTGAAAAAAAAGTTCCATAACTACTGATTATTTTAGAGTAATTAGCCTCATTACCTCTAAATGCTATTATTTTCACTATCGGATTCAAATCGCAAATTAGTTGATTTTGATTTAATGCTCCGAAATCACTTGTAATTCTGTTCTGAAAGCTAGCATTTTGTCTCCAAATAATTTTAAGCCTTCTTCTCTTAAAGCTGGAGCGTCTTCATCATAATACTTTTGAAGGGTCGCTTTACTATCTGTCGTGTATTGCACCGAATAGGTAAGTCCACCCATTTCTTCTTCGACCAAAACGCGAACTAATCTAGCATTAATAAATTTGCCCGTAGCTAACATTTCTGGAATGTGTTTGTGCTGCATCCAAATCATCCATTTGTCGTGTACACTTTCGTGAATATTGATGGTAACGTTGTATATAATCATCTTTTGTTGTTTTATCGGTTAATTGTTTAATCGTTGATTTGTTTTATCGGTTAACCGAGTCAACGATTACACTCTTTTACAAATTTGTATCGCCTCTTAACTGTCTGAATTTTTTCCTTGCCTCAACAAAGTAAATACTGTCTTGATGGTTAAAAATCATTTTTTCATAAAGTGGTTTTGCTTTTTCGGGGTCGTTTAGGTATTTCACATACAGTTCTGCTGCAAAAAACAAGGCTTCATCGATGTAAATGCCATCACTATGTTGAGCAATTATCGCCTGATATTGTTGCAATGCCAAAGTATAATTACCAGTCGTCTCATACAATTTACCTAATCGTAAAAGAGTCACCGCTTCAATCTCTTGTCCTTTGAATTGCTGTAGTATCTTTTGGAAATGAGCAATAGCCTCCTCGTTACGTTTTTGATACATCAAATAGTCGCCTTTGGCAAATTGCTTTAAAGACGTTTGAGTCGAATCGGCAACGGTATTGTCATTGATTAATAAAAAATATTCCAAAGCATCATTGGCAATCAATTGCGTATTGGCAGATTTTAATTCTTTAAATTGCTTCAACGCCCAATCAAAATCGGTTTTAAAATAACTCGTTTTGGCTGCTTTTAAACTGGCTTCATGCGCCATTACATCGTTCTTCAAATCCAATTCAATTTGGGAATAATACAACAAGGCTTGGTTGTATTTTTCTTCATATAACAAGATATCGGCCAACTCCATTTTGGCATCGGCAATTTGATAATCGTTTAGTTGTAATGTCAAGACCTTGTTGATGATTGCCTTGGCTTCTTCTGGTTTTTTAAGACTAAAAGCCGTAAAATGAGCTTGAATTAATTGCAATCTCAAGGTAAATGGAGTAATTTTAAATTCTTGCAACAAGGCTTTTAGCTGAGCATCAATGGCAGCAAAATCAGCAGGCTTTGCTTTCGCTAATTTCATTTCGATCAAAAACGTATTGGCTTGTATTAGTGTTTCTAAATCTTTAGTGTTCTCCAATACAAATCCTAAGATTTCGGTTGCCACTTCGGTTTGGTCTTCTTCAATTGCCATTTGTCCCAAGCTTACAATTTCAGCCAAGGATTCTGGATTACGTTTGTAAATGGCTTTTTCTTGAATGAATGCTTTGCCAAACTCTTTTTGTTGTACATAAAACCAACTCAAATACTGATTCCAGAAGATATCTTGGTCTTTTTGAGTGCGTAAAATCAACGCCTTTTTTAAAGAATCAGAAAATGAGGTATCGTTCTCGTCTGACATATAACGAGACAATTGATGCTGAATTAAACTCGAATTCTGAGGATTGATGAAGGCTTCGTCTAAAAAAGTGGTAATCATTAAATCGGTTTTACCCAATTGCCCATAAAGCAAGGCCATTTGATAATTGAAATTAAAAGTGGGCTCCAATTCGACCGCAATTTGATAGGCTTTTACGGCGTATTCTAAAATCACTTTTTTCTCAAAAGCATTGGATACACCATACACTTCGTTGGGATTTTTACGAATACTTTCAAGCGCTTGTTCGTAATAACTTTTGGCTTTGGCTTCGTTTTTTTGCAACTGCCAATTGTAGCCCATTTCGACTAATAAAAAAGCTTGTTTGTATTTAGAATAACGCGTTTGTATGGTTTTTTCGGCCAAATCATATTGTTGCAATTGTTGATAGCAATCAATTGTTCTGAGAAAATATTGAGAGTTTTGAGGGATACTTTTGAGCAATTCTTCGTACCCTAATTTGGCTTTTTCAAAATCTCCTTTTTCATAAAAATATTGAGCCAATTGTTCGTTTTGCGAAAAACAAATCCATGAAAAAAACAGCATGATATGTAGAAAGAGTTTTTTCATGGGTTGCGAATTTATTTAACCATATAAGGTATTTAAGGGCATATAAGAATTACATTGCTATTCAAAATTTAAGCTTTTGCCTTAAAAAGTTGAATCATATTTTTTTTTAATGCCTGAAAAATTATTTTAATCATTAAAACTTAAATGACCTTAAATGCCTTATATGGTAATTTATTTTAGTCAATGATATCAAAACCACAATACGGACGTAATACTTCTGGGATTACGATTCCTTCTGGAGTTTGGTAGTTTTCTAAAATTCCAGCCAAAACTCTAGGCAAAGCCAAAGAACTTCCGTTCAAGGTATGCGCCAATTGATTTTTGCCGTCTTTGTCTTTGAAACGTAATTTCAAACGGTTGGCTTGGAAGGTTTCAAAATTAGATACAGATGAAATTTCTAACCAACGGTCTTGCGCAGTTGAAAACACTTCAAAATCATAGGTCAACGCCGCAGTGAATCCCATATCGCCTCCACACAAACGCAAAATTCGGTACGGTAATTTTAGTTCCTGCAAAATATCTTTGACATGTTCTACCATACCATCCAAAGCTTCGTATGACTTTTCTGGATGTTCGATACGAACAATTTCTACTTTATCAAATTGGTGCAAACGGTTTAATCCGCGTACATGTGCTCCATAAGAACCTGCTTCACGACGGAAACAAGGAGTGTAAGCGGTACATAAAATTGGCAATTCATTTTCACTTACAATAACATCTCTAAATAAATTGGTCACGGGAACCTCAGCCGTTGGAATCAAATACAAATCATCAACAGTAGCGTGGTACATTTGCCCTTCTTTGTCTGGCAATTGACCCGTTCCGTAGCCTGAAGCTTCGTTTACTAAATGTGGCACCTGCATTTCCTTGTAACCTGAAGCTGTGTTTTTATCTAAAAAATAATTGATTAAAGCACGTTGTAAGCGAGCTCCTTTTCCTTTGTAAACAGGGAATCCCGCACCCGTGATTTTTACACCCAATTCAAAATCAATGATATCGTATTTTTTTACCAATTCCCAATGTGGCAAAGCGCCTTCGTGCAACGCAGGAATGTCACCTTCTTGAAAAACGTTTAGGTTGTCGTCTGCCGATTTTCCGTTCGGTACAATATCCGCTGGAAGGTTAGGTAAGGTATATAATTTTTGAGTCAATTCTTCGGCCAAAGCATCTGCTTTTTCTGCCAATTCCTTGCTTTTTTCTTTTAAAGAAACTGTTTTTTCTTTAAGAATAGCGGCTTTTGCTTTCTCACCACTTTTCATCAAATCCCCAATATCTTTGGACAATTTATTAGATTCAGATAAAGTGTTGTCTAAAGCCACTTGAGTAGCGCGACGTTGTTCGTCTAGTTGTACCACTTCGTTTACAATACTGTTAGCGTCAAGGTTTCTTTTGGCTAAAGCGTTGATTACTTTTTCTTGATTCTCTCTAATAAATGCGATTTGTAACATAGTTTTGTTTTTAACTCTTATATTTAAGGCTATTTGCGCCCACAAATTTAAGGAAATGTTTGATAAGATTGGTACAAAGTTTCTTTTGGAAAAGATATTTCACTAATATTCACGAAAGAGTAACAGAGAGCCACGAAGTTTTCTCTAATTTATAGAAAGTTCTCCGTGTTCCTTCGTGTTTTTCTTGGCCTTTTTTTGAGAAATATTAGTTATTCTCTTTTAATCTCATGCCCTACAAATTCTTCCAAAGTGGCAAACATTTCGTCTACCGTAAGCACTTCAAAATCGGGATGTAATTTTAAAAAATTGGCATTCAAAGTCACTAAATTTTCCTCTATTTCAAAAAAAGTATCGCTATTGAGTGCGTCACGTACAGGATTTACACCCTCTAGTTTCCCTTTCAAAAACTTATTAAGTTTCACGCTACTCATCAGTTTTACTTTTTTGGATTGTTGCTGAAAGAATTCCAAATGCTTTTCGGCACCAATCAAAGCCAAACCTTCTTCTATCAGCTCGTTCAACTCTGCATTCCAACCCGAATGATGCACAAATTGCGCAAAATTACCCGTTACATATTGAGTGTAATAATAATCCAAGTAATAGCTCGTCAAAGCATCTTCATGAATCAACTCATCCTCAACGCCTTCTTCTCGCATTAAATTAATGACCGAAATGTTCGAATGAATAACATCTTGAAGATTCTCACTATTAAAAGCTGTTTCTGAAACGATAATTCTACCGAATTCCATAGTTGTATATTTGAAAGTTTACCGCAAATTTCGAACAAAAAATTGAGTTCTCTTTGTTTTAACCAAAATTGAACCCTAACTCAAGGTATTCGAATCCGCTTCGTCGGTTCTTTTTTGCGCATTCATTTTGGCCACTAAAGCTTTCAGTCTCTTGGCTCGTAACTCTTTCTCTTCTTGCTCTTTTGCCTTCTTCCGATTGAGTAATTTGGTATGCAACGCCTTGTTTTTGGTGTTTTTTTCAGGTCCTTTAGCCATAACCTTAGGTGTTTATGAATCTAATTTTTCTTCATTGGAGGTAAATCGAATGCTTTCGATTCGCCTTCAAAAGTATTGCGGTGAGAACCATCACAAAAAGGTTTATTCGAAGACAAGCCACATCGGCATAAACCTAAAGCCGTTCTTCCTTCTAGTCCGTAGACATTTCCGTCTTGATCTACTATTTCAAAATCACCTTCAATTTTTATAGATCCGTTTTTGTTGATGGTTAGTTTAGTCTTGCTCATAATTTGTTTTGTTTTGGCTTCAAAGGTCATAAAATTTAAATTGTTTTTCGGTTTTCAAATCTTCTTTTTTATAGAAGTAGGGACAAGTCATGACTTGTCCCTGTGTCCCTATCATAAAAAATCTTATTTTTGCAGGCAATAAAACAGAATAAAGATGCAGAATCCAAAAAGATATACCATTACAGCAGCATTACCTTATACCAACGGACCCATTCATATTGGGCATTTGGCGGGAGTTTACGTGCCTTCGGACATTTATTCTCGCTATTTGCGTTTGCAAGGAAGGGATGTGGTGTTTGTTTGTGGAAGTGATGAACATGGAGTGGCTATTTCGATGAAAGCCAAAAAAGAAGGCATTACACCTCAAGAAGTAATTGATAAATACGATGGAATCATTAGAAAATCATTTGCTGATTTCGGAATTTCATTTGATAATTATTCTAGAACTTCGGCTGAAATTCATCACAAAACGGCTTCTGAATTCTTCAAAAAATTATACGACAAAGGTGATTTTATCGAAGAAATTACCGAACAATTATATGATGCCAAAGCCAATCAGTTTTTGGCCGATCGTTTTGTAGTAGGTACTTGTCCAAAATGTGGTAACGAGGAAGCCTACGGAGATCAATGCGAAAAATGTGGTTCTACATTAAACGCTACCGACTTAATCAATCCTAAATCAACCATCACGGGAGAAACGCCTGTTTTGAAATCGACCAAACACTGGTTCTTGCCTCTAGATCGTTATGATGCGTTTTTGAGAGAATGGATTTTGGAAGGCCATAAAAATGATTGGAAACCTAATGTGTACGGTCAAGTAAAATCTTGGATTGATGGCGGATTAGAACCTCGAGCAGTTACTCGTGATTTAGAATGGGGAATTGATGTTCCTGTAGAAGGTGCCGAAGGAAAAAAATTATACGTTTGGTTTGATGCTCCAATTGGTTACATCTCGTCTACCAAAGAATGGGCAGCCAGAGAAGGTAAAGATTGGGAACCTTACTGGAAAGATCAAGACACCAAATTGGTACATTTTATTGGAAAAGATAACATTGTTTTTCACTGTGTGATTTTCCCAGCGATGTTAAAAGCGGAAGGTAGTTTTATCTTACCCGATAATGTTCCAGCAAACGAATTCTTGAACTTAGAAGGGAATAAATTATCGACTTCTAAAAACTGGGCTGTTTGGTTGCACGAATATTTAGAAGAATTCCCTAATCAGCAGGATGTGTTGCGCTATGCCTTGACTTCGAATGCTCCAGAAACCAAAGACAACGATTTTACTTGGAAAGATTTTCAAGCTAGAAATAACAACGAATTGGTGGCCATTTTTGGAAATTTCATCAATCGTGTGGTGGTTTTGACGAATAAATATTACAACGGAATTGTACCAACACCTAATGAATTATCCGAAGTAGACGAGCAAACTTTAGAAGAATTGAAAGCTTATCCAGCGGTTATTTCTAGTTCTATCGAAAGATACCGATTTAGAGAGGCATTGGGCGAAATGATGAATGTAGCCCGATTAGGAAATAAATATTTGGCCGACGAAGAGCCTTGGAAAATGGTCAAAACCGATCCGGAACGTACCAAAACCCAAATGTTTGTAGCCTTGCAAATTGCGGCTGCTTTGAGTTCGCTTTGTGAGCCTTTCTTACCGTTTACGTCACAAAAATTGTTACGAATGCTAAACATCGATGTCAATAATTGGAATTTGGATTTTGACAATTGGACGTTGTTACCTGCAGGTCACCAAATTGGAGAAGCCGAATTGCTTTTCTCTAAAATTGAAGACGAAGCCATTCAAAAACAAATCGACAAACTAGAAGCTACAAAAACGGCTAATAGTGCTGAAAATAAAAAAGCTGAACCTCAGAAAGAGTTGATTCAGTTTGAAGATTTTGCCAAAATGGATATTCGAGTAGGAACTATTTTGGAAGCCGAAAAAATGCCAAAAGCGAATAAATTATTGATTCTAAAAGTAGATACTGGAATTGACGTTCGCACCATCGTTTCAGGAATTGCAGAGAGTTTTAAACCTGAAGATATTATTGGAAAACGCGTAACTGTTTTAGTAAACTTAGCACCAAGAAATTTACGTGGCGTAGAAAGCCAAGGTATGATTTTGATGACTTCTAATGCAGAAGGGAAATTGGTTTTTGTGAATCCAGATACGGAAGGAGTTACTAACGGAGAAACGATAAATTAATTACCAGTAACTATAACAAAACTTTATACTTTGTTCCCAAAACTTTTTGGCAAACTTTGTAACTTTGCAGTCAAAATTTAACTAAAAATTAAAAGATATGTATCCACAAGATATGGTATTACCCATGCAAGCTGAATTAACTTCGGCAGGTTTTCAAGATTTACACAATGCTGATGACGTAAATGAAGCCATTAAAAAAGAGGGAACTACGCTAGTTGTAGTCAATTCTGTTTGTGGTTGCGCAGCTAGAAATGCACGTCCAGGAGCCATTTTGAGTATCGATGGAGCAAAAAAACCAGATCAATTAATCACTGTTTTTGCAGGTGTTGATAAAGAAGCGGTTGATGCGGCCAGACAACATATGTTTCCTTTTCCTCCTTCTTCACCTTCTATTGCTTTGTTCAAAAATGGTGAGTTGGTACACATGCTAGAACGCCATCATATTGAAGGTCGTCCAGCCGAAATGATCGCCGACAACTTGAAAGATGCTTATAACGAAGTGTGCTAAGTACATTCAACATAAAACAAAAAAACATCCTTTTAAGAGGCCACTGAAAAAGTACTTTAAGGAATAAAAGCGATAATTAAAGGAGTAGAAAGCTTAGCTTTCCTGCTCCTTTTTTATTATATTTAGCTGTAATTTTAATATTTTTTAAGTGTTAGTACAGCAACAAACAATACGATTCAGCGAGCATTCTACATTGTATGATTTAATCGTTCCAAAGGAAAATATTTTAAGAAAGATCAATGATTTGATTGATTTTTCCTTTATTTACGACGAGTTATTGAATAAATACTGCGCCGATAATGGGCGTATGGCAGAAAGTCCTGTTCGTATGTTCAAGTATCTGCTTCTTAAAACAATTTATACCGTTTCTGATGTTGATGTAGTAGAGCGTTCGCGTTACGATATGTCCTTTAAATATTTTTTGGACATGAATCCAGAAGACGATGTTATCAATTCTAGTTCGTTGACAAAATTCAGAAGACTGCGTTTAAAAGACACCGATTTATTAAATCTATTGATAAACAAAACGGTAGCCATCGCTATTGAAAAAGGTATCATCCGTTCGAGGTCTATTATCGTTGATGCCACACATACTTTATCAAGATCCAATCCATTTTCAGCTATCGATGTATTGAGAGAACGTTCAAAACTTCTTCGAAAAACAGTATACATCTTTGACGACCAATTCAAAGAACGTATGCCTGAAAAAAATACCGATAATGATTTAGAAAAGGAACTAGCTTATTGCAAAGACTTAGGAAAACGTATCGAAAATGAGCCATCGATAAGTTCAATACCCGCTGTGAAAGAAAAATTAAATCTGCTAAAAGAAACCCTAGAAGATACTCAAGAAAATTTAACGCTATCAAAAGATACCGATGCAAAAATAGGCCATAAATCTGCCGAGAGCTCCTTTTTTGGATACAAGACCCATTTGGCAATGACCCAAGAACGCATCATTACAGCGGCCGTAGTTACATCAGGAGAAAAAGGCGATGGACCGGAATTGCCTAAACTTTTAGAAATTAGTCAAGAAAACGGAATTGATGTTGACACCATTATTGGCGATGCTGCTTATTCTGGAAAAGAAAACCTAAAAATAACAAGTGAACAAAACATTAAAATAGTAGCAAAACTAAATCCATCGATAGCACAAGGATTTAGAAAAGATGAAGATAAATTTGACTACAATAAAGATGCTGATAGGTTTGTTTGCCCAGCAGGACATATGGCAATACGAAAAGCACGAGGGGGAACCAAAGATGTCGGGGCAAATCAAGTAGATACTTATTATTTTGATATCAAAAAATGCAAGTCTTGTCCTTTAAAAGAAGGTTGCTATAAAGATGGAGCCAAAACAAAAACGTATTCGGTATCTATAAAATCAAAATTACATCAAGACCAAATAGATTTTCAAGAAACAGAATATTACAAGGAAAAAGCAAAACATCGATACAAGATAGAGGCTAAAAATAGTGAGTTAAAGAATGTACATGGTTATGACAGAGCACTATCGTACGGTATAGAAAATATGCAAATGCAGGGTGCAATGGCTATTTTTACAGTCAATTTAAAAAGAATACTGAAATTAATGTAGCAAATCAAGTCTACTTCCAGATTCATCTAAAATGAACTTAGATAAATCGAAATGTAGCCACAATAAAATCTCAAATAAAATTAATCAAAAAGAGAAAACGCTTATAAAAGGAAGGTAAAATTCCAATTATAAGCGTTTTTTTATTGTCTAAAAACAATGCCTATCAAATTCGACGAGGTTTTTCAGTGGCCTCCCTTTTAACGGGATGTTTTTTTGTTTTATAGCACGTTTGATTTCTCTAATTCCAACCTCCACCAAGCGCTTTGTAAAGTTGTACCATAGCGGTCAATTGACGTTGCGACAATTGTGACAAACTAATTTCGGCATCAAATAAAGAACGTTGAACATCTAATACTTCTAGATAGGATACATAGCCATTATAATATCTTGCATAAGACAATTCATAGTTCTTCTTGGCAGCTGCCACTTGTCGACTTCTGGCTTCGTACTCTTCTTTAAAAGTGGTGGCATTTTGAATAGCGTTTTCCACTTCAGCAATTGCTACCAAATAGGTCTTTTCATAACTAATTTTAGATTGTTCCGCCAATTGTCTATTAATTTCTACACGTCTTCTATTTTTACCAAATTGAAATAATGGTCCAGTTATTCCGACTGAAGCATTATCTCTATATGCACCACTATCAAACAAATCACCAATTTTTGGAGTTGCAAATCCAGCAATAGCTGCAATATTAAAAGAAGGAAAACGCATGGCTTGCGCCACTCCAATGCGTTCGTGAGCTGCCACATATTGCAATTCTGCTCTTTTTACATCTGGACGATTTTGCAACAACGAGGACGGAATTGCTGTTGGTAAGTCGCTAACCATTAATTGGTCCTTGTTTTGCTTGCCTCTTTCAATAGGACCAGGCATTTGACCCAGCAGAATTGAGATCGTGTTTTCTAGTACCGTGATTTGTCTTTTTATGTTAGGAATTGCAGCTTCAGCAATAGCCACCTGTTGTTCAATTTGTACTTTATCCAATTCAGAAGTATACCCGCTCTTGAAACGATCTGAAATAATTACGTAAGAATCCTGGCGCGTTTTTAGCGTTTGTTTTGTGATTTCTAACTGATTGTCTAGATCTCTTAATTGAAAATAAGCGGTGGCAATATCGCTAACAATTCCAGCCATGACCGTTTTGCGTGCTTCTTCAGTAGCTAACAATTCATTTTGAACCGCTCTATTTTCGTGGCGTAATTTGCCCCAGAAATCAATTTCCCAGGACATACTTCCAATTAATGATGAATTTTGAATGAAATTTTGAGCCGTATTAACTCCAGCACTATACTGAAAAGATGGAAAAACATTGGCTTTAGTAAATCCTAAATTGGCTTTGGCTTGCTCTAAACGAGAAACTGCGGTTCTTAAATCAAAATTATTTTCAATGCCTTTGTTGATCAATCCTTTTAGCACATCATCATTAAAAATATCAAACCATTTTACATTAAGTACTGTTCTTGTAGTATCGGCATTTTGTGAAAATCGATATTTGCTTGCTTCCTGTAACTCTGGCGCTTTGTACTTTGGACCTACCAAACAACTTACTGGTAAAAACGCAAGCAGTACTAATAGTAGCCCTAATTTAAATTTATTCTTCATGACTGATAGATTTTGTAGATTCAACCGCATTTTCTTGATGTTTCTTTTTTCCAATTCTTTCCACAAAAACGAAAAGCACTGGAATAAAACATACACCCATTATGGTAGCGACTAGCATTCCGCTAAACACGGTCATTCCCATTACTTTTCGCGCTTGAGCTCCCGCTCCAGAAGCAGTTAACAAAGGAACAACTCCCAAAATAAAAGCAAAAGCGGTCATCAAAATTGGACGAAATCGGAGCTTAGCTGCGGTTAAAGCTGCTTCAACCAATGGCACTCCTTTTTCATACTCAGCTTTGGCAAACTCAACAATAAGAATAGCATTTTTGGCAGCTAATCCAATAAGCATCACCAATCCAATCTGTGCAAAAACATTGTTCACATAATCAGGACTAAATAACTTACAGAGGTATAATCCCAAAAAGGCACCAAAAACTGCGAAAGGCGTTCCTAACAATACACTAAAAGGTAATTTCCAGCTTTCATATTGGGCAGCAAGAATTAAGAAAACGAATAAAATGGCCATAATGAAAACGGTAGCTCCTTTTCCTTCAGCTTGTTTTTCTTGATAACTCATCGCCGACCATTCGTAACCCATATCAGAAGGAAGTGTCTTAACAGCTGTTTCTTCTAGCGCTACCCTTGCTTCAGAGGAGGTGTATCCAGGAGCAGGTGTCCCGCCTATTTCAGCAGATCGATACAAGTTGAATCGGGTAGTAAACTCAGGACCACTTTCTTTTTTGATAGTAGCAATACTCGAAATAGGGATCATCACATTGTCTTTGTTACGAACAAAGATTTTGTTGATATCGTCAGGATTTAAGGTAAAACTTGGAGCGGCTTGAATCAATACTATATATTGACGACCGAACCTGTTGAATTCATTAACATATTGTCCTCCTAAACTCGCACCAATGGCTAAATTGACATCCGAAAGCGACAAATTCAACTCGGTTACTTTTTCACGATCAATATCCAAACTAATTTGCGGCACATAAGGATTGAAAGTCGTTCTTACACTACCGATTTCAGGTCGTTTTCGAGCTTCAGCCATAAAACGTTGCGCATTATCAAAGAGATATTGCGGTGTTTTTCCAGCCCTATCTTGTAGCATCATAGAAAAACCTGCCGCATTTCCAATTCCACTAATAGGTGGTGGTCCAAAAGCAAAAACCGTTGCTTCAGGAACAGCGTACACTAATTTCCCATTTAACTCTTGAATGATTTGGAATACGTCTTTTTCCCTTTTTTTCCACTCCTTTAGAGAGATAAAAAAGAATCCATTATTAGTAGCCATAGAATTTTTTAACAAACTATATCCTGATACGGTGGTATAATATTCGATACCTTCTGTAGTTCCTAAAATAGCTTCTATTTTTTTACAAACGGCTTCAGTCCTGTGCAAAGAAGAAGCCCCTGGCAATTCAACATTTACAAATAAATACCCTTGATCTTCCTCTGGAACGAAACCTCCTGGTATTTTAGTCCCCAAGATAGCGATAGCTCCTATAATTATTCCAATAAAAATAAAGCTACGAGCCATCTTCTTGATCAAAAACCCAGTAAATCCAGTATACTTATTGGTAAATGATTCGAATTTTTGATTAAATACTTTGAAAAACTTTCCTAACCAACCTTTGGATTCTTGGTTAGGTTTTAATAATATTGAACATAAGGCTGGACTTAAAGTCAATGCACTTATCGCAGAAAAGATTACTGAAATAGCAATTGTAATGGCAAATTGTTGGTACAAACGCCCAGTAATTCCAGGAGTCATAGCCACAGGAATAAATACGGCGGTCAACACCACAGCAATAGCTATTACGGGACCAGAAACCTCTTTCATTGCTTTGTTGGTCGCTTCACGCGGCGAGAGTCCATGTTCGATATGATGCATTACAGCTTCTACTACAACAATAGCATCATCAACCACAATTCCAATAGCCAAAACCAAACCTAAAAGTGACAATACGTTTACTGAGAAACCTAACAAAGGAAACAACATAAATACTCCAATTAACGACACAGGTACCGTAAGTAAAGGAATAATAGTCGCTCTCCAATTTTGCAAAAAGATAAACACCACGATAATTACCAGCAATATCGCTTCCAAAAGGGTATGCATAATTTCGCTAATTCCCTCTGTAATGGCCAAAGTAGTATCCAATGAGGTATCGTATTTAAGATCCTCTGGGAATTTTTTACTCAATTCGTCCATCGTTTTTTTACAGGCCGCTGCTACTTCTAGCGCATTAGAACCAGGCATTTGCTTGATTCCAATAGTCCCTGCAGGTTTTCCATTTAAGGCACCTTTTGACGCATAACTTTCAGTACCTAACGCTACTGTAGCGACGTCTTTCAATCGAACTTGTTGATTACCAATATTGGATTTTAAGATAATATTTTCAAAATCCTTAATATCAACCAAACGGTCTTTCAAGGTCACATTATAAGTGAACTCATTCCCATCCTCTGCAGGTGGCGCGCCAAATTTTCCTCCTGGAGCAATCGAGTTTTGATCCTTAATCGCACTCATAATATCTGGGATGGTCAACTTGTATTTAGCCAAAATATCAGGCTTTACCCAAATACGCATCGCATAGTTACTTCCTCCAAAAATAACTACTTCACCTACACCTTTTATTCTAGATAAAGCATCTACAATATTGATGTTGGCATAATTCGTTAAAAAGTCGGAACTATACGTATTATTGGGTGAAGAAAGTGAGAATAAAAGCAACGGCATCGACAGGGATTTTTTGGTAGTTACCCCTGTGTTTTTCACATCTACTGGCAAGGTTGAAGTGGCCGATGCTACACGGTTTTGCGTTAACATCGTGGCATTATCCAAATCGGTTCCCATATCAAAAGTTACCGAAAGCGACATACTTCCATCGCCAGTGTTGGTCGATTGCATGTACAACATGTTCTCTACACCATTCACTTTCTGTTCAATGGGAGTAGCAACAGCCTGCTCCACATTCAATGCATTAGCACCACGGTAACTGGTTTGAATTTGAACTACCGGCGGTGCAATTTCGGGATATTGAGCAATGGGAGTGTTTAGTATAGATAAACCTCCTATGATTACCATAAATATGGATAAAACTATGGCTACAATAGGTCTTCTTACAAAAAAATTATCCATAACTATTTCGCTTTTTTATCTTCGGTTACATAAGGAACAGGAGTTACTACGGAGCCAGGTTGAATAAACATACTTCCTGTAATAGCCACTTTATCTCCTGCATTGATACCTTTGGTGATTACCCAATCTTCTCCCACTTTGGTCCCTACTTCAACAATACGAACCTGAATTTTATTTTCCTTATCAATGACTAATACTTGGTAAATTCCTTGTAATTCGGTCACCGCTTTTTGAGGAATTGCGATAGCATTGCGTTGGTTTTCTATCAAAGCTCTTACTTTTGAAAACTGTCCAGAACGCAAATTATTCTCCGGATTAGGGAATGTGGTTTCAATAGTCATGGTTCCTGTAGTAGGATCAATTTTGGCATCCGAAAAATTCAGGACCCCTTTGTAAGGATGAACACTTCCGTCTGAAAGCAAAAGCTCAATATCATTTGCCTTGTTATCGCTACTTAAACTATTCTTTTTACGATACTCTAAAAATTCAGCCTCACTAATGGTAAATCGTACTCTAACTTTATCCAATCTAGAAACAGTGTTCAATTTAGAAGAACTTCCCATTCTAGAGATGTAATCTCCTACTCGAGCATTACTAATACCAATAATTCCATCAATAGGAGATAGAATATTGCAATAACTTCTCTCTAATTCTTGGTTTCGCAATGCTGCTTGGGTACTTTCTAAATTTGATCGAGCAGCTTTTGCTTTGGCCACAGCCGCATCATATTCTCGCTTGCTCACCGCATTCATATCAACTAACGGTTTTATTCGTTTTAATTCCTCTTCTGCATTCACAAAATTACTTTGAGAAGTAGCTACTTGTCCTTTCATTTGTTCCACTTTAGTTTCATACTCCAAAGGGTCTATGGTGTAAAGCAATTGTCCTTTTTTTACTCTTTGTCCTTCGGTAAAATGAATACCCGTTAAAATCCCATCGATTCTCGCTGTCAAAACAATATCCAAATCTCCAAACGTTTGAGCGGCAAATTCTTTATAAATCGGAACATCTTTGGCGACAACAGTAATAAAAGGAGCTGGAATTGGTGGTGGTGCTTGATTTTCTTTTTTATTACAAGAAACAAGAAAAACAAATGAAAAAAACAGTACGATACTCTTTTTATAATCCTTTACGAAGTCCATAGTATTATTTTTTAAGTTGCTAGTGAATCACAATTCTCTCAAAATTAACCAAAAAAACTATACTTAAAGAACACAAAAGGTTAATTTTAAAAAAATTAGGCAATTGTTACGCTTTATTTAAGAAGAATACAAAAAAAGAAATGACACCAAGTCATAGAATAAACTTAATTTTTTATGAAATCTTATCCTACAGCATTCAATTTCATCCATTTCCAGTCCAAGTAGTTTTTTATTACCCTTAAAGAGAACCACTTTATAGCTTACCTTCTTTTTTAGCTATTTTTTGTGAGAATTTGATTTGTTTTTTATTGTATAATTTTTGAGACAACAAAGGCTTCAAGAAATTAAAATCTAAAAAAAAACGCGGAAGCAGCATAATACTGACCTCTTTTTTATAGCAATTTCTCGCTATCAAATCAAGTTCATCACACACAACCTATGGTTTACTGAAAAAAAAACACTACTTTTGCGCCCGAATTCTTCCAATTAGAGTTCACTAAAATATTCTCACTTAAACGTTTATAGCATGCAACTGTATAACACCTTAAGCGCAGAAGAAAGAGCCGAGCTTATTGACCAAGCCGGAAAACAACGCCTCACGTTGTCTTTCTATGCGTATGCCAAAATTGAAGATCCCAAAAAATTTCGCGACGATTTATTTATCGAATGGAATAAACTCGATGCACTAGGTAGAACCTATGTAGCCAAAGAAGGAATCAACGCCCAAATGTCTGTCCCTGCCGAAAATTTAGAAGCTTTTCGTGAAACGCTAGAAGCTTATGAATTTATGCGCAACATTCGTTTGAATGTAGCCGTAGAACACGATGATCATTCGTTTTTGAAACTAACGGTAAAAGTGCGCGACAAAATTGTGGCCGACGGATTAAACGACGAAACCTTTGATGTAACCAATATTGGAGTACACCTCAAAGCCAAGGAATTCAACGAAATATTAGAAGATCCCAACACGATTGTAGTTGATTTTAGAAACCATTACGAGAGTGAAATTGGACATTTTAAAGGAGCTATTACTCCTGATGTGGAAACGTTTCGGGAATCATTGCCTATCATCAACGAACAATTACAAGATTTTAAAGAAGATAAAAATCTGGTGATGTATTGCACTGGAGGAATTCGCTGCGAAAAAGCTTCGGCTTACTTCAAACACCAAGGTTTTAAAAATGTTTTCCAATTAGAAGGTGGCATCATCAATTACGCCAAGCAAATCAAAGAAGAAAATCTGGAGAGTAAATTTATCGGAAAGAATTTCGTTTTTGACCATCGTTTGGGTGAGCGCATCACAGACGATATCGTTTCGCAATGCCACCAATGCGGAAAACCTTGCGATAACCATACCAATTGCGAAAATGTAGGCTGTCATTTGTTGTTCATTCAATGTGACGAATGCAAAGAAGCTATGCAAAATTGTTGTTCTACCGAATGTTTAGACATCATCAACTTGCCATTAGTTGAGCAAGTAAAGTTGAGGAAAGGAAAACAAGTAGGCAATAAAGTCTTCCGAAAAGGAAAATCGGATAAATTACCTTTCAAACATTCTGGCGAGCTTTCGGATACACCATTGGCAGTTGCCACGACTCCAGCCAAAATTCGTCAAAGAATCAAAATCAAAAAAGCACTTTTAGGTAAAGCCGAACATTATTTTGTAAAAGCGCAAGTTGCTCTTTTCGTCATTGAAAATAATGAACTACAATTAGGCGATACCCTTTTAGTTTCGGGTCCAACTACTGGAAACGAACAACTTGTACTCGAAAAAATGTTGGTCAACGGCATCGAAAAAACGGTCGCACAACCTGGCGACAAAGTAACTTTTGAAGTGCCTTTCAGAGTACGTTTATCTGATACATTGTATAAAATTTTAAAATAGTTTTTCCAAAATTTCAGCCATCATCTTTTTCAAAATTCAAAACATTGACAAAGATTCATAAATAAATTAAACACAGATTTCACAAATTAATATGTGAAAATCTGTGTCAAAACAATACACACAATGACAACAAACAACAAAATAGAATTAATGGCGCCTGCTGGAAATTTCGAATCCTTGCAAGCCGCTTTAGATAACGGATGTGATTCCGTTTATTTTGGAGTAGAACAACTCAATATGCGAGCCCGCGCCTCGGTAAACTTCACTATGGATGATTTAGCCGAAATCGCCAAACGCTGTGAAGCCAAAAACGTTCGCAGTTATTTGACCTTAAACACCATCATTTATGACCACGACTTATCTGTGGTCAAAACCTTAATCAATAAAGCCAAAGAAGCCAACATCACTGCGGTGATTGCTTCCGATCAAGCTGTAATTGCTATGGCTAGAAGCGTGGGGATGGAAGTTCATATTTCTACGCAATTGAATGTGACCAATATCGAAACTATTAAATTCTACAGCCTTTTTGCCGATACTATGGTGTTGAGTCGCGAATTGAGTTTACGTCAAGTAAAAAAAATCACCGAACAAATCGAAAAAGAACAAATCAAAGGCCCTAACGGGAATCTGGTTGAGATTGAAATCTTTGGTCACGGCGCATTGTGTATGGCCGTTTCGGGTAAATGCTATTTGAGTTTACATTCCAACAACTCTTCTGCCAACCGCGGCGCTTGCAAACAAAACTGCCGTAAAAAATATACCGTAATCGACCAAGAAACCGGTTTCGAAATCGAATTGGACAACGAATATATGATGTCGCCCAAAGATTTATGCACCCTAGATTTTCTAGACCAAGTCATCGATTCGGGCATTCAAGTCCTCAAAATCGAAGGTCGTGGTCGTGCTCCAGAATACGTAGCCACCGTAATCAAAACCTACCGCGAAGCTATTGATGCCTACTATGACGGCACTTTCTCCAAAGAAAAAGTTGCAACCTGGATGAAAGCTTTGAACACCGTGTACAACCGCGGATTCTGGTCGGGATATTATTTAGGACAAGAGCTAGGCGAATGGAGCGATGTTTCCGGTTCTGTGGCTACGCAGAAGAAAGTGTATGTTGGCAAAGGCACCCATTTCTTCCCCAAAGCTGAAATTGGCCAATTCAAAATCGAAGCCTACGACATCAAAGTGGGCGATAAAATTTTGGTAACGGGTCCAAGCACTGGCGCACAAGAAATGATTATCGAAGAAATGTTTGTCAACGATACTTCGGCTGAGCGCGCTACCAAAGGAGACGATTGCACCCTCAAACTGCCGTTTAGAATCCGTATGTCCGACAAATTATATAAAATAGTAGAAGCCTAATGGTCATCATCACCCTGCAAAGAGACAAATGCATCGGATGCAATTACTGCGTAGAAATGGCACCCGTACAGTTTCAAATGTCCAAAAAAGACGGTAAATCGGTACTCATTAAAAGTGTCAATGCCAAAGGTTTTTACACCCTAAAATCACCCGACCACACCATCGTAGAAAGTTGCGAACTCGCCGCCAAAGCCTGTCCCGTAAAAATTATTTCGGTTAAAGAAACCTAGCTTCTAGCTGATTTTTAGGAGCAGAAAAAATAGGGTTTTTTAAGGAACAGTGGTCCCGCTATCCGTTGCAATCTTTTTTTTACACCCGAGCGATAGCGAACTGGCGAAGCAATCGGGGCTAAAGAGCTACAATCCGGTTCTTTAGGAACAATCATATAATAAAACAACACAAACCATCACAATCCTTTTTGTGGTGGTTTTTATTTTACCCCAAACTTATAGGTCCTAAAATGCCTTAAATGGTTCAAAAACATAATAATTTTGGAATCAAATCCAAAAAAAACATAATCATTTTGGAATTAAATCCAAAAAAAACATAATCATTTTGGAATTAAAACTAAAACAATTACATTTGACTTCTTAAAATCAATACTTTATGGTAACAAGAGAACAAGCCTTATATGCCAAAGCCCGTTTATTCAAAGGCAAAGCCTTACTTATATTTGGTCCAAGACAAGTAGGCAAGACAACTTTTGTTCAACATCTAATTGCAGACCTAAACAAAAAAACACTTTTCTTAAACGGAGACGAATCGGATGTGCATACTTTATTCGAAAATCCTAATGTAACCAAACTCAAAAATATAATTGGCGACAACGAAATTTTAGTGATTGACGAAGCGCAACGAGTAATAAACATTGGCATTGTGCTCAAAATCATCGTCGATCAAATCAAATCCGTACAAGTCATTGCTACCGGATCCTCCAGTTTCGAATTAGCTAACAAACTCAACGAACCCCTAACAGGCAGAAAATATGAAATGTATTTATTTCCTATTGCCTTCTCGGAAATGGTTACCCACAAAGGACTCTTAGAAGAAAAGAGAAATATTGAACAACGACTTATTTACGGTAATTACCCAGAAATAATTAGTAATCCAGTTGATGCTAAAGAGCATATCAAACTCATCGCTAATAGTTACTTATACAAAGATTTATTTCTATTGGAGCAAATAGCAAAACCTGTCGTACTGCAGAAAATAGTAAAAGCATTAGCACTACAAGTAGGCAGCGAAGTAAATTACAATGAATTGAGCAAACTCATACAAATAGATAATAAAACCGTTGAAAAATATATTGATTTATTAGAAAAAGCTTTTGTGATATTCAAACTACCCGCATTTTCAAACAATGTTCGAAATGAAATTAAAAAAGGCAAGAAAATATATTTTTATGACAATGGAATTATCAATGCAGTTACGGGGAATTTCAATGCCATAAACCAAAGAAACGACACAGGAAACTTGTGGGAGAACTACATTATTAGCGAGCGAATAAAATATTTAAATATCCAACAAGAAGAAGCTGAGTGCCATTTTTGGAGAACTACGCAACAGCAAGAAATTGATTATATCGAAAAAAGAAATGACCAACTTTTAGCTTGTGAAATCAAATGGAATAGGGCTGCGAAATGTAAAATTCCTACTACGTTTTTAGACAATTACAACAATGTAACGACAACAATAATAAACCCCGACAACTACGAAGATTTTTTATTAGCCAAGTGATACAATTTAAATTAGTTGATCCCATTCAAAAAAAGAGTACTAATTAACCCCAATTATTTTAGTACAATTTTAAGAAGTATCCTTCATTTTTACGGTTGTAACATACAATTAAAATATACTATCTTTACGGATTAAATTTCAGTATGAACTCAAGTTGCTTTTTTGGCAACATCACAATATAATTATGGCTTGTACAAGTTGTTCAACTTCCGATGGTGGCGCACCAAAGGGGTGTAAAAATAATGGGACTTGCGGCACCGATAGCTGCAACAAATTAACCGTTTTTGATTGGCTTTCGAACATGAGTTTACCCAATGGCGAAGCGCCTTTTGACTGTGTCGAAGTACGTTTCAAAAACGGAAGAAAAGAATTTTACCGCAATACCGAAAAACTAACCTTAAGTATGGGAGACATCGTGGCAACGGTAGCTTCACCGGGTCACGATATCGGAATTGTGACGCTAACTGGGGAGTTGGTAAAAATTCAAATGAAGAAAAAAGGAGTCAACCATAACAGTGGAGAAATTCCAAAAATCTATAGAAAAGCCTCTCAAAAAGACATCGATATTTGGTCTGCTGCTAGAGATAAAGAAGAACCTATGAAAGTTCGTGCACGTGAATTAGCTATTCAGCATAAATTAGAAATGAAAATTTCGGATATCGAATTTCAAGGTGATGGTTCCAAAGCTACTTTTTACTACACCGCCAACGATCGTGTCGATTTCCGTTTATTAATAAAGGATTTTGCCAAAGAATTTAGCACCAGAGTCGAGATGAAACAAGTAGGTTTCCGTCAAGAAGCTGCTCGTTTAGGAGGAATAGGTTCTTGCGGAAGAGAGCTATGTTGCTCGACTTGGTTGACCGATTTTAGAAGTGTAAACACTTCAGCAGCACGTTACCAACAATTGTCTTTGAATCCACAAAAACTAGCAGGACAATGTGGAAAATTGAAATGTTGTTTGAATTATGAACTAGACACCTACATGGATGCTTTGAAACATTTTCCAAATTTCGACACCAAATTAGTGACCGAAAAAGGAGATGCTATCTGTCAAAAACAAGATATTTTCAAAGGCTTAATGTGGTTTGCTTACACGAATAATTTCGCCAATTGGCATGTGCTAAAAATTGAACAGGTTCAAGAAATCATTGCCGAAAACAAACTAAAAAACAAAGTTTCATCGTTAGAAGACTATGCTCTAGAAGTGGTAGCCGAACCAGAGAAAAACTTTAACAACGCTATGGGCCAAGAAAGTTTGACTCGTTTTGACCAACCCAAAGCCAAAAAACGTCCAGCTAAAAAACGTAAAGCAGGAGCTGCCATAACCCCTAACACTTCGGTGAATGCGCCAAAAGCTCCAGCAAAAAATCCAGTTCCAGCAGGCAATACCAATAAACCAACTGGGGCAACGGGCAACAAAAAACGCCCCCAAAACAACAGAAACAGAGGAAATAATTCTGAGAAAAAGCCAAATACAAATCAACCTAATGAACCAAGAAAACCTATAATCATTACAAAAAATGGGGATAAGAAATAGTTGCCTTTTATTTTCAATTGTTATGCTTTTTTTGGCCTGTGACAAGAAAAGAGTTTTTGATGAATACCAATCAGTCGGCGAAGGCTGGAACAAAGACAGTATTGTTTCCTTCGATTTGCCTGTATTGGACTCCACGCAACAATACAATTTGTTTGTGAATTTGAGAGCCAATGACGATTACAAATTCAATAACATCTTCTTGATTGTGGCCATCGAAAAGAAAAATGGCTTTACCAAAGTAGATACTTTAGAATACCAAATGGCCAATCCAGATGGTACCTTGCTAGGCGATGGTTTCTCAGATTTAAAGGAAAGCAAGCTCTTTTATAAAGAAAAAATTAAGTTTAACGGACAATTCAAAGTTTACATTAAACAAGCAGTAAGAGAAAACGGTAAAGTCCCTGGGGTTCCTGTTTTGGAAGGAATTACCAATGTGGGCTTTAGAATTGAAAAAACAGAATAACATTATGGCTGTCAAAAAAAACAACACATCGACTAAAGGAATTGATAAAGACATCAATTACTATAAAAAGAAATTTTGGAAAATCTACTTTTATGGTTTGGGGATAATTGCCCTGTTTTTCCTTTTTGCTTCATGGGGACTTTTTGGATCTATGCCTTCTTTCGAAGATTTAGAAAATCCAGACTCTAATTTAGCTACGGAAATCATCTCATCTGACGGAGTAGTTTTGGGAAAATATTTCCAAAAGAATCGTTCGCAATTAAAGTATTCTGATTTGCCGAAAAACTTGGTAGATGCCTTGGTAGCGACCGAAGATACTCGTTTTTACGAACATTCCGGAATTGACGGCAGAGGTACTTTAAGAGCTGTTTTGAGTCTAGGAACTAGTGGCGGTGCCAGTACTTTATCCCAACAATTAGCCAAACAATTATTCCACGGAGAAGGATCGAAATTCTTGCCTTTCCGAATCGTACAAAAAATGAAAGAATGGATTATTGCCATTCGTTTGGAGCGCCAATATACCAAAAACGAAATCATTGCCATGTATTGTAATGTCTATGATTTTGGAAACAACTCGGTTGGAGTAAGCTCGGCAGCGAAAACTTATTTTTCAAAAGCGCCTAAAGATTTAAGCATTGAAGAATCGGCTATTTTGGTAGGTATGTTCAAAAATTCAGGACTTTATAATCCAATTCGTAATGCACAAGGCGTAAAAAATCGTCGTAATGTGGTTTTGCACCAAATGGAAAAAGCCAAAATTATTAATGAACAACAAAAATTGCAATTACAAAGTTTGCCGATAAAACTCAATTTCAAACTAGAAACTCATAAAGACGGTATTGCTACTTATTTTAGAGAATACCTTAGAGATTATATGAAAAAATGGGTAGAAGAAAACAAAAAACCAGATGGTACAGATTATGATATCTACAAAGATGGTTTGAAAATTTATACTACCATCGACTCAAGAATGCAAACTTATGCAGAAGAAGCCGTAAATGCACACATGGCCAATATGCAAGAGGAATTCTTTTTACAACAAAAAGGAAACAAAAACGCTCCATTTATTAATATTACTGAAGCCGAAACACAACGCATTTTAAAACAAGCCATGAAATCCTCTAGCCGATGGAGCATCATGAAAGGCATGGAAAAATCTGAGGATGAAATAATCGCTTCTTTTAATGTAAAAACCAAAATGAAAGTGTTCTCTTGGAAAGGAGAAATTGATACCGTAATGACACCTATGGATTCTATTCGTTATTACAAACACTTTTTACAATCTGGTTTAATGGCTATGGAGCCACAAACTGGAAGCATCAAAGCTTGGGTTGGCGGCATCAATTATAAATACTTTCAATACGATCACGTAGGACAAGGAGCGAGACAAGTAGGCTCTACTTTTAAACCGTTTGTTTATGCTACGGCCATCGAACAATTGAACATGTCGCCTTGCGACTCTATCATCGACTCTCCTTTTATGATTCACAAAGGACGTCACCACGTTACTGAAGATTGGGAGCCAAGAAACTCTGACAACAAATACCGTGGAATGGTCACTTTAAAACAAGGTTTGGCCTACTCTATCAATACCATTTCGGCAAAATTAATTGATAAAACAGGTCCAGAAGCAGTAGTTGAATTGACCCATAAATTAGGCGTAAAATCTGAAATCATTAACCAACCTTCCATTGCCTTAGGCGCCGTAGAAATTACTGTAGAAGATATGGTGGCTGCCTACAGCACTTTTGCTAATCAAGGGGTTTATGTGAAACCGCAATTTTTAACAAAAATAGAAGACAAAAGTGGCGTAGTGATTTACGAACCCATTCCAGAATCGCATGATGTATTGAATAAAGATATTGCCTTTGCGGTAATTAAATTACTAGAAGGCGTAACCGAAAGCGGATCAGGTGCTCGATTAAGAACCGAAGGTGGTGGTTCAGGCGATCATCGTTGGACAGGTTATCCATACATGTTCAAAAACCCAATTGCAGGTAAAACCGGAACTTCTCAAAACCAATCTGACGGATGGTTTATGGGAATGGTACCCAACTTAGTTACAGGTGTATGGGTAGGTTGCGAAGATCGTTCGGCACGTTTCAAAACCTTAACCTACGGACAAGGTGCTGCAACCGCATTGCCTGTATGGGGTTATTTTATGAAAAAATGTTACGAAGATGCAACCCTTCAAGTATCTAAAGATCCTTTCGAAAGACCGGCTAACTTATCTATCAAAGTAGATTGTTATACCCCAAGAAAAAAAGTGGTAGTGGACACAACCGCTGTAGAACAAAGTACAGAAGAATTTGAACTGTAATTCATAATAAACAACGATAGTTCATCAAGTGGACTATCGTTGTTTTCATTTAAAATTAACATTACTTTCCTTTTACCCATTTTAAGCTAATCCGAAATCAAAATACGAAATCGATTTCGTTTGTAGCTACCTTTTAAACTATTACTTATGATAAATAAAACCGTTTCAAATGTTCAAGAAGCCCTTTCGGGGATTGAGAGCGGAATGACCTTAATGTTAGGCGGCTTTGGCCTTTGTGGCATACCCGAAAATGCCATTGCTGCTTTAGTCCAAAAAGAGACCAAGCAACTAACTTGTATCTCCAATAATGCTGGCGTAGACGATTTTGGCCTTGGCTTACTCTTGCAAAACAAACAAATCAAAAAAATGATTTCTTCGTACGTAGGCGAAAATGCTGAATTTGAACGCCAAATGCTGTCTGGAGAATTAGAAGTTGATTTAATTCCGCAAGGTACTCTTGCCGAACGATGCCGAGCAGCTCAAGCCGGAATTCCTGCTTTTTTCACCCCTGCTGGTTATGGAACTGAAGTAGCAGAAGGAAAAGAAGTACGCGAATTCAATGGTAAAATGCACATCATGGAAGAAGCTTTCAAAGCAGACTTTGCGATTGTTAAGGCCTGGAAAGGCGATACAGCAGGTAATTTAATCTTCAAAGGAACAGCTCGAAACTTTAATCCTTGCATGTGTGGTGCCGCAAAAATTACCATTGCCGAAGTAGAAGAATTAGTCGAAGCAGGCACTTTGGATCCGAATCAAATTCACATTCCTGGAATTTTAGTGCAACGTATTTTTCAAGGAGAAAAATATGAAAAACGAATAGAGCAAAGAACGGTTAGGAAAAGATAGTGTTCAGTGGTCCTTTTTTAGTATTCAGTCTGAAGTGAAAACGTACTTAACCCTATTTGATTCAAAAGGTTTAATAGACGATCCTAAAACAAAAATTATATGACTTTTATGTTTCAAAAAACAAAATTATGCTAACAAAAGAAGATATAGCAAAACGCATTGCAAAAGAAGTACAAGACGGTTACTTTGTAAACCTTGGCATCGGGATTCCAACCTTGGTAGCCAATTATGTAAGAGAAGATATTTCGGTAGAATTTCAAAGCGAAAACGGGGTGTTAGGCATGGGACCTTTCCCGTTTGAAGGCGAAGAAGATGCCGATTTAATTAATGCCGGAAAACAAACCATTACCACCTTACCAGGCGCTAGTTTCTTTGATTCGGCCACAAGTTTCGGAATGATTAGAGGGCAACATGTTGATTTAACCATTTTGGGAGCTATGGAAGTTGCCGAAAACGGCGATATTGCCAACTGGAAAATTCCAGGAAAAATGGTCAAAGGAATGGGCGGCGCCATGGATTTAGTCGCCTCTGCGGAAAACATTATTGTGGCCATGATGCACGTAAACAAAGCAGGCGAAAGCAAAATTCTCAAAAAATGTACCTTACCACTAACCGGCGTAGGTTGTGTAAAAAAAGTAGTGACCGAGTTGGCCGTTATGGAAATCACACCTAAAGGTTTTAAATTATTAGAACGAGCGCCAGGAGTGAGCATCGAAGAAATAATCAAAGCAACGGAAGCCTCCTTAATTATAGAAGGCGATATCCCAGAAATGAATATCGCGTAATCACAGCACTTTTTTCAATAATAAATCATCAAATCCAAAGCAAAGAATCGTCTCATGCTTTGGATTTTTTTATGGCACTTGAATCATCTTTCAAACTCAAAAAAAACGAAATAATGCGATACTATTTTTTTTAAGTCAAAAATTTGATTTTATTAAAAAATTACATCGTTTTCGTTATTAATTAAGTATATTTTAATAGATTAAGCTAGAAAGCCGAAAGACAAAATAGTTTATCTTTGTGAGATAAGATTATAATTTACAATTAAATACTTTATATAATGAGAACATTAAACGATTTCAATTTCAAAGATAAAAAAGCGATTATCCGTGTAGACTTTAATGTGCCATTGGATGAAAATTTCAATGTAACAGACGCTAACCGTATCGAAGCTGCCAAACCTACAATTGACAAAATTTTAGCCGATGGTGGAAGCGTAATATTAATGTCACACTTAGGAAGACCAAAAGGAGCGGAAGACAAATATTCGTTACGTCATATTGTAGCAAAAGTTTCTGAAGTTTTTGGAGTACCTGTTCAATTTGCTTCAGATTGTATTGGTGAACCAGCAACAACAGCGGCAGCCAACCTACAACCAGGACAAGTACTATTGTTAGAAAACTTACGTTTTTACAAAGAAGAAGAAGCTGGTGATGTTGACTTTGCTAAACAATTAGCCGCATTAGGAGATATCTATGTAAACGATGCTTTTGGAACAGCTCATAGAGCACATGCCTCTACGACCATCATTGCACAATTTTTTGCAACTAGTAAATGTTTTGGAACGTTATTGGCTAAAGAAATTGAAAGCTTAAACAAAGTATTGAAAAATAGCGAAAAACCAGTTACTGCTGTTTTAGGTGGTTCTAAAGTATCTTCTAAAATTACAGTTATTGAAAATATTTTGGATAAAGTGGACCACATGATCATTGGTGGAGGTATGACCTTTACTTTTGTAAAAGCCTTAGGTGGTTCTGTTGGAAATTCAATTTGTGAAGATGACAAACAAGAACTAGCACTTGAAATTTTGCGTTTAGCGAAAGAAAAAGGAGTTCAAATCCACATTCCTGTTGACGTGGTTGCTGCAGATGATTTTTCAAATACAGCCAACACACAAATTGTGGATGTAAAAGCAATTCCTGACGGATGGCAAGGTTTGGATGCAGGTCCAAAATCATTAGCCAACTTCAAAGAAGTTATTTTGGCCTCAAAAACGATTCTTTGGAATGGACCATTAGGAGTTTTCGAGATGCCAACTTTTGCAGCAGGAACTATTGCATTAGGAGATTACATCGCAGAAGCTACTGCTAATGGCGCTTTTTCTTTAGTAGGTGGTGGAGATTCAGTTGCAGCAGTGAAACAATTTGGTTTCGAAGAAAAAATGAGCTACGTTTCTACAGGAGGTGGCGCCATGCTTGAAATGCTAGAAGGTAGAACTTTACCGGGTATCGCCGCTATTTTAGAATAAGATTATACAGCACAGCAGCAAATCAGAAGCTAAATGTGCTATTGAAAAATCTTACTTTAACTCTGTTTTTTAAAATAAAAGTACCTTAAAAACCATAAATGTTGTATATTTAACAATATTTATGGTTTTTTTTAGTTCTTACCAAGTATTTTTGCAATTGTCGTATGTAAGCATTTGGAAAAAAGCACTTTGAATATAAAATCTATGAGTTTTAAAAATACCACATTAAGCTTCTTTTTTCTTTTTTCACTAACTGTATTTTCGCAGCAAGTTGAAGAAGTAAAAACAGCACCAATGATTGAAAAACCAGTTAGTTATCTCGATTCTATCAAACAAACTTTTGTGAGCCATTCCAAAACAGAAGTAATGGATAGCCTTTGGATGAAAGAGTTAGCAACCAGCGACATTTACAATGACTTAGCGACCGATATTCAGACTCTAAATACCGATGTAACCATCGATCAAGAATTACCAACGGCTTTACTTAAAGAACGGTTAGCCGCCTTGGATGCCAAATCACCCTTTCATATCGAATACAATCAAGGTCTTGAAAACTTAATAAAATCATTCTTAAAAAACAGACGGCATGCTTTTGGCAAATTAATGGCCACCTCCGAATACTATTTTCCCATTTTTGAAGAAGCATTAGCCAATAAAAACATTCCATTAGAAATAAAGTATCTTGCCGTTGTAGAATCGGCCTTAAATCCAAAAGCCGTGTCGAGAGTTGGCGCGACTGGACTGTGGCAGTTCATGTATCATACGGGCAAACAATACAATTTAAAAATTGACTCCTATATCGATGAACGATCGGATCCGTTAAAATCATCTGAAGCAGCAGCCCAATACATGGCCAACATGTATCCTCTATTTCAGGATTGGGATTTGGTGCTAGCCTCCTATAATTCAGGACCTGGAAATGTAACCAAAGCCATAAGACGCTCTGGCGGTTATCACAATTTTTGGAAAATTAAAACCCATCTTCCAAAAGAAACACAAGGCTATCTTCCTGCCTTTTTGGCGACCATGTACTTATACGAATACCATAAAGAGCATGGGATAGTTCCACAACGTGCCAAATTAAAGCACTTTGAAACGGATACGATTCGTATTCAAAAAGAAATAACTTTTAAACAAATTGCAGATTTAATAGACGTTTCGATAAGCGAATTACAAGTACTTAATCCGTCTTATAAAATGAATGTCATTCCAGTTTACGACAATCAAGCGCATTATTTAAGACTACCTCATAGCAAAATTGGCCTTTTTACTTCGAATGAAGAAAAGATATACGCCTACACAGCATATGACAATGAAAAAAGGAAAAATCCTGTACAATGGAACACTCCTAGCGCTATTGCCGCAAATACCACTACTAAAGAAGCCACTACCACTATCAACGAATGGTATAAAATTAAAAAAGGGGATAATTTAAATACAGTCGCCGCCGATTACAAAGTATCGGTTGCCAATTTGAAAAAGTGGAATAATATCAAAGGGAATACCGTGGCAATGGGTAAAATTTTAAAAATAAAATCGACACGTCCAGCCCTCAACACTCCCTCTTTTACATCCCAGCAATCCCTAGCGGAAAACAAAACTGTCAAAGATGACAAGTCCATAGACTCGCTGTTGGTCGCAGAAAACCCTACGCAACATATTGTTCAAAAAGGTGATAATCTCAATACTATTGCTGCAAAATACAATATTTCTGCTGAGGATCTAAAAAAATGGAATCCAATTACAGCTACTAGCTTTACCCCTGGCGCAAGGATTAACATAACCAACTCCAATGCTGTAGTGGCACAAGTAGGCGTAAAACCTGAATTAAAAGACATTACGTATGTGGTACAAGAAGGTGATAACTTGGGCACCATTGCAAAGAAATTCGGGACACCTACTACTGATTTAATTTCATGGAATTCAATTGTTAAAAATAAAATCACAGCAGGTAAGACACTAATTGTAGCTAAAAATGAAATTGCTATTGTAACCAATAACGCCACGGCTGATTCCTTTAAAAAGAGAGAAATTTATCCTTCAAAACCTAAAGGAATTACTAACGACTATTATGTTAAAAAAGGTGACTCATTGTATAGCATCTCAAAAAAATATCCAGGAGTTACTATTTCCGACTTAGAAAAATGGAATGGAATTAATGCAAGCGATTTAAAGCCCGGAATGAAGTTGAAAATAAACGGATAATACAATAAATTAGGTTACTTTTGGGTTTTATTTTTAATTTTAAAATTATGAATAAAGCCCATTTTTTATACCTCCTCTTTTTCACATTTATAATTTCTTGTTCCAAAAAACAAGACAACGTATTGCGCGAATCCTCTGGAGACATCAATACAATCTCGGTGATCATGAATGATGCGCTATGGAATGGTGAAGTGGGTGACACCTTGCGCAATAAATTTGCAGCTCCAGTTATAGGGCTTCCGCAAGAAGAACCACTTTTTACCCTGAATCAATACGCAGATAAATTAGTAGAAGGATTTATTACCGATAGCCGTTCTATTATCGTCATCAAAAAAGGAAAAAACACCTTTTTCGAAATCAAAAAAAACAAATATGCTGCTCCCCAAACCGTCTTTCATTTGTCGGGCTCTACCACGGATACACTTTTATATCTTCTAGAAAAACACGCTCCCGAAATGATTCAAACGCTAAAGAAAGGCGAAATTGAAGTCGTTCAAAAAAACAATCGAGAGGCGCTATTAAACCCCAAAATATTCAAAAATAAATTTCAGATCGAAATAGAGGTTCCCGAAACCTTTACCTACGCATTGCAAAAACCTCGATTAATTTGGTTGAAAAAAGAAATCACTAGTGGAAGCATGAGTTTATTACTCTATCATGTACCGTTAGAAACCATTTCTCGCAAAGACCCCATTGGATCTATTATAAAAATGCGGGATTCAATTGGCAACTTATACATTAAAGGTAAGGACATTCAAATGCCCATGATTACCGAAAAAGGGTATGCACCTTATTTATCTACCATACAATTAGACAACTGCACCACCTATGAATCAAAAGGAACCTGGGAGTTAAAAAATGATTTCATGTCGGGACCATTTATCAATTATGTTATTTTTGACAAAGAATATAGGAGATTGATGGTGATTGAAGGCTTTTGTTATTCGCCAGCAGATGATAAACGCGATGTTATGTTTGAGCTGGAATCTATTATCAAATCGGTAAAAATTATTAAAAGAAAAAAATAAAAAATGGGGTTACACTGGCAAATTAAAGCATTTCATGATTTGACCGTAGACGAATTGTATGATATCTTGAGACTACGAAGTGAAATTTTTGTATTGGAGCAAAACTGCGTCTATTTGGATTTAGACGGAAAAGACAAAAAGGCACTCCATCTTTTTGGAACCTACGAGGACAAAATTGTAGCCCACGCCCGTTTATTATCACCAGGCATAAGTTTTCCAGAAGCTTCCATCGGACGTGTAGTGGTGGATTCCTATTATAGAGATAAAAAATGGGGACATGAGCTCATGCAAAACGCAATTGCAGGCATTGCATCTCATTTTAAAGAAACTGTCATTACGATTGGCGCACAATTGTACTTGAAAAAATTCTATGAAAGCCATGGCTTTGTGGCCATTAGCGATATATATTTAGAAGATGATATTCCACATATTGAGATGAAGAGAGGGTAATCATATAAATTATGAATCTTAGATTTCCACTTACACAATTGCTGTTTTTTGTCATATCGAGCGCAGTCGAGATTTAGTAATGGTTCTCGACTGCGCTCGAAATGACACTAGTACTGTTTTTAAACTAGAGTTATGTTTTGTAAAACATTAAGAGAAGAATTTAATATCCATTAAAACTAACTTATATGACCTTAAATTTCTTATATGGTTCAAAAATTTCAGACATTGACTTGAATGCTTATATGCCTAATATGTTTAAGAATAGATGCTGATTTCTATTGGGTATTTCTTTTACATCTTCAAGATACTATTGTACTCCGCCGAAGTACTCAACACACTTACTGCCTTTTTGATTTCAGAATTATTTTTAATGTAGTATTGATACAATCCTTCTTGGTATTGGTAGCGCTTGATAATCTCGTCCAGCAATAAATTTTTGATTTCTTTTTGATTTTTGTCCAAAGCGTTCCATTCACTTTTTTGGATGGCGTTTAACAATTGTTGGTATTCTGCAATAATCGCTTCGTCAATTTTTTCTTTTTTGGCCGCTGCCAAAGTCTTTTTCAAATTCAACTCGGTTTCGGTATCCAAATTGAATTTTTTGGTTTTCAAAAATTGCTTAAAATCTGCATAATCTGCGTCGTTTATCGTAGGAATGGTAGTCCCGAGATTGGGATTTTTGTAATAATAAGTGGTAGCATAATCAAAGATAGCATCGTTTTTAATTACGGCATTGGCTATGGCACTCACTTGCGTTTCTGAAAGCTCAACATCAGGTTGAATGCCTCCTCCATCGTACACGGTTCTTCCTTTACGCGTTTTAAAAGCAGTGTAATTTTTTTCTTCGGTGCGTATGGCCGCTCCATTTTTATCTTTTCGAGCATAATCCAAGGCTTGGATGCAACGTCCTGAAGGTGTGTAGTAACGAGAAATAGTCACTTTTATTTGCGTACCGTAGGTCAGATCAATCGGGCGCTGAACCAGCCCTTTACCGAAACTACGGCTCCCCACTACTACCGCACGATCCAAATCCTGCAACGCACCTGCTACAATCTCTGAGGCAGAAGCGCTTCGTCCATTGACAATAACTACTACAGGTATGTTCAAATCTACAGGTTCGCGAGTGGTTTTATAGGTATTATTATATTTTTCTACTTTCGATTTAGTGGTAACTATAATCTCATTTTTGGGAACAAACAAATTGCAAATATTCACCGCTTCATTCAACAGTCCGCCGGGATTATCGCGTAAGTCCAAAACAATACGATCTGCCCCTTCTCTTTTGAGTTGTTCCAAAGCTTCTTTTACTTCCGAAGAAGCTTTTTTGGTAAAGCTAGTCAACACAATATAACCCGTTTTAGCGTCAATTTTTCCGAAAAAAGGTACCGCTTTAAGATCTACTTCATCCAAAACCAATTGCGTACTCAACGTTTTGCCTTGACGAATGTATTTGATGTCGATTTTGGTGTTTTTGGCACCTTTAAGCAATTGAGAGGCATCATCTTTAAAATCTTTCAGCATTACGTCACCAATTTGAATAATAGCATCGCCTGCTTTGAGTCCCGCTTTATCGGCAGGGAAATTTTTATAGGGTTCTTTGATAATCAACTGTTCTTCTCTCCTACTGATTAACGCACCGATTCCAGTATATTCGCCCGTATTATTAATTTTGAATTTTACTACATCCGCCTCATTAAAATAATTGGTATACGGATCCAAACTGGCCAGCATTCCTTTAATGGCTTTATCCATCAAATCGCCGGGGTTTGTCTCGTCAACATAATTAGCGTTGACTTCCTTAAAAAGGGTAGTGAAAATTTCGATTTGCTTGGCGATTTCAAAAAAATCATTTTTGAAACTCACTCCAATAAACAAAAAAGCAGAAGCCAAAACAGGAATGATATATTTTTTTTGAAAAAAAGCGTTCATAAGTAAAGCGTTGATTGATTAATAGACTTCTAATTTAATAATAAAAGGGGAATAAATACTCGACCTGTTATTTTTGAGAGATATCAGTACAAGGTGAATCAGTACTTTGGACAACTTTCTTCTGTGCAAGCTGTGCTACAAATTTTTCAAACAATTGGATGGTTTTGGTATTAATTTCTTCATACGTCAATCGCTCTTTGGTTTGATAAAAAAACATAAAACCATAAGGTTCTTCCAAAGCATCTAAAAGCAAATGTTTATTCAATCGATACGTTTCACGTAATACTCTTTTAAAATAATTGCGATCAACAGCTTTTTTAAAATACTTTTTGGATACTGACACTCCCATTTTTATAGGCTGTTGCTCGTTATTATTCAAAGGACAATACACCAAACGCAACGGATATTTAGATACGGATTTACCTTCGGAAAACAATAAACCGATAGTGATTTTACTTTTGAGCTTTTCTTCTTTTGGGTAGTTGAAATCCATTAAATTCAAATAAAAAGGGGATAATTTGTCTGCAAAGTTACAATTAAAGCCCAAACAGATTATTGTTTACGAATTAAATAGCATTAAATAATTTAATTTGTACTTTTGACGCTTATTTTAATCGCATGCAAAAAATAATTTCGTACCCCATATCCATAGTTTACTATTTGTGTTTTGGTTTGTGTTTAGTAATTTTCCACCCTATTCAGTGGCTTTGTTTCAATATATTCGGCTATCAAGCCCATAAGAAAAGTGTAGATTACTTAAATTTTTTTCTAGTGAAATGTACCAATTTATTAGGAACAACGTATCAGTTTAATAATTTAGATCTCATACCTAAAAACGTTCCTCTTATTATTGTAGCTAATCATCAAAGCATGTATGACATCATTGCCATGATCTGGTTTATGCGTCGTTTCCATTGTAAATTTGTAAGCAAAAAGGAATTGGGTAGTGGCATTCCAAGTGTATCCTATAATTTACGCCACGGAGGTTCGGTGTTGATTGATAGAAAAGATCCTAAACAAGCCATCCCAACTATTAAAGGTTTGTCAGAATATATAGAAAAAAATACTCGTTCAGCCGTTATTTTCCCTGAAGGCACCCGAAGTAAAACAGGAAAACCAAAGGAGTTTGCACAAAGCGGATTAAAAATATTATGTAAATATGCACCTTCCGCTTATGTGGTGCCCATTACTATAAATAATTCTTGGAAAATGGTGCGTTTTGGCGCTTTCCCAATGGGATTAGGCAACCGACTAACTTTTACTATACATGAACCCATGGCCGTAAAAGACTTTGCTTTTGCAGATTTAATTCAAAAAACCGAAGCAGCTGTCGTTAGCGAAATACGCTACTAAAATATAAAACCAATACCTAAATAATAAATACCATGTCAATAAAAAACATTCGATTAGAAGTGATGCAGTTTTTAGAAAAAAACGTCGACAGTTTTGTAGACCAATTTCTAATTCCGGTAGAAAAAATATGGCAGCCTTCTGATTTTTTACCAAACTCTGAGAGCGATACCTTCTTAGATGAAGTGAAAGAATTGAGAGAAATTGCCAAAGATTTACCTTATGATTTTTGGGTAGCGCTTGTAGGTGACACCATTACTGAAGAAGCTTTACCAACTTATGAATCCTGGTTGATGGAAGTAGAAGGAGTAGATAATCAAGAACGCAACGGTTGGTCCAAATGGATCCGTCAATGGACAGGTGAAGAAAACCGTCACGGTGATCTATTAAACAAATATTTGTATTTGTCTGGCCGAGTAAATATGCGCGAAGTAGAGGTTACTACGCAACATTTAATCAATGACGGCTTTGATATTGGTACCGGAACCGATCCCTACAAAAATTTTGTTTATACGAGTTTTCAAGAACTAGCTACTTATGTGTCGCATAACCGTGTATCGCAAATTGCTAAAAATTTTGGTGACAAAAAACTATCCAAAATGTGTAAAATGATTGCTGGCGATGAAATGCGTCATCATCATGCGTATAGTGAATTTGTAAATCAAATTTTCAAAGTAGACCCAAGCGAAATGATGTTGGCTTTTCAATACATGATGAAGCAAAAAATTGTGATGCCAGCTCATTTCTTGAGAGAATCTGGACAAAAAATCAGCTCTGCTTTTGAACAATTTTCAGATTCGGCACAACGAATTGGAGTCTACACCGCTTCTGATTATGTAGAAATAATGCAGAAATTGATTGATAAATGGGAAATTGATAAAATTGGTGGATTAACAGACGAAGCCGAAAAAGCTAGAGATTACCTAATGAAACTTCCTTCTCGAATGGCCAAAATATCCGAACGATTGGTGATTCCATCCGAGTCTTATATTTTCAAATGGGTTGAACCAGCTAGATTATAATCCTTCATTTTTAACTAATACAGATTAAAATTAAGCTCATAAAAACTGATTTTGAAGAACATCACTTTGAAATCAGTTTTTTTTTCAAATCAAAACAACTCCTATGAATCACGCCAAACTAATTCACGATACGATTCTTTTTGTAAAACAAACACTTGCCGATGCAGAGGGAGGACATGATTGGTTTCATATAGAAAGGGTCTATAAAAACGCTTTACTTATTGCTTCATCGGAAATCTGTGACACACTTGTCGTCCAACTTGGGGCTTTACTACATGACATTGCCGATAGTAAATTTCATGGAGGCGATGAAACTATTGGACCCAAAACGGCTCGGAAGTTTTTAGAAGAACACCAAGTTTCTCAAGAAATCATTGAGCATGTGGTACAAATTATTGCTAATATTTCATTTAAAGGCGGCAAAACGGAGCGTACTTTTTCATCCATTGAATTGGATATTGTGCAAGATGCCGATCGTTTGGATGCCATTGGTGCGATTGGAATTGCGAGAGCATTTAATTATGGCGGGTTCAAAAATAGAGCTTTATATGATCCTGAGATTGCGCCTAATTTACGTATGTCCAAGGAAGAATATAAAACAAGCCAGGCACCAACCATCAATCATTTTTACGAGAAATTATTGTTGCTAAAAGATAAAATGAACACCAAAACCGGTGCAGCATTAGCATCGAAAAGGCATAAATACATGGAAAATTTCTTATCTCAGTTTTATGCCGAGTGGGAAGGGGAAGTTTAGTGTTCAGTTGGCAGTTTTAGTATTCAGTGGCTATAGTACTGTATTAACGTAAAACCAAAGAACACCACACATTACTTATCTTCTCTAGATTTTAATTCCAACATAACATCCGAAGCATTTTTAAAAGTAGGCTCGCTTTCTGTCAAACTGCCTACTCTTTTTTTGTTCAATTTGAATGTCAAATCCATTTCTGAAGTAAAAAGCAAGGCGGTCAAAAAGGGATTATTCATGTACGGACTCAACACGAAAAACGTTTCGTCTATCGAATGAAAACTTTCAATTTCTTCAGTTTTATAGCGGGCAATTATTGAGAATTGCAAGCTGTTATCTTCTGCAATTATCGGTCGCGCGTAGATGTTTTTTAATTCCGTATCCCCAATGGTTTTAGCCAAAGTTAATTTAGCAAAAGAACGATCTTCAATACTGGCAATTACTTTTTGCCAAAATTCAGCAAATACAGGTTGAAAGGACATGACAAATAAGTTTATTTAATTTATAAATTGGGCTAATAAGAATTTGACATTCAAATATCAATAAAAAATAATCTGATAGTTGAATGTCAAAAATGCAATAGGTATATGAAAAACAAAAGGGGCTATTTAGCGTTACTAATCACCAAAAAAAGGCCCTTTACTCCCTGATTATTTACCGGTAAAATTGGCTTTTCTTTTTTCTAAGAATGCGGTAGTTCCTTCTTTAAAATCAGCTGTTCCGAAACATTTTCCAAAGTTTTTGATTTCGATTTCAAAACCATTTTTACCATCTTTATAATTAGCGTTGATGGCTTTTATAGCTCGACCAATAGCAAAAGGAGAATTTTTCATGATTTTTTGAGCAATTCCTTTGGCGAACTCCAATAATTCTGCTTGTGGTACAACATGATTTACCAAACCATAGTTTTTGGCGGTTTCGGCATCGATCATACTAGCAGTCATGATTAATTCCATAGCGCGACCTTTTCCGATGAGTTGTGGCAAACGTTGTGTTCCTCCATAACCCGGAATGACTCCTAAAGAAACTTCTGGAAGTCCCATTTTGGCATTGTCTGAAGCAATTCTGAAGTGGCAAGCCATCGCCAATTCTAATCCACCTCCTAAAGCAAAACCATTGATAGCTGCAATAACTGGTGTTTTTAAATTTTCAATCAAGTCAAACAACTGGATTTGACCATCACTAGCCAAACCGGTTCCTTCTTCAATAGTAAATTCGGAAAATTCGGCAATATCTGCACCCGCAACAAATGCTTTTTCCCCACTTCCGGTGAGTAAGATCACTTTAACTTCCTTATTTTTTCCAAGAGTTTTTATGGCTTTATTTAAGTCATAAATGGTATTAATATTTAAGGCATTAAGCTTTGAAGGCCTATTGATGGTAATGGTAGCGATATTATTTTCAACGTCAATTAAAATATTTTCGTAGTTCATAGTTTAGTTTTTTAGGGTTGAATGATGGGCAAAGTCACCCTAAAAGTGGTGCCTTTTCCTAATTGTGTTTCAAAGGTAATGGTTCCGTTGTAATTTTCTATAATGTTTTTAATAATTCCTAATCCGAGTCCCATACCACTAGATTTTGTGGTAAACTTTGGCTCGAATATTTTTGATATTACATCTTGGGACACTCCTACTCCATTATCTTGAACTGAAATAACCACTTGATTTTGCTCTCTTTTCACAACTACTTTGATAATTTTTTCTGCCTGATTTTCTGGAATGGCTTGTATAGCATTTTTGACCAAATTGGTTATGACACGAATGAGTTGCGAGCGATCCATACTCGAAATAATGGCTGGATACTGACTCTCAAAAACAATATATTCTTCATTGAAAATATCCAAAGCCAATTCAACAACCTCAACCACATTCAATGTTTCGTTTTGCTGGGCAGGCATCGAGGCAAAGTTCGAAAAAGCCGAAGCTACAGCACTCATAATATCGATTTGCTGGATTAAAGTCTCAGAATATTCGTTGAGTTTTTGTTTGACATTATCGGCATTAGGGTCAAATTTTCTTTGGAAACTTTGTACCGTTAATCGCATAGGTGTTAATGGATTTTTAATTTCATGCGCCACTTGTTTGGCCATTTCGCGCCAAGCACCTTCTCTTTCGCTTTGCGCCAGTTTAAGGGCACTTTTCTCTAATTTATCGACCATTTCGTTATAGGAACGAATCAATAAATTAATTTCACGGCTATTCGCATCCAAGACAATTTTTTCGTTTTTCTGCTCAATATTGGTTTGGCTCATTTTATCGGCAATAGTTTTCAGCGATTTGGTAATGTAGGTCGCCAAGAAATACGCCAAAGCAAAAGCGACTATGAGCATGAAGGAATACACTTGTCCCAAACGAATTAGAAAACTTTGCAATTCCTTTTGATAAAAACTATCGTCTTCTGTATAGGGCAAATTCAACACCCCCAGCGGTTTGAATTTATCGTCTTTAATTTGACTATAAGACGATCGCTTCTTGACTCCATCGACTGATTTGATATCCACAAAACGTTTATCAATAGAGGAACGCACTAACTTAAGTATGTATTTCGGAACTGGTGGCGCTTTTTTATCAATAGAAAATGATTCCTTGGAGGATTTCAAAAGATGTCCTTCTAGACTATAAATATTGATCTCTACATTATGAATTTGAGACAATTCATGGATCTTATCTTTAAAAATTAAGGGTAAGTTATTCTGAATTAGCGGATAGGTTGTGGTCGATAACACATAATTGATATGCTCTTTTACTGCGGTTTCTTTCCGCTCCAAACGCTCTTGATGGTAATCTCGCGCTTCGTTTTTAAATTGTAAAATCGAAATTGACGCTAATAAAACACTTGAAACTACAATAACAACAATCATCGATAGGAAAATCCTAGTCCGTAAGGAAAGCATCGAAATGTTGAAGTTGTTTAGCATAATTTTATAGTATTCAGTGCTCAGACTGTTAGTGTTCAGTTATTTTGCAAACGAATAATTAGGTTTTTAAATTTACAAACAGGCAAAATTTTAACAGGCGCAGATTGGAAACTGATCACTAAAAACTGAATTCTGACCACTATTTCCTTTCTCTTATTCTTTTGTAAAAACGAAAGCCCAACATGATAATGATTGAAAATAAAAAAATACCAATCACGCCATACACCCAGTTGAAGGCATTTTTGAGCACTACCAAAAACACCACTGCAAATAAAATAAGTGTTGCTCCTTCATTCCAAATACGCATATAATTGGTGGTGTATTTTACTTCATTACGTTGTAATTGTTTAAAAATTTGATGGCATCTAAAATGATACAAATACAATAAAAACACAAAACCTAGTTTGACATGCATCCAAGGCATTTGCAACCAACTTTTACCTAAATCAGTAAAAAGCAACAACCAAAAAGCAACAAAAAAAGTAATAATTGCCGAAGGCCAAGTGATGATATACCACAAACGATAGGCCATTAGATTGTATTGTTTTTGTAAAATTTCTTTTTCGGGAGAGGGTTTATCGGCAGCTTCAATTTGGTAGACAAACAAGCGAACGATATAAAATAATCCCGCAAACCATGTCACTACAAAAATGATATGTAAGGATTTGAGGTAGTTGTAGAGTTCCATTTATTTTTGATTTCAAGTTCAAGGTTTGAAGGTATTGTAGCCACTTCAAACCTTGAACAAATTTACACTTTCTTGAATTGGTTAATCCAATTGGCTACCACACCACACCATTCATCTTCGTCATTCATACAAGGAACGGCCATAAATTCTTCCCCACCATGATGTAGGAACTGCTCATTGGCTTCCATGGCAATTTCTTCTAGCGTTTCTAAACAGTCGGCCACAAAAGCTGGCGTTACAACGGCTAATTTCTTAATCCCTTGTTCTGGCATTTTATTGATTTCAACATCAGTATAAGGAGTAAGCCATTTGTCTCCTGCTAAGCGCGATTGAAAGGTTTGGCTGTATTTGCCCTCTGGAATGCCTAATAATTTAACTACTTGTTTGGTCGTTTCATAGCATTGATGACGGTAGCAAAACTCATGTGCTGGCGAAGGCGTGTTACAGCAAGAACCATCAATTTTACAATGCGAATTGGTTACATCGGTTTTGCGAATGTGACGTTTTGGAATACCGTGATACGAGAATAATAAATGGTCATAGTCAAATCCTTCCAAGTGTTTTTTGATGGAATTTGAAAGTGCTTGAATATAATCGGGTTTGTTGTAGAATGCTGGAACATTCGTAAATGTCATTTCTGGGAAATACTTTTGACGTAGTTCTTCAGCCAAAACCACAATAGTAGTGGTTGAAGCCATAGCGTGTTGCGGATACAAAGGAAAAAGCATCACTTCTGTTACGCCTTGATCTTTGAGTTCTTGCAAGCCTTTTTGAATGGTCATGGTTCCATAACGCATTGCTAAAGCCACGGGTATGTCTACCAACTGTTTTACTTTTTGATGCATCTTTTTCGAAAGTACAATCAAAGGAGAACCTTCACTAGTCCAAATTCTGGCATAAGCCTCTGCCGATTTTTTAGGTCGGGTTTGTAAAATAATGCCTCGAACGAGTAAGGCACGCAATAAATAAGGAACATCTATTACGTATTTGTCCATTAAAAATTCGTCTAAATATGGTTTTACGTCCTTTGCTGTTGGACTTTCTGGAGAACCTAAGTTGACTAATAATACACCTTTCATGTTTTTTATTTTATTTTTTTGGGATGAAAACTAGCATTTATTGCTTTCAGTTTCAAAAATAAAGAAACCTTGTTTTTATCGGTTATGGTACTTATTCTTTTTTTTTCTGAGAGATAGTTAAAACTGATGGTTTATGGTATGGAAGAGTTAATCGACATCAAATATTTCTTCGGCGTGGTACCAAATTTCTTCTTGAAAGCAGCTATGAAATGACTTCCGGTACTGTAGCCAATTTTTAAACCCACCTCGTTCACATTATAGGAACCACTATCTAACAATTGACGGGCATAATCCATTTTGTAATCAAACAAAAAGCCGTAAACAGTATCGCCGTAAATTTGTTTGAAACCCATTTTTAGTTTTTTCAAATTCAAGCCAATTGTATCGGCAAGTTCTTGTAAACCCGGTGGTTCAGCCATATTGGCAATAATAATTGCTTTGGCTTTTTTAATTTTCAAGACATTATCTTCGTCTATTAAAAAAGGACATTGTTCCGCATCAGGATCTTCGGAACGATTAAAATACAAGCTCAGCAATTCATATCCTTTGCCTTTATAATACAAGTTTTTGATCGAAGGATTTAAATTGTAATGGAACAATTGCGTTAATACGATCGCCATCGAAGGACTAATATCACCTTCTTTATAATATTTTTTATCCTTGTTTTCGTCACTCAAAAAAGGAATGTGACTGGCTTCATTAGAAAATAGTCCATGAAATTTTTGTATCGAAATCAGAATCGAAATCATCCAAGTATTGGGAGCCAATTCTAGATTAAGCGGTAATTCTTTCTGTGGATTGTAGAACAGATAGGACTTTTCTTCATTCATTTCTAAAGCATAGCTGCCTTGATTGAATAAAAATTTTGCTTTTCCTTTTAATCCAAAATGAAATTGAATTAAACCATTACTCACTTCATGTTGCATATGAAAGGGTATTGCACCGTCGTTTTGAAAGCGCAATAAAATAAAATCTTCTTCTATTTTTATGATTTCTTGTGAACCCATAGCGACATTTTTTTATTTGAAAAAAGTTTTTAACGAATCTTATTTATTTAGAATCACTCTAAATAAATAACTAGTTAAGCCTTGTAATTGCTACAAAAATAAACGTTTTTGCATTTAAATAACGAAATAAATCCAAAAAAGCATTGAGCGACACAAAAAGAACTTTTAGCGTTGTTTTTATACAAGCGATAGTTCTAGATTTGTTCCACTTTTACAGGAACTGTATTTATGGAAAAAAATCAAAGCGCTAAGCACCACTACTTTTACTCGGTTGGATTAAGCTATAAAAAGGCCGATGCTGCAATTAGAGGTAAATTTAGTTTGGATGCCTTAGCCAAAAACAATTTGCTACAACAGGCAAAAAACGAGGGAATACCGGCATTAATCGTTACTTCCACTTGTAACCGTACCGAAATTTATGGGTATGCAGAGCATCCTTTTCAATTGATCAAATTGTTGTGTGAGAACAGCCAAGGTACCGTTGAAGAATTTCAAAAAGTAGCGTACGTTTTCAAAAATCAAGACGCTATTAATCATATTTTTAGAGTAGGAACGGGATTAGACAGCCAAATCTTAGGCGATTTCGAAATCATCAGTCAACTAAAAAACGGCTTTACCGAGTCGAAAGCCATGGACTTAACCAATGCTTATTTAGAAAGATTGGTCAATTCTGTCATTCAAGCTAGCAAAAAAATTAAGACCGATACTGATATAAGTTCTGGCGCTACTTCGGTTTCTTTTGCCTCAGTACAATACATTATGAAAAACGTTCCAGATATCGGGAACAAGAATATTTTACTTTTTGGTACCGGAAAAATTGGTCGTAATACCTGCGAAAATTTGGTAAAACATACCAAAAACGAACACATTACACTCATTAACAGAACCAAAGACAAAGCCGAAAAATTAGCCGGAAAACTGAATTTGATTGTAAAAGATCATTCCGAATTGCATCTCGAATTGCAAAAAGCCGATGTGGTCGTAGTGGCTACAGGCGCTCAAAATCCTACGGTTGACAAAGCCATTTTGAATCTGAAAAAACCCATGCTGATTCTAGATTTATCCATTCCTAAAAATGTACATGAAAATGTTACCGAAATAGAAGGAGTGACCTTGATTCATTTGGATCACTTGTCGCAAATGACCGATGAAACTTTAGAAAACAGAAAATTACACATTCCAGCCGCCGAAGCAATTATCGAAGTCATCAAAAATGAATTCATGGTGTGGACCAAATCCAGAAAATTTGCGCCAACGATTCATGCTTTGAAAGAAAAATTGAATGGAATCAAAGAAGCCGAGTTGAATTTTCAAAGCAAGAAATTAGCCGATTTCAACGAAGAACAAGCCGAAATCATCAGCAATCGCATCATTCAAAAAATCACAACCCATTTTGCCAATCACCTAAAAGATGAAGACACCATGGTAGATGAAAGCATCGAATGGATAGAAAAAGTATTTCAAATAGAAACTAATGCGAAATAAAATTTTACCATTAAGGCATTAAGAGAATTAAGCAAAGAATTTTAAAAATATAATATAGAAAAAAAATCAATCAACTTAATATCGTGAAGGTAAGAACAAAACAAAACCTTGACTTAGAATATTTTTTACCATTAAGGCATTAAGAGAATTAAGCAAAGCATTTTAAAAATATAATATAGAAAAAAAATCAATCAACTTAATATCGTGAAGGTAAGAACAAAACAAAACCTTGACTTAGAATATTTTTTACCATTAAGGCATTAAGAGAATTAAGTTTATGTGTTTTAAAACTTAATTAACTTACATTCATCGCAAAGCTTAATGCCCCTTAATACCTTAATGGTTAATAAACAAAGCCTTGGTTTAGAAATATTTTTATCATTAAAATATTAAGAGAACTAAGCAAAGCATTTTAAAAATATAATATACAAAAACTTAATTACCTTAATATCTTAATGGTAAAAACAAAAAAATATACGACAAAAAAAGAGGTTACTCAATTAGCATATGAAATTACAGGTCTTGCCATAAAAGTGCATAAAGCTTTAGGACCTGGACTTTTAGAAAGTATCTATGAGCAATGCCTTAAATATGAATTAGAACAAAACGGATATGATGTTAAACAACAATTAGTCGTCAAAATAGATTATTACGATCTTGAATTAGAATCTGATTTGAGAATAGATTTACTTGTAAATGATTGCGTAGTAGTTGAATTAAAAGCAATAGAAAATCTTTTACCAATTCACGAAGCACAATTACTTACGTATATGAAATTATTACAAAGACCTCAAGGGTTGATAATTAATTTTAATACTTTGAATATAACAAAATCAATGAAACCTCTTGTTAATGATTATTTTGCAAGATTAATAGATTAAATATAAATAGTATCGTGAAGAAATTGAACCATTAAGTGATTAAAAAATTAAGTCTAAAAGTTTTAAAACTTAATTTTCTTATATACAACACAAAGCTTAATGTCCCTTAATACCTTAATGGTAAAAAAACGTAAAATGGCAGAAAAAACAATACGTATCGGAACCCGCGATAGCGAACTCGCGCTTTGGCAAGCCCACACGGTCGAGAAAAAACTAAACGACTTAGGATACAAAACAGAGATTATTGCTGTGAAATCAGAAGGCGATATCATTTTGGACAAACCATTATACGAATTAGGAATTACCGGAATTTTCACCAAAACTCTTGATGTCGCTATGATTAGCGGTCAAGTTGATATCGCGGTACATTCTATGAAAGACGTGCCCACCGCCTTGCCGCAAGGCATTGTGCAAGCCGCCGTTTTAGAGAGGGCGAACACCCTAGACATTTTGGTACACAAAGGCAATCTAGATTTTCTAGAAGGTAGCGGCACCATCGCCACCGGAAGTTTGCGTCGTCAAGCCCAATGGCTCAACAAATATCCCAATCATAAAGTGGTAGACCTTCGTGGCAATGTCAATACTCGTATGCAAAAATTGCAAGACAATGACTGGAGTGGAGCCGTTTTTGCCGCCGCAGGATTAGAAAGATTAAGCCTCACCCCCAGCCCCTCTCCAAAAGAGAGGGGAGCAAGTAGCGCTTCATACATCATAAATAGCCCCTCTTTTGGAGGGGTTGGGGAGGCTCTTGATTGGATGATTCCCGCACCAGCACAAGGAGCAATGGTAGTGGTAGCCATGGCCGAGGACGAGTTTTGTCGCGAAGCTGTATCCGAATTGAATGATATCGAAACCGAGGTGTGCACCCACATCGAGCGTCAATTTTTACGCCGTCTCGAAGGAGGTTGTACCGCACCCATCGGAGCTTTGGCAACATATAACGAGGAAGAAGATACCATTCATTTCGAAGGCGTTCTTTTTTCCATCGACGGACAACAAAAAATAGCCATCAACAAAGTCGTACCCATCGAAGAGTGGAAAAACCTAGGCTACCATTCAGCCGAAGAAATCCTCAACAATGGCGGCACCGAGTTGATGAAAACGATAAAAGAAAAACTAAAGAAATAATGAATTCAAAAGCAGTTATTTTATCAACTAAAACACTTTCGGATGCGCAGCGTCCGCAACTGTTAGTCGCTGGTTTTGAATTATTCGAAGAGGATTTTATTGCTATAAACAAGCAAGAATTTGATCTCAAGAACCTCAACGACAATTTGATTTTTACAAGTCAAAATGCAGCGCAGCGTATACTTGAGCTGGAAAACGTTGATCATTTAAAATCCAAAAAAGTATTTTGTGTTGGACTTAAAACAAAGATTCTTTTGTCGGAAGCTGGATTCAATGTGGTGGCCTATACCGGATATGCAGCTGATTTAGCCGAAATTATTGCTTTGATTTACGGTCATGAAAGCTACACCTTCTTTAGTGGTAATTTACGGAAAGAGACTTTACCAAAGGCCTTAAAAGAGGCTGGAGTACTATTCAATGAGATTCAAGTTTATGAAACCGTTTTAACGCCTTGTAAGATTCTTGAAAAATTAGATGGCATACTTTTTTTCAGCCCATCGGGAGTAGAAAGCTACCTAAAAAACAATGTCATTAAAAAAGAAAACTGCTTTTGTATAGGAGAAACCACTGCTGAAGCTTTAGAAAAACACAAGATTAAAAACATCATCGTGGCTGATGAGCCCACTATTGAATCAGTGATCGACGATGTAATTGCAGAATATGAATAAACAAAAACCCCTTCCCGTTGAAAGGGTTAAGATATAAAAATAAAATCAATAATAGCAAGTGTCATTTTAAGGAACAGCCCGAAAACAGCGCACTGAAAACCGAAAACTATGTTAAAGAACGACCTATTTTTAAAAGCATTACGAGGAGAAACTGTAGAACGTCCACCAGTTTGGATGATGCGTCAAGCAGGAAGATATTTACCAGAATTTCGTGCATTGCGTGACAAATACGACTTTTTCACGCGTTGTGAAACGCCAGAATTAGCTGCTGAAATTACCGTACAACCTATTCGTATCGTCGGACCAGATGCTGCGATTTTGTTTTCGGATATTTTGGTAGTGCCACGTGCTATGGGAATTCACGTTGAATTGAAAGACAATTTAGGGCCGATTATTCCAAATCCAATTCGTACTATGGAGCAAGTTAATCAAGTGATTGTTCCAAATATCGAAGAAACCTTAGGGTACGTAATGGATGCGGTGAAACTCACCAAAGAAATGCTAAATGATGAGGTGCCTTTAATTGGTTTTGCAGGTTCACCTTGGACGATTTTCTGTTATGCGGTAGAAGGAAAAGGTTCTAAAAGTTTTGATACAGCAAAAGGTTTTTGCTTCTCTAACCCAGTTGCCGCGCATACCTTATTGCAAAAAATCACTGACACCACTATTTTATACTTGAAAGAAAAAGTAAAAGCTGGCGTAAACGCCGTTCAAATTTTTGATTCTTGGGGCGGAATGTTGTCACCTGTGGATTACCAAGAATTCTCATTTCAATATATCAATCAAATTACTGAAGCTTTAGCAGAAATAACACCAGTTATTATTTTCGGAAAAGGTTGTTGGTTTGCCTTAAACGACATGGCAAAAAGTAAAGCTTCTGCCCTTGGAGTAGATTGGACTTGCTCGCCAAGAAATGCACGTTATTTATCTGGAGGAAGAATCACTTTGCAAGGAAATTTTGATCCAAGTAGATTGCTTTCACCCATTCCAACCATCAAAAAAATGGTACACGAAATGATTGACGAATTCGGAAAAGACAATTATATAGTTAATTTAGGTCACGGAATTTTACCCAATATTCCTGTGGATCATGCCAAGGCTTTTGTGGAGGCGGTTAAAGAGTATAAAAAGTAGGCGGTAGCAGTTTTTAGTAATCAGTCCCTGCAAGTTTTAGAATATCCAAAAACTATAATATGAAATTCAATAATTGGAAACTCGACAAAATAGAAGATATTCATTTTAAAGGATTTTTCGATTTGATTGATAGAAATAAAGATAGACTTAAAAACACATTTCCTGTTACATTATCTCATTGTTTGAATCTTGAAGAAACGAAGAATTTTTTAGAATTTAATACTATAAAAGAAAAAAACAAAGAGAACTTTTTTTTCTTTGTAAAAAATTTAGAAACCAATAAATTAATAGGATATATTGGTGTTAAAAAAATAGATTATCATATTTCAAAATGCGAATTATTCTATTTTATTGATACTGATTTTGAAGGGAAAGGAATTATTTCAAAAGCAGTTTCAGAAGTAATTGAATTTTGTTTCAATGAATTAAAAATGAATAAGATTTTTATTTGTACTTCAAAAATAAATTTCGGAAGTCAACAAATTGCTTTAAAAAACGGATTTATATTAGAAGGAACTTTACGAGAAGAATTTAAAAATGGTGACGGAGTTTTAGAAGCTATTAATTATTATGGATTGTTAAAATCAGATTATGAAATCGCCATTAATAACAGGTTTGTTGCAAACAAACACCGATAAATAAAAGGGGATACCATATATGACCGCTAACAAATAAATTTTACTTATATGAAAAATTAACTAAATCAATATGACCAAAGAAACTGCTATAAAACTATTTGAACAAAAACAAATTCGTTCTGTTTGGAATGAAGAAGAGGAGAAATGGTTTTTCTCAATTGTTGATGTTGTCGGAGTGCTTTCCGAAAGCGAAAACCCGAATAACTACTGGAAAGTACTTAAAAACCGTCTTAAGAAAGAAGGAAGTCAGTTGGTTACAAATTGTAACCAACTGAAAATGCAATCTTCAGATGGAAAGTTTTATAAAACCGATGTTGCTGATACTGAACAACTTTTTCGTTTAATTCAATCTGTTCCGTCCAAAAAAGCAGAACCTTTTAAGCTTTGGTTAGCACAAGTGGGTAGAGAAAGAATCGATGAAATTGAAGATCCAGAATTAGGTTTTGACCGACTTATGGAGACCTACCTTAAAAAAGGATATTCCAAAGAATGGGTCAACCAGCGTTTAAAAAGCATCGAAGTAAGAAAAGAACTTACCGACGAATGGGATAATCGTGGTGTAAAAAAAGGACAAGAATACGCCATCTTAACCGATGAAATTACCAAAGCCTGGAGCGGATTATCGGTTAAAGAATATAAAAATCACAAAGGATTGAAAAAAGAAAATTTGCGAGATAACATGAGTAATTTGGAATTGGTTTTGAATATGTTAGCCGAAGCAACAACTACTGAAATTAGCAAAGAAAAGAAGCCTAAAACATTTTCAGAAAACAAAAAAATTGCAAATCAAGGCGGAACAATTGCCGGAAATACACGTAAGGAAATTGAACAAAAAACAGGAAAAAAAGTAGTAAACAAACTAAATGCTTCTGATTATTTGGAAAATAAAAAAGAATTAGAATAAAGAAACCACAACAAATATAGAATTTTAAAAATATTTATGAAAGCGGTAAAAGAGTGTGGTAAATGATGATGAATAATAAGAATTATATATTAAATAAACTTCAACAAACTGATTCCATTCAGTTGTATCAGTTTATGTCCAAAAAATAAGGAACGATTCAAACCCTTTTTTCCAGAGTTACATTGGAAATGAATAGTTCTTTAGAAAAATCGGAAGTATATATTTCAATTAAGAATAAAGAAATCTAAGAAAAAACAAATTTTACTTTTGCTATTCGAAATAAAAATAACCAACAAATCATCGGATTAATTATCATTAAAAAAATTGATTGGACTAATAAAATAGGTGAATTCGCCTATTGTATCGGAAACACCTTTGAAGGAAAAGGCTTGGTTTCTAAAGCAGTAAAAGCAGTATTAAAATTTGCTAACAATGTCTTAGAATTGAAAACGCTTCAAATTATTGCGCACAAAACAAATTTAGGAAGCATTAAAGTGGCCAAAAATAATGGTTTTATTTGGCAAAGAACTTTGATTGCAGAGTTTACACCTACTAATGGACTTCCTTTAGATATGGAATTATTTGAATTTAAAAAATGAAAAACAAATTTTACACTTACATACAAAACCTACAAGACCAAATCGTAGCAGGATTAGAAGCGGTTGATGGTCAGGCCAAATTCAAAGAAGACCTTTGGAATCGCCCAGAAGGTGGAGGCGGAAGAACACGCGTAATCGAGAACGGTGCTGTTTTCGAAAAAGGCGGGGTCAATATTTCGGCAGTACACGGTAAATTGCCAGACAGTATGCAGCAATTATTCAAAGTTGGTGAAGCTGATTTTTTTGCCTGCGGATTGAGTTTGGTCTTGCATCCCAAAAATCCAATGGTTCCCACAGTACACGCCAATTGGCGTTATTTTGAAATGTATGATGACAACGGAAACGTAATTCAGCAATGGTTTGGAGGAGGACAGGATTTAACGCCTTATTATCTGTTTGAAGAAGATGCTGTTCATTTTCATCAAACCTGCAAATCCGCTTGCGACAAGCACAATCCTGAGTTTTATCCAAAATATAAAAAACAATGCGACGCCTATTTCTGGAATGCACATCGCAACGAAGCGCGAGGCATTGGAGGTTTATTCTTTGATTATTGCAAAGCTTCTGAAACAATGAGTATGGAAGATTGGTACAATTTCGTTACCGAAGTAGGGAATAGTTTCCTTCAAGCTTACGTTCCCGTTGTAGAAAGAAGAAAAAATTTGTCGTACAATCAAGAGCAACGCACTTGGCAGGAAATTCGCCGTGGACGCTATGTTGAATTCAATTTGGTACACGACAAAGGCACTTTGTTTGGCTTGAAAACCAACGGAAGAATTGAGAGTATTTTGATGTCTTTGCCACCGCACGTGCAATGGGTCTATGACCATCATCCAGTTGCGGGAAGCGAGGAAGAAAAATTAATTACCACTTTAATGCAGCCAAAAGAATGGGTTTAAAAAAAATAGTACTTTTTTGGTTTGTTGGCCTTTTGTGTTGCAAGGCACAAGAACCATCGGCGCAAAAAAACTATTTTAAATCCTATGATGAAAAAGTAATTGCGAGCCTCTATTTTTATACTACTTCAAATGATTTTCAATTTGTTTCTAAGGTGAATGGAATAGACAATTATGTCAACTTAGTTCCCAACAGAAAAGAACAAATTGGATTTAGTCTGAGTTACAAGTTTATTGATGTAAGCTACGGCATTTCTCCTGTTTTTTTTGCTGTAAATAAAGACAACTCCAATTCGCGATTGGTCAACTTCAATACCCGTTTTATCATCAAGCAATGGATGCAGACGCTATTGTATTCCAATCAAAAAGGATTTTATGCCGCTTTGGATAATTTTGATATTGCATTACCAAATATGCGCTCTGTTAAAATAGGAGGAACAACTTCTTATATTTTTAATCCCAAATTTTCATTCAAAACTATAGCCAATCAAAACCAATGGCAAACCAAAAGTTCAGGTAGTTTTATCCCTACCCTTTCAATATATCACACCAGTATAAATTTGAACGACGGCAATGACGAAAATAGAGTTAAAATCCTTGTGGGCACTCTTGCTCCCTCCTATTATTACAATTGGGTAATAAGCAATCATGTTCTAGTATCCTCTGGAATTGCAGTTGGAGCGGGATTCAATCATGTTGATGGCGATTTTTCCAGCGTAATTCAGTCTACTATTAACCTAAAATTAGGCTATAACTCAGATTCCTTTTTTACTTTTGTAAATGTAAACTATACTAATTTTTCACAAGACGTGAATAGCTCGATTCGTTTCAATGAAGACATTAGCACTTTTAGAGTAACAGCAGGCTATCGATTTGATCCGCCCAAAAAAGTAAAACAACTGTACGACAAAGGAGCCAAGGCTATTGGTCTTTAGTTAATTTTTGAAAATATAAACCATAACAAAATATGTTCCCACTACACAGAAACCGTCGCTTAAGAGTGAACGAATCCATCCGAAGCTTAGTTAGAGAAACCACTTTAAGTCCTACCGATTTTATGTTTCCAATGTTTATAGCAGAGGGTGAGAATGTACAAGTCGAAATTCCCTCTATGCCGGGAATCTACCGCCGTTCGATTGATTTAACAGTTGCAGAGGTCAAAGAAATTTATGCATTAGGCATTCGTGCGGTCAATATTTATGTAAAAGTTAGCGAAGCGCTAAAAGACAATACAGGTAAAGAAGCTTGGAATCCCAACGGATTAATGCAACAAGCCATTCGCGCCATCAAAGCGGCTTGTCCAGAAATGATAGTGATGCCCGATGTGGCTTTAGACCCTTATTCTATTTATGGTCACGACGGAATCATTGCCAATGGCGATGTAGAAAATGACGCTACCAACGACGCTTTGGTAAAAATGGCTGTTTCGCATGCAACCGCAGGAGCCGATTTTGTAGCACCAAGCGATATGATGGACGGACGCGTATTGCGTTTGCGTCAAGGATTGGATGCCGCAGGCTATCATCACGTGGGGATTATGAGTTATTCGGCCAAGTATGCTTCTGCATTTTATGGCCCGTTTCGCGATGCGCTAGACAGTGCTCCAAGAGAAGCCGAAATTGAAGTACCAAAAGACAAAAAGACCTACCAAATGGATTATGCCAATCGCATCGAAGCTATCAAAGAGGCCTTGTCTGATGTTGAAGAAGGTGCCGATATGGTGATGGTCAAACCTGGAATAGCCTATTTGGATATCGTGCGCGAGGTTAAAAATGCCGTGAATGTACCCGTTACAGTTTTCCATGTTTCGGGCGAATATGCCATGATTAAAGCCGCAGCAGAGCGAGGTTGGCTCGATCATGACAAAATTATGATGGAACAATTAATGTGTTTCAAGCGAGCTGGCGCGAGTTTAATCTCAACTTATTTTGCCAAAGAAGCCGCGATACTTTTGAAACAACAAAACCAATAATTTAAGCAACCAAGCCAAAAAATAATGACCAATTAAGAACCCCCTGTAACACTACTTACTATGAAAAAAATTGTCATTTTAGCCACTGCTGTAGTTTTCCTTTCTTGTAAAAAAGAAAGTCAAGAACCCTTTGGCACCACAGCAACTCCAGCTGAAACACCAACCGAAACCACAGCAACAACAGCTTCAACTCCAGCGGCATTAGGAAAAGAAATTTTTGAAGGCAAAGGCGCTTGTATTGCTTGCCACCGTGTGGATGCCAAACTTATTGGTCCAAGCGTTCAAGACATGGCCAAAACTTACAAAGAACAAAACGGCAATCTTATCGCTTTCCTTAAAGAGGAGGCAAAACCAATTATGGATCCTGCGCAATATGAAGTAATGAAAGCCAACTTTGCCATCACCAAAGCCATGTCCGACGAAGAATTAAAAGGATTAGAAGCCTACATCTATTCCAATTTGAAATAAGAACAATCCTAAGCTAAGTCGAAGGATTAGGAGCTACTTCCTGCTCTACACTATATCTTTCCCGCCGAACCCCGGCGGAAAAGGATGCCGTTACGATCAGGGCTCACCACACAAGAACCATTTGTACAAACGAATGGTTCTTTTTTTTGAATTCAGTTTAGTACTGTAAATTTTAAAACCATTTAAGACATATAAGGTCATTTAAGTTTTTTTAAAATCTGTTTTGTCAGTTCAATCCGTGGCTCAATCACTGCAATTTTGACAAAAAAACAATTTGCAAAAATTTGCGGTTACTTTTTTTCTTTAACCATAGAAGTTCATTTAAGTTTTTCTTTGTGAACCTTGCGGTTATCTTTTTCAACCATTTAAAGCATATAAGGTCATTTAAGTTATTTCTTTGCGAACTTTGCGTAAATCTTTGCGCCCCTTGCGGTTATCTTTTTTAACCATTTAAGGCCATTTCGGTTTTTTTTAAATCCGTTTCATCTGTTCAATCCGTGGGGCAATCACCGCCATTCATCCAAAAACTTTTAGTACTTTGCGTTTCAATTCACACCAACTTATGGAAACCGTTGCTATCAATACACCACTAGGAATCGCCCAAATTACAGGCACCGAAAAAGGCATTTCTCAAATTTCCGTTGCCGATGAGGGACAGGTTTCCGTTGAAATTCCAACTGTTTTGCAAGAAGCCGTTACCCAACTTAGTGAGTATTTTCAAGGCAATCGCACCCATTTTGATTTCAAACTTAATCCCAAAGGAACCGAATTCCAACAAAAAGTGTGGCAAGCATTACTCGAAATTCCCTTCGGAAAAACCTGTAGTTATATGGATTTGTCCAAAAAACTAGGCGATGTCAAAGCCATTCGAGCAGTCGCTTCGGCTAACGGAAAAAACCCGCTATGGATAGTCGTGCCCTGTCACAGAGTTATTGGAACTGATGGCTCCCTTACCGGTTATGCTGGCGGATTGTGGCGCAAAAAATGGCTACTCGAACACGAAAGTCCATCCGGTCAACAAATACTTTTCTGAAAATATAGCCACAAATTCACGAATTTTATTTTCAATTATTTAAATTCGTGAATTCGCGACTAAATCACTTACAAAATGATCGAAAAAATAAACCTCAATAACATTCTTTTTCTAGACATAGAAACCGTTCCTGAAGTTGCTGATTTCAATACTTTGGATGACGAAATGAAAGCCCTTTGGGACCACAAAACACTATACCAACGCAAAGACGATTTTACGCCAGAAGAATTTTATGACCGCGCAGGAATTTGGGCCGAGTTTGGAAAAATTGTTTGCATTTCGGTAGGTTTTTTTATCATCAAAGGTGACATTCGTAATTTTAGAGTGACCTCTTTTTTTGGAGAAGAAAAACAGTTATTGAAAGACTTTTGTAATCTCATCAACAATCATTTTAATCAGCCACAACACCTGTTGTGTGGTCATAATGCAAAAGAATTTGATATTCCGTTTTTAGCCCGCCGAATGATCATCAACCAAATGCCTATTCCTGATAAACTCAATTTATTTGGCAAAAAACCTTGGGAGATTCCGCATTTGGACACCTTAGAATTATGGAAATTTGGCGATTATAAGCATTTTACTTCCCTAAAACTAATGTGTAAAGTGCTCGGTATTCCTTCGCCAAAAGGCGATATCGATGGCAGCCAAGTCGGACATGTTTTTTATGTTGAGAAAGACATCGATCGCATCGTAACCTATTGTGAGAAAGATACTATTGCCGTGGCGCAGATTTTCCTTCGTCTTCGCAGAGAAGATTTGCTGATTGACGAGGAGATTATTCACGTGTAAATTAACGCTAAATGTATAAAAAAGCTTTTTTTTTAATTTTTAGTCTTGTTGGATTTATTTCATTATTTCTACCTTTTAATAAAGTTATAATCATCGGTTGTGCTTTGGATGGAGGTGGTTTTACGGACTATTATTATGATCCTTTTATTAAGTATTTGGTTGATTTTTTTACTTTCCAATCTATTACTTTTTTAGATGTTTTTGAATTTTTAGCGTTTATTCTAGTAATTTTTTCACTGGTGCTTACGCCTTTATTACTTTTTTATAATAGAAAAAAAATTAGTTTGTTGTTGATTGTTTTAACACTAGGATTGATGATTATTTCTCTTTACAATTCCTATGATAGTTTAGTTTACGGTTATTACATAATTTTTCTTCAACAAAGTGTTCTTTTGGTTCTTACTATTTTATCAAAAAACAAAATATTACATTTACAAAAATTATAAATTATGGTATTGAGTAGATTTTGGTTGGTGATATTTATTTCTTCCATCCTTTTTGTAGTAGTGAGTTTGTTTTCGGGCAATAGTTATACTATCGATCATGTTTTGAATGGCAAAAAAGACGATCCAATTTTACTATCGGAACACTATCTAGAGCAAATGCCAGTTTTTATCAAAGACAGTCTCAAAAAGGCTCCCGACCAAACCATGGTCATCAACCGAGATACCCTAAATGCCGACACTACTTATGTGTATAAAAACAAAGTGGTAAAAGTATTTAGCGGCGTTCAAAAATCTGATGGGCTCTTGCCAACATGTAAAAGTACCTTGCTCGATTTGATTTTACCATTGATGGCTTACCTGGCTTTTTTCTGTGGATTAATGGAATTATTAATCATTTCGGGTGCTTCCGAAAAACTAGCGAAAGTATTAAGTCCAGTATTCGTAAAAGTATTTCCCAGTATTCCTAAAAATCATCCTTCGATTTCCTATATGACCTTGAATTTTGCTGCAAATTTCTTAGGGTTAGATTCGGCAGCCACTCCTTTTGGATTAAAAGCGATGGAAAGTTTGCAAACCATCAATCCAGAAAAAGATAAAGCCAGTGATGCGCAGATCATGTTCATGTGTTTGCACGCATCGGGACTTACATTGATTGCTACTTCTATCATTGGTTATCGTGCAGCAGCAGGAGCTAGCAATCCAGCCGATGTAATGTTGCCTTGTATTATTACTTCTTTCATCGGAACCATTGCGGCTTTCTTAATTGTAGGTATAAAACAAAAAATCAATTTTAAAAGTGCTTCGTTAGTGTTAGGATTAATGGTTTTAATCGCCGCTATTGTAGGTTTATTGATGTATGTGAATCACTTGGATTTAATTGGTAAAAATTATTTTACTTCTAATCTTTCAGCTTTAATATTAGTAGCTATTATTGCTTTTACGCTGATTTTATCTTTTGTAAAAGAAAAGAAATTTACAGAGGCAGGCACCACAGTTTACGAAGCGTTTGTAACGGGAGCCAATAATGGAGTAAAAACAGGCGTAACGATTTTTCCTTACGTTTTGGGTATGTTGGTCGCTATTTCTTTGTTCCGAAATAGTGGTTTATTCGAAATTGTGAGCAATTGGGTTGCTTTTGCATTTTCTAATATGGGAGTTAACAAACAAATCACCGATGCGTTGCCAGTAGCTTTGCTTAGACCGTTTAGTTCGGCAGGATCACGCGGCTTTTTGATTGATTCCATGAATACGTTTGGAGCCGATTCGATGACCGGAAGACTCAGCAGTATTTTTCAATGTAGCGCCGAAAGTACTTTTTATGTGATTGCCGTTTATTTTGGTTCGGTAAATATCAAAAATACCCGTTATGCTTTAGGAACGATGTTGTTGGTAGATGTGATTTGTGTGATTACGGCTATTTTCGTAGCGAGCTGGTTTTTTTAGTATAAAGAATCAATAGCCAATTTTCCCCTAAATCTATTCTATTATGAGAATTCTACTGTTCATTTTATTTGCTTTTTTTATCAGTTGTCAAAAACAGGAAGTAATAAGTAAATCCGAAACTTCAATTCAAGAAAAACCAAAATTAATTGCAGGAAGAACAACGGATAAGATACTAAAGACGGATACCGTTTTTGTATATGATTCAGGAGAATTGAATCCAAACTTTTTTGTCCTTGCGCATCTATTGGATAAAAAAATGGATAAGGATAGCTTACTTACGATGAGTTATCGTCTTGATTTTTATAAAGATAAAAAACAGATTGCTTCTTCAAGAATCATAATTCCCAACTATACTAATGGTTCTGAATGGAGTGGGTCTTTGGGATTGAGCGATGCAACTAGTAAACAATCTCCCTTTGTCACAATTCGTTTTGGATATCCTGCTTGTGGCTATGCTCAGCAAAACTTTTTATTTTTTATAAAAAAATACCAACTACAATTAGTACACCAATGGGAATCTGTTTTTGATAGTGGTTGGGGGAGCTGGGTTGAGATTCACAATCCAGAGGAAACAGCAGAACCCCAATCCTTTTATTGTAAAACTGTATCTTTTGAACCATCTGATGATGCTACAGAAGAAGAGGAAAAAGGTGTTTTATCATATAGTGATTCAACTGTTTTTGGATTCAAAAACAATCAGTGGAAAAAGCAACTGATTACGACTAAGCAATTGCCTTATTTTAAAAAGGAAATGACATTTAATGAATACCACAAAATCGAATAAGTCTTTCTTATTCGAATGTTTTGGACTAATTTATACCCATTCTAAAAGAGAAGCTGACAAAAATCAATAGGCTGTATTTCAACAATTCTTATCTTTACCTTTCATAAAAAATTACACTATGGACTTTATATATCAGGATCCTTATCCAATTTTGAAAGACGAAACGCAATACCGAAAAATTACTTCCGATTTTGTAAAAGTGGAACAATTAGGCGAACGCGAGATTTTAACCGTTGATCCAAAAGGTTTGGAGTTATTGGCGCAAGAAGCCATGAGAGACGTTTCTTTTATGCTACGTACCTCACATTTAGAAAAATTGAAAGCCATTTTGGACGATCCAGAAGCCACCGATAATGATCGTTTTGTAGCCTACAACTTACTACAAAATGCTGCTGTAGCGATCGAAGGTGAATTGCCTTCTTGTCAAGATACGGGAACAGCTATTGTGATGGCCAAAAAAGGTGAAAATGTATACACCGGCGTTGATGATGCAGAATATTTGTCTAGAGGAATTTTTAATACTTACCAAGAAAGAAACCTCCGTTATTCTCAAATTGTCCCTATTAGCATGTTTGAAGAAAAAAATTCAGGATCGAATCTTCCGGCTCAAATTGATATTTATGCTAAAAAAGGGGCTTCTTATGAATTTCTGTTTTTAGCTAAAGGTGGAGGCTCGGCGAATAAAACCTATTTATACCAACAAACGAAATCCTTATTAAATGAGAAATCGTTAGATGCTTTTATTCGTGCTAAAATTATGGATTTAGGTACGTCAGCTTGCCCACCTTACCACTTGGCTTTGGTGATTGGAGGAACTTCTGCCGAAGCTAATTTGGCCGCTGTAAAAAAAGCTTCTGCAGGTTATTTTGATCATTTGCCTACTTCTGGAAACATGGCAGGTCAAGCTTTCCGAGATTTGGAATGGGAGAAAAGAGTGCAACTAATTTGTCAACAAAGTCAGATTGGAGCACAATTTGGAGGTAAATATTTTACACATGATGTTCGTGTCATTCGTTTGCCGCGCCATGCTGCTTCTTGTCCAGTGGGATTAGGCGTTTCTTGTTCTGCGGATAGAAACATCAAAGGAAAAATTACGAAAGACGGTATTTTTGTTGAACAATTGGAAGTGAATCCAAAACGATTATTACCAGAAACACCACCACATTTAGAAGCCGCTGTTGAGATTGATTTGAACAAGCCTATGCCAGAAATTTTGGCTGAGTTATCTAAATATCCTATCAAAACTAGATTAAAACTAAACGGTACCTTGATTGTAGCTCGTGATATTGCACATGCTAAAATCAAAGAGTTGTTAGATGCCGGAAAACCAATGCCAGAATACTTTAAAAACCACCCAATATATTACGCAGGGCCTGCTAAAACACCAGAAGGAATGCCTTCAGGAAGTTTTGGCCCCACAACTGCAGGTCGTATGGACGTGTACGTTGAGGAGTTCCAAAAAAATGGGGGAAGTATGGTAATGTTGGCCAAAGGTAACCGAACAAAAGACGTAATGAACGCTTGCAAAACCTATGGTGGATTCTATTTGGGATCAATCGGTGGACCAGCAGCTATTTTGGCAAAAGAAAACATTCTCTCGGTTGAAGTAGTCGATTTTGAAGAATTAGGTATGGAAGCCGTTCGTAAAATCACCATCAAAGATTTCCCTGCATTTATTATTACAGATGATAAAGGAAATGATTTCTTTGCGAATTTGTAAAGAAAAGTCTTTACTACAAAAAACCGCTCAGTTCTAAAGAATGAGCGGTTTTTTTATGCCTATTCTATTTTGGAACACAGATTTAAAAAACTACATCAACCGCAAAAACCAATCAACACAAGATAAAAAATCATCAAAATTCAACGGATTAAAATCCGTTACTACAATATAAAATCGTTCCGAAGAAACTATAACAATCACATAAAAGAGTCGTAGAATCGGTACATTTTGTAGGGCTGGAATTCATTCCAGCAAGCCAAATCATAGCGCTAAAATCCATTGCTGTAAAACACAGTCATTTTGTAATTTCAAATCATCTTACATGACCTTAAATGCCTTACATGGTTTTTAAAAATAATCCATGGAATGCTAACCAACTAACTAATCGTTCACAGGATTTTGGGTACAAGGACAGTTACTAGAGCCTTGGAAGAAATCAAAACCTAGGGTGAGCATATGTGTTCCTGAATTGGCGGCAGCAAAATCATTCATGGTGATTTGGTACGAATAGCCAAAATAGAATTTAGATTTTTGAAAACCAACCATAGGTCCAACATTCAAGGGTTTTCCGATTTGATCATTTAGAAAACGGTACGAAGCACCTACCCAATAGTAATCATCATAACTGTTGTATTTACGGTATTTGATATTGATATCCGTACTCGAACGACGATCCGATTCAAAATATTGGAAGTACATTGAAGGTTCAATCTCGGCACGGTTGTAGCCTCCGTCAGAAAAAACATAGCCAGTATATACTTGATAGTTACGCACCAAATCGGGTTCTAAAGCGATAAATTTATCCAGATCTTTGGGCAGCAAGTTACTCGCATTAAAACTCACATAAAATTTATTCAAACGATACAAAAGACCCACATCAAAGTTATTGTTGGATGTAAAACGATTGTTATTAATAGCGGCATCAGGATTGGTTGGATCCAAATTGTCAATATCAACACGGAAATTATTGATATTAAAAGACAAACCGAAAGACAAATACTGTTTGGAATAATAATCCAAAATGATGTGGTGCGCAAAAGAAGCCTTGGCACCGGTTTGCCTTGTGTTTCCATTTCTATCATTATACACTGACAACCCAACTCCGGATTGATCGGCTATTCGAAAATCGGCAAAAACAGATTGGTTGTTGGGGGCGTCTTTGATCCCTACCCATTGCGTTAAACCGTTGAGTCGGATTCTGAAATTATCTCCAATACCAGCATAAGTAGGCGAAAGCATAAAAGGATTATCCGCTAAATATTGTGTCCAAACCGGCAAATTCAACTCTTGCCCTTGCCCTGCTAAACCAATTAAAAGTAAACATGAAACTAATATCTTCTTCATTATAGTAGATTTTTTTGGTGTATTCCTTCTTCTTTTGTGGGAAAAGAAGGAATAATTAACCCATTGGGGGATTCTTTTTCTTATGTGCTACACGCAATCGTGCGGGTTTTAAAAATTTAACATTTAAATTATAAAATTTACCATTAAGGCATTAAGGTTCATTAAGTTTTGCTCTATTTTCTTACGCTCATATTGGTAAAAAAATGTATCTTCTTTTAGTTAACCCTCAAGACAGTAAGGTCAATTAAGCTCTAAAAACCTTCATTTTCTTAATCTCTTAATGATAAAAATTTTAATTGCTTTTAATTCACCAGTAAGAAATTAAGAGGCATTGAGCTCTAAAAACCTTCATTTTCTTAATCTCTTAATGATAAAAAATTTTAATTGCTTTTATTCACCATTAAGAGATTAAGTTCATTGAGTTCTAAAAACCTTCATTTTCTTAATCTCTTAATGATAAAAATTTTAATTGCTTTTAATTCACCAGTAAGAAATTAAGAGGCATTAAGCTCTAAAAACCTTCATATTTCTTAATCTCTTAATGGTAAAAATTTTACTTGCTTTTATTCACCATAAAGAGATTAAGTTGCATTGAGCCCTAAAAACCTTCATTTTCTTAATCTCTTAATGATAAAAATTTTAATTGCTTTTAATTCACCAGTAAGAGATTAAGTTGCATTGAGCCCTAAAAACCTTCATTTTCTTAATCTCTTAATGGTAAAAATTTTACTTTCTCATCACTCATTATTCCTTTCCCTTAACGCATCAAAGTAAAGTGACCTACAAATTCTCGATCATCTTGCTCATTTTTCAATTTCAAAATGTACCAATAATCACCCGTTGGCAATTCGAGACTATTGTATCTTCCGTCCCAACCTTGACCTACTCTAAGGTTAGCTATTTTTCGGCCGTAACGGTCAAAAATACTAATCGTCAAATCTTTGTAATTGATCGTATTGGTTGGCAACCAAGTATCATTATTACCATCACCATTTGGCGTAAACACATTTGGTATTTTGATATCAATAAATTCAAAATAACGCGTTGCCGTAGCTTCACATCCATTGGCATCACGTACCATTACCGTATAATCACCAGATTTATAGAAAATAAATTTATTGTTGGTGCTAAAGCTATTTCCTCCATCGAATGAATACTTATAATTACCTGCTCCAGCTGCACCCGTAGCAACAATTTCATTCAAGCCTCCGTCAGCTATAGTAAGCGTCAATTGTGTATATCCAATTACTTCAAACGAAGTCGTGATTTTTTCACACGTATTCAAGTGTCTTGCCGTGATGGTATGGAAACCTGGCGCAACATTTTTGAAAATATTGCTCGCTTGGAAAACCGTTGAGCCATCTAAAGCATAATCCACCAAAGTAGGGTCTACACTAGCATCTAGTGCAACCGTTACCGTATTGCTTGGCGAATTGAACTCACAACCATAGACCACACTAGCTTTTGGATCTAGATTTACAGATTTATCTAAAGCCACCAACCATTCAGCTGTACAACCGTTGAAATCTTTGATGTACACGGTATGATCGCCACCAGTTAATCCAGTAAAGGCAAAAACGTTTTGAGTCGCTGTTCCAGTGAAATACGTTCCATTGATATTGTCAATACTTACGCTATAAGGCGCCACACCTCCAGTGATGTTGATATCAAAAGCTGCATTTTTATCTCCAAAACATACCTCTTGTATTTCAGAACCTGCCACGGTATTCACAAAAATAGGTTGTGGCTCGGTGATTTCTTCGGATAAAAGAATAAAACAACCATTGGCATCTTGTACTATGATTTGGTAAGTACCTGGGGCCAATTGATCAAACACACCGGTATCAAAGAACTGATCCATTCGTGGTGAAATCGCATACTTAATCGCTCCCGTTCCGCCAGATGCGGTTACAGTGATGACACCATTGGCCGCTCCGTTACAAGTAATTGGCGTAGGTACTGCACTTGCCGTCAATGATGTTAATGGCTCTTCTATCACTTCAGAAACGGATACTACTTGACAATCTACTCCACTATTCACACGAACACTATAAGTTCCTGCAGGCAATTGCGTAAAATTACCTGGAGTGGTTTGTACCGGAGTAAATGCTACTGGATTACCTACACCATCTAATAAAGTATAAATATAATTGCCTAAACCACCTGTTGCGGTTGCTACAATCACTCCATTGGCATCACCTTTACAATTGATTTTCGCATTTTGTACATCAAGATCTACTTTCAAAACAGGTAGCGGTTCAATCTTAACATCATTAGAAACGACACTAATACATCCGTTCACATCACGTACGTAGTAACGGTAAGTTCCTACAGGTACATTGAGTATCGTAGTTGTTGTCGCAAAAGTGCCATACAAAAGTGGGTTAGCAGAAACCGTAAAAGCACTGTCTGCACTATACGTGTACGTTCCTTTACCACCAGTTGCACTTAAGGTTATACTAGATAAAATATTACAAGTTTGTGTTGTTGCCAATACCAAACTTGCCACAACCTCTGTTGGCTCAGTAATATCAATAGCAGCAGAAGTCGTTCCACAACCCCAGCCATCTGTTACCGTTACGGTATAGGTTCCTGCGCCTAAATTACTAAACACTGGATCTGCTTGTGGCCCTGAGCTGATCACTGGCGTAGCCGAAATTGTATTCAAGGTGTATAAGTAGTTCCCGTTTTGACCGCCTGTTGGAGCACTTACAGTTATGGTTGCAGAGGTATCTCCTTTACAAGTCAACAAAGTAGTGCTTGGTATAGCGTTAAAAGCAATTGGCGTTGGATTAGTCAAAACTACTGTTCTGAACACTTCACATCCTCTTGGATCTCTCGCTTTCACTACATAATTTCCAGCGGTCAAGCCGTTAAAAGTACTAGTCGTACTCCAGGTTGAAATAGTGGTTCCGGACAAGGTTTCTTCCAATTGGAATTCATACCCACCTGGCCATCCACCAGAAGCTGTTGCAGCAATTGAACCGTCATTGTTACCTGTTACGCAAGTAATTTCAGTATGAGATCCGCCAATAACTAAAGCTTCATTTGGACCTCCAATCGTAAAGTTTTTACTTACGGTACAGTTTGGTGGACCTGTCAAAGTCGCAGTAATCGTATAGGTTCCCTTAGCTAAGTTGGTCAAGTTCACCGTGCCTGTTGCTGTTGAAGAACCACCTGGTAATGAATTCCCAAGAGCATCTACTAAAGTATAATCAAATGGTCCAGCATTATCAAATGGCGAAGGTACTCTATCTATTAAAGTCACTCTCGCACTTCCGTTAGTGTCATTTAAACAAGTTACATCTACTACATTGTCGATAGTCAAGTCGAAAGTGTTCGGTTCGTTTACGTAGTGTACCCCGATGATTTCGCAATTCGTATCTAAGTTTTTAACTGTGATTAAGTAATTAGCCACAGGTAAATTGGTGAATGTAGCTACACCAGCAACTACTGAAACTGGAGCTAAACTATATGCAGTTCCTTTAATCGCCGTTGGTGGCGTAGTGGTAGTATCGTAAATAACATCCTCGACTGTATATTGTAAATTAGTCGCTGTACCAACACCAATTGTTGTTACTGAAACATCAATATCTTCTGTGGTAGGATTACAAGTTATTGGACGCGTAACATTCACATTTACTTTATCCAATTGCACAAAAGGAGCAATGATAATTGGAGCCGAAGTACCTGGACAACCATTCTCATCATACACATTTACGATGTAAGAACCTCCTGAAAAATCCGCTTCAATATAAATAGGATTGTCACTTTTTTGAACAGGAATAGGATTACCTACTTTAATAAATTCATATTGTAAGTAGGTACCTGAACCACCTGTCACTCCAGTAACGGTAATGGTAGCATTTTTACTTGAATTTCCTGTGGCACAACCAAATGGAACTACTGTTGGAGTTGGTACCAGAATTGGATCAGGTTCATCAACATCTATAGGTTGTGAAACTGAACAACCTCTTCCTGAAGTAACGGTGACAGTATACGTACCCGCTGCTAAACCGCTGAACAATGGAGAGGTTTGAAGGGAGCACCCGTTGCAGGTATTGTAACTGGAACACCACCTATAGTTGTTCCTTTTAAAGCATAAGTATAAATTGGATTATCATTTACTCCTAGTGTTGAAGGAGCCATGTTAACCCTAATCGTACCATCCGAATCTCCGTTACAAGTAACTGGAGTTGCAACTGGAACAAAATCAATATTTTGATTGGGCAAGAACATAATCACGTCCACCCATTTTTCACAAGCTGGCACTGTGGATTTATCTCTAACATAAAACCTATAAGGTGTTGCACTTGCTGCTAAACCAGAGAATACATTGGAAGAACCATAAGTACCACCAAATCCAATTGTATATTCATAATTTGCCGGAATAGCAGATCCACCACTAACCGTTAGGGTTACCTCACCATCTGCAGCTGTACAAGTCGATAGGGTAGTTATGTCAGCTCGTAATTGTAATGGTTCAAAAATCGTTACTGGTGTAGCTGTTTTTGCAATACAACCATTGGCATCTTTTACCCAAACAGTATAATCACCAGGAGAAGTTACAGATAATGAAGATGATGGTAGGAAACTATTGCCATCCAAACTATATTGTAAAGTTCCTACACCTGTACCCAATGCATTGATGGTATAACCCGTTGGCGACGGACATTGACTGGCAAACGTTGCGGTTACAGTTGGTTCGGGATCTAATGAAATCGGCACTGTTACAAAACGGAAACATCCGTTAGCATCTTTTACATATACGTCGATTAGATAAGGTGACGCAGCTGTTGCTGATGTCGCAATTGTTTTGGTTTTTGAAAAAGAGTAGAACCCTATTGGACTTGTTCCAGTAGGCACAAAAGCAAATTGAAAGCCTAGTGTTCCACCCACAATAGTAGTATCATCAACAGTAACTACTGCTCCTGAAGTGTTACAATTTTGATTTTTAACGTTTACTATCATTCCGGTTACATCTAAAACCGCTGGCTGAGTAATGATAACAGTATTAGATGGTTTTATACAACTTGGATATGCTGTTTGGGCAATGCTTACGGTGTAATCTGTTCCAGCAACTAAACCATGATTGAGTACCATTGGATTAGTTGTTGTATTTCCTGCACCTGTAAAAGTTGTAGGAACCCCACCTTTTAAAATAGTATAATTATAAGCACCGGTATAGTTACTAATATTAATTTCAATTTGACCCGTTGCATTAGTAGCACAATCTACATTTTTAAATGCACTAGCCGTTACGGTCATGGTGTTGAATACTGGAACGGTGTACGCATTTGAAATAATACTACAACCTGTTGTATTATCCGTTATTTTAAATTCATAAAAACTTCCTATTGATGTAGCAGGATAAGTGAATGAAGTAGCACCAGCGGTAATTGGTACTAACGCATCATAATTTCCTCCATCAATAGCAACTTGATAACTAAAATTAGTAGGAGTAGCACCACCAACTACATCTATTTGAATCAACTCTCTACCATTAAGACAATCCATTCGCGATCCTGCAATAGTAGATAGGGTTGCTTTGGCTGACATTAATTTAGGTAACGGATTTAATGGTGTCGCCAATTTTGTTGTTTGAACACATCCATTAGAATCTTTTACATAAAAAATTGGATCTTGAATGGCACTATTATCCACTAAATTAAAAGTGTATTTATTATCGGCAACTGGTGTACTATTACTTGTAAAATAATTGAACCCATCTGTACTAAAAGTGTAGGTTCCAGTACCGCCAAAACCTTCAACAACCGCAGTTGTCTTGGCAGGATCTACAGCACAACTAAAAGGAGTTGCAGTAGCTGTAGCCGTTACGGCGACTGGATCAGCAATAATCACACCAGATACAGTAGCTTGACAACCTCTACCGGATGTAACCGTAACATCATAAGTTCCTGGAGTTAAATCTTTGAAAACATTTGATGGTTGGGCTGGGCGATTCAACGTTCCGGACAAGGCATACGTATAATCAAGATTGTCATTTACTTGTCTTAAATTAACCGTTAAAGTTCCATTATTGTTGGTACCATTTAATGCATTACAATCTATAGGAGTTGTACTTATATCGGTTATAAGTACATCTACATCTGTTGGAATTAAAAAATCTACTGTAGTTGATTTCGTACAACCTGTTACTAAATCTTTAACTTGAACTGTATAATTTCCTGCGGCTTGATTTGTAAACACAGCATTATCAAGTTGAACCACATTTGGAGTCGTAACAACAGTATTATTTATTAAAGTATACTCAAAATGATTTGCAGGTGCCGCTGGAGCTGGCGATCCGCCTGTTACCACAGCTGTAATTTCACCATTGGCTACTTTACAAGTAGGTGGTGCTGTAAAACTTGCATTAACAACAAGAGGTACAGCAATTTTTGGCAATGTTACTTTAAATTTACATCCATTAAAATCTTTAACTTCAACAGTATGATCTCCAGAAGAAATATTGATGTAAAAAAAACTTAAGGCTGTTTGTGCAACAAATTCACCTCCATCTAGACTATAAGTATATGGAGCAATACCATTAACAGTTGTATTTACTACATCAATAACAAAAGCACCTTCAGCAGCACAAGCACTGTTAACTACCGCTGTAATGACTGGTGCAGGATCTAATTTTACCTCAACAAACTTGTACACAATACAGCCATAAGCATCTCTTACATATACTATATAATGACCTGCTTCTTTATTAAATGTATTACTTGTATGAGAAGCAACAGTAAATGAAGCAGCAGTCGGTGGAATATCTAATAAAGCATCAATGACACCAGGAGTACCATTATCAACAAATACTTGATACAAATAAGGAACTGCACTTATGGGTGGAGTGGCCGTAAGATCTTCTTTAATCGTCGTTCCGCCTTGTCCAAAAGCCTCAATTATACCTTTGTTAATTCCACAATTATCATTCTTATCAGAATTGGCTGTTAAAGTTAATGGTACTACAGATTGTGTTATTGTAAAAGTCTTAGACGAATTGATACAAAGATCAACTGCTCCTACATTATCGTATTCTGTAAATAAAATATAATAAGTACCTGGAATTAACGAATCAGGAATATCAAATCCTGCAATAGCACTAGCCTTTGTCACCATACCAGCAATAGCAGGCAAATACTCTACATTAGTTTGAGAATTAAACACTTTATATTTCACATGACTAGTTGCAACATTAAAATCGCTAAGAGTGAAAGAAACTTTTCCATTGCCAGCTCCTTGACAAGTTACATTAGCCGGTGTTATAGCAATATCCAAAGTGGAGAGAGTCTGTGTAGGAGCCTCTGCTTGTTTGAAATAATAACATCTAGTTGTTTCATCATATACAATAAATGAATATGTTACTCCTGGGTTTAAACCTGTAAAAAGAGATTGTAAATATTGAGGATTTGTGTCATCAACCATATTCAGAGCATCTTGATAAGATGCCATATTATCATCATATTTATATGGTGGTGTAGAAGCAGAAACAATTGGATACAATGCAAAATGATAAGGCCCTCCAACTACTTTAGGATTTACTGAAACCAATAATTCTGCTGTACTACAAGATGGAGATCCTGTAATAATAATATCCATCTCCTCTGGTGGAGAAGCCATACTAATCGTTTTGGTCAGTGAACAACCATTAGCATCGGTTACTGTTAGTTCATAAATCCCAAAATCTAAAACTGTAAAAGTATAATCTCCTCTTGTGTCTGAAATCGCATGTGGAGCTGTTTGAGTTGGTTTTCCAATATTATTAGTCAATGTATAAGTAAAAGGACCGTCTAAAACTACTGGTGGTCCAACATTAGCAACTTTTGAACCCCCAACTAAATTTGTTACAGAAATCGAACCATAAGACAATCCTGCCCCAACGCACGTTATTGGCTGTATATCCTCTTTAAAAGTTATTTTTAAAGGTTCTTTTATCTCTATACTTGTTTTTTCAAGGGAGCATCCTTTAGCGTCAGTAACTTTTACAGTATAAAAACCAGCTGGCAAACCAGTAGTTTTGGTTCCATAGGAAGTTGAAGTAGTTGTATTTACAACATCTATTATATAAGGACTTGCTCCCTTATTCGGGTCAATAACTACTGTAATAGAACCTGTTGCATCACCGTTACATAAAATAGTAGAATTTGGAGTCGCTGTAAATTCAGGATTTGTTTTTGGAGCTACAATCACTGTTGAAGTTAAACTACAACCAGGCAAAGAAGCATCTGTTAAAGTAAACAAATAAGTATTTTGTATGGTTGTATCAGCTGTAAGATCTGTGTAAATAAATGTGGTACCTGTAACCGCTATTGGTGTAGAAGCTGCCCCACCATTTTTTGTTACGGTATAGGTATAAGCTACCGTACCACCTGAAACTGTCCCTTTAATTTCAATATTCTGACCAAGACAATTAGCAGACTTGTCCAAAACAGCATTGAATTTTAATTCCTGAGCAATAGGTTGAGCAGCCAGAGTTAGAATACATCCGGTACTAGTATCTTTCACCCTAACAATGTAACTGCCCGGATCTAATAATCCAAAAGTTCCATTCGATTGATACGTTCCGTTGTTAATGCTATACATATAAGTTGGCGAAGGGACTGTAGGCGTTACCACAATAGTCGCCTTTCCTGCAGTATCATAGCATAAATCTGACAATGTCAAATCAATACTGGCACTTGGTGTAACAATAACAGCCATCGTAAACGTATCTGTTTTGGTACATCCATTTCCACTTAAATCTGTAACCGATATGGTATACGGACCGGGCTGAGTTACATTAAAACTTGCGGTAGATTGTGGACCAACAACTGAACCATCTGGCTGTTTAAGTGTATAACGGTTATTTCCCCAGCCTCCAACGGTATTGATCACCACTTTACCATTGACTAAACAAGTAATAGGTGAAATAGTTGGAGCTGTAATTGCTAAAGCTGCATTTGGCTCATCCACTTTTAAAACTTTTGTAGCCTTACACTCCGTACTAGGATTAGTTACGGTTAAGGTATATGTATCTGCCGCCAAACCTATGTAGTCAATAACATTTCCTGTTTGTGTAGATTGCCCACTTGGGACTACTGCATTAAGGCTATTTCTAAGTTCATAGGTAAACACTCCAGCATTGCCAGAAACAGTGAATTTTAACTTTCCGTCTGCAGCTGTTTTACAAGTAACATTGGCTACTAATGAACCATTAACAATTACAGGCAATACATCTTTTACAGTATACGTTCCGGTAACCGAACAATTATTTTCATCAGTCACTTTAAAAGCATAAGTGGTACCTGCTGCTCCTGCTGTTAATCCTGTAAAAGTCACTGGTGTTGTTGCACTAGTTATACTCGTAACGGCAGCAAGTGGAGCGGTAATTTCATATTTCAAATTGCCTTTTCCACCTGTTACACTAATGGTAACCTCACTGGTTAATTCTGTAGGCTTACAAGTAATTGGTTTTTCAGTAAAAACAGGGTTTGTTGGCGGATTCAAAGCCACAATCTCCAAAGAAGGAGCCGAAGTAAGAAAACATCCTTTAGCATCAGTAGCCGTTACGGTATAACTTCCTGCTACGCTCAAATTAGGGAAAAGCCCTGTAGTATTTGTAGCTACTGTTGTTTCTACCGTCGCAACGGTTCTTTTCAATACATAGGTAAAGCCTCCATTTCCTTTGGTAGCTATAGCTTCAATTGTAGCTTCACTGTCACACGTATAAGGCGTTTTGATACTAGCGTTGATCTCTATAGCGTCTGGTTGTTTTACTTCAAATGAAAATTCTTCTTGACAATTTTTTTTATCGGTAACCGTGTATTTATAAGTTCCTGGCGCTAAACCGGAATAATTTGCCGTTGTATTAGTAGACAAACCGGTTGTAGCAGTACCAGCAGTGATCGCAAAAGTATAAGGCGCCACTCCAGTCAACGCTTCAAGAATGACACTTCCGTTATTTTCACCATTACACTTAACATCGGTTACTGTTGCTTTTGCAGTCACCGCAATTTTTGCATTAATAGTGGCAGAAGTAGTGGTTTTACAACCAATAGCATCCGTAATTTCAAATTGGTAGGTACCTGACACACCTGTTGTATAGGTAAAAGTAGTAGCAGTCCCTACAGGTCCAGCAAGTGTTCCTGTCGTTTGTCCAGAGGTTAGTACCACCGTAAAGGGTGCAGTTCCGCCTGAAATAGTTCCTGTAATCACAGCATCTGGAGATCCTGGCGCTGGATCACAATCCAAATCTGTAGTTACTTGCGTATTCGCGGTTACTTTAGCATTAATTACTTGTTGTGCTGTTTCAGCAGGACAACCGTTACTATCGGTTACTCTAAAGACATAATTGCCTGTTACAGCAGCCGTATGGGTAAATGATAGTGTAGTAAACGTCGCGCTAGAGGCACTAAAAGTACCACCGTTTAAACTGGTTTGGTAGCTGTAAGGTGCTACGCCTCCAGTAATTGCCACGTTAATCTTAGCCCCAGTAGTTGGATCAAAACACATCGCTGTGCTCGGAACAACTGCTGCAGATATAGTTGGTACTGCATCAATAGTAATGCTGTACTCTGTTGGATTCGAACAACTATTGGCATCAGTAGCTTTGATGAGATAGGTACCAGGAGCAACATCGGGCAAAACTCCATTAGCTGGAAACGCGATCACCGTATTAGGTGCCACAGTATTTATTAATTCAAATTTATAAGCTGGAGTTCCTCCTGTTGTACTTCTCGCATCAATGGTCGCTCCAGTAAGACAAGTCGCTTTAGTTTTTGTAGCATTCACAACAATTGGAGCTGGTTGACTAATGTTTACTGGAGGAAACGTTTTGGTACAAGCCGTAACGGTAGACCCAATTGGGCGAACAGCTACCGTATATGCCTTAGGTCCTAAATTGGTGATTGTATAAGGCGACGTGGTTAATACGGTTGTATCCCAAGTCGTTCCGTTATCTAGGGAATATTGGTAGCCTGTAGTGGTATCAAAATTAGTGGCACTAATAGTGATTTCGCCATTGATTTCGCCATTACAAGTTACGTTTTTAGTACCTGTAATTTCAGCGGTAAAGGCTTTTCCGGTAGCAATAGTTAAAGGGAAACTTTTTGAAGCAATACAGCTTTTTGGGAGTTGGAATACTTTAATGTCATCAATCGCCACATCGTTCCCATTTCTATTACTTTTATTGGAACGAATAATAAACGTTAGCGTGGTATTATTTCCTGGATCTAAAGTGATAGGCGTTTTAGGGTATTTTTCCCATAATTCAGATTTAGGGACATCACCGGTTGTAAAGGTTTGGATTTCCTTTCCTGTGGCATCCACTAAGGCTACTGCCAGATTACAATCTATTTGATTGTTAGTTTTGTTAAGTAAATTCTTTACATACAACTCAAAATTTATGGGTTGATTGGGGATGATGTCCTTAATTACTTTTTTATAAATAACATCCGTTGTACCAATTTTGTCTCCTAAGTTCACCACTAAACATCTTCCATTAGGCGTTGGAGGGACAGTTTGGGGAGTGTGATCGCCAGGTTGTATCCAAGGTCCAAAAGGTTTAACGATTCTTGCAGTTACCGAATAATCACCATCATTTATTTCAATACTATTTCTACATTGTGTAGCGACTACTTGTCTTTCAAAACAATAAAAAGTAGTATTGATTCCAGGAGATTCAACATCTGCTCCGTATCCAAAATTTTCAAAAAGCAAATTACTTGGTGTAGGTACGCTATTCAATTTGTAGTCTACTCGTATGGAATGAAGTCCTGATGTAACACCCACGAAGACATTATTCGTGATCGGTGTATTCGGCTTGTTGTCGATATAATACTCATAAGTATACGACGCATTGGCAGGATTTTGCACCGTAACCGTACTAGTAGCCGAACCGTCACAATTGTAATCAATTTGTGGTGTAGAGTTAATTACGGGCTCTGCGGGTTCTGGATCTAAGATAACGGGCGCACTAAAAATACAACCGTTAGCATCTTTGACATACAAGGTATAAGTCCCTGGAGCTTTGTAAGCATCGTTTACTGTTGTCCAATCAGCTGGATTTGCGGGGTTATTAAAATTAAACAAATAAGGATTCGGTCCAGCAAAAGGCGTTCCTCCTTGTGGATTGGTAATGCGGACTTTTCCGTAGTTTTTATTTGGTGCGGGCCCACAACCTGCTAATTCTGATACTCCAGCAGAAGCCGATAAGGCTGTAGTGGGTTCAGTAAGGTTAATATCAGGTCGGGTTTCAAAACAGTTTACACCACTAAGAGTGTATCTTAGGATTGGTTTGTAGGTACCTGCTGGTAAGTCAGAGAAAGTGCCATTGGCTACATAGGTCACACCATTGTCAATACTGTACGCCAAGGTATAACCATTGGCATTGGTTACATCAAATTTAATGGTTCCAGTGTTAGCTCCATAACAGTTGATGTTAGTCCCCGCCACAGTGAATACTGGTTTAGGGTTGGCGTCTATTCTGATGCCCGGGATGGTGTAGGAGCAGTTGTTTTTATCCAACACCCTAATGGAGTAAGTCCCTGCGTTAGTAATCACAATTTTAGGATCGGTTTGTGAAGTTGTGGATCCGTTTACATAATAGTAATAGGGAGCCGTACCATTTTTTGGCGTAACGGTAATTTCCCCATTCTCACATGTTAAGGGTTTGGTGATTGCTGGGGATGCGGTTAAGGCAGCTGGTGCAATAATTTCGGCCGTTCCATTATAGCTACAGCCGTCTTGAGTAGCCACCGTATACGTATACACTCCCGCGTCCTTACCAGTAAATTCATATTCTGAAGCTGTACTATTAATTACCTTTTCAACAGAAACTCCTCCTTTAAATAGCTCATAAGTGTATTGGGCGCCGTTATAAGCTGTTCCATATACTTTAATACTTCCTTTTGAATCATGACATAACGGTTGTGTGATGACAGGCGCAATAGGATTGAATACAATTTTATAAATAGGAATATTTTGTATTTCAAAAATACAAGGATTGGTAGCAACACCTACTTGTCTAATGAAAACGGTATAAGTTCCTTCAGTAGTAATATTAAACGTATTACTAGATTGATAGCCAGAATTTTTGCTTAAACTATATTCGTAATTCGTTCCAAGACCATTGATGGTAATGCTACCGTTTTTCCCACAAATCATATCTTTTTTATCGACAGTATAGTTTAATTCATTTTTATACACATTAAAATAAAAACGACTAAAACAACCTCCGAAATAGATAGAAACGCGGTATTGCCCTGCAGTATCGGCTCTAAATGTGTTACCATCAGGGATGGCTGAGGTCCAAGTACAGGTTGGGCTTACATTGGCACATAAATCAGACAAATTAGGGTCAGGGACACAAGTGGTTTTTTCCCATGTGATTCTTGTCGCTCCTAAAGAAGATAAATTGATGTCTTTATGCGCATTTTCCTTATTCCCACATAAGAAAAATTTAGGCAATACACTACCGTCATTCACACACTTATCAATTAGACCCGTTGCTGGGTTTATGTTATCGGCAATATCAATTAAAGGATTTTTTGGTTTTGCAGCATAGTCGGCCACGGTGATTATTTCCTCTAAATCCACACAAGGCGGTGTTGCAGTATTTTTTACGTAGTACGTTCCAGGTTTGGTTACTGTCAGCGTTTGAGAAGTTCCTATTACCGGAAGCCCTGTAGGACTCGTTGACCAAGAATAAGAAGCGTATCCACCAGTAGCTGATATCGTTACATTATCACCACACAATACATCATTTCTCTTTTTACAATCGTCTACCCCTACCAAAAAGTTGGTCGATTCGGGCACACTAATAGTACAAGCAGAATAAGACGAAAAACTATCTTCCCCAAAGCCTTTTCCATCATTGGTATTGATTTCTCCTGTATATTTAGATTTGGCGGTGTTTTTTATGATATTATTACAAGGCTCGGTTAAGTTTTCACAAGTAGGCACCACTTGAACTTTAAAACGAATAGGGGTACTAAGATTTCCATTCTTATTGACTAAGTTATCTGGTATCCTAAAAGTAATTGTTCTTGTAGTTGCATTGTAGGTATGCGTCACTCCTGCTGGTAATGGCGCCTCAATGTCTGCTGGATAATTAAAATTAGTATTTGCAGGTAATTTATCTTCTATAGTAAAAGTTTTAGCGTTGTCATTACCTACATTTTGAAATTGAAGTTCATAGGTCAAAACTTCACTTAATTTTACCGGCTGATTAGCTGCATCCACACCACCTTTCAATACCTTTTTTGTCAAGATGATTTTAGGTTCAATAACTTCAACCGCGATAGCGTTAAAATAATAAAAGTAAACATCCCCAGTACTTCCTAAAGTGATCTTTGCGGAAGTGGCATCGTTCTTTATAGCAGAATTGTTATCGTTTTTTAATTCAATAATACCTGCATCATACCCCAAAGTATTGCTACTAGCTGGAGTACGGTTGGGTGCTGTAAAATTGGCTGTTTTTTTAGTATTTGGATCGATGTAAGTAATCGAACTATTGAAAAAATTGTCCGTAGGTCTCAGAGTAGTTCCTGTTGCTGTCGCAGCACTTTGCTTCACCCCATTAATTTCCAAATAATCGCCATCTATCTTCTTATCACCTTCTAAGGTCGCAAAAGCAAAACTTGCATTTACAGGTCCTTTAGGTATGGTTCTAAATCCAGAAACAGTTATGTCCAAAGTAGTTGTTCCACTAATCCCACTAAAACCATCATACGATGTTATTGAACGTGCGGGTAATTTAGGGTCCTCATAAACGATATACAACGACCAGCCAGCAGATAATCCCGTACTAGAATTATACCCCGTACTAGAAAGGACATTCGCTACAGTATACGTTCCATTAGCATCGGTCAAGGGCTGTACTAAAGAAGTAACATCTGCATAACAAGCATAAGGTCTGTTTTTATCTCTACCAATACCATTAGACTGATTAATAGCATCATAAATTAATTCTCCAGTAATGTCATTATAACCTCCTACTGGCGTTTTGAATTTAATAGAAGTAAATTTTGTTCTATCCACTGAATTATCCCCATCTCTGATAATTCCAGACCAATACAATGCGGCGTACACAATTTTATAACATGGAGCGCCCGGAGCATTAGAATTTGGGACAGTCAATACGGCGCTACTAGAACTAAAAGTAGTAGGATCACTGTCAATATTCACATATTGCATGTCAATATCTGAATTGTAAGAATCTTTATCATTGAAATTAGTATTATCCTGACTCAGAATATTATTTCCAATCATTAGTTGATCACCCTTTACATTTTTGTCAAAACGAATATTGAAAGGTTTCAAATTTTGCCCATACGAGCCTTGTGACATAAAAAACAACATCCCAACCATAGCCAAAGCATACGAAAGGCATCTGTTTTTAGACTGCTGAACAATTGGAAATGTTGGCAAATGGAACTTGCGCAACAAAGATATATTCTTGGAAATAAAGGTAAAAAACTCCAAAAATAGCAGGTGTAAAATAGTAGGTTTCTTCATGGTTTTGGTATGGTATTTACTTTTATCGTTGCTAATTCTTGGGGAGGAAAAAGCAACGATAAAAAAAACTTTTATAATGGTTATCTATATGGTATATCGTAATATTTTAACTGTTCTTCTTAATTTTCCACTTTTATAATCACCATTTTACTGGTAGAAGCATTCGTGGTTTTGTTTTTAATTTCTTCTTGTGCTTCTTGTAAATTATCAAACATGCCGTTATAGATGTAATAACTACTAGTGTTGGCATCGTAGTAGAATGATACATTTTTCATTCCCGAGGCTACGGCTTTGGTCAAGAAGGCATCACGTTTAGCGACATCTTTGTGAACCGCCATAATCATATAATAGCCACTAGGTGTATTTTCTACACGTTTCATAATTTGCATATTCGATTGTTCCTCTCCATAGTCAAAATCGCTCACCGTCAAAGGAGTGGCACTCAGCTTCGTGGTCTCCTTGATGCGTTTCAAGGCTGCTTGATCCTGCGCCAAACGATCAGAAGAATTCAACGAATTGGCACGTTTGATGCGTCGTTTCTTCTCAACTTCTACAGCGACCTTAATGTTCTCTAAGGACTGTACTAATTTTGTATTAGTTTGAACACTTGCCGCTTGTTCTGCTTTTAATTGATCGATCGATTTTAAATAGTTTATACTCAACGCATCGGTAGGGCTAGCTCCTTTTTTGATACGTTCATCAAACAAGTTTTTGATTTTAACAATGTTATCCTCTTGGATCTTGTTCATGGCTGAAATTTGTGATTTCAACGATTCAATCACTGCATTATCATTAACAGTGCTCTTAATTTCTTGTGGCTCTTTAAAAATACCTTGCTCGCTCAAATCATTTTCTTCCTTCATGTCTCTCAATTCTTTGGCTTTAGCCGCAACCTTCTGATCTAATTGAGCGATTAACGATTTTTGCATTTGACTAGAGGTTTCTGCTTGTTTGGCCAAATCATCAATAGCTATAGCACTCGCGTCTTTAACAACTGGAACAACTGCAGCGGCAGCAGCTATTTTAGCCAAGCGAATTCTCTCTGCTTCAGCATCCGATTTTTGTTTCGCGTCGGCAGCAGTTTTTGCTTTGGCATCAGCTTCTACTTTAGCTTTCGCTTCTGCATCGGCTTTTGCTTTGGCTTCTGCAGCTAATTTCTCTTGACGTAAACGCTCGGCTTCCGCAGCAGCTTTGGCTTTTGCGTCCGCTTCTACTTTAGCTTTCGCTTCTGCATCGGCTTTCGCTTTGGCTTCTGCAGCTAATTTCTCTTGACGTAAACGCTCGGCATCCGCAGCAGCTTTAGCTTTTGCGTCCGCTTCTACTTTAGCTTTCGCTTCCGCATCAGCTATTTCTTTGGCTTTAGCGTCGGCTTTCGCTTTAGCTTCAGCGGCTAGTTTCTCTTGACGTAAACGCTCAGCATCGGCAGCAGCTTTGGCTTTAGTGTCTGCTTCCAATTTAGCTTTGGCTTCTGCATCAGCTATTTCTTTTGCTTTAGCAGCTAATTTCTCTTGACGTAAACGTTCAGCATCCGCAGCAGCTTTGGCTTTAGTGTCTGCTTCCAATTTAGCTTTGGCTTCTGCATCAGCTATTTCTTTTGCTTTGGCGTCCGCTTTCGCTTTGGCTTCAGTAGCTAATTTCTCTTGACGTAGACGCTCAGCATCGGCAGCAGCTTTGGCTTTAGTGTCTGCTTCCAATTTAGCTTTGGCTTCTGCATCAGCTATTTCTTTTGCTTTAGCAGCTAATTTCTCTTGACGTAAACGTTCAGCATCCGCAGCAGCTTTGGCTTTTGCATCGGCTTCTAATTTAGCCTTCGCTTCTGCATCGGCTATTTCTTTTGCTTTAGCGTCAGCTTTCGCTTTGGCTTCAGCAGCTAGTTTCTCTTGACGTAAACGCTCGGCATCCGCAGTAGCTTTGGCTTTGGCGTCAGCTACTACTTTAGCTTTTGCTTCTGCATCGGCTATTTCTTTTGCTTTAGCGTCAGCTTTCGCTTTGGCTTCAGCAGCTAATTTCTCTTGACGTAAACGTTCAGCATCCGCAGCAGCTTTAGCTTTGGCATCCGCTTCTAATTTAGCTTTCGCTTCTGCATCGGCTTTCGCTTTAGATTCTGCAGCTAATTTCTCTTGACGTAAACGCTCGGCATCCGCAGCAGCTTTGGCTTTGGCATCCACTTCTACTTTAGCTTTTTCTTCTGCGTCGGCTTTCGCTTTGGCTTCAGCAGCTAATTTCTCTTGACGTAAACGCTCGGCATCCGCAGCAGCTTTGGCTTTTGCATCGGCTTCAACTTTAGCTTTCGCTTCTGCAGCTAATTTTTCTTTACGTAAACGCTCGGCTTCTGCATCTGCTTTTGCCTTGGCATCGGTTGCAAGTTTAGCCAAACGTGCTTTTTCAGCTGCATCATTTACTGTAGTAGACGGCACTGCTGTTTTAGCCTTAGTAGCCGCTTCTGCTTTTAGTTTTGCATCAGCAGCCAATTTGGCTTGCTTCAATCGTTCCGCTTCTATAGCCGCTTTTTGTGCTGCTTCATTGGCCAATAGCTTCGCTTTCGCATCTGCATCTGCTTTGGCTTTCGCATCAGCAATTTCTTTTAATTTGGCCAAACGCAATTGTTCTCTTTCTGCTTGGGCCTCTTTACGTGCAGCCTCCAAATTCGCCTTGTCTATTGGAGACAATAGCGTACTTTGTTTGGGTTGTACTGGGGCTGTTTTTACAGATTTTTTTGGAGGAGGTGCTACATTAGGCACAATCAACGCAGCAGTCTCCTCATCATCTCCGTGGTAATAGTTTTTACTTTTAAACTTATAGGCTAGAACAATTTCATGAGAAAATCCAAAATTAGAAAACCCTGACAATCCTTTTTCTGTTATATATTCAAGGGAAATCGTCGGTGTAATATTCATTCCAACACCCCCTGACAAACCATACAAACTGTTATATCCCGCTTGCGCCCAAATCCCTAATGGGGTAGCAAAAGTAGCGGTCCCAGATAGGATGGTTTTTTCTTTTTTGAACTCGGAACGAATTAAAGCTGAAAATTTACTTTTATCAAAAAGGCCATAGGTGTCCAAATAGCCTGTGTACATGACATGCGCTTGAATGCCCTTTTCTAGATCGTCTTGCAGCATTTTAGCACTTGAGAAGTTGTAAGTGATCATATTATTAAAGGCCACTCCAAAATCTAAAAATGCAGTACCATAGTTAATCCCTGGACTCACGGTGAGTAAAAAATTAGAGGGGATATTGTTTAAAGAGGGATCGGCAACGCCATTAGTAATTACTTTACCAGCATTTAAACCGCTTTTGTAAGCACCAAGATTCAATCCAAAAGTAAGATTGCTGTCTTGTTCCAATTCAACATTATGTGTGAAATTTACTATTCCTCCAAAAGTGGTCAATACGCCAATATTGTGTTGAAAAACACCAATTCCAATTCCTTCATTGTCTAAAAATCGACCCGAATAACTCGCAACATAAGTTGTGGGTGCATCATTAAACTGCAACCATTGTCGTTTGCTATATATCGTTGCAAAGGTGTTTTGCTCTCGAACAAAACTAAATGTTGGATTAATTACAAAGCGATTAAACTTTAAAGAATTTCTAAAGGGTAAGGAAAATGAAACAACTCCATCCTCCACCTGATTGGTTTGAGCATAGAGTTCTTGGTGTAAACCAACTGAAATGATAATAAATAGTAAAATTTTCCTCATATTATTTAATCACAGTTATGGATCCTTTTTTTACCTTGTTGTCGGGGGTCGTGATAATATAATAGTAGATCGGATTCACATTTTTAAAATCAATAGGATTGGTGATCGTAGGCCAATCGTTTTGGTAATTACGGGTTTGAACTACCACTTCGCCAAAAGCACTAACAATTACCACTTCAACATCTTTTCCATTGACATATTCTAAAGGGAGCACCCAGGTGTCATTGATAAAATCACCATTAGGACTGATGATATTTGGAATATTGGAAACTTCAGGAAACGGGTTGGGATCCGTAGTATAGGTTACTTCAAAAATAAGATCTTTGGAAATCGCACAATTACCTGGCTGTGTTATGGTCACTTTATAAGTTCCTTTAACGGTCGCGCTATAAGTACTGGCTGTTACATTTGGAATTTGATTCCCGTTTAAAAACCACTTATATGATGGATTCGTAGCATCAGTAGAAACTGCCACATTTAAATTTTCTCCAGGAACAATGGAGCTAGTCGCCGGCACGTTTAAACTAGCATTAAATGTACCTTCTTGCAAATCGATACTGGCATTGGCATCACAAGAGCCAAAACCAATTTTAACACTGTATTTACCAGGGACAGCCGTTGAATACGTTTGTTTTGTTGCATTAGCGATGGCCTGATTGTCTTTAAACCATTGATAAGTATTTCCTTGGGTAGCCGACAAAACAGTAGTGCCTTGACTACTACAAAAAGGATTACCTAAACTTGACGTAATCACCGCAGTTGCGCCAGAAGAAGACGAGGTGACCGTTACCCTATTAGAATAGGAATCAGAGGTACAACTGCCATAATTCGTTTCAGCATAGTATACCCCTGGAGTAGATACCGTATAATTGCCTCCTACAGCTGAGGCCACTTTTGTAGGCAACACCGTGGGACCATTATCACGAAACCAATTGAATGTAAGTCCTGGATATTTGAGAGGAGAATCATTAGCTCCTGTTCCAGGATTATCGATAGATAAAACATAGGAACCGCCTGTGCAAATCACTACATTATAATCGTTGTTGTTTATCGTAAATTGAGCATCTTGCGGTTTGTAATAGGCTGGAAAAGAATTAGACGATTGGCTGGTGGCTATTGGTGCAGTACTACGAACGCGAATTCTATAATTCTCACCACTAGTAGTAACCGGAACTGCAAAAGTAATCTTAGCAGGAGAGGTAGTAATAGCGCCTGCTGCACTAGTATGTAGCACTGTTGGAGTCGCAAAACTTCCTGCCCCATCTGAAAGTTCTACAATGAACTGATTGGAAACACTAAGTCCTGTGGTAGGCGTAAAACTAAAATTGACTTCAAAGGTATTGAATACAGGATTGGCACAAATTTGTGTAAAAGGGAAAGTAGGTTTTCCTATTGAGACTTGAGCTTTTAACGATATAAACGGAGCTAATCCAATGTATAAAAATAAAAAACGAAGCAAAAAAAAGACTTTATTGTGCTGCCTGTACATATCGAAAATCAGATTTTTACATAAATTTATGATTATAAAAATAAAAACTTCGATCGTTGGGGGACAATCAAAGTTTTTATCTTTAAAAATAAACTAGTTGTTATTTGAAGCCGTAATTTTTGAAATTTTTAATCTGAAATCAGGTCTTTTTTCATTAAAAGCATCTAAAAAAGCTTCAGAATTATTTTGTTTGTCATACACATTAAAAAAAGCACTATTTCCGTACCAATTTTCTAACTCTTCATTATTAGGGTTAAACTCTGTAAAAATATTTCCTTTACAAGAATTAATGTACAATTGCTCTAACTTAATTTTTTTCAAATTGGTAGCAGTTACTTCAATATTAGCATCCAAAATTACAGCTGGATTAAAACCTGAAATCACACTTCTTTTTAATTCAAGAAAAGAATTTTCGGCCACTCTAACCGCATCCTTAATAAGATTTTTTTGCATGTCTGCTAACAAATCGGCACTATCATTAACCAATGTCATGTTCGTAGCTACTACATTGGTTTGTTTTTTAGTAAAATCAACTTCAGCTTTTTGCAAATAAGAAGCTACATCTAAACATCGGTAAGCAGTAGTACTACTAGAAATGTAAGAAGAACGAATAGCCAAAGAATTATCTAATTTAGATTGTGCTCCATAATTAAATTTATAATCTATAGCACTAGATTTCAAAGAAACCATTTTTTTCATGGCTACGTCTCCACCGTACACAGTGAAAGAATCGCCTGCCGAAAAACTTACCATCACATTTTCAAGTACAGTTGCATTTCCTATTCCTGCTAATAGTAAACCATTGAAGTTTTCATCTCCTCTAACTTTGCTACCTGCATACTCTATGCGAACATAACGTAAAACACCAGCATTAGCAGCAGGATTTGAACCACCATAAACCGTCATAGCATTATCCAAACCATAGTTCACAGAAGAGACACCGCCAAACTTGTTAATTGGTGCATCACCAAGTATAATTATTCCTCCCCAGTCTCCTGGTTTTTTCAAACTACGACTAGAAGTAAAAACAATAGGATCTGTTTCTAAACCATCAGCCATAATTTTTGCTCCTTTGGTAATGACTAAAGCAGCTCCTGAACCAAAATCACCAATAATTACTGTACCTGGTTCAATAGTAAGAACGGCATTATTATTTACATAAACAGGACCTTGCAAAAGATAAATATTTCTTTTCAGCAATTTGGTGTCCGTTGATATGTTACCTGCTAAAATTTGATTCGCCTCACCATAATCTAATCGGGTAGGCTTAAATTCCGTCCAATTGTTTAACCAATTCAAAGAACCAAAAATACCTTTTTCTTGTTGTGCCTGAACAGAACAAGTAAACAATAGCATTAAAGCTAAAATCTGAGTTATTTTTTTCATAAGATTTAAAGATTTAGGGCGTTTCTTTTAAAAATCGATGACTTGCGATAAATTGGTTATTTTAGTAGGTAGGTTATTTGTAAACTTATTTATAAAAAACAAGTCTTAGGAGTTAATTATCTCCTAGACTGTTTAAAGATTTTAAAGTTTCTTCGTAGAATAAAATAGCTGAAATTAAATTTCCTTTATCTGCATAAGGCACCATTTTTCTTTGAAAATCAACGGTTACATCCAAAAATGAATTCATACTTTCCGCTTGAGTATTCAATGCTTTAGTATTGTTTGCATCTTCTGGAATACCTAAATCCGTCAAAGTAACTCCTGGTTTGCTAACCAAGGCAATATAAGGTAACGTTTTAACCAACACTTTGATTCTCTCAATATACAATTCCAACAAAGGTCCTTTTTGCAAAGTTTCCAATTCTGGCTTTGAATAGTATTTTTTTACCAAAGCTGTTCTACTAATAATACTCTGAGGCGCTTTAGTTTGTGCTGAAGCAACTCCAACTGTTAATAATAATACTAACCCAAAAAAAATAATTTTCCCTTTCATGCTTTTCTTTTTTGTTAATTAAAATGTTAATAACAAAAATAAACAAATTAAATTAACTCACAACTTTTAGCCATAATTTTATGCGTAAAAAATAGTACATATATTAAAAAAAAATGTATTTCATCGATAAAAAAAGTCTTTAACCCTTGTTTTTATGCTACTTATACGTCAAAACACATCAAGTATTAACAAGAAATAAAGTCAAGAAAATTAAAAATTTAACAAATAAAAATTGTTAATAAACAGTAATTATTTACAAACCAAAAAAATAAAAACTCACCAAATTTACATCACGATAAAGATTACACTCTAATATTTTAGACTTTATCAATTTCTTTTATCTTTGCTCAATGCAATTTTCAGCTATACTAGGTCAAAAACACATCAAAAATCACCTCACTCAAAGTGCCTCTTCTGGCAGAATACCTCACGCACAATTATTTACAGGACCAGAAGGCTCGGGAACATTAGCTACCGCCATTGCTTATGCACAATATATTTTATGTCAAAACACCCTTTCTGATAATAGTAATGGGAATGAAAGTTGTAATCTAAAATTTGAAAGCCTAGGACATCCCGATTTGCATTTTGTGTATCCCACTGTAAGTACCGAGGAGGTAAAAAGCAAACCCAAAAGCATCGATTTTATTTCAGAATGGAGAGCTTTTGTATTACAAAACCCCTATGGCAGTTTATCGGATTGGTACGCATTTTTAGGGGTACAGAATAAGCAAGGTGAAATAAGAGTAGATGATGCGCAAGAAATTCTTAAATCTTTAGCTCTAAAATCGTACGAGGGAGGACACAAAATAATGATTGTTTGGATGGCGGATAAACTCAATACCGCAGCCGCAAACAAATTGTTAAAACTTTTGGAGGAACCACCCGAAAAAACCATTTTCATTTTAATTACTGAAAATGAAGAATCGCTCATTTCTACCATCCGATCGCGTTGTCAAGCCATTCATTTTAATGGTATTCCAGAAACAGAAATTACAAAAGCATTAATTGAATTACATAACATTGATTCAAAAATTGCTCAAAATATAGCTCATCAAGCGCAAGGAAATTATAACAAAGCACTCCATTTATTGCATCAAGATGCAGATGATTTAGTTTTTGAAGAGTGGTTTGTAGTTTGGGTACGTGCTGCTTTTAAAGCCAAAGGAAACGCCAGTGCCATTCAAGACTTGATTGAGTGGAGTGAACAAATAGCACAATTAGGAAGGGAAAGACAAAAAAAATTCTTGTCCTTTTGTATCGAAATGTTCCGACAAGCGCTATTACTGAACTATCAAGCCAATTCTTTGGTGTATATGGAACCCAAAGTAGAAAAATTTAAGTTGGAAAATTTTGCCCCTTTCATTCATGGTGGCAACATTCAGCCTATTTATGAAAAAATAGCAGAAGCCATGTACCATATTGAAAGAAATGGTAATGCTAAAATCATTTTGACCGATTTATCCATTCAATTAACTCGATTAATCCATAAAAAATAACAATCATGAATAATACCGCCTCTTTATTATTACTTGTATTTTTGGCCATTACTTTTTTACAATCTGGATATGATAAAATATTTTATTGGAAAGATAATGTTTCCTGGCTAAAAGGGCATTTTGCACAAACACCCTTAAAAAAACAAGTACCCTTGGCCTTAGCACACGTATTACTATTAGAAATTATTTCAGGAATATTATGCATCATTGGCAGTATCGAACTGTACATCACCAATGGGAAACTGTACGGATACTATGGCGCTTTGTTTTCTTGTATAACCTTACTCATGCTATTGTTTGGTCAAAGAATAGCCAAAGATTATGATGGTGCAAGAACAATTGTCATCTATTTCATTCCTGCCGTACTTGCGGTGTACTTGCTCAATTAAATTTAATTGTTTACATAACTATATGATTTCAAAACATCCTTCTGAATCCTTAACCATATTGACCGACTTGGTACTACCTAGCGAAACCAATCCGTTAAACAATCTTTTTGGCGGTGAATTACTAGCACGTATGGATCGCGCCGCAAGTATCGCTGCACGACGACACTCAAGACGAATTGTGGTGACCGCTTCTGTTAACCATGTGGCTTTCAATAGAGCCGTTCCAATAGGAAGTGTAGTGACCTTAGAGGCTAAAATTTCCAGATCTTTTAAAAGTTCCATGGAAATTTACATTGATGTTTGGATTGAAGATCGCGAATCTGGTTTGCGAACCAAAGCCAACGAAGGCATCTACACATTTGTAGCCGTTGATGACACCGGAAGGCCTGTAGAAGTAGCACCTATTATTCCAGAAACCGAACTAGAAAGACAACGTTTTGATGCCGCTTTACGTCGTAAACAACTCAGTTTGGTGCTCGCAGGAAAAATGAGCCCTCACGACGCAACCGAATTAAAGGCCTTATTTAACGACTAACGCTTTTTTATTAACACAAATAGAAAGCAAGCATGGATAAGACATTAAAAAAATGTATTTTTACGTAAACAAGTAAGAAACAACAACTTTACACGCCAATCATAGAGTTTCCAACCCAAAAAAAGACGAAAGAAAAGATGAGTTCAGACAAAGAAGCCAAATTAAAAGCGTTACAATTAACGCTAGATAAATTAGACAAAACCTACGGAAAAGGTACCGTAATGAAAATGGGCGATAAAGCCATTGAAGAAGTAGAAACCATCTCTTCAGGATCCTTAGGTATTGATTTAGCATTAGGCGTAAATGGATACCCAAAAGGAAGAATTATAGAAATCTATGGACCAGAATCATCTGGTAAAACAACCCTAACATTACATGCGATTGCAGAAGCTCAGAAAGCAGGTGGAATTGCTGCTTTTATTGATGCGGAGCACGCATTCGATAGAAATTATGCAGAAAAATTGGGTGTAGATATCGAAAATTTAATCATATCGCAACCTGATAACGGAGAACAAGCCTTAGAAATTGCCGAAAATCTAATCCGTTCTGGAGCAATCGATATTGTGGTGATTGACTCTGTGGCAGCCTTAACGCCAAAAAGCGAAATTGAAGGTGAAATGGGAGATTCAAAAATGGGATTACACGCCCGATTGATGTCTCAAGCCTTACGAAAACTTACAGGAACCATCAGCAAAACTCATTGTACGGTTTTCTTTATCAACCAATTGAGAGAGAAAATCGGCGTAATGTTTGGCAATCCAGAGACCACTACTGGAGGTAACGCGTTAAAATTTTATGCCTCTGTACGTTTAGACATCCGTCGTTCAACCCAAATTAAAGATGGGGAAAACGTATTAGGAAACAGAACTAAAGTTAAAATTGTAAAAAATAAAGTAGCACCACCCTTCAAAGTAGCCGAATTTGATATTATGTATGGTGAAGGTATTTCTAAAACCGGTGAAATTTTGGATTTAGCCGTTGAATTTGAAATTGTTAAAAAAGCAGGATCTTGGTTTAGCTATGGTGATACCAAATTAGGTCAAGGTAGAGATGCTGTAAAAACATTAATCAAAGACAATCCAGAATTGGCTGATGAATTAGAAATAAAAATTAAAAATAGAATCAAAGAACTCGCTAACGAATAAAAATTGATTCTTAAATAATAATAAAATACCGTTTCATTCACTTGAAACGGTATTTTTTTTTGAATTACATCAATAATTTCTTATTTTTTATGTCGCTGAGAATCGCATATTTAAAAAATAAAAGTGTATTGTACGAAATATTAAAAAATAAAAAGGTGAAATATAAAGATTACTCTTATAATTTACTATTCACTCATCAAAAGTTGCTTTTTAATGATCTGATAACAATCCTCTTTAATTCTTTTCTTTGCCTCAAGTGTACAACCTTTAGTACTTATCGGTTGATGGATGTACGCACGCATAGTACCAGGACTACCACTAAAAAAAGTAAACGAGAACCTTTTTTTATTGTCAGGAAACGTAATGGGTACAATGGGAATTTGATGTTCTATTGCTAATCGGAAAGCACCATCTTTAAAATGATCCAATAGAATTGATTCATCATCAGGCACTCCACCTTCCGGAAAAATACAAACACTTAATCCTCTATTTATTCTTTGTTGTGCTGCTTCAAAAACAGCAAGCCTGCTTTGGGCTGAACCACGATCGACTAAAATACAAGTGCGTTTATAGAAAAAACCAAACAACGGGATTGCAACTAATTCTTTTTTTCCTACAAAGACAAAAGGATTTTTAACTATAGCTAACATCAACATAATATCAATCATTGAAGTATGATTGGCTATTATCATATAACTGGTATTGGGCTCTAAAGTTGCTTCTTGCTGTACCTGATATCTAAAACCCATTCCAAACAAAATGAATTTAGCCCAAATTCGTGCAATACGAAAAAAATAAGGGTACCAACTTTCGGCTAAGATAGAGATCAAAAGAAAAGGCAAGAATACAACAATTGGAATAGCCATTAGAATGTAAAACCAAATCCTCCAAAAAAACCAAAAAATAATTTTTAAAATACTCATAGTTTAAAAGTAGCCAATGCTATTGTTATAGATAATGGAAAAGCTAGTAAAAGTAAAATCTATTTAGCCGATAACCATGGTTTTGGATTCACATAATTAACATTCTCGCACAAGGTAAACTTCAATAAAGTTTTGCCATCTGCGTTCGTATTAATGGTTCCAAGAGGTTGCTTGGCGGTCACTTTATCGCCTTTAGCTACATTAATTGTCCCCAAATTTTGATACACTGTAAAGTAATCTCCATGTTGAATCATTACGGCCTTACTGTTGGCTATTGCAATTACTGAAAACACTTCTCCAGCAAAAACGGCTCTCGCTTTGGCTCCTTTGTAGGTTGTTATAGACAATCCGCTGTTTTGTATGGTTAAAGTTTTGTAGACCGGGTGAGGCTGTGTACCAAACCCTAAAAACACTTCTCCTCTATCTACAGGCCAAGGTAATCGTCCGCGGTTGGCCTTGAAATTATCAGAAACTAATTTTCCTTCCGAAGTAAGCTCCATTTTGGTGGTAGATACAGGCGCCGCTTTTTTGGGAACTTCTTTCGCCGCAACAACTACTTTTGGTTTGGTCACTACAGTCGGATTTGCTTTGATATTCGATTTGCTAGCTACAGCCTTTTCTTTGGCAGCTAATTCTCTAGCAAGTTTCTCTTTAGCAAGTTTATCGGCTAAAGCTTTCTCTTTAGCCAACTTTTCTTTGAGTGCTTTTTCTTTGGCAGCTCTAGCTAAAGCCGCTTTACGATTGGCTTCGGCAATGGCTTTTCTGATTAAACGATCTATTTCCTTATCGATCGCTTTAGCTTGTTGGTGCTTTTTCTTAATTTCAGCTATAATTTTCTTCTGATCTTTTTGAAGCGATAAAACAATCTGTTGTTGTTCTTTTTTTTCAACTTCTAAAGATGTTTTTTCTTTTTCATTCTCAGCAATTAGCTGCTCTTTTTGGCTTTTTTGAACTTTTAATTTATCATAAAAATTGAGTAATTCTTTTGATTTTGATTCGATTTCCTTGCCTTGCATTACTCTATAACTAGAATATTGCTTCATATATTGTAAGCGCTTATAGGCCTGCAAAAAACTAGATGAAGACAAAATAAACATGGCTCTACTTTCTTCAGAACGGCTTTTATACGATTTGAGAATCATCTCTGCATAATCGGCTTTTAGCAAATGTAACTCGTGGTCTAATCTTTTTATCTTCAATTCATTAGACTGCATGTCATTACTCAGCAATTGCGTTTGTTTCTCGGTAGTAGCAATTAAAGATTCTTTGAGTTTAATCTTTTGGTTTTGTAGATCAATCACATGAACTACTGATTTCTCCTTTTTCTTTACCGTTTGAAGTTTTTGCTCATTGGCTAGAATTTCTTTTTGAATTTTAGCTTTACTTTCTTCTAACTTTTTTTGTTGAGACGGCTGTGCCACAACAAAAGAAGTATAAGCAATCAACAATAAAACATAGAGAGACTTAGGCATGTAAAAGGTTTTTTTTGTGCAAAAATAAAAATTTATGAACTATAAAATTAGAAAGTACTCTTTAATCTTAAGCCAAAAAAAGCCATTACAATCAAATCGTGTGTTAAAATAATTTGTAACAAAAGTAAAACAAAAAAAGACGTTAACCATTATGATTGAAGTTAATGTCTTTTTTTGAGGTAATGGCATTTAAAAACCGAACATTCCTTTTACATATTATACAACCAATTCGCTGGATTGTTGTAATTAGCATTTTCAGATATGGTAAATTTTAAAACCGTTTTACCTTCATTATTGGTTCGTATCCTTCCTAAATTTTGTTTGATTCCTACTTTATCCCCTTTGGATACAGCTACAGAACTTAAATTTTGATAGACTGTAAAACAATCACCGTGCTGAATCATCACTGCTTTATTAATAGGAGAAAGGACCATAATATTAGTCACTTCCCCTGCAAATACTGATCGAGCGGAAGCTCCTGACTCAGTAGTAATCTCGACACCACTATTATTGATTACTAGTGTTGGGAAAACGGGATGTGGTTGTTTACCATACCCCAAAGAGACAAAACCTTTTTCTACTGGCCACGGCAATTTTCCTTTATTGGCTCTAAAATTATCGGCCAAAATTTTAGCCTCAGCTGTTAATGCAATTCTTGAGGACGAGCCACCTGTTGCTGTTCCGTCTTTGGCTGCTTTTCTATTGGCCTCGGCAATGGCTTCCCGAATTAATCGGTCAATTTGACGATCAATCGCTTTGGTTTCGGATTGTTTTTTACGAATCGCAGCCATGATTTTATTTTTGTCTTTTTTAATGGCATTTACCAAGCGCTGCTGTTCCTTTCGTTGCTTTTCAAGTTCTTGTTTTTCCTTTTCTCGGTCAGCAATTACTTTTTGTTTTTCCTTTTTTTGAATGGACAATCGTCCGTTATAATCTTGTAATTGAAGGGATTTGGATTGAATTTCTTCACCCTGCATTTTTCGATAACTCGAATATTGTTTCATGTATTGTGCCCTTTTATAAGCTTGTAAAAAGTTTTCAGAGGATAATAAAAACATAGCTTTACTTTGCTCTGATCTACTCTTGTAGGATTTAACAATCATTCGAGCATAATCTTCTTTGAGTATTTCTAATTCTTTTTTAAGCTTATTAATTTTAACTTGGTTGATATACATGTCATTACCCAAGACCTTCGCTTGTTTTTCAGTGGTCTTAATTAACTTTTCTTGCAATTTGATTTTGTTGGCTTGCAACATTACCACCGTTACTGCCGATTTTTCTTTTTTCTTAACCGACTGCAATTGACTTTCATTTTCTCTAATTTCTTGAAGGATCTGAGCTTTGCGTTGTTCTAACTTTTCTTGCTGCGATTCTTGCCCCAAACTAATGAAGTCAAACATAAAAAAAGTATACTTAGAAGGAATTTTGGCATGTTAAAAAAGTTTTGATTCAAATTTACTTAATTAAAATTCTTTTATATCCACTAGGAACACTATACGGAAAAGAAAGTGCTTCATTCACTGATATCGAATTGTAATTGAGATTGATTTCAGTATTTCCTTTGGGTTGCGAGGCTACAATCTGCACATTCGAAGGCAATATCATATTGGTGTGCTGTGCAAAATTTCCATAAGCTACTGCAATACTTCTTCCCTCTTTGGCTTGAGCAATTTCTTGCTTTTGAAGGACAAATTTTAAGGCATCAATAAAGAAGTATTTTTGAGTATTATCTTTAGACAAATCTTCTAGTTTATACTTTTCATCTGCCTCTAGCGTTTCTTTGTATTTCCCTTTAGACAAATCATCTATGGCTTGTCCTACTAACAAATTTTGAATTTTTGAATAATCCAAATCGGTGCCAAGCCACTGGCTCAACCCTTTAAAATCGCCTTCAAAATAACTCCCATTAATTTTTTCGTAATAGCTTACTCCTTCAGGGGTAATTAAAGCTTTGGCCATAGTAATTCCCAAAAAACGAACACTCACTAATATTTGTTCATCTTTTTTTATCTTAATTTCTGCCGTAACATTTTGAGTCATCTTTTCATCCGCATAATTCGCACTTGATTTGATGTACAAAGTCGAAAAATTGTTCTTGTTTTGGTATAATTTTTCGATAACAGAACTAGTCATGTACTTGTTTTCTTTAGGAATATCCATCACTGCTACCGACTTAGATTTACAAGAAATCAGTGTTATGAGCACAAAAAGTAATCCGTATTTCTTCATTATTTCTTTTCTTTTACTAATTGATTGGCTTTGGAAAAGTAGAAATTTTTCTTCGTCATATCTCCTAAACCATTAAATGTTTCTCCCAATTGAATATAAAAATTAGTCTCTAAAATTGGATTGTCAATAAGGTAATCAACTCCTGTTTCTAAAACGTCTTTGGCTTTTTTGTATTGCTGCAACTGATTGTAGGCTAGTCCAGCATAATAATAAAAATGAGGTTGCGAGGGATAAGACTCCATCAAGGATTGTGCCTTGGCCGCCAATACCTCAAATTTTTGAAGCTCAGTTAACGATTGGAGCATCAAAATGGGTGTTTCCATGGCAATAGTGGGGTCGGCTTTAATGGCTTTTTCATAATATTTTGCCGCTTTTTCCCATTGCTTTTTATTGTAATAAAAATTGCCAATTTCCTTGGCTACCGGAACGGTGGGATCAGCCTCCATTACTATAATCGCTTTCTCTAAATCCGATTCATATTGAGGATTTTTTCCGGCGAAAAGTAAAAACTCATTCAGCACTCGATGCTTGATTTTAGTATCTATTTTGTTACTTGCCAACACTATATTCATCGATTGAACCGCTTTAGGGCCATCATTTTTTTCGATATGAAATTTAAACAAACTCACTTGCGCCCATTCCGAAGTAGGAATTTCTCGTTCTAACTTTTTGGCTACTTCGAGCATTTTTTCTACTTCATTACTTTTGGAGTAGCGATAAATCAAGTCAATATAATTGGATTCCTCTTTTGGAAATTTCTCAATCTGTCCAATCAAATGCTCAATTTCAGTATTCTGATATTTCCCTTGGGATAAAATTCGACTTTTATAGCCTTCGCGTACATCAGATTTACCGACGGTTTCATTGAGTTGATTGATCAATTCAAACGCTTTATCCAATTGATTGGTTGCCATATACAAGGTCACTAAATCTTCTTTGAACTTAGGGTCCAACACGATCAGTTTTTGTAAAACGATTATCCCTTTTTGATAGGCTTTGGTGGCATAAGTCACATCGTACATGCCAACGACAAACCACTTGTTTGTTGGGTCTATAGTAGCTGCTTTTTCAAAAGAAGTATAAGCCTTGTCAAAGTTTTTTAATGCGAAGTAATTTTTACCCAATTCATAATGCACTGCTGCTTCTTCGGGTTGCGATTTTAAGCATTTTTCAAGAGCCACTATGGCTTTATCGTAATTCTCAATCCCTTTTTGCAATAACGCGTCATAGAATGCGTCTTGGTATTCATTATTTGCCATAGCAATCTCTTCGGGTTCAGTTTGTGCCTGAACCCAAGTAGGAATTCCAAAGAATCCCATAACCAAGAATGCTACAATTCGACGATTCATTTTGCGTTATTTTTTATTCTAAAACCGAATAATCTCCAATACTTATACTTGTAAAATTCCCATCATAGGTAACGTGATTTCCAATCATCGCATTATCTAAAGTTGCGTTTTTGATATGAGCGTGCGTTTGAATCAAACTGTTTTTGATGGTTGAATCAAAAACGTGGCAAGCTTTTCCTAAAGATACATTAGGTCCAATAGTTACGTTCGATAAAACAACATTCTCCCCAATAAAACAAGGAGGAATAATAGTAGCATTCTCTAATTTTGCTGAAGGATCAATTAAATTAACACCGTCTTGCTGCAAGAATCCAAGCATACGACCATTAGTCTCGACAGTTACGTTTTTATTTCCGCAATCCATCCATTCGTCTACACTTCCGGTTTTGAAAACTTTGCCATTGGCCATCATTCCTTTGATACCATCGTTGATTTGATATTCACCTCCATTTTGGATGTTGTTGTCCAAAACGTTTTGCAATTCTTGTTTTAAAACTTCCACTTGTTTGAAATAGTAAATCCCGATAACGGCTAAGTCACTCACAAACTCTTTTGGTTTTTCTACCAATTCTACGATTTCATTTTGCTCATTAAGTTTAACTACTCCATAGGCTTCTGGTTCATCCACTTGTTTTACCCAAATTACAGCATCGGCTTCTGGATCTAACTCAAAATCGGCACGAATTAAAGTATCAGCATAGGCAATAACTGCAGGTCCTGATAAAGATTCTTTGGCGCACATAATAGCGTGGCCAGTTCCCAACGGTAAATCCTGACGGTAAATAGAAGCTTTGGCACCTAATCCTTGTGCTAATTCTTGTAAACTAGACACGACATCGGCTCCAAAAAAGGCTTCGTCTCCTAAAATAAAAGCAATCTCTTCTATCGGTTGCTTTAAAATTTTGGCAATATCTTCTACTAATCTATGTACAATTGGTTTACCTGCAACAGGAATTAATGGTTTTGGAACGGTTAAAGAATGTGGTCTCAAACGAGACCCACGTCCCGCCATTGGTACTATTATTTTCATTATAAATTTGTATTAAGATTTTAGAATTAAGTATTAAGACAAAACGAAATACTCTTCTGATTATTTTTTACCAGCTTTTATTCAAACACTGCCTTTATCGACTGTAAACTGAAGACTAAAAGCGGAACACTGTTTACTATTTTACTCCCGTGCTACCAAAGCCTCCAGCGCCTCTGGTGGTCTCAGATAATTCGTTAACAACAATCCACTCGGCGCGTTCGTGTTTGGCGATTACTAATTGGGCGATGCGTTCTCCGTTTTGGATTACGAAAGTCTCATTGGATAAATTTACTAAAATCACACCAATTTCCCCTCTATAATCGGCATCAATTGTTCCTGGAGCATTGAGAACGGTGATTCCGTTTTTGGCCGCCAAGCCACTACGAGGTCTTACTTGTGCTTCGTAACCTATGGGTAATTCAATAAACAAACCTGTTTTCACGATAGCTCTAGACAAAGGTGCCAAAGTAATGGGTTCGTTGATATTCGCACGCAAATCCATTCCCGCCGAAGCGATGGTTTCATAATGAGGTAATTCGTGTGCGGATGTATTGATGATGTTGATAGTCATTTTTTATTTTTTAATTATTGTTCGTAGTGACGTAGGGACAAGTCGCGACTTGTCCGTACCCTACAAAGTGTTATTTTTTTCGTTTAATAATATTCAAAATTGTGGTTTTCTCATTGTGATAAATGAAATAAAGAAACGCAAGCAATAGCGGGATTCCTACGAAATAATTCTCTCTAAATCCATAAAAAGAAATCACCGAAAACAAAATTGAAATACCCAAATAAGCACCAATTTTTTCCATATCATAAGGAATAGGATAGTGTTTTTTGCCCAAAATATAGGAAATCAACATCATACTTCCATAAGCTGAAATCGTAGCGATTGCCGAACCGTAATAGCTAAATGTTGGAATCAAAATGTAGTTAAGAAGCAATGTTAAAAGTGCGCCAACAATAGATATGTACGCCCCAATAATCGTCTTGTCCGTTAGTTTATACCAAACCGAAAGGTTGTTGTAAATGCCTAAAAAGAAGTTGGCCAAGATAATTAAAGGAACCACTTTCATCGCTTCCCAATACGATTCATTGTCTAATAATAATAGCTTTAAAATATCGGCAAAAACAATAACTCCCAAAAGAATCAAAGCACCAAAAATGACAAAATATTTGGTAATCATCGCATAAGTTTGAGGGGCGTTTTCATTACTAGCGTGGCTGAAGAAAAACGGCTCTATTCCTAATCGAAAAGCCGTGGCAAAAAGTACCATAAAAAGCCCTAATTTATAACAGGCGGAATAAGCTCCTACTTCGGATTTGGCAATGTTGTCCGGCAACCAATAGCCTAATAAAATTTTGTCAAAATGTTCGTTTACCGCAAAAGCAATTCCTGCAATTAAGATAGGCAAACCGTAGCGCATCATTTTTTTCCAAAGTACCGCATCAAAATTGCGTTTCAACGAAACATAATTAGGTGAAAGTACCACAAAAGTGAGCAAACTCGCCAACAAATTGGAAACGAAAATATATCCAATTTCGAAATTATCGATATACATATTCCCTAAAAAAGAGTCGGGACTATCGGCATAAATTTTTGGTAAAACCAATAAGAAATATAGGTTGAGTGCCAAGTTTACGACTACATTCCCTATTTTGATGATAGCATATATCATGGGGCGTTTGTTTGCCCTTAATTTTGAAAAAGGGATAATCACCAAGGCATCTAAAACCAAAATCCAAATGGTAAACGTAATGTACTGCACATCTACATGAGCCCAAGAAGCTAAGGTGTTTCTAAAAATTAAGGCACCAAACAAAAACAAAATGGAAGACCAAAAAATAGAAATGGTACTGGTAGCGATGACATTTTCTTTATCGGTTTCGGCACTGTAGAAACGGAAAAAAGCGGTTTCCATACCGTAGGATAAAATTACGTTGAAAAAAACCATCCAAGAGAGAACGATAGAAACTTCGCCATACTCTGCTGTTGGTAAAATTCCGGTGTACAAGCGCACCAATAAAAAACTGAGCATACGAGGCAAAACGGTTGCTAGTCCGTATATCGCAGTTTGTTTGAATAGAGTTTTATATAATCCCAAAGTAGTTTGGTTTTGATTTGACTTAAGAAAACAAAAATAGCGAATTCAAGGTTGACTTAATAAAAAAAATTTAACCGCATAGATTACGGTTTTATTTAAACATTGAAACCATTGAAGTCTTTTTGGAATAGCAACTGTTATTTGAACCATATAAGGGCATTTAAGGTCATATAAGAATACTAGCCCTTTGCTTTGGTGTTAAATTTAACCACAATGAGCACAAAGACTTACACAAGGTTCACAAAGAAAAAACTTAAATCACCTTATATGCCTTATATATATGGTTTAAAATTTTATGAAAGCCCCTCTTCGTTGATGATTTTTAGAAAATGAAAGCCTTTAGGCACATATCCTTGGTTGTAATAAAAACGATGCGCATTGAAGTTTCCTGTAAATGCATCCAAAACAATCATCGTGCAATTCGTGGCTTTGGCTTTAGCATCAATATAATCGGTCATCATTTTTCCAATACCTTTGGCACGATAGTCGGGATGCACTACAAAATTATCGATTTCGATATACTTCCCAGACCATAATTTATACCCTTGCCAAAAACCAGTAATCCCCAAACAAACTTCGCCTTCAAAAACAGCAAGCTGTTTATAGTTATGCGGAATCATTTCGGTAAGATAGGTGTCGTATTTTTCAATGGTAAAAGTGGGATACAAATGACGCATCATGTCAATATGAGCCAGCATCTCTTCTTTAGTGCTCAATTCTCTAAGTTGAATTTCCATAGGTAATTTTAAAAGTGTAAAATTAGAGAAAAAAGGGATGAGATGGAAAGATGTGGGATGAGGAATTTTAGGAAATCCAATAAGACATTAATCTAGTTCATTCTACAATATGCTTGCAAACTATTAGAATAACACCAAAACTATTTTAATCTAATTCTTACGATTTTTAACTAAAAAAAAGCAATTGGCACAATTTTAGTTACAGTACAGAGAAACTAACCCGAAATTAACCATGCATAAAAAATTACTTTCTTTACTACTATTTTCCATACTTTCTACTTTAGCTTATTCACAAAAAAAAGGAAAGATGGCCTTACCCACCATAGAAGAAGAAATAGCAACTTCTCTATGGGAAAATAAAAAATCAAAATCTTATTCTTGGTTAGTCATTTATGAACAGAAAAAAATAGACTCCATTTTAGCCATAAAAGTGCTGGTTAGCACCAATGAGAAACCAAAGCAAAAACAACAAGTATTAAAGTGGAATCATAAGAAATATTAAAAACAAAAAGAGCCAACGTCTGTTGGCTCTTTTTGTTTTTATGTATAGAACGTATTAAGCGTTCAAAGCTTCTGCTCCACCAACGATTTCTAAGATTTCGCTTGTAATTGCAGCTTGACGGGCTTTGTTATACGTTAACTTCAATTGGTCACGTAATTCTGTAGCATTGTCTGTTGCTTTGTGCATAGCAGTCATACGAGCGCCATGTTCTGAAGCGAATGAATCTCTAATTCCTTTGTATAATTGCGTTTTCAATGATTTAGGAATCAAAGTCAACACGATTTCTTCTTTTGAAGGTTCAAAAATGTAATCTCCAGGAGTAACCGCTTTATCTGCTTGGATAGGAGCTAATGGCAGAAACTGTTCGGTTTGAACGATTTGAGTCGCAGCGTTTTTAAATTGGTTGTATACCAATTCAATTCTGTCATAATTACCCCCAATAAATTGTTGTGTTAAATTATCAGCAATTGTAGCAACGTTCTCAAAACTTAAGGCATCAAAAACTTTACTCTCGTTACCAACTACTGCAAAACTTTTACACAAAACATCATTTCCTTTTTTACCAATAGCAAAAACATCCACTTGTTTTCCTGCATAATATTCTGCACGTACTTTAACTTCCTTGATTACGTTAGAATTAAAAGCACCACACAAACCACGGTTAGAAGTAATAGCTACCAATAACACTTTTTTGATTTCTCTTTGTGTAGTATACTCACCTCCTACATCACCATCTAAGGTAGCAGAAAGGTTTTGTAGTAACTCCGTTTGTTTTTCAGCATAAGGACGCATCGCAGTGATGGCGTCTTGTGCTTTTTTCAACTTTGCAGCAGAAACCATTTTCATCGCCGATGTAATTTGCATCGTAGATGAAATGGAAACAATTCTATTACGGATTTCCTTTAAATTAGCCATTGTATTTTTAAGTAAATAGTAATAAGTAATTAGTGACTAGCTATTGACTAATCACTAATTACTATTCACTAGATTAGTTATATTTTGCTGAAATTTCTTTTGCTGCAGCTTCAATTACATCTGTAATTTCGTCTGTAAATTTACCTGCTTTCAAAGCATCCAAAGTTGCTCTTTTTTTGTTATTCATGTATTCTAAGAAATCTTTTTCGAATTCTTTTACTTTATTTACAGGAACATTTCTCAACAAGTTTTTAGAACCAGCATAAATAATTGCAACTTGGTCTTCAACAGTATAAGGGTCGTTCAAACCTTGTTTCAAGATTTCAACGTTTCTTTTTCCCTTTTCAATTACGTTCAAAGTAACAGCATCCAAATCAGAACCGAATTTAGCAAACGCTTCCAATTCACGGAATTGTGCTTGGTCTAATTTTAAAGTACCCGCTACTTTTTTCATGGATTTAATTTGAGCGTTACCACCCACACGAGATACAGAGATACCTACGTTAATCGCTGGACGAACCCCAGAGTTGAACAAATCTCCATCCAAGAAAATCTGACCATCTGTAATCGAAATTACGTTTGTTGGGATATACGCAGATACGTCACCCGCTTGTGTTTCGATAATTGGTAAAGCTGTTAATGAACCACCACCTTTAACGATTCCTTTTAAAGAATCTGGTAAATCATTCATGTTTTTAGCGATAGAGTCATCAGCAATTACTTTACAAGCTCTTTCTAATAAACGAGAGTGTAAGTAGAATACGTCACCTGGGTAAGCTTCACGTCCTGGAGGTCTTCTTAACAAAAGAGACACCTCACGGTAAGCTACCGCTTGTTTAGATAAGTCATCATAAACAATTAAAGCTGGACGACCTGAATCTCTAAAGTATTCACCAATTGCAGCACCAGCGAAAGGAGCATAAACTTGCATTGGCGCTGGGTCAGAAGCATTAGCTGCAACAATCACTGTATAAGCCATTGCACCTTTTTCTTCTAACATTTTTGCAATTCCTGCAACAGTAGAAGCTTTTTGACCAATAGCTACATAGATACAGAATACAGGTTGACCTGCATCGTAAAATTCTTTTTGATTTAAGATAGTATCGATACAAACTGTTGATTTACCAGTTTGACGGTCACCAATAACCAACTCACGTTGTCCACGTCCTACAGGAATCATAGCATCAACTGCTTTTACACCTGTTTGCAATGGTTCAGTTACTGGCTGACGGAAGATAACTCCAGGAGCTTTTCTTTCTAATGGCATTTCGTATAATTCACCTGTAATTGGTCCTTTACCATCAATTGGCTGACCTAAAGTGTTTACTACACGTCCTACCATTCCTTCTCCTGTTTTAAGAGAAGCAATACGTTGTGTTCTTTTGGCAGTAGAACCTTCTTTGATTCCAGTTGATGGTCCTAAAAGTACCACCCCTACGTTGTCTTCTTCTAGGTTCAAAACGATTGCTTCTAACCCATTTTCAAATTCAACTAACTCACCATATTGAACATTAGATAGCCCGTAAACACGAGCAATACCATCTCCAACATTAAGTACTGTTCCTACTTCTTCTAGTGTAGCACCAGATTCAAAACTTTCAACTTGCTTCTTTAATATTGCTGAAATTTCAGCAGGTTTGATTTCCGCCATCTTACTTTATAATTTAGACACTTAAATGTGTGATAAAACTAGTTACTTAATTCTCTTTTTAAAACTTGCAATTTGTTAGCAACAGAAGCATTGTATTGCTTGTCACCTATTCTTAAAACAAAACCTCCAATAATAGAAGGATCTATTGTGTTTTCGATTTGAATTTTTTTATCTGAAAGGGTTGCAATTTTAGCCAATACTTTAGCTTCTAAAGCGGCATCCATAGCGATAGCAGTTGTTACATTCGCAACTTCTACCCCATTCATAATATCAAATAATTTATTGTATTCTGAAGCAATACCTTCTAGAATTTCGAATCTTTTGTTTTCGAATAATAAATGAAATAAGCTTTTGGTCACGCCATTTGCTGAAGCAAATACTTCTAAAAGCGCTTGCTCTTTAACCTCAACTTTTAAAGTTGGGTTTTGAATGAAAGTGCTTAATTCCAAATTAGAAGCAATAGTATCACCTATCAACTTCATATCATTGTTCACTGCTTCAGCTACTTGCTTTGCATTGGCAATGTCTAGAATTGCTTTCGAATATCGAATTGCTGCTCTTGTACCTGCCATAATTAGTTCAATTTAACGTCTCCTAACATTTTCTCAACCAATTTAGTTTGAGCTTGTTTGTTAGATAATTCGTCTTTTAATACTTTTTCTGCAATACTCAATGACAAAGTAGAAACTTGTAATTTCAACTCATTCATAGCTGCATTTTTTTCACTTTCGATTGCCGCTTTTGCTTGCTCAATCATTTTTTGACCTTGAGCTTGAGCTTCATTTTTGGCATCAGCAACGATTTTTTCTTTCATTTCACGAGCTTCTTTAAGCATACTGTCACGCTCTACTCTCGCTTCTTGTAAAATACGTTGGTTGTCTGCTTGCAAATCTTGCATTTCTTTCTTTGCATTTTCTGCAGATTCTAAAGCATTTTTGATTCCTTCTTCTCTTTCGTTTACCGCATCAAGAATTGGTTTCCAAGCAAATTTTTTCAACAATAGGATTAATCCAACAAAAATTACGATTTGCCAAATAAACAAACCAAACGAAAAATCATTTATTAACTTATCCATTATATATATATTTCTATTTTATTTTTTAATGTTTTAATTTTAAAACAATAGTCACAACCAACCGTTGTAACTATTGTTTTTAGACCTTAATTAAGATGCGAATAACGCAGCGAAACCAATACCTTCAATAAGTGCAGCTGCAATAAGCATAGCTGTTTGGATTTTTCCAGAAGCTTCTGGTTGACGAGCAATAGCGTCCATTGCTGAACCACCAATTTTACCAATACCTAAACCTGCTCCGATTACAATTAATCCTGCTCCTACAATAGTTGGAATTTGCATAATATATATATTAAAAATTAAACATTCATTTTTAAGTTCTTTGTTTATGGTTAGTTGTTTTTTGTTGGAAAACAACAAACACTAAACCATTAACATTAAACATCTAGTGGTGTGCTTCTTCGTGGTGGTGTTCTTCGTTACCAGCTCCAAAATAAAGAGCAGACAACATAGTGAAGATGTACGCTTGAAGAAACGCTACTAATATTTCTAGAATAGAAAGTGCAAATGCCAATCCGAATGACAAAGTACTTCCAATCCAGCTTTTGAAAATAAACATCAACCCAATGATACTCATCAATACTACGTGACCTGCTAAAATGTTAGCATACAAACGTATCATCAATGAAAATGGTTTAATGATTGTTCCTAATAATTCGATAGGCGCTAAGATAAATTTCATTGGGGTAGGTACTCCTGGCATCCAGAAAATGTGTGCCCAATAATTTTTATTAGCTGTAAATGTTGTGATTAAATACGTCAAAATAGCTAATGAAAAAGTAATTGCAATATTACCTGTTACATTGAATCCAAACGGAGTTAATCCTAAAATGTTCAAGAAAAAGATGAAGAAGAAAATAGTCAATAAATAACTCATATACTTTTTGTACCCTTTCTCTCCAATGTTCGGGATAGCAATCTCGTCTCTTACATAGATTACTAATGGTTCAAAGAAACGACCTGCTCCTTTTGCAATTCCTCCATTTTTAGCATAAGACTTGGCTAAGCTTGAGAATAAAACTAACATCAAAATTGCCACAAACAAAATACCAACTACACTTTTAGTGATTGATAAATCTAATGGACGAACGTTTGTTGGATGACCGTGCGCTTCAGTAAGTGTACCTTTAGCATCGGTTTTATAAATTTTTTCGTGGTGTAACTTGTAGAAGTTTCCGTTATGCTCTGCAACATCAGCTACAGGACCGTGGTGAAATGCAGCTGAAGAGAATACTTGCAAACCATTATCCCAAAGAATAATTGGTAATGAGAAACCGTAGTGTTCTCCAGTTTCTTTATTTGCATTAAAATTAAAAGAATGTGAATCTAATAAGTGGTGATTGATGAATTCTTTGATTTCTGACTTAATATCTTTTGGAGCCGCATGAGCTACATCGTTTGAAGGATGATGCGCAACTGATTCTTCTTGAGATATTGCTACCACCTCTTGCTTAGTACTGTCGATAACAGGATTTGCTATAGAAAATAGAGGAAGGCAGGCTACTAAAATTGCAACTAAAAATCGAAGTGGTTTGTTTGAAATCACCATAACAGTTAAATATCTTTATTTATTACGTTTCTGAAAATTTGGTGCAAATGTACATTTTTTATTATTATCCAAAAGGATATAAAAAATTATTTTTTCCCGAATTTAACTTTTTTTAACCCTACTTTTTCTTTTCATTTACAAGGTAAATGGTGAACAAAGTTTCAATGGCCAAAAATACAACAAATAGACCAAAAAAGTTCAGCTTTTCTATTGTATTATCTGGGCTTGAGCTTTGTAAAACGGGCCGTACAATCAAGTAACAAAATATCATTTTTACGCTTGTGGTCAATAAAAAACTCATTCCAACATTGTCAAAACTTTTCTTCTGCACCAAAAGTAAAGTTATGATAACCAACATACTAAAAACAGTAAACCAAAAATAAAGCTCCTCCAAAGGATAAATAAAAGAGTGCGTACTGATGTTTAAAACATTAAAAAGAGAAGTGTGTACCACAAAAAGAAGCCCTACTACAAGTAAAACTGGGATTATTTTTTTTAGAACGCTAAGATTCATTTATTGATTTTTATTGATTTCATTTACTTGTCGATACACATTGTACATGGCCAAAAAAACACCGACAATTACTAAAATTTTGACATAATATATTCTTGGACTTGGGTGGTTTTCGTCTAGCCAATCGCCTAAATAGGCAAACAAAAAAATCAACACGCCCATTTGAATAGGAATATTGATTAAGGCCAGCCACTTATTAGGCTTGCGTTTATTTGGAATCGGTGCCATCAGATGTGTTAGTTTCGGGTATTTTCATCACACAATTGGCCGTAAAAATAGCCCCAGGTTCTATGGCTAATTTCCCTATGACAACTTCGCCTTCTACTGTAGCCGTTGCTTTTAAATTCAACAATTCAGCTACCATCAATTTGCCTTTAAAAACGCCTTCAATCTCGGCACTCTTACAAACCACATCGCCTACTACTTTGCCCGTTGGACCAATAACAAGCTTGCCATTAGAGGTAAAATTTCCAATCAATTCACCATCCAATCTAAAATCGGCGGCCGAAAAAATATCCCCTTTAATTTGGGTAGCTTCAACAATTCTATTAGTTTTTCCGAGTAAATCTGTGTAGGGCTGTTTTTCTTTTTTGGAGAACATATTATTAGGGTGTTTTGGGAACTAAATACGAGTCTAAATTTTTCTTCATTTGCACAATCGAATAATTTTCGTTGCTAATCGGAATCGCTTTTTGGATCTCTGAGGGCGAACCTGTTTTATTAAAAATCACCGATACATCATTGGCATACCATTGAGAAGTAAAACCATGCCAACAAATGATACGTTCCGTGTCGGTATAATTATCGCAAGTGTAATACAAATTTTCAAGATTTTCCTTAGCTACAAAATTTTTAATCCACTGCTCTATGGCTTGTTCTTGCTTGTAATCTTCGATTGGAATTCTAAAAATAATTTTCCATTTTTTACTTTCCACTGTGCTAAAAGCCATACGTTCCAAAATAGGAATCTGAGTGCTCACAATATCGGCAGCTGTTTTTCCTTCCTCGGTAGCCGCGTAAGTAACAGCAACATATTGCATCGCTTCTTTGTAAGCTGGCAATCCTTTTATTTTACCCAAAGCATTGGCTTTGAGCAGCTCAAATTTGGCTACTATTTCCTCTCCGGTTAACTGTTCAATCATTTGATTGCACCGCTGAATTACCTCCGAAAACTTATCTTCCTTAAACCATTCATAACACATTTTATAGGTGTTCTCAGGAGATTCTTTATCCTTTGAGCTATCAAAAGTTGGATCATTGAGTATTCTTGCGTATCTAGAATCAGGATATTGTGCTGTTATAGCTTTTTTTACTCTCTCCGCTTGTAAAGTAGCCTTGCTTTCGTACATTTTATACAAATTATAAAGCGTGGGCGGAATCAACTTGTCTTCGGGCTGAAAAGTAAGCAACTGTTCTAGTTTACTAATTGCTAATTCATATTCTTTAAACTTTTCTTTGTAAACTACTCCCAATTGATAATACCCAAGATTACGTTCTCGATTGATGCTATCCATAGCTGAAGCAGAAACTGGTAATTGATCTAAATAATAGGCCAAAGTGTAGCGGGGATCTTCCACGGCTTTCTCTACAACAATTTCAGTGTCTGCTGTCTCTTCAACAGAAGTGTTTGTTGCTCCCTTTTTGACCGATGAAAACATCCAGTTTTCGACCAAAGCACGGTTCCCGAAAGTTTTTCTGAATTCAATTTTACCAAAAGCTACCGTTTTCGGGTTGTAAAAATAAAACGTGTTGGTTGATTCGGATTGTTGAGTGTCGCTTGGAGGCAAAAATGCATTTTTGTTTGGCAATCCAGGACCCGTAGGAACTACGGAAGGATCAGAGGAAGAAGCCGATAAATTACGTTCAATATTCGCTAACTTTTGCTTTTGCTTTTCAGCATCAACTCGTTTAATAGAATCTTGCTTTTTGATTGTGACAATATATTTCCCAAAATAGTCCTCTCGCTCTGTCGGGCTAAAAGCCAAAACCTTCAGAATACTATCATTTCTTTTGGTGCTAGTTTCTAATCGAATGGCTTCGTCTAAATCTTTACGCTTTTTTTGAATTTTATAAAATTCTCTTGTTTTGGGATTAAGCTTTACTAAAGTACTATCATAATATTTAGCTGCCAAAGTATAATCCGTCGCCTTGAAATAAATATTGCCTATATTTCTATAATTGGATGCCGATAAATAAGGTTCTTTTGGCTGGTTTTTCAAAGATGTTTTGTAAAAAATAACCGCTGAATCTGGTTTTTTATAATTGTCATAAAACAATCCCACATTGTGGTAAATCACATCTAAAAAAGGGCGGTTCTCCCGATCCTCCATTAGTTCGTTATAAATGGCTACAAAAGCATTGGGATTCCCCGTTTCATAATCAAACAATTGGGCTTTTCGAGCGTAGGACTGAATAATATACTCTCTCTTAGCACTGCGATTCATTTCAATTACCGCATCGTAGCAAAAAAGCGCGCTGTCTCTTTTTCCTAATTCTTGATACAATTGTCCCAAGATAAAGCGATAACGAGCTCTTTCTTCATTTACTTTAGTATAATCTACCGCGATTTTGAGTTTTGCAACGGCACTATCTTTTTGTTCTAAATTCAAAAAAGCTTCAGCCAAAAGTGCATTGGCATCTGCAAAAGGTTGGTCTTTGAATTCCTTGTCTTTGAGTAATTTGTTGATGTTTTTTACCACTAAAGCATCGTTGCCCAAGCGCATATTGGTTTTTTCGCGCCAAACTTTAGCTTCGTATATTTTATCGCTTTCGGGATACTTGTATAAGATATAGTTGAAAGCATCTAAAGCTGGCACAAAACGTTGGTCGTAATAACGCGCTTTCCCAAGCAAAAGATAGGCTTCGTCCATTTGATAATTGACCTCACGCCCACCAATGTTCATCGAGTGTTTTTGAATGGCTTTGGTGGCCTTGGTTTCGGCCAATTCAAAATCGGCATTTTTGGGTTTGTCTTCAGCTGTTGTACTTTCCGAAAGCTGCATTCTTTCAATAGGTAACAACTCCCAAAAATTATCTTTATTACCCGATGTAAGCCCATTGATTCCTTTGTCTAAGCCAATTTGACCGTTGTACAAAATATTATATTTAGTACTCAAGGCGTGCGAATTTCTGGCCAAAAAAGTATTTCTCTTGGTAGAACAAGCTATCAAGAAAACGAAAAAAAGTAGGATAAAAATAGGCTTACAACCGGTAGTCTTCAATAGGAAACGTTTTATCATTTAACTTGAAAAACATCATTTTAGTATAATGACTGGTAAAAATACGTTTCTTTTTGAAATATTCGAATTTAAACCGCAAAAAACGCTTCTAGCTCGGCTAAAGTCTCAGTTGATGTTTGAATATCTTTCACTACTTCTCCTTTATTCAAAGCGACAATTCGGTTACAAACTTCAACGGTATGCAACAAATCGTGACTAGAAACTAAAACGGTTACGTCTGGATTTTGAGCCAATTCTTTGATGATTTTTTTCAATCGGTTTACAGTCGTTGGGTCTAAGTTGGCAAAAGGTTCGTCCAAAATAACGACTTCAGGGTTGCCTATTAAAGTAGCGATAATCCCAACTTTCTTTTGATTTCCTTTAGACAAGTCTCTCAAGTATTTTTTGTTTTTTAGGATTTCGCCATTAAAAAACTCTTCGTGTTTTGCCAATAAAGCATCCACATCGGCTTTGTTTTGTCCGCGTAAATCTCCAATGAAATAAAAGTATTCCTCGGGGTTAAATACCCAATCAAAAAGCTTTCGTCCAAAAAGGAACCCGTAAAAGGTTTCCAACTTTCGCTGGTATTCACTTGAACACCATTATTAATAACGGCACCAGTGGTTGGGTGAATTAAATCAAGTAGTAAACTGAAAAAAGTGGTTTTTCCAGCACCATTATTTCCGACCAATCCAAAACTTTCTCCTTTTGGAATTTCTAATTGGTCTATTTTTAAAACGGTGGTTCCGTTGTATGATTTTGAAAGGTTTTGTACTTGTATCATGTGAGAAGTGAGAGGTTAAAAGTTAGAGGTTAGAAGTGTTTTTGTTTTAATTAGCTTTTTTGTTTGTAAGCCGCAATGGTTTTGTATTTTTCTCTTTTGTAAATTTTTTCGATTTGAAGGAATACCCAGTTTCTCAAGGCAAAGCCAATCACTCCTGCAAGAGCAACAAGGGCCAAACCTAATGCTTGTCCGCCAAAATATTTCCCTAAGGCATACAAAAGCAAGGGCAACACCATTTTTGGAATCGAAAGCAACATGGTGTTGACATTGAACGCTTTTTTGTCACCAAAAGCACCTTTACTTTGGGTTAAATCAATAGGTGTTTTCGTAAAAGCACCTCCCAACAAGACCAAATGTGAATTAATTCCAATATTGTAAATCGCACCAGCCACAATGGTCAAATACACTTGCCACCCAAAATAAAGATAAAAACTAGCCAAAATCGTAGAAGCAAAAGTTGCTATTACAATTAACCACCATTTGGAATTCAAATAGCCACGATACGGAATATTTTGCGTCATCATTAATTGATAATACGAACTATCCCAACTCGGTACAAACTGGCCAAATGTGAATAAAAAACCACCCGAAACAAAAATTCCTGCAAAAATGTACATTACTTCAGGTTGTGTTGGATTGCCAAAGAAAATCAATCCATAAAACAAAAACAGCACACTCATAAGAACCGTTGTTTTAGAACGTTTGTTTCTTTTGATTAACTTGATGTCGTTCTTTAAAAAGGTACCCAAAGTTCCAAATTGATTCAACCAAGTAAAATCTTCGGTTTTAGCGATTTCTCCTTTAACCGCCAAACCAGCATCGAGATATAATTCGTTTTTGAAATAAACAAAGGTATAATAGTACAACAATCCTAAGATTACAAGTGGAATAAGAAACACTCCTACAGTATGAAATAAAGCCTCAAAAAACGGAGCACTGTATAGCGTTACATCAAAATAACCGTAATATTGTAATCCACCGAGCACTGCAAGAATCGCAAGAAAAACACCAAATAATTGGTCTTTATTACTCAATATAATGTTCAAAAAATTATTGATGTACACCAAAGCAAAAACACCCAAATGCCAATACACTACAGATGCCACATCATACCCTTCATAAATCAAAACGACACTCAAAGGAATAAAAAGAAAAGCGTGCAAAATATTGAAAAAAGATAAGGCTGTCTTTCCTAGAGAAAAATGCACAATCGTAGGTCTCTTAATCGGTAACACCAGCAAAGGACGAATGTTGAGCACAGGGATTTTTTGAAGCATTAATCGAAAAGCCAAATCAAACAGGAAATAGTAGACCAAAAATTTATTAATCGTTACTAATGGGTCTAAATTCATTTTCTTAAGGGCGTAAAAACCCCCAATTCCTAGCACTAAAAACAACAAGGTAAAATAAGCAATCAAAAAGCCCATTAAAATTCGCATCGCCAAGCTCGTTCCAAAGGAAGCTGAACGCAAAAAGGCTTTCCACTCGAGGTAAATAAAACGTAAAAACATAGTTATTTGGGTTTAGTTGAAAAGTAAGTAAACAAAAGATATAAAACGTTACAAGGTTTTATAATCGATAATGTAACTTTTATAAATTAAAATTCATTTATTTTTTGAACCATTAAGTTATTAAGGTTCATTGAGTCTAAGAAAACTTAACTTTTCTTCATTTCTTAATCGTGAAAAATTTTGGCTCTTTTTTAAACATTCATGGCAATAGCCTTCAAAAATTAGCCAAAGAATATTCTGGATAGGTTTGTAAAAGGTATTTTTTAGACTGTGATGGAATTTCAAAAAAGACAACATACATCAAAATAGTCATAAGCACCAATGAGAAACTAGCAAAACCTAAAAGATATGTATTATCCAAGTAATGTTCAGCTCGATTAAAGAGTTGTAAAAAAATATTTAGTGGCAAAACTATCGCGCCAGCAAAACTCCCATGTTGGTGTAAAATATCTTCAAACAACCAGCGTTTTTCTTGATTCTGAATTTGTTTTTTGTGTTTCAACCGATTTGAAATCATTCCATAAAAAGCAAAAACAACCAATAACCCATAGAAAAGCAACACCCAATCGCCGTTGTAATGACTTGCTTTTAGCAACAAAAACAGTAAGCCAGTGGCGCCAATTGTTCCCATAATTTTGGGTAGCGTAAAAAAAGTCTTCACGATAGCCCAAACAATCTGATTGTATTTCTTTTGTAAAAATCGTTGTTTGCCTTCCACCACATCCATAAAGCCAAAAACGCCAAATTTTTTGAATTCGTTTTGCAAAGCTTCATTAAACGAAAGCTTGGGATTTTTTTGCCATTGTTCCTCAATTGCATTAGCCAAATGATCTACCAATTCGGTTTGGAGATCATACCACTCTACATAATGTTGGCGTGTGAATGTATATAATTGGTCTATTTGTTCGGCGGTAAGTTTCATTTTTATGAAAAATTAAAATTCTAATTTTTGATTCACTAAACTTTGCATATTTCGGATAAAATCTTCCAATTCTGCCAATCGATTAACGGTTTCTGTAGTTCCTTTTTCGGTGAGTTTATAATACTTTCTCAAGCGGTTGTCTACTCGTTCTATCTCTACATCAAGCAATCCTTCCGCTTCCAATTTATGCAACGCTGGATACAAAGCACCTTCGGTAATGGTCAATTCTCCTTGCGTCAGCGCCTTCACTTTCTGGGTAATTTCGTACCCGTACATTTTGCCATTTTCTTCCAACAACTTCATAATAATGGTGTTGAGACTGCCTTTGTATAACTGTGAGTTTTTCATATTTTGAAGGATTAGAAAATCTGTTTTTGAAATTCAAATATACATAAGATTCTTATACATAACAAAATTAGGTATAAAAAATTCAATCGGTTGCGCTATCCAAGTTATGGTCTTTGCTATCTTTGTAAAAAAAATTAACCTATGCCATCCTTTTTAAAACTCCTTATCAAAGAAGTAAAACGCGAAACCAAAGACGCCGTTTCCATACTTTTTAATGTCCCAGAAGAACTTACCTCCAATTATACTTTTACCGCAGGACAATACCTTAACTTGCGTTTAACCCTAGACAATCAAGAGATTCGCAGAGCTTATTCTATTTGTTCTGCTCCTGAAAGTGGCGAGTTGCGCATTGCCGTAAAAGCGGTAAAAAATGGACTATTCTCTCAATTTGCCACTAGCCGATTAAAAGCGGGAGACGTACTCGAAGTAGGACAACCTGAGGGGAAATTCACCTTCACTCCTGATGCCGAGCGTCAAAGAAACTACGCTGCTTTTGTAGCAGGTAGCGGAATCACTCCTGTAATTTCTATCTTAAAATCGGTATTAAAAAGCGAACCAAAAAGTTCTTTTGTATTGGTTTACGGTAATAAAACTCCTGAAGAAACCATCTTTCATCAAGAATTACACGACTTGCAATTGCAATATGTTGGACGTCTTTTCGTACATTATGTTTACAGCAAAGTACACGCTGGAGAAGGCTTTTTTGGCCGAATTGACAAATCGGTTGTGAATGCTGTGCTTACGCAAAAACACGCCGCTTTGAATTTCGACAAGTACTTTTTATGCGGTCCAGAAGAAATGATTACAACCGTTTCTACAATCTTAAAAGAGAAAAATGTAAAAGAATCGGCTATTAAGTTTGAATTGTTTACTTCTTCTACACAAGAAAAGACCATTTCTGCAGCTATAGATGGTCACACTACTATTACCGTATTGGTAGACGACGAAGAAACTACTTTCGAAATGTCGGCCAAACAAACCCTACTTGAAGCGACTCTTAAACAAGGTATCGATGCTCCTTATTCTTGCCAAGGTGGAATTTGCAGCAGCTGTTTATGTCGTATCACCGAAGGTACTGCCGAAATGAAGAAAAATTCAATTCTTTCTGATGATGAAATTGCCGAAGGTTTAATTCTAAGTTGTCAAGCCTATCCAACATCAGCGACACTTCGTGTGGATTTTGATGATGTGTAATAGATAGTATTCAGTGGTCAGTCCTTAGTCGTTAGTCCGTTATTTTGAATGCTATTATTGATTGTTGAAACTGAAATTAGCTGCGTTTTATGAAATCGATACGTGAAATTTTTAAAAACAAAGACTATCTTTTGGATGAACCTGAAGTGTTAGAATTGATGGACTATTGCGAAGCCTTGCAAGATGAAATTGTGGAATTCAAATTTCAACAAGCCAAGAACAAAGAATTGGCGATGCTCGATATGCTGAAAGAAGTGCTCAAAGGTTGCAACGCTATCGAGAAAGAACAAATGGAACACGAGCGTTTTGGTTATGAAGCTCCGAATTATCAAGCCACAATTTCGAATTTGAAAAGGTATATCCTTGAACGCTGTCGAGATGAGAAGATTTATTTATGATGAAATTCCAAATTCATCAAATCCCAATAAAAAAATTCCAAATTCCAAGAGCTATAACTTTTGGAATTTGCAATTTTTATTACTGATTACTATAAAAAAGCATTCCACAAGAACATATTTTTTTGTCTTTTGTTTTCTTCTTTATCCTCACCATAGGTAAACCATTCCTTTGTTTTCTCTTCCATCAACGATTTTAAACCTATTACGTCATATGTTTTTTTGGCTGCAATGGGTTTTATAATGGTAGTATCTTTAACTGAGACATCTACTTTAGTAGCTACATAAGAAGTATATAGTCGTGGAATGGTAAGCCCTAAAATCATACCAGGCAAACCACTTATTGAAACTGGACCACCAGAAATCGTAATTTCATCAGTGTAAAATGCAAATACATAGACGTCATCCAGTATTTTACCAACTGCTTTTCTGCAATTATAACCCGCAATTTCTCGGTTTTCGTTCGTAATCTTCCATTCAATTTTTGGAATACTATCAGATACAACAAAATTAGTACCTATAATTTGCTTTTGCATATTGAATATTCCTAAATTAAAATCAAAATACCAGCTGTTTTCTTCATCTGAATCTTTAAGGTATTTTGGAATTCTTGTTTTTGGACTCCATCTATCAAATTTAAATACGCTTTTATTATCGGCAAAAGTGTAGTTGAAATAAGAAATTTTAAGGTCCGAAAGATTGTCCTTCATCATCTCATCCCAACTATCGTTGCTCATCGTCTTTTTTAGATTGGTATTTACTTCATATTCAATTACAGCTTTATCTATAAATTGCTGAGCAGTTGATGTTATTGTAAAAAAGAGTGCTGTTATAAAAAAAATTATTGTTTTCATTGTTTTTAAGTTATGAGTTAAGGTTACAAGTTGTAGTATTCATTGGGATTTTTACTTATTATAACCTAATTAGCAAGTAATCTATTTTTTCTCTATTTCACCTTTATTTTTAAAATTCCAGGTAAAACCTATCATAGCATATCTTTTTAGCCTATCGTTTTGTTCCTGACTAATGGTATTTCCAGAAATATTTCTTTGTATGCCTATGTTTTGATTCAAAATATCGCGTACCATAAAATAGGCCGTAAATTCGTCGTTTTTAAAAGTACGTTGTAATCTAGCATTCCACAATTGATTGGTTAGATTGTCTTGAAAATCAACCGTTTTTTGTCTTGTATTTAAACTATAATCAGTAGATAGTTTCCATTTTTCGGCAAAATAAACGCCCATGTCTAAGCTCAAAGCATTAACGTTGAACGATTTAATTTCACTGTTTTGAGTAGTACTGTTTCGATTATAGGTAAACCTATTGCTTACAGTAATATCGTATTGCTTTTGTTTGGACTTGTTTAAATAAATCGAAAATCCGGTATTTAAATTCTCAGCACTACCTAATTTTTCATTAATACTTTGGGCTGTTTTATTAAACCCAAAAAAGGGACTGAAATCAGCTCTGACATCTATTTTCTTGAGTTTTAATCCGTATCCTAAATAAATATTCCCTGAGAAATTTCCATTAGAATTAATAGGTTTAGAAATGGTTTTAGCTGATTCTGGATCGACTATACTACTATAAATAATAGCATTTGTCGTTGTGTTAAAATAAAGTCCTTGATAAAATTGAGTTTCCGTCAACATATCATAACTATGTTGGAATATTTCTATTTTATTTGTAAAAGATTGCTTTAAATCCGGATTCCCTAGTGTTTGATTAAAAAAATCTTGATTATTTCTTAACGGTTGCAATTGATCAAGAGTAGGCTGAATGGTTGATCCTTGATATTTAAACCTTAAGTTGCTATTGCCTTTATACTTGAATGAGAAACTTGCAGAAGGAAAAAAGTTAGTATAGTTGCGTTTGTATTGTTTTACCATCGTTTTATCAAACAAATCAAAAGAAGTAAAGCCAAAACCACTTCCTACACTATAATTGAATCTTTTAGCATTGTAACTCAATTTTAAATTGGGTCTGTGAGTAATTATTGCTTGGTCAAATTCATTCGACAATGAAGCAACCAATTGATCATACTTTCCTGTATTTGCTGAAAAATCATAGGTATAAAAGTTGTTTTTCCCTGTATCATAAGCAATTTGATAAGCGAACTGAAGGGAGAATTGTTTAGCAATAGGTTCTGAATAACTAAAACTAGCTGAAAAATTTTCATTGGTTCTATCACCAATTTTATTTTGATTTATATCATTTTTTGTATCAAAAACACCATCGATATAACTATCATTTGAAGATTTTAAAAAATTATTAGAGTTGGTACTCAACATATTCCAACTACTATTTACAGCAAACGTTCGACGCGGTTTAGCAAATTTATGTTTGAACAAAATACTTGTAGACAATGCAGTTTTATCGGAATTTGTGATGAAAGCACGCTGTTGTTCATTCTTCAATATACCACCATTTCCTGTTGTAATTCCTTTTTTAAAGTCATCACTTTCGGTATCATAAAAATTTGAGTTGGCTGTAATTTTCAAAGAATTTACTGAATCTAATTTTACATCATAAATAGCTTTGAGTTTAAAATTGCTTCTATTTACGTTTGTTACTGTCGATTCATCCACATTCAATTGGGTTTCTCCAACTTGTGTTTGAGAAAATCTACTATTATTATTAGTATAAATTTGCTTATTGAATTTTGGAGATACATTCAAATTTTGTTTCTCATTCCACTTATTAGAGTATTGTACTCCTGCATTCGTGTTTTTGATAAATCCATTTTGAGAATCTACGTAAGGCTCATCATCATTATTATCTCCTGCCCATTCATAATTTACATTACCATCATCATCCATGTTCATACTAAAACTGTCATCGCGAGATCCAAATTTTTCACTATCCTCCCAACCTAGTCCATCTTGACCAGTATTCCCGTTTAGTAAAAATGCAGATAGTTTTCTTTTGCCTTTAAAACTACTAAACATAAGATTAGTATTGTATCGGGAATCAGCAGCTGTAAATGGCTCATTGGCTCCGTCTATTTTACCAAAATATCCTTTCTTCTTATCCTCTTTTAATTTTAAATTAATTGTTTTTTTGGTGTTACCATCGTCAATTCCTGTAAATTCGGCTTGATCACTTTTCTTATCAAAAACTTGTACTTCTTTTACTGCATCGGCTCGTAAGTTTTTTACCGCCATACCTGGGTCATCTCCAAAAAATTCTTCACCATCTACCAAAACTTTTTGCACCGTTTCACCCATAGCTTTTATGGTTCCATTTTTATCTACTTGTATTCCAGGTAATTTTTTTAAAAGCTCTTCTACGTTTGCGTTTTCACTAACAACAAAATCACTTGCTCTGTAACTGGTAGTATCCCCTTTAATTCTGATCGAACCGGTTTTTATAACCACTTCACGGAGTAGTTCTATCTTGCTTTTCAAAGCAATCGTTTCCAACTTATTTTCGTTTTCCTTAATAATTATAGGGTCTACATAATCGGCATATTGATAATGTGAAGTCATCAGGATATAGTTTCCTGCTTTTACATTTTTAAAATTAAAATTTCCCTTTTTATCGGAACGGGTAAACTTATATAAAATAGAATCTACGGGAGTTAATAAAGCAACAACTGAATTGTAAACGGGTGCTTTTTCATTTCCATCGGTTAGAGTACCCGAGAGATGTGATTGTTGAGAAAAGACTGAAAATGAACATAAAAACAAAATTGTTATTAATCCTGTAATTCTTTGCATAAATAGTTTCTGTTTAATTGTATTAAAATTTCACGATAACAAAGCATCTAAAAAATGCTCTATTCGCTTAAATTTAACTCTTACTTGTAAGAGCAAACTCACAGCGAGCCAAAGTAGTATTTTTAATACGAATTAATTAAAAACTATTAGTTAAAAAATTGATAAAATTATTCTTTCAATAAAACACTAAGGTAATATTAGGATTAACTAAGAATGCAACTTAAATTACTTACTTATAACAATTTCAAAGCTTTTAAAATAGAATCAACAGCAATCGTGCGCATAGCATCTTCATAGCCTTCTACTTTTTTATTTCCATATACCGAAGTAGGTAACTTTGGAAACAGATTTCTATCAGCCACCAAGGTATTTTCTAAGGGTTGGTTAAAGGGCGAAAAACCAGCGTAAGGATGGGTTGCTCCCCAGAGTGTAATGACTTTTACGCCCAACATCGCGGCAATATGTGCATTGCCTGAATCCATAGACAACATTACATCAAGGTTACTAATCAATTGTAGTTCTTGTGTAAACTTGATTTTTCCTGCTATGTTAATTACATTATCAAATGGTTTTGCCAAGGTATCCAACAGCTCCTTTTCTTTTTTTCCGCCACCAAAAAGCAAAATAGTTTGGTCTTGATTAACTGCTAATTTTGAAATGACTTCCTGCATTAAATCCAAAGGATAGACTTTCGATTCATATTGAGCAAAAGGAGCAATACCAATTAATTTTTTAGACGGATTGCCAATGATTTTCAAGATCTCATCGGATAAAACCGCTTTTTCAGGAAAAATAGGATTGGATAAATCTAAAGTAAAACCCAGTTCTTTAAAAACTTGGCGATGTCTTTCAAACATCGTGGTCAGGGGTTTGAAAACCTTATTTTCAGGACGTGTTAGGGCTTTTTTGCCAGCTCTGCCTTTATCTACGGCTACCACTTGTTTTCCAGATATCCTAAAAAGGGTTCGCACGACCTGAGAACGAAGTACATTGTGTAAATCTACGAAAGCATCTATTTTAAGCGAATGCAACTCACGAAAAAGACGTACTAGCCCCAAAAATCCTTTGTGTTTTACTTTTTCGTCAAAAGCAAAAAAAGTAAGGTTGGGAATCTCTTCAAAGAAAGGTTGAAAAAAAGGTCGAGAGACCATTGTAATTTTTACTTTGGGATACTGCTGAGCAAAAGCACGAATAACAGGAACGGTCATCGCCACGTCTCCCATAGCCGAAAGTCGGATAATCGCGATATGTTGAATTTTTTTTGACAATAGAACTAAGGCATTAAAAAACCATTAAGAAAGTAAGTTCATAAAGCTTGGCTAAATTTTCTTAATTTCTTAATGGTTCCATTATTTTGTTTTATTTCTTATTTTGATACAAAACAGGATTTAAATCATCGTCGTTGTACATTTTCATTTGCTTGTACACTTTCATGAATTTGTCACCGTTTTCAATATCTTGCAACAAATCGTCGATGGCTGTAGACAAATCAGTTCTTTGTTCTAAAAGAATATTTAACTTGGTTTGACAATTGTCTCTGTGTTCCTGAGAAGCTTCAGCACGAGTCGCTTCTTCGTTCATATGATAAATTTTCAAAGCTAAAATTGATAAACGGTCAAATGCCCAAGCTGGACTTTCAGAATTGATTTTTGCTGAATCTTTTACCGCTACACCGCTGTATTTTTGAAGAAAATAACTATCGATGTATTCTACCATATCGGTACGTTCTTGATTCGAAGCATCGATTTTTCTTTTCAAAGTCAAAGCTGCAACTGGATCGATATTCGGATCACGGATGATGTCTTCATAATGCCATTGTACAGTGTCAATCCAGTTTTTCAAGTATAATAAATGTTCGAATTTTTCTTTTGGAAATGGATTGTTTATAGGTTGATCGACGCTATCAAATTGATGATAATCTTTGATGCTTTGCTCGAATACGGAATACGCTAATTTTGAAAACATATTTATAAATTTAAAAGACAAAGATACTTTTTATACTTTTATACCATAAAAAATATCAATAAAATTCAAATCCAAATTCGAATCTCATGCAAATTCATAATTTATCAGAATCCAATAGTGTTTTAAATCATTTTTTGGCACAAATTAGAGCTGTTGATGTTCAAAAAGACAGCATGCGTTTTCGAAGAAATATAGAACGCATTGGCGAAATCATGGCCTATGAATTGAGTAAAATTCTTCCCTATGAATCCGTAACTATTCCAACGCCTTTGGGAATAAAATCAACAACAGCTATAAAAGATCCTGTGGTTATTTGTTCTATTTTAAGAGCGGGATTGACCTTACACAATGGTTTTTTGAACTATTTTGATGCCGCAGAAAATGGATTTATTTCTGCTTATCGTCATCATCCAAATAATGATGATTCCTTTGATATTTTAGTTGAATACCAAGCCATAGCCGACATTGATCAAAAAACCGTAGTATTAGTGGATCCGATGTTGGCCACCGGACAATCGATTGTAGCAGTGTACAAAAAAATAATGGCGACTAAAAACCCGTCGTCGCTTCACATTGCGGTGGTTATTGCTGCGCCTGAAGGAATTGCTTACTTAAAAGAACATTTGCCAAGCAATTGTCATTTATGGGTGGGCTCCATAGACGAAAAGTTAAACGAAAAAAGTTATATCGTTCCCGGATTGGGTGATGCTGGCGATTTGGCCTATGGCGTTAAATTATAAAATGCAATGCTATTGGATGCAACCTTTTGCGTTAGGGATTACTTCACTCATACTATTTTCATAGGAATTCAGTGAACTTCGTTTGCAGTGAAAATCCTTTTTGAGGCTTTTTCTACCTCAAAAAGATTGTAACGTAAGAGCCCGACCCTTGTGGTAAAGCCCAACTATTGAGATTAAAAAAATATATGGTTTAGTATAGCGTTAAAGGAATTATACTTGCGTGAAAAAAAGTACCAAGCTGCATAGCATTAACACTCCTAATATCATTTCTTGCTTTAACTTTTGTTGAAAAACTTCTAATGCGTTGTTCGCCATTATGGACAATGGTGCGAAAGTAAACAACAACAACTCGTTATTCTTGCCAGGCGACAGAAAAAAAACAGCCAAAGCCAATACAAAAAATGCAATGATTTTTTTATAGGAACTATGTAGTAATTGTGGTTTACTGCCATAAGAAAACAACATGATTACCAAGAAAAAAAGGGCTATAGTAACCAATATAGAAAAAGCCCAATTTTGATAAATGTTGGTGAAATAATTCAGAGAAAGATCCACATACAACTTGTCTAGCCAAAATTCTTGAATGGTAGTTTCTTGAATAGTGATGAAAACCAAAAAACCAATAGACACGGCTAACAACGCAATAAATGGCACAACCCAATTTCTATAGTCATTGGAAACATGAAAAAATACGGAAATAAAAACCAACAACAGCAACAATATACACCAAGGTTGAACGATAGAGGCCAACAATATCCAAAGTGACGCATCAAATATTTTTTCTTTAGCTGCTTTCAAGGACTGTAATGAAAGTAAGCGACGAAGGCCGAGAAGCAATAACAAATTAGTTACAACAAGCTTTAGATTATTGAATATCGAGGGTATAAAAAGAAGGAACAAAAAGAAAAACAAAACCGTGTAGGTACTGTCTTTGCTCAATCCATTCTTTTTAGAAATAAAATTGGTAATAAAAAGTGTGCCTATCAAAAATAAGAATACAAATACTTTTTCTGTAATCAATACTACAGAATTAAGGCTAGCTATTTCTTGAGATTGATACACTAAAAAGAAAAACAACATCAATATTGCTACTAGCGAATAATTTAATGGAGTAGATTTTTTAAAAACACTTGTAATCATAAGGATATTTTATACTTTTGTGACTGTAAATATAATACATGTTTAAAAAACGAAGGACGCAAGCGACCAAAGATTATTAGAATATTTGATGGACCAGTTTCTTTCAAACTAACAAAACCAAAATATATTATTAAATATCATACTATTATGAAAGCATTTTTTGAAGCCATACAATTTTTATTTGTAGACATTTTATTAAAACCATTGGATTGGTTACGTGATTTAGAGCTTATTTCTTGGTTTGGTGCCAACACGATCAACTGGGTATTTATGATCATTTGTGCTGCTGCCATGGTGTATTGGATCAAGCAATTACAAATTTTTGATGAAGCAGGAACTGAAAATCAAGACACAACAGCACATTCTTTCTTAAAATAAGAACCGCTTCATTTTTTAAGATCTAAAATAAAAAAAGCCCAGTAGTTGTTGACATTACTGGGCTTTGTTGTATCATTATTTCTAGATCAAATCGAATCCGATGTCTTTTCTATAATTCATTTTCTCGAATTGAATTTTAGAGACATTATCATAAGATTGCTGTAACGCTTCTTGAAAAGTAGCACCGTAAGAAGTAATCGCCATTACGCGTCCACCATTAGTAACAACAGCTCCGTTGTCTAATTTGGTACCCGCATGAAAAACAATAGAGTTTTCAACTTTTTCTAATCCTGAAATTACTTTCCCTTTCTCGAAATCTTCTGGATAACCTCCTGAAACTAGCATTACGGTAGTAGCGCTTCTTTCATCAACTTCTAAATTGAATTCGTCTAGTTTTTCATTGGCTACTGCCAAAAACAACTCCACTAAATCTGACTTCAATCGAGGAATAACAACTTCTGTTTCTGGATCCCCCATACGAACATTATACTCAATTACAATCGGTTCATTATTCACGTTAATCAAACCAATAAACACAAAACCTTTGTACGGAATGCCATCTTTTTGCAAACCAGCAATGGTAGGTTGTACAATTCGCGTTTCAATTTTTTCCATCAAAACATCATCTACATAAGGCACAGGAGAAACCGCTCCCATTCCGCCAGTGTTCAATCCCGTGTCCCCTTCACCAATGCGTTTGTAATCTTTGGCGGTGGGCAAAATTTTGTAGCTTTTACCATCGGTTAATACAAAACAACTCAATTCAATTCCGTCCAAAAATTCCTCGATAACTACTTTTGAACTTGCAGCGCCAAATTTTTGACCTACCAACATGTTACGTAATTCGGTTTGGGCTTCGGCTAAATCCTGAATAATTAAAACGCCTTTTCCAGCAGCTAATCCATCGGCTTTAAGAACGTATGGCGGTTGAAGTGTCGCTAAAAATTCGCACCCTTTTTCTACTGTTTCGGCTGTAAAACTATCGTAAGCTGCAGTAGGAACTTGGTGCTTCATCATGAATTCTTTAGCAAATTCCTTACTTCCTTCTAGTTGTGCTCCCACTTTTGATGGGCCAATAACAGGGATGTGTTTTAAATCGGCATCATTCAAAAAGAAATCATACACGCCTTTTACTAATGGGTCTTCTGGCCCTACGACTACCATTTCTATGTTTTCTTTTATCACTACGGCTTTGATGGCTTCAAAATCTGTAGCGCTAAAATCTAAATTGGTTGCTATCGTTGCTGTTCCTGCATTTCCAGGCGCCACAAATAGCGTGTCACAAAGTGGACTTTGAGTCATTTTCCAAGCAAAAGCGTGTTCTCTTCCGCCGGAACCTAATAGTAAAATATTCATGTTGTAGTGGTTTATTGTGTTGATTTTTCTCCTTTTAAAGAAGTGATGCAAAAATAATTGCTTTTGAACGTAAAAAATAATTTAATTGTAAAAAGTTCGTGTATATCTACCGATGCCCACTTAGATAGTTTATTTTTGATAAAATTTTATGCAATGTTTCGTCTTTTTAATTTAACCCTTCGACTTAATGGTTTCCCAATTCGTGAAGCAGAATTGGAATTGGATACCATTTTTAAATTATCCGATACCGAACACCAGGCCTTTTTAGCCAAAAAAAAGAAGGAAATTGTGGCGTATCATTTAGAGAACAATGCTTTTTATAAAACATTGGTTGGCAAAACAAGCATTGAAAACTGGAATGATTTACCTGTTTTGAACAAATATCATCTTCAAAAACCATTGGCGGAACGTTTGTCGAAAGACTTTACAACCAAAAATGTTTATCTCAATAAAACCTCCGGCTCAAGTGGAACTCCTTTTGTTTTTGCCAAAGACAAATACGCCCATGCGCTAACTTGGGCATCGAATATTACACGATTCGGTTGGCACGGTATCGATTTTAACAGCTCCTATCAAGCCCGATTTTACGGCATTCCGATGGATTTTTTGGGCTATAGAAAAGAACGATTGAAAGACTTTTTGAGTCATCGCTATCGCTTTCCAATTTTTGATTTGTCGGATACTATTTTAGAAGGATTTTTGAAACCATTCGAGACCAAAAAATTCAATTATATCAATGGCTATACTTCTTCGATTGTTTTGTTTGCCAAATTTTTACAGCAAAAAAACATAGTGCTCAAAACGATTTGTCCAACGCTGAAGGTGTGTGTAGTCACTTCAGAAATGCTTTTCCCGGAAGACAAAACCTTATTAGAAAAGCAATTTGGAATCCCAGTAGTTAATGAATACGGTGCCTCTGAGTTGGATTTGATTGCTTTTCAAAATCAAGATGGAGAATGGCAAGTCAACGCTGAAACCTTGTTTGTAGAAATTTTGGACGAAAACAATCAAGCGGTTCCGAATGGAACACCTGGACGAATTGTGATTACTTCTCTCTTCAATAAAGCGCATCCTTTTATTCGCTATGACTTGGGTGATATTGGTATTTTGGATGAAAAAAGCACTCCAAAAAAACCTATTCTCAAACAACTAATTGGGCGAACCAATGATGTGGCTCAATTACCAAGTGGAAAAAAATCACCAGGACTGACTTTTTATTATGTAACCAAAAGCATCATAGAAGACGACGGTACTATCAAAGAATTTATCATCAAACAAACCCAAATCGATTCGTTTGAAATTGAATATGTAAGTCCAACCGATTTGACCACAGCACAAATTCAAAAAATTGAAAGTGCGATAGCCTTGTATTTAGAAAGTGGATTAATTTTTAGTTTCATTCGAAAAGAAAAGCTTGAACGGAGTCAACGTGGGAAATTGAAGCAGTTTACTTCATTTTTAAAAAGTAAATAAAATCGTATATTAGTGTTTTCAAAAGAGAACCTATGACTATCAATTCGCTACTTTCGGAAGAAACTATTGCTAACAAAATATACTTTATCCGTAACCAAAAAGTGATGCTGGATCGTGATTTGGCTACACTTTACGGGATTGAAACTAGAGTTTTAAAGCAAGCTGTAAAAAGAAATATATCACGGTTTCCAGAAGATTTTATGTTTGAGCTTACTAAATCAGAGTTTGAAAATTGGAGGTCACAATTTGTGATCTCCAATTCGGATAAGATGGGCTTGCGCTATTTACCGATGGCTTTCACCGAACACGGTGTTTTAATGTTATCGAGTATATTAAAAAGCGATAAAGCCATTCAGGTGAATATCCAAATTATGCGCATCTTTGCCAAAGTAAGACAAATGCTTTTGGACACTACGGAGCTAAAAATAGACATCCTGCAGATTCAGAAAAAACTAGAAAATCACGACAAGAATATTGAATTGGTTTTTTCGTATTTGGATGAGTTGACTGAGAAAAAAGAGAACGAACCAAAGAAAACAACGATTGGGTATAAAAAATAGACAAAAAATGAAAATCACCATAATTGCAGGAGCAAGACCCAACTTCATTAAGATTGCACCGTTAATAAAAGCAATCGAAAAAAAACAAAAAGAAGGATACAAAATATCGTATCGGCTAATTCATACCGGACAGCATTATGACAAAAATTTGAGTGATACTTTTTTTGAAGAACTAAATATTCCAAAACCTAATGCCAATTTAGAAGTAAAAAGTGGTTCGCAAGCAGAACAAACGGCAGCCATCCTAATCGCTTTTGAAAAAGAAATGATAGACAATCCCTGCGATTTAGTGTTGGTGGTGGGCGATGTCAATTCGACGATGGCTTGTGCGATTGTCGCCAAAAAACAAAATATAAAAGTCGCCCATGTTGAGGCTGGAATCCGTTCGGGGGATCTGACTATGCCCGAAGAAATCAACCGAATTGTAACCGATAGCATTACCGATTATTTCTTTACCACCTCCACTTCTGCAGCTGAAAATTTATTAAAAAATGGTGTCGATTCCTCTCAAATTCATTTTGTGGGCAACGTGATGATAGACACTTTATACCAAAATTTGAATCGGATAACGGAACCTGCTTTTTGGAAAGAATTTAATTTAAAAACTGGAAATTATATCATTCTTACCCTCCACCGCCCTTCCAACGTGGACGAAGAACAATCGCTAATTCAATTGCTTTTGGGCATTGATAAATTAGCTGGTGATAAAAAAGTAATTTTTCCGATTCATCCTCGAACCAAAGCTATTTTAGGAGAAAGAAATTTAGATCTAAAAAACATTCTTTTTGTGGAGCCACAAGGTTATTTGAACTTTATGTTTCTCATCAAAAATAGTTTTGCTGTGATTACGGATTCAGGCGGAATTTCAGAAGAAACAACCGTTTTGGGCATTCCGTGTTTTACTATGCGCGACAACACCGAACGTCCCGAAACCCAAACCATTGGCACAAATACTTTGGTAGGAACTTCTATAAAAAATCTAGAAAAGCACTTTGAAGCGTTTTTAAACAAAGAAAGTACTTCTAAAAAAACATATGGAATTCCTGAGCTTTGGGACGGAAAAGCTTCGGAACGAATTGTTGCTATTTTACTTCAAATCTAATGAAAGACATTCTCATTATATCCAATTATTATCCGCCAGAAAAAGGAGCCGCCGCCAATAGAATTGAGCAATTGGCTTTGAAACTGAGTCAAAATAATTATAAAGTAACGGTTCTTTGTCCTTTGGGAAATTACCCAAAAGGCGAATTATTTCCTGAGTATAAAGGTAAATTTTCGGTTGTAGAAAACAGGCAAAACATTACCGTCAAACGTCTTTGGATTTATCCGAGTGTAAGCAAAAACATCTTCAAGAGAACACTCTCAGTTTTATCGTTTTCGAGTATGCTTTTTTTGAATATACTCTTCAAAAAAACACCTCAAAAAGTCATTGTACAATCGCCTCCGCTCTTGCTTTCGTTTGTCGCGGTTTTGGCACTTTGGATTACTAGAAAAACCATTCTCTTGAACGTTTCCGATTTATGGCCCACCGCAGCCATCGAACTTAAAGCCATAAAAGCTGGGAGTATTTCACATAAAGTTTCCTTGTTTTTTGAACGCTTTATTTATGCCAAAGCTGAAGTGATTCTAGGACAATCCAACGAAATCATAGCGCACATAAAAGAACTATTTCCAAAGAAAAAATGCTATTTGTATCGCAACTTTCCAGATCATCAAACGGAAGGAATTCAAATCCATACAAATTTAAACGAACCCATTAAATTGTTTTACGCAGGATTATTAGGTGTTGCCCAAGGGGTTTTAGAATTGTGCCAAAAAATAAAGCTAGAGGGACTCAATATCGAATTACACATTTTTGGAGATGGTGCCGAAAAACTAGCACTTGAAGACTTCTTGGAAAAAAATCCTGATAAAAAAATAATTTTTCATGGAATGCAGGAACGCCACATACTCCACGAAAAATTAAAACAATTTGACATTGCCCTCATTCCTTTAAAAACTAGAATTTATGGTTCGGTTCCTTCTAAAATATTTGAATATGGTGCTCTAGGATTTCCGGTACTTTACTTCGGAGGTGGCGAAGGTGAAACCATTGTCCACGAAAATAAATTAGGTTGGGTGGCTCCGGTCGGTGATTTTAAAAACTTGAATTCGGTTTTAGTCAAAATTTCAGATACTGGAAAGTCCAACATTCAACTGATGAAAAAAGAAATATTCGCCACTGCCCAAAAAGAATTTGATTTGGAACAACAAATCCAGCAATTAATAACTGAAAATGTAATTTAATATGCCTTCTCTTCGCCTTTGATGGTGTTGAAAATCGTCATGAAAATGATTTTGATGTCCAACAAAATTGACCAGTTTTCCATATAAAAAATATCATATTTCACTCGGTGAATGATATCCGTTTCTTTTTCTACTTCGCCGCGATAGCCTTTGGTTTGTGCCAAACCTGTAATGCCGGGTTTTACAAAATGACGCACCATAAACTTATTGACGCGTTGTGCATACATTTCGGTGTGACTCACCATATGCGGCCTTGGTCCCACTACCGACATTTGTCCGAAAAAAACATTAATAAATTGAGGCAATTCGTCAATGCTGGTTTTTCGTAAAAATCGTCCCACCCGAGTAATTCTTGGATCGTTTTTAGAGACTTGTTCCAAATGAGCTTCTGGATTGACGTTCATGGAGCGGAATTTATAACAATTGAATTCTCGATAGTTAAGTCCATTCCTTTTCTGCACAAAAAACAAAGGTCCTTTGGACTCTAGTTTGATGATAATTGCTAAAATTGGAGTAAGCCATGATAAAATTCCGATGATGACGAGCAAGGAAAAAACAAGATCAAAACCTCTTTTGATAGCTTTATTCAAATCGCTATCTAAAACAATAGTTCGCAAAGATATCACGGGAATATAATCGTAATAATCAAAGACAAAGTTGCGAGAAAGGATTTGTTTTTCGTTGGGAATAAACTTCAAAGTCTTCAAATTATTATCGGCAAAATCAACCAAATCAGATATTTGTTTCTGGCTCAAGTCGTCCATCGCGCAGTACATCTCGTCGATTTTATGGATCAAAACATACTCACAACTTTCCTTAATATGATCTTTACGATGATGTTCTAAGTCGAATACTTTTTTTAATACATAACCATAATCTGGGTTTTCGGTAAAAAAATGTTGCAATGGCGCAATATTTTTGGGACTACCCAAAAGGACCACTTTTCTAAAATTGCCCCCAAAAAGTACTCTGAATTTTTGCAGAAAATAGTAAATCTCCAATTTAAAAAACAATACAACCGCTATAACAATCGAACTAAAAAAGAGCGTCTTTTGAATACTAGCACTAGGATTGTTGATAAAAATAACGGCTAACGAAAATAATGAAAATAGCATCCACTGCTTGAAAGCACAATTCAGAATAGCAATAACTTTAGTATACCGATATACTTCATAAAATCCTAAGGTCGATGCAATAACCAACCAAGCCATAATTAAGGCAATAATACTAAACGATATGATAGGTAAATCGGTACAATAAATAGCCGCTACTAAAATGATTCCGCAGTCCAAAACATAGGAAAAGGGTCGAATATATCCTGAATATCTACCGGTTTTGGTCTTCACTGATGATGAAAATGAGCTTTGGAATTAAAAAATATATTTCGAAAAATCCTTGTGTTCTTCCTTAGATAACTCTTCTTTGGATAGCGATTTGAAATAATCATAAGTGATTTTCATCCCTTCTGCACGATTCACTTTGGCTTCCCAACCCAACAATTCTTTAGCTTTGGTTGTATCTGGTTGACGCTGCAAAGGATCATTTATTGGCAATGGATGATACACCACTTTTTGAGAAGTGCCCGTTAGTTTGATGATTTCCTCGGCAAAATCTTTAATCGTAATTTCGTCTGGGTTTCCAATATTTACGGGATATACATAATCCGAATGCAACAATCTAAAAATGCCTTCCACTTGATCGTCTACATAACAAAACGAACGCGTTTGCATCCCATCGCCAAAAATAGTCAAGTCTTCGCCTCGAATGGCTTGTCCAATAAATGCTGGAATTACACGACCATCATTGAGACGCATTCTGGGGCCATAAGTATTGAAAATACGAACAATTCTAGTTTCTACTCCGTGAAAGGTATGGTACGCCATCGTAATGGATTCCTGAAAACGTTTCGCCTCATCATACACACCACGAGGTCCAATGGTGTTTACGTTGCCATAGTATTCCTCCGTTTGTGGATGTACTAAAGGATCTCCGTATACCTCTGAAGTGGATGCGATAAGAATACGGGCTTTTTTAACTCTCGCCAATCCCAATAAATTATGAGTGCCTAATGACCCAACTTTTAAGGTTTGAATCGGGATTTTTAAATAATCGATAGGACTTGCTGGCGAAGCAAAATGCAAAATATAATCCAACTTTCCGGGAACATGCACAAACTTGGTAATATCGTGATGATAAAACTCAAAATGTTCTAATTTGAATAAATGCTCGATATTTTTTAAATCTCCCGTAATCAAGTTATCCATCCCAATTACGTGATATCCTTCCTTAATAAAACGATCACACAAATGCGATCCCAAAAATCCAGCTGCTCCAGTGATAAGTATTCTTTTCATTGCTTCCATAGTATTGAATAACAAATGTAATTGATTTGAAGAAAACTCACCCACAAACCTCGCCATTCTTTTACTCTAGAAGCAGCCAGCAAAGGCATTTTAGGTTACATCGTCCCGTGATCCGCTGTATCTTTGCTTTTTTTAAGAAAAAAAGCAAAGGATGCCGCTACTCCCAGGGCTAAAGAGCTACAACAGGCATTTTGGCATTATTTTTTACTCAATTACAACCAGATTTTAGTATAAGTTCTCTAGAAAACTTTATTTTTGTTTTCCAAGCAAAAAGAAAAAAATTGAAAGTTGTACATATCATCGAAGCATTAGGCGGAGGCGTTTATACCTATTTTGAAGATTTAACCCATCATTTTGAAAAAGAAACTATCCGTCAAAAAGTGTCTACTTTCATCCTCTATAGCGACAAGCGCAAAGAAATCGATCCGCAAAAAGCAGCCCAATTGTTCGCTGCCCTCCCAAATAAAAAAGTAGCGATGAAACGAGAAATTAGCCCTATTTCCGACCTCAAAGCCATACAAACCTTAATTCATGAACTTCAAGCAATCAAACCCGATGTGGTGCATTTGCATTCCTCCAAAGCTGGTGTCCTAGGAAGAATCGCTTGCTACTTTCTCAACCCAAAACCTCTCGTTTTTTATACGCCCCATGGCTATGCTTTTCTACGCACCGATAGTTCTCCTATGGCCAAAAAAGCATATTGGTCCATCGAGAAATTTTTTCAAAAAATCTTCGGAGGAATCACTATCGCTTGTGGTGACTCTGAATTTGAATTAGCAAAACAACTAGGAAAATCCGAAATGATTAGAAATGGGATCAACATTGCGAGTATTCAACGCTATTTACAACCCTTTGTTAATCCGAAATTAACCATTGGTACTACAGGAAGAATTACTGCCCAAAAAAATCCAAAATTATTTAATTCAATTGCCTTACAATTTCCAAACTATCAATTTGTTTGGGTCGGTGATGGCGAAGAACGAGAAGAGCTTACAGCGCCAAATATAAAAGTAACCGGTTGGTTTATAAACAAACAAAAAGTTTATGAGCACTTAAATTCTTTCGATATTTATCTTCAAACATCGCTTTGGGAGGGATTATCCATCGCCATACTTGAAGCTATGGCATTACAAAAACCAATTGTTGCTACACAAATTGCTGGAAATAATGATCTCATTCTTCCCAACAAAACTGGCTTTTTGTTCCAAGAAACGTCAGAGCTAACAAAATATTTTAAAACATTGGAAGATCCAAATGTTAGAGCCGAATTTGGCAAAAATGCAGAATCAAGATGCGTTAATTTATTTGATAAAACCAAAAACTTTACGGCACTCCAGGAATTGTACGAACAGTATTTTTTTGCTGCAACCAAAGACTTCCAAAAATAGAAAACCAAAAACCACTAAACGTAATTCCATCAAAACGCAACAAAAAATCATCCGTTAAGTTCGAAGTAAAAAAAAGAAAAAAGAACGAAAAGGCCAATGCATTTTTTAAATCAATTCCCAAATAGCCAATTGTACCAATATAAAGCAACACTACAAGAGGTCCTAAAACACCAAATTTTAATAAAAAATCAAGAAACTGATTGTGGGTAGGAAAAGCATATTCCGCCAAAAAATACTGATGGGTTTGTTTATAATACTTCACTAATTCCGGTTTTCCATCCGAAGCACCCACGCCAAAAGGCAAATGCTGTAACGATAACTCCCAAGCCGATTTCCAAATAGAAACTCTGGTTACCAAAGCATTAAAAACCTTTATTTCGGGATGCTCAATTTCGTCCAATTTCCCCACCTTGTCCATATAAGCAAACGTCACCGAACCATATTTTTCTTTCATGTAAGGATTTTTTTGAACAAAGAGTATTAAAATTCCGAGTACTACTCCACCGATGACAACACTATACAACATCATTTTTTTTAAATTAAAATGCACTAAAAAAAACGAGAACACTACAAATAAATAACCTGTAAGTACATTGAATAATGCCATTCGAGTATTGACCAAAAGCACAAAGAAAAAAGAAAACACAAACACCAAAACGGATAAAAAGGAAGTTCTATAATCCTTTTTTATTTGCCAAGAATCTAATAACAAATACAAAGCCGCTACACTCACAAAAGCCAAGTGCATATTGAGCGCAGGCGCATGAATTCCGATAGAATTGGCAAAAACATAACCCATTTCCCAAAGGTGAACACCATGCCAATACTTGGTGACGTACTCCGGATAAACCAATACAAACCGAAGCGTAAAAACAATCATTACTAACGTCGTACCATTCACATAATACCGCAACAATTTCGAAAAAGAAATCCTTTGGTAATTCCCCAAAATAAATAAGGGAAACAAAACCAATGCCGACGTTTTTTCAATAGATTTAATCCCTTGAGCCAAAGAATCATTGTTAAAAAAAAACACTAATTCTAACAAAAAAGGGGAAGCGATGATGCCTGCTAAAATCAAGGCCTTTTTAGACCATTGTGTTTTCTTAAAATAGAAAATATTAAAAACCGCAAAAGCAAAAATTAACCAAGTACAAGGCTTCCTGAAAATTAAGGTACAAGCAATCGCAACCAAAAAAAAGGAGAAAATTTTATTGAAATTCTTTTCGGAAATGGTCATAGTATAATGCATAATAAATTAGTGGAAAAATTCCCATTTTGTGTCGAATTGCTGATCCCAAATCCGGTTCAAAAACACCTTGAAGTATAAAAAATGAGAAGACAAAAAGAAGTATCCATAGTTCATAAACATACTCATTTTTATCCTTTATACAACGTGCCAACCGAACCAACAAGATATAAAAAAGGAACATTTGCCAAATTACAAATAGTAAGATTTGTGGCTTCAAAAAATGTTTTAGCCCATTTAAAGGCAGGTTTACTGTAAAAAAACCATATAGAATTCCAATGATTTCACCATACCACGTATCTGTTTTTACTGGTGATAAAATGATCGAATTGGCATCAGGCGAATTCAATCGGGTTAAATTTAAGAACTCGCGCGTTTGCTCTGATAAAAATTTACCTTGTACTACTCCGTAACTCAAAGACAACAAAATCATAACTCCAATACCATAACACAAGGTAGCAAAAGTTCGATTTTGGATTTTAATACAAGAGATCCAATACATACTCATGGCAACAATAGGAAGTAATACAAAATAAGGACGATATACTGCACCAAAAAAAACAAAAAGCAAAAAGGCAATTAATAAGTTCGTTTTGAAATTAAAAATTTTATTTTGAAACAAGAAGACAATAGTAGAAAGGTACAAAAAAGTCAGAAACTCTTTTGAAGGCATTGAAATAAAAATAGCAATAATCGAAAAAGAAAAATACACTAAAACGTTCTTAATCGTAATTTTTTCAAAGGTACTTGGAATTCCAATTTTGTAAAGAATCAGCATCAAAATTGGAAATTGAATCAAAGCGATTACAGAAAAAGGCAGATAACACAATCCCGTAATTTTATAAAAAAGAATGGTCAGTGGATAGCTTCCAAAATAACCAATTTCATTGCCTTTGTCATAAGCTATGATGGCAGCATCATAAAAGAATTTCGGTGGTAAAAAAAAACTCGCGGCAAAGGCAAGTCCCAAATTGAGACCAAAAAGAAGTAAAAAAGTAGCGGTATTTTTTTTTATAATAAAAGACATTTTGATGATAAATAATAAAGATGCGTAAAAAATTTAGAAATTAACTCAAAAACAACTTAACACCGTCTTTAAGATATACAAAAAGTGCCGTACTAAAATTCCAAAACAAAGCACTGACAGAAAAAGCTATCGCACCTCCTATCATTCCGTACGAGGGAATTAAAAAATAGTTTAAAATAAAATTAAGCAAAAGCGCTAGTAAAACAATGCGCTGAAAAATGTGTTGTCGGCCTGTCATGTTCAGATAAACAGGAGCCGATCCAAAAAAAGCACAAAAACCTTGTCCCAAAACCAATATGAATAAAGCTTCTTTCGCAACTACATAATTGGAGCCAAAAAATTGTAAAATAAACTCTGGAAAAATAAGCAACACAAAAACTGCAGGCAGTGTAATCGCTACTATTAATCGGGAACTATTTTGCACAATTTGCTGCACTTTATCTATTTCTTTATTCGAAAAACTGGCTGCTATAGCTGCCGAAACAGTAATGTTTACCGTCAAAATAATAACAGACAACAATGTCATTAACTTGACCGCCACAGCATAATAAGCAACAGTTGCGTCACCAAAATACTTTTTTAAAAACAAGATGTCAAAACTCATCATCAAAAAAATAGCCATTCCGCTTACAGCAATAGGAAAGGAATGTGTGATAATCTCTCGAGAAGAAAAACAATCAGTGGAATAAGTAGCTGGTATTTTGGTAAAAAAGTAAAAAGTCAATACGGTGGTCAAAATTCCCATAAAAACAAAACTCAACAAAAAAGCATCCACCAAATAGGGTTCTAATTGCCATTGCACTAATAAAAAAGCAACTACAATTATAGGTAAGTATTTGAAAATATTCCGAAATAGTTCAGCTACTGCTATTTCCTCTAACGCCCTAAAAACCTCGACATTTAGAATTGAAAGACCATAAAAAAACAAAGCTGCCGAAGCTTTTAACAAAAGGTGATAAGTTGCATCGTCGGAGAAAAATTGTGTAACCACTGAAGCATCCAATACTACTATGAAAACCAATAAAAGCAGGGAAGCAAAAAACAGCATTAAGACCATTTTTAGATATACTTTTTTCAAATGTCCCAAAGAGTACTCTGGATACAAACGCCCTTTGAAATATAATATGGATTGATCAAAACCCAATAAACAAATACTTCCGATAGCAAAAAGAAAAGTCCGGACAAAATCATATTGTCCTACTACTTGAGGAGTAAACTTTTGCGTTAAAAACAACGTAAAACCAAACAAAAGTACTACCCCAAAAACCCTAATGAACAAGGTTAGCAGACTTTGCCTAACTACAGAATTTTGAAAGGTCTTAAGGAAATGAAAGCGAAGAGTTCTTAACACATTAGGTTTTGTTTGTAAAAGAAAGAGATTTTTATGAAGCTGCAGTTTTGGATTTAGCCACTTGCTTTTGATAAAATCGGATGAACAAACGAATAAATACAAACGACAAAATCAGAAATAATGGCAATACAAATTTCATTACGCCATTTACTACTTTTGAAGTAGTACTGTTCATGGTGAAGGTTATCTCTTTAATTGTTTTTTGAAAGTTGATTACTTTCAACCTATTCTTACTCTGATCAAATAACAAATCCCTTTTAGATCTTATAATATCATTGAGTTGGGTGTTTTCATTGTAGTACATGAGCTTGTCATTTTTCAAACTACTTTTTACATTGGCCGAAAACCCATTAAGAATTCCGTTTATTTGTTGAATAATGGTATCATTTTGTGCAATAGCTTGTTTCAAATTTGCGACTTCCACCTCCTTCATTGCTGAAAAATAGTCTGATTGATTTAGGTAATTCAGTAAAGGCGTAATCAACTCCTTTTCATTCGCGATTCCATTAGTAAGGACTGATACATTATGGTAAGTGTAGTTTTTACTGGTAATATTGTCCTCTAGTACCTTTTTAACTTCTCCAACTTCGGCCATTAATTTAATCAACTCAAAGTTGCGTTCTTTGTCTTCAATAAATTTATAGACGTCGGCTATGGGTTTGATTTCAATCTTTCTTAAAGCTTCTGGGTGGGATAATCCTACTTCTTTTTGCAAAAAATCGGCATCTCCAGCATTAATTTTTGATTGAATCAAATTGATTTTAGCATACAAATAATCGACGCTTCCAAAGTTGGGAATCACAGTGATTTCATGGGTATACAATTTATTGCTTTTATCCAAAAATAATCCCAAACCAAAACCAATAATTAATAAGGCAACAACTATTTTCCATTGGTGTACAAAAAACTGAATGCAATTGAACAGCAGCGTATTCAATCGTTCGAAACCCTTTTTCACTTTGGTAGTAATTTGAAATACATCAATTTCTGAATCGCTATGCGAAGGTGTACTCATTAGTTATTTATTTACTATTCAAGATTTGTTCTAAAATTTTAATCGTTATCAAATACGTTGGCTTTACACCAGTAGTTCCCAATCCGCCAGAGGCTAGAGTACTTCCAGTTTCCAAAGGATTATCCGAAGCATAGTAGGCATAACGCACTTTGATATCTTTTGGTACACTCTTTCTGATTTTAGAGGCCGATTGAATCGCTTTTTGATAATAGGACCCTTCCATTTCTAGGCCTATCACGCCCCAAGTCGATTCATGAAAAAACTTCAACAAATCTCTATTTTGAAGTGATGTTCCCAAAACGGTAACCATTGGTCCTGCAAAAACAGCGATGTCATTACCTTCGAGCATCTCAGCGGTCAATTCATTTTCAAAGAAATAATTATCTGCTGTTCCTTCGTTGATATGGGCATTTGGAATCATAATATCACCTTTGCCGCCTTCGAGAATTCCAGCTTTTCCCATAATAGAAACCGACTGTACATTGAGCAAGGTCTCTTTTTTATAAGGCTTTAATAATTCATCAATGGTTTCATAGGCTTGTTCTCCAAAAGCATAATCCATAACAATCAAAACAGGCGCTTTGTCTCCTAATTGTGCCTTTGGAAAAGCGGTTTTGGACCAATCAATTTTGGCGGTATCAAACAATTGCACATCAATATTGGTTCCTGAAGTATCAGGCAAAAATACCATTCCGTTTTTCTCGGCCACCGTTTCTACTTGCTTGCGTAATTCTTTGGCGCCTGAGTTACTCAATTCTTCATAAATCACAAAGTCAGATTGATCCTTAAACTTCGATTTGAGTAGTGGTGTGGCAAAAATAGAATTCATCACACTGTGCATGTTGGCACTAATAACGTGAATAGGTCGGTCTAATAAGTTTTTGGATTGTAAAACCTCTTTGATATTATTCGCCCAAACTTCACCATGAATATGGTGTCCCAAACGTTCTCTCAAAATAGGACTAAAAGTGATGGTTCTTTTATTGTTGTCTACCACTTCCTCGATGGCTAATTTTCCTAACCAATAGATTACATGCAGAAAACGATCAGGTGCATTCTCTGAACCAAAAGCATCATAAATGTCTAATACTTCTTCAAAAGTTCTTCCTAAAATATTAGACGCATGCGAAATCGCTTTTTCTTTTTCGATTTGTGTTAGTTTCTTCGTTTGGTTTACGGCGGCTTCCAATTTTAGCCAATCTCTAGAAACTTCGCCAGCATCATCTAACAAAACACGTTCCTTGATTTTATGCGATTCGATAAAAATAAAGGTCAGATGCGTCAAAATATCATAAATATCGGAACGCCCGCGAGTGATTTCAACATTCATTTGTTCTTCGTCAATTCGGTAACAATTTCTTCTTCGCTTTGGCGGAACAATAGCCTGAAAATGCGATTTAGAATACCCTTCATCCGAAGTAAGATTAATAAATCGACATTCTTCAATCCCTACTGGAAGTCGTTCGATAACGTATAATAACCCATTCAATTCTACTTTTTCATCGGCAATAGAACCATAAATCTCTGGGCGTAAAGCCAATAAAGCTTCCCGTAAGGTATCTCCCGAAATTCCCATTGGTTTATAAAACCCACGGTTGAATAAATGGCGCATCGTAATGTACATTTTTTCTATAGCCGCAGAAGATTCTTGCGCTCTAGATCTTGATATATGTTTGGTTGTATTCATCTTCTTTGTTTTTTATCACTTCTCAAAGGTAAGTAAAAGTTTTTTTTGGCAAATTATTGTAAAATTATTAAATTGTACCATACGGTAAACTGAGTACAAATCAATTTTCTTTATTAAATTTTAGGCAATACATCGGCTATTTTCCGATCATTACTCAATCTCGGAATTTTATTTTGTCCACCCAATTTCCCGATGGATTTCATATAGTCTTGGAAACCGTTTTTGGCGACTTTGGTGATGACTACTTTTCTCAAAACGTTGCCTACAATCAAATCGTCATAATAGATATTTTGCTTGCGCATCGCTTGGTCAATAGCTACTGCAAAAGCAACCTCATCCTCTGGTTCGTTTTCAAATTCAATAAACCATTCGTGATAAGGTAATCCCTCTTTTGGCGTGATTTGCGGAGCCACCGTAAATTCATTGATGCGAATAGCGCTGCCTTGAATCGCTTCTTGCAAAGCACTTTCTACCTCTTTGCCAATCACGTGTTCCCCAAAAGCAGAAATGTAATGTTTGATTCTACCCGAAACCATAACGCGATAAGGTTTCAATGAAGTAAATTGTACTGTATCACCAATATTGTAGCCCCAAAGTCCCGCATTGGTAGAAATAATCAATACATAATTTACGCCTAATTCGACTTCGCCTATGGTATAACGCTTTGGATTTTCAGTAAAAAAATCATCACTTTTGATGAACTCATAAAAAATTCCTGAATTCAAAAGCAACAACATTCCTTTCTCTTTTTGAGAATCTTGGTAAGCAAAAAAACCTTCGGAAGCAGGAAAGAGTTCAATACTATCTACTTTTCTACCAATTAAATTCTCAAATTTGGCGCGATAGGGTTCAAAATTAACACCTCCATAAATGAAAAGATTGAAGTTTTTGAACAATTCTCCAACTGGCTTTTGAGCCTTTTGTTGCAATTTTTCGAAATACATTTGCACCCAAGACGGAATTCCAGAAATCACTCGCATGTCTTCTTTTACGGTTTCTTCTACAATAGCATTCACTTTGGTTTCCCAATCTTCAATACAGTTGGTTTCCCAAGAAGGCATTCTGTTTTTTTGCAAATAGCCTGGGACATAATGAGCGGCTATACCTGATAATCTTCCTAATTTGATACCGTTTTTCTCGGTTAAAATGGGACTTCCTTGCAAGAAAATCATTTTTCCATCCACAAAATCTGTTTTTCCTGTTTCGTGAATATAATGTAAAATAGCATTTCTCGACGCTTCAATATGATATGGCATTGATTCTTTGGTCAGCGGAATGTATTTGGCACCAGATGTGGTTCCAGAAGTTTTGGCAAAATAAAGCGGTTTGCCTTTCCACAGTACATTTTCTTCTCCATTTACTACTCGATCAACATACGGTTTTAATCCTTCGTAATCTCGAATTGGCACCTGCTGCACAAAGTCGGCATGTGTTTTAATGTGCTCAAAATTATGGTCTTGACCAAAGGCAGTGTTCTGCGCTTCTTGTATTAAATTTCTAAAAACAGCTTGTTGCGTTGCTAATGGATTTTGACTCCATTGCTGTGTTTTTTTTACTATTTTTTGAGCAAATAATTTTGCTAAAAAGGCTTTTAAAGACATGCTTTTTTTATTTTTTGACGGTGGTCTTTTTCTTTGAAACTTGGGTGGAATTTGCTTTCTTTTCTTCTGCGGCTACTTCATTGCGTAAGTTCAATTCTTCTTCAGACACTTTTAGTGTTTCAGGATCGATCGCTGTTTGAGTTTGTGCCAAAATAGAATCTTTATTAAACGTTACATGTTCTAGTTTATCCGTTAAAACATTTTGTATCGCTTTGAGATAGGCTTCGTTTTTTTTGATCGCTTGGGTCAATGAATCGGTTTTTAAGGCTAAAATAGTGGCCTCTTTTTTTAATTGCGTCGAAGCATATCCCGGTATATATTCTCTCAAAGGAGTAAAGGCGATTAATACCGTAGTGATGAGAATTAAAAAAAAAGCACTTAAAGTACCCGCTACAAAAACATTCAAAAGGCTCAATCGGAATGAAAATAACTCTTCAAAGTTTTCTTGGTTAATTAATATCAACCTTTTTTTCATGAGTATCAATTCCTTGAGTCCCTTGGGCAGCAAACGATTTATAAACATACTTCCTGATATTTTGACAAATATAAGGATTAATGATTTTATCAATTCAGCATAAGGTCTATAATCCTATTTTTAACTCAAAAAACTATAAATATTTCATGTAATCTCATTTAGATTAAGGAATTCTGTATACATTTGCAACGTTAAATAAAACCAATTGGCTTCGGCTATAAAAAACACAATCATGGGAAGAATTGGACTTACTGAAATCCTTATTATAGTGGGTATCGTTTTATTACTTTTTGGAGGTAAAAAAATTCCAGAATTAATGAAAGGATTGGGAAGCGGCATTAAAGAATTTAAAAACGCAGCCAAAGACGAGCAATCTGCTACAACTAAAAAAGAAGAAGAAACAAAATAAGATACGTTTCAAAATTATCACAATACAACTCCAAACTCTTGCCACAAACGCAAAGAGTTTGGAGTTTTTTCTTTGTGACATAAAAAAGTTGACTTACTTTTTACTACATTAGTAAAAAAATAGCACTATGCAACTAACTAAATTTCAAAAACTTACCGCCATATTGTTATTCCTCTATATCCTATGGGAAATAGTAGTACAAATATGGTCACAATCAGAAAAAACTCCTGTAATTAGAGCGGACTTGTTTTTTATTTATCCGATTTTAAGTATTTGTATTGTTATCTTTATTGTTCAATTTTTTCGAAAAAAATCCTAATTTTTGATGAATTGTTTGAATTGTAACTCCCAAACCACAGGTTCTTATTGCTACAACTGTGGGCAAAAAACAAGCACTTCGCGCTTTTCCTTTAAGCACATTTTTAAAACGGATATTGCCAATAAGTTCTATTCGTTATTCAAAAATGATTTATTTTTTACTTTGAAAGAATTGGCAATCCGACCTGGTTTTTCAATACGAGAATATATTGAAGGGAAACGGGTAAATCATATGAACTATATGAGTTTATATTTGTTACTATCTGCTGCAGGAATTTTTTTGGATAAATATGCAACGGTTAGTGAGGCAGCTATAAGTTCTGAAGATAGTGGCTCTACCAAAATTCTTACTCAATATTTTGACTTTGTCCGTGATAATCCTAAAACTTATATTTTTATTACGATTCCAGTGGTTTCGGTATTTACCTTTCTTTTCTTTAAAAAAAGTAAATTTAATTTTTCCGAACATTTAATTATGAATGTTTACAAAGCTTCGGCAGTATTAATCATAACCAAAGTGGTGACTATTCTTTCTATTCTTACTTCAAACTTAACTTTTCTGAAGGTAGTTTATGATATTTTAGCTTATGTGGTTTTTGGGTATTCTGTATGGTTTTTGCACCAATTTTTCTATGATAATAAACTTTATTCAAAATTTAGTATTTTTTCTAGAACATCCTTATCCGTTCTTTTTGGGATGTTGTTTTCTACCATTTTCATGTTTGTATATTGGTTAACTCATTTTTTAATGAGTGGAGGAAAATTAATATAGAAAATGTATGGTTTAATTTTTTTTATCAATACTTGTACTAGACAGGAAAACATTAAATAATTAAACTATAACTAGCTATGAAAGATTCCATCAAAGAAGTTACACACTATTTGGATTGGTCAAAACTAGGTAGACATTCTGTTTTGATCTACTTATTTATGGTGATTTTAGGCTATTTATTTCTGCAATTAGGCAGCATTCCTTCTATGATTATTTATCAATATTTGAACATTAATCCATTGTCTACAATTGGCGTTTTGTATTCCTTTATTTTTCCACTCTTTTTTTTATTGTTTTTTGGATGGCTTGTTTTTGGTAGGCCTTTTTTTAGCATTTATGCTCCATCCCAAAAAATGCTTTGGAAAGATTTTGGCATTGGTGTCTTATTTCAATGGTTGATTTCTGCGACGTTTATCCTCTTAATTGTTATCATTATGCCAGAAAAGGTAGTCTCTTACATTGGTTTTAAAGAAAATTTAGCAAATGAGATTCCTATTTTACTCATAACCGTTGTGGGTTATTTGATACAAACCTCTTGTGAAGAGCTCTACTTCCGGGGCTATTTGATGCAAGCTACTTATAGAATAATTCCTTTTTTGCCAGTAGTAATTGCGCTGCAAGGGCTCCTTTTTGGTCAATTACATATTGGTAATGTTAAAGCTTGGGGGGATACATTTATCGCAGGAATTCCATATTTTTTGCACGCTTGTGCTTTTGCTTATGCAGCTTGGCGAACAGGCTCTTTGTTTTTTGCTTGGGGACTTCATTTTGGAAACAATTCCTTTTTAGCATTGTTTGTAGCATCAAAAGGTGACGCGGTTACCTCGATTGCTCCTTTTGCAGCTGAAATTGCAAGTGTTAATCGTTTGATTGTATTCAGCACAATCGAAATAATAATTTTAGTGATTTTTTTAGAAATAGTGTATAAAAATCGCTATTCATCGCAATCTATTTGGACTATGTTGACTAAAAAAGATTGATTTGGAGTAACTGAAAGGTCATTCTTTTTATACATAAAAAATGACCGATTCACAATTGCGAATCGGTCATTTATACATTCCAAAGGGGAACATAAGAATATTTTTTAAGTATTATCCACCGTAAATTACAGCATCTGGGATGTAATATTTCTCGGTTCCGTTACAAATAATTTCCCATTCATCGGAGCTAATTTTTGCAAAAGACAATTTACAGTTTCCAGATTTACAAGTCCATTCACCTTGTGAAAACACAAAAACACGTTTGCTTTTTCCTGGCATAGTAGCATGCACTTCTGCTCCCCCATTAGAACGAATTACGCCAAACTTTGCCGAAGTAGGTTTAGATCCGTTTGCTGCCCTCAAATCACCTGTAGCATTGTATTTAGTACCTGCAACTTTAGCATCTCCATTATTAGATGCACCGGGAATACTTATTTGAAGCGAAAAACTTTTCTTTTCCCCGCGTCTAGCCGTGCTTCGCATTTGATATACTCTAACTTTGTAAGTTCCGCTTTGGTTTAAAGTAATGCTACATTTATTACCTTCATTCTGACCGATGAAAACAGCTTCTCCTTGAGAACCCGGAGGTAGTACATTAAAATATGCCCCTCCAGACTTATCGGTTAACGTCACATTAAGTTTTTGTCCCTGATTGGCTCCTATTGTATAATCAATAGTTTGATCACCCGTAATCGAACCTTGAATTACAGTAGAAGATTTTCCTACTGGGAAGCTTACTTTTTTGGTGATGATTTGGGCTAAAGATACAATTGGCAATGTCAATACTAATAGAATGGCTAACTTCCTTAATTTGAGAATTGATTTCATAAAATGCTAGTTTTAATTGATTTATATATTAAAGTTATTAAAAAACTGATTACCAATACTGTTTCAGCAATAAATAATTATTAAATCAAAATCCTAACTACTATAAAATGATTTGTGTTTTATACTGTATTGAATTACCTTAGGAGTTCATTACAATACAAAATTCATGAAAACAAAAAGCGTTCTAGTATTTCTTTTAATAACCTTCCAATCGATTATTGCTCAAGAAATTCAGGGATCCTGGACAGGAAAACTAAATTTTCAGGGCATGGAATTACCCTTAATTTTCACCATACAAAAAAATGGTGAGGGATATCAAACTTCACTTGAAAGTCCAATGCAAGGTGCCAAAGGTATTCCCGTTAAGGAAACTACCTTTTTGAACAATGAATTACAACTCACCGCTCCTGATCTGAATCTAAAATATAGCGGCGTTTTTAATGGAACTGCTATCGAGGGTACGTTTGTACAAAATGGCGGGACTTATCCACTGGTTTTGACAAGAAAAATAACCATTCGTCCGCAGCAACCTAATGGACCATTCGACTACCCTATACAAGAAGTGACTTTTGTAAACCCAAAAGACAAAAATACTTTGGCAGGAACCTTGACCTTGCCCAAAAACAAAAAAGAATTTCCAGTAGTGGTATTAATCACAGGATCTGGCGCACAAGATCGAAATTCAGAAATTTTTAGTCACCAACCTTTTGCTGTAATTGCTCATGATTTTGCTCAAAAAGGTATTGGCGTATTGCGTTTAGATGATCGAGGCATTGGAGGATCTAGCAAAGGAAACCCTGAAGATACCTCAGCTAATTTTGCCTCAGACATCTCAGCTGCTGTAGCTTTTTTAACCTCCAAAGGATTTAAAAAAATTGGTGTTTTAGGTCATAGCGAAGGCGGTTTAATTGCCCCAATGGTGGCCGCTGAAAATAAAAAAGTACAATTTGTGATTTCGATGGCGGGCCCTGGAATTCCCATAGATAGAATGATGTTGCTACAAACCCAATCCATTGCCAAAGCACAAGGCGCCACAGCTTACCAAATTGCAACTACTACCGCATTTAACGAAAAAGTATATGCCTTCATTATCAACTATACTGGCCAACAATTAAAAACGGATTTTCAAAACTACATTCGTGAAGAATTTAAGAAATTAACCCAAAATCAAGGTCTTACAGAAAGTCAAATAGATGAATTTGTTGTCCAACAAACCAGTGCTATTACTCGTCCATGGTATGTTTATTTCCTAAAATTAAATCCCGATACCTATTGGTCAAAAATCAAAGTGCCTGTTCTTGCTTTGAACGGTACTTTGGATGTACAAGTAAAAGCGACTGAAAACTTAGCTGGCATCCAAGCTTCCCTACTAAAAGGAGGAAATAAAAAAGGAACAATCACAGCATTTCCTAACCTCAACCACTTATTCCAAGAGGCAAAAACCGGAACGGTCGCTGAATATGAAAGCATCACCCAAACTATCGCTCCCATTGTCTTGGATACGATGAGTACATGGATTTTGAAAAACTAAACATCTCAACCAAAAAGCCCCAAAATCATCTGAATTTTGGGGCTTTTTTTATTCTTTGTCTTCTTTTTCGATGGCATCCTTATAATCAGGATACAAAAATTTATTATACGGAAAGCGCGTAATGTGAATTTGTCGAACGGCTTCGTATACGCGTTCTCTAAATTCTTCAAAATTTTCTTTGTGAATCGCCGATACAAACAAAGCATTTTCATGCCCCACACGGTTCATCCATGTTTGTTGCCATTCTTCTAAGGTAAAATGTCGTGGCGTTTTTTCGGTCATCAAGTCATCTTCGTCAATAGTCAAATGTTGGTACGCATCGATCTTGTTAAAAATCATGATCGTAGGCTTATCATTGGCCTTAATATCCAAAAGAATTTGATTCACAGAGGCAATATGATCCTCAAAATCGGGATGTGAAATATCAACTACGTGCAACAAAAGATCGGCTTCGCGCACCTCATCAAGCGTACTTTTGAACGAATCGACCAATTGTGTAGGCAACTTTCTGATGAATCCTACGGTATCCGAAAGCAGAAATGGTAAGTTTTTGATCACCACTTTTCGTACCGTTGTATCCAAAGTTGCAAACAATTTATTTTCTACAAAAACATCACTCTTACCTACCGCATTCATCATGGTTGATTTCCCTACATTGGTATAACCTACCAGCGCCACACGAACCATGGCCCCGCGATTACTGCGCTGAATACCCATTTGTTTGTCGATGGTTTTGATTTTATCTTTTAACAACGAGATACGATCACGCACAATACGACGGTCGGTTTCGATCTCCGTTTCCCCCGGACCACGCATCCCAATTCCTCCTTTTTGTCGTTCTAAGTGTGTCCATAAACCTGAAAGGCGAGGCAACAAATAGATGCATTGTGCCAATTCTACCTGCGTTCTCGCATAAGAAGTTTCGGCGCGTTGTGCAAAAATATCCAAGATCAAATTGGTTCGGTCAAGGATTTTGCAGTCGATAATTTTGGAGATATTCTTTTGTTGCGAAGGCGTTAACTCGTCGTCAAAAATCAAGGTCGAAATGTCATTTTCTTTTACAAAAAGATGAATTTCGTCAATTTTTCCTGTTCCCAAAAAAGTCTTAGGATTGGGTTTATCCATTTTTTGCCAAAAGCGTTTTACTACTTGTCCACCAGCAGTGAAGGTCAAGAATTCTAGTTCATCCAGATATTCTTTAAGTTTGTCTTCACTTTGACTTTGAGTTACGATCCCTACAATAGCGGTTTTTTCGAAATTTAATTTTTCTTTTTCTAACATGTCATTGAATAAGGTACAAATTTAATCATTTGCTTTTAAAGAAGGTGACCACGAATGCACGAATTATTTTTATCGGATTCGAAAAAGAAGGCTAGCCACAAATTCACGAATTAAAAAATATTTGGTTTTAAAAAAAAAATGGCCGCAAATTCGCAAATTACTTTTAGAGAGACAGAAAGGAAGTGGCCACAAATTCACCAATTAAAATTTATTTAATTTAAAAAAAATAACACCTATACTATTTAAAAAAATTCGTGAATTCGAGGCAAAATCCAAAAGGAACCGCAAATTCGCAAATTACTTTTGAAACTTAGTGAAAAAGGTTAGCTACGAATGCTCGAATTAAAATTTATTTGATTCTAAAAAAAAATTGCACCAATTACTATTTAAAAAAAATCGTGAATTCGAGGCAAAATCCAAAAGGAACCGCAAATTCGCAAATTACTTTTGAAGCTTAGTGAAAAAGGTTAGCCACGAATGCTTGAATTAAAATTTATTTGATTCTAAAAAAATTGCACCAATTACTATTTAAAAAAATTCGTGAATTCGTGGCTTATTTGTTCGTCCATTCGATAGCCTAAAAAATCACTCGTAAAGATATGTTTTTACGGTTTTGATCATGCCGCTGTCCTCGATCAACACGTAAGAAGCTGGATAATTTTGGGCATTGTATTTAAAAGTGCCTGCTTTAATGATCGGCGAAGTGGAAGTGTTGAACTTTATTTCGTTGTTAACACTAACATCATGGATAGCGAACTCCTCTTCTTGAAACGAAACCAAAGGAACAATCACTTGATAATTGGGTCCAAAAATAGCTTTCACCATCAACAAATTGGCTGATTCTTTTTCATCATAACCAAAATATTTGATCGTTTTATCCCCCAAAAGTCCGGTTTGTTTGGTGTTGTTCCCTTTTTCATACAGATACTCTGTTTTGTGAACGATCTGTTTGTTTCTGTCGCGAACCGAACGACGAACAAGCTTCCCGTTTTCTATCACAAAATCTACTTCCTCTACAAAAAGCTGTTGCGTGGTGCTTTTTTTGGTCACCTGTTGAATTCGGGATCCTTCATACGTATATGTTACAGTTTTGGTCACCTTACTTCCATTCTCTTCATACATCTTCGAAAATAAAACCAAGCGATTTTGAGCGTCGTAACCATAAGTGATTACCTCTTTCCAGTTGCTGCCGTTGCGGTCTTTTACCGTGTGATCGAGCAAGCCTTTGGCGTTATAAAAAAAACTTTGTGTCACATCCGAGGTTTTGATAGTAACTAATTTTCCTTGGTCAAAATCGTAAGTTTTGTGAATTGCTTCCCCACTTTTAAGGTTTCTAAAGTTGGTTTTAACTACAGTAATTTGCTTTAATTGAATGGGTTTGTTAGGTGTTTGACTGTGTATTACATACGAAAAAGTCATCAGCACTAAGGCCGCGAAATAGGTTTTCATTTTTGGTTTGGTTTTGATTTGGGACGGCCAAAATACAAAAATGATTGTTAGTATACGCGATTTAGAAAATCATTTCTTTGTGAATATAATCAAGATAAAAATAACTGCGATGCGGTGAAAAAAGAAGTTATTCACCGCATTTTTTGCGGCGAAAACAGCAACCATTGACTCTTTCTATTATTGTAACTATTCAGCTAGTCTTGCTTTCAATTGGCTCCAGCTTTAGCTGGAGTTATGGGGATTGATTTCATTAGCTTTAGCCAAATAAAAGCAGCTAATTTGGGCTAAAGCCTTTAATGCTTTCAAATTTCATCCCTCTAAAGTTGGAGGCAATTAATATCCAAAAAAACACCTGAATAATAACCTATTTTTTGATAGCAAAATTAGTTAATTATAGAGACCTACTTATCCCCAAAAATTTGCACATCATCCACCATAAAAGCACCGTCTAGTGCGGCATTTTTTCCTGAGCCTGTGTAGCGAAAGGCAATATTGACTTTGCCTTTGAACGCACTTAAATCTATGGCGCCCGAGCCGATGAATTGGTACCAAGGGGTAGCCTGTTTGGGCACTGTGGCTTTCAAGGGAGTCCAAGTGGCGGTGGCAATGTTTACACCATCAAAATTGGTGGAAATGAAAACGTCTAAGGTATTCAGAGGCGAATCGACATCGAGATGGTGTTGGGCCGAGCGGAAGGTCAAGATTTCATTGGTGTAAATATCTAAGTCGATTTTGGGAGAAATTAACCAAGCTACATTTGAAACTACTTTGGTTCCAGATATCGCAAACTCGGCGTAACCATTGCCATTGTACACCGTGCCTTTCCATACTGGCGTTCCTTTTTGGGCTAAGTTCGTCCAGCCGGGTAAACTTAGATTGGTTTTATCGACTACTTTTTCAAAATCTTCCTTGAAGAAGGGTGTGATACTGGCGCCTGTTAAATTCACATCTTTTTCGGAACGGGCGATGAGTTGGTAATCGGTGCCAAATTTGGTCAAAATCCCTTTGACTTTTCCGCTTCCTTTTGGGACTGTTTTGGTGGCGAAATTGGCAAAGCTTGAGGTTCTAAAAATAACCTGATTCCCTAATTGGTCCATCAAATTCCAATTGGTGCCGCCACCGATGTCTTCGCTTTCTTCATAGTATTTTCGTCCTACAGCATCGGTAGTAAATTGTACGTTTTGCAATTCGACCAAAGTGTTTAAGTTGGCGTCATTCAGCAGTTCGGGAATGGTCGTGGCTTTGGTCAATTGCGATTCTTCGATAATGGTGCAAGAAGGGAACAGCACTTTTTTATAATCGTTTTGCGAAAGTCTACCCACGCCACCTTCATTATAGGAATTGACATATATAGCACCAATTCTGAGTCCACCGTAATTGATATCCGTATATTGATTTTTGAGTTGAAGGTAGACTTTGTTGCCCAATCGAAAATCGATGTATAAGTTGGTGGCATCGATAGGTACACTAAAACCAATGGCTGGCGAAGTAGGCGTGGCCAAGGTTTGAAAACTGATGGTTTTGAAAAAATTACCACCTTCGTCACTCGAAACCACATATGCTTCTATACTATCGTCATAAGGGTATTGCGCCACAATTGCATTGGCATTGGCTTTAACCTGAGCGACGGTTTGGTTGACTTTTAAATCAGTTTGGGTACATTCTAATTTTGGAAAGTCAAAATCTTCTTGAGCACAATTCGTCAAGAAGAAGGAAAAGACAAAAAGGATTGAAAGAGAAGAAATATAACGTTTCATACTTTTTAAATTTAACGAGGTTGATTATAAATTCAGATAGAGGGAGACAAAATAATTGCGGCCATAGCCTTGGAAATATTTGTTACCAAAATTGGGCGTACCACTAGAAATGTCTTGATTACGCGCCCTAAAATTGGCGTTCCGAGCTTGTTCATAACCACCTGTTTGATAATGCGTATCGAGGAGGTTAGAAACGCTTACAAAAAGCCCTAAATTTTTACCTCTTATTCGCCAAGATTTGCCGCCTGTAAAGTTCAAGAGGAGTAGCGGATCTAATTTTTCTTGTTGCAATAACACTTTGGCTCTTTCCTCGGTCGCTTCGGGAAATGGAAATCCATTGGCAGGGTTTCTGAAAAAAATTGCCGTTCGTGCTATAGGTGAAACCGACACATAAGATTCCGTGATAAAATTTAAGTTGGTACCTATCCACCAAAAATGCGGGTCTCTATATTCTATTCCAAGGCTAATGGCTTGTTGAGGCATTCCCTCTTGATAGTAATTTTTAAGAATGGCTTTTCCAAAATCAAAAACAGGATTGGTGTTTTGGAGCGAAGCTTGGGCATCATTGGTTACGGTAACGTTGGGGTTGCTGGCATAAATATACCGACCGTAAGCAGCTGCCAGTGTCGTTTTTAAGGTGCTACTAATAGGATATTCAAGACTTAATTCAGCACCCAAATTTTGTTTGTCAAGTCCCGTTAAGGTTTGTCCCACGAAGGCGTCAGTATTGGTATAGCCCGCACCGTCGTCAAAAATTCCTTCTGCATAAAAAAAGGAATGATTGGTAGTGTTTTTTTGTAACGCAAAATAAGTGGTCAAACGCATTTTCAAAAAAGGCGTTCGGTATTGATAAGTCGCTTCCAAACTGCTTTGGGTTTCGCTAGAAAGAGCAGCAACAATCGTATTATTCAACCGGGCGTTGGGAAATGTATTTTGAATTGTGGGGGCTTTACTTAAGTGGGCGGCATGAAATAAAAAGGCTTGCTTGCCAGAAATTTTATAGGTCATTCCAGCTTTGAATCCGAAATTTTCAAAGGTCACTTTAGCGCTCTTTCCTAAAGAATTGTTTTCGTAAATCCCGTTTTTGTACAATCCTTCGCGCTGATAACTGGTGCTAGAAAATTGTTGTCCTACATAAAAATGAATCGAATTAAATCGGAATTGAAACTGAGTAAATGCCTGTATGACTTGCGCTTTCATGAAATAATTATAGCCGTATTTATCGCCTTCGACCACTTGACGATTGGGATGATTCAAGTCGGATTGCGCTTGATCACCGGTATAAAACCCATCAATATCTTCAAAATACGAACCTCCCAAAAGATCGACCACTTTTTGATACTGCTGCGTTTTTGATGTTTTAAAATGAGCACCAGCCGTGATGGAAACATGCTCTGAAAATTGAGAATTCAAGAGACTATTGGCGGCCCAAACGGTTTCATCGGCTCGATCTTCATAGACGATATAGTTGCTTTTTGAAGGTTCGTACCTAAGAATGTTTCCTTTGCCATCCAAAACTGGTTTTTGATTGGCTTGGTAAAGCGCATTCCAATTGATTTGTGGATTTTCTAAAAAAGCTAAACGGCTTTTTTCGGCATTTTCGGTATCCGGAATGAAAGCTCCAGAAAATTCGCCGTTGTCTCGTTCGAAAAGTGAGCTGAAATAACTCGGCATTTTTCGATAATAAGTGGGGTCAGGATTATTGGCATTTTGAAAATCGATAGTGCTGTTGCTAATTTTTCCCCATTGGTAAAGCGCTGCGGATTGGAGTTGTGTTTTGTCGTTGATTTTGAAATAATGATTGAGTAGGAGTAGCGGCTCTTCTACGGTTTTGATTCTGGCGTTTCGTTTTTTGCCTTCTTGAAAGCCCCAATACGAATTGTATTGTGCGCCCATAAGTGCAAAAACTTCGGCAGTGTTGGGAGCGGTTTTCGCGCGTGAATTGGGAGTATAAATTCCGGTAAAATTGAACGCATGTTTTTCATTGATTTGCTTTTCGATACTGATAAAAGCCGAATTTCCATCAAAATGGGTGCCTTCGAAATAGGGATTTACTCCCATTCTTTTCCCCGCCGAAATCACCAATGCCCAACCCTTTTTGGAAACCCCTGAAGCATAAGTCGCCATCATGCGCCAGTTATAGGTGGTGTTAGTACCCGCAAAAGAGAGTCGTATTCCAGATCGATAGCTAGAAGCTCGGGTATTGATCTGTTGAGCGCCTAGAATTCCGCCAAAACTGTAGTCGAAAGCTGCGGTACCGATAGCAATTTCCTGGTTGCGCAACACATCGTTAATCCCACCCCAATCTCCCCATTGCGGCCGACCATCATAGAGTTTATTTAAGGCGATACCGTTCAAAAGCAACGTGGCATTTTCGGCATCGAGACCTCGAATTCTAAAACGACTTTGTCCCCATTGAAAAGCAGCGGCTTGCTGAAACACATCTCGAGAAGCTTGTAGTAACGGTGCAGTACTTTCGGAACTATTAAAATCATCGTTGAGTTGGTCCTCGTTGAGTGCAATAGTGGCACTTTGTTGCTCCAACATTAGGTCGGGGCTGAGTAGAATGGTGCCTAAATCAGACATCGTATTTCGATGAACGTTTACGGAAAGTAACTGATCCTTATAACCCTGAGAATGTACCAAAACATAATAGGTATTAGGCAAAAGCTGTTCAAATACGACCGTTCCTGTTGATGAAGTGAGTTGCAAAAAAGAAGTGTTTTGAATCGTGACCACTACTGAAGCAAGGGCGTTTTTGGATTGGGCCTCGATAACTTTTAGGGTAAATCCAGTTGCGTTTTGGGCATAATTTTTTTTAAACAATAAACATAAAAAAATAACCAATAGTTTTTTTTGCATAGGCGTTTTTATAAAATAAAAAAACAGCTTTAATGGAGGATCTTTTTAAGGAAATCCTCCAATAAAACAGTTTTTGGAGTGTAACACCCCAAATTAATTAATAAAACGTTTTTGGAAATTTGAGCATAAAAACTCAAATATTGTAAAAAATACAAAGTGGTATTTTGGAAGGTGTATTATATAAGTGCTTGATAATTAATTATTCTGTTTTATAAATGTAATACAAAAACTATTAAGATTTACAAAAATGCAATACTTTTTTTGAAAATAAAAATAGGTAGTCTAGCCCTGATGGGAACGGTATCCTTGTGGTTCCGGGGTTCGGGACCACAAGATATAGTGTACAGCAGGACGACTGGTCTTGAAAAGTAGGGACGTTTGCTCCTAAAAAACTACTCCTGTATTTTTATTTTAGAAACCATGATGGCGATGAGAAAACCAAAAATTCCAATGAAAGCAAAGGAAAATTGCAATCCAAAAGCTTCGGCAATGTGGCCAATAACGGGCGGCCCAATAAGGAAACCAAGAAAACTGATGCTAGAAACTGACGTTAAGGCTTGGCTGGTGGGAATGGTTGGGTGCTTTCCGGCTATGCTTAGCATGGTTGGAATAATGGTTGAAACTCCTAAACCTACGACCATAAACGCAAGAGTTGCGGGGATTAAATAAGGGAAAATGACTGCTGTGAGTAACCCGATCGAGATGAGACATCCGCTGATTTGCATGACTTTTTTGCGTCCTATTTTTTGAGTGAGTCGGTCGCCAAAAAAGCGTCCTAACGCCATCATGATCATAAATGAGGTATAGCCTAAAACACTCAAGGATCCTTTGACCTGGAGAACATCTTTGAAATATACGCCGCTCCAATCAAACATTACCCCTTCGCTAGCCATGCTACAAAAACCTATAATTCCTAACCACATCAAGGTGGTATCGACTTTAAAAAAAGATTGTTTCTTGGCTGCACCTTGACTTTCTTTGGCTTTGATTAAAAAAGTATAATTGGTGGCTACCAACACAAACACTGCTATCCCTACTATCACAAAATGAGTGTAAGTAGAAATATTGAATCCTAACAACACCAATCCGATTAGGGCTCCTGTAAATCCTGCCATGCTCCATACACCGTGAAAAGACAGCATAATGTTGCGTCGGAACAAGCCTTCGGTATAAACACCTTGGGTATTGACGGAAATGTTGGTTAAATTAGCGGTCAATCCCAAGAGATATAACCCAATTGCCAATTGCCATTCGGTTTGTGCCAAGCCCAAATTGGTCATACTAAATGTGTATAATAAAATTGAAATCGGTAAGGTGACATTACTGCCAAAACGGGTCACGATCTTGGCCGAAAAAAGCATCATGGTCAACTGCCCCAAAGGAAGCGCAAATAAAATCGTTCCCAATTCGCTCTCAGATAAATTGAGCTCTGATTTGATAGTGGGAATTCGGCTGGCCCAAGTGGCAAACACCAAGCCCATTCCAAAATAAAAAAAGGACACAGCCCAACGGATGCGTTTGAGGTAAGACTCCTTTACTTCGCTATACGCTTTCTTGTATTTTCCTTTCTTTTTGAGGCGTTCTAAAAAATTAAAATAAATCAATATAGTTGATTTTTAGTGTTTTACAATCAAATTTAATAAAAGGTTTTCAATTCAAATTTAAAACCTGTTTAAACTTTCTGCATTCTATATTATACCTGAATTCTTTTTTCCTCTTGATGACTTTGTATCGCGGCTTCAATGATTTGCATGACTTGTAGTCCTTCGTGAGCTGAAACGGGAACTGGTTTTCCGTGTGTAATGGCTTGATACATACCCTCAAAAAATGCATAGTAATTGCCTTGTAGTGTAGGTACTTTTTCTTTGATCACCTTCCCTCCTATTTCGGTATGCAACGCTCCTTGTAAGGCTTCGGGTTCAGTACCCCAAATGGTCACATTGGGTTTTTTGCCTAATTTTAATTCGTCTTCTTGCACATCGCCACGCGGTTTTAAGAAAGAGCCTTTCTTGCCGTGAAGCGTATACGAAGGATGTGGTTCTCGTACAAAAAAACCCGCTTTGAGTCGCACACGCAGTTCGGGATAAAATAAGGTAATATCGATCCAATCGTCTACCAAAGAATGAGCTCGTGTGATGCGAATATCAGCACTTACCGCTTTGGGAAAACCAAACAAACACAAGGCTTGATCAATAATGTGCGGCCCTAAATCTTTTAGAATTCCAGCACCTGCGTTTTGGGTTTCTTTATGAACTTTGGGACTCAAATTGGGATTATAGCGATCGAAATGAATCTCGGCTTCTACGATATCGCCAAGGATTTTGTCCTGCACTACTTTTTGAACGGTTTTGAAGTCACTATCCCATCTTCTGTTTTGAAAAACGGCCAAGTGTAGTCCTTTTTCTTCCGCCAAAGCAGCTAATTCTTGGGCTTCGGCAGCGGTAGTGGTGAAGGCTTTTTCTACTATGGCATGTTTTCCGGCTAGCAAGACTTGTTTGGCGTATTCATAATGTGTGCCTACAGGCGTATTGACAATTACCAAATCGCAATCGTCCTGTAATAACTCTTCTAGAGAAGCATAGCTCTTTACTCGAGGGAAATCAACTTGAATCAATTTCTTACTTCGTTCCCAAGCACCCGTTATTTCAAAACCAGGATGTAAATCGAGAAAAGGAGCATGAAATACTTTTCCAGACATGCCGTAGGAGAGTAAAGCTGTTTCTATTTTTTGCATAAATTAAGAGAGATTAAAAAATTGAAAGAATTTGGCAATTTGGCAAATTTACGTAGAATTATAAGGCCAGTTTCTTTTTGTATTGATTTTGGCCAAATTTTGACATTCGGCTTCAAGAATTGTTTCCTAAAAAATCAAACAAAAAAGAGTTGACGCATTTTTAATTCATAAGGAGACTACCGAATTAACAAACAATTAAAATCCTAAGTAGTATATTGCACCATCAAATAAAATATAAAACGCTATTTTTGTGCGTTATTTAAGAACTAAAAGTATACAATGGAAATCGTTATCAAGTTTGCTCAATTTTTATTGAGTTTGTCCTTATTAATTATTCTTCACGAATTGGGACATTTTATTCCTGCCAAATTATTCAAAACTAGAGTAGAGAAATTTTACTTGTTTTTTGACCTTAAATTTTCGTTACTTAAAAAGAAAATCGGCGAAACCGAATATGGTATTGGTTGGTTGCCTCTAGGTGGTTATGTAAAAATCTCTGGGATGATCGATGAAAGTATGGACAAGGAACAAATGGCCTTGCCCCCACAACCTTGGGAATTCCGTTCGAAACCCGCTTGGCAACGTTTGATTATTATGTTGGGAGGCGTTACGGTAAACTTCATTTTGGCTTTCATTATTTATATAGGAATGGCTTTTGTATACGGCGAGGATTTTGTAGCCATGAAGGATATGAAAGACGGATTACTAATTGAAAATCCGGTGATGAACAAAATCGGTTTTCAAACTGGCGATCATTTGGTGGCCATTGATGGTGAAAAAATCGAAAAATTCGACAGCGAAATCAACATCAAGCTTATCATGGGTAAAAAAATCGACATTGAACGCAATGGTGTTGCTCAAACCATCACTATGCCTGTTGATGTTGTTGACCAATTATCACAACTAGAAAAAGGGCCTCTTGTAGGCATCCGTATGCCATTTGCTATTACCGTTATTCCTGAAGAATCACTAAATAAACAATTACAAGCCAAAGACGTGATGGTTTCCTTAAATGGGCAACCTGCTAAATATTACGATCAAGTATCAGCTATCCTAAAAGCGAATAAAGGCAAAACCCTTCCAGCGGTTGTGATTCGTGATCAAAAAGAAGTACCGGTGCAAGTCATTGTTAATAACGAGGCCAAATTAGGCGTTCATGTTGGTGCACTAGGTTTAGAATCTTTAGAGAAATTAGGGTATTACAAAATCAGTAAACAAGAATACGGCTTCTTCGAATCGATCCCTGTGGGTATTGAAAAAGGAACCAATCAAGTATTAGGCTACGGCAAGCAATTGAAAATGATTTTCAATCCAGAAACCAAAGCGTACAAACAAGTGGGCGGATTTGCAGCTATTTTTAATATTTTTCCTAGTTCTTGGAGCTGGGAAGTATTCTGGAGTATCACGGCTTTGTTGTCAATAATGTTGGGAGTAATGAATTTATTGCCTATCCCAGCCTTGGATGGTGGCCATGTCCTATTTTTATTATACGAAATCATTAGCGGCAAAAAACCAAGTGACAAATTCTTAGAGAATGCTCAAATGGTTGGTTTTGTTTTACTTATCTCGTTACTTTTATTTGCCAACGGAAACGACATCTACAAGGCCATTGTGGGAAGATAAAAAAAATGAAAAAAAGTTCATTTTTTGTTTGCAGAACTTGAAATTAGGTGTATCTTTGCCACCGCTAAGACAAACAAACAATGTCAGTCATAGCAACAGAAAACGTTCCTACTACGCATTATAATACACAGTTTCCTCCTTAGCTCAGTTGGTTAGAGCATCTGACTGTTAATCAGAGGGTCCTTGGTTCGAGCCCAAGAGGGGGAGCTTAAAAGCCTGACAGCAATGTCGGGCTTTTTTTATGGAATAAACTTTTGAACTTGGTTCGAGTCCGCCGCGGCGGAGGAGCTTAAAAGTCTGACAGCAATGTTGGGCTTTTTTTATGCGTTAAAACCTTGGGTTGGATTTTGCTTTCATTCTAAAAAATTACCCTTTTGATTGTCATTTATTGATACAAATTACTTGTAAGATAATTTTGTTTTTTTTTCAATTTATTAAGTTACTTCCCAACACATTTTTTGTAAGTTTGTGTGGATAGTCATTAAAATGGCTATTCAGATTAGGAAATTGACCAAATGATGTATGCATTGAATAGGTTGACGGATGAGGAAATAGTAATTGTTGAGAAGAATTATTTTTTATATTTTAGAGATGATAAATTTTGTACATAATTGTTTAGACAAAAAAAATTTAATAATTTTTATACACGGTTTTATAGGCAGTGAGGAAACTTGGAAAAAAAATGATGGTTCAATGTCATTAATTGATTATTTAATTAAGGATACAGAAATATTTAATAATTTCAACATTGCACTATTTGAGTATCATACAGAATTACTTAATATTTTTCCTAAATCTAAAGCAGTCTTTAATTTTTTAACTAAAAATAAAAACCGAATAAATCTTCCAATACCCGAATTAAGTAAATTATTAGAATCAAGAATTCAATATACATGTGCAGATTATAAAAATATTATTCTAATAGGACATAGTATGGGAGGCTTAGTTGCTAAAAGATATATATTAGATAATTTAAAAAAAAATACTGATTCAAAGGTTAAATTATATGTATCGCTTGCAACACCACATTCGGGCTCTATAATAGCAAATTTTGGAAAATCATTAATCAACAATGTACAAGCAAATGATTTAGCCGCGTTAAGTGAAAGCATTACAGCCATGAATAATGAATGGGTTCAAAGTAAGAGTCTACCTAAAAGAATTTATGGACAAGGACTCTATGATAAAATAGTCTCTAAAGAAAGTTCAATTGCATTGGATGCCGACAGTCAATCAATAATATACTCTGACGATGATCATTTTAGCATAATCGTACCAAAAGAAAAAAATGTTATTGTTGATGCATTAATTTTTGAACTAAATGATTTTTTGAAGAATCAGAAAATTCAATCTATTGAGATTCATGAAAAATTTAATGATAAAGGACAGTATGATGAAGAGATATTTGTTTTAAAATTAATAATGGCAGATATTCATTCAACACTTTTGAGCAGTTCAAAAATGGCTTTTTATAATGCTGAATTTACAATCAGAAAACTTAAGTCATTAGGTGTTGAAATTAATACTTTGGAACCATTGTATACAAAAATTCAAGAATTGTATTTTATTGAATTTGGCGAGATGATAAACGGTATCCATAAGAATTCTAATGAACTTTTAACAGCAGTGCACAAAAAAATATTAGAAGAAGATAAAAAGCATTTAATTTCTTTATATCCACCTCTCCAAAGTATACAAAAATTTGGAATGTTACATCAGCTTGCTGATAAAGACAGTAGCATTTGGTGGGATAAAAAACACGATATAATTAGCTTCGAGGAGTTCAAAAAGGCATTAAATAAAGAATAATTATGGGAAGATTACCAATATATATTCCAGACGATGAAGTTAATTTAACTGTTGGAAAATTATTATTTCAACTTTTCATTCTTTCGGATTTTACAAAAAAAGAATTTGTGTTTAATCTTGAGAGGATTACCCAATTTGATTTTTTAACTAAGCATCCTATATTGTTAAATAAAATATTAGATGAAAAACATAAGAAAATATTAAGTCTTAATAACTCGGAAATTTATTCAATTGAAGCTATGTTCCCGAATAAAAGCCAGTTGTTTGATTTTACTAAAGTTAAATTAGTATTAAACATATTAATCTCATATGGTTTATTAGATATTAAAATTGGTGAGGATTCTCAAATTTATTACTTAATAAATGAAAATGGAATTAAATATGCTGATCAACTTGAATCAATATATTTTCAAAGGTTAAAAAAATTGTTATCACAAATGAAACCTTTATTAAGTATGACACATTCAAAAATTAATCAAATTATACAATCACATTTATAATATAATGGCACTAAAAATAGCAACACCTAAACTAATAGTAAATTATCTAATTCTAGTTGGAAGCAGAAAGAATTATGAAGTCCCATTTAAAAAAGGATTAAATATAATTTATGGTGATTCAGATACTGGTAAATCAAGTATACTTAATTTAATAAATTATTGTTTAGGTTCAAGTAAAATTGATTTTTATGATGAAATTGAAATTACAGGTAAATATTGCTTGCTTGAAGTTGCTTTACGAGGTGAAGTTTATACTATTAAAAGAGATATTTTTAAGCCAACTAGTGAAATAGAAGTCTATAAATGTTCACATAATGAGATAAATAATTTTTTTCCTAAATATTATTCACCGAATTATGTTCAAACTAGTGAAGATGGGTATTTTTCGGATTTTCTTTTATCGTCAATGAATATTCCAATTATTAAACTAAAAGAGGCTCCTAGTAAGGCCGATTCTAAAATGAAAAGATTGAGTTTTAGAGACGTTTTTAAGTATAATTATTTAGATCAAGATAAAATTGGAAATAAAAAAATTTTTGGAGACAACCAACCTTATTTAGTAAAATTACGTGAAACTTTTAAATTAATGTATAACGTATTAGATAGTCAAATATTAGAACTAGAAAAAATTATTGCAGAAAAAATCAATTTAAAAGGCGAATTAGAGAAAAAAAATAAATCAGTTTCCTCTTTCCTTAAAGAAACAGAAGTTGATTCATTAAAAGATTTGGAAGTAAAACTAGGAAATATTGATAATGAAGTAAATACAATCATTAATGAATTAAAAAATATTGATAAAGAAATTATTAAGGATAGTTCTGATTTAGATTATTTAAGAAAAGAAATTCAGCAAAAAGAGAGTGAAATTTCAGAAATTAGTCAAGAATTAAATGTTAATCAACAAGAAATTAGACAAAACATATCATTAAGAAATGAATATAGTAATGACATTAGAAAAGCAAATGCAACGTTAGAAGTCATAGATAAATTTCCAAAAATAGAAGATAGAAAGGCGGATTGTCCTATCTGTGAACAATCAATTAATTTAAGCAAACTAAAAGAACATTATACAAGTTCTGATTCAACAAGTATAAAAGGAGAATTAAATGGTTTAAGAAGAAGAAAAAAAGAAATTGAAAAAATTTATGATGCTCTTAAAGAATCTATTCAAAATAAAGAAGATAAAATTAAATCAAAAGCAGGTGAATTAGAAGAATTAAGGTTTTTATTAGATAAACAGTCTATAGATATTGTTTCTCCATTTATTAATAAAAGGGATGCTTTATCTCATAGAGTTGGTAGTTTAGAGAGTGATAGAAAAAATTTAAAACATTTTTATAAGATAAGAATTCAACAATCAATCAATGATGACGAAATAAAAGATTTAGACAGTAAAATAGGCGAACTTAACGGGACATTAAAAGATTTAAAAGAAAATGCACCAAAGTTAGATGCTGTCTTTAAAGATTTAGGCATAAAACTAAAAGATTTTGTAAATTTTGTTGGTGTTAAAAACACACAAAGTGTCATAATTTCTCCTAAAACATTTTTACCAAACATAAGAAATAGAGAGTATGAACAAATTACATCTGGTGGTGTAAGAACAATAACTTCGGTGGGCTATTTTATTAGTCTAATGCTTTATGCATCTGAAAACAGTGTAAATTACCCATCTTTTTTAATGATTGATACTATTGCAAAATATATTGGAAAGACTAAGGATAAAGATTTACTAGAAACAGATGTAAAAGAAGATATTGCTGAAGGAATGAATGATTCAAAAAAATATGAAAATATCTACAAGTATTTAATATCGCTTAATAAATCTTCAAATAGTTTTCAAATAATAGTTGTTGATAATGACATTCCAGAATCTATGAGTAGTGATTTAAAACCATATGTTAGAAAACATTATTCTGTCAATTCAAATATTGTTGGAGCTGAAATTGGTTTTATTAATGATGCTTCTCCTATTGATAATTTCAAAGATAAAATGAAATTATATGATGGATTGAGAGAAGAAATAGATGGAGATATTTTCTTTGATCTAGACGAAACGGAATAAAATTTCTGTAAATTAATAAAACTCATTGATAATTTTATACCACAATACATCCAATACCCTTGAACAAGTAAAGGAAAAACCTTTTAAATTGGAGAGAGACATTCAAAACCTTTTTGAAAACAATCTTTGAAACATTATGGGTTTGCAAATGGTGAAATCAGAGTTCACTATTAAGAACAAGCGTGGCTAAGGTAATTTTTTAATAAAACCGTTGTTTAAAGACTTGCAGGCTGAGTTTGGTAATGGTTTTTCTGTTAGTCAATTGGAGAGGAATCGCCAATTTTACAGAACGTTTCCAATTGTGAACGCAGTGCGTTCACAATTCAATAAATCATAAATAGAATGGAACTAAAAAAAGAATTTATTGTATTTACCAACGGAACAGCAATTGATGGATGAAGTAAAGAAAGAGATTGAAAAACTGAGCAAGGGAAAATAAGTTTGAAATGAAACTTAGTATTAGAACAGGATTAAGCTTAACCTATTTAGTTTTAAATTCACCATAGCTGTAAACAACCAAAGCCCGACAAATTTTCTTGCCGGGCTTTGTTTATTTATACATCTTAATTGAAAGATTTCAAGAAACGCATTAGAATTTGCTCTTCGATTGCGCTACCATTAACGTTTTAAGTTTAGGAATTAAAATATCCTCTCAAAATGAAAACACACCCCAAGCCCCTCTCGAGAGGGGAGTATTGCTGCTTAAAAGAAAACGTTTACATAGCATAATGTCATCTTATATTGCTTTTTTAGTTTAAAATGATATCTCAGTGTGACGCATTGGAATTTGGAATTTCTTTTTTGAGATTTCCATTTTTAAATAACCATCGTCAACTGAATGCGTTTTCTTTCTTCATCGACTTCGGTTACTTTTACTTCAACGTGTTGGTGGAGTTTGACTACTTCGTTGACATCGCTTACGAAACCCGCTTTGAGTTGGGAAATGTGTACCAAACCGCTTTCTTTGATTCCGATATCAACAAAGCAACCAAAATTGGTGATGTTGTTTACGATTCCGGGCAAAATCATTCCGGTTTTCAAATCTTTAATGGATTTGACATTCGGGTCGAATTCAAATATTTTGGCCGATTTTCTTGGATCCAATCCTGGTTTTTCGAGCTCTTTGAGGATGTCTTTGATACCCAAAATCCCAATTTCGGGTGTTACGTAGTTTTCGGGTTTGATGAGCGCAATTTTTTCTTTGTTGGCAATCAAATCAGTAACAGAAGTTTTCAAATCTTTGGCCATTTTTTCTACTATGGCATAAGCTTCGGGATGTACTGCCGAATTGTCTAATGGATTTTTACCATTGGCAATTCGGATAAATGCTGCGCCTTGTTGGAAGGCTTTATCTCCCAAACGCGGTACTTTTTTGAGTTGTTTTCTATCGTCAAAAGGACCATTTTCAGAACGATACGTCACTATATTTTCGGCCAGCTTTTCTCCAATACCACTCACATAACTCAACAAATGTTTGCTAGCTTTTTTGTACAATATTTTCAACCCAAATTATTAATTGAGTTCAGGTTATTAATGAGATAAAAAAATATTTTTTAAAAATAAGTTTTATATCATAAAATTTATTTTAACTTTGTTAAAAATATTTTTAACTTTATTAAAATGAAATTACCAATTGTTTGCCCAAGTTGTGAAAATGCTTTACGGGTTAGTCAAATGAAATGCGATCAATGTGAAACCGAAGTAAACGGAAATTATGATTTGCCACTTTACTTAAAATTGACCAGGGATGAACAAGATTTTGTTTTAGAATTTTTTTTATCCAGCGGCAGTATAAAAGAAATGGCAAAACAAGCCGGAAACTCCTATCCTACTATGCGCAATAAAATGGACGATTTGATCGAAAAAATTAAAAATTTAAAATCATAGTTATGAATTGGCAAAGTATTTTTAATCCTTTTTCTAGATATTCAGAGAAACAATTGTTCCTTGTTGGTTTCGTCTTTTTAATTGTAAATTGTTTTGTTTGTTTTTTTACTAAAACACAAATGGATAGTATTTTTCATTTTTCTGACAATAAGAATCTAACTATTGAGTATGCCTTTATATTCGTAGGTATCAGTATACTATCTGCAATTGTATTTCTATTTTTATTTGCGCTAATACTAAATAAGAAAACTAGGTTTATCGACATTGTAAACACCGTATTAATTTCTCAAATGCTTAATTGTATTGTCCTTCTTTGTATAAAATTTAGCGGAATGGATGCATTGGCTAAAAACTTAAAAATAAATTCAGGAATTGGAGGAACTGTTGATTTAATTCAATTTACTTTTTCTGTTTTAATAGTTCTTGGTATTTCGATGTACGGTTTTGTTTTAATTTATAATGGTTTTAAAACAGCTACAAATTTTAAGAAATGGTATCATATTATTTTATTCGTAGTTCTATTATTCATTTTTATATTGTTTCACCAGGTTTATATTCAAAATTTATTGGTGATATAAACTAAAAATCAAAATTCTTTTCCTTTCAAAATTTACTTTGACAAAAACCAAAATTTGTCAAGGTTAGAAAACTATTGTCTACTAATTTAATTAACTAATCATTATGAAAACTAAAATTTTAAGCATTTTACTATTAAGCATTCAGTTTATTTTTGCACAAGAAATAACGGGTTCTTGGCAAGGTGAACTAGACGTTCAAGGAATGAAATTGCCACTGGTTTTTCACATTAAAAAAGAGGGTGAAAAACTTATTTCAACTCTTGACAGTCCAAAACAAGGGGCCACAAATATTCCGGTTAGTACAACAAGCTATTCTGCTGATCAATTAACGCTTGAGCTTCCTGCATTAGGAATCTCCTACTCCGGAAAAGTAACAAATGAAAGCATTAACGGCACTTTTAAACAAGGTGGAATGGAATTACCCTTGATACTTTCTAAAATTAAAGGTGATGAGCTTGCGCCAAAATTGAACAGACCACAAACTCCAAAAGCACCCTTTACATATAAAACAGAGGAAGTAACTTTTGTCAATCCTTCAGACAAAAATACTTTAGCTGGCACATTATCTGAACCTAACAATTTCAATAAAAAACAGCCCATTTTGATTATGATTACGGGTTCAGGTAAACAAAATCGTGATGAAGAACTTTTTGGTCACAAACCATTTGCAGTAATCGCTGATGATTTTGCTAAAAAAGGTATTGCTACACTCAGGCTAGACGATCGCGGAATTGGTGGTTCATCAAAAGGGAGTAATGAAGATACTTCATTAAATTTTGCAACAGATATCAATGCAGCAGTACAATTTTTAAAAGCAAAAGGTTTTGAAAACATTGGTTTAATTGGTCATAGCGAAGGAGGAATGATTGCTCCCATTGTAGCTAGTACAAACAAAGACGTTAAATTTTTAGTCTTAATGGCTGGACCAGGTCAACCTATAAACGAACTTTTGATACAGCAAATTTACTTGGGAGGAAAACTAGCGGGAATGAGTGACGAAGAGCTTCAAAAAAGCAATAAAATAAACAGAATGATCTATGATTTTATAAAAAATTACAAAGGCACCTCTTTTGATGCCGACTTTGATAATTTTATTAAAACCTCAGGAGAAGGAGTAGCAGAAGCTGAAAAAAAACAAATTAAAAATGCCTGGTTCAGATACTTTATTGCTTTTAATCCAGACGAATACGTTTCTAAGGTAAAGATTCCGGTTTTGGCTATCAACGGAAGTTTGGATTTTCAAGTACCTGCAAAAGAAAATTTGGAAGCTATAAAAAAATCATTGACAAAGGCTAAAAACAAAAATTTCGAAACCTACGAATTTCAAGGCATGAATCATCTTTTTCAGGAATGTACAACGGGTGCTATCAACGAATATGCCGAAATTGAGCAAACAATTTCACCAAAAGTGCTTGATAAAATGAGCTCTTGGATAATCGCTATAAAATAAAAACCGTCTGCTTACAAATTTAGAAATCCCAAAATTCAATGAACAGTATGAATTTTGGGATTTTTCTATTTTACAAAACCATCGTCAACTGAATGCGTTTTCTTTCTTCATCGACTTCGGTTACTTTTACTTCAACGTGTTGGTGTAGCTTCACCACTTCATTTACGCACCTTAAAAAGCCTGCTTTGAGTTTGGAGATATTTCTTATGCAATAATATGTTTATTGCATAAGAAATTATTTATGAAAATATGTTTATATTTGAAAAAAATCTAGTAAATCTACTAAACTTTAAATTGGTACGTTTGAAAATCCTCGTCCGTTCGACTAAAGAGGCGTATGACAAAATATCAAAATAAAGTAACGGCCCATGCAATAACAAACAATCGTATCGATTACTGGTACCAAAAAAAAACAATAAATACCTACACATGAAAAAAACTTTGCTCTTTTTAATTTTCTTTTTACAATTCTTTACAATATCTGCTCAAAATCTAGCAGATGTAGAACACAACTTTGGTCCAAGACCGGGATTCGGCGGTGGAGTAACGCATATGCTCACTCAACCTGATGGGAAGATAATTATCAATGGATCTGGCTACAGGAACGCGCCAAGCAAAGTATTAATTCGTTTAAATCCTGACGGTAGTGTCGATCCTACATTTAATTATATCCATGACATTAATTTTACTATAAAATGTCTTGCTTTACAACCGGATGGCAAAATACTTATAGGAGGTAATGATTACTATGGTAAAACTTGGGCTATACGTTTAAATGAAGATGGCAGTAAAGATGACTCTTTTCAAATAGAAGTTGTTATTCAAATTGCGTCTTTTGTAAATTCTATAACATTGCAGCCTGATGGAAAAATACTTATAGCAAATGACAGTAGTTCAAGAAACTTAAGTTCGAAATATTTGATTCGTTTGAACGCCAATGGAAGTGTTGATACAACTTTTAATATAGGAACCGGATTTGATGATAATCTTGACGCAGTAGCTGTTCAAGGTGATGGAAAAATAATTGTTGGCGGTCATTTTAGTACTTTTCGGGGAGTTAAAGAAACTGAAATAGTACGTTTAAATCCAGATGGTACCAAAGACACTTCATTTATTACAGGAACAGGATTTCCAGGTGGTGGAATATATTCTATTGTAATGCAAAATGACGGAAAAGTAATTATTGGCGGTGGCTTTTCCAGCTATCAGGGAGTGGCTCAGAAATATTTGATCCGTTTAAATGCCGATGGCAGTAAAGACACTTCCTTTACTACCCCAACTGATTTTCAAATTATGAATTATCAAAGTATTAACAAAATAAGCTTACAGCCTGATGGTAAATTGATTGTAAACTTTTATAAATATAATGATAATGATACTGTTTATCGTTTTAATGCTGATGGTAGTTTTGATGGTTCTTTTCCAGGTGCTTCTTTTAAAAATGGAGCAAATCTGCTTAGCGGGAAAATGGAAGCCAATGTTCTTTCAATAGCTCTTTTAAATAATGGAAAAATACTTATTGGTGGTGATTTTACTTACTGCCGGCAAATTATTGACAGAGGTATAGTTTGTTTAAATGCTGATGGCAGTAGGGACTCTTCTTTCAATAAAGACACAGGTTTTGATGCATCTGTGTATTGCTCAGCGGTACAAACGGACGGAAAGACCTTGGTAGGAGGATATTTTGACAATTTTCAGGGAGTTACACAAAAAAAACTGATTCGCTTAAATCTTGATGGAAGCAAGGACACTTCATTTAACCCTCAGTTTCAATTCAATGATGAAGTTCAGTCTATACTGTTGCAATCGGATGGGAAAATATTTGTAAGAGGAAAATTTACGGATTATGGGGTTTCAGGTAGAAGTTACTTGGTGCGACTAAATCCTGATGGTACGCTGGATTCTTCCTTTATTAAGACATTTGGATATGATTATAATGTTGAAGTTATTGCTTTGCAACCCGATGGAAAAATACTCTTAAGTGGTTTTGTTGATAATTATCCGAACCTGCCTTATAGAAAATTGTTTCGTCTGAATATCGATGGTACTCAGGATATCTCTTTTACAGCTGGATATAGTTCTGATTTTACTAAAGGAATTTCTTCTATAGTAGCACAACCTGATGGTAAAATACTTGTAGGAGGGGCATTTGCTACTTTTAATGGAATTGCTCAAAAGTATTTGGTTCGTTTAAATCCGGACGGAAGCAAAGACACTTCGTTTGATATTGGAACGCTTTATGATTTTGCAATTGGTGTTGGAAATCTAACTTTGCAGCCTGATGGAAAAATACTAGTAGCTGGTCTTTTTTCTCCAACTAATGGAGATTATCAAAATTATCTGATTCGTTTGAATGCTGATGGAAGTAAAGATCCTTCGTTTACTCAGTCGGTTGGACAAGATGTTGCACGAACAGGATATGGTATAGAAATTAGTTCTTTGGTTTTACAGCCAGACGGAAAAATACTTGTAGGAGGCGAATTTGATACTTTTCAGGGAATTTCGACAAGCCGTTTAACCCGCTTAAATACTGATGGAACTATAGACACTTCCTTTGATACAGGAAACCGATTTCCAGCTCCGATTTACTCACTTTCTTTATTTCCTGATGGAAAAATTAATGTTAGCGGCGTGTTTTCTTCCTATAAAGGTTTTTCTTCTTCTTATATCATTCGTCTGAAAGGAACGCCTGTTACGCCTTCTGTAAATGCAACAACGATTCAAACAAATGCTGCTTGTATAGGCAGTGCTACAGGTTCGGCTTCAATAATAAATGTTTATGACGGAAAAGCACCTTATACCTACCTTTGGTCTAATGGCGCAACAACTAAGGAAGTTACGGGATTAACAGCCGGAAATTATTCTTGTAAAATAACAGATAGTGAATCTTCAACAATAACTAAGAATTTTATAATCATCACAGATGCTGATATTCAAGAACCAACTATCAAAGCTCCGGCAGCGGTAATGGTAAATGCAAATGTAGATTGTACAGCAACAGGCGTTGTATTAGGAGTTCCAGTAGCATCAGATAACTGTAGTATAGCTTCAGTAACAAATGATGCTCCGGCTGTTTTTCCTGTAGGAAATACAACCGTGAACTGGACGGCAAAAGATGCAAGCGGTAATGTTGGAACATCTACACAGATAATAACGGTAAAAGACGCTACTTTTCCTACCATTACCGCTCCGGCAGCAGTAACGGTAAATTTGCCTAATACAGGTTGTTTCACATCAGCAGTTACACTGGGAACACCCGTAACAGGTGATAATTGTTCGGTAGCTTCAGTAACTAATAATAATCCAAGATTTTTCGATTTAGGAACAACAATTGTAACCTGGACTGTAAAAGATAAAAGCAATAATACTGCAACGGCAACCCAAAAAGTAACAGTAAAAGATGTAACACCGCCAACGATAACGGCTCCGGCAGCAGTAGTGGTAAATACCACATTAAATTGTAAAGCAACAGGAGTTGCATTAGGAACTCCAGTAACTCGTGATAATTGTTCTGTTGGTCAGGTTACCAATAATGCTCCGGCAAGTTTTCCTATAGGAGAAACAATAGTAACATGGACAGTAAAAGACGCAAGTAATAATAGTTCGACTGCAAAACAAATAGTAACAGTAAAAGGTCTTGATATTACAGTTACGAATAGTGCTGGCACACTATCTGTTGCCGAAACCGGAGCAGTCTATAAATGGTTTATATGTGATAATGGTACTTCTACAGTGATTCCAAATGAGATCAATTCTAATTTTACACCCAAAAAATCAGGAAGCTATGCTGTTGAAGTTACCAAAAATGGCTGTTCTTTAACCAGTCCTTGTTTTGTGATGAATACCCTGGGGACAAAAGATTTTGATTTAGAAAATTCTTTAAAGTTATTTCCAAACCCAACAAAGGAATTCGTTACAATTGAAACGAATGCTCTAAATAATACCAAATTGAAAATATTTGATGTAAATGGACAATTTATCCTTTCAAAAGTATTAAAAACAAACTCGAATACTGTAAACATTTCACATTTAGCTTCTGGTGTTTACATATTTGAAATTTCAAATGATAATGGAAAAGCGATCAAAAAAGTGATCAAAAAATAGATTTAAGTATTAAAAAAATGACCATAAAAAAAGTCCCGACAATATCGGGACTTTTTTATTTTACAAAACCATCGTCAATTGAATACGCTTCCTATCCTCATCAACCTCCGTTACTTTTACGGTAACGTGTTGGTGGAGTTTGACTACTTCGTTTACATCGCTTACAAAGCCTGCTTTGAGCTGAGAAATGTGTACCAAACCACTTTCTTTAATACCCAAGTCTACAAAACAACCAAAATTGGTAATGTTATTGACAATTCCGTTCAAAATCATTCCTGTTTTTACGTCTTTAATTGTTTTTACATTCGGATCAAATTCAAAAACCTTCGCTGCTTTTCTCGGGTCTAAACCTGGTTTTTCTAATTCTTTAATAATGTCTTTTAAAGTCAATAAACCTATTTCAGCCGTAACATAATTTTCTGGTTTAATTAAGGCTGTTTTCTCCTTGTTAGCAATCAAATCAGTTACTTTCAACTTCAAATCTTTGGCCATTTTTTCTACAATTGAATAAGCTTCGGGGTGAACGGCCGAGTTATCCAGTGGGTTTTTTCCGTCTTTAATTCGAATAAAAGCTGCTCCTTGTTGAAAAGCCTTTTCGCCCAAACGAGGTACTTTTTTGAGTTGTTTTCGATCTTCAAAAGGACCATTTTCTGAACGGTAATTCACAATATTTTCGGCTAGCTTCTCTCCTATTCCACTCACATAGCTCAACAAATGTTTACTCGCCGTATTGATGTTGACACCCACAGAGTTTACACATCGAACCACCGTTGTATCCAGTTCTTCTTTCAATTTACTTTGATCCACATCGTGCTGGTATTGGCCTACGCCAATGGCTTTTGGGTCAATTTTTACCAACTCGGCCAAAGGATCACTCAATCGGCGACCGATAGAAACCGAACCCCGAACCGTGACATCAAAATTTGGGAATTCTTCACGAGCAATTTTTGATGCCGAATATACTGAGGCACCAGCCTCTGAAACGATGAAAACCTGAACCGCTCTATCAAAAGCAATTTTTTTGATAAAGAATTCGGTTTCGCGCGATGCTGTTCCGTTTCCTATTGAAATTGCATCAATATTATAGGCGTTTACCATTGATTTTATCTTTTTCATGGCCATAGCGGTTTCATTTTGTGGCGCGTGCGGATAGATGGTTTCGTTGTAGAGCAAATCGCCTTTTTCGTCCAAACAAACCACTTTACAACCCGAACGAAATCCTGGGTCGATGGCTAAAATTCGTTTTTCGCCCAAAGGTGGAGCCAATAATAATTGCCCTAAATTATTCGCAAAAACCTGAATGGAATTGGCATCGGCTTTGGCTTTGGCTTCTTGCAAGGTTTCGTTGGCAATGGCAGGTTGCAGCAATCTTTTGTAAGAATCTTCAATAGCCAATTGTACGTGCGATGTACTTGGACTTTGACCTTTCAACACCAATTCGTCGATTACATCATAGGCCTCGTCAATATCAGCTTCTACTTTGAACTTGATGAACCCTTCATTTTCGGCACGCAGCATCGCCAAGAGTCGGTGCGAAGGTGCTTTGGTCAACGGTTCAGACCAATCGAAATATTGGTTGAATTTTTGTGCTTCTTGTTCGTCTTTTTTCGTTTTGACTACTTTGGTGGTGATGGTGGCTTTGCGTTCGTACAAACGGCGCAGTTGTTTACGAACATAAATATTTTCGTTAATCCATTCGGCAATAATTTCTCTGGCGCCTTGTAAAGCCGCTTCTTCATTGAGAATGGCATCGTTCAAGTATTGCGTAGCCAAGAAATCGACATCGTCATTTTTCTGTGCCATTATAATTTTGGCCAAAGGTTCTAGTCCGTTTTCACGAGCGACATCGGCTTTGGTTCTTTTTTTCTTTTTGTACGGCAAATACAAATCCTCCAACTCTTGTAGGTCAAAACTTTGTTGGATTTTTTTATCCAATTCGGGAGTCAATGCGTTTTGCTCTTCGATGGATTTGAGGATGGCTTCTTTTCGTTTCAAGATGGCCTCGTACTCTTTTTGGAGTTTGGCAATTTGTTCGATTTGTATTTCGTCTAGATTGCCGGTGGTGTCTTTTCGGTAACGCGAAATAAAAGGAATGGTACAATCTTCTTGTAATAATTGAACCGTGTTTTGAATGTTTATGGATGCGGTAGCTACCTTTTGGGCGATGAATTGTAGGTTGGTCATTTTTTGAATTTTTCGGACGGCTAAAATAGCTAAATTTACTCTAGCTCTTTTGGACTTGGTGGTAGAAAATTTTCTCCTGTTACTACACTTTTTCCAGTTTTCTCTTCTAAAGCTAGTCGGGCGTTTTTGGCAATTGCTCCTCCTTTCTTACTGGCTTTTGCATTTTCTAAAAGCCCCTTGGCTTCTTCTGTTTCGGCAATTTGTCGGGTAGAAAGTTCTGCGAGAGCTGTAAAAATTAATTCAGCTTCCGTCATATGATCTCTTAAATTTTGAGTTTTCAGGCCTTTTATTTCTTTATGATTTTTAACAGATAATCCTGTCCATTCCTAGTGAATGATATTGGTCAACATTGCAAATTCATCCTGTTTTTCAACACCAGATTCTTTCCAATAATCGGTTAATTTATTGCGAGTCTCCTGTCCAGTCATTCGTTGCTGAATCCATTTTTCGCTACGTCCCAATTTTTGCCAATTTTCACGAGCACGGTCTAAACTTTGGGTGGGATCTGCCAATTCTTGCATTCGTTCATAGCCCACTTTTGCTAACCATTGCTTGAACGGTTCTGCTTTTGGAGAAGGAATGGATTGAATTAAGCGCAATAAAGTTTCCGTATCGGCGGTATCTGTCAATCTATTTTTACCATCTTCGGCAAGCATTTTCAACTGTACGATTTTATCGTACGCTTCACTTCCTTCGTTATTTAGCTTCTTCTTTAAATCAATCCAATATCGTTTAGGGATAGTACTATCTGTTAAAATCTGAATAACATCAATAACTGAGAAATACCAAATTTCTTTTTCAGCATCGTAATGGCTACGTACTTTTTTGGCTTCGAATAATTTAATTGGGCTCATAATTAATTAGATTTTTATGACTTAAATAAGGATTCTAAATATAAGAAAAACAACTTACTTCTTTTATCTTTGACTTCAATTTTTACCCAAATGAACTTGGTTTTTTACTTTCTTTTATTGATTAACATATTCGCTTTTTTTGTAATAGGCTATGACAAAATAGTAACTCATAAACATAAAAGAAGAATCCCCGAAACAACACTTTTAACCTTCGTGTTCTTCGGAGGAACTCTAGGTAGTGGATTAGCGATGCTTTTATTCAGACATAAAACAAGGAAAACCAGTTATCTTTTGAAGTTTTGGTTAATAGTTATATTACAAATTATGGCCATTTGTTTTGTTTCATCAGACTATAAAATCTAAATAATTCTGTTTGTTGATTACTTCAAAACTAGCTTCAGGATAGGCTTTTGCAAAAGCTGTGGGGACTTTCGCTTTTCTATTTTCATTCCATTTGAATTCGTAACCTCGTAGCTGGCCATTTTCTTCTTCCAACCAATCCAATTCTTGTTGGTCATACGTACGCCAAAAATAATTGATTACTACTTTTTGAGTGTAATTTTGGTATTTTACTCGTTCGGAAGCCAAATAATTTTCCCATAATGCACCAACATCGGTGCGATTGTCTAATCGATTAAAATTGGAAATAATAGCATTGCGAATTCCATTATCATAAAAATACCACCTATTGGATTTGGTAATTTCCTTTCGTAAATTTCTGCTAAAACCAGGTACTTTATAAATAACAAACACCTTGGAAAGTAAGTCTAAATAACTTTCTACCGTATTTTTAGAAATACCTAATTGTCTGGCTAATTCTTGCAGTGAAACTTCTTGTCCTACTTGAAAGGCAATCAGTTTTAAAACCTCTAAAATTTTGTTAGAATGTTTGATACCTTCATACACCAAAATATCCTTCAATAAATAGGAATTGAGTATTTCTTTCAAGTAGTTGATTTTGTCGTTCCAATCTGGGTATTGCTCAAGTTCAGGATAGGAGCCAAAAAGCAATCGTTCTTCCAATTTTTGAGTGGTTTCCTTGAAACTTTCATAGTTGGAAAATTCCATCTGAGCCAGTGGAAATAAGTAAATCGTATTTTTTCTTCCCACCAAAGGTTCTCCTAATTTATTAGACAAATCAAAAACCGATGATCCTGTGGCAATGATTTTAATACCCTCAATAGAATCTACAATTAATTTCAGAATCAAACCAATGTCGGGGATGTTTTGCGCTTCGTCAATTACTAATAATTTGACATTGGCCAAAAGACGGCTATAATTACGCACCGAACGTTCTTTGAGTAAACTGGCATCGTCAATATCTTCACCATTTAACTGTAAATAATCTGTTTTTGGAATGGAAGAAAGATAATTTTTGATGAAAGCAGTTTTTCCCACTCGCCTTGCGCCCAATAAAATAAGTACTTTGTTGGGTAATACTCTTTTGGCAAACAATACATCTATGCCTCTTTCTAAAAAATCCATAGCCTGCAAATTTTTAAATTTAGATACAAATATACTCAAAAAATGTAAATTCAGTCAGTATGTTGACCAAATTAATGTAAATTCAGTCAGTTAGTTGACTGAATTTACATTAATTTGGTCAGTTGAAAAAAACAGGACTATACTATTTGTAGCTAATTATTGAAATGTATTGCTTGTTTTTTTATATGGAAAAGAGGTTAAGTAACGAAATCAGCTTAAGGTGTGGGCTTACTTTCACAACGTATTTGAAACAAAAAAGGAATACCCCAACGGAATATTCCCTTTCATAATTTATTCGTAGTAACGTTTACTGTAACGACTCGAAACCTAATTTCAAGCGTACGCGATCCAAAACGCCATTGGCGATGGTTGCTGCTTTTTCGGCACCATGTTTCAATAAGGCGTCTACTTCGGTCAAGTTATTGATGTAATACTTGTAACGTTCTCTTTCGGTTTTGAATTTTTCTACAATCAGTTCAAACAAGGCTTGTTTGGCGTGACCATAGCCATAATTGCCTCCCAAATAATTGGCTCTCATCGTGGCAATTTGGGCTTCATTACCCAATAATTTATAGATAGCAAAAGCGTTACAAGTATCAGGATTTTTTGGATCTTCTAATGGAGTACTGTCGGTTTCGATGCTCATAATTTGCTTGCGCAACGCTTTGTCATCCAAGAAAATATTGATGACATTATTTGCCGATTTACTCATTTTTCCGCCATTGGTACCAGGAATCAACATACTGTCTTCTTGGATTTTGGCTTCGGGCAAGACGAAAGTTTCTCCCATTTGGTGATTGAAACGAGAAGCGACATCACGAGTAATTTCAAGGTGTTGCAACTGGTCTTTTCCTACAGGTACAAATTCGGCATCATACAATAAAATATCAGCAGCCATCAACATTGGATACGAAAACAATCCAGCATTGACATCGTCTAAACGATCGGATTTGTCTTTGAAAGAATGCGCCAAAGTCAAACGTTGAAAAGGGAAAAAACAGCTCAAGTACCAAGACAATTCTGCTGTTTGAGGTACATCAGATTGTCTGTAAAAGGTAACTTTGTTTACGTCTAATCCACAAGCTAGCCAAGCGGCAGCTGTGCTGTAGGTGTTATTTCTTAAGGTTTCGCCATTTTTGATTTGTGTAATCGAATGTAAATCGGCGATGAAAAGGAATGATTCATTTTTTGGATCATTCGATAATGCAATTGCGGGAATAATTGCGCCTAATAAATTGCCTAAATGTGGCGTTCCTGTACTTTGTACTCCTGTTAAAATCTTTGCCATTGTTAATTTTTCTGAAGGACAAAGTTCGCAAAGTTTGCGGGCTTTATCATCATATTTTAGTAAAAGTTTATTGCTTTTGATCCGAAAACTATCAAATAGATAGCGATCCTAAAATTCAAAAATCAGACTAATTTAACTATCTGCTATTTTATAAGCCAAAAAAAGTAAAATTTAAAAAAATTGATTCTTGTTTTTTACGGATAAAATGGCGCTTTTTTGAGTCTATTTCGATAAATTGCAATAACAAAAACGGAGTCATGGTAGAAATAGATGCAGAAAAAAACCGATTACTCGATAGAAAAGATAATAAAGGTTGGAAAAAATGGGGTCCCTATTTAACCGAAAGACAATGGGGTACCGTACGCGAGGACTATTCAGCCAACGGTGATGCATGGAACAGTGTGACGCACGACATGGCCCGTTCCAAAGCGTATCGATGGGGAGAAGAAGGCATTGGTGGTATTTCAGATAACAAACAACACGTTTGTTTTGCCTTGGCTTTTTGGAACCATAATGATAAAATTTTAAAAGAACGTTTTTTTGGTCTTACGGGAAGCGAATCCAATCATGGAGAAGACGTCAAAGAAATTTATTATTATCAAGATGCCACTCCTACCCACTCCTATCAGAAAATGCTGTACAAATATCCACAAGCGGCATTTCCGTACGAGAAGCTAGTTAAGGAATCTAAAAAGCGTAATCGGAACCAACCAGAATACGAACTTTTGGATACTGGCATTTTCGATAACGACAACTATTTTGACATCACCATTGAATATGCTAAAGGGAGTCAACAAGATATATTAATTCAATTAACGATCGAAAATCGTGCTGATTCACCTGCTCCAATTACTGTTTTGCCTACCATTTGGTTTCGAAACACTTGGTGCTGGGGTTACGACAATTACAAACACAAACCTTCCTTAGTAGGTAAAGGGAAATCAACGATTGAAGTGAATCACAGATTGGTGGGGCAGTTTTATTTGTATGCAGAAGAAGCTGATGCGTTACTTTTTTGTGATAACGAAACCAACTTTAAACGATTATATAATTCCGAAAATCCAACAAAATATACCAAAGATGGCATTAATAATTATGTCATCAACAAGAAAAAAGATGCTGTAAACCCAAATCAAACAGGTACTAAAGCCTCAGTAGTTTTTGAGCAAATTATTCCCGCAAAAGGCAAAAAAGTAGTCAGATTACGATTGACTCCACCGATGCAAAATGATCCATTCGAAGACTTTAATACGATTTTTGAACAACGCCTACTAGAAGCCGATTCATTCTATGAAAATCTACAAAAAAATATCAAAGAAAAAGAACTAAAACGCCTTCAGCGCCAAGCCTATGCAGGTATGTTATGGACCAAACAATGGTATTACTTTAATGTGTACCAATGGATCAAAGGCGATCCGTCGATGCCTAAACCCGATGCCAACCGAAGCAAAGGCAGAAACAGTTCTTGGAAGCATATGTACACGGCTAATATTCTGTCGATGCCTGACAAATGGGAATATCCTTGGTTTGCGGCATGGGATTTGGCTTTTCATACACTCCCACTAGCCCGATTGGATCCTGATTTTGCTAAACGTCAGCTATCGGTTATTCTAAGGGATTACTACATGCACCCCAACGGACAAATTCCAGCCTATGAATGGTCTTTTTCGGATGTGAATCCTCCAGTGCATGCCTGGGCCACTTGGAAAGTCTATGAAATCGATAAGGAAATGAATGGTGGCAAAGGAGATCGTGTGTTCTTGGAACGCATTTTCCATAAACTACTACTCAATTTTACTTGGTGGGTTAATTTAAAAGACGAAGGAGGGAACAATATTTTTGGTGGAGGGTTCCTAGGTATGGATAATATTGGTGTATTTGATCGCTCTGCGGCATTACCCACTGGAGGACATTTAGAACAAGCCGATGGAACAGGTTGGATGGCCATGTACAGCTTAAACATGTTGCGTATTGCTTGCGAAATTGCCATAGAAAATCCAGTGTATCAAGATATGGCCTCTAAGTTTTTTGAACACTTTTTGCATATTGCCGGCGCCATGCAAGCCATGGGCGGTGATAAAGTAAATTTGTGGGATGAAGACGATCAGTTTTATTATGACATGTTGCATAAAGAAAATGGCGAAGCCGAACTAATGAAAGTTCGCTCGATGGTGGGATTGATTCCTCTTTTTGCCGTTGAAGTGCTGACACCTGAATTATTAAATCAATTACCAGATTTCAAACGACGCGTAGAATGGATCATTTCTAACCGTCAAGATTTAGCGAGTTTGGTCTCCCGTTGGTACAATCCCGGAAAAGGAGAAAGCAAATTATTATCGATTCTGCGAGGGCATCGAATGAAAATGATTATGAAACGCATGTTTGACGAGTCGGAATTCTTATCCGATTATGGTGTACGCTCTTTATCTAAATATCATAAAGATCACCCCTATCAATTTACTTATGAAGGCGGAACTGTTGAAGTAGCCTATACCCCAGCAGAAGCCACCGGTGCAATGTTTGGAGGAAATTCTAACTGGCGAGGCCCAATTTGGTTCCCCATGAATTTCTTGATTTTGGATTCTTTGGAAAAATTCTGTAATTATTATGGAAATGATTATAAAGTGGAATTTCCTACGAATTCTGGTGTAATGATGAATATGAAACAAGCTTCAGAAGGAGTTGCCCGCCGACTACTTTCTTTGTTTTTACCCAACAAATCGCTACACGTTCCAATGTATGGCCCGTATGAAAAGTTCCAAACAGACCCTAATTTTAATCAAAATTATTTGTTCTTCGAATATTTTGATGGCGACACTGGAAAAGGATTAGGTGCCAACCATCAAACCGGATGGACGGGACTCATTGCAGAGATTATTCATCGATTGAACTTGGATGAAAAGTAAAAAAATAAAGCCCTTCCATGATTGAAAGGGCTTTTTAACTATACTAATGCCGTTATTTTAAAAACTATAATTTACGCCCAACCCAAATACTTGACGGGTTTGAAAGCCTTGAAAAGCATTGTCATCATAAATGGCTTGAAAGTTCAAGTTGGCTGATAAAACTCTGTTGATTTTCATGACAATAGCCAGTGAATAATCAATATCAACATTTTGTGGATCTTCTAAATAATTGGTATAAAGATTCAAGGTGTTTTCAGCAGAAACATTCGTCATCAAATTAAACTTATAGTAAGCCGAAGCATAAAAACCCAATTCGTAGCGCAAGCTTTTATTAGCATCAACCCCAAAATAAGCTCCATCTACATAACCCGTTTGGGAGGTATAAAAATCGTCTACAAAAGTCATTTTAGAGGTCAAAGGCGCAAAATTCAATCGTAAATGGTCTCCCTTTTTCCAGAACAAACCAGGACCAAAAGTAAGATATCCTGGAGACAAAAAGTTGGTGTTCTCCGTTCTGATTTCTGCTCCATTGGCATCTTTTCCATAAATATAACCACGGGTAAATTGAGTCCTAAAATTCAGAAATAAAGAGTAGTACCAATTCCCAAAAGCGTGTTGTCCTAGGGTAGAATTGAATTCGAAACGGTCATCGGTTTTTTTCTCAAAATCGGCATTTTTGGTTTGTAGCAAACCGTAAGAAGCAATGATTTTGTTGTCCCAAGTTAGTTTGTCTTTTTTGTAATTGAAATCATAGTTGATGCCTAAATTTCCAGACAAGTTGTTTTCCCCTCCTGCAATCCAGTTATTAAAATTAGATTGGCTAAAAAGAAATGCAATATTTCCTTTTTTACGCCAGCCGTTCGGCAAAGTATCATTGATGTTCTTTACGGCTGCCTCGGTGTTTTTGATTAGCTCTTTCTCGGTGTTTTGTGCCTGTACTTCAGCAACGGAATAAAGCAAAAACAGGGCAATTACAATGGCTCTCATCTTGTTTGGTTTTAAGGTTCTTACTCAAATGTAGTAAAAACCATTAAAACACTGAAAAATAAATGGTTATAAACTCCTAAAAATGATACCAAAAAGGAAAATTGTAGCTCCTTAACCCCGATAGCAGCGAAAATCCTTTTGTGCTGGGGTTCAGCACAAAAGATTATAGCGGATAGCGGGACTTTGCTTCCTAAAAATGCCCATTGCTGGGGTTTCTAAAAAAAATTACGTTTTGAGTCTTTTGTACAAAGGCACTGCAGAACAAGCCTCACCATACATAATACTTTTGGCCAAAGGTTGCAATTTTTGAATGGCCATAAGATAAGCACTCTCTGGCACTGGTTTTTTGGAACAGCCTTTAATAATCAAAGGATGATCTTGGTATTCGGAATAATCGAGTTGGTTGAGGATGTCTTGATACAAGGCTGTGTTCAAATCTTCGAGGGTACCCAACACAACATTTTTAGTAAAAGGTATGAGATAAGTCGTCACTAAAATTAATGCCCATGCCGGGATAATGGCATCAGTACTACAATGCACCGCGACATAATGGTCTTGGTATTGCGACCAATCCTGATTTTTTAAGGCTTCCCGAAAGTCTTTTTCTTTTAATAAAAAACCATCCAACAACCATTGCGAAACATCAATTTGTGTTCGAATGCCACTAGGATAATGATCTTCTAAATCGAAGACTTTTAGCGCACTATTGGCTACTTTATTTACTATTTCGTCCATCTTTTTAAATTAGTATTCAGTGGTCAGTCTTAAGTGGTCAGTTTCATCTGAGTACTAAAAACTGAACACTCCTTTTCAATTAGTAGTTAGCAATCAGTCCTTAGTGGTCAGTAACACTGGGTACTAAAGACTGAACACTGATCCCTTTTTAATTAAAGCATTCCCAATTCTAATTTAGCTTCTTCACTCATTAAATCCTTGCTCCAAGGTGGGTCGAAAGTGATTTCTACATCAGCATCTTTTACATGCTCAATTGATTTTATTTTTTCGGCCACTTCTCTTGGCAAACTTTCGGCCACGGGGCAATTTGGGGAAGTCAGAGTCATCAAGATTTTTACTTCATAATCGGTATTGACCATCACGTCATAAATCAATCCCAATTCGTAAATATCTACTGGAATCTCTGGGTCGTAAATCGTTTTTAATTTCTTTACGATGGCTTCTCCTAACTCGGCGGTATTTATTTCTTCTGTCATTTTTTTTGTATTTAAAACATATGAGTCATATGAGTTTTTTTATTTTCTAAAGTCTGGATATAAGTTCATGTAAGTAATAAACTTATAAAATATATTTTATAATCAAATTTGATTTATCGTTAATCATCAAGTCCTCTGTAATATTCATTTACCATTGTTTTTTGTCCCTCATAGTATATATTCTTAACGCCAAAATTAATTAACAAACCCATTGGAGCCTTCAATAAATTCATATAGGTAAGTAGTTGAGCATCAAAAATTGGATTGATTTCTGCAACCGATTTTAATTCAACAACCAACGAATTCTCAATAAACAAATCACATCTAAGTTTTGATTCCAATTCAAATCCTTTATATGTTAAAGGAATTTGAAGTTCAGAAGAATAATTTATTTTGCGCAATTCTAATTCCTTTTTAATACATTGATGATAAATGTTTTCTAGTAGACCTGGTCCTAAACTTTTATGAACTTCTATCGCTGCTCCATTTACCTGATACACCAATTCTTTTAAAAAAGTTCTTGTTATTTTCATCTTTGAAAAAAACTTTAATGGCTTATATGTTTAATTATTTTTTGCATCAAATGCCAAAGCATACATTTTGATGTTTTTAATCATCGATACTAAACCATTGGCTCTGGTAGGTGACAAATGCTCTTTTAACCCAATTTCATCGATAAAATCCATCTCTGCGTTCAAGATATCAGCAGGTTTCTGGTTCGAGAATGCGCGAATTAAAATCGCGATTATGCCTTTGGTCAAAATCGCATCACTATCGGCAGTGAATACAATTTTGTCCTCGTTTTGCTGGCCTTGTAACCAAACTTTCGACTGGCATCCTTTGATTAAATTATCATCGGTTTTGGCAGCTTCCTCGATTAAAGGCAAATTTTTTCCTAACTCAATAATGTATTCGTAACGCTGCATCCAGTCGTCGAACATTGAAAATTCATCTACAATTTCGTCTTGTATTTCTTTGATACTCATGCTTATTTTTCGCTATATGAAACTAATAAGGTTACTATTTTTTCTATGTCTTTTGGGGGAAATCCGTGGTCAAAACTTTTGGAGATGTAGGCCTTTCCTCCATCTGAAATGGCTAGGTTGGCAATGGCCGCTCCATCATATAACCGCTTTGCTGTTGGCGCTTTCAATGAAGGTACTTTTTCCAAATTCAATACAGAAAAGGCACTTTCAAGCTCTTTCATTTCTTGCGCGGTCAGCACAACTTCATAGGGCTTTTCATTCCTACCTTTGATGACCCAAACTTTTTGATTTTCGACGCAAACACTCAAATATACTCCTCTAGATTGCGCAGTATACGTGATGGATGAAGTACTAAAATCATTGATTTTTTGACTTTTACAACTACTTATTATAACAAAAATAAAAATCAATTGACTAATCCACTTCATCTTTTTTAGGTGTTTATGACAGCATCATTTTGGCTTTTTTTACCGCCTCCACTAAGCTATCGATTTCTTCTTTGGTATTATAAAACGAAAAAGACGCTCGAATCGTTCCTGGAATTTCAAAGAAATTCATAATCGGTTGGGCACAATGGTGTCCCGTTCGAACAGCTATTCCTAATTTATCGATAATGGTCCCAATATCGTATGGGTGAATCCCGTCTATATTAAAAGAAATCACCGAAGTTTTATTTTCTGAAGTACCAAAAATACGCAAGCCTTCTATTTCTAACAAGCGTTGTGTGCCGTATTCTAAAAGTGCTAACTCTTGGGCCTGAATGTTTTCAAAACCTATGGCATTCATATAATCTACCGCAGTTCCAAGGACAATTCCTCCAGCAATATTAGGCGTTCCTGCTTCGAATTTATGTGGCAAATCCGCATAAGTGGTTTTTTCAAAAGTTACCTCTTTTATCATTTCTCCTCCACCTTGATAGGGTGGTAATTTATTTAACCAAGCTTCTTTTCCATACAAAATTCCAGTACCTGTTGGCCCACACATTTTATGTCCTGAAAAAGCATAAAAATCGCAATCCAAGGCTTGCACATCGGGTTTCAAATGCGGGACCGCTTGCGCTCCGTCAATAAAAACTGCTGCGCCAAATTCGTGCGATTTGTCAATGATGCATTTTATAGGATTAATCGTTCCTAAAGCATTAGAAATATGATTTACCGTAACGATTTTGGTTTTTTCGGATAGTAATTCATCAAATGCAGACAAGATTAACTCCCCTTTTTCGTTCATCGGAATAACCTTTAGCGTAGCACCTGTATGCTCGCAAAGCATTTGCCAAGGCACAATATTGCTATGATGCTCTAAAGCAGACACCAATACCTCATCGCCTGATTTTAATAGAGAAGCAAACCCATTCGCTACCAAATTCACGCCATGAGTAGTACCTGAAGTAAACAAAACTTCGTGGGCGTGCTTGGCATTGATATGTTGTTGTATTTTCCCTCTGGACAATTCGTAAGCATCTGTAGCTAATTGGCTCAAGGTATGTACGCCACGATGAATATTGGCGTTGATTTCTTGGTAATACTTTGCAATCGCATCAATCACTACTTGTGGCTTTTGCGAAGTGGCTCCGTTATCGAAATAAACCAAAGGTTTTCCATTTACTTTTTGAGAAAGGATTGGAAAATCGGCTCTTATTTTTTGAAGATCTAACATGACTTAATTTAGAATTTTTCTAAATACAAAAGTAGTGAAACTGTAGCTAATTTTTAGCAAACAGTTGTTAATAAAACTTGATACCCAAATAGGCATCATTTATTGAAAAAACCATTCTTAGTTTGAGCAAGGAAAGAAAAAAATAAAACCAAACACAAGGTTTCCAACTTTTTGCTACATTGCTTAAAAATAACATTTTATGAAGAAAATTATAAAAAGTATCGGAATCCTTCTTTTGCTTGTTCTTGGGTATATTGGATATACCACCTATCCTCAACTCGATTTAATCTCTGGTTTTTCGGCCAAAAGTATGGCTTCGGGGCACTTTATTGACCATCGCTCGCAAGAGATGATCGAACAAGGAGATAATGATATTGACCAGATTGACCTTGCCAAAAATGAAATCGATGACAACGCCAAAACCGCTACTTCTTCTGTTTACGGATTAAAAACTAGAAAAGCGATTTATCGAGAGGGTTTAGGGGCCACCTTAATCAATGATGATTTCGATGTTTCAAAACCCTATCTAACCCCAAAACGCAACTTTACACAAAATAATTTGCCTTTCCCTTACGGAAATAATGAAGCCAAAGACACTGTTTTTGCTAATGTGGATTATTCAAAACTAACTGCCGCAGTAAACAATGCCTTCGATCCAAAAGGGCAAAAGAAAATAAGATCAAGAGCGGTTTTAGTAATTTATAAAGACCAAATTATTGCCGAAAAATACGATACTGGATTTACCAAAAACAGTAAAATTTTGGGATGGTCTATGACTAAAAGTATCACTGCTACTCTTTTTGGAATACTTCAAAAACATGGAAAATACGACATCAACAAACCCGCTCCAATTCCCGAATGGCAAAAGGATGAACGAAAAAAAATCACGACCAACGATTTGTTGCATATGAATTCTGGATTGGAATGGGAAGAAGCCTATGATAAAATATGCGATGCTACCAAAATGTTGTTCATAGCAGAAGATATGGGACGTGTACAGCTTGAAAAACCAGCCGCCTTCGCTCCCAATACGCATTGGAATTACTCCTCGGGAACTAGTAATTTATTGTCTTATATCTTGCGTAAGCAGTTCAAAACCCATCAAGAATATTTGGATTTTTGGTATGCACAATTGATTGATCGAATTGGAATGCATTCCATGCTAATCGAAACCGATATGGTTGGGAATTATGTTGGATCATCTTATGGATGGGCAACCGCAAGGGATTGGGCTAAATTTGGGTTATTGTATTTGCATAAAGGCAACTGGAACGGCGACCTAGTCTTTGATGCCAATTGGGAGAATTATGTAAGCACGCCCACCAACGATTCTAACGAAGGTTATGGAGCGCACTTTTGGCTGAATGCCGGTGGTCATTTCCCTGCCGCGCCGCGTGATATGTACTCCTGCAATGGCTACCAAGGACAAAAGGTATTTATTATTCCGTCTTTGGATTTGGTTATTGTTAGAATGGGATTAAGCGACGAAGCAAAATATGATGTAAATGAATTGCTAAAAGGAGTGATTGGAAGTTTTAAGAAGTAACCTCTACCCTATTGAACCACAAACCCGACAATTTTAAAAAGTTGCCGGGTTTGTTATTTTTAAATTATTTTATTCCGAGTAAATCCTTTTTCAATTGTTCGTCTACAGGGTTGTTGGAAAGCCAAATTCCAAATAATGCAATTTTAAAATCAATCCCGGGAACGGTTCCTTTTAATTCATTATTTTTAAAGACATACACAGAAGAATCCAACGGATTGTATATCAAATTAAAAACATCATTTTGTACAATTTCATCAGATAAATAACTTTTAAACTTTTCAATTCGTGTACGTAACGACTCTAAATTAGCACCCGCAGAGCGTTCAAATCCACTATTAAAATTTCGAGTCAATTTTCCTGAGGAAACCATAGCAGAAGTAATTTGGATACGAATAGCCATTTCGGTATTGCTTTGCATCACTTCAAAAGGTTTGTCGCTGTAAAAAGATTGATAAAGCGCCTGAACATAGACATCAACCCACATTTTCGATCGAACACCAAAACCGCTTAAATCCATTACTTTTCCTTTAAATTCTAGTGTTCTAGGAATGACTACACCATTAGCGACAAATGTATTTTGAGCAGAAAGTGAGGTAAATTGAACAACAACAAATACAACAAGTACAACAATTTTCTTCATAATAATAACAGCTTTAAATTTTTGTTTTTTGTTAAATTTATTTTTCTGATTAATTCGTAAAAAATAGTTTCTAAATCTATGAATAAAAACAATTAAAATATAAAAAAATAAGAATAATATATTCCAAAAAAAAACCACTACCTTTTGGTTGGTGGTTCATTATAACTTCCTTTTTTCTACAAAATTAATCCACAAAAATATCCGCAACATTAAAACTCAGTTCTGGAAAAAGTGGACTGTGCACTAATCCTTCTTCGGCTATGGGCTTGAGACCAATATATTTATCTTTTTGAAGGGTATAGATTAAAATTGATTTTTGATACGGCTCTACAATCCAATATTCCTTTACGGCATTCTCTTCGTATAAATCGAACTTAATATCCATTTCTTTTCTGGAATTGCCCGGTGAAAGAATCTCGATAATCAAATCTGGCGCACCAAGACAACCTCTATCATCTAATTTATCTTTATCACAAATTACACAAATATCAGGTTGAACTACTGTACTAATTTCTTGATCTGAAGTGCTTTTTTTGAAGTTTTTCAGGCGTACATCAAAAGGAGCATAATAAATATTACAAGACTTAGTTTCAAAAAAACGGTCAAATTTTCGAAATAATTTTATCGAAACTTCCTGATGTTTTCTACTTGGAGCAGGACTCATTTTGAAAATTTTCCCCTTCAAAATTTCTAATCTTTCCTTAAAATTCCAGGTAAGGTAGTCGGCATAGGTATACGATTTGGAAAGATCTAAACTGTTAATGTCTGTAATAATTGTTTCCATAAGAATGCAGATTAATACATCAAAGATACTAATTTTTGATAGTGGATAAATCACAAAGGGCACAAAGTCTTTGATAGACTTTATGCCCTTTATATTTTTTTTTGAAACTTATTTAAAACTACAAATCAAATCCTAATTTTACGCCTAATTTATTGGCTATGATAGCTGTAATGCGTTTTTTAAGTTCAGGGATTTTAATGTTTTCGATAACTGCATTCGAGAAAGCGTACATCAATAATGCTTTGGCTTCTTTCTTAGGAATTCCACGTTGTTGCATGTAAAATAATGCCGTTTCATCCAATTGACCAACCGTACAACCGTGAGAACATTTTACATCGTCGGCAAAAATTTCTAACTGTGGTTTGGCATTGATAGTGGCTTTATCACTTAACAAAATATTGTTGTTTTTTTGGAAAGCATTGGTTTTCTGAGCTTCTTTTTCTACGAAAACTTTCCCATTGAAAACACCTGTCGCTCTATCTGAAAATATTCCTTTGTAATCTTGAAAACTTTCGCAGTTTGGCGTTGCGTGGTTTACTAAAGTATAGTGATCAACGTGTTGCTTCTCTCCTATTATCGTAATTCCGTTTAGCGTACTGGTAAGACGTTCTCCAAAATGATAAAAGTTCAAATTGTTTCTGGTTAAGTTTCCACCAAATGAAAAGGTTTGTACAGAGACATGACTTTCTTGTTTTTGAGAAACGTAGGTATTATCAATTAGATTCGCTTCGGCAGCATCATTTTGAATTTTATAGTAATCCACAATAGCGCGTTTTGCAGCAAAAATTTCGGTAACTGAATTGGTCAAAACCGCATTATCATTTAAACATTGGTGTCTTTCAATGATTTGCACATGCGAATTTTCACCTACAATCACCAAATTACGTGGCTGAACCAACAAAGCTTTTTCAGAACCTGTTGAAAAGTACATGATTTCAATAGGCTTATCTACTACTTTACTCTTTGGAATGTTGATGTAAGCTCCTTCACTAGCAAATGCCGTATTTAAAGAAGTCAACGACTCGTCTTTACTAGCAATTTGGTTAAAATATGTATCAATGATCATTTTGTATTTTGGCTTGTTTAATGTAGAAGACATCAAACAAACATCAATACCATCATGCGTGGTAGCAGACAAATTTGAACTAAACACGCCGTCTACAAAAACGACTTTATACGTATCTACTTCGTGCAAAAAATATTTTTGTACTTCTTTGTACTCAATAGTATTTTCGGTATTTGGAAAAACACTGAAATCATTTTTTAAAATAGCATTCAACGAGGTATATTTCCAAGCTTCCTCTTTTTTGGTGGGGAATCCCTTATTTTCAAAGTTCTTTATCGCTGCAGTACGAATATCATGAAGATCAGTTTGTACATCTATCTTCTCTTCGAACGCCATAAAGGACGAAATCAATTTTTCTCTTAACATATTTCTAATTGTTTAAAGTTTAAGGTTTAAAAGTTTAAAGTTGTCATGGGATAACTTTAGACTTTAAACTTTAAACAAATTTTTAGGCTTCTTGTTCTTGTTTGATCCAGTCGTATCCTTTTTCTTCTAGCTCATAGGCCAATTCTTTGGTGCCGGATTTTACAATTCTACCATTGTATAAAACGTGTACAAAGTCAGGAACGATATAATCTAATAAACGTTGGTAATGCGTAATCACAACGATAGCATTTTTATCGCTTTTTAGCTTGTTTACGCCATTCGCTACAATTCTAAGCGCATCAATATCCAAACCAGAATCTGTTTCGTCTAGAATAGCTAATTTTGGCTCTAACATGGCCATTTGAAAAATCTCGTTACGTTTTTTCTCTCCTCCAGAAAAACCTTCGTTAAGTGAACGAGATAAAAACTTACGGTCAATTTCTAACAATTCTGACTTTTCACGAATCACCTTCAACATTTCGTTGGCTGGCATTTCTTCTTTTCCATTGGCTTTGCGCGTTTCGTTGATAGCCGTACGCATAAAGTTGGTTACAGAAACTCCAGGAATCTCCACTGGGTATTGAAACGAAAGAAACACCCCTTTGTGTGCTCTTTCTTCTGGACCTAATTCTGCAATATCTTCGTTGTCTAAGATAATTTCGCCTTCGGTTACTTCGTAGTTTTCGTTTCCAGCAATAATAGCCGAAAGTGTACTTTTTCCAGCACCGTTAGGTCCCATAATCGCATGCACTTCGCCAGCTTTTACCTCAAGGTTGATTCCTTTTAATATTTCTTTGTCGCCTATTGAGGCGTGAAGGTTTTTTATACTTAACATGTTTTATTTTGTTTAAAGTTTAAAGTTTAAAGTTTTCGTTCTTATTGAAACTTAGTCCCTTTAAAATCTTTTTTGTTTAAATATGATATAAAATTATTTATTTTTCCACTCAACTTCTCGTATTCAAAAATTAAGCTGTCTAATTTTTCTTTATCTATATAATCATTATCAAAAATTCTATACAATTGAGATCGTGCTTCACCAGCAGAACCTTTTGCAATTGATAAAAATTGACGAAACTCTACATTTCCATTTCTTTCAAATCCTTCAGCAATATTATCCATAACTGAACCAGATGAAGCTTTTATTTGATCTTTAAGTCTAAAATCTGTTCTTAAATCTGTTTCCTTTGAAAGTATAATTACTTCTTTTGATAATTTTCTAGCTTCTTGCCAAATTTCTAAATCTTCAAATCGTTTTATAGTAGCCATTTATATTGTTTAAAGTTTTTTGTTTAAGGTTTAAAGTTAAGTATCTCAACTTTAAACCTTAAACTTTAAACAAATTTAATTATCCAACACTTCCTTCTAACGAAATTTCTAATAATTTTTGTGCTTCTACAGCAAACTCCATCGGTAATTTATTCAAAACGTCTTTGCTAAATCCGTTTACGATTAAAGCGATGGCTTTTTCGGTTGGAATACCTCTTTGGTTACAATAAAACACCTGATCTTCTCCAATTTTACTTGTTGTGGCCTCGTGTTCTATTTTGGCAGTTGGATTTTTACTTTCGATGTACGGAAAAGTATGAGCACCGCAATTATTACCCATTAATAAAGAATCACATTGCGAAAAATTACGAGCATTTTCGGCTCTTGGGCTAATTTGTACTAAACCTCTATAGCTGTTTTGTGATTTTCCTGCCGAAATTCCTTTAGAAATAATAGTCGATTTGGTGTTTTTTCCCAAATGGATCATCTTTGTTCCTGTATCGGCTTGTTGGAAATTATTCGTTACTGCAATAGAGTAAAACTCTCCTACTGAATTATCTCCTTTTAAAACTACCGAAGGATATTTCCAAGTTACCGCTGAACCAGTTTCTACTTGCGTCCACGAAATTTTAGCATTGGTTTCGCAAATCCCTCTTTTGGTTACAAAATTATATACACCGCCTTTTCCTTCTTTATTTCCTGGGTACCAGTTTTGAACGGTTGAATATTTAATCTCTGCATTATCCATGGCGATTAATTCTACCACGGCGGCATGCAATTGATTTTCATCACGACTTGGAGCCGTACATCCTTCCAAATAAGAAACGTAACTTCCTTCGTCTGCTATTAAAAGTGTTCTTTCAAATTGCCCTGTTCCTGCCTGATTGATTCGGAAGTATGTAGACAATTCCATTGGACACTTCACTCCTTTTGGAATATAACAAAAAGAACCGTCTGAGAATACCGCCGAGTTTAAAGCAGCATAAAAATTATCTTTTTGAGGAACAACCGTGCCTAAATATTTTCGTACTAATTCTGGGTGTTCTTTAATGGCTTCGGAAATACTCATAAAGATTATCCCTTTTTCTGCCAATGTTTTTTTGAATGTTGTTGCTACCGAAACCGAATCAACAACGATATCCATAGCCACATTGTTCATCATTTTTTGCTCATCCACAGAGATACCTAACTTTTTGTACATTTCTAAAAGTTCTGGATCCACATCGTCTAATGTCTTGTTTGGATCTACTGCTTTTGGTGCAGAATAATAAGAAATGGCTTGAAAATCTGGCTTTTCATAATGCACATTCGCCCATTCTGGCTCGATCATTTCTTGCCAAGCACGAAAAGCTTCGATGCGCCAATCGGTCATCCATTGTGGTTCTTCCTTTTTTTGAGAAATGGCGCGAACAATATCTTCATTTAAACCAATAGGAAACGTTTCGGATTCCAAATTGGTATAAAAACCATATTCATATTCTTTTGTTTCTAGTTCGATCTTTAAATCGTCCTCGGTATATTTGCTCATATTTTTTTATTTATAGAGAAAAAGATTCTCCACATCCACAAGTTCTTTGTGCGTTTGGATTATTAAAAACAAAACCTTTTCCATTTAATCCTCCAGAAAATTCTAAAATGGTTCCGGCTAAATAAAGGAATGATTTTTTTTCAACAGCAATTGTGATGTTGTTGTCTACAAAAATTTGGTCGTTATCGCCTTTGTTTTTATCAAATTTTAGATCATAAGATAAACCAGAGCAACCCCCGCTTTTTACTCCTACTCTAACATAGTCAGTAGCAGCATCGAAGCCATCATCTTTCATTAAATCGATGATTTTTGTTTTAGCTGTATCAGAAACCTTTATCATTTGTAATTATATATTTTGGTTATTTTATTAGTGATTTAGGCCGTTTGAAGGCCTTAATTTTCGGCTATATTGATTTTGTCTAAATTAACTGCAAATGTATTACTTTAAAAAGATTTTGGCACTCCTCTTAACATTTTAATGTTTGATAACTCAATAAGAAAAATTTATACTCCTATTGTTTAAAAAAATTATATATTTAAAAATTATTAATATTAACAAGAAAATTAATTATTTTAAAAATGGAACAAAAAACCCAACTACCATAAAATTACCAGTTATCCTATACTGGAAAAGGAAGCCAATTTTTTAGTATTATTATTGTCAATTGGTTACTAACCCTTATTACACTTGGTTTGTACTATCCATGGGCAAAAGCCAAACAACTCCACTATCTTTATGGCGAAACACAGCTTAATGGCGATTCCTTTGCCTTTCACGGTACTGGAAGAGAAATGTTTAAAGGTTTTATCAAAGCCATACTTCTGTTTATCTCTTTATTTGGTATAGTTTATTTATTTATATTCCTTGAACTTCCTGCTGTAGGTATTATTCTTTTTTACTTGGGCTTTTTAGCACTTATGCCATTAGCCATTCATGGTTCCTATCGCTATAGAATGTCTAGAACTTCTTGGAGAGGGATTCGATTTGGTTATAGAGGCGATCGTAAGGAGTTTACCCTTAGCTTCTTCAAATGGATATTTTTCACCATAATCACCTTTGGAATTTATTCTTTTTGGATGTCTATGAATATGAGAAGATATGTAATAGGAAATGTTCGTTTTGGAGATGCTGAATTTAATTATGCTGGTAATGGTGATGATTATATTTTGATTTTCTTTAAAGGCTATTTCTTGACGGCTATTACTTTTGGTATTTATTTCTTTTGGTGGCAAAAAGAATTGTTTGATTATTATGTTTCTAATATTAGCCTTCATCAAGAAGATAAAGAATTGCAGTTAACCTCCACAGCTACTGGCGGAGATTTCTTAACTTTAGGAATCACCAATGTATTAATCATACTTTTTACTTTAGGTTTTGGCTATGCATGGGTAGCCACAAGAACGTTAAAGTATGTATTTGATCACATAGAAATAGAAGGCGATATTGATTTGGATACCCTAGTGCAAACCGAAGAAAATTTCAAAGATGCTACGGGTGAAGATCTTAGTGATTTCTTAGATTTAGGATTTATTATTTAAAAAAATGAGCATCACTTCCAAAGGTATATTTTATGATGGACGCTCAGCTGTACCAACTACAGTTGAGCTGTTTTTTGACGCAGTAAAAGGACATATTATCTTTCAAACAGAGTTGAAGAATACTGAAGTCACAATCGATTTCTCTTTTACTAAAAGTATAAACACGACGACGTGGCTCATCAATACCATTCAATTTGAAAATAGAGGTACCACCCTACTTTTACAACACGGAGATGATCCCATTCAACTCATTAAAGTAACGGATCAAGTATTAATCACTGCTATTCATCAGTACAGAAAAGAAAAAGGCTTGATCAATTGGTATCAAACTTTAGTACAAAAACCACTAAAATTTCATATCCTATTAGCTCTTTTCTTAATAACAACCATTGGTTTGACGTATTTGTATGTTTTGCCTTGGGTTGCTGAAAAATCGGTTGTCCTTATTCCAGAAGATTATGATGATACCTTAGGTGAAAATTTTATAGATGAACAATCTATATTTGGAAAACCACAAATAGAAAAAACGAAAGCACTCAATGATTTTGCGGCCTGTTTACAACTCAATAATAGAAAGAAACTAAAATTCAAAGTCATCGATTCAGAAATCATGAATGCCTATGCCCTACCCGATGGTACTATTATAGTGTATACCGGTATTTTGAACGAAATGAAAAGTTATGATGAATTAGTAGCATTAATTGGACATGAAACGGCGCACGTCAACCAACGTCATGCAATGAAAATGCTGTGTCGAAACCTTTCGGGTTATCTATTTATTTCAACTATTTTAGGTGATGTGAATGGCGTTATGGCTGTTATTGGTGACAATGTCAATACGCTGCAATCACTATCTTTTTCAAGAACTTTTGAGCGAGAAGCGGATGAAGAAGGTTTTCGAATTGTTACGCAAAATCAGGTCAACCCAAAAGGAATGGTTACTTTATTTCAACGTTTACAAAAAGAACACGGCATTGAAATACCCGAATTTTTGAGTACACATCCAGTGACAAAAGATAGAATTCAGTCTATTAAAACGATGATTTCCTCCAAAAATCATGTCATTCACCAAGATCTCAAACTAAAAGCATTGTTTGAAAAACTTCAAAAATAAAAAACATAAAAAACCGCTTAGTTTATTTAATTACTAAGCGGTTTTTTTATATCAACTGGTGCGAAGCACCTCGAAAAAATTTTTATTGACAAGCAATTTTAATCACTCTATTCTGGTGTCTTCCACCCTCAAAATCAGTGGTTAAAAAAGTCTCTACAATTTCTACCGCTTGTTGAATAGAAGTAAAACGTGCTGGAATACTCAACACATTAGCATCATTATGTAAACGGGTTAAATAGGCAATTTCTTTGGTCCAACAAAGACCTGCTCTTACTCCAGCGTGTTTATTAACCGTCATAGCTATACCGTTACCACTTCCGCAGATTACAATCCCAAAATCGGCTGCACCATTTTCAACATCTGTAGCAACAGGATGACCAAAGTCTGGATAATCAACTGAAGCTTCTGTATCTGTACCATAATTAGTTACTACATGTCCTTTAGCTTCTAAATACTGAACAATTGCTTTTTTATAATCTGGTCCTGCGTGATCGTTACCGATAGAAATTTTCATTAGTTATTGTATTAAGTTGTGAGGCAACAAATTTAACTAAAGTAATTGAGTTATGTTTATAAATTTTGCTTTTACCAGCAGTAAAAAAGTATAACTTTTAAAGTAAATAAACCAATCTAATAAAAGCAAGATTGACCAAATCAACACAAAAAATCATACAGTAAATAAGAATATTATAAACTCTTTAATCTTCTAAGCCCTACCGACTGTTTATTTTTATTAAATTTTCTATTGCTTTTCTATCAACATACAATAATAAAGACATCATAAATAACGAAATAACGGGATCAAAACCTTCTAAAAAATAGATACTCAGTAACCACCTCACATAGAATATTTTAACTAAAGTATACGATTTTTACATTTTTATAAAATACTTAAAATCAACACATTTATTTCATTACAAATGTTAATTTTTTACATTGTTAATAGCAAAACGTAATTAGTTGATATTCAGTTAACTTTAAATTAACAAATGTTGTTGATAAGTTGAGAAAGAAAATTAGAAGTTTTTTTAGTTTCCTTCGAAAAAAATTGTAATCCAAAATGGGATCGAATTACACAAGAAAAGTTTGTTGAATTTTTAGAATAGTTATCAATAGTCGTAATAGAGTTGTTAACATTGAAAACAAAAAAACTTTTTTACAAATGCAATATAAAATCGATTATCAACGATTGTTAATTAAATATTAAAAACACCTCTTTTACAAAGCTTTAGTATTAAAAATCATTGTTAATAACTCCATATAAGTTCAATTAACTTCATAATTTCTATTTTTTACAAAAAATTATTGCCATTATTAACACGCTATAATAACCATCAAAAAATATTTAATTTTAAATTTTTCTTTTTTATTATTTAAATGAATGTTGACAACTTTGATTTTTGAAAAGTAAGATCAAATCGAATCAGACAATTTTTAAATGAGTATTGAGATCATTTAAGATTAGTTGTACTGCTTCAAAATCGTTAGGATGAATTTTGAGATGAATCCCTCCAATGGCATGGGTATAAAAAGGAGCAACCGATAGCATGGTTTCATTTTCGAAAAAAAAGGGAATTTTTTCAAGCTCTAAAATGTGACGTAAAACCACAATTTCATGTGGATAATTGAATACCGCAATAGTCTTAAAAACTTGCATAACAGTTATTTGTATAAAGATATAGAAATTAAGAATACGTTATATTTAATTTAAAACGAAAGGGCATTCGTGTTTAACCGTTACTATTTTGTAATTTTAGACTTTATTAGAAAAGATATATGCGTAAAAGACTGAGAAAGCCAATCAAAAAAGAAAAAGATTTTAGCGATAAAATTTTAAAAATATTGGCACAAAATCCTAATAAGGGTTTTAATTATAAACAAATAGGAGCAAAGCTAGCACTTGATGATACGCAAAGTAGAAATCAAATCATTAAGGATTTGAAACTATTAGCAGCTTCCAAAAAAATCATAGAATCAGAGCCAGGAAGTTATTTGGTCAAAGCCATAAGTCAAGATTATTACGAAGGAACCATCGATATGACGGGGCGTAAGACTGCTTATTTCATTTGTCCTGATTTTGAAGAAGACGTTTTTATTCCAACCAATAATTTGAATCGTGCTTTAGACAAAGACAAAGTAAAAGTCTATGTTTATAATCGAAGAAAAGGAAAACGTCCTGAAGGCGAAGTCATTGAAGTAGTCGAAAGAGCCAAAACTGATTTTGTGGGTGTCATTGACATTCAAAAGAATTTTGCTTTTGTATCGACCGCCAATCCAAAAATGTACACGGATATTTTTATTCCAAAAGATAAAATAGGAGAGGCAGAGCAAGGAGATGTCGTTTTGGTTCACATCGAAGATTGGCCTAAAAGAGCGGATAGTCCTTTTGGTAGAGTTGAAAAAGTACTCGGTAAACCAGGAGAACACGATACAGAAATTCACGCTATTTTGGCCGAATATGGTTTGCCTTCTGAGTTTCCAATAGAAGTTGAAACCTTTGCTCAAAAAATTGATACTACGATTCAAAAAAGTGAAATTGCGAAACGTCGCGATATGCGAGATACGCTGACTTTTACTATTGATCCAAAAGATGCCAAAGATTTTGATGATGCCTTGTCTTTCAAAAAATTAGAGAATGGTAATTTCGAAATAGGGGTTCACATTGCTGATGTTTCGTATTATCTAGAAGAAGGAACCATACTTGATGATGAAGCCTATCAACGCGCCACTTCGGTATATTTGGTAGATAGGGTAGTGCCAATGTTACCTGAGGTTTTATCAAATTTCGCTTGTTCGTTACGTCCTCAAGAAGAGAAATATACCTTTTCGGCTATTTTTGAATTGGATGCCAAAGCCAAAGTTGTGAACCAATGGTTTGGAAGAACAGTTATTTTTTCGGACCAACGTTTTGCGTATGAAGAAGCACAATACATCATTGAAACCAAAGACAATACGATTCCAATAGAAACTTCAATCACAGGAAGTAGCTATGTGGTGGCTGACGAAATTGTAGAAGCTACTCTTAAAATGGATGAATTAGCCAAAATTTTAAGAAGAAATAGAATGAATGAAGGGGCTATTTCTTTTGACAAAGTCGAAGTAAAATTCAATTTAGATCAAGAAGGAGAACCTGAAGGCGTGTACTTCAAAATAGCCAAAGATGCCAATCATTTGATTGAAGAATTCATGCTTTTGGCCAACAGAAAAGTAGCTGAATATATTGGGAAACAAAAGAAAACCTTTATTTACAGAATTCACGATGAACCCAATGAAGATAAGCTAATTGCAATGCAAAATGTGATTGCTAAATTTGGATATAAAATTGACTTTAGAAACAAAGGTGATATCTCTAAATCTTTGAATGCTTTGATGGAAGAGGTAAGTGGTAAAAAAGAACAAAATTTGATTGATACTTTAGCCATTCGTTCGATGAGTAAAGCCAAATATTCAACCGATAATATTGGTCATTACGGATTAGCTTTCGATTATTATTCTCATTTTACTTCACCGATTCGTAGGTATCCCGATGTAATGGTGCATAGATTGTTACAGTTTTACCTTGATGGAGGAAAATCAGCTGATGAAGAAACGTATGAAACCAAATGTTTACATTCATCAACCATGGAAGGTTTAGCTACCAATGCTGAACGCGATTCTATAAAATACATGCAGGTAAAATACATGCAAAACCATCAAGATCAAGAGTTTTTGGGTGTTATTTCAGGAGTAACCGAATGGGGAATTTATGTTGAAATCATCGAGAACAAATGCGAAGGTATGGTCCGAATTCGTGATATTAAAGAGGATTATTATACTTTCGATGAAAAACAATATGCCTTAGTTGGTGCGACTTCACATGATTTATTACAATTAGGAGACGAGATTTATGTAAAAGTTAAAAATGCCGATTTAGTTAAAAAACAATTGGATTTTAATTTTGTAAAAAGAAACAATTAGAAGAAAAATGAAAAAATACATTGCATTGATTACATTACTAATAACTAGTGTTGTACAAGCCCAAATAACTAAGAATATTGGAGATTTTGACAGTGTAAAAATATTTGATAGACTAACTGTTAAGTTGATTCCAGCTGCTGAAACTAAAGTCAGTATTTCGGGCACAAGAGCCAGCGAAGTAGAGGTTATTAACAATAATGGTCAATTAAAATTAAGAATGCCTTTTCCTAAATTAATGGCCGGAAATGATATTAAAATCGAACTACATTTCAAGAAAATTGAAAGCATAGATGCCAGTGAAGGCAGTTATGTTTCTTGTGATTTTCCATTCAAACAAACGCTTTTGACACTAAATACCAAAGAAGGTGCTACCATCAAAGTGGAATTAGATACCGAAAAAGCGACTATAAGAGCCGTTTCAGGTGGAATATTAGACCTTATAGGTACAACCAAAAGTCAGGCGGTTACCATTGCGTCAGGTGGTATCTTAGAAGGTATGGATTTAATAAGCGATCAAGCTACAATAAACGTTTCTGCGGGAGGAAAAGCTGAAATACATGCTACGACCTTAGTAGATGCAAAAGTGAAGGCTGGAGGCTCTATTTATATTTATGGTAAACCCAAACAAATCAATCAAGAAACCATCCTTGGTGGAACTATAATAGAAAAGTAACTTAACTAGACTTTTAGCTATTCACTAATTACTATTCACTAATTACTATTCACTAATTACTATACACTATTAAATGATTAATGATATTTTAGCTGGAATTCCTTGGGAATTTTTTTAAGTTTTATGATTGGCCCTGTGTTCTTTATTTTACTAGAAACTAGTATTAGTAAAGGATTTAGAGCTGCAATGGTATTTGATTTAGGTGTTATTTTTGGCGATATTGTTTTTATTGCTATCGCTTATTTGGGAAGTTATCGTTTGATAACGAGTCTTAAAGATGAACCTTCCTTGTTTATTTTCGGTGGAATTGTGATGTTGGCTTATGGTATCATTTCTTTTATAAAATTGCGAAATACCGAGAAATCTCCAGATGAAATATTGGAAGATGAAATCCTCAAGAAGAACTACGGAAGTTTATTTATGAAAGGTTTTTTCTTGAATATTATCAATATTGGTGTTTTAGGATTTTGGTTGGCAGTTATCATTTCTGTTGGTCCAAAAATGGACATGCAAACGTCTAGAATGCTTACTTTTTTTACATCAGTTATCGTTTCATATTTGTTAATTGATTGTATTAAAATCGTTTTGGCTAAAAAATTAAAATCAAAAATGACACCTACTAACATTCATAAAATTAAAAAAGGAATTGCTGTAGTTTTAATGATTTTTGGAATTGTTTTAATAGCACAAGGTGTTTTTCCAGGCAAAAAAGAAATGGTAAAAAATGCCTTAGAAAAGATAGAGTAGGAGCCATTTCTATTCAAAAAAAGATAAAAAAGCTTCTGAATTTCAGAAGCTTTTTTGTTTAAGACTACACTTTATTTAGTATTCTTGATTATCATATTTTTTATAATAATGAGTAACTAATCAGGTATTTTTTTGACATTAATTGCCTCCAACTTTAGTTGGAGAAATGATATTTGAAATTTTTAAAGGCTTTAGCCAAAATTTGTTGTTTTTATTTTGCTAAAGCCAATGCAATAAATCCCCATCATAACTCCAGCTAAAGCTGGAGGCAATTGAAAGTAAGACAAGCTGAATAGTTACAATATTTATAAAAAAAGAGATACATTTATGCATCTCTTTTGAGTCATGGTCCGGATTAGAACACTTTCTTTATCTGATTTTTCTTAAAAATTAACCATGAAAAAACTCCAAGTTTGCTTGAAGTTTTCAGAGTTATAGTTCGGATTCGAACTTTTTCTTTATTTAATTTTTCCTAAAAATTAACCATAAAAAAACCTCCAAGTTTCCTTGAAGGTTTCAGAGGCATCGTCCGGATTCGAACCGGAGTAGGAGCTTTTGCAGAGCCCAGCCTAGCCGCTCGGCCACGACGCCATTGTTTAAACGGATTGCAAATGTAGTATAAAATTTCTAAAATTCAAATTTCATGGTTTAAATTAATACATATTTAGCGGTTCTTTTGTAGATGCCAGTTTGTATTGAAATGTAAACTAAGATCGAGATTTACTCATAATGATAGTAACTTGTTCTACATCACCACCAATAGGAGGGTTAATTTTAGAAACTTCTACTGCTACTTTTGTAATACTTGGTGCTTCTAATAAAGCACGATTTATAATTCTGTTAGCCACATGTTCTAATAATTTGGAGCGAATGGCCATTTCTTCCTCTACAATTTTGTTTAAAAGTACATAATCAACCGTATCTTTTAATTCATCTGATAACGCTGATGTTGATAAATCACAGTCTATTTCTAAGTTTACCAAATAGTCTGAACCTATTTTTCCTTCCTCAATTAAACAGCCATGATAGGAGTAGGTACGTATATTTTTTAATCTAATTTTACTCATTTGTTGTATTTTTATTGGGTAGTATTGATGTGACGATGATGTAAAAATCATTCTTAACTAGAATAGATTCTTATCTCTTTAAGATTATTATTGATACAAAAATAAGCATATTTTAGATGAAGTGTATTCGCTAGGGCTGTTAACTCTAATCTAATTTTCTATCTTTGCTTTTCAAATTACTCAACAATGGCATTAGAAGAAAAATCCCTTCATTTTATTGAACAAATTATAGAAGATAGTATTGCGAATGGTTTTCCAAAGGAGCAGTTACGTTTTCGTTTTCCACCAGAACCTAACGGTTATTTGCATATTGGTCATGCCAAATCCATTTGTCTAAATTTTGGTTTGGGTTTAAAATACAATGCACCTGTAAATCTTCGTTTTGACGACACGAATCCTGCTAAAGAAGAGCAAGAATATGTCGATGCAATCAAGGAAGATGTACAATGGTTAGGTTTTAATTGGTCCGAAGAAGTGTATTCTTCTGATTATTTTCAACAATTGTATGATTGGGCTATTTTGTTAATTAAAAAAGGGAAAGCCTATGTAGATAGTCAATCTTCTGAAGATATGGCTGCTCAAAAAGGAACGCCTACACAACCAGGAGTAGATGGTCCATATAGAAATCGTTCTATTGAAGAAAATCTAGCCTTGTTTGAAGGAATGAAAAATGGTGATTTTCCTGAAGGAAGTCATGTTTTACGTGCTAAAATTGATATGGCTTCCACTAATATGTTGATGCGTGATCCGTTGATGTATAGAATCTTACACCGTCATCATCATCGTACTGGAAACGATTGGAATATCTATCCGATGTATGATTATGCACATGGTGAAAGTGATTATTTAGAACAAATTTCTCACTCTATTTGTACCCTTGAATTTGTGATGCACCGCGAGTTGTATGACTGGTTTTTGGATCAAATTTATGATACTGAAAAAGTGCGTCCTCGTCAATACGAATTTGCTCGATTGAACTTGAATTATACCGTTATGAGCAAACGAAAATTATTGCAATTGGTTCAAGATAAAGTGGTTAATGGTTGGGATGATCCTCGAATGCCTACAATTTCAGGTTTACGAAGAAGAGGCTACACCGCCGCTGCCATCCGTAAATTTTGTGAGACTATAGGTGTAGCGAAGCGTGAAAATATTATTGACGTTTCCCTTTTAGATTTTTGTTTACGCGAAGATTTGAATAAGAAAGCGCATCGTGTAATGGCTGTTTTAGATCCTGTTAAATTAGTAATTACCAATTATCCAGAAGATAAAGTAGAGTGGTTAGACGCCGAAAATAATCAAGAAGATGATACGGCTGGTTTTAGAAAAGTGCCATTTGCACGTGAATTATATATAGAAAAAGAAGATTTTCTTGAAGTAGCTCCAGCAAAATTTTTCAGATTGAGTATTGGAAACGAGGTCCGTTTAAAAAATGGTTATATTATTAAAGGAGAGTCTGTTATCAAAGATGCTGAGGGTGCTATTCTTGAAATTCATGCAACATATGATACAGATTCATTGAGTGGAAGTGGGAGCGAAGCGAGTAAACGTAAAGTAGCGGGTACCTTGCATTGGGTAGCTATTGCGCATGCTTTAGAAGCTGAAGTACGTTTGTACGATCGATTGTTTACAGATGAAGCTCCTGATAGTCATAAAGAAAAGAGTTTTTTAGATTTTAAGAATCCATCCTCTTTGCAAATTGTTACTGGTTTTGTAGAGCCAAGTTTAGCTGGTACATTATCTGGAACACATTTTCAGTTTCAAAGATTGGGTTATTTTACAACTGATAAAGATACAACTTCTTCAAAATTAGTCTTTAATAAAACAGTTGGTCTTAAAGATGCTTGGGAAGAAAAAGATAAAAAAGAGGCCAATCTTTTAATGAATACCCAAAAGGAGATCAATAAATTTGTCAAAGAAAAAGACCAAAATAATGCTGAGATCATTTTAAATTCAATTGTTAATAATATTGAAAGTATTGCTAATTATAGTTTATTGATACAAACTGTTATTAAAAACATCAAAAATGATAATAATGCTTTATTATTTTCTAATTTGATTTTGAAACATTCTAATCTAGTTTCATTTTCAGATTTTGAATCAGAAGTGTTACAAAAATTATACACGATGTCTTTAAAAAGCCAATTGAGTTTTGTACAACAAGTGGTGAAAGAAAATTTACAGCATGACACGATTCATTTGCCGATTTTTAACTCTCAGTTGTAGTTGTTCAATAGTATAGATTTTTATTATCAAAAGCATCCTTAAAAAGGATGCTTTTTTATTATAGTTATTTTCTATTTTATTTATATTTTTTATAATTGATTTATATTAAAATTGACTTTCATAAATTATATTTAAGCCATTTATTTATTTTTTACGACTCAATTTACCTTTTTATTTTTTTCGTTTATCTATGGCTCTTATTTTTAATTTCACTCTTATTTTTATTAGTTTTTTAGGTTGTTAACTTTACATTGTTAATAAAGTTGTATCTTTATTCATAGTAACTTTAAATTTTCATAAAATATGTCAAGTAATACAGGTAATACTATTTTAGCGCTTATAACTGGAGCAGCGATTGGAGCTGGTATTGGAATTTTATTTGCACCAGATAAAGGAAGCAATACTAGAAGAAAAATTAGAAAAGGAGTAGAGGAGGCCTCAGATAATTTAAATGAAGCACTTTATGAGGTTTCTGATAAGTTGGTTGAAAAAGTATATTTAACCAAAGATGATTTAGAACAAAGTTTAGATAATTTAGTTTCGAACGCTAGTCATAAAACTGAGGATGTTATTTCTTTCTTAGAAGAAAAGTTAGCTGTACTAAAATTGAAAAATGCTAAATTTCAAAAATAACTTTTACTATGGCTTTAGACGAACTTAAAGAAAAAACAGATGATGTTCAAGAACAACTGCAAGCCTATATAGAGAGTAATCTTGCTTATTACAAACTTTGGGGTTTCAAAGTTGTGATGAAATCTAGTACTATGATTTTGAAATTTGCTATGATTTTACTTTGCTTTGCTATGGTGTTGTTATTTTGTTCTGTTGCTGCCGCTTTGGCACTAGGAAATTATTTCAATAGTAATGCTTTAGGTTTTTTAGTGGTAGGAGGTTTGTACCTTGCTGTTACACTCGGTTTGTTTATGATTAAAGATAAAATCGTCGAAGGACCTATTTTAGAGAAATTTTCAGAAATCTTTTTTAACGATTAATTTATGGAAGCAAAAAAATATGCCTCTTATGCAGAGATTGAAAGGGATTTGGAAATTTTAAAATTGCAAAAAGAAATTCACTATCAAAAAGTAGTCTTAAGTTTTCAAAAAACAAGGGAGAGTTTTGAGCCTAAAAATATAATAAATAGTTATTTAGGATCTTTTAAAGAAACCCTTTCCAATAATTATGTGCAATTATTGCAAGCAGCAATACCGTACATTTTAGGTTGGATTATTAATAGAAAAAGAGGCTAATAGCCTCTTTTTTATTGTTATTCTTCTGTGGTCTCTTCATTGATATCTGGTAGTTCAATTGTTTTGTTATTGTCTTTTTTTACTTTTTTACGTTCTGTTTTCTTCATCATTTCTCCCACTTGGTTAGAAGCAGAGAAGGAGGCTACCATATTGTTTAACATATCGCTGCCAGCTTGCGGTGAGTTGGGTAACAATATTAAATTGGAATTAGTATCAGCACCAATGGCCTGTAATGTATCATAATGTTGTGTGACAACGATTAATGCTGAAGCTTCTTGTGAATTGATACCTACTTTATTCAATACATCTACACTTTCTACCAACCCTCTTGCAATTTCTCTTCTTTGATCAGCTATACCTTGACCTTGTAAACGTTTACTTTCTGCTTCTGCTTTGGCTTTGGCTACAATTCTAATTCTTGATGCCTCTGCTTCAAATTCTGCCACTGTTTTCTCTCTATCAGCTGCATTAATTCTATTCATTGCATTTTTTACTTGAATATCTGGATCTATGTCAGTAACTAAGGTATTGATAATGGTGTAGCCATAGGTGGTCATAGCTTCGTTCAATTCTCTTTTTACCGCGATAGCGATATCATCTTTTCTCTCAAAAACATCATCTAAAATTAATTTTGGTACTTCAGCTCTTACCACGTCAAATACATAGGAAGTAATTTGATCGTGTGGAAATTCTAATTTGTAAAAGGCATCATATACTGTTTCCTTCACCACCATAAATTGCACAGATACTTTTAGTTTCACAAAGACGTTATCTTTAGTTTTGGTTTCGATAATAACATCTAATTGTTGGATTTTCAAATTTACACGTCCTGCAATTCGGTCAATTAATGGAATTTTTAGTTGAAGACCAGATTGTCTAATACTGTGAAATCTACCAAAACGTTCTACAATAATGCTTGTTTGTTGCTTCACTGTAAAGAAGGAAGAAAGAAAAATAAACAGTCCGAAGACTAAAGTAATAATTAAAAATACGTCCATAATTTTTGTTTTAAGATTCGTTACTACTTATACGTGTCATATATTTTTATGTTACAATTGATGTAGTTATTGTTTTGTTAATACTTTATTGGATTTCTTTAACCAGTTTTTTTGATTGTTGTTTTTATTTTTTCTCTTTCATTATATTGCTGAATTTTTATGTACCTTACTGTCTTAACTAAACAAAAAACCCTCCAAGTGGAGGGCTTTTATTTACAATGTGTTTATTGCTTTCTGTAGTCTTGTTATCGTTTCTTGTTTTCCTATTAGTTCTACAATGTCGAACAGGTGAGGGCCTTTGAGTGCACCAACTAAACTTAATCGAAACGGTTGCATAATTTTACCCATTCCAATTTCATTTTTCGTCATCCAATCTTTCACTATTGTTTCAATATGTAATGAAGTAAAATCATTTATTCCTTCTAGTATTGTGATTAATTCTTGCATCAATACTGGTGTTTCTTCCTTCCAATTTTTCTTTGCTTTTTCTTCATAATTTGTAGGAGCTTCGAAGAAATAGTCGGATAGTTCCCAAAATTCTGATACAAAATTGGCACGTTCTTTAATTAAAGAAACAATTTTAGTAAGCTTTTCTATTGCTAGGTTTTCTATTGCTCCGGTTTTCTCAGCGACAATTAATTTAAATTCTTGTGCTAAATCTGCATCTGATTTGTGGATTAAATACTGGTGATTGAACCATTTATTTTTTTCTGGATCAAACTTAGCTCCAGCTTTATGTACTCTTTTTAAGTCAAAACTTTCAGATAATTCTTCTAATGAAAACAATTCTTTTTCTGTTCCATCATTCCATCCTAATAGCGCTAAGAAGTTAACAACAGCTTCAGGGAAAAAGCCTTTTTCTCTGTAACCAGAGGATGTACCTTCTGCTGTAGTCCATTCTAAAGGAAAAACAGGGAAACCTAGTTTGTCTCCATCCCTTTTGGAAAGTTTACCGTTTCCAATAGGCTTTAAAATTAGTGGTAAATGTGCAAATTCAGGAGCTTCCCAATCAAAAGCACGATATAATAATACGTGTAGTGGCATGGAAGGTAACCATTCTTCACCACGGATTACATGAGTAGTTTCCATTAAATGATCATCGACTATATTGGCTAAATGATACGTTGGCATACCATCGCTTTTGAATAATACTTTATCATCTAGTAGATTGGTTTCAAATTTTACATCGCCACGAATGATGTCTTTTAAGTGTAAAGTTTCGTCTGTAGGAGTTTTGAAGCGTATTACATAATCAGCACCTGAGGCTAGTTTTGCTTTGGTTTCTTCTTCAGTTAAAACTAGTGAATTGTTAAGTTGTGTTCTATTAGTATGATTATATATGAATGTTTTTCCTAGTTCTTCACATTCTTTTCTAACTTTATCTAGATCATCTGCGCTATCAAAGGCATAGTAAGCATTCCCAGAATTGATTAGAATATCTGCATATTGATGGTACAATTCTTTTCTTTCACTTTGTTTGTAAGGGCCAAATTTTTCATTTTTTCCAACGGTTTCATCTGGTGCTATGCCTAGCCATTCTAGTGCTTCTAGTATGTATTCTTCTGCACCTGGTACAAATCTATTTTGATCCGTGTCTTCAATTCTTAAGTAGAAAGTACCTTTGTTTTTTTTGGCAAACAAATAATTAAATAGTGCGGTTCTTACTCCGCCTATATGTAAAGGTCCTGTTGGACTTGGTGCAAATCGCACTCTTACGGGTCTTGACATCTTTTTTATTTTTTTACAAATATACGATTTTAGCCTTCGTAATCTTTTTTTCTTCTTTTAGTGGTGTTCTTTTATGCCTTTTTTTTATGTTTTTGAATTGGTTATTATCGTAATTTTATAGGTTATATTTTAAATATTTTATCTCTTGGAATCTCGTATCATTATATATCAAAAGTTAGAGGCTTTTACTCGTAAATTTTATACCAATGAATTAGTTCGTGGAATTTTACTTTTTATTGGTTTTGGTCTACTGTATTTTTTATTTACCTTATTTATTGAATACTTTCTGTGGCTTCAACCTGCGGCTCGTACTTTTTTATTTTGGACGTTTATTTTTGTAGAATTGTTTTTATTGGTCCGTTTTATTGCGTTTCCAATATTTAAAATTATCAAACTTAAAAAGGGTATTTCTTACGAGCAAGCTGCTCAAATTATTGGAAATCATTTTCCAGAAGTAGGGGATAAGTTGCTTAATTTTCTTCAATTGGCTCAACCTACTACTATTTCTTCTGAATTATTAGTTGCCTCTATTGAGCAGATGTCGCAATCTTTTGTAATGATTCCTTTTAGTAATGCGATTAATTTTAAGAAAAATAAGCGATTTCTTCCTATTGCTTTGATTCCTTTATTTTTCATTTTACTTTTTTATGTTTCCGGTAATACGGCTATTATTTCACAAAGTTTTAATCGTGTGATACACTATAATGCTACTTTTGTTAAACCATCGCCATTTGAATTAGTGATTCAAAATAGTAGTTTATCTGTTCAAGAAAATAAAAAATTTGTATTGCAAGTCAAAGCCGTTGGTAACGTTGTGCCTGAAAATGTATTAATTTACATTGGTAACGAAAGTTATTTTATGGAGGCTATTTCACCTGGTGTGTTTCAATTTAATTTTACAAATACGAGTGAAAATTTAATTTTCCATTTAGAATCTAATGCTGTTATTACTAAAGATTATGAATTGAATGTTGTAGCAGTACCTTCTATTGCTAGTTTTGAAATGGTGATGGATTTCCCTAATTATCTTAATCGAAAGCGCGAGGTTGTTAAGGGCACTGGAAATGCAATTATTCCTGAAGGCACCAAAATTTCTTGGAAAATTGTTGGTAATGCAACTGATTTCATTTCGTTTATGATAGGGAAGGAGTCTTATCCGTTTGTTGCTACAGTTCAATCATTTAATTTTAGTAAAATATTTAATCAAAATACAGATTATCAAGTTATTACCTCTAATTCTAGCATTAAAAACTTTGAAAAACTCAGTTATCAACTCGTTGTTGTCAAAGATCAGTTTCCAAGTATCGAAATGATCGATATTCCTGCAGAGGTAAAGCAACAAAGCAACCATTTGGTAGGTAAGATTAATGATGATTATGGTATTTCTAAGCTTCAAATAGTATACTACGAAAAGGGTAAACCTCAGTTTGCTAAACGTGGAACATTAAATTGTAACCATGGTGTATTTGATCAATTTGTTTTTTCATTTCCTTCTAATCTTCCAGTGCAGGAGGGTGTTGATTATGATTTCTATTTTGAAGTATTTGATAATGATGCCTTGCATAATTTTAAGAGTACTCGTTCAATAGTTTTTTCTAATCACATTGATTCGAAAACGGAACAACAAGATGCCATTTTTGAACAACAAAATTCAAATTTAAATAGTTTGGATAAAACTTTAGAACAACAAAGTAAACAGTTTTCAGATTTAGAGAAGTTAAAAAAGCTTGGAAAAGAGAAGAAAGATTTTGAATTTAAAGATCAAAAATTGGCTCAAGATTTTATTCAAAGACAAAAGCAACAAGATGATTTAATGAAATCTTTTGCTGAAAAAATTAAAGATAATCTACAAAAAGAGTCGACAGAAACCAAAGATGAAACGAAAGCTATTCTTGAAAAACGTCTTGAGAAAGTTACTGAATCTATTGATAAAAACAAGAAGTTATTAGACGAATTAAACCAACTTAATGATAAATTAAACAATGAAGAGTTTCAAGAAAAACTACAACAATTCAAACAATCCAGTAGTAATCAAGTTAAAACTTTGGAGCAATTAGTCGAGTTAACAAAACGGTATTATGTCGATAAGAAAACCAACCAAATTGCTGATAAATTAGAGAAGCTTTCTCAGGAACAGCAAAAATTATCTGACACACCTTCTCCGAACGCAGTGGAACAGCAGGATAAGTTATCTGATGAATTTAAGAATATACAAGAGCAGTTAGAGGATGTAAAAAAAGAAAATCAATCTTTAAAAAATCCTCTGGAACTTCCCAACACTCAGCCTTTGGAAAATTCTATTTCAAATGATATGAAGTCAGCTAAAGAGCAGTTGAATAAAAAACAAACGCAATCTGCTAAATCGAATCAAAAAAAGGCAGCCAACGAATTGAAGTCTTTAAGTAATCAATTAAAAGAATCTATGGCTGAAAACGAGCAAGAACAATTAGAAGAAGACGTTAAAATGTTACGCCAAGTTTTAGATAATTTACTCTCTTTTTCTTTCTCTCAGGAGGAGGTGATGAAGCAATTTAAAATATCTAAAGTTGGTTCTTTTGGTTATAATGTTAACTTAAAAAAGCAACAAAATTTAAAGACACAATTTAAACATGTAGACGATTCCTTATTCACGCTCTCTTTGCGTAATGCTAAAATTCAAGAAGAGATAACCAAGGAAGTAGGTAATGTGCAATACAATTTAGATAGTGCCATTGATAAATTAGGGAACGGTATAATTTCTAAAGGAGTTTCACATCAACAATTTTCTATTGCCTCATCCAATAAGTTAGCTGATTTTTTGAGCGAGTTATTGAGTAATATGCAGATGAATTTATCTGGTATGAAAAGTGGGAATCCTAAACCTGGGCAAGGTAAAGGCATGCAATTACCTGATATTATTTCAAAGCAAAAAGGTTTAGGTGATAAGATGAAAAAACAAATGAATCCCGAGAATAAGCCTGGTGAGGGTGATCCTAAATCTGGTAGTAAAGGTCAAAAGGATGCTAAAGGCAATGAAGGTCAAGACGGCGAAGGTGATGCTAAAGCGATAATGCAGATTTATAAAGAGCAAAAGGAATTACGCGACGCGCTACAAAATGAGTTATCAAAACAAGGTCTAACTGGAAATGGACAGAAGATTTTAGAGCAGATGAAACAACTTGAAAAACAACTTTTGAATAAAGGTTTTAAGAATGATGTTTTACAACGCTCACTTTCTATTAATCAAGAATTATTAAAACTTGAAACCGCTTTACAACAACAAGGCGAGGACACCAAACGTAAAGCTGAATCCAATTCTAAAGCATTCAACAATACATCAAAGCCGCTCCCCGCTAGTTTGTTACAATACTTAAACAGTGTTGAGATATTAAACAGACAATCACTACCTTTGCAGCCAAATTTCAACCAAAAGGTTCAAAAATATTTTAATAAAAATGATTGATTTTAATTACGAATCAGATTTTGTTTTAGAGAATGATACTGCTATTGCAGAATGGATTTCTCAGGTTATTGTTTCTGAGAATAAAACGGAAGGAGATATTAATTATATATTTTGTGATGATGAATATCTTCACCAAATTAATGTAGAGTATCTGGATCATGATACACTCACTGATGTTATTAGCTTCGATTATTCTTTAGGTAACGAAATTCATGGTGATATTTTTATATCTGTAGAGCGTGTTCAAGATAACGCGGTTGATTATAATGTTCCTTTTGAGGACGAATTAAGACGCGTAATTATTCATGGGATTCTTCATTATTGTGGTTATAAAGATAAATCAGAAGCTGATGAATTACTAATGAGAAAAAAAGAAGATGAAAAGTTAGCGCTGTTTCACGTGGAACAGTAAAATATTTTTTTACTCGTATTGTTTCACGTGAAACAATGTTTTAATTTTTTTATTGTCTTTTTTTTGTTTCACGTGAAACATTTTATTAAAACCAGACTTTCTTTAATTTATTATTCATGTTCCACGTGAAACCTTTTTAATAAGTTTCACGTGGAACACTTAACAAAGAATATTATTCTTTTAAATTTTTTACAATGTTTTTAAGTGAGTATGATGTGATTGTTGTGGGAGCTGGGCATGCCGGTTCTGAAGCTGCTGCTGCTGCCGCAAATTTGGGTTCGAAGACGCTTTTGGTTACGATGAGTTTACAGAACATTGCGCAGATGTCGTGTAATCCCGCTATGGGTGGAATTGCTAAAGGGCAAATTGTTCGTGAGATTGATGCGCTTGGTGGGTACTCAGGAATAGTTTCTGATCGTACTGCGATTCAATTTAAAATGTTGAATAAATCCAAAGGTCCTGCGATGTGGTCGCCAAGGGTTCAAAGTGATCGTATGCGATTTGCTGAAGAATGGAGAATGATGTTGGAGGGTACCGCTAATTTGGATTTTTATCAAGAGATGGTTTCGGGTTTGATTTTTGAGAATGGCTCGATTAAGGGAATTAAAACTTCTCTTGGTGTTGAAATTCGTTCGAAGTCTGTAGTTTTAACTAATGGTACTTTTTTGAATGGTTTGATTCATATTGGTGAAAAACAATTCGGCGGTGGTAGAGCAGGGGAGAGTGCTGCGTATGGTATTACGGAAGATTTAGTAAATGTTGGTTTTGAATCTGGAAGAATGAAAACAGGAACGCCTCCTAGAGTAGATGGACGTTCTTTGGATTTTTCTAAAATGAATGAAGAAAGAGGAGATGCTAAACCGCATAAATTTTCATATTCAGATTTAACCTCTCCGTTAAAACAGCAACGTTCTTGTTATATGACGTATACTTCTAATGAGGTGCATAGTATTTTAAGAGAAGGGTTTGATCGTTCGCCAATGTTTAATGGTCGTATCAAAAGTTTAGGCCCTCGCTATTGTCCTTCTATTGAAGATAAAATTAATCGCTTTGCTGATAAAGATAGACATCAATTGTTTGTAGAACCAGAAGGTTGGAATACATGTGAAATGTATGTGAATGGATTTTCAACTTCTTTGCCTGAAGATATTCAGTACAAAGCGTTACGTTCAGTTGTTGGATTTGAGAATGTAAAATTCTTTCGTCCGGGGTATGCTATCGAGTATGATTATTTTCCACCAACACAATTAAAGCATACGCTCGAAACTAAATTGGTTGAAGGTTTGTTTTTTGCTGGTCAAATTAATGGAACTACCGGTTATGAGGAAGCAGCTGCTCAAGGATTGATGGCGGGTATCAATGCGCACTTGAAAGTACACGATAAAGCACCTCTTATTTTGAAACGTGATGAAGCGTATATTGGAGTGTTGATCGATGATTTGATTACTAAAGGTACCGAAGAACCTTATCGAATGTTTACTTCTAGAGCTGAATATCGTACTTTGCTTCGTCAGGATAATGCTGATTTTCGTTTGACCCCACTATCTTTTGAAATTGGTTTGGCTTCTGAATCTCGATTACGCAGAATGGAAAAGAAATTAAACGAGTCTGAAAAGATGGTTGCCTTTTTTAAAGAAACTAGTGTTAGTGTGGCTGAAACCAATCCTATTTTAGCAGCAAAGGATACCTCATTGATAACACAGGGAGATAAAATGTTTAAAGTTTTTTCTCGTCCTCAAATTGATTTAGATGATATTTTGCAATTCGAAAAGGTGAAGCACTATATTGAAGAGAATGAATTAGACGATGAAATATTAGAGCAAGCCGAGATTCAAGTTAAATATTCTGGTTATATCGAAAAAGAAAGAAATAATGCTGATAAACTGACTAGGTTAGAAGAAGTAAAGATTCCTGAGAATTTCGATTACTCAAAAATTAAATCCATGTCTATAGAAGCACGTCAAAAACTAGATAAGATTCGTCCCGTTACTATTTCGCAGGCCTCTCGTATCAGTGGTGTTTCGCCAAGTGACGTTTCTGTACTTTTAATTTATATGGGTCGATAATTTTTAAGTTTACTATTCTTCTTTTTTTTACAAATTAATTTATTGTTTATTTTTTTAGTTTTTCTGGGATACGATTAAAAATCGATACATAATATGTTCCACGTGAAACTTAATTTTAAATCAACGAGAATTGTTATCTGATAAAAGGATAACAATTTTTACTTTATAACACACCCCAATGACAATTTTGAATAAAAAACATTTTTTAACCGTACAAGATTATTCGGTTTCTCAAGAGCAATTCGATTTGTATCACGATGAATCTTTGGATATGCTCATCACACATCCGCAACCCAGTTTAGATAATTTAGGGAAGTATTACGAAAGTGTAGATTATATTTCGCATACCGATTCTAAAAGAAGCCTTTTTGAAAAAGCCTATCATTTTGTAAAAGGAATTGCTTTGAAAAATAAATTGCAATTAATTAACTCAGAACAGCCATCCAAAGGAAAACTTTTGGATATAGGTGCAGGAACAGGAGATTTTTTATTGGTAGCTAAAAATAATGGTTGGGAAACAGTAGGAATTGAACCTAGTGAGAAAGCAAAAAAAATTGCCTTTACTAAAGGTATTTCTTTTGAGGAAACAACTTCCAATTTACCTGATCATAGTTTTGACTGTATTACGATGTGGCATGTCTTAGAACATGTTCCAGATTTAGATTTTCAGATAAAGGAATTGAAACGATTAGTAAAACCTTCTGGAACTTTAATTATAGCGGTTCCTAATTTCAAATCTTATGATGCGGAATATTATCAAAATTTTTGGGCGGCCTACGATGTGCCCATTCACTTTTGGCATTTTTCTAAAAAAGCGATCGAACTGCTTTTTCAAAAAGAGAATTTCAATTTGACAAAAGTTCTACCTATGAAATTTGATTCTTTTTATGTGAGTCTGCTTTCTGAAAAATACAAAAAAGGAAAAATGAATTATATTAAAGCATTTTTTATTGGTTTGCGTTCTAATTGGAAAGCGCGTCGTTCAATGGAGTATTCTTCGCTCATTTATGTTCTTAAAAAGAGCCAAAATCGATTTTAAGCCATTTTAAGCCTAGTTTTTGCTTAAAAACGTATCAGAAGTACTCTTTTTTAAAATATTTCCGCATTTTAAAGCTATATGTGTCAGTTTTAATCGAGTATTTTTATGGTTTGTTTTTGTTTAATAAGGAAAACTGATTTGGCTTATTTTGCCCATTTTTTAAACTTTAGTTTGATACCAACTATTTTTTTATATTTTTGTAATACATCTAAAATAAATTATCTCCAATGAAAAAATCATTACTTATCCTGGCCCTTGCAATTGCATTTGTGTCTTGTGATAAAAAAGCAGAAGTAAAAGAAGTAAAAACAGCTTATGTGGATACTTCTGAATTAATGAAAGAATACACAGAAGCAAAAGATCTTGAGGCAAAATATAAAACTCAAGCACAGGAAAAAGGACGTCAGTTAGAAGCTGAAATTAATCGTTTCAAACAAGAGGCTGCTAATTTTCAATCTCAAGCGCAAGCTAACGGTCAAGAATGGGCTCAAAAAAAAGGAGCTGAATTACAAAAAAGAGAGCAACAGTTAGGTTATGCGCAACAAGCTTTATCTCAACAATTGCAAATGGAAAGCGGGAAAGAAATGGATTCGCTTGTAAGTGGTGTGAAAAAGTTTATCAAAGCGTACGGTAAAGAAAAAGGTTATGCTTACATCTATGGTACTGGCGATGCCGCATCTATCTTGTATGCAGAAGATAAATTTGATATTACGAAAGAAATCATCAAAGCTTTGAATGACAAATACAAAGCTGGAGCAGCTGCAAAAGAAGAAAAAGCAGCCGATAAAAAATAAGCGTAAATGATTCGCAATATAGCCTTCATCTGAAAAGATGAAGGCTTTTTTATTATTATGTGACACGTTTACAGCTGCGATTCAATTTTAAATGCCTATTCTTTTTAAATTTGTTTGAATTTGATCTTAGTAATGGTTTATTTTTTGCTTTTTTATCTTCCAATTCGTAAATTTTACGCTGATTATCTTTTTTGTTGCTATTAGCCTATTAATTCATCTTTTTTTTCATTTTTAGTTATACGCCATGCAAAATTTATCTCCCGAAGCTCTTTATACGTTACAATTTATCAATCAAACCAATCGGTCTGTTTTTCTAACAGGAAAAGCCGGAACGGGTAAGACTACACTCTTGCGCCAAATTATAGCTACAACTCATAAAAATACCGTTGTGGTTGCACCCACAGGTATTGCGGCGTTAAATGCAAACGGAGTCACCATTCACTCCATGTTTCAATTGCCTTTTGGGGCTTTTATTCCAGATTATTCTGATCCACAATTTTCTGACTCCTTAAAATTTGAAACCAAAGCCACTTTACAACGTCATTTTAAAATGGGCGGTCTTAAGAAAGCCGTAATTCGTAATATGGAGTTATTGATTATTGATGAAGTGAGTATGCTGCGAGCGGATGTTCTTGATGCTATGGATTTTATGATGCAGACCGTTCGCAAAAATCATAATCCCTTTGGCGGTGTGCAAATATTATTTATAGGAGATTTATTACAATTACCTCCTGTTATTCGCGATCAAGAATGGAGTGTTTTGCGTGCACACTATACGGGTAAATTCTTTTTTCATGCGCAGGTTTTAGTTCAGCATCCGCCTTTGTACATTGAGCTTACTCATATTTACAGACAAACCGATGAGCGTTTTATATCTGTTTTGAATCATTTGAGGAACAATGAAATTACGACTGAAGATGTAGCGATTTTAAACCAGTTTGTACAACCTAATTTTGATCTTAAAGCGAACAAAGGATATATTTGTTTGACCACGCACAATGCAAAAGCAGATTCGATCAATACTGATTCGCTTGCTGAATTACCTCAAAAGTTGTATCGTTATTATCCAGATATTACGGGTGATTTTCCCGAAAAGATGTATCCGTTAGAATCGCAATTGGAATTGAAAGTTGGGGCACAAGTGATGTTTATTAAAAATGATGTATCGTTCGAAAAACAATATTTTAACGGTAAAATGGGGGTAGTAGCTGCCCTGGGTACTAAAGAAATTCGTGTACATTTTGCGGAAGAAAATCTAACCATAGAAGTCGAAAAGTACGAATGGCAAAATATTCGCTACAAAGTAGATCCTTTGACGAAAGAAATCGAAGAGGAGGTTTTGGGAACTTTTGTACAATATCCGATCAAGTTGGCTTGGGCAATTACAGTTCACAAGAGTCAAGGTTTAACTTTTGACAAAGCAGCGATCGACGTATCGCAAGTTTTTCTTCCTGGACAAGCATATGTTGCTCTTTCGCGTTTGCGTTCGTTAGAAGGGCTTATTTTGCTTTCTCCGCTTAGAATGAATGGTATTTCTAATGATCAAGAAGTGATGGAGTATGCTCAAAATAAAGCGACCGAGCCCTATTTACAAGCCGCACTTCATTTTGAAACCAAAAATTTTATTTTGCAATTTCTATGTACCACATTCGATTGGAAGGAGTTAGCCCAAGAATGGCGCAACCATCGTTTTAGTTATCAAGATTCAGGTACTTCATCAACGAAAGCGAAACATGCCGTCTGGGCCATTGAAAAAGCTCAAATTATGGAACAACTTGTAGATCCTGCGACTAAATTTATGGTTCAACTACAAAAATTATTCGCCACCGAAACGGTTGATCTCCATCATGTGAAGCTCCGACTGAATGCCGCTTTTGATTATTTTTGGAAGCCTATGGACGCCTTAGTTGAGGCCTTACTTTGGAAATTGGAAGAAACGCAGCATAGTAAGAAATCAAAAGGTTTTTTTGACGAAATATCGCAATTAGAAAGTCTACAAACCAAAGCTGTATTGAAGCTCATGAAAGCTCAACTTTTGTTAGCTACAGTAGTGGCTGGCGAGCCTATTTCCAAAGAAAAGTTGACTTCTCCTGAAATTAAAACCTATGTAGCTCAGAAAATTGAAACAATCAAAGCGGCGTATAGGGATAAACATGGCGATTTACTACAAGAATCACCTGAAAAGGAGCGATATGCAACCAAAGATAAAAAAGGTAAAGCCAAAAAGAAAACTACCGTTGAGGAAACTTACGAACTGTGGTTACAAAAGAAATCCATTACCGAAATTGCTTTGATGCGAATGGTAACCAAGGAAACCGTAATGTTGCATTTGACCAAATTGTTGAGCCAGAAAAAAATTAGTATTGAAGAAGTGCTCCCAGAGGAGAAGCGCATAGCATTAGCCGATGCTTTTTTTGGATACCAAGAAGAAACTTTGGGTCCTTTAAAAGAAAAGCATGGTGATACTTTTAGCTGGGAAGAATTACGCATGTACAAAGCCACTTTAAATCAATAAAGCCAAAGTTACTTATAGATCTTTGCGAGAATAATCTCGGATGAGATTTTCCTAAACCAAAGTGATTTAGTACTATGCCAGATTTATTTTGGAGTTGATTTAGCGAAGGATGCTAATAAAAAAAACCTATTCGTTTCGGAATAGGTTTTGGTTTTTTATAGTGTTTGAATCAAAATCCAAGCATCGGGATTGTGATCTTCAATAATCTCTTTTTGTGCTTTTCTGGCTTCTGCAAAATTTGAATAGCTACCGTAAACTACAGGATAAAGCCCATTTTTGTTGATTGGAATTCTTTTGGCTTCGTAGCCTAATTTTTTAAGGCCTTGCAATTCTTTATTGGCATTTGTTTCACTGCGATATGCTCCTGCCATAATGTGATAACGCAAAGGAGCCGCTGTTTTTTTAGCTGTTGTATTTACAGACAAAGTTACCGTAGGAATTGGACTTTCAATAAAAAAGGTAGCTTCTTGAATTTTGTTTTGCACCTTTTTTTGTACCGATGTTTCTACCAATAAAGTTTGGTTTTCAATTTCCTTTTGATAAATACTGTAGCCTACACTTGAAGTGATACCTAAGCCTAAAACAAAAATAGCTGCATAACGTAAAAATGGGTAACGAGTTCCTTTGGTTTCCTCTTCAGCTACTTCTTCTACCTTAAGCGTTCTAAGTGTTGGCTCTTCGATCATCTTTTTTGCTTCCACCGCTTTTTCAAATAGCTCTCTTTTCACCATCGGAGATACAAACGGACTCAACCCGAAAGACGTGGTCAAGTATTGGTTCGTTTCTTCGGCAGTGAATACCAAATTGGCGTCAGCATTTAAGCGAAAAGTTCCAATGTTTTTAAACGATAATACACCATGTGTTTCCAATCTTTTTTGCCAGCTAAATACTTCAAACTGAATCAAACTCACCGCATAATCATACGATGTTTTTTCAGCCTGAGCCACGTGATGTGCCAATAAGCCATCATTGTTTTTTAGATTCGCATTGAACGAAATCATTTTTTTAGGAGGAAAAAAAGAATTAGTACTTTCTTGCAATTGTGCGGATTGGGTTTCAGTTAAAAAAGCACCAAATCCCGGTACAGCTACACATTGGTAACGGTACAAAAGCTGAGCGATGTATTGTTCGATTTTCATATTCGCAAAGTTAACGAACGAAAATAGTTATCAAAGTTTTATTCACAATTTTTATTAACAAATTCATTTTTATTTTATACTTTTCACTTTCAAATAGTTATTCATTTTACAGGAACTTAAAAAGTCTTTAAAATGGCCATAAATCAATCCTTTTTGGGTTGTTTTTTTATTTTTTAAGGTCGTTTACTGTCCTTTCAATTTCATTTTTATACGCCAAAATACCAAAAGAATCGCATGACCGAAACTGCCTTATTTTCTCTCTTAGCCCTTCAAAGTGTAGAAGGAGTAGGTGACATTGTCGCCAAAAAATTAATCCATCATTTTGGCGATGCCGAATCAGTACTCCAAGCCAAATCCCAGCAATTGGCGGCCATTGATGGAGTGGGAGCCATGTTGCTCAAAAATCTAAAAGAGCCAAACATTTATGTCAAAGCGCAAGCCGAGCTTAATTTTATTCAAAAAAACGATATTAGTGTTTCTTATTTTCAAGACCAAACGTATCCCGAACGATTAAAGCATTGTTTCGATAGTCCGCTGTTGCTCTTCTCCGCAGGGTCGATCGATTTGAATAACCGCAAAATCATCAGCATCGTCGGAACCCGACAAATTACTTCTGCTGGAACCGAGTTTTGTAAAAAATTCATCGAAGATTTGGCACCCTTAAACCCAATTATTGTTAGTGGTTTTGCTTACGGAGTAGACATTGTCGCGCATCAATTGGCGATGGAACACGGATTACAAACCATTGGCGTTTTGGCGCACGGCTTGAATCAAATTTATCCCAAAACCCACAAAAAATACATGGCTAAAATGGAGCAAAACGGCGGTTTCTTGACCGAGTTTTGGAGCAGCTCCAATCCGGACAAAGAAAACTTCGTGCGCCGCAACCGTATTGTTGCCGGAATGAGTGAGGCAACAATTGTCATCGAATCGGCCGAAAAAGGAGGTTCTTTAATCACCGCCAATATGGCCAACGATTACAACAGAGACGTCTTTGCCGTTCCCGGTCGCGTTTCAGACAAATACAGTCAGGGATGCAACATGTTGATCAAAACCCAAAAAGCACAATTACTCACCAACGCGGCTGATTTGGTGTATCATCTCAATTGGGACCTACAAACCCCAACCAAATCTATCCAAAAACAATTGTTCGTTTCTTTAGCTCCCGAAGAGCAAAAAATTTATGATTACTTGCTACAATCGGGCAAAGAAATGCTCGATACCATTGCTCTAGCCTGCGATTTACCCATTTTCAGGTTATCTGGAATCTTGCTCAATATGGAACTCAAAGGCGTCATTCGTCCCTTACCAGGAAAATTGTTTGAGGCGATCTAGACGAGGATATTTTTATTTGGGCGTGCCCCTACGTAAAAACTTCGGGTCGGGCTGTACGTTCCCGCTTTTTTAGTAAAGGCAAGAAAAATGCCTTCACTAAAAAGAGCTCCACTGCCATCCCTCACGCGTAATGTCCTTAAATTAAGAGATTTTAGATTAAAAATTAACAATTTTAGATTTTTTGCTAATAAATAAAAAAGACTAGTTTTTTCAATGTTTTACCCATCAGCAATCAAAAATTGTTAATCAAAAATCAACAATCAAATTATTGATTATTCCTTATCTTAACGACATTACGCTCACTCGAATCCCGATCTTAACTTATAATTTTCATTTTTCTTCACAATAAATCATACTTTTGAAATAAAATAAAAATCAAAAATGAAGTTATACGCTATAGAAACCGGAAATTTTAAACTCGACGGTGGCGCCATGTTTGGCGTAGTGCCCAAAACCATTTGGAACAAAACCAACCCCGCCGATGCTAATAATTTGATAGACATTGCCGCACGTTGTTTGTTAATCGAAGATGGCAATCGCTTAATTTTGATCGACACAGGAATGGGCAACAAACAATCCGAAAAGTTTTTTGGGTATTATTCGCTTTGGGGCAGTCATTCATTAGACGCTTCCTTGGCAAAGCACGGATTCCATCGCGATGATATTACCGATGTTTTTATGACCCATTTGCATTTTGATCATTGCGGAGGAAGTATTCAGTGGAATAAAGAGAGAACAGGTTATGAACCTGCTTTTAAAAACGCTAAATTTTGGACCAACGAAAACCATTGGCAATGGGCCACAAAACCCAATGCACGCGAAAAAGCTTCTTTTTTATCCGAAAATATTTTGCCTATGCAAGAAAGCGGTCAGCTTCATTTTATCCAACGTCCAGAAGGTGATTTTGGTGTATCCACCGAAATGGGTTTTGACATTTTCTACGCCGACGGCCACACCGAAAAGCAAATGCTACCACTTATTTCGTACAAAGGAAAAACCATCGTTTTTTGCGCCGATTTATTAGCAACAGCTGGCCATATTCCGCTGCCGTATGTGATGGGCTACGACACGCGCCCGTTGCTCACTATGCCTGAGAAAAACAAAGTACTCACCGCCGCCGCAGATCACAACCACTTCTTGTTCTTAGAACACGATGCCCATAACGAAATCATTACGGTACAACACACCGAAAAAGGCGTTCGTTTAAAAGAGATTTTTAAATGTGAAGAGGTTTTATAAAAGACTTTTAATATGCATAAAAAAGCCCCATTTTCATATAATTGAAAACGGGGCTTTTTTTTATAAAACTAGTGATTAGTTGGTTTTAAACTTCCAAACTTGTCCAGTAGTTTCTCCACCTTTGTTGTCTTTAACAACTATTTTCCAAAAATATTCCTTAGTAGGTTCCAAAGTAACATCAAATGATTTTGAAGTATTATTTTCCTTGATTTTTGTAGTAGGATTGGCTGTGGTTCCAAAATAGATGTCATAAGTTAAAACATCAGTGGCATCAACATCAGTAGCGTTCCATTTTAGTGTAGTACTTGAAGTATTTAACACCACATTTTGGGTAGGAGCCACCAATTCAGGCACAAACGGAAGATGGTTAACTACAGCATCTCCTGAAGTGTAAAACTTGTAGGTGGATGAATACGCACTAGAAAGACCTTTACTATCTGTGGATTTAAGTCTCCAATAATAAGCGGTATTTTTTTCTAAGTTGATGCTTTTACTTAAGCCCTGAACATCCTCGGTTTTCACTATTTGAGTAAACTGATTGTCTTTGGCAACTTGTAATTGATAAGTGATTACATCGTTATTTGCATCAGTTGCAGCACTCCATTCAAATACAACAGTGGCGTTCAAACAAAGTTTGTTATCAGAAGGTGCTACCAAAGCAGGTACTGTAGGTGCTGTGTTTTTAACTTCAGGTTTGTCGTCACCGCCACCGCTACTACAAGCAGTGACCATTAGGCTAACGATTGATAAATATACTAAACGTTTCATTTTTTATTTTTTAATAATTTTTACATAAACAGGACGGTCAAACTCGACTTTAGTCATATAAATCCCTTCAGGTTGATTCTCAAGTGACAATTGAACTTTTCCGTTTTCAACTGTATATATTTTATTAGAGATCAATTGACCCTCTAACGAGTAAATACTGATGCTAACCTCTTTGTTGGTTGCAGGTATTTCTATTTCAAAAGCCCCAGAAGTTGGGTTTGGGAAAGCGGAAACTGTACCAGTTAATGCTGCAATGTCTTTCGCATAAATTCCTTCACAAGCTTTGGCAGTTTTAACCTCCAATAGACCGCCTGTTTTCGCGTCTACAGTAAAAGAAGTAGCATTGGTCTCAAATTGTTCTACTCCATTCAAGAAAACAGTATAAGGAGCCGTTCCTGTAGCAATTTCAACCGCTACTTTTTCTGCTGATAGACTTGATTTTCCTGTAATAGTTGCTCCTTTAGGAATAACTATAGTAAAAATTTGTTCGAACGTTTCACCAGGAATAGTAATGGTTACTTTATAAGTCCCAGGTGCTAGATTGGTTACTTTTAAACTGTTATTGGCAAATGTATATGGAGTTGCATTTATTGTCGCTTTATATCCATAAGCTGCTGTTGCAGTAATGTTTATTTCGCCATTGTTTGAATTTAGGCAGGTTTCTCCTTTTGATTCAATTGCGAAATTGTTTGAAGGTAAACTAAATTTACAATCTGTACTATAACTTGCAGTAGCGTCTTTGTAAAAAGGCCATTTTGTATTAGAATAGTTGGCATCGTCAACTTCTATACAAGTTAAAGCGGGGTTGTTGGTAAAGTTCTTTACAAACATCATCCCGGCTCCAAATGCATTATTACCATTTCTTAGATTTAAACTTTTCAATGTATTGTACGAACAATCAATCGTGGTTATTTTTACATTTTTAGACAAATCAAGTGTACTAAGTAAATTGTTGTTACATACAATAGATTCAAGTTTTGTGTTAGTAGTAACGTTTAATTGTTCTAGTAAATTTTGACTAGTGGATAAAGATTGTAATTGAACGTTCTTTGAAACATCTAACGTTTTCAATTGATTTGTGCCACAACTTAGTGAGGTTAGAGTTGTATTCTTGGTAACATCTAACGCAGACAATTTATTTGAATTACATGACAATTCCGTTAGATTTTTGTTTAGAGAAACATTTAACGTGGTTAATTCATTGTTACTGCAGTATAAAGTCTTCAAATTAACATTCTTGGTCACATCTAAACTTGTTAGTTTATTATTGGAACAATCTAAAGACAGTAAGGCTTGATTTTTAGCTAAATTAATGGTAGTTAAACTATTATTTTCACAAACTAACTCAGTTAAACTATTAAAATCTTCAATTCCAGTCAAATTGGTTATTGAGCTATTTGAAACGTTTAATTTAGTAAGTGAAACAATACTAGAAGTTATAACTTTTCCATTTTTCCCATCGGTATCAATGCCTAAATCTATTAATTTTTGTTCAAAATTAGCATCTGGGATTAGTGTATACAGAGTACAATCCGTGGCATTAAAAGAGGCAGAAGCATCTTTTTTGGTAACCCAATTATCCGTAGCATAGGTTACATCATCCACCAAAATACATTTTAGATTGGCATTTCCAGTAAGATTAATTGAATTGGTGGTAATCAACGTGTTTTTACCATTTTTGAGATTTATAGTAAGAAACTTGTTATTTCTTGCATCAAGTGAAGTTAAAGCCACATTTTTAGAAAGATCTAGCATGGTTAATTGGTTGCCAAAACAATTAAGGTCTGATAAAGCTACATTTTTAAAAAGATCTAGCGTGGTTAATTGGTTGCCAAAACAACTAAGATCTGATAAAGCTACATTTTTAGAAAGATCTAGTGTAGTTAATTTGTTAATATAACAATTTAGTTCTTTTAAAGCCACATTTTTAGAAAGATCGAGCGTGGTTATTTGATTAAGAGTACAATCAAGACTAGTTAAAGCCGCATTTTTAGAAATATCTAGTGAGGTTAATTGGTTGTTATGACAATTAAGTTTAGTTAAAGCCACATTTTTAGAAATATCTAATGTGGTTAATTTATTGTTACTACATAATAAATCTTGTAAAGCTACATTTTTAGAAAGATCCAGCGTGGTTAATTGGTTGCTATAACAATTAAGAGTTGTTAAAGCCACATTATTAGAAAGATCTAATGTGGTTAATTGGTTATTAGAACAAGAAATATATGTTAGAGCCACATTTTTAGAAAGATCTAATGTGGTTAATTTATTGCTACTAAATGATAAATCTTTTAAAGCAACATTTTTAGTTATATCTAAGCTGGTTAAACCATTACTGTAACAGTATAAGGTTTTTAACGCTACAAAATCTTCAATTCCTTTCAAGTCTGTTATCGAACTAGAAGAAACATCAAGTGCGGTTATGCCAGCTATGCTTTCAGTTTTCACTTTACCATTTTTACCATCTTTATCAATTCCAAGTGCGATCAGTTTATCTTCAAATTTAGCATCTGGAATTAACGTGTAAACAGTACAATCTAAACTAAAACTTGCTGTAGCATCTTTGGTAGTGTTCCATTTTTCAGCAGCAGCAATATCAGCTACTTGAATACAAGTTAAACTTGGATTATTTGAGCAATTTAGAGTTGCTATTGCAGTGTTTTTAGAGAGATCTAATTTTTTCAATTGATTTCCAGAACAATTTAAAGTAGTCAAGGCTTTAAACCCTTCGATGCCTTTTAAATCAATAATACCACTATTACTAACGTCCAACATAGTTAAAGTTGCAATACTTGAGTTCAAGATTACACCATTTTTCCCATCCGTATCAATGCCTAACGCAATGAGTTTATCTTCAAATTTAGCATCAGCTATTTGTGTTGTTAAGCTACAATCATATGGAGAGAAAAAAGCAAAAGTATCTTTTCTACCCGCCCAATTGTTGTTAGCGTAGGCAACATCGTCTACCACGATACATTTTAGATTAGGATTTTTAGAAAGGTATATTTTATCGGACTTGATTAAAGAGTTATTACCATTTTTAAGGTTCAAACTGCTTAGTTTGTTTTCGGAACAATAAAGTGTGGTTAAAGCCACATTTTTAGAAAGATCTAGCGTGGTTAATTGGTTGCTAGAACAATTTAGATTAGTTAAAGCCACATTTTTAGAAAGATCAAGTGTGGTTAATTGGTTGCTTGTTACATCAAGTGAAGTTAAAGCCACATTATTAGAAAGGTCTAGCGTGTTTAATTGGTTAGTATAACAACTAAGTCCTTTTAAACTTGCATTTTTAGAAAGGTCTAATGTGGTTAATTGATTGTTAGAACAATAAAGTACATTTAAAGCTAGATTTTTAGAAAGATCCAGCGTGGTTAATTGGTTGCTAGCTACATCAAGTGAAGTTAAAGCCACATTTTTAGAAAGATCTAGTGTAGTTAATTGGTTGCTATTACAAACTAGATATGTTAAAGCTACATTTTTAGAAAGATCAAGTGTGGTTAATTGGTTGCTTGTTACATCAAGTGAAGTTAAAGCCACATTATTAGAAAGGTCTAGCGTGTTTAATTGGTTAGTATAACAACTAAGTCCTTTTAAACTTACATTTTTAGAAAGGTCTAATGTGGTTAATTGATTGCTAGAACAATTTAGACTAGTTAAAGCTACAAAATCTTGAATTCCTGTTAAATCTGTTATAGAACTGTAATTAACATTAAGTGAGGTTATGCCAGCTATACTTTGGGTAGCCACTTTGCCGTTTTTACCATCTTTATCAATCCCCAGTGCAATCAATTTATCTTCAAATTTAGTATCTGGAATTAACGTGTAAATAGTACAATCTAAACTAAAACTTGCTGTAGTATCTTTGGTAGTGTTCCATTTTTCAGCAGCGGCAATATCAGCTACTTGAATACAAGTTAAACTTGGATTATTAGCACAATTTAAAGCAGCAATCGTGGTGTTTTTAGAAAGATCTAATTTTTTCAATTGATTTCCAGAACAATTTAAAGCAGTCAAGGCTTTAAACCCTTCGATACCTTTTAAATCTATAATGCCACTATTACTAACATCTAATGTAGATATAGTTGCAATACTTGAGTTTAAGATTACACCATTTTTCCCATCCGTATCAATGCCTAACGCAATGAGTTTGTCCTCAAATTTAGTATCAGCTATTTGTGTTGTTAAGCTACAATCATAAGGAGAGAAAAAAGCAAAAGAATCTTTTTTATCCGCCCAATTGGTATTGGCATAGGTAGCATCATCCACCAAAATACAGCTTAGATTCGGATTGGATGAAAGCAATATATTTGAATTAGTTAGTAAAGTATTTTTACCATTTTTGAGATTCAAACTGCTTAATTGATTAGAACTACACGAAAGGACAATTAAAGCTACATTTTTAGATAAATCAAGGGTAGTTAATTTATTGTTGCTACAATAAAGATATTTTAAAGCCACATTTTTAGAAAGGCCTAGTGTGGTTAATTGATTCATAGGACAATAAAGTTCCTTTAAAGCTACATTTTTAGAGAGATCTAGTGTGGTTAATTGGTTATTAGAACAATAAAGTGTATTTAAAGCTACATTATTAGAAACATCCAATGCAGTAACCCCATTTGTAGAAACATTTAATGAGGTTAGTAGCAAGTTTTTCGAGATGTCTATAGTTTTTAGTTTATTTGCAGAAACATTTAAACTTGTTAATGCCCGGTTATTTGAGACATCCAGTTTTGTTAATAAACCATCTCCGCCACTGGAAGACGAACTATTACTAAAGCAATCTAATGTTTTTAATGCCACAAAATCCTCAATACCCGTTATATCTGCTATGATTTTTGCGTCAAGAGTGAGTGATGTTACAGCCTTTATATTTGAAGTCAACACCTTACCATCAGGAGTACCGGAGTCGTAACCTAATTCAATTAGTTTTTTCTCAAAATTAAGGTCAGGAATCGAAGTGTATAGTGGTCCTAAAGTAGCAGCATCAACTACAGAAACATTATCAACTAAAATTTCTGAGTTCAGGGTACCGGTTGTCCAAATATCCACTTCAATAGATTCGCTTACGGTTGGGGTGTAGTCAAATTCTAATTTACGCCATTCGGTGCTGGAAGTTACCGCAGTTGTTTTTTTAGCAATTTCTTCTTTAAAAGTACCTGGTTGGTGATACAAACTTAGGTCAATGGCCGAGAAAGTTCCCGTAACCAGTTTGTGATACATCGTAATGCGATACGTTTTACCGGCTACAACCGGAAAAAATTCACTGTTGATGAAATTAAGAGTACCACTCGTAATTTGCATTTTAGTACTCGAACTTCCATTTTGAGCTGAAGTGCTTTGGAATACTAATCCGCTAAAAGATCTGAACCATTTGTCTGGTTGTGAGGAAGATGTCCAGTTTTCGAAATCACCATTGGGAACCAAATTCGTTTGGGCCTGCAAGGTAATCGTCAAAAACAAAAACAGCAAAAGTAATTTTGTTTTCATAAAATAGGGGTTTTGTAATAAATTACTACAATTTTATGAAAATCATTTTACATTAAGATAAATTTTAGAAGAAAAGTATATTATTTTTTGTTATCTAACTCATGTTGCTTTTTAATGGTGATGTTTATCTCGAATACCCAACTTTATCCTAAAGTTATTAAGTTTAGAGATTTTAGATTAACGATTGTTTCGCCTTTTTAACCAAAAATCAGCAATCATTTTATCCTTTTACTTAAGAACATTGCGCTTTACCCCATCTGTTCTAAGCAAAGACTTAGGATTGAAAATACCCCAACACCCCACATAAATGGAGACACTTCTTTGGTTTTACGACTCAGTAGCGCCAATAGAATATAACTCGAAAATCCGTAGGCAATGCCGTTACTAATACTGTACGTGAGCGGCATAAGAATAACCGTTAAAAATGCTGGCACAGCGATATGCAATTCCGAAAAATTGATTTTCGATAAATGCTTGGACATGAAAATACCCACTAAAATCAAGGCCGGTGCCGTGGCATAAACGGGGACTAGCGTAATGATGGGCGAAAAAAATAAGGCAAGACAAAAAAACAAGGCTACCACCACCGCGCTTAAACCAGTCTTGGCACCGTTGGCAATACCCGCAGCCGATTCAAGGAAAGTTACGGTATTGCTCGTTCCTAAAATTCCGCTGGCCATGGCGGCAATTCCGTCGGCTTCGAGCACTTTTTTGAGATGCGGCATTTTTCCTTTTTTGGTTACCAAATTGGCTTCGTAAGAGCAAGCAATGGCCGTGCCAATGGAATCAAACAAGCTCACAAATAGAAATGAAAAAATGGCCGAGGCAAAACTCAAGTGCAAAACGGCTACGATATTCAATTGGCCAAAAAGCGGCAGGATAGAAGGTGGCATGGCCACGATAGTGCTTGGTAGTGCGCCAATAGCAGGATCAAAAGCAAAGCCTAAGATTGATCCGAAAATAATGCCAATCAAAATAGATCCTTTGATGCGGTACATTTCAAGGACTACGGTCAAAAGTAAAGTCGCCAAGCCGATAACTACTGCTGGTGAAAATTTACCCAAGCCCACCAAAGTTTGTGGATGCGTCACTACCAAACCAATTTGTTTTAACCCGATAAAGGCTATAAATAATCCCACACCACAACCTATAGCAAGCTGTAAATCTTTAGGAATCGCGTCTACAATTTTGTGTCGAACCCCAAAAAGGGAAATAATAGTAAAAAATACACCTGACAGAAAAACGACACCCAAAGCATCTTGCCAAGACATGCCTTTTCCGAGTACTAACGTAAAAGCGAACATGGCGTTCAAGCCCATCCCAGGCGCCATGGCAAAAGGAACATTGGCCCACAAACCCACCAAAAGGGTACCAAAAATAGCTGCAATACAAGTGACCGAAATTAAGGCTTCTTTTGGCATTCCTGTCATGGCCAGGATATTGGGATTGACAAAAACAATATAGGCCATGGCCAGAAAAGTGACCATTCCTCCAATACATTCTTGCTTGAATGAAGTATTTCGTTCTTTTAACTTGAAAAATGCGGCTATTTTATTCATATTTTATCCTAATAGTTCAAAATCACTTTTTTTACAAAAATACATTTTTCAGTATTCTTGTTGGCAAACTTTTGGTCAATGTTAACTATTGTAAGTGATTGATTTTGTGCATGTGCTGTGTTGCTTTGGTTAGTAAGATGGTTTTTTTGTGCTACTTTTATTTAAGAATCACAAAAAACCGTTAATTAGAGGGCGTTTTATTAAATGCTTCTACTAATTTTGAAAACCTAATACATATCCAAACTATTCATGAAAAAAACACAATACACCCAATGGGCTTTAGCAGTGGCTTTGGCTTTTTGTTTATCGGGTACAGCACAAACTCAGCAGACTTTTTCTGGTAAAAAAGGAACGTTAACCGAGCAACAATTGCAGCGCTGGTCGCACTTAGACTTGGCCACCGACAGTATTCCTGGAATGAGTGTCGACAAAATGTATGCCGAGTTAATCAAAGACAAAAAAGGATCAAAAGTCGTGGTCGCCATTATTGATTCAGGAGTAGATATCGAACACGAGGATCTGAAATCAGTACTTTGGACCAATAAAAAAGAAATTGCTGGCAACGGTATTGACGACGATAAAAATGGTTTTATCGACGATGTACATGGTTGGAATTTCTTGGGTAACGATTTACATGAAACCCTCGAAATGACCCGTATCGTGAAAAAAGGCGACGATGGCTCTTTGGTTTACAAAAAAGCCAAAACCGCGTATGATAAAAAATATGCCGAGGCCATGCAAGGCAAACAGCAAGTAGATTTTATCATGAATGTTGACCAAGTGGTGCAAAAGCATTTACAAAAAAAAGCATATACGCTTGACGAAGTGAAAGCCATAACAACGGTTGATCCAGAATTATTAAATGCGAAAACGGTAATGACACAAATTTTGACCAATGCCGCTGGTGCCGATTTTGCAGGACAATTGGAGGAGTACCGCAAGTACGTTTACGACCAGTTGAATTACAATTTAAATCTCGAATTAGACGGTCGAAAAGTAGTAGGCGATAATGTGAATGATATCAAAAACACCAAATACGGAAACAATACTGTTGCTGGACCCGAAAAAGAAGAGGCCTTACACGGAACTCACGTTGCGGGGATTGTTGCACAGTCACGAAACAACGGTTTAGGTGGAGATGGCGTGGCCAACAATGTTGAAATTATGACCCTTCGTGCCGTTCCTGATGGCGATGAATACGACAAAGACATTGCTTTGGCTATTCGCTATGCGGCAGACAATGGCGCGAAAGTCATCAACGGAAGTTTTGGAAAAAGTTTTTCTCCTCAAAAACAATGGGTGTACGATGCTATTAAATATGCCGAGAAAAAAGACGTTCTTTTTGTACATGCAGCGGGCAATGATGGATTGAACATCGATTTACCCGAAAACAGCAATTTCCCTAATGATTCCGATGATTATAAAACAGAATTTGCTGCAAACGTAATCACCGTGGGCGCAATCAATTATAACTACGGCCCCGAAGTGATCACTAGTTTTTCCAACTATGGGGCTTTCAACGTGGATGTTTTTGCTCCAGGCGATGAAATTTATGCTACCATTCCGAATAACAAATACAAATATTTGCAAGGCACCTCTATGGCGTCGCCAAATGTAGCTGGAGTTGCAGCGATGATTCGTTCTTATTTCCCAAAATTATCCGCCAAGCAAGTAAAACAAATCCTGATGAATTCTGGAACACCATTGCCAGAAAATGTCGTAGTTGGCGAAAAAAAGGAACAGAAAAAAGCAACCGAAGTAGCGCGTTCTGCTAAAATGGTCAATGCTTATAATGCGTTCCAAATGGCGCAACAAATGACCACAGGATCAAAAAATAAAAAGAAAATTCAAGGATAATTCCTTTTTGCTTAATGCTATACTAAACAGCATTTTTTAAAATCAAATGGTTTGGGCGTTACCACAAGGGTCGGGCTTTACGTTACAATCTTTTTGAGGCCGAAAAAGCCTCAAAAAGGATTTTCACTCCAATCCCTAACGCAAAATGCCGTAATGAATAGAAGTAAGCATTCCTTTTCAATAGTAATATAAAACAACAAGCATGAAGAAAATTATTGTAGTATCCTTTCTGATGGCTTCCTTTGGATGGCTTTCAGCGCAAAACACTAGTTATTGGCAACAGCATGTCGATTACAAAATGGAGGTGTCGATGGATGTCAAAACCTATCAATACAAAGGAAAACAAGAGTTGGTGTATACCAATAATTCACCCGAAACCCTCACCAGAGTTTATTATCATTTATTTGCCAATGCCTTTCAACCCGGAAGCGAAATGGATGCTCGAATTCAATCCATCAAAGATCCAGATGGAAGAATGGTGCACAAAGCCACGGTAAATGGGGTAGAAACCAAGCAAAGCCGCATCAAAGATTTAAAGCCGAACGAAATAGGTTATTTGCATATCGCCAATTTTAAGCAAGATGGTAAACCAGCAACGGCCAAAGAAGTAGGAACGATACTTGAAGTTACTTTGGCCAAACCGATTTTACCTGGAGCCTCAACTATTTTCACCTTAGATTTTGAAGGACAAGTACCAGTACAAGTGCGTCGTTTAGGACGCAATAACAAAGAAGGTGTTGAATTATCCATGACGCAATGGTACCCAAAAATGGCCGAATTCGATTTTGAAGGTTGGCATGCCGATCCGTATATCGCCCGCGAATTTCACGGCGTTTGGGGAAATTTTGATGTAAAAATCACAATCGATAAAGACTATGTTTTGGGAGGTTCAGGCTATTTACAAAACAAAAATCAAATTGGATTAGGGTATCAAGATAAAGGAGTTACCGTTCCTGTGAATAAAAAACAAAGGAAACGTACTTGGCATTTCTACGCTCCTGAAGTGCATGATTTTGCTTGGGCAGCCGATAAAAATTTTTTACACGATGTGGTCAAAGGACCCAACAACGTCGATTTGCATTTCATTTACAAAAACAATCCAAAGATTATTGCCAATTGGAAAGCCTTGCAACCCAAAACAGTCGAGTTGATGAAAGTCTACAATGAAACCGTTGGTAACTATCCTTACAAGCAGTATTCTGTAATTCAGGGTGGCGACGGTGGAATGGAATACGCCATGTGTACCTTGATTTTAGGCGAAGGCACTTTCGAAGGTTTATTGGGAGTTACCGGTCACGAAATGGCGCATTCTTGGTTCCAACACGTTTTGGCTTCCAACGAATCCAAACACGGATGGATGGACGAAGGATTCACTTCGTTTTTAGAAGATTTTGGTCTGAATGCCATTTCTGACAAACCCGTTGAAAATCCTTTTATCAATGCTTACAAAAGTTATTTATCTATGGCCAATTCTGGCGAAGAGCAACCGCAAAGCACACACGCCGATAGATTTGACAAAAACCGTTGGTACAGCATCACCTCTTACAGCAAAGGCGAAGTTTTCTTAACGCAATTGGGTTATTTGATTGGAAAAGACAACCTTTTGAAAACCTTGAAAAAGTACTACCAAGACTTTCAATTCAAACATCCAACGCCAAATGACATCAAAAGAAGCGCAGAACGCATTTCTGGCGCCAATTTGGACTGGTATTTGACCGATTGGACCCAAACCACCAATACGATTGATTACGCCATAAAAGACGCCAAAGACGCTGCCGACAAAACCGTGGTGACTTTAGAACGTATCGGGCGTATGCCAATGCCTATCGATTTGTATGTAGAATACACCGATGGCACTACCGAAAGCTTCTACATTCCGTTGCGAATGATGAGTTTTGAAAAAGAAAATCCAACGCCAGCCATCAAAAGAACGGTGGCCAAGGATTGGGCTTGGGCGTATCCCACCTATGAGTTGACGATTGGCAAACCCAAATCAGCCATCAAAAAAATCACCATCGACCCTAGTGGTTTACTAGCCGATGTAAAACCCGCCAACAACATTTTGGAAGTTAAATAATTTTTTCGAAATACCTTAAAAAAGTCTAGTGAAAGCTAGACTTTTTTTATTTAACCCTGTCAGAGTTCAAAACTCTGACAGGGTTGAAGAAAGAACTACCATTTGACTACGAATTCGTGCCCATTCGTGTCATTTGTGTTTATTTTTTTAGGAGCAGCACTTCTTTGCGTACCACACGAGTTGTCCCGCTTTCCGTTATAATCTTATGCCCCGAACCACGGGTCATAAGGATTTCCACTACAATCGGGGCTAGGCGAGAGCTTTTTGTTTTCATAACAAAAACAGCAATATCATTTTGATACTATTGCTGTTTCGTTAGATTATAAATACTTCAACTTCACACCTGACAGGTTTTTAAAATCTGTCAGGTGTGAAGTTGCAAACTATTAGGATTTTAGCTAGAACGTTTTGTTTTCATAATAAAAACAGCAATATCGAATTGGCAATATGGCTGTTAAGTCAGATTGTAAATGCTACCAACTTCGTGCACTGGAAGCATTAATTTCAATGGCTAGCGCGATGCCATTGGCTCGTGCTAACCCATCGTAAGAAGGTTTAATTTTGTCTTGTATGGATTGTGGGGGGAGGAGCGTGACGCTCGCACTAGTCTAGCGGAAGTCAAAAAGGTTTACGCAACACACTTCACCATTTTCTATTTTTCTAAGACCGGATTTCAACTTTTTATTAAAATATAACTTTGTAGACATTTCTCTTATTGTCTTTTGCAACCCCGAATCCATGACAGGTTCCAACTCCCGTTAAAAATTCTATATCGATGGTTGTTCCTCTGTCACCAATATGTGCTATCTCATATTGGTTTTCTCCCAGAACTTGTTCAATCGCTCTTTTTATCGCTTCGGAATGGTTAATTCAGATAGGGTTGTATTTTTCAAGTACCATATTGCTTGTGAATTTAAAGCGTTCAAACAGGAATGCTTTGAGAAGATAACTAAAACCACGCGATCTAGTCCTTAACAACCATTATTTTTGCTCAAATCACGTTCAAAAAGTACCTTATTGTCGTGTTCGATATAGTCGCTCGATAAAATCAAATAGGGATGATTATCAGAAAGTCCGGCGCTGCGGCTTTTGATTGTTATTTTGTCGTTAACTTTTAGGTCTTTTAATTGCTCGAATTCTTTAGGAATGAATTGCATCATATATCGTTCGCCATTAATTTCCACAATAAGCCATTTTGGTCCCGAATTATTTGTACTTGGACGCTGATAATTAATACAAATAACTACAGCTTCCATTTTGTTGAAAGCTTTTAAAGAAGGCTTTATTTTTTCATAACTAGCCTGTACTTTTTTTCCCAATGGAGAAACTTTCCAAGCCATATACCGTTTTCCATCAGGAGAAGCTTCCCATTTTTTTCTTGCTTTTTCATTGGCTTTTTTGTCAGCAATTGAGCTTGGTTTCTTGGGGGAATTGTTTTCATTTTTCATTTCACAATTAGCCAAGACTACTCCGCTTAGTAAAGTCAGGGCTAAGGTCAACAAATAGATGGTTTTTTTCATAACGTTGCTGTTTTTTAAAATTGATACTGCGAATGTATTTGAATATTTTAAGGCTGAAGCAATTGGGATTGTAAATAAAAATGTAAACTTTGTAAATATAAACTTGACACTATGCAATTTACACAATATCTCCATTCCAGAAAACGCAACTACCTCTTCGGATGGATGGGACTCTTATTCATTGTTGTAATCAGTGTTGGGTTTAGCTTCGGGGATAATGACAACTATGCTAGTTCTAAACGAGAAGTGTTATTGCGTCGCATCGGACACGACATACTCCTGCAGTCTGGCGACAGTACTTCAAGAGTGCTTCCTATAAAAAAGATTTCCGAAAACGAGTATCAAATCACTTTTGAGAATGCGTTTAGCTTTCAGCCCGATGCTCTGGTGAAAACGACGCAGCGTTGGTTAGCCAAAGACCCGCTCGCCAACGATTATGTAGTTAGCGTGCTTAATTGCGCCAACTCGACTGTCGCTTATGGATACGCCATTTCCAAAAATAAAAAAGACGATATTGTAGCCTGTCTAGGAAGAAAGCAACCGGTGGCTTGTTATACCATGAACATTACCTTTAAACCCAATGGCATCGCAACAAACTATGCTTATCTTTTGGGTGGTTTGTCATTTTTTGCCTTGCTTGGTTTTGTTTTTTTGAAGCCAACTAAGCCGAAAAAAACGGTAGCTAAAACAGAGGATGCCAAACTATTTACTTTTGGTTCGGTGGTGTTTGATACGCAGCAACGTCAACTGCAAATCAATGAAACAACCGAAGTTCTCACCGCAACCGAAACACGTCTGTTGCGCATCTTTGCTTCAGCTCCCAACGAAACCATAGCCCGAAGCCGCTTACAAAAAGAAATTTGGGAAGACGAAGGCGTTATAGTCGGCCGTAGTCTGGATATGTTCATCTCAAAACTCAGAAAAAAACTAGAACTTGACCCAAAGAGCAACATCCTAGTGGTACGCGGCAAAGGATACAAGCTGGAAGTAACCGCCTAAGGAAAACTAACACGGCTGCCAAATGGGAATTCGAAGGAATGTATTTGTGCCAATTCGTGTAATTCGTGTGTGTTTTTTTAGGAGCAGTACTTCTTTGCTTACCACACGAGTTGTCCCGCTGTTCGTTACAATCTTTATTGCCGAACCCCGGCAACAAAGGATTTCCACTGCCATCGGGGCTAGGCGAGGACTTTTTGTTTTCATAAAACATTGCTTTTCCTTGAGATTGTAAATGTTAGAAACTTCGAACCACTAGCAGCATTAAGTTCAACAGCTAGCGCGATGCCTCTGGCTCGTGCTAACGATGATAAATATTTCAAATTTGTCACAAGAGCGTTGAACATTATAAGCTTTTGATGATATTGGGTACGATTGAGACGCTCGCATTAGTGAGGGTAGAAAAAGAGGTTTTTTCACAGCCTGACGTTCCGGTGATTGGCGAGGTTGCAAGGTTCGCAACCGATTATTTTCTATCAAAGATAAAATTTCTTGCGAGAAATAAACGTGTATTTACTACAAAATTCGCAATCTTGCCAAACAGCCTGTTGTGCGATCGGTTATTCTGTCCAATGACTTTTCAATTTAGCATATAAATTTGTTTTGTGTCTTTCTATGTTTTCATTTCCATTCATATTTTTAGAAATTTCTAATTCTAAATATTCAACCCAAAAAGTAATATCTTCCATTATTTTGTATAATGAAATTGTTAATGTTGGATAATTGTTTTCGTTAAGTTTTGTAACACTGCTGAAAATTAATTCGTCAATAATTCTATTAGATTTATCTTTATTAGGAGTAATCATTTCTCCTCCAGCTTTTTTAATATCATCAAAAACACCTGAAAACAGAAAAAATTGTTCAACATTATTTGAGTTTTCTATGTTTCTGTACCAAGATAGCGAACCATAAATCGGTAACGTTTCTAATGTCAGAATTTCATTAATTCTATCTTCGATATGTTGATTTGTATTACGAATTCTTTTCGCTTTATTAAACTCAAGCATACTAATATCTGTTTTTAAAACTCCGAAATGTTTTTCTAATATATTTCTGAATAAACACGAGTTATTTATAATTGTCCAAACGTTTGAGAATATTTTTGGAAAAATGAGTTTCTCACTTTTGGGATTATTACTAAAACTTACTAAATCTCTAATTAATTCTTCAAAAGCTATTTCACAAATATCTACACTAAAAGACAACGCATTTATTGCGATTACTTGTTTTGCATTTAGATTTATTGGTGGTTTTCTCAAATATGAATTCTCGTCCATTTTCACGATTTTTGGTTAACTGTCGCACAACGTTCTTGCGCCTTGCGCTGTTTGCGACTTACGAAGACGAGTATTTTCGGCTAAACGAAAATACGATAAAAAACGGTAATTCCACTAAATTCGCAAATGGTGCAAGACGTGTGTTCTTGTTGCACAACTAAAATTCCCTCTTAAAATTCTGATTTATTAAATTATTTAAAATATAATATGTTGATTTTCAATGGTTAATTTGTTTAAAAAAAATGATTAAAAGTTAGATTTAGTTTTTTTTTTAGTTGTGCAACAGCCACGTGTGTTACCGGCAGTGTTTTTTTTAAATATTTTTCTATCTTTAAAACATGGAAAAAGAAAATAAACAGATCTTAAATCGTATAGATAAAGAAGCACTTTTATTAGTCAAAGGAGAAGCTGAACTTTTAATGGATGAAATAACTATTTCAGAAAATACTACAATCAGTAAAGCGAATAATTATTTCCAAATTTTATTTGCCGTTTGTGTTTCTATTATTGGCTTCTTAGTGAGCAAGAGTGAAAATTATGATGAATATTCATTACTTAACCAAATTAGCTTAATTTTTCTTTTGTTTTTTCTTATTGCATTATTCTTTCTTTCACGAATACTTTATCCCAAAGCAGAAGGTTTAAAAGGCACAATTCCTAGCGAAATTTTGCAAACAGATATTTTTGACAAATCTAAAGATGAACTTGAACTTTTTCTTTCAAACAGAATTGTTTCATTACAAAATTGTATAGGCAAAAGATTAAAAAACCAAAATAGCCGAATAAAAGATCTTAAAACATCAATAAATCTGATATTAGCATCACTAATTTTAGTATTAATTTATTCGACAATATATTTTATTTCTTAAGTATACCACTTTGGTTTTCTGATCTTTCCTGGTAAGTTGATGTATCTCTTTCTGGAGTTTGTCTTCCACTATTTCCCGAATCTTGAGATGTGTTACTATTATCTTCTTTATCGTAGTGCATAAAATTAATTTTAATTGAAATATAAAAATACTAAATAATTACTTTACATTCCTTTTAAAGCCTCGATTTTTTTCAACATTGCTGGTAATTAGTATATATACGAAATAAACTTTCGTGTATACACCTAATAATCGGGTGGATAAGTGAAGTTTTATCATAGCTATCCGAAAGTTTTAATGAATGAGCATAAAATACCTTGTTACCCATTATAAATAGGCGTTTACTTTTTTATTATGCTGAAAATAAGTCAGAACTGAATTTTAATTCTGGTTCTGATCTTATTTTTTTGGCTCCATCTCCAACCTGATTGCAGATATAATCTAAACTTAAATAATACACTAAACAGATTCTGATTTTTTCAACCAGATTTGAGAATGACTTTGTCTTTTTTGATATGGTTCTGTTTATCAATTCAAGCAACAAATAACAAATCAAAGCGATATAAATTTGCGATTTAACCGCATTTTCACTTGTACCCAAGAATGTTTTTATCTGTAGATTTTGTTTCATCGCCTTGAAAAACAATTCGATATCCCATCTCTTTTTATACAAATCGGCTATTGTTCTTGCTGACCATTCTAAATTATTGGTTATTATTTCGATAATCTTATTTTCGTCTTGCTTATACACATGGACTAATCTTAGTCTTTCTTGGTTAATACCTGTCTCTATGGCTTTACTACTGTTTAAAACAACTATTTCGTCCTTGATAATGTCTTGGTCTTCTTCATCTGGCAAATCCAACTCTTGGATGGATTCGTACAAAGTATTTGTCTTAATCCTAGTTACAAAAACATTTTCTGCTTGAATTCGATGCAGCATCAATGCGAAATCAAAATAAGCCCTGTCTTCCACAACGATGGTTCCTTTTGAGAAAACTAACTGGCCTATACCATACCGATCGTGTGTTTTAGCTTCGGTTATATTTACCAAATTCGGGATTTGTAAATTATCATCCCAGCAGGTGTGTATTTTTAAGCCACCTTTTGCTGTCCGAAACTTTGCCCAGTCAAACATATTCAAGCACAAACTGATTGTGGTATTGTCTATCAATTTTATGTTTTGTTCTTTAATTTCTTTGATAATACTACGTTGAGATTCACTTTTTAAAACTCTTCCATAATGTTTCAAAAGCCTGTAATATAGGGATTCAAACACTTTCCAATCACGTTTTTTATTGCCATCACTCATCGTGGATCGTGCTGGACTTTGAATCAGTCCTAAATCCCCAATAAAAGTCTCACTGACCCCAATTCCAGTGGAAATATCATTTAAAGTGTAGCATTTATTAAGCTGTCCGTAAGTTAATGCAACAAATTGGTCGTAAGTCTTGTATTTAATACAGCCTTTGTCGGAACTGTGTTTTTTAGCACAAGATTCAAGCATCCATCGAGGAACAAGGTCAATAATTTGTCGAATAACTGGTTTTTTGATATTTTTGTTTCGCCTGAAGAGTCCCATAAAGTATTATTTGTTTCGCAAAATCAAAAATACGGGATTCTCAGGCATTTTTTATTTTAGACTTTCGGATAGCTATGAAGTTTTATTTTGCTTTATGGTTTTTCAAATATTCTTCAAAATATAAAGCAACCTGTTTTCTTACTGTTTATAATCTAGGAACTGTAACACCTACAAGGTTTTGTAAACCTTGCAGGAGGAAAGTTTTATTTATACTAGGTGTTTTGAAAACAATTCGTCTCTTCTAGCCCCGGGAGGAGCGGCATCCTTTGCTGACGGGGTTCGGCAGCAAAGATATAGCGTATCACGGGAGGGGAAGTGTGGTAAAATCTGTTCGTGTGCTCTTGATGAATTGTCCAAAAAAAAACTAAGGCACATAAAGAATTTAAGTTAAGAAAAGGGATAACTTAAATGTCCTTATGTGCCTTATGTTTAAATAACAGCCAAGAATGCACGAATACAACTTCTATGGGCTACTATCGGCTTCTAATTATATGAAAAACTTCAATGACTTATATGTTTAACAACATTAGCCAGTTGTTATTTTATTTCAAATGTTCAAGCATATCTACCGTCATATTGTCGAGGGCAAAATGGTGGTTCCAACCCCAATCTTCACGTGCACGGCTGTCGTCGATGCTGGCAGGCCAACTATCGGCAATTTTTTGACGGAAATCGGGTGCATAGCTGATGGTGAAATCAGGAATGTGCTTTTGGATTTCGGCAGCGATTTCGGAGGGTGTAAAACTCATCGCGGCCAAGTTGTACGAGGAACGAATTTTGATTTGCTCCGCTGGTGCCTGCATAATTTGGATGGTAGCGGCAATGGCGTCGTCCATATACATCATTGGCATTTTGGTTTCAGCCGACAAGAAACATTCGTACGATTGGTTTTCGAGGGCTTTGTGGTAAATGTCTACCGCATAATCCGTAGTGCCGCCGCCCGGAGGTGAGGACCAGCTAATCAAGCCCGGATAACGGATGCTGCGCACGTCTACACCAAAAAGGTTGTGGTAGTATTCACACCATCTTTCGCCCGATTGTTTGCTAATGCCATACACGGTCGAAGGCTCCATAATGGTGTATTGTGGGGTATTTTCTTTGGGAGTAGTGGGTCCAAAAACCGCAATACTCGAAGGCCAGAATATTTTTTTGATTTTTCCGGCTTTGGCCAAATTCAGGACGTGAAACAAGGAATTCATATTCAAATCCCAAGCAAAAGCTGGGTTTTTTTCGGCAGTAGCCGAGAGCAAAGCGGCCATCAAATAGACATCGGTGATTTGGTGTACTTCGACCAAATGTTCGATTTGGTTAAAATCGAGCGCATTGATGACTTCAAAAGGACCCGAGTTGACCACATCTACATTCAGTTTTCGAATATCGGAGGCGATGACGTTCTCGGTACCGTAAATTTTTCTCAATTTTTGGGTCAGTTCCGTTCCGATTTGACCACACGCGCCAATGATTAATATTTTTGGATTCATAAGTTGCCGTTTTAGGAGAACAAAGATAAGAATTTATCTTAAAAATATCGATTTCGCAAAAATGACAATAAATTTAATAAAAAAATGTAATTGTATGTTGTTTAATCTTTAAAAAATTAGAAAGTGAGTAAAAAATAATAGAATTTATACTGTCGAAGTTTAGAAAACAAAAAATTGAAGTACTAATCCGTCCCTTTGAGGAGCTTTTGGCAGGTAGTAAAGCCATCAAAATCTTAAATAGGGTTAATTTAGAGAAAGGAAAATGAAATTATCCCTATTTTTACCTAATGAATAGAAGCGTTTTTTTACCATTGGTTTTTCTTTTTTTGGCTGTATTGTACCCCAATTACTTTTTGGGACAGGATGATATGGCTTCTTTATTGCAAAAATTAGATCGAACCGTTGAGAACTATTCGGTGACTACTAAAAAAAAGGAAACGCACTTACTGCATCTCAAAGAAGTATTGCGTTATAGTACTTCCAACGAGCAACGGTATGCTATTTACGGACAACTTTATTCAGAATACGCCACTTATCAATTGGACTCGGCGCTAACTTATGCTCGGAAAAGTGGGCAAGTAGCAAGATTTTTAAACGATTTAGAAAGAGTAAATGGGGCTCAACTCAATGTGGCCATGATATTAGGTACTTCAGGCATGTACAAAGAATCGATGGATTTGTTGGCCTCAATACCCGTAAATCAAACCCCCAACTTGAAGGGTTATTATTATGGAACGTACCGCATTGTTTATGGTTACTTAACGGAATACGCAGCTTCGACTATAGAAAAACAAAAGTATAAGGCATTGACTCAACGCTACCGAGATGCTTCTATGTTGTATTTTCAGCCGAAAAGCCGAGAATTTTGTATTGCCAATACCGATGTTTTATTTGAAAAAAAGCAATACGATCAAGCGATTGCTTCGCTACGTTCTTTTTATAGCACTACTTCTGCCCAAGATCCAGATCAAGCGGTTTTAGCGTATTTGATTGCTGAGGGTTATCGGTTAAAAAAGGACAAGGAACAACAAAAAAAATGGTTGATTCTTTCGGCTATTTCTGATTTGCAATTGGCCAAAAAAGAAAATATTTCGTTACGAAAAATAGCTTTTATCTTGTATGAAGAAGGCGATATTGATAGGGCGTACACGTACATCAAGCGCTCTTTGGAAGATGCGTTGTTTTGTAATGCCAAACTGCGTACCTATGAAATATCCAAAATGCTGCCCATCATTAATCAAGCTTACGATCATAAAAATGAAACCAATCGTACACAATTGACCATTTTTTTGATAGCGGTAAGTGTTTTGTCGATAATTCTGCTAGCTGCTTTGGTTTTGCTTTTCAAACAAATGCGAAAAGTAGCTGCGGCTCAAAAAGCTCTTACTTTGGCCAATGAACAACTTTCTAATTTGAATCAGGACTTAAAAGAAATCAACCAACGCTTGAATGCTACCAATGCCACCCTGGCCGAGGCCAGTTTGTTAAAGGAAATTTACATTGGTCGTTATATGGACCAATGCTCGGATTATATTGGTAAACTTGAGGAATTCAGCCAAAAACTCAAAGTAATGGCCACAGCAGGTAAAGTAAATGAGTTGCTCAAATTGGTCAAATCGAATGCGGCTGTTGAAAAAGAATTAAAGGAGTTTTACACTCAATTTGACCAAACCTTCTTGGAATTGTTTCCAACATTTAAAGAAGAATTTTCTAATTTATTGTCTGATCAAGATGCGATTCATTTGAAAAAAGGCGAATTACTCAACACCGAATTACGCATTTTTGCTTTGATTCGTTTAGGAATAAAAGACAGTGCTAAAATTGCAGTGTTCTTGAGATATTCAGTGTCTACCATTTACAATTACCGCTCGCAATTAAAAAACAAAGCACGAGGTCCAAGAGAAGAATTTGAAAATCAAGTGCTGTTAATTGGAACTTCTCAGGAAAAGTAACCACTTTTTATTCATAATCCGCCCACTTTTTTTACCTACTTTGTTTTTGTAAATAACTAAAATATAAATAGTTACAAAAATTTCAATCTACTTTTTTTTTACGCTATCGTTTTCACTGTGATAAAGCGGCTAATTTTGTAGGTGTAGTTTTTTATGCCGAAAGGGAATTTTAAAAGCTATTGATTATATCGATTTCGGTTATTTATAGATCAAGTGTAACGCTTGTTTTTCTTTTTGGAATCGCACTTTACTTATGTTTAATCCTTTTTAAATTAAAAAAATGAAACACTTCTTATTCTCCGCTTTCCTATTTTGGATCGGAATGACTTCGGTACAAGCCCAGAAATTACAGTCGCCCGATAAACAATTGCTCATGACATTTTCATTGCTTTCGGATGGCACACCAAGTTACACCTTAAGTTACAAAGGCAAAGTAGTGATCAAACCCAGTAAATTAGGATTTGAATTAAAAAATGATAAAAAATCCTTACGAAATGATTTTGTACTTACTGATACTAAAACCGCTACTTTTGATGAAAGTTGGAAACCGGTTTGGGGCGAAGTGGCTTCCATTCGTAATCAGTACAATGAATTAGCAGTTACTTTAAATCAAAAAGAAACCGAACGACAAATGGTGGTTCGTTTCCGATTATTTAATGAAGGATTAGGGTTTCGCTATGAATTCCCATTGCAAAAAAACTTATCGTATTTTGTAATCAAAGAAGAAAAAACGCAGTTTGCCATGACCGGCGATCACACTGCTTTTTGGATTCCGGGAGATTATGATACGCAAGAATACGATTATACTACTTCAAAATTATCCGAAATTAGAGGATTTAGCGAAAAAGCCAAAACGGCCAATTTATCGCAAACCACCTTTTCTCCAACGGGAGTACAAACTTCGTTGTTGATGAAAACCAAAGAAGGATTGTATCTCAATTTGCACGAAGCGGCATTGATCAATTATTCTTGTATGCATTTGAATTTGGATGACAAAAACATGATTTTCGAATCGTGGTTGACTCCTGACCAAATTGGCGACAAAGGCTTGATGCAAGCGCCACACAATTCTCCTTGGAGAACCATTATGGTCAGCGATGATGCCCGTACAATACTGGCTTCTAAAATGACATTGAATTTAAACGATCCTTGTAAAATTGAAGATACCTCTTGGATCAAACCCATGAAATATGTTGGGGTTTGGTGGGAAATGATTACCGATAAAAGCTCTTGGTCATATACCGATGAATTGCCTTCGGTACAACTTGGAGTAACGGATTACACGAAAGTAAAACCCAATGGTCGACACGGTGCCACTACCGAAAATGTGAAAAAATATATTGATTTTGCTGCGCTACACGGATTTGATGGCGTTTTGGTCGAAGGTTGGAACGAAGGTTGGGAAGATTGGTTTGGGCATTCTAAAGATTATGTATTTGATTTTGTTACTCCTTATCCAGATTTTGATGTCAAAGGGATTCGTGACTATGCAAAGGCCAAAGGGGTAAAAATGATCATGCATCACGAAACTTCGGGATCTGTCCGTAATTATGAGCGCCATATGGACAAAGCATATCAATTTATGAAAGATAACGGGTATGATGCAGTAAAAAGTGGTTATGTTGGGAATATTTTGCCGTTAGGATCTAATCATTACAGCCAATTTAGCAACAATCATTATCAATACGCCGTAGAAAAAGCGGCCGAATACCAAATTATGGTCAACGCCCACGAAGCGGTGCGTCCTACTGGAATTTGTAGAACGTATCCTAATTTGATCGCCAACGAATCGGCTAGAGGGACGGAATACCAATCTTTTGGTGGTTCCAAACCGAATCACGTGACGCTCTTGCCTTTTATGCGCTTGTTGGGTGGTCCAATGGATTATACGCCGGGTATTTTCGAAATGAACATCAGTTCGTTTAGTCCGAATAACAAATCTCATGTCAACAGCACTTTGGCCAATCAGTTGGCGTTGTATGTTACTCTTTATAGCCCTTTACAAATGGCGGCCGATTTCCCAGAACATTACAACAAATTCCTTGACGCTTTTCAATTCATAAAAGACGTTGCGATGGATTGGGACGAGAGTAAATACCTCGAAGCCGAGCCAGGAGATTATATTACCGTGGCTAGAAAAGCCAAAGGAACAAACAATTGGTTTGTCGGAAATGTAAACGGTGAAACGCCAAGAACTTCGAAAATAAAATTAGACTTTCTAGATAAAGGCAAAACGTACGAAGCGACCATTTATGCCGATGCCAAAGACGCGCATTATAAAACCAATCCACAAGCGTACACTATTCGAAAAGTCAAGGTGAATAGCAAATCGCAATTGTCGCAATTCTCTGCTCCAGGTGGCGGATATGCGGTGAGCATTGTGGAAGTTAAAAAGTAAAACACAGGGCTAGCACCCAATTTTAAATAGTTTAGATTAATTTGTTTTGGTTTTGAAAGAGCTCGATCTTGGATCGGGCTTTTTTTTGGCCACGAATTCACGAATTTTTTTGGGATAATTGGTGTGTAAATAGGAAACGAATTCATACGTTCTGATTCAATTAGAATTGGTGCATTCGTGGCTTCTTTTTAAATGTTTTCAAAATAGGACGGATTAAAATCCATCCCTACAATATGGTCGAACCTACGGTTCTTTTTTGCAGCTAATTTTTTTGGCACGAATTCACGAATTTTTTTGGGATAATTGGGTGTGTAAATAGGAAACGAATTCATCAGGCATTGCCAATTCTGATTTAATAAGTTTTGGTGCATTCGTGGCTGAAAACCTAAAGCTGAAAACTGATAACTAAAATTTACTTTGTAACTTTGAGCCTTTAATTTATTTTTCAAATGAAACAACCCATCTGGTTCCTTTTTATAGCCCTAATTTCTTTGTCTTCTTGTAACGATGACAACAAACTCCGACTGGAAGCTCAAAAAAAAGAAGCCCAACGAAAAGAAGTTATTTTTAAAACAATCAACAAAGGGTGGGATTTTCAAAGTGCTCCTGTTAATGATGTAGCGCAAAATAGTCTTTCGTTTTGGAGTCAGTGGCGCACGTTTATGGACGAATTATCGCAAAAACCTCAAAGTTCGATTAGTGCTTTTCAAAAAAAATCGAAAGCGCTGACCAAAAAGGTAACGGAGATGAAAGACAATATTCCGGATCAATACAATACGCCTTCTATCAAAAGTAGGATTTCCATTCTACTCACCAATGTGAGTTTGTTGGATATGTATTTGCATTTGTCACAAATACCTGCGCAAAAAGTGGTGCGCCAAATCACCGAAATCAACTTAGAACTCATTGCGTTGCAACGTGAAATGGACAAAGTGGATATGAAAATGAAGATTCCGATTGAATTTGGTGAAACCGAAATGTTGCAAATGATCAAAGATACCGCCAGAGCCATCCCATCAACGGTTACTTTACCTTCAAATACATCACGCATTGAGTAAGCCTATTTTATATACTACCTACGAAAAATCGCCCAAAACCCTTCAAATTAGTGCGAGTTTGACGACACATCCAGCAACCAAATTGCATTTGACAGGTTTGTTGGGTTCTGCTTTTTCATTTGTGACGCGTTCTTTGTTTACCCAAACCGAATTGCCTTTTTTGTTGGTGTTCAATAACAAAGAGGAAGCTGCCTATTACTTGAACGATATGGAGCAATTGGTAGGCGAAAAAGACGTGTTGTTTTATCCCGCCTCTTTCCGAAGACCCTATCAAATAGAAGAAACCGACAACGCCAATGTGTTGTTGCGTGCTGAGGTATTGAACCGCATTAATTCGCGTAAAAAACCTGCCGTGATTGTCACCTATCCCGAAGCCCTTTTTGAAAAAGTGGTTACCCGAAAGGAATTGGACAAAAACACCTTGAAAGTTGCGGTCAATGATAAGATTTCTATCGATTTTATCAACGAGGTATTGTTTGAATACGAGTTCAAAAGAGTTGATTTTATTACCGAACCCGGAGAGTTTTCCGTGCGTGGAGGAATCGTAGACGTATTTTCATTTTCGAATGATAATCCGTACCGCATCGAGTTTTTTGGCAACGAAGTTGAAAGTATTCGAACCTTTGATGTTGCCACCCAATTATCGATTGAGACCAAGAAAAAAATCACGATTATTCCCAATGTAGAAAACTCTTTTTTTCAAGAAAATCGAGAATCTTTTCTAGACTATATTTCGCCACAAACGGTAATTTTTATTCAAAATACCGAGTTGTTATTGGTCGATTTAGACAAACAATTTGGCAAAGCCGAAGAAGCTTTCTCGAAATTATCCCAAGAAATCAAACGCTCCACTCCCGAGCAATTGTTCTTGAACCAAGCCAGTTTCATCAAGCGCGCTTTGGATTTTTCGGTGGTCGAATGGGGGAGCAAAGCTGTGTTTAAAATCGCAAACGACTTTCCATTTCATATTCAGCCACAGCCGTCGTTCAACAAACAATTCGATTTGTTATTGAATAATCTGAACGAAAACCATTTTAACGGCTACAAAAATTATTTGTTTTGTTCCAATGACGGACAAGTCAAACGCTTTCACGATATTTTTGAAAGTTTAGACGAAGCCAATGCCGAAAATATTCGAAAGCAATACCACACCATCGTGTTGCCGATGTATCAAGGTTTTATCGATGAAGAAAACCAAATCGCTTGTTACACCGACCACCAGATTTTTGAACGCTATCACAAATTCAGCATCAAAAACGGCTATTCGAAAAAGCAAAATTTAACGCTCAAAGAACTGACCTCACTCTCTGTTGGCGATTATGTGACGCATATTGACCACGGAATTGGGAAATTCGGAGGCTTGCAAAAAATACAAGTCGAAGGCAAAACCCAAGAAGCCATTAAGTTGGTGTATGCTGATAATGACATTGTGTATGTGAGCATTCATTCGCTGCACAAAATTTCGAAATACAATGGCAAAGACGGAACGCCACCCAAAATTTACAAATTAGGCTCGAATGCTTGGAAAGTTTTAAAGCAAAAAACCAAAGCCAGAGTCAAACATATTGCGTTCAATTTGATTCAGTTGTACGCCAAACGTCGTTTGGAAAAAGGCTTTCAATTTGCGCCCGATAGTTATTTGCAAAACGAGTTGGAAAGTTCATTTATTTACGAAGACACGCCCGACCAAGTAAAATCGACTCAGGATGTCAAAGCCGATATGGAAAGCGAACGCCCAATGGACCGATTGGTTTGTGGGGATGTAGGTTTTGGTAAAACCGAAGTGGCAATTCGTGCTGCTTTCAAAGCCGTGGACAATAGCAAACAAGTCGCGGTTTTGGTGCCGACCACAATTTTGGCCTACCAACATTTCCGAACGTTTAGCGAGCGATTGAAAGATATGCCCGTGACTGTGGGTTATTTGAACCGTTTTAGAACCGCCAAGCAAAAAGCAGAAACTCTAAAGCAACTCGCCGAAGGAAAGTTAGATATTTTGATTGGGACACATCAATTGGTTAACAAAAATGTGGTCTTCAAAGATTTAGGTTTATTGATAGTAGACGAGGAGCAAAAGTTTGGGGTAAATGTAAAAGACAAACTCAAAACCATTGCCGCTAATGTAGATACGCTTACCCTTACAGCAACGCCTATTCCAAGAACCTTGCAGTTTTCGTTGATGGCGGCCAGAGATTTATCGGTAATTACTACGCCACCGCCCAATCGTTATCCGATAGAAACGCACGTGGTGGGTTTTAATGAAGAAACCATTCGAGATGCTATTTCGTATGAAATTCAGCGCAATGGTCAAGTGTATTTCATCAATAACCGTATTGAAAATATTAAAGAAATCGCTGGTATGATTCAGCGTTTGGTGCCCAACGCACGGGTAGGCATTGGTCACGGGCAAATGGATGGCAAAAAACTCGAAGAATTAATGTTGGCGTTTATGAACGGTGAATTCGATGTTTTGGTAGCCACCACCATCATCGAAAGTGGATTGGATGTGCCTAATGCGAACACCATTTTCATTAATAATGCCAATAATTTTGGACTTTCAGATTTGCACCAAATGCGCGGACGTGTGGGACGAAGCAATAAAAAAGCATTTTGTTATTTCATTTGTCCGCCGTATTCTGCGATGACCGAAGAAGCCCGAAAACGCATTCAAGCTTTGGAACAATTTAGCGAATTGGGTAGTGGTTTCAATATTGCGATGAAGGATTTAGAGATTCGTGGCGCAGGAGATTTGTTGGGAGGCGAACAAAGTGGTTTCATCAATGAGATTGGCTTTGATACCTATCAAAAAATTATGAACGAAGCCATTGAGGAACTCAAGGAGAATGAATTCAAAGAGTTGTATCCAGAAGAGAACAACATCGAAACCAAACAATACGTCAAAGACCTGCAACTCGACACCGATTTTGAGTTGTTATTCCCAGATGAATACATCAATACCGTTTCGGAGCGATTGCTGCTGTACAACGCACTAGGAGAAGTCAAAAATGAAGAAGAACTCACGGTTTTCATTAATAAGTTGATTGACCGATTTGGTCCTTTGCCAGCAAGAGCCAATGCCTTAATGAATAGCATTCGCATTAAGTGGATTGCCACCCGCGTAGGCATCGAAAAACTAGTACTAAAACAAGGCAAAATGATTGGGTATTTTGTTTCCGACCAACAATCGGATTTTTACCAATCGAATCGCTTCAATAAAGTCTTGGATTTTGTACAAAAGCATCCTAATCTATGCAAAATGAAAGAAAAGCAAACCCCAGCAGGCCTTCGTTTGTTACTTACTTTCGATAATGCCAAAACCACCCGTAGATGTTTGGAATTGATGGAATTGTTGGGAGGGGAGTAATAATTTTTAAAAACCGATTTCAATTTTTTAGACAAAAATGAATAGGAATGGGCTTTATTCAAAATTAATGGAGTTTTAGCTAAAGGCTATTTCATTTTTTAATAACTTTACTTCACTAAAAATTTAATAATGAATTTAGAGCAACATAAAACCAAGATTATCCAAAAACTACAAAGCATTCAAGATGATAGCCTTTTGGATGAAATTGATAGGGTTTTAAATGGGAATTATATTGTTGCTCATACGATTGATGGTAAACCGTTAACCAAAAATCAATATATAAATCACATTGAATCTATTAGCGAGTCTATTGCTAATGGAGCAAAAACCGTTACTACAGAGGAAGTCAGAAAGCGTATTTTTTCTATTAAAAAATGATTTTGCTTTGGTCCGAAGAAGCATCCAATTCACTGGCTTCTATTTACTATTATATTCTCAAAGATAGCCCTCAAAATGCCGTAATGGTAGTGGATAAAATCATTGATCTAGCAGAAACTTTAAAAAACGATAATTTTGAATACGCTATTGATCCAATAATCAACAAGCAAAAATTTCGTCACATTAGTATTTGGAGTTACAAGATACTATATGAAAGAACAGCTGATCGTGTTATTATTTTGGATGTTTTTGACGGAAGACAAAACCCCAAGAAGTTGGATAACTATTAAATTCAAACTCATTTAAATTAATTTTTATACACACTTTCGATAATGCCAAAACCACCCGTAGCTATTTGGAGTTGATGGAATTGTTGGGAGGGAGCAATCGAGATCTTTAATCTAGTTGACTCATTTTGCTCTTATTTTTCTTCGATTATAATATGATGGTATGGCCTTTTTTTAGAAATGTATATCTTTGTTTTTATAATCCGTTCGAATGCCAATCTCACCCCATTTCAATTGCGATGCTCAGATACATAAGAAACCGTTCTGTTTCTTGACTCCTGTGCGTGCAGTTTTGGCGCTCTTGTTTTATGTATGTACTTTTACTAATGCTCAAGCTCAAAAAAAGATGATTACACCACCTACGCTTCAAAAAGGAGATACTATTGCCATTGTGGCTACCGCTCGAAAAAACATTGAGGATAATTTACAACCAACTATCGATTTATTGCACAGTTGGGGGCTCGAAGTGGTGATTGGAAGCACCATTGGTTTAGACCAAAATCAATTGGCGGGGACAGATGCGCAACGTGCTGCCGATTTTCAAAAGCAAATGGATAATCCTAACATTAAAGCTATTTGGTGCGCTCGCGGCGGTTACGGAACGGTGAGAATGATTGATTTATTGGATTTTTCAACTTTCAAAAAGCACCCTAAATGGATAGTAGGATTTAGTGATGTTACGGTTTTACACAATCATTTGAATACGTTGGGCTACAAAACCATTCACGGAACTATGCCTGTGAGTATTCCTAGAACCGCTCCAGAATCGATTGCTACTTTGTACAAAGCCTTGTTTGGACAACCTTTAGCCTACACTATTGAACCTACTCCAATGAATCGTTTGGGCAAAGCCAAAGGAGAATTGGTAGGTGGGAATTTATCGATTTTGTATAGTTTGTTTGGTTCGCCTTCTGCAATTGATTGTTCGGATAAAATTCTTTTTATCGAAGATTTGGATGAGTATTTGTACCACATCGACCGTATGATGATGAATTTGAAACGCAATGGTTGTTTGGAAAGCATCAAAGGAATTATCGTAGGCGGTATGACCAAAATGAAAGATAACGATATTCCTTGGGGCAAAAATGCGCTTGAAATTATTGAAGATGTAACCAAATCCTATAACATTCCCGTGGTGTATAATTTCCCAGCGGGGCATATTAAGGACAATCGCGCGTTGATTTTGGGAAACACCATTACACTTGAAGTTACCGCTACAGGCTCTACTGTGGTTTTTGAATAGTTTTTGGTTTAAACATAGAAGTCATATAAGTTTCTATTTTTTATTGAACCATAATTGAAGGGCATATAAGTTGGGTTTTAACCACGAAGGTCACAAAGGTAGGCACAAGGCTCACTAAGAAAGATGGTTTTCTTTTATTCGATTAATTCACAATAATCTGAGTTCTTAAATATGTGTTTTCTTATGATTGTTTAAAAACAGATTCCATAGATTGAAATAGTGAGAGTAATAGTTTTCATAATCATCAATTGCATCCTGCTTTAGCGGGATGTTTTTTAATTTGAATTTAGAAAGGCTTTAGCCCAAATTATGCTGTATTTTGGCTAAAGTCTGATTTGGGTTTGCATTATAATGAATGGGATAATGCACATTCCTATTCAAATCTTAAATGACCTACAATGCCTTTTATGGTTTTTAAAAAACTGAAATGACTCATATGTTTAAAATTTCATAAGGATTTTGATTTAAATTATGGCAGCACATAACGAATTAGGAAAACTAGGCGAGGAGCTAGCGGTTGATTTTCTGAAAAAAGAAGGGTACACGATTTTAGCAACGAATTGGATTTTTCAGAAGGCGGAGATTGATATTTTGGCTCAAAAAGAAGATGTTTTGGCCGTTGTTGAGGTCAAAACAAGGTCTTCTATCGAGTTTGGATTGCCTCAGGACTTTGTAAAACCAAAAAAAATCCAATTATTAGTAAAAGCTGTTGATGCTTATGTGACCCTCAACGAAATCGATGTAAATGTGAGATTTGACATTATTGCGATCCAAAAAGAAAAGGAATCCTTTGCAATTGAACACCTTACCGATGCTTTTTATCATTTTTAATGGAAAAAATCCTTTGTTACATTTGTAACATTTTGTTTTTTATTTATATTTGCAAAATATTTTAACACATTTTGTCAGTTAAATATTTTTCTTTTTATCCATTTAAAAAATGACTTTGTTATGAAAACCGTTTCATCTATTGTTGAAAATTACATCAAAACCAAACCTTTTTTATTGAATGCACTTTCGATGGGCATTATCAATTTGACGTCTTTGTCTCGGAATATTATGACCGAGCTGGAAAGTGATTTTGGTAAAGAAGTAAAACAAGGCGCTGTGGTGATGGCCTTGAAACGATTAACGGAGGAATTGGATTTTAAATTGAATCACAAAATCAATAAAGTGATTCGCAATATTGGTGAAATCACGGTGCGTTCAGAGCTGACGGATTATACTTTTGCGGCATCGGATACGGTTTTGAACAAACAAGCGGATTTAATTACGGATATCAATACGTTTTCGGATATTTTTTACACCTCTTCTCGTGGAGTAAATGAAACGAATATTGTAGTGAGTAATAGCGTGAATCATTTGGTAGACAAGCATTTTGCTAACGAAAAACTGATTCAGAAATTAGAAAATTTGGCTTCGATCACGGTTAAATTACCCAAAGAAAACATTGTTGTTCCTGGAATTTATTACTTTATATTTCAGCGTTTGGCCTGGGAAGGAGTCATTATCAACGAGGTGATTTCAACTTCTAATGAGTTTACTATTTTGGTGAGCGAAGATGAGGTAGATGTTGCTTTTAAAGTGATTAAAGACTTGAAGAATTAGGCATACGCCCTAAAATAGTTATGTAACAAAGCTTCTTAAAACCGTTCAGGTCTTACGAAGCTTTTTTTATGGAAAAATTCTGCTACTTTAAGGCGATAAACATGAAGTTTGAGTTGCCGATAAATAGGCCAAATGTTGGTCTTTAGGCCCCGATGGGAGGCTACCGTCTGGACAGAAATATTTTTATGTTAAAATGGCACGCAGATTGGGCAGATTATCGCTGATTTTTGGTTGTATATTAAAAATATTATTTACAAAACTTATGTTTTTTCAACACATTTTTTTTCACCACAACAAATTTATTAGTTTAAATCCGTTCAATCCGTGGCCTATCAGAAAATGTGTCCAGACGGTAGGCTCCTCCCGGGGCTAGAAAAGACGAATTGTTTTCAAAACACCTAACGTTATGAATACAACCCTTTCAGAGTTTGAAACTCTGAAAGGGTCACTAAAATCCCTACTCCTGCAAGGTTTTCAAAACCTTGTAGGTGTTTTATAATTAGCTTATAAACTGCTATTAAATAAATAGCTTGATTATGATTTGTAGGAATAATTAAATATATTTGGAATGCCTGAAGCGATAACAGCCTTTGGTTATCTGCCCGATTATAAGTGTACACACGAAGGTTTATTTCGTATTTATACCAGTTATTGGCAATTTAACAATCATTCGTAATAAACATATAGACTATGGAGAGTATCGCATACATTGTGACAAATAAATTTATACTTATTTTAGCTGACACTAATTTTGAATTAAAAATTGGTGATGAAGAAATTAAGAAAAACGATGCACAAAAAGTTTCTGTTTTGCTCGATAATTTAGCAATTGCTTGCGTTGGTGAATTTTACAAAACTTCTGACATTTCTAATTACGTTTGGAAACTTAATGAATTAGGACATAATAATTCATTTGATGAAATTATTGAAGATTTAGAATCTTCTTTTGGAACAGATAATATCACAGAAGAAATGCTTCGTAAGCAGAATGAGCTTTACATAAAATTTACTGATTTAAATGGAAACATAGACACCGTTGCTTTGTTAAATTCCATCAAGGACGATAAAATTATGTATCCATTTGTTCGAGATGTATTTATAACTCTACAAGGGGGATTTAATCCAACATCTATAGCTTTATTTTCCGTAGAAAATAATCCATTCCGAATCCGAGTTGGAAATTATAATATTAAAGGTAATCATATGGTTGGTAGTGAAACCAATATACTTACAGATCATATTTTTATTCATTCAATGAGCGCGACTAAGGATGAAAACACAATCGCACAACTGACAAATAAAGCACATTCTGAAATTAATAAATTTGTTTTTAAAAATTGGGAAAATGATGATGATGCAGTAAATAAATTAATTGAAGTTGGAAAAATTACTCTTACAAATATTATTGAATCTATTTCACCCTATCCTTCAAAACCAAACGTTGTTGTTTATGAACTTTCGAAAAACACAAATTACATATTCAAGGATCCCGAAACTCACTTAAAAAGATATAATTTTAATCGGTTTTAGTAAAATAAACTACCAGTAACAGCTACCAACGGATTTGGGCAATTAGCTTAATAGACCATTTTTCATTTCTACTTTTGGCAAATCCTAAAAATGGTTTACTTTAGTAGATAAATTCATCCTTAAGAATTAAACATAAGTAATGCTAGTAACCAAATTTATAGGAACAAATGGCTAAAAAAAGAAATTCAATAAGTTTTATTATAAAACTTAAATCTATAAAAAGAGAAATAAAATTTGCCTTTTTTATTTCTCTTTTGTCAATACTTACAATAGAAATTTTATTTAAAAACTTTTCCGCGCCTTCTCATTCTTTTTATATCATTGGCGACATATACTTAAAAATATGTTATTCAATCGTTGCTACATCAATATTTTTTTTAATTAACCAGCATCTTCCAAAAGAAGATAGAAATCTAAAAACGAATAAATATATTCGTAGTAAATTAGTTTATGTCAACAATGAATTGGTTTGGTTGTCAGAAATGTTAAACATTAACAATAGAGATTTAAACTTAACAGAAGAAATAATAAACGAGGCTTGTAAAAATATAAATCCTGCATCACAAGTTACAGAGTCACGTATAAATAGTTTTGTAAATTGGAGAGAATATCTAAAATACAAAACTGACAAAATTAAGCTCCTACTGACTGAAGTAATGATTCTAAACTCAACTATTGAAACAGAGTTACTAGGACATATTGTAAATATGCTTGATGCTATCGATCAATTCTATCATTTAAATAACCGAACAATTTCGCTTGGAAAAGATTTAAGCTTTTACTCAAATGCTATTTCATATTTATTCGAAGAAAATTATAAAATCTTCAAAATAATAGACACAGGAAAATATAAAATTTATACAAATACAAATATGAATGAATACATAAACAAGAAACTTAAGAAGTAAAATTACCCTGATAACTCGAATTTGCAATCAATAGTCCCGCTAACGCTAGCGTCACCCTCTTATCCACAATTCATACAATACAAATCGGCAACCTCCATACGATAGATTTTACTTAACTATTAGCACGAGCCAGAGGCATCGCGCTAGCAAATGAGAACAGCAATAGTATCAAAACATCATTGTTTTTTTTATTATGAAAACCAAAAGTCCTCGCCTAGCCCCGATGGGAGGGAATATCCTTTTTTTAGGGCTAGGCGGTTTTTCAAACCGAATAGCGCTAAAAAAAGATAGGAAGGACAGCGGGACTTTGCCTTTTGATAAAGCCTATTTTTACTGCTTCTAAAAAAAATAATGCATCTGATTTTTTTGTGCTGCGACAACAACTAATGCTTAAATTTACCTGCTTTAATTGTGGTTTAAAAATAATATAATGTCATTATCTCCTTCTTATCAAAAGTTTAAAGACCAAATAGCAGCTGTGCTCGACTCGGGGCGCATATTGACGAATCCTTTGCAAACCTTGGCTTACGGAACGGATGCGAGTTTTTATCGGTTGATTCCGAAGATGGTGCTTTTGGTACATGCTGAAGCTGAAGTGGTGGCGATTATCAAAGCGGCAAATGCCTTGAATATTGCCTTGACGTTTCGAGCGGCGGGAACGAGTTTGTCGGGACAAGCGATAACGGACTCGGTTTTGGTCGTGGCGACGCACGGCTGGAAGCATTACGAATTACTAGATGACAAGCAAAAGATAAAACTAGAACCCGGAATTGTAGGCGCTCGAGCGAATACTTTTTTGGCGCCACACGGACTAAAAATTGGTCCCGACCCAGCTTCTATTGGTGCGGCGATGATTGGTGGAATTGTAGCCAATAACGCCAGCGGGATGTGCTGCGGAACGGCTCAAAATTCGTATAAAACCATTGCTGATATTCGAATGATTTTGCACGATGGGACAGTTCTAGACACAGCCGATGCGGAAAGTGTGGCTTCGTTTTATGAAACTCAGGCGCATTTAATTGAGGAAATTAAGGACTTACGACATACTATTATTGCGAATCCGGCTTTGGAGGAGCGCATTCGTCAGAAATTTAAAATCAAAAATACTACGGGCTACAGCATCAATGCTTTGGTGGATTATGAAGACCCTATTGAAATCATCAAGCATTTGATGGTGGGCTCTGAAGGGACTTTGGCGTTTATCTCGAATGTGACTTTCAAGACGGTTGTAGACGAAAAGCATAAATCTTGCTCGTTGTTGATTTTCAATTCGATTCAGGATGCTTGTAACGCGACGATTTTGTTGAAATCAAGTCCTGTTGCCGCCGTAGAATTGCTAGACAGAGATTCCATTCGCTCGGTAGAAAATGATTCCGAAGCACCTGATTATTTTAAAACGTTACACGAAGACGCTTGTGCTTTATTGGTTGAATGTAGAGACAATGATAAAGAAGTGTTGTTGCAAAAACAACAACAAGTGAAAGCTCAAATTGTGAGTATACCGACTTTTACGGATTATGAATTCACATCAGACCCTAAACAATATTATTTTAATTGGAAGGCCAGAAAAGGTTTGTTACCAACGGTAGGCGGTTTACGAAAAACAGGAACCACAGTGATTATTGAAGATGTGGCTTTTCCGCTACCGCAATTGGCAGAAGCTTGTGTGGCACTAAAAGCCTTATTCAAAAAACACCAATACCACGACGCGGTTTTGTTTGGACACGCGTTAGAAGGAAATTTGCATTTTGTGTTTTCACAAGATTTCTCGAATCCGAAGGAAGTGCAACGCTATGAAGACTTAATGGCCGAATTGGCGATAATTGTTGTGGATCAATTTGGAGGCTCTTTAAAGGCGGAACACGGAACGGGACGTAATATGGCCCCTTTTGTGGAAAAAGAATGGGGAGCGGCGGCTTATGACATTATGAAACGCATTAAGAAGATCTTTGATCCCAAGAACCAAATCAATCCTGATGTTTTGATCAATCCAGATCCAAAAGCGCATTTGAAACACTTAAAACCTTTACCAGAATCTCACGATATTATCGATAAATGTATGGAATGTGGATTCTGTGAGCCGCATTGTGTTTCCGAAGGATTAACGCTTTCACCTAGACAACGCATCGTTATTGCTAGAGAAATCAGTCGATTAGAAGCAACTAATGACGACCCGCAACGATTGGCAGACATTCGGAAAGATGTTACCTATCAACTGGATGAAACTTGTGCTACCGATGGTTTGTGTGCTTTGGCTTGTCCGGTTCACATTGATACGGGTAAGTTTGTCAAACACTGGCGAGCCGACGCGATTACGGATACTCAAAAGAAAGTGGCCGACTACATAGGTTCAAATATGGAAAGTACTACCGCGATAATGCGAATGGGGTTAAAAGTAGTGTCGTTTTTTCATTCGGTTTTTGGGACGAGAATTATGTCATCGATTTCTAGTGGATTACATTGGATTTCAGGAGGCAATATTCCTAAATGGATTCCCCAAATCCCGAAAGGAGCGGATAAAATTAAGTAAACGAAAGATTGGCTACTAATTCACGATTTTAAATTTAAGTAGGTGTAGAGAATAATTTGCGGTAAAATAGATTGAGGATTAATTCGTGCATTCGTGGCAAAAAATAAAGAAAAATGGCTGATTTAAAAGTAGTGTATTTCCCTTCCTGCATCAACCGTGCGATGGGAAAAAACGAATTTCAAAAAGAAGAAGACTTACAACTCACAGCACTGACCCATCAGTTGTTGGTGCGGGCGGGTTATACCATTATTTATCCAAAAGAATTGGATGCGCATTGTTGTGGAATGCCGTTCTCGAGCAAAGGTTTTGCCGAGGTGAATCATAAGCAATCCCAACTTTTAGAAGCGGATTTGCTAAGTGTTTCAGAGAATGGCAAGTATCCTATTTTGTACGATATGAGTCCTTGTTTTTACCATTCCAAAGAAGAATTCACCAGCAATTTGAAAATTGTTGACCCAATTGCCTTTATGTTGGACTTTGTCCTACCCAAATTAACCGTAAAAAAGAAAAAGGAAGCAGTGACTATTTTTCCTGTTTGTTCGGTAAAGAAAATCGGAAAAATGGACCAATTATTGGCTTTGGCGCACTATTGTGCTGAGGACGTAACGATGATTGACAGCAACTGTTGTGGCTTTGCGGGTGACCGTGGTTTCTTGATTCCTCAATTAAACGAATACGGATTAAGAGATATTAAAAATCAAATACCGAGTAATTGTACTAGTGGCTATTCCACCAGTAGAACGTGTGAAATTGGTTTAGAAAAATCGAGCGGAATATCGTTTACTTCTATTTTTTATTTGATTGAAGAAGTGACGCGATAAGAAGATTTGAAAGGTTTATAAAGCAAAGAAGCCAGCAAAATTGCTGGCTTCTTTGTTATTTTTTTGGATTTAATTAGAATAAGATCCAATATTAGAATAATCCCATGTTCTTGGTGCAGAGATGTTCCATTCTGAATCGGTAGCAGTAGTTCCTTTAGAAACCGACCAATCGGTATTAGGTTTGGTCACGGTTTTCTTTCTCCAAAACGTATTGTTTCGGGTTTCAGCGGATTCTCCTGCGATCGACCAAATAAAGTTGTTTCTAGAAGATGAAGTTGCCGCAGTAACTCGGGCTACTTTTGGACTTCCAAACACATCGATAATTTTATATTTTGCACCATTGATGGTATGGGGTCCAGCTGCATCTTTTTTCAATAAAGCGATAGCGCTGTTCCCACTTAACTGCAAAGGTAAACTGGCGCTAGCATTAGCGGAACTTGTTGTACCCCAAGTTACATCGCTTTTTACCACAGCCGGATCAGCTTGTACTGAAGCAATAACATAGGTTTTGATGCTCGCTAATGTTCCAGTTAATGGAAGTGAATTGTTGGCATCTGTAAAATTCCATTCAGATAAAGTCGCTTCATCAGTGGTCGCTTGGTAACCGATGACGTAGTTGGATAAATCGATAGCATTATCTGTTCCGTTGTACAATTCGATGTAATGATTTCTTTTGGAATTGTCGGTGTTCACAAATGTGGCAATTTCTGAAATCAACAATTCTTGAAAGGCATTGGTTGGAATCTCCACTTTTTCTTCGGTGAAATCAGAGGAACAACCGGTGAAGAATGCAGCACTTAATAAGCTTATATATAAATATTTTTTCATGATCATAATTTTAGAAGGTTAATTGTACACCAAGATTGGTGTTCCAGTTGGATGTGTTGGTAGGTTCAATTTTGCGATCCACATAAGAGGTGTTCAAACCAATTTTCAGGGCATTGTTTTTTAAGTATTTGTTGACACCCACTGTGTACCAATTTTCTTTTTGGACCAAAGAAGTTACCGATGCTACTTCAGGTTCAATGAAAGAAACGCGAGTGTCAAAAGCCCATCCGTTGCGGGTTACGTATGATGATTGTAAATTCACGCCATACCCCATGTTGTATTTAGAAGCTGAAGTTTCTGCATTCAAAAGGGTAGAAGCCGAGCTGTTGCTGTACAAATCTTTTCCATTCACTGAGGCATGAGTATACTCTCCAATGAAAGAAAATCCTTTGTATTTGACGATGAAATCGGTTACTACTTTTCGGTAATCAGCATAGGCCGCTTTACCGTCTTTATCAAAAATTCCAGTGATGATACCATTACCACTTCCTCTAGCTTCGCTGGCTTTTACATTATAGCTGCCGGCTACACCAAAAGCTACTTTTAACGATGGTTCGTAGTACAAATCGTGACTAATAAACGCATTGTTTTTGATGAAATCACCCAAAGGCATGATGTCTAAACGACCACCATATTTCAATCCTGAATCGGCTTTTTCACCAAATGCAATTTGACCATCTCCCGTGGTGATCGATACTGAGGGATACAATCTAACTCCTCCAATTGTGAAATTCGTTTCAATGAACAAACCTCCTTCACGTGTTGCGCCTACAAAGTTTTGCATCAATCCGCCATAAGCAATGCCGTCATTGGACTGTCCAGCTATAGTTTGTGAGATGTTTTGAGCAAAGCGTTCGTCTTCTAAAGCCAATCTATTATTGGTATTCGTTCTTTTTTCTCCAAAATAAAGGTAGGCGTTTTTTTTGTAAAGATTCAGTCCTACCCAAGCTTCCAAAAGGCCTTTGGTTCCCGTAAAATCAGTCACCAAACCAATACGTGCTTTATCATTCAAAAAAGAACCGTTCAAGTAGATACGTGCCATATTGATCGACATTCTGCTGGTGTTTTCGGTATCGGTTCCGTTATCGGCTTTGTTGAAGGCGGCACCCGATTGAATGGTCCCAGAAATATTAATCACGGATTTGTTTTTCTTACCCAGATTGATGAAGGTACCTTCTCCATTTTTGTAAATAAAGGTCGAATCTGTTTTTTTGGCCTCCTTTATTTCTTGTGCATTACTGTACGTACTGATGAGTAATACTGCAGCGATGGTATAAGTAAATATTTTTTGCATGATAAATTAATTTTGTAGTTGAACGATTTGACTCAAATTCACGCGTAGTAGTCGTAACCTATCGGAATTGGGTAATGTTTTTAAAATCTTGTTTTGATACAACGAATTGTTTCCTTCAGGCTCCAAGAGGTCGATCACGGTATTTCCCATTTTTTGATGGGCGTTAATCAAGATGGAGCCAGCGGGAATAGTCATGGTTTCTTTTTGCAATTCGAACGTATCATTAGCGGCAGGGATATACGTTTCTACTTCCATTTCGTACGCTTTTTCGGTTATTGAAAAATCCACTCCTGAGGTTCTCAATACATTGAATAGTGGCTTACTTTTGGTAATAATCACATATCCTTCAGGACGTTTTCTAGTGGCTGTTGCGATATGATTGATGTTGTCTTTGGCTTTGAATTTGTAGATCGAATAGGCATTGGTACACGTATTTACAAATTGAAAGTTCGATTCAATCATCGTTGGTTTTGAAGCAATAACAATCTCTGTTTTGCCCTCAACAGCTTTTTGATTGGCTTTGTCAACGGTTGATTTGATCTTGTCTGCTAATGTATTGGCAATGTCCAAGTACGAAAGTGCGGCTAGGGTTGAGGTTTCAATTCTTCTTTTGGCTGCTTTTTCTTTCTCTGTCACTCCTCGAATTTCCATCAAAATCGAAATTCTATTTTGTAAAGCATAATTGGTAGCACTTGAACGCGAGGTAATACCGCCAATATTTAGAATGACTTCGTTGTCCATGCGTTGCGAAGTACAATAATTACGGACTACTCTTTGATTTTTTTCTAAAAAGGCTTTCGTTGGGTTAACAAAATCAGTTTCGATCATTTTTCGAATGGAAGCATCTACGTTGAGATTGCCTGAAAATAAAAACATGGCATCATATGAAGAGGTCAAACAATCATCTATATCTAAGAAATCTTTTCGATTCGGATTGTACTCATGAAAATCGATCACGACCTGCGGATCAAAAGCATTGATAGCGTTCTTGATATTGACTGATTCAGGAACATTTAAAATACCTAAGTTTCGGTTCAAATCGGTTTCATCATTTGAAAAACGGGTTTCGTCTTTATGACCATCCACATTTACCATCGGAACGATTTGCAGGATTACTTTATCCAAATACGAACTATAGGCGGGATTCTCCAAAATTTCATATAACGTATTGAGCATGGCGTCGGTACTGATGGGTTCGTCACCGTGCATGCATCCTAAGAAGGTTACTTTTACTTTTTGAGCATCGTTAGTACTGCTTTTTTTGTTTAAAATAATTGCGGGTGTTGCATTGCCTCGTTGTGATTTTCCAATAGTGGAAACGGTCATCGTTTCGGGAAATTTTACGGCCAAATTATCGATAAACTTGATCACATTATTGTAACTCGTATAATAATCGCTGCCATTGGTAATTGGTACAGGAAATTGCTTTTCGGGATCTTTAAAAAAGGTCGAGTAGATGTCGTTTTCTTGCGCCATGAGGTTCAGGGCAAAAAGAAAACCAACTATGGTAAGGATTGTTTTTTTCATTGTTATAATTGTATAGTTACCATTACTTGTCCGTATAAATAGTCATTGGCGCCACCTTTGATGTTCGATTTTCCAATTTCGGTTTGAATTTTCAAATCGTGACCTGCTAAATATTTGGTAGCTACAAGTGAATAGTTTTTATCGTATGTATCGAAGGAATTGGACACTTCATCTTGGTACAATTGGGTATAACGAACTCCAAAAGACCAGTTAGAAGGCAATAAATACCCCGCTTGAACATTGAAACCAGATCCTAAGTTTAATCTGGAAAGGACTTTATTTTTGGCTTCTTCGGGCGTTCCGGTGTAGGGTGTAAATTTACCCGACAAAGAAAATTCACCGGCAATATTGTTAGGAACACTGGCTTGGGTCATGAAATAACTTCCCAAAGAATAGAATCCTCTGTATTTGAACATATAATCAACCCCAAATTTTTGATAATCAGGCAGCACGATATTTTGGTTCGCATCGCCATACAAATAACGACCACCGTTAGTTCCTTTGGCTGAGGTTTGACCGTCATTGTAGCTGTACACGGCTCCGAGTACCAATTTTGGTTTTTTTTCTCTGGCCAAATCTTCCATGTAGAATTCGCCAAGTTTAGAAAAGGATCCAAAAGGAAGATAATCCAAACGGGCGCCATATTTAAATCCGCCGTAGTTCTTGGTTAACCCGGATTGTCCTTCACCTGTTGTGATGGAAACGTAAGGTTTGAACAATTGACCGCCGATTCTAAATTGACCTTGATAACGAATTCCGTAATCAAATATCGCGTCGAATGCACTCGAAAGTTCACTTCGTTCAATGAATCCTAATACCTCACCTTCAATTCTGGTTTCTCTAGAATCCAAATAATCGGCTCTTAGACCAAAATTGATGCGGTGGCCTTTGGCTGGACGATACTCGATATAAGCGTCTTGTAAAAGGTTATTGAACGAACGATTTCCAGAAGTGGTACTTTGATAATCCGAGGCAAAATTCAAACGAATTCTGTAATACAATTTCTTGTCAAAAAGGTTACCGCTCACTTTCATACGAGCTCTTCGGATTCTAAACTGGGAATTCATCGTTTCAAAATCGTCGGAGGTGTTCATTAGATATAATGATTGAACGCTTTGAGTAATGTTCATCGAGGAACCATTTTCAGAGATAAAATTGATACCATCTCCAATGTTGTAATTCCTTTTTAAACGTACGATACTAGAGCTTGAGTCTAAGTTAATATCTTCATCATTATCATAGTTATCTTTGTCGTCGTCTTGAGCATAAGTACTGGCGCCAAAGACAAAACACAACAATACAATCAGGTAATGATTTAGTTTTGTTACATTCATAGTGTAGCTGTTAATTAATTTTTAGTTTCAAAATTTCCATAAACAATGATGTTGCCATCTTTCATCATTTGTTTACCTCTTGCGATTACATCAGTCAGTTGTAAATCGTTGGTGAAAGCACAAAAATCGGCATCGAAACCTACTTTTATACTTCCTTTATGTTTTAAAGCCAAATTTTTGGCTGGATTAGTAGTGATTAACTTAAAGGCTTGTTCAATGGGTAATTTTCCTTCTTGCACTAACAATACCACTTGTTTTAAATTCAAATGAATCGGTGCTTTTTTGAAGCCGATAGTAACGCCTTGTTCGTTGACAATTCCGATTCCAGCATTACCATCGCTACTAAAGGTCATTTTATCGATGGATACGCCTTTTTCTAGAGCATACAGCACAGATTTGTAGGGATCCGTATACTTGGTTCCGCCTGAAGTAATGTCGATCATCCCGCCCAGTTTGGCGAACTCAATGGCTTGTTCAAATAAAGGAAGGGTACGCCCCACGTGCGTTGGAGAAATATGTTCGATTGGGAATTCGTATTTCTGAACTAATTCTAACAAAACGTCCATTCTAGAACTTAGCGCGCCTAGATGGATATGAAGAATACCTTTTTTTCCAGCGATTAAGCCACCCACTCGCACTTGTTTTAATTCACGAAGTAAATCAATAGCTTCAGGGTACGAAGATCTTTCGTCGCTGATGGCTACTTTACAACCCACTACTTTATCGATAAAAATCATATCATCTTGTATCGATTGGGTGAAAGTAACGGCATCCAACCCAAAATAACTGGTCAAGATATAGGCCGAGATTCCTTCAGACTCCAATGATTTAGCTTTGGCATACAAAGTTTTTATACTTCTAGCACTTCCATCAGTCCCTAATAATCCTACAACAGTTGTAGTACCACAAGCAATAAATTCACTCAACATGATTTCGGGTGTCATAGAACCAAAGCCATGTTTACCTCCTGCGCCCGTAATGTGCACATGTTGGTCAATTAAACCTGGAGTTAGGATTTTACCTTTAAAATCAATCACTTCTGAGAACAGGGTCGAAACGTCAATAGTATCCTCAATGGCAACTATTTTTTCTCCAGCAATAAGAATGTCTTTTTTGCCTAAAAATTCTGGGGCATAAACGGTGGCGTTTTGAATAAGTTTTAACATAACTATAGTATAAAGTGGTGAATAAGCATGACTAATAAGGCAACAACGAACGGAATGGCATTGCGTTTGGCAATATCAAAAGGGGAAACTTTAGCGATTTCAGAAGTTGACAGCAGTACACCTGAAATAGGGGAAACCGTTCTACCCATTGAAGCAGCAAATTCCATTGGTAAAATCATGTGTGTGGTGGAAACAGCCAATTCACCCGTGAGTTTGGGAACTAATGGGCCAAAAGCAAAAAAGGCTGCATTGCCACTTCCCATCAAAATCGAAGCTAGGAAAATCATTAAAGCCATTACAATACTGATGCCATCAGCACCCAAACCAAGACTTTGTGAACTAGTAATTAAGCCGTCAATGAACATCAACGCAATTAATCCTTTAGAGAAAATTTCGGCAGCAATGATAAGCGTCACAACCGATTTAAAAATATCTCCCATTCCGTTGAAGAAGATTTTCAAAGAATTAAAAACCACTTTGACGTCTCGCGTTCTAATCGCTTCAAATACAATCCCCACAAAAACACAAAAGATCATCACCATAGTGGTATTGACGCGTATCGGATTTTCAAAAAACTGAAAAAGATCTGAAAAAACTAATAAAATGATGAGCGGTAAAATGGGAATAATGGCATAAAAAACCGGAACTTTCAATTCGATTTCTTTGGTTTCAACGGCAGTAACTTCCACCTTCATTTTTTTGTCATAATATTTATTGACAAAGTAATAAGTGATCATTAATGCGATGGTCAAAGGCACCATCAATGGGATTTGTGAATTAAAAAAATGCGATACTGAATCGGTTTCGATAATTTTAACCGAGCGCGCAGTGATTACTGAAGCTGGACCCACTCCAAAGGCCGTACAAGCTGTAATTACCGATGCCGCAGAAAGCCGACTGACACCCAAATTGACCATGATTGGAAAAATAGAGGCCATCATCAAAAGGGCTAAACCTGCCGCCGATGGTATACAAATGAATAGAAATTGCCCAATAGGGATCACCATTGAGGCAATGATGTAGGGGTATTTTTTGAGTAAAGAAAGGGGTTTCATGGCCAGATACACCAAGGCATCTGAGGCGCCAATTTTATCAATAAAGGCTACGAATCCGCCAATGGCCATAATCATTAAGCCAACATTTGCATTAGTTTGACTAAAAGCGATATTTATATACTCAAAAATATCGAAGAATGCAGAGCCGGTGGGTTTGTCTAGTTTTGGCATTTCAAAACCCAACACTGAGGCGACTCCAAGCATTAACAAGCCGCTAATAATTAAAACAGCATGGGCATAATAGTTTTTGATTAATAACCTTGCTACGATTGCAATGAAAACGATTGCAATTAGTGATCCTGCTAATATCATAATACTTGATTTAAAATTTATTCAACATCTAAGTTCTTGTTGATTAGTGTTTTGTGTTGTATAAAGGTATGAAATTTATTATTTCCGAAAGTGCGTTACAATAAATAGAGTGAAAGTCGAATGTGAGACACATCCTCTAAAATGTAAGAAATTATGCAAATTTAAAAATTAGTGAGGGAAGCTTTTATGATAAAAATCAAAGAACTTGCGTATTAATAAAGGTTTAACAGGCTTTGTTAATATGTGTTAATCTGCAGCAAAGTGTTTTTTACAAAGTGTTTATTCTGCTTTGATTTCGCGGATTTGGGATTAAAAATACAATTAGAAGAAGTGTCTTTTGGTTGAAAATTAGAATGTTAATCTAAAATCACTTAACTTTATTTTCGCTATTTTTTTGATATGATTTATAAGACTCTTTTAATTTGCTTATTTCAATTGCCTTGGCTTTTTTCGTTACAGGCTCAAACCAAGAAATTCAAAATTCATACGGTTGCATTTTACAATTTTGAGAACCTTTTTGACACCATCAATGACCCCGATACTTTTGACGAAGAATGGACACCCGATGGTTTGCAACGATGGACGAAAACAAAATACCAAACCAAACTCCGCCATTTGGCTCAAGTCCTTTCGGAAATTGGCACGCCCGAAAATAAAGAATTGCCCACCTTCATTGGCGGATGCGAAATCGAAAACCGAGCCGTACTCGAAGATTTGATTCAACAATCCCAATTACAAGAGGCTGAATATGGCATCATCCACTTTGATTCACCCGACAAACGTGGCATTGATGTGGCTTTGTTATACCGAAAAAAATGGTTTCGTCCGACAAATTACAGTGTGATTCCCTTGTATTTGAATGTTACTCCAGAGTCTGAAAAAACCAATACCGCTGCATCATTGGCTGAAAAAACTGAAGATGATGTTCCCATTCTAGCACCAACCAAAAGAATTTACACTCGAGACCAATTGCTGGTTAGCGGCTATTTAGAAGGAGAAGAAATCCATCTACTTGTCAATCACTGGCCTTCTCGTTCGGGTGGCGAACAAAAAACAAGTGCATACCGAGAAGCCGCTGGAAAACTGAACAAGAAAATCATCGATTCGCTACAACAACTCAATATCAATGCAAAAATCATTACGATGGGCGACCTCAACGATGGCCCTCATAACAAGAGTATAAAATTGGCTTTAGGAGCCAAAGGAAAAAAAACAGCGGTAGCTCCACACGAAATCTTCAATCCGTTTGAGGCTTTGTTGAGCAAAGGCTTGGGTACAATTGCGCACCAAGATGCTTGGGATATTTTTGACCAAATTATGCTTACAGGTACTTGGCTAAGTTCAGATTATTCGACTTGGCAGTATTGGAAAGCAGGCATATTCCAGCGGAATTACCTCATTCAAACGCAAGGAAAATTCAAAGGCTATCCACTTAGGCATTCCCTAACCGAAGTTGGGTACAGTGACCATTTCCCAGTATATGTCTATTTGATTAGAGAAGGGAAATAGGGACTCGGCATTCGCGTTTAAAAATTTCCGCCACGAATTCACTAATAAATAACGAACTACAATATGTTTTAATGGCACGAATTATTAAAGCTAATGGAATTTGTGACATTTGATTTCAATTTCGATGATAATTGGTGTAATTATACTAAACACTATTTCAATAAACCCCAATCGAATTTTTGTCATATCGAGCGCAGTCGAGATACAACAAGGGTTCTCGACTGCGCTCGAACTGACAAAATGAACTATTTTATATAATTTATTAGTATTACTTCGCGGTTCGCTATGCTTGAGTCGTTGCTAACTTTTTTAAAGCGAATTCCCTGAAGTAGGAAGAGAAACGGTTTCTGATAGTATCATTTGATAGTATCATTTTCCTTATCTTAGCCTTTCCAATTTTAGTACAAAAACAATGGCCATAGCAAAACCCTTCAACCTCAACCAATGGATTCAAGATAACCGTGAGTTATTAAAACCACCCGTTGGCAACAAGAATCTTTATGTTGATTCTGGCGACTATATAGTGATGATTGTGGCGGGTCCGAATGCCCGAAAAGATTACCACTATAACGAAACAGAAGAACTGTTTTACCAACTCGAAGGTAGTATAAAAGTCATCATCCAAGAAGAAGGGCAGCGTAAGGAAATGGAATTGCACGCAGGAGATATGTATTTGCATCCCGCTAAAATTCCACACTCGCCCGTTCGCTCCGAAGGTTCTATTGGACTAGTCATTGAACGTAAAAGAGCAGGATTGGGTTTTACCGATGGTTTGCTTTGGCATTGTGACTCTTGTAATCATAAACTGCACGAAGTCTATTTTGAACTCCACAACATTGAAAAAGATTTTCTCCCTCATTTTCAACATTTCTATAGTTCTGAGGCGTTGCGTACTTGCCAAAATTGTGGCACCGTGATGGATACCGACCCAAGATTTATGGGGAAGAAGTAAACGTTTGCACTAAATTTTTAAAACATATAAGGCATAGGAGTTTTGCATCCTTTGTGTAAATACTTGTGAATTATGCTATTATTTTGTGAACCATAGAAGGCATTTAAGGTCATTTAAGAATTTACTATGTGACCATTTTACCACTAAGCAACACAAAGAAGTCACGAAGAAGCACAAAGTTTTTATAGCTTCCTTTGCGAACTTAGTGCAAAACCTTGTGTCCTTTGTGGTTAAATTTTTTACACAAAGCAATACTCTTTCACTTTGCGTCCCTTGCGTAAAACCTTGCGCCCTTTGCGGTTAAGCTTTTTACCAAACACACTATGGATTTAAACAAAACTTAAATGCCCTTAAGTTTATATGGTTAAAAAAAATAGAAACTAAAATGTCTCCTATGTTTCATTTTTTTCAATTGTATACTACAACTCCATACGCACGCCTTGTTCAGGAAAAACAAAAGTCAATCCCAACTCGTTTGGAGCCGCTAATTGTTGCTTTATTTTTTGGATAGCAGCAGCTGGAGGTTTCAAATGGGTAATGATGATTTTACATTTTTGCAAGGCTCCTTTTCCAGTGAGTGCTGCTAAAACCTGCATTTCTTTCATCAAATGTTTAGGCGTTAAATGTCCGAATAAGAATCCATCGGGTTGTTCGTTAGGAAACGAAACTTCTATAAAAATACCTTTCAACTCTTGTTTTTGAATCAAGGGTGCGATGGTCTTCCAAAGGTCGGCTAGGTTTGTGGTTTTTTCTACGGAGTCAGGTCCTGTATCACCTAAATACAAGATCGCATTGTTGTCTTTTTTTATTAAAAAGGCTGTGCTTTCGTAGGGATTTACGTGACTCAACGGAAACGCTTGTACCGTCATTGACGTATTCGAAATGGGTATTGTTTTCCCAAAAGAAAGGGTTTCGAAATGGTATTTTTTCAAGGGTTTACCTATGCCTGAATCGCCAAAATTCGCCCAAGTCTGGTCGTTGAAATAATGGTTTTGCATCATTTTCATAGCAGGAGCTATGGCGTAAACGGTTTTGGTCGAGTCAGCAGGTGAATTGATAATCAATCCCGACACGTGGTCCAAATGCGCGTGTGAAATACAATAGCCTTTGATGTATTGGCGCAAAACTGTACTTGAAGACACCGAGAAAGTACCTTTTTCAATTGCTTTTTCAATACCTGAATGAACGGTTCCAGCATCTAAACAAACGTATTCCTTTGTTCCGAAAGGAGCCACTAAATAGGCCGATAAATTGCGTTCATCGATTCCGCCATAAACTCCCAAAGGCACCACTTCAAAAAAGGGTTTTGCTTTTTGTCCAAAAGAAACTATCGTGGACACTAAAAACAACAGCACCCATCCAAAAATTTTTCTCATCTTTTCTACATTGAAAATTAAAGGTTAAAAGTACGGCTTCTGCGGAAAATGACTGTTTTTTCTAAATGAAATCTACCTTAATTTTGGGATTTAGGTTACTTTTACGGCTTCTCAAAAGGACTTCAATCAGCAGAAAGTCTTGATTTTTTGGTGTTTACTAATTTTAACTAGGAGCACTTCTTTGAAATTTGCATCTAAATACTATCTTTACGAAATAATATAACAATTTTAACTAAAAAAGTTACAATGACAACAATAGCGACTCAATTCGGAATGAACGAAGCCCTAGCGCAACTAGGTATTAAAGCAGTAAATGAAGGGACTTCTACTGGAACGCAGCACTTTGCAAGCGGTTCTTTGTTAGAAAGTTATTCTCCTGTAGACGGACAATTAATTGCCTCAGTAACCACAAGTTCTGCTGCGGATTATGAAAAAGTGATGCAAACTGCGACAGCTGCCTTCAAAACATTTCGATTGATGCCAGCCCCACAACGTGGTGAAATTGTACGTCAGTTTGGAGAAAAATTACGCAAAAACAAAGAAGCTTTAGGGAAATTGGTTTCTTATGAAATGGGGAAATCGTTGCAAGAAGGCTACGGCGAAGTTCAGGAAATGATTGACATTTGTGACTTTGCAGTAGGATTGTCTCGTCAGTTACACGGATTGACGATGCACTCTGAGCGCCCTGGGCACAGAATGTATGAGCAATACCATTCGCTTGGTGTAGTAGGTATTATTTCTGCCTTCAACTTTCCGGTAGCGGTTTGGGCTTGGAATACGGCTTTGGCTTGGATTTGTGGCGATGTTTGTGTCTGGAAACCTTCTGAGAAAACGCCTCTTTGCGGAGTAGCTTGTCAAAATATAATTGCCGAAGTGTTAAAAGAAAACAACCTTCCAGAAGGAATTTCTTGTTTGATTAACGGAGATTACACTATTGGTGAAATGTTGACCAAAGACACTCGTGTACCTCTAATTTCGGCTACAGGTTCTACTAGAATGGGAAAAATTGTAGCACAAACAGTAGCGGGTCGTTTAGGAAAATCGCTTTTAGAATTGGGCGGAAACAATGCGATAATTGTGACTCCTGATGCTGATATCAAAATGACGGTAATTGGCGCTGTTTTTGGCGCTGTTGGAACCGCAGGACAACGTTGTACCTCAACCCGTAGATTAATCATCCACGAAAGTATGTATGATAAAGTAAAAGACACTATTGTGGCGGCTTACGGGCAATTGCGAATTGGAAATCCATTGGATGAAAAAAACCACGTGGGACCACTTATTGATAAACAAGCCGTTGAAATGTATAACCAAGCATTGACTAAAGTAGTAGCCGAAGGCGGTAAAATTCTAGTAGAAGGTGGCGTACTTTCGGGTGAAGGATATGAGAGCGGTTGTTATGTAAAACCAGCTATTGCTGAGGCTCAAAATAGCTTCGAAATTGTACAACACGAAACCTTTGCGCCTGTATTGTATTTGTTGAAATACAGTGGCGATGTTGACAATGCCATCAAACTACAAAATGGTGTAGCACAAGGTTTATCCTCTGCTATTATGACCAATAATTTGCGTGAAGCAGAACGTTTCTTGTCAGTAGCAGGGTCAGATTGTGGCATTGCCAATGTGAATATTGGTACTTCGGGAGCTGAAATTGGTGGTGCATTTGGTGGAGAAAAAGAAACTGGTGGCGGAAGAGAATCAGGTTCTGATGCTTGGAAAGTGTATATGCGTCGCCAAACCAATACGATTAATTATACGACCAATTTACCTTTGGCACAAGGGATTAAATTTGATTTGTAATAGCGCTTTTAAATATATCAAAACCCTTTCAGAATTTCAACCTCTGAAAGGGTTTTTTATGGCTAATTGTTTCCAAAAAAATCCTAATGTAACTCCTTAGCCCCGATGGGAGGGAAAATCCTTTTTATCCCTTTTTCGGGATAAAAAGATTGGAAGGACAGCGGGAACTTTGTGGCTAAAAAGGCCTTATGTTGCTGCTCCTAAACCTTTTTTACATGCTAAATGTTGCGCCTATCGAAAAGGTAAATTGGTTGTTTAGGTTGTAGTAGCCTCGGTCTTTGTTTTCGTATTTGGCAATAGGGAATCCGGCTTCGGAGAATAGACCAAAACCATTGGTAAAAAAGTAGCGAAGCCCTACATGTCCGCCAAAGTTTTTTAGTCCTAGGCTTAAACCGGGATAAAAATCTAGTTTTTCGTCAATTTGCAACACGCTACCCAAATTGGCGTTGATACGAATTTTGGCATCAAAACGATCTTTGAAGGCGGGTTTGTTGGCGCCTGGTAGTCGGTCGAAGCCCAGTATGTAGGAACCTACAATGCCGTATGATAGGTTTTCGCCCAGACCGAAATCGGAGGCCAATTGTATGGCATTGCCGCCATCTTGAATGTTTACGCCTACGCTAAATTTGTTGTCGCCTCTTCCGGTAAACGCTTGCTGCGCATGGATACAACTGAAGGTCAATAGAGCGGTGATAAGGGCTAATTTTTTCATTTTTTTATAGATAAATTGATAATTAGATAGTGTTAATTTCTGCCTTTTTCGTCGAAATACAATTGATGCAAGGGTTCGCTTTGCCAGTATTCTTTGGTATCGATGTCCATAATTGTGAGTGGTCCTTTGAAAGCGGCTCCTGTGTCGATGTTCCAAACATTGGCCATTTGTACGGGTGTGGTTAGCTCTAAACGCGTAACAGGTGTGTGTCCGATGTAGATTTCGTGATAAAGTGTTAAGCGTTTTGGGTACGACAAATGGTTTTTTGGAAGTGTTTTGTCTAGGGCAACGGCGGTTTCCCAAAGGGTACGATCCCAATAAAACAATCGCGGAAAGTATTCATAATTTATTCCGTTTAGGTTGGTAAACCCAGCATGAATGAACAAACGATTGTGTTCGTCAAGATGATAATTTTTTAATTTTTTTAGAAAAACTAGGTGTTTGGCAATGGTTTCGGGTGTTACTTTTTCGTAGGCGAGTACGGTCGCTTCGCCGCCATGTTTGTACCACAAGGGATTGTCTTTGCCGCTGTCGAGATAGTCCATGAACAGTTCGTCATGATTGCCACGGATGCAAATTACATTGTGTGTTTGTTGCATTTCGATAAGTAAATCAATCACTTGTGGGGACTGGCTCCAACCATCGACATAATCGCCCAAAAAAATCAGTTGATCTTGTGGGGTTACTTTTGCTCGCTCTAGTACTTGATGTAAGGCGCGCAAGCCGCCGTGAATGTCTCCAATAACCAATGTTCTCATGTGCTCCAATTTCGATACCTACAAAAATAGTAGAAATTAGTAGAAAACCTTTTTTTGCTGTAACAAATGAATCGTATCGGTGTAAATTATAGGACGTTTTTAACAATTGAATCCAAGAAAAGCAGGCTGCAATTGGTATTGTTGTGTTTGAATTTGCAATAGACAATCTGGTATTTTGAAGAAAAAGCGAGAATGCTAAGAATCAAAAACCTGTATTCCATCCCAAAAAGGTTAGTGCTTTATGGATGGGATACAGGTTGTGTTTGCTAAAAAAACAATATCTTAGGATGAGATTTTAATAATCAAATCGTTTAAAGGCCTCGATCGCCTCGTACTCGGCCAGTCCTAATTGGTCATATTGTTTCGCCGTATTTTTATTTCTGTCTTCGGCTCTTACCCAAAATTCTCTGGAGTCATTGCCTTGGAACATTACTCTGTCTTTTTGGGATTGGTGAAAAAGTATGGCTTGTCGTTTTAGCATTACTTCATCGGGACTCAAAGGGACTGCCATATCTATGTCGTGAAGATCCCATTCATGCCAAGCGCCTCGGTACAACCACAGCCAACAGTCGTTCATAAAAGGCAATGATTTTAAGTCTTTTAGAGCCGCAAAAATGGCATTCAAACAGACTTCATGGGTGCCGTGAGGGTCGGCTAGATCACCAGCTGCAAAAATTTGATTTGGTTGAATTTGCTGTATAATTTTTTTGACAATATCAATATCTTCTGCGCCTAACGGTTTTTTTTGAATCATTCCCGTTTCGTAGAAGGGCAAATCTAGAAAGTGAACGTTTTCATCTTTCAATCCTAGATATCTGGTAGCGGCATACGACTCTCTTCTTCTTATTAATCCTTTTAATTTTCGAACTTCATGGCTGTCTTTTTGCCCTGTTTTTTTGGTTTTAATCTTTTCAATTAGGGCCTCAAAATTGATTTCGGGCTGGTTTTTTTGAAGGTAATCAGCGGCCACTTCTGCAAATTTCAATGCTTCGTCGTCTGTAACGGCTATGTTGCCTGAGGTTTGATACACTACATGAACTTCGTGACCTTGTTTTATTAATTTGGCAAATGTACCTCCCATAGAAATAACATCATCATCAGGGTGTGGACTAAATAAAAGCACTTTTTTCTGGGCGGGTTCAGCGCGTTCGGGTCTGTAGGTGTCATCGGTATTGGGTTTTCCACCTGGCCATCCTGTGATGGTATGTTGCAGGATGTTGAACATGTTGATATTCAAATCATAGGATGTACTGTCCGTTGCTAACAAATCAGACATACCATTGTTGTTGTAGTCTCTATCGGTTAGTTTTAAGATGGCTTTTTGAGTATGTTGACACAACCATACAATCGCTTTTTGTTTTAGTTTTTCGGTCCATTGGCATTCTCCAACCAGCCAAGGTGTTTCTACTCTAGTGAGTTCGGATGCTGCACCTTGGTCTAAAACAAAAGTGGTATTGGAATGATTTTGTAAAAAAGTAGCAGGAACTTCAGCATTGCAATCGCCCTGTATGGTTCTTTTGACAATCGCGGCTTTGTTTTGTCCCCAAGCTAATAGTACAATTCTTTTGGATCGTAAAATGGTCGCAACTCCCATTGTTATTGCCTTTTTAGGAACATTGTTGATCCCATTAAAATCGCCAGAAGCGTCTACTTTGGTAATGTAATCTAGGGTTATGATGCGGGTACTTGAGTTAATGTGAGATCCAGGTTCATTAAACCCGACATGGCCAGTTCTTCCAATGCCTAATAGTTGAAAATCCAATCCTCCCGCATTTTTAATTTTCATTTCATAATCGATGCAGTATTGATTAACGTATTCTAAAGGAATATTTCCCTCTGGAATGTTTACATTTTCAGGTAGAATATCGACATGATTAAAGAGATGTTGATGCATGAAATAATGATAACTTTGAACACTTTCCTTGGGCATCGGGTAGTATTCGTCTAGATTAAATGTGACCACATTTTTGAAACTTAATCCTTCTTCTTTGTGCATGCGTACTAATTCTTGGTACACTTTGATAGGTGAGGAGCCAGTAGCCAATCCGAGCACACATTTTTTGTTTTTTTCTTGTTGAGTACGAATTAAGTCAGCTATTTCTTGAGCGACTAAAATGGAGGCTTCAGCAGCATTTTTAAAAATGACATTGTGGATTTTTTCAAAACGCGTATCTTCAAATTGGCCTGCGGGTTGGTAACTAATGGGTGATTTTGGTTGGGTTGCTATTTCCATAATTGTGGGATATTTTTTTATTATTTAATTAAAGTATTTGCTGACGGATTTGGATAAAGTATTAGCATATTAATGCGCTTACTTCTGAGAAATCGGGAGTAAAACGAAGGAAACGCGCTGGAAATCCAGGTTTGATTTTGCCTAATTCATTTTCCATTTTTATGGCTTTTGCCACGCGAGAAGTGCCCATTTTTATGGCTTCGTCTATGTCAATATTCAAATGTTGTATGGCATTTCGAATGGCTTCTTCCATAGATATACTGGCACCTGCCAAATTGCCTTCATCATTGCGGTAGAAACCATTGTCGAGATGCGCATCAAAATTCTCCCATTTAAAATGCTCTACTTTTCGACCTAAAAAAGCGGCATCAGTAATCAAAAACAACTTGTCTTTTTTTAAGGCATAAGCAATTCGGGCTGCGGCATAATCGCAATGGGCTCCATCCAAAATAATGGGAGCATATACGTTCTTGTTGTCAAAAACAGCGCCTACTAGGCCTGGATCTCGATGTCCAAATTGTGTCATAGCATTGAATAAATGTGTGACTAATGGGATGCCTTTTGAAAAATACGATTGTGCCTCTTGATAGGTCATCGTTGAATGTCCAGCCGAGAGTACGATGCCACTTTCTAAAAGCAAGTTTAATTGGTCTTCGGTAAAACATTCTGGGGCAATCGTCATTACTTTGATCACATCTTTCCCGTATCGGATGATTTCTTCTAATTCGGATGTTGTGGGTTTTCGGACTTGAGCCAAGCTATGAGCGCCCCGTTTTAAAGGATTCAAAAAAGGCCCTTCTAAATGCATGCCTAACACGCCGTTGTTATGTTTGTTTTTATAAGATCGGATGGCTTCAATGCCTTGTAGAATGGTTTCTTTTGAGGAAGAAATCATACATGGGAGCATATGTGTAGTGCCATATTTTATACTGGTTTCATAAATGTCTTGAAGTGTTTCTTCTGTTGGATATTGACTAAAATAAAATTTTTCACCACCATTAATTTGAATATCAATGGCGCCAGCCGAAAGGTGATTTCCTTTCAAATCTATCAGCTCTGCGTGTTGCGGAATTTCGTTTTGAATGGAAAGGATAATTCCGTTTTCGATAATGACGACACTATCTTTTAGTACTTCATCTCCAGTATGAATTATTCCGTTTAGTAGTGCTTTTTTCATAATGGTGTTTTGTTTATTACTGATCTTTAAAACACTCTCAATCTAAAAATTAAGAGTGTTTAATAACTGTTATTTTTTAATTATTTTTTGAGAAACGATCTCCTGTTCATCACTAATTCTAAGGGTGTAAATTCCTTTGCTTAGATGTGCTAGGGAAAGGCTGGTTTCTTTTTCATTATTTTTCAATGACATAGTGTTTAATAATTGGCCATTCAAATTAAATAAAGAAAGAGTTAAGGGACCTGTTGCATTTTCAACTTTGATATTCACTAGGTCTGATGCAGGATTTGGATGAATTGTGATGTTAAAGTTTAATTCTTTGTCTTGATTTGAATTCACAATCTTTTTTGATGTGGACTTAGCAGAGGGTACTACATTTGGAACAAAGGTATCTGCTCCATTGGTTAACCAATTTAAACTAAAGCGTACAAAATACATTTGATAGGTTGAATTTTCTCCATTTTCATAATAAATTCCCATAGTACCATCGGGTAAAACGGTGAGGCTTGAATAGGCAGAAGCGCCAGAGAAAATGGTTTTGCGTATTGGCCAAGAAGCTCCTTCGTCAGTACTCATCAATACCGAAACATTGGTTCTGTTTCCAGCAAATGGAATGGTGTGTAATAAACGATTTTTGTCATAACCATCAAGAGTTGAGGTATAACGAATGATGTCGCCATCACAATTTGGATCGGTAATATCGGTTTGATTGTAAGGAGTGCTCCAAGTTTGTCCTTTATCTGTAGAAACATTGAATCTTCGGGTGCCTGCATTGCGAATGCTCATCAATAAATTACCATTGTTCAATTCTACAAGTTTGGCCTCGTCTCCTCCTATTTCTGCTTTGGCAGTAGAAACGGTCCACGTACTACCACCGTCTGAACTAGACATCATGTAGTTATTTATGGTGCTTGTTTCGTCTCTAACAACAAGTGCCACTACTATAGTTCCGTCACGCATTTGAAACTGTCTCCCAGATCCAATAAATACTCCTTTCCAATTTTGAGTAATAGGATTGCTACATCCTGCACCATAGATTTGATTGGTGATATCAATAGGTGCTCCCCAAGTGATTCCATTATCTGTACTTTTACAATACTTGATTTTTATAGGATTTGCTGCAGTGGATGAAAAAAAACCTTTTTCGGCCACAAATAGACAAAGTAGGTTTCCAGTGGGTTTGTCCAATACTAATGCGCAATCTCCCGCTCCTGATGGAGCTCCAAAATTTGCTATAGTTACAGGCGCAGACCAAGTTTTGCCATTATCTGTACTGCGACGGATTACCGGATCAATTTTGGCTGCCAAGTCACCCGCTCCATTCCATCTTTTATCTGTGGCTGTAACCAAAGATCCATCGGCCGCTGTAATGATAGCAGGAATACGATAACTAGCAGCGCCAGCATCACCGGGTGTAAATAATAGTGTATTAGTTAATAAAATAACTCGATTACCTGCAACACTATTGGCTGTGGTATTATAAGTTATTGAATTGGCTACGATGGATTCGCAAGTAGCATCGAGAAAATTTCCTTCGCTAGCTCCTGCTGCAATATCATAGGTAATCCAAAAATAATTATCGCCAGAATTCAAAGGTTGATTTCCATTTACAATTAAATTTCCAGTGGACGGTGTTGTGCTACCAAATAAGGTTGCTGTTGTTGGATTAAAAATGGCTGAACTACCACTTGAATAGATTTTGATGTTGGTAACATCAGCTGTGGAAGTAGTTCCCGTCATAGTGAATTTTAATGTGTTTACTGTTAGTGGATTAATTGTGCCACTGGTCGCAACTTTTACTGCAAGAATGCGTTGGTCTGTGTCTCCAATTCCTGTTGGTACTACAGTTTGTACTAATGAAACGGAGTTGATCTGCATCGTATTTGTTTGGGCAATCACAGAAGCTCCACCATTTAATGTCCCAGGATGGTTACGACCTGAGATATCGGGTACAGTATTTCCACTCACATTTTCAAAATCCCATGCTGCTAAAAGCAAAGGTTCATTACCAATGATTACTGAAGTTTTATCAGCCAAAACATCAGTTGCATTCATTGCTTTTCCCCAAAATCGGATGTCGTCTATTTGTCCATTCAGAAAAGAGGAAAACGTATTTAGGGTTCCAAAGAATAAATTTCCAGTATTGATTACAGTATTAGATCCTCCAATGTTAACAGTGGTTTTAGTTTGTTGCAAAAGTCCGTCTACATATATTTTACAACTTGTAGTGGCTACATCTACAACCATAGCAAGATGATGCCATACATTGTTTGAAATGGAGGATGTTCCGTATGGAGGGCCTGCTGCTCCTGCACTGGTGGTTAGATTGACGCCAAACTGCCCACCTCCAGAAGAGGAATTATTAATAAATTCATAGCCAACGCCACTTCCCCCAGGTCTTTTACTCAGGAGGCGTTTAGAAAAGTCAGCTGTTTTTACTCGGCAGGTTATAGTAAGACTTTGGCCAGCGGCGAGATTGAAATCTGGATGATTAACAACCGACATATAATCGTTTATTCCATCCAAATTCAAAACCATAGGAAATGCATTTGAGATAGTTGGACCGCCAAATAAGGTTCCGGGATGATTATTTCCAGAAACATCTGGTACAGTGGAACCTGTAATGTTTTCAAAATCCCATGCACCCAATAAATTCGTGGAAGGACCTGTAATTGTTGAAGTCATATCTAACTGTAATTCAGCAGGAGTCATCGCAGTATTCCAAATACGGACATTGTCTATTTGTCCTGACCATTTGAAATTTTTGTTGGTGTCTGAAGTAGCGCCAACAATAAAATCCAAAGCATTAGAGAAATCGGAAGTTACCGAGGTAAATGTTTTGCCTGTGTTAACCAAAACGCCATCTAAGTATCCATATATTGTACGGGTACTGGTGGCGTCTAGGACTAAGGCCACATGATGCCATATTCCGTCAGCAATTGTTAAGGTTGAATAACCAGCAGTACTGATATTATTAGGCGATCCTGTTCCGCTCATATTCATCGCAAATTTGCCTGCATTGGATCCGTTTCCTGTCCAGAATTCGTATCCATTTCCAGAAGTTCCTGCTCTTTTAGCAAAAATTCTGGGGGTTCCAGTGTTGGTTGTGGTTTTTACCCAGCACGTGACTGTTTTGTTTTGGCCTGATCCAAAATCAAGATCAGGATGATCTGCTACCGACATATAAGTGTTGATCCCATCTAAATTTAAGACCTTGCCACTTTGAGCATATAGATTAAAACCTAAAACAAAACAAACAAACAAACAGAACTTGTGTAATCCATTTTTCATAATCTGTGGTATTTAGTTAATAGTAAAATTTTTATTATATGCTTTTGTTGTTTAAAGGCTTATCTTTTCAAATACTCCTCTAAAATCTGAAGGCAATACCATTCTTGTCGTGGCAAATGGAAAGGCCCTTTATATAAATTTCCTTTGGCGGTTTGTGCAATGGTTCCGTCACGGTGTAAGTAACCATACCATTCGCCATTTTGTGCATCATGAAATTTTTCATACGCATACTCGTGAACCATTTTGTGCCATTGAGCATATTTTTCATTACCGGTCATAGTGTAAGCCAATAAAGTAGCTATAATCACTTCGTTATGCGGCCACCAGAATTTCATGTCCTGCCAATATTCTTGCACCGGTTTATCGTATACATCTTTGTAATACAATATGCCGCCATGTTCTTTATCCCATCCTCGTTCCCACATATAATCGAGCATTTTGCAACCTAGGGCAATTAGATGAGGATCGTTGTTGCGGTATTTGGCCTCGTGCAAAATAAACCAAGCACCTTCCATAGCATGTCCAGGATTTAGTGTACGTCCATCAATATGATCGATGATGCTGCCGTCAGGAGCCACTTGTTCCATTACGCACGCAATGTCATCTTTTACAAAATCGCGTTCTATTTCAGCAATCCATTGACTAATCCATTCATCGCAGCGCGGATCGCCAATCGTTTCTCGCAATTGTTGCGCAGTATTGATCATAATCATAGGAACTCCAATCCCTTTGGATGGTCGGGTTGTAGTATATTTAGGTTGCAACAAACCCGGAGTTGTTGCGTAGGCTATACATTTTCCAAATAAAAAACGAGCTTTTTCAGCAACAGCTTCATCCCCGCTCGCTTTTGCGTAAGCTGCCATGGCAATCACTGCAAAAGTTTCCGAAAAGAAATACCTTCTTTTTCGAATGGGTTGTCCCTCACGAGTGACATGAAAAAACATTTGTCCATCCGTGTCAAAACAATGGTTGTTCAAAAAATCTACCCCACATTTTGCTCCTTCTAACCATTCTTTTTTGGGTTCAACTGTTGCATAAAGGGTGGCCAATAACCAAGAAGCACGACCCTGAATCCAGACTGCCTTATCGTCATCAATCAAACTTCCATCGTGATCACGCATTAGTAAGAACCCGCCAAATTGGGTGTCTATCGAGCGAGGAAACCAAAAAGGGATTGTATCGTGTAATAATTGATTTTGATAAAATTCTTTCAAGTTTTGAAGTTCTGTTTTTGAATAGCTCATTTTTATTATTTAATAATTGTCATTTATTTTTTTGATTGAATTCGCTTATAAAATTTGGATGTACCTAAAGAACATCCAGCGAAAAAGTGGAACAAGGCAATCCTTCTTCATTGATTAAATTGGCATTTGTAAAAGGTTTCCAAGCATATAAAATGGATTGAACAGTTGTTCCTTTCGGCGGGAATATCACCACTTGATTACCAATAATTTTGGCTTCGACTTCTAGGTGTTTTCCGGTTTTAGTTACGATTTCAAACCCTTTTAGGGGTTGTTGATCTGAGGTTGTCAATTTTTTAACCGAAGAAAAAGAAATCCATAACGCATCGTTTTTTAGCCAAGCTTTTATGGGTTTTGGACCTGAAGCAACGATATTTTTATGATACGTTTGCTTCAAGGCCAATCTAGCCAGTCGGTCGCCAATTTCTTTTTTTTGTATCGGATGGACATTTTTTTCATCCCCATAATCCATACTTATTGCCATGCCAGAATTAGGAATTTTGTTTTCTAACCTACTTTGCATCGCTCTGAATTCTGGCCAAGAAGGACGATTGAGGCTAGAAAGTTGTACATAATAAAAGGGGAAATTTCCCTTCCAAGCTTCTCGCCAACTCGCTACCATAACGGGAAGTAAATGTTCGTACCAATTGGTATTGTGTGCATTGCTTTCGCCTTGGTACCAAAGCACCCCTTTGATAGAAAAGGCCGTAAAGTCCTTTATTCCTGCCTCAAAGTTGTAGCAGGGTTCGTAGGGATGACGTTGTTTGGGATTAGTAGTGTTTTTCAAATTTATATCGGCTCTTTCTCTTACCCAAGGCATCAAAAAATCTGATTTGCGCCAGTTGTATAAAACCTCCACGGCTTTGTCGTCGTGTTCTAGGGTGTAACGAGCTATCCAAGATTCAATAGGCGAGCCACCCACGGCCACTTGTATCAATCCGATAGGAATAGCTTCTTCCTGAATGATTTTTTTTCCAAAATAATAGGCAATAGACGAAAAGTCTTTCGCAGAAGTTGAGTCGCATACTTTCCAATTTCCTGAAAAATAATTCAGTTGATTGGTCTTGGCCAAGGTTAGGGAGTCCCAAGCGGTTTCATCGGTTTCTTGAATGGGTTGGTAATGAAATATTCGCAGTTGAGCATTCGCTTTGGCTTTTTGAACTTCTGCCTTTCCGTTTTCTGATTTTTCTAGTGGAAAAGCCATATTGGATTGTCCGGAACACAACCAAACATCGCCCAAAAGAATGTTTTTTAAAACGATACTTTTTGTTTTAGTTTTTACTGCTAATTCATACGGCCCTCCGTGCGACATAGCCTGAAATTGAACTTTCCATTTTCCTTTGGCATTGGTGATAACCGTTTGCTTTTGAGTATGAAAAACCACTTCAACGGACTCACCAGCATTGGCTTTTCCATAAATGGCAAGAGGTTGTTGGCGTTGCAACACCATATTGTCGGTAAAAACAGGGGCTAAAGCCAAACCACCAAAGTCGCCACTAATGGCCGAATATACTGTAGTAGCTAAAAGGTTCGCGCCTTCTTTGGAAGGATGTAACGCATCTGGGAAAAGGTCAGGACGCGCGTATAATTTTTCATGTAAATCAATTAGGGTCACCTCATTTGCTTTGGCTACAACTTCGATTTGTGATTGGATTTCCCAAAACCAGTCTCGCGTACCCGATTTAAAACGGGGATGTTCGTTAAAAATAGGACTCATCCTGCAGATGAATAGGTTTACTTTTGGATTTTGTTGTTTTAAAGCGGCAATCATCTCGTGATAATTCGCTTGGAAATCTTGTTTATAATTGGGCCAGTTTCTAGAATCGGTATCGTTGAGCCCCAAATGAATAATAGCAATATCAGGACTAAAGGCTAGTGCGGCTTTGTATTCGTTGGTTTTAGCATACGGTCGATGTCCTTTTTGTAAAAGCGTCGCGCCACTGTGACCAAAGTTTTTTACCACATAATTTTTCCCTAATAAAGATTGTAAAACAGCAGGATAAGCCTCGGATGTTGGATTGCCCAAAAGATAACCTGCCGTAACAGAATCGCCCAAGCAAGCTACTTTGGTTTGTGCGAAACTCACATCAATTAACCAAAACAGCAACAGGAAAAACAGATAATAAGATTTTTTGATAAAAGACATAGTGTTTTTTTAAAATAATCTACCGAGACGAAAGGTGAATCTCGCCTCAGTAGATTCAGAAAACCAAAATTCAACTTAACCACTCTTAACAAATGCGATTTATTTATGCTTCACAATAATCATTGACTTGTGGTTTTAAAAAGCAAAGTTGAACTAGCAAAGCCAAAACGACGATGCCTGCCATCATTGCAAAACCATAACCTAGCGTTCCATTGTCGGCATACTTTCCTAAAACAGAAGTTACCATAGCACCACAGCCTACGCCAGTCATATTCAAAATTCCGTAAGCAGTCGCTCGATATTTTGAAGATACAAACTGACAAAGAATAGGCATATTGTTAGCATCAAACATACCATAACCCACGCCAAAACACAGTCCAGCGCTTACAATATGCACGATGGAATGCCCAAAACCTATGAGTAATAAGGCAGGAATGGTCAAACTCAATCCAATGGCACTGGTATAAATTCTTCCTTTTACATTTTTGAGCACCCATCTATCCGAAAGAACACCACCAAAAAGAACGCCGAGTAATGAGGAAATCGAGATGGTAATGGTCGCCAGAGGTCCCGCTTGCTCCATCGGAATGCCTAAATTTCCTGAAAATAAAGTAGGTAACCAGTTTTTGGTAGCCCAACCAGGAAGACTAATCGTAGCAAAAAAGAAGAGAATAATCCAAAAGGAAAGATTCGTAAACAATAGCGCTACACCTTTTAAAACCGCTATTTTTTCTGTTGGAGAGTCGTTGGTTATTTTAGTATTCGTAGCCGTTTTCTTTTCAGCAAGAAAAAAGACCAAAACGAAAGCATAAATGATTCCGATTAATCCAAAATAATGAAAAGTACTGTGCCAAGAATACGCTCCAGCAATTGTTGCACCAAAACCACCCAAAGCGGAGCCTACATAAAGCCCTGTCATATGAATTCCGATGGCTAAGGATCTGGATTTTTGTTGATGATAATCGGCAATGAGGGATAACCCAGCCGGAATGTACAAGGCTTCGCTTACGCCCATTAAGGCCCTGAGCCAGTACACTTGTTGGTAACTTGTAGCATAGCCCATGGCATAGGTGACCACAGACCAAACAAACAAACTGCCTACGATTAACCATTTTCGGTTCATTTTATCGGCAATAAGGCCAGAAACCGGACTCATCAATGCGTAAATCCAAAGAAAAATGGCCATCAACCTTCCGAAATTTTCTCCTGAAACCAGCTCAGGGATGTCCTGTTCCATGGATGGACGCATGGTGGCTAGCATCTGCCTGTCCATGTAATTGAGCAAGGCCACAAACCAAAGTAGGGCGACCACTATCCAAGGATAATATTTTGAGTTTTTCATGATTTTTTTGTACTTTATAAATGGAGTAGTAGTTAATAGTCAGCGTTATTTCTTTATTTTTCCTATCATAATATTTGGAGTTCGAATGCCGGGTTTTATTTCGCCATTAGAGAGCACTAGGGCATCATCCCACAAACATGCAGTAGTGGTTACCGGAGTCAGGAAGGGCAATTCGCCTATTTTTTCCCAAGAATCTGTTACCGTGTCGTAGGCTAGAATTCCTCTATAAAAGCCTTCGTGGTGGGTAACGAGTTCGTTTTTTTTGCCGATTAGGATCTCTTTTTCTTTTGGTGAATTCGTTTGTGTGATTTGTGATAAATACGTTTCTATTTGATGAAAAACGACTCCGTTGTCTCCGCCCAAAAGCAAAATTTTACTTTTCCCTATGCGAAGGGCTGTACCCGCTGATAAGTTCATTAAGGATTTTTCATCTGAAATAGTAGCCATTTCTTTCCATTGTTGTTGTTTGAAATTGTATGAAAAAGTCGTGCTGTGTAAAACGCTAATCCCAGAAGGTGTTTTGGTTCTTCCGCCAAAAACAAAAAGACATGGTCCTTCTTTTGTCTCTTGAACTACCGCTGTAGCATTGGCTAATGCCAAAGGAAGATCAGCTAGTTTTTTCCATTCCAATTGTTCTTGATTCAGATTTAAACTATAAAAATCTTTCGAGGATTGTTGTGTTTCATCCCCACCTACGGCATAGACCACTTTTTCGTAATTGCTTAACGCGATGTTTGATAGTGCTTTGGGCAAATCTGGAAGATGATGGAAAGTGATTTCATTTTTTTTCTTTCCCCATTTTATGAGATATGCTTTTTGTGACAGACCTTTTTTATTTTCTCCGCCTGCATAAACCACACCCAAATCTGTAGAAGTTACACCACAATAGGCTATAGGTTCTGGTAAATACGAATCAACTTCGGTATTCCAAACATAATTTTCGCCTTTTTTTTCTAGAAGATGTATCGTGTTATGGTATTTTTTTTGTCCTCCTTCCCAAGGCATTTTATCCGGAAAATTTGCGCCACCTGCCACGATCAATGCATTTTGGTGTACACCATTTATGGCGCCTGCAAAGCCTAGTGTGGGTTTTCCATCGTGAGTTTGCATGACGGCGGCTAGTTCCCATTCTATTTCATTATGTTCTTTTGCTTGAGCAAAAAGAGAGGTGGTATTTGGCATAAGAGTGATGATTAGAGTGAAAGAAAACAGTTGTTTTCTTATCGTTTTCATTGTAAATCGATGCATTAATTCGATTTAAAACTTTTGAAATCTAAGCTTTGAACGTCTTTTTGAAAGGCTTCAAATTGGGAGGCGTTCATGTTTTTTACGGGTAATCTGAAATCACCCAAATCCAAACCAGCCACTTTCATATATGCTTTTCCAACTGAAATTCCACCATATTTTCCCAGTAATCGAATCATATTGATGGACTTTTGCTGCAACTGCCGAGCTTTTGGTAAGTTGTTGCTTTCGAAGGACGCTATTAAATCATAGTATAAAGGAGCGGCATAATTAAAAGTACTTCCTACCGCTCCTTTGGCACCTAATACCAAAGCGGATAACATATTTTCGTCACGTCCCCAAAGCATATCATACTTGCCATCTTTATAACTCATACAGCTTTGAAAGTCCATGAAATCCTCATGAGTGTATTTTATTCCTGCAAAATTGTCGAGTTGACCATCTAAAGCTTGTATCAAATCAAACATCGGGAAGTTAACGCCTGTTAGTACTGGAATATGATAGTAATACAAGGGCATATTGGGCACACTTTCTCCTACCATAATACAAGCTTGTGCTAGCATCTCTACATTGGCTGGTTTGAAATAAAAGGGAGCTGTCAACGAAACGGCATAAAGTCCTATTTCATAAGCGTGCTTGGCCAAATCAATACAATCGTTTATACAAGTTCCTCCAAGGAAAACCATGACTTTGAAATCTTCATCGTGATTAGAACAATCGGCCCAAGCTTGTGCCATAGCTTTTTTTTCTTCAAGGGTTAACGAAACCCCTTCTCCTGTAGATCCGTTGATAAAAGCACCAGTCACTTTATTGCGTTTTAAAAAGGAATAATATTCGGGTATGCGACTACAATCCAATTGCCCATTCGAGTCAAAAGGAGTGAATGGTGCAGCTATAAGTCCTTGTAAATGTGTTGTTTTCATTGTTTTTATAATCTTAAGGTTGGAATGTAAAAGACCAAGCCGAACTATATTCATAGTCGACTCAGTCATTTTTCAGTAAAAAAAAGGTTTTAGTAGCCCTTAATTTTGTTTAATTTTTGGATTGTAGTTGATGGTATTCTGAGAAATTGGGAATAAAATGGTTTTCCCTACCATTGATGGCACTAAAGATGTTTTGTTAAAACGTACTAAATCCCACCATGCTTTGCCTTCAAAGGCTAATTCTTTCAAACGCTCATTTAATATGGCATCGTCGTTGGCGGCTTGAGTACCATTAGTGAACGAAGCTGTTGCATCAGCTCTTTGCATCACTAAATTCATCTCGGTTGTTGGATCTTGACCCAAAGCATTTTTGATTTCGGCCTTCATCAAGAGAATATCTGCCCATCTGTAGATGATGATATCACTAGTAAATCTTCTTAAAGATCCGTCTACCGTACCGTTGTATTTCATTAAACCTGTCACCACATCGGCGGTATTGGCCGTGTTTCTCAAAGTCAAGAAAGTAGCGTCTTTACGAGTATCTGTAGCAGAGAAATTAAAACGAGAAGCATCTGGCTGAACTCTTGAAATTCCCGCATTACCAGCTCCTGAGCCTAAAGTTCCGAATAACGCTGTAGCGGCTGAAGCAGTAGCTCCAGAAAAATCGGCTGGCCCAACATACATAAATGAGTTCCAGTTGTCTTGTAAATTAGAAGTTACATCGGTCAAAGAATAACGAATGGCAAATAATACTTCAGCATTTCCTTTATTAGCGTAACTAAATACATCTTTAAAATTAGGCAATAAAGATAGGGGAGTGATAGCATTTATTGCGGTAAGCGCCACATTCAAATCAGCGGTTCCACCTCCTAATTGTTTCGCAGTCCATAGAAAAACATCGGCTTTTAAAGCATTCGCGGCTGATTTTGATAATTGTACTTTGTTGTTGGTGTCATCAGGAAAATTGCTCAACGCCAATTCTAAATCCGATTTGATAAAAGCAAAGGTTTCTTGAATCGTGTTTCTAGGAATGATGTACTCATTTTGATTAGTGTTTTCTGTTGGAGTGGTTACAACAGGTACTCCACCCCAAGAACGTGCCATGATGAAATAAGCCATAGCTCTCATAGTGTAAGCCTGAGCCAAATAACGTTTTTGTTCCTTTGCAGTTGCGGGACTAAACGTGATTGTTGGTACATATTTCAGAATCAAATTGGCTTGTTGCACCACAGTGTACAATCCGCTCCAATCCACATCAATATTCTGAGCGTTGAGGTTGTTGTTGTAATAATTGGCAAGATTTAAAGGCGATTGCACACCACCTTTAATCTCAGCACTTCGAGCGCCTCCCAACAAATAATAGTTTTGTTGGGTTTGGGTTCTAAAACTGTAGTACAAACCATTCACAGCAGCTTTGGCATCGTCTTCGGTTTTCCAAAAGGCATCCGAGGTGATGCTGCTTTCGGATTGTAGGTCTAAATCATCGGCACAAGACCCTAAAAGAGTGAGTCCTGCAACTAAAAATATATATAGGATATGTTTATTTTTCATGGTATTGATTTTTAAATTACAGACTAATGTTGATTCCAAAAATGATATTTCTTGGAACAGGATACGTACCTGTTGCACCTGCCGAATTGAGTCCTTGACTTGATCCACCATCAATGCCTTGAACTTCTGGGCTTAATCCGCTATAGTTGGTAAAATAGTACAAGTTGCTTCCTGTAACATAGACCCTAGCTGAAGAAAGTTTGATTTTTTCAACAAACGATTTTGGAACCGTGTAGCCAAGCGTAATTTCTCTTAAACACAAGAAGTCGCCACTTTCATAATAACGGCTGTTACCTTGAAACATGTTGGTGTTGTAAGCGGCTCCACTAGCTTCAGAACGGAAGAGGTTATTTTGATTGGTTTGATCCGCCCAACGGTAACGAGGAACATCCGTGATGTCGCCTTCTTTTTGCCATGACTGTAAACTTTCGGCGATTAAACCGTAGTTTCCTTGAAACTGACCTACAAAACGGGCTCTTGATTCGTTATAGATCGTGGCTCCCAATGAGTAATCTGTTCTTACGGCTAATGAAAATCCTTTGTAACTGACATCAAAATTGAAACCTCCCACATATTTCGGAAACATATTCCCCATAAATTTACGGTCTTTGCTATCAATGGTTTTATTACCATCAGCATCTTCGAAGATGGCATCTCCAGGTAATTTTATACCATTAGGATTTCCTCCGGTTGCTGAGGTTTTTCCAACGTAAGTGTCTTTGTAGATGGCATTATACGCATCAGCTTCGGCTTGTGTAGACAAAATTTTGATTTGTTTATGCGCATAAAAATCGCCAATCTTTTGACCTTCTTGTAATCCTCCAACAAATTTATATTTACCGGTTGCTGTATCCCAAACTTCAGTTCCACCAATTCGGTTATTCAAGTTGCCATTAAATGGAAGTTTTTCAACGGTATTTACGTTGTGAGAGATAATGAAACCAGCATTGATTTTAAGATCTTCGTTGTTATAAATCGCCGCGTTTATTTCCATTTCGAATCCTTTACTTCTTAAAGCACCTAAATTGGTCAAAACGGTAGAGAATCCACTGTTAGAAGGCAAGGTTAGATTGGTCAACAAATCGGTGGTAAGTTTATTGTAGAAATCTCCAATCACACGGATTTTGTCTTGGTGAATACCCAAATCAAAACCGATATTGTTGGTTTTTGATTGTTCCCATTTCAAGCCTGGATTAGCAATTTGTGAGTTCACAATGGCAGATTGTCCGTTGTAATTATTCGCTAAACCGTTGGTAGAACCTGAATACAATCCGCCAGCTTGAAAATCACCAAGGGTTCCAAGATTACCATTTACTCCATAACTGGCTCTCATTTTTAAGGAAGAAACCACTTTAGGTACATGTTGCCAAAATCCTTCTTCGTGTGCATTCCATCCTACTGAAACTCCTGGGAAGAATCCAAATTTATTGTCTGGGCCTAAACTTGAAGCACCATCATAACGGAAGGAACCGGTAAACAAATATTTGCCTTTGTAATCGTAATTCAATCGTCCAAAAACGCCATTAATGATAAGTTTGCTATTGTTGGCAAAAACCGATACTGGAATAGGAGAAGAATCTAAGGTTTCGGTTACATCTGATGCACCGCCTTTTCCAGCCGCATTGAATGCTTTGATCACTCGGTTGTAATTAGAACCTCCTAGTTTGGCCTCAAAATTACCAATGGCTTCTAGCTCTTTTTTGTAGGTAAAAACACCTTCAAATTGGGTTTGAAAATAGCGATTGTTAAATTGAGAAGCATTTCTTGTATTGTCTAAAACTCCGGTACCACTCAAGAATGCTTGTTGGAACACGTTGCCCGCGTTGTTTTCGCTATACAAAGACATCGAAGGAACAAAATTCAAATCTTTAGTAATGCCCAAATCAGCATCTACGGCAAGTTGTAATTTTTCGTTTTCGTTGATTCCTTTTACTTTGCCCATTTGGTACAAAGGATTTCCGTTGATGTTGTTTTGACCAGGAGCTAAAGATCCGTCTTCTAATAAAAATTTAGTGGTAGGTGCATTGCCTAAGTAACGGTTAAACACCACACTATTGCTCACTACTTGATTATTATTGGATCTAGCATAGAGCATTTTTCCATTCACTGTAAAGTTGTCTGCCAGTTTAAATGAAGCGTTCATTTTGGAAGTAAAACGCTCATAGCCTGTAAAAATCGTAACACCATCTCCTTTTAAATAGCCTAAACTCAAATCGAATAATGCTTGGTCGTTTCCACCACTAAAATTCAAATTGTGGTTTTGTGTAATGGCATTTTGAAACAAAACATCGTTCCAATTTGTGCTTTTATACATAATGATATTGGCACTGTTCAAAGGATCTACCATTTCTTGCCATCCTTTGGCTTGCAATGTAGCAATGGCATCTGGGGTTAAACTCGATTTGAGTAAACTAGCAAACGGAGTTCCTGATGTTAAGTTATTGCCTGTTCCATAAGGAGTAGCGCCAGCCAATTGATTATCTCTTGCATTGGGACGAGTCCCTCCGAAGATATCTGCTGCATTTTTTACACCTAACCTTGACAATCTGATAAAATCCTCGCCTCCAAGAAAATCATATTTTTTAGCCACTTGGCTAAATTGAGTGGAATACCCATATGAAATTTTTGTTTTTCCAGGTTTTCCATTAGCTGTAGTTATGATGATAACCCCATTAGATCCTCTTGCTCCATAAATAGAAGTAGAAGCCGCATCTTTTAATACTTGTAAAGAAGCAATATCGGCAGGGTTAATGTCGTCAATTTGCAAACGAATGACACCATCAACAATATATAACGGAGTGGCTCCCGCAGGATTGTCGATCGAAGTACCGCCACGAACCAAAATGTTAGAAGCTTTACCAGGTTGTCCAGATGCAGTACGAACAATAACCCCACTTACGTTTCCTTGCAAGGCCTGAGTCACGTTGGAATACGGAACGTTTTCCAATACTTTTTTGTCTAATTTCGATACGGAAGTAGTTACGGCTCTACGGTTTTGAGAACCATATCCTACTACGATTACCTCGTTCATTTGTTGGCCAATTTCTTTTAATACGATTAAAAGGTCTTTGTCACCATCAATTTTTACTACTTGATCTTGAAGTCCAATGTAAGTGGCTAACAATTCGGTAGCATTATCAGGAACTGAAAGCACAAAAGAGCCGTCAAAATCAGTTTGTATCGAGATTTTTGTCCCTTTCACTAGAATATTTACGCCAGGTAGTGGCTCCCCTTTTTCGTTTACTACCTTTCCTTTGATCTTTTTTTCAACTTCAAGAGTTTTGGGCATAGCTTTCATTTCATTTTTAGGGACTAATGAAATAACATTGCCTTGAATAATCCATTTTACGGGAGCATTCATAAAAATTTTCTGCAAAACATTTTCAATGGTTGCGTTTTTTACTTCCAAAGAAACGGGGTCGATTTTGTTTAAAATGGCAACATCATAAAAGAAAACATAATTGGTTTGTTCTTTAATAACGTTCAATACTTTTTTAGCAGGTACCTTTTTACCTGAGAAGGTAATGGTTTGAGAAGAAACAGCTGCTGAAACATGAAGGGTAAAAGCAATTATCAAAACAGTTGATAACTTCATAACTTTCCAGAATTTAGGTGTAAGCCAAGAATTTCTTGACTTGCATTTTGGTAATAATTTCATACTTTTGTAATGAATTTGGTTAATAATAAAATTTCCTTGCTTGGTTATTGATTTGTTTTTCCAATTTTAATTTTCTTTTCCAGAAGAAAAATAAGCCAGCAATGCTTCCAACATGTGCTGGTTTTTTTTGGATCACAAATGAATGTTTTTTAGGGCAATACCCTTATTGTCTTTCCTTCTATTTTAAAATGAATGTTATTGGTTTCTAAAATTTTTAATACTTCATCTAAATTTAATTCGCGACTGATTTCGCCATCAAAATTGCGCGGTACCACTCCTTTTTCAAAAACAATGGCTACATCATACCATCGGCTGAGTTGTTGCATCACATTTTCAAGGCTAGTATTGCTGAAATAAAATAGACCTTTTCTCCACGCCATTACTTCGTCAAAGTTTTCAATATTTTTTACACTTAGTGCACCAGAAATTGTTTGCACGGCTTGTTGACCGGGATGCAAAAGCGATTTCTCGTTGCGGTTTCGCACTTCTACACTTCCCTCCAAAAGTGTGGTTTTGGTACTTTTCTCCTCAGGATAGCTGTTGATGTTAAAATGCGTTCCTAGTACTTTTACTTCGGTTGCATTTGCGGTAACGATAAAAGGATGATTTTTATCTTTTGCCACTTCAAAATACGCCTCTCCTGTGATGCTAACTCTTCTTTCGTTTTGAACAAAAGTGGTCGGGAATGTGATGGAAGATGAAGCGTTAAGCCAAACCTTGGTCCCGTCTGAAAGCACCAATTGATATTGTCTTCCTCTTGGAGTCACCATACTGTTTTGGGCAGCGGTGTTGGTGTTTCCACCAGAGTAAACTAATGTTCCATCTTTTTTGGATACTACGGTACTGTTTTGATTCGCCAAAACGCCGTTGGCTACACTATCGAGTACAATTTGTGAACCATCCGCCAAGGTGAGTATTGCGCCTGAAGTACCAGGGGTGATTTTGTTTTTCTCAACCGCAACTACAGTGGGAAGGGTTGTTTTTTGGTTGTAGTTGTAATAGCCTATTCCTAAAAGCAAGAGTATGCTGGCAGCGGCTAAGATTTTTTTCCAATGTACATTAAGGGATATGGTTTCTTCCTCGTCTTGTTCCGATTTTGGATGCATTTTTTCTTTTAACGCTTCAATAAACACTGTGGTAGCATCGGCATCAGCTGTTCCTTCTTGAATTTGATCATAATTGTTTCGAAGGATACCATCAAGATCTTTGGCGTATTGCGGATCGTCTATCATTTGAAGTAAACGCGCTTTACCTTCAGCAGTAATTTCTCCTGAAACATACTGTTGCATTAACGTTTTAAATTCTTTTTTTTGATACATAGATTTATGATTTTAGCCCGCATATACCCCTTCTATAATTAAAGACGAGTTGTGGTAGCGAAAGTGGCAATGGAAAAGTGAAAAAAAATAAAAATAATTCGTAAAAGCTTGTTTGTAAGCTAATTATTTTGTGAAAAAAAATAGTGAAAGTGTAAAAATAATCCAAAAACACCATCCATATTGACTGTTCATGTGTGTTCTCAAAAAATTGAGTGCTTCGAGCAAATGCCATCTAATAGTTCTCTTGGCAAGACCCAATTCTTTGCTAATATAGTCGGTGTCTTTGCCTTCCAATCGACTCAAAATGAAGATGGTTTTGCGAGGATCCGTCAATAAATTTGCTCCTTCAAGAATGATGGTATTGAGTTCTTCAAGTTCGTATTGTTCATCGGGTTTAAGGAATAATTCTTGTAGTTTTTCCTCTTTTAAAGAAGCCGTTTCTATCAGTTTTTTTCGAATATGAGTAATGATTAGATTGCGACTTACAATGAAAAGATAATTATCAAAACTTTGAATCTGTTCTAGTTTTTCTCTTTTTTCCCAGATCTGAATAAATACATCTTGTGCCAATTCCTCAGCAACAGGATAAGCTTTGACAAAACTTAAAGCATGTAAAACTACTTTTTTCCAATATTTTCCTACCATTTGTGTATAGGCCCATTCGTTGCCATTGGCAATTTGTGAAAGAATCAAAGCTTCAGTAGTAGACGCTATGGATGAATTCATAAATGGTTAAAATAGTGTTAAGGAACTGCAAACATAGAGAATTATAGTCTGGTTTTATTTCTTTTTAATAAAAAAAGTATACTCAAACAAAAGAAGTCTATTTTTTTGTTTTATGGTATAAATTAAATAAAAGATTGAATATAAAACAGTTTATTTTTTGATTTACTGTTTTTTGTGTAAAATAAATAAGGTGTTTTAAGTAGAAAAAAACTTATTCAGCAACAGCTTTGTCATACTTCATTTTTCTCAAAATTCGTAGTGCTTCTTTAAAAGAGAGATACACTTGCGGGAAGGGTTTGAGCAAAGGTTTGGCATCAATCAATTTTTGCTTGGCCTCTTCAAATCCGTTGAGGTAGCAAATCATGAGGGTTGAAGGCAGGTTTTCAAGATCTTTTTGTTCTCTATCGTGTAGCGTTTGTCCTTTTTGGAGTTTGTGTAACAAAGTGCTATTGGTATTGTAAATATGATACAACATTTTAGTGTTGAATTCTGGAGGTTCAAACAGAAATTTCCGATCTATTTTGTAATAACCATTGTCATGAAAATGGATGGTTTGTTGTTCTAAAGGATAAAAACTGGTCTTGTCATTCAGTCCCAGCGGTACATATTCAATGATGGTAAAACTATCCTCGTCAAAAGTGATTTCTACCACATCTTGAGCGGAATAAAAGAGTTTGATTTGTTCGTTAATCAGCTCGATGTCGACTCGAGACAAATAGGTTTTTCCTTTGTAATGCTTGCCAATGCCAGCCCAACACATCACAAATAATTCCTTGAAGACTTTGTATTTAGGAGCCATGTCTTTGTGACGAAAATTCATGAAATCAAAAACGCCATCTAAAGTATATCCAATGCTGTTGCGCGAATTGTTTTCGATGCCAATCACCGTTTCGGTATTTTGATAATTTCGTTCTATTTCACCTGCAACCGGTAGCGTATTACTGCCACTTCGAATAAAAATACTTTGTGTCAAAATGGTATGAATGCCTTTTTTGAAAAAGGAAGTTTTCGGATTGGGTTTTATGGTCACTAGTCCCACAACTTTGTCTTTGGGCAATTGTGGAAAGGGCACATTCTCGTATTGAATTTGTGGAGGGTTTTCCAGAAAAGCATTCACTAAATTCTGAATCCGACTGTCGTCAAAAAAATCATCGCCAACAATGGCATTATCTTGATCTTCAACGCCAACGACTATATATGAATTGTTAGTAGGATTGGAATTGGACAGTGCGCAAATATGCTTCAAGAATTTAGCTTTCCCTTCTCGAGAATGTAAATTCAACTGACGCTTTTTATCATAAAAACTACTCTCATCGTTATGAGCCAATAAATTTTTGATAAGCAAGCGTTTGTTAATCATGTCCTAAGTATTTGTACTAGAAGTTTTAAAAGTACGCTTTTTCAATTGGAAACAAAAGAAAACCAAAAAGCTAGTTACGCTTTTTAAAAAAAAAAGTATAACTAGCTTAGCCATTTTTATTAAGTCGGATTACGCTCTTTTTACAATAGTTGGCGAAGCCTGAGCCGTTGGATACACAATCAAGTCTGCGATATTGACGTGATAAGGTCGTGTCACCACAAAGTGAATAATATCCGCAATATCTTCCGGTCGCAAAGGCGTTAATCCTTTGTAAACATTGGCAGCGCGTTCACTATCACCTTTAAAACGTACTTCGCTAAACTCCGTTTCTACCATTCCGGGATGAATTCCCCCAACACGAATTCCGTAAGGATTCAAATCCATTCGCATGCTTTGGTTCAAAGCATCTACCGCATATTTCGAAGCGCAATACACATTGCCATTCGGGTACACTTCCTTCCCTGCAATCGAACCAATGTTGATGATGTGTCCAGATTCTTTGGCAATCATTTTTGGAATAATCGCTTTAGAAATATACAGCAATCCTTTGACATTGATATCTATCATAGCGTCCCAATCGTCCATGTCACCATTTTGGATGGAGTCAAGACCGTGGGCATTTCCGGCGTTATTTACCAAAATGTCAATATCTGAAAAAGCTTCGGGCAAAGACGCAATGCTTTCAAAAACCGCTTTTTTATCGCGAACATCAAAACACAAGGTATGAACAGCAGTAAAAGCGCTCAATTCTTTTTCCAAGGCTTCCAATCGGTCTTTTCTTCGGCCGCAAAGCACGATTTTAAAATTATTTTGAGCCAGTAATGTTGCGGTTGCTTTTCCGATACCGCTTGTAGCACCTGTGATTAAGGCAGTTTTTATCATAAAATGTAATTTGATAAGAGTATAAGAATTTTCAGGAACAGTAACAATGGGATTTATCAGGAGGCAAAGTCCCGCTATCCGCTATATCTTTTTTTATAAAGCTGACAGGTCTTTAACACCTGTCAGCTTTATAAAAAAAGGATGCCGCTCCTATCGGGGTTAAAAACAAACAAAGTGCCTTTTTGGCATCATTTATAGGACCACTAAGTTACCAATGTCATTAAGTTAAGAGATTTTAGATTGAAGATTAACGATTCTTGACCCGGGCGTTAGCGAACTGGCGAAGCATTTTAGATTTTTGAGCAAGTGAGTAAAAAACAAATGATTTTCAGTATCTTAAACATCAGCAATCAAATATCGTTAATCAAAAATCAGCAATCATTTTATCATTTAATCCTTAACTTAATGACATTGACTACGCTACTTCGTGTCCCATGCTTTCGGTCCAAATAGCAAACCAATCTTCGTTATCTAAAACCAATTGAGAGACTTTGAGCAAGTTTTGAATGCGAGCTACATTAACCGTTCCAGCAATGGGTATAATTTGAGCCGGATGTTTTAAAATCCAAGCCAAAAGTATCGAATCTGCTCCAATTTCATATTTAGAAACTAATGATGCCAATAATTTTCTCAAACGAAACGTTTGCATATTATCCTGACGAAACACACTTCCTAGCGGATTCCAACTCAAAGGACGAATCTGGTGCAGTTGCATATAATCCAAACTTCCATCCACCATCGGTTGAAATTCAGTAGCCGAAAATTGAATTTGGTTAAAAGATACCGCAGTTTTTTGTCGAATTAATTCGGTTTGTGAACTCGTAAAATTCGATACCCCAAAGTCAATAATTTTCCCTTGGCTTTTTAATTTTTCAACTGCTTCAGCAATTTCATCTGCTTGCATCAACGGGCTGGGTCTATGCAACAAAAAAACATCAAGATAATCCGTTTTAAGATTTTTCAAAGAAGCATCAACCGATTTGAGGATGTATTCTTTTGAGTAATTATAGTGTTTTACTATAGTATTTCGTTTTTCGGATACCAGCTGAATTCCGCATTTTGAAATCAACTGTACTTGTTCTCTATTAATTTTTGAATTGAATAACGCTTTTCCAAATTGCGTTTCAGTAGTATAACTTCCATAGATATCCGCATGGTCAAAAGTAGAAATCTTATTTTCAAAACAAATATGGATCAGGTTTTCCATTTCTTTTGTCTTGAGATTTTTGTCCCAAACGCCCCAATTCATGGCGCCGGCAATAATGGGTGATAATGTTGATGTAGTCATGCTTAAATTTTGATTATTTTGAATTTAACCTAGGTTTAAAAGTTAATTCTTCAAAGTTCTTAAAAATTAATAGATAGTGTCATAATTCTTACTTAAAATAGTGATTCATCTTGTTTTTTTAACCTATTTTTAACACTAAACCTCTAAAAAAAAATTCAATTTGCACCATCAAAATTAGCTTCAAATAACAATAGGTATAAAACTATAACGATGGAACAAAATACAACGACTTTAGACATTAGAGCAATCAATGAGAAAATAGAAAGGGAGAGTGCTTTTATCGATTTGCTTACCATGGAAATGAACAAAGTTATTGTGGGACAAAAACATATGGTAGAGCGATTGCTAATTGGACTTTTGGGTCAAGGACACATTCTCTTGGAAGGAGTACCTGGTTTAGCCAAAACGTTAGCGATTAATACTTTGTCTCAAGCGGTTCAAGGTTCTTTTAGCAGAATACAATTTACCCCAGATTTATTGCCTGCCGATGTTGTTGGAACAATGATTTATAACATCAAGCAAAATGAATTTTCTATCAAAAAAGGACCCATTTTTGCCAATTTCGTCCTTGCCGATGAGATTAACCGTGCACCTGCAAAAGTACAATCGGCTTTGCTAGAAGCGATGCAGGAAAAGCAAGTAACCATTGGTGATACTACTTTTAAATTAGACAAACCCTTTTTGGTATTAGCCACACAAAACCCAATTGAGCAAGAAGGAACCTATCAGTTACCAGAAGCTCAAGTGGACCGTTTTATGCTTAAAACAGTAATTGACTATCCGAAAATGGAAGACGAACGTTTTGTAATTCGTCAAAATTTAAAAGGTAGCTACGAAAAAGTAAATCCAGTAGTCTCTGTCGAACAAATTTTACGTGCTCAAGAAGCGGTTCGCGAGGTGTATATGGACGAAAAAATAGAAAAATATATCTTGGATATCATTTTCGCAACGCGTTACCCTGAAAAATATAAACTAGCCGATTTGAAACCTTTGATTGGTTTTGGAGCTTCGCCTCGTGGAAGTATCAACTTGGCCAATGCTGCTAAATGTTATGCTTTTATCAAACGTCGTGGCTACGTAATTCCAGAAGATGTTCGCGCTGTGGTTCACGATGTATTGCGTCACCGTATTGGGGTGACTTACGAAGCCGAAGCTGAAAACGTAACTTCAGTAGATATCATCAACAAAATCGTAAACGAAATCGAAGTGCCCTAAAAAGTGAAAAGTAAAAAGTGAAAAGTAATTAGCCTTGGTTACTATTCACTATTCACTAATCACTAATCACTTAATAAATGGATACAAAAGAGCTTTTAAAAAAAGTACGAAAAATAGAAATCAAAACCAGACGATTGAGCGATCATATCTTTTCTGGTGAGTATCATACCTCTTTCAAAGGCCGCGGAATGACGTTTAGCGAAGTGCGTCAATACCAATATGGTGACGATATTCGCGCTATCGATTGGAATGTAACTGCCCGTTATAACGAAGCCCACGTAAAAGTTTTTGAAGAAGAGCGCGAATTGACGATGATGTTAATGGTCGATATTTCGGGCTCTGAAAATTTTGGCTCTACAAGTCAGTTCAAAAAAGAAATTGTCATTGAAATTGCCGCTACTATGGCTTTTTCGGCCACTCAAAACAATGACAAAATAGGTTTGATTTTGTTTTCTGACGAAATAGAATTGTACATTCCACCCAAAAAAGGACGTTCTCACGTCTTGCGTCTGATACGTGAACTAATCGAATTTGAGCCTAAAAGTCATAAAACGGATATTGGTCAAGCCTTGAAATTTCTATCAAGCACTCAAAAAAAGAAAGCGATTGTGTTTATGATTTCTGATTTTATGTGTGAAAACTACGAGCAAACCTTGAAGATTGCTTCCAAAAAGCACGATATTACTGGAATAAGAGTGTACGATATTCGCGAAGAAAAAATGCCCAATTTAGGAATGGTGACGATGCTCGATGCCGAAACAGGACGAACTCAATTAATCAATACAGGTTCAAAAACAGTTCGAATGAATTATGAAAAGCACTATCAAGATAAAGTGAATTATTTTAAGGAAACCTTTCGTAAGTCAGGCTCAGGAGTTGTGAACACCAGAGTCGATGAAAGTTACGTGACTAAACTATTGAGTTATTTTAAATCTCGTTAAACTAATTCTTGCAGAGTTTAAACTTTGTAAGGGTTAAAGTTAAAAACAAATGAAAATTAAACTTTACCTATTATTTATAGCGCTATCGACTTCTCTTTTTGCTCAGCAAAAACAAGTGCTCACGTCTATAGACACCACCAAAAATAAAATTGGCGCGGAGTTTAAACTAACTCTAAAGACTACGGTAAAAACTACTTCAAAGGTTGCTTTTCCTAACCTAAAAAAGATAGGACCATTAGAAGTTATCGAATCCTATCCAATTGATACGGTTAAAAAAAATGACCAAATTGAGTTAATCAAAAAGTATGGTTTGACTCAGTTTGATTCTGGAAGATATACCATTCCTGCGGTTAAAATTTTAATCGATAAAAAACCTTTTTTCTCGGATTCTATTAAAGTGGAAGTCGCTAATGTTGCTGTTGATACATTGAAACAAAAAATGTACGACATCAAAGGCATCATCAAAGCGCAAGATTCTTGGGGCAATTGGTGGTTGTATCTTTTGATAGCTCTTCTTATCGTTGGGGCAGTAGCCTATTGTTACTTCAAAATTCGTAAAAAAACAGTAGCACCAGAAGTTGTCGTTTACAAAACGCCTATCGAAAAAGCCACGAGTTTATTGAATACTTTAGAGCAAAAAGAACTTTGGCAAAAAGGCGATGTAAAAGCATATTATAGCGAATTGACTGATATTGCTAGAAATTATATCGAAGAAGCCATAGCCATTCCAGCAATGGAAAGTACCACAGCGGAATTAGTTGCGGGATTAAAAGCGGCTTCTCAGAAAAAGAAAATGAAGTTATCTCAAGAAACAATCGATAACTTAGAACGTGTATTGAAACAAGCCGATTTGGTGAAATTTGCGAAATCAAAACCTCTAGATTTTGAAATCACTGAAGATAGAAATAAAATTCAAAAAGCGATTTTAACCTTAGATAATGCAATTCCTGTAGTAGTTGAATCCGAGGAAGAAGATGTGTTGAACGAAGCTCAAAAACAAAAACAACTTCAGCTACAATTAGAAAAAGAACGCAAAGCGAAAATCAGGACTTATGTAGGTTTTGGTGTAGGAATCGTAATCGGAGTATTCTTGTTTTTTGTGGTGACCAAAGGATTTATGTACACGGTACACTCTATTATCGGACATCAAACCAAAGAATTACTTGAAGGAGAATGGGTGAAAAGTCAATACGGAAATCCAGGTGTTATTATAGAAACTCCAGAAGTATTGACTCGAGTAGACTTGAAGAAAACCTTGCCTAAAGACGGATTAGCTTTGATTAAAGACATGCAATCTTTTGGTTACGGTAGTTTTGCAAATGATTTCTATTTGATGGTTTCGACCTATAGTTTTAAACAAGAAAATGCCCTCGATTTGAGTAAATCTTTAGAAAGCTCTATTCAAATGATGGAGCTGCAAGGCGCTCAAAATATGCTTGTTAAACAAGCGGATTTTGAAACCCCCGAAGGACTTAAAGGAATCAAAGGTTACGGAACATTCTCCAAAGTTGACGATAAATCCAATAGCAGTACTAAATTGTATTATGAGATTTTATTGTTTAGTCAAAATGGTGGATTGCAGCAAATTATGATTTTGCACGAAGAAGGAGATGAGTACGCCACAAAAATAGCAGAACGTATATTGAATTCTGTTGAATTAAAACTAGCAAGAAACTAATGGAAAAGATAACGTTTTTAAATCCAGAATTTTTTTGGTTGTTCTTGTTACTGCCAGTGGTGATTGCTTGGTTATTCTGGAAAAGAAATCATCAAGTGGCTGCGCTTAAAATGAGTTCAACAGCAGGTTTTCAAGGAAAAAAATCATTTTGGGTGCAGTTGAAACCTTACTTAAGCGTGTTTAGAATTTTGGCATTAGCGTTGTTGATTGTGGCAATGGCAAGACCAAGAACAGTCGATGTGAGCAATAGAACGAAAACCACCAAAGGAATTGATATCGTTATGGCGATTGACGTTTCTGGAAGTATGTTGGCCAAAGATTTAAAGCCGAACCGAATGGAAGCCTTAAAACGTGTGGCAGCCAGTTTCGTTGACGAAAGACCCAATGACCGTATTGGATTGGTAGTGTATGCTGCCGAATCGTATACTAAAACTCCTGTGACTAGTGATAAAGCGATTGTTCAAGAAGCCATCAAAAGCATAAAATACGACAACGTTTTGCAAGACGGAACTGGAATTGGCATGGGATTGGCGACAGCCGTAAACCGTTTGAAAGACAGCAAAGCTAAAAGTAAAGTCATTATTCTCTTGACGGATGGTGTAAACAATGCTGGTTTTATTGAACCAGAAACCGCTTCAGATATTGCCAGACAATACGGAATCAAAGTCTACACTATCGGAATTGGAACAAACGGAATGGCTATGTTTCCTTATGCAATCGCACCGAACGGAGGCTTTTTGTTCCAAATGATGAAAGTAGAAATCGACGAGCAATTAATGAAAAACATTGCCCGAAAAACCGACGGTAAATATTTTAGAGCAACAAGCAACGATAAACTAGCACAGATTTATAACGAAATCAACAAACTCGAAACTACAGAAATAGAAGAATTAAAATTCTATGATTACGACGAAAAGTTTAGATTTTTTGTGTTGCTAGCAGGACTATTGTTACTAATTGAAGTTGGTTTGAGAAATACAGTGTACAGAAGTTTTATTTAAAGTTAAAACAAAGAAAATAATAAATATCAGTTTGCAATTTAACTTGTGAACTTAGTGAAAACTTAGTGCCCTTAGTGGTTAAATACAAATGGAATTAGACGAAAAAAAATATTTATACCTACTCATCTTATTGCCTCTTTTGGTAGTGGTTTTCTTGTACAATTTGTATTGGAAAAGAAAAAAACAACGCGAATTTGGTTCGGTTGAAATGGTGCAAAAGTTAAGTCCAGATAGCTCTAGTTTTAAATCGGTATTGAAATTAATTGTGTTAGTATTGGCTTTTGCCTGCTTGATTTTAGGATTGGTGAATCCTAAGATTGGCACCAAAATGGAAACGGTTAAGCGTGAAGGTATTGATATTGTTTTTGCAGTCGATGTTTCTAAAAGTATGCTGGCAGAGGATATCGCGCCCAGTCGTTTAGAAAAAAGCAAGCAAATCGTCTCTCAAATCATCAATCAACTCGGCAGTGACCGTATTGGGATTGTAGCTTATGCAGGAAGTGCTTTTCCTGTATTGCCAATCACCTCCGATTACGGTGTGGCGAAGATGTTTTTGCAAAGTATGAATACCGACATTGTTTCGTCTCAAGGAACCTCTTTAGAAGAAGCGATTAAATTATCGGCTACTTATTTTGACGAAAAAAGCAAAACGAGTAAATTGATGATTATGATTTCTGATGGCGAAGACCATTCAGAAGGAGCCGAAAGCGTTGCTGAAGAAGCCAATAAAATTGGTATGAAAATCATCACCATTGGTGTCGGAACAGAAAAAGGAGGTACGATTCCTTTGCGTCGTAATGGTGTGATTGAAAGCTATAAAAGAGATAAAGACAATCAAATCGTTATCACAAAATTGAATCCAGAAAGCTTGAAAAGTATCGCAAAAGCAACGAATGGAAACTATGTAAACGGCGCGAATACCAAAGAAGTGTTAGAATTCGTAAAAAATACTTTGGATAAAATCCAAAAAACAGAATTTGAAGCAACTGAAATGGCAGAGTACCAATCTCAATTTCAATGGTTTTTAGCCATTGGATTTCTGCTGCTTTTGGTAGATGTTTTTCTGTTAGAGCGCAAAACAAGTTGGGTGAAAAAATTGAATTTGTTTAACGAGAAATAAAGTTTTTTAACCTCCCAATGTGAAGTTGATAAATGTACTTGAAAGTGATAAAATACAAAATTACAAATGATTAAAAAATATTTCATATTCCTTTTCTTGTTTTCCCTTTTGGGGCTAGGAGGTCTATTTGCTCAACAAAAATACAAAGCTTTGCCAAAAGCGAATGAAGAATTTGCAGAAAAAAAGTTTGTAGAAGCGGAGGCAAATTATAGAATTTCACAATCGAAATTCCCTAACCGAACGGTCGCTCCCTACAATTTAGGAAATGCAATTTACAAACAAAATCAAAATGCCGAAGCACAATACGCCTATGTTGAAGCATTACGCAAAGCAAAAGTAAAATCGCAAAAGCACAAAATATTGCACAATTTGGGCAATACTTTTATGAAAGATAAAAATTACGAAGCCGCTGTAGATGCTTATAAAAATGCTTTACGTTCTAATCCCGAAGATGAAGAAACGCGTTACAATTATGCTTTGGCCAAAAAAATGCTAAAAGACAATCCACCGAAAAACGATAAGGATAATAAAAAAGACAAAGACAAAGACAAGGATAAAGATAAGAAGGACGAAAAGAAAGACGGCGATAAAGACAAAGACAAAAAAGACGATAAAGGCGATCAGGACAAAAAACAAGATCCTAATCAAAACGAGCAAAAAAACAGCAAAAATCAAGACCAAAAAGGACAACCCAAACCAAAACCTGGAGACATTTCTAAAGATCGTTTAGAAAACCTTTTGGATGCTGTAAACAACGAAGAAAAGAAAATTCAAGATAAAGTAAAAGCCAAACAAGGCCAAGGAAAACCAGTTCAAACCGAAAAAGATTGGTAATTCAAAAACCGCATTTTAAAATGAAAAAATTTATTGCAGTTGCACTTTTTATAATTGCTAACCCGCTTCTGGCTCAAGTTCAGTTTGAGGCACGAGTGAGTAAAAACACTTTAGCGTTAAATGAACGCCTTCGTGTTGATTTTATTATGAATGTAGATGGTGATAATTTTATTCAACCTTCTTTCGATGGTTTCCGAATCATCGCTGGACCTAGCCAACAAGTAAGTCAATCTTGGGTCAACGGTAGAAGCTCTTTCGAGAAAGCGTATTCCTATTTCTTAGTTCCTACCCGAAAAGGAGCTTTGGTAATTAAACAGGCGGCAATTGAGTTTAATGGGCAGGTGTATAAAACATCTCCTGTAAAGATTACTGTGACCAATGCAGTGCAGCAATCTGAGGAAGAGAATGACGGACAAATTTCTGTCGATAATAATTTATATTTAGTTGCGGATATTTCTAAAACCAATCCGTATATCAACGAGCCCATTACGGTAGTTTATAAATTGTATTTCAGCTATAATATCGGAATTGGAGGTAATTGGGAAGAAAAGAGTAAACCTAAATACAATAATTTTTGGAGCCAAAATATTGATATCAAGCAATTGGTTCCTGAAGAGGGAATGTTTAGAGGGGAACGTTTTAGGTATGTAGTTCTTCGCAAAACAGTTTTGTATCCTCAAAAATCTGGAAAACTAGTTATTGAACCACTTTCATTAGATATTCCTGTTCAATTGCCTACCAATAGAAGAGATATGTTCGGGCAATTAATTGTAAAAGATGTAACTAAGAATGTAACCACAGGAGCAAGAACGATTGCGGTAAAAGGATTGCCAGAATCGGGCAAGCCAGCAGATTTTTCTGGTGCCGTGGGAAGTTTTGATTTTAAAGTTACACCAAGCAAAACAACGCTGCGCAATGGTGAAAGTTTAGAATTGGTAGTAAGCGCCGCTGGAAAAGGAAATCTTAAATTATTCACCTTACCCAAACCTGTAGTTCCAAACGCCTTAGAAATGTATGACCCTGTTCATACGGAATCCGTAAATACGCCACTTTCTGGAATGGCAGGTAAGATTTCGGACAGTTATACCATTATTCCGCAGTTCAAAGGAACCTATCCGATCAAACCAATGCAATTCACTTATTTTGATTTGAATTCGGGCAGCTACAAAACGATTACTTCTCCAGAGATTTTGGTGACTGTTTTAGATGGTCCAACCGCTACAGACAGTACCGCAGTGGCAAGCACGGCTAAAAATAAGATTAGTAATCTGGAACAATTCAAATTCATCAAGCTAAAAACAGAGCTAGCAGATATTCATGCTGAGGATTTCTTAGGATCCAATGGCTTTTATGCTTTGTTATTGCTTCCTTTTGGAATAATCCCTTTGATTGTGATTTTCAGAAAGAAAAAAGAAGCCATAGATAGCGATGTCTTTGGTAACCGAATCAAAATGAACAATAAATTGGCTAAAAAATATTTATCGGAAGCCAAAAAACAAATTGCGAACAAAGAGTTGTTCTATGTGGCACTCGAAAAAGCGATGCATAATTTCTTAAAAGCCAAATTACACATCGAAACTTCAGAAATGAGTAAGGATAATATTCAAGAGTTATTGTTGTCTAGAAAAGCCAATCCTGAAGCTGTAAACGATTTTATTGCCTTGACGGAGAATTGTGAGATTGCTCGTTATGCGCCTTCTTCTAGCGCGGCAATTCAGCAGGATTTTGATAAAGCCATCGAAATTATTTCGGGATTAGAAAAACAAATTGTTTAACCACAAAGAATAGAAGTGTAATCAAATCAGCACTATAAAATAGTGTTCTTAGTCCTTCCTTTGTGATCTTTGTGTTTAAAATTAAATCAACATATGAAAAATATAGTTTATTTATTATTATTTATAACCAGTGTTTTAACTGCTCAAAATGGGTTTGAGTCAGGGAATGCATTGTACAAAAAAGGGCAATACGAGCAAGCCATTCAGGCCTATGAATCGGTGGTGCAAACGGAGAAAAAAGAATCGGCCGATTTGTATTTCAATTTGGGCAATTGTTATTACAAGCTCAATCAGGTAGCGCCAGCGATTTATAATTATGAAAAAGCTTTGGTTTTAAAACCTAATGATTCAGAAATTCTAAACAATTTGAAATTTGCCCAAAAGAAAACCATTGATGAGATTAAAGTGGTTCCCAAAGTAGGTTTCGAGAAACTGGTACACGATTTTACCGCTTTCTTTCATTATGATACTTGGGCGTGGATAGCTATAGGATTTGCTGTGGTAGTACTATTACTTTTTTTAGGGTATTACTTTACTCAAACTTCTTTAGCGAAACGTGTTTTTTTCTTTGGGATGTTTTTTGGATTGCTACTCGTTTTGATAAGTGTTTTTGCGGGTTATTTTGAGCAAAGTCATTTTAAAAATGATCGACCAGCCATTCTTTTTGCGGCTATGACAGATGTCAAAAGTGAGCCGCAGTCTTCAAGTTCGGTTGTCATTACTCTGCATGAAGGGGTCAAAGTTTATATCATAGAATCTCTCGATCAATGGAGAAAAGTTCAGCTTACCGATGGTACAGAAGGTTGGTTAAATGCCAATGCTATTAAGGAAGTGAAGTGATAATTTATGTTAATTTTACCAATTTTGGGTGTTTCTAATCTATAGGAACACCTTTTTTTTTACTCAAAACTGTGCTAATTTTGGGTCTTTTTCTTTGAAAAAGTGTTAAAATTTGGATTCCTTCAATTATGCCGTATTCTTATTAATATTTAGATATAATTTTTATTATGTGTTTACATTATGTTAAACTGTTTGTTTTTGTTTTAAGTATTTGGAGTAATAGTGGTATTATGTTTATTGATTTCTCTTGTTTTGTTGGGCTCGCAGCCGCTATTGGTTTTTTTTATTAACAAAATGTTATCATTTTTGTCGCATAACTAAATCAAAATTCAAATTTATGCGATCAAAATTCAAATGGATTTTTTCTTTGCTATTGGCCTTGTCAATGCAAGTGGTCTCCGCTCAGGTGAAGACAGTATCGGGAACAGTATCGGACGCAGTGGGTCCAATTCCTGGAGTGAATGTAATGGTAAAGGGAACCAAAAATGGTACTCAAACTAGTTTCGATGGAAGCTATGCTATTAAAGCCAAACAAGGAGATGTATTAGTTTTCTCTTTTGTGGGTATGAAAGATGTGTCTAAAGCAGTTGATGCTTCAGACAAATTAAATGTTAAGTTGGAAAGCAACGAAGCTGAAAAACTGTCTGAGGTTGTAGTTACTGCTTTTGGTATAAAACGTAGTTCAAAAGCTGTCGGATATGCAGTGCAAGAAATTAAAACTGCTGATTTGAATAAAGCTTCTAATAACAGTTTAGCAGGAGCTTTACAAGGAAAATTGGCTGGGGTTCAAATTACTCCTTCAAGTGGTGCTCCAGGAGCTTCATCACAAGTGGTTATTCGTGGAGCAAGGTCTTTCACTGGAAACAATACACCTTTGTATGTTATTGATGGTATGCCAGTATCTTCAACAGCGGATTATTCAACTGGGAATAGTGTAACAGGTACTGACACTGCAAATCGTGCGGTGGATATTGATCCAGCTGATATAGAATCTATATCTGTTTTGAAAGGACAAGCAGCAGCAGCTATTTATGGTATTAGAGCTTCTAATGGTGTGATAATTATTACTACAAAAAGTGGTAGAGGTTTAGCTAAAGGAGGAAAACCTGTGATTACTTATAACAATTCAACAAGTTTTGAGACCATTTCTAAAAAACCAGAAACTCAAAATGAATATGCTCAAGGTACTCAAGGAGGCTATAATCCTACATCTTCATTAAACTGGGGACCTAAAATCTCTGAATTGCCAAATGATAAAACTTATGGAGGTAATGTAGCAAATACTTTAAATGGTGGTATTTTAAGATCTGGAAAGTATTATGTGCCTCAAAGAGCTAAAGCTGGTTTAGATCCATGGGTTGCTCCAAATTCTTATGATAACATTGGTGATTATTTTTTAACAGGTGTTACTGTAAATAATTCTTTAAATATTAGTCAAGCTTTAGAGAAAACAAATTATTCATTTGGTATTGGTACCTCGAATCAAAATGGTTTCATGCCAGGTACAGGTATGAATCGTTATACAGTAAAAGCTGTAACTGAAACAAAATTGAATAATGAATGGAAAACAGGTGTTTCCTTCAATTATGTTCAAACTAAAATAACTAAAGCGCCTTCAGCAAATGATGCAGTTCTTGCAGGTGTGTTTGGAGCGCCAAGAAGTTATGATTTAAAAGGAATAGGATACAAATCTGCAATCAATCCTTATGATCAGGTTTATTATAGACCGAATGTATTTAACAATCCTTATTGGGCTGCTGAAAACAATGAATATAGCGAAAAGACCAATAGATTCTATGGTAATACAAATGTTCAATATTCTCCAGTTATAAGTACGGATGGCAGCAAAAATTTGAATTTCAAATATCAAGTTGGTATTGATTCTTATACTACTAATTACAGAGATATCAATGAGTATGGAAGCAAACATGATTTGACAGGAAATAGTAGTAATGTGAATTTGTACGGTATTACTTCAGATGTAATTAACTCTTTGTTCACTGTGAATTACTCAATGGAATTCTTAAATGATTTCAATTTGAATGTTTTAGTAGGTAATGAATATAATCATAAAAACAATAAAAGTTATAGTGATTATGGAGCTGGTTTAAATTTTGGTGGTTTTCCAACAATTTCAAATGCTAGAGTGGTTACATCTTCCGAAAATAGATCACAACAACGTAATGTAGGTTTCTTTGGTAGTACTGAGTTATCATACAAAAGTATTCTGTTCTTAAACGGTACTTTACGTAAAGATTATGTTTCTACAATGCCAAGAGGGAATAGAGATTTTGTTTATCCTTCTGCATCTTTATCTTTTGTGTTGTCTGAACTTGATTTTGTTAAAGAATCAAATATTTTCTCTTATGCAAAATTCAGAGGTTCTATTGCTGAAGTTGGACAAGCTGGTACTTATTTAGAAGATTTTTATCTTAAGCCAGGATATAGTGGAGGTTTTTGGACAGGAACACCTATTCAATATCCAATTGGAGATGTAAGTTCATTTATACCAACTACTGTATTGTATGATCCAAATCTAAAAGCTCAAAATACGCGTTCTTATGAATTTGGAGTTGATTTCAAATTTTTTAATAATCGTTTAGGACTTGAGTATACATATTCAAGACAAAATGTTAAAGATCAGATTTTTAATGTACCCTTAGCTGGATCGACTGGTTATTCTTCTTTTGTTACAAATGGTGGTAAAATTCACACTAATGGTCATGAAGTTGTATTGTACGTTAATCCAATTAAAACTAAAAACTTCGATTGGACATTCAATTTGAATTACACACAAATTGATTCTTATGTAGATGAATTGGCTCCTGGAGTTGAAAGCATATTTTTGGGAGGATATACTACTCCTCAAATTAGAGCGAGTGTAGGTAGTAGATTTCCTGTAGTATACGGTGAAAGTTTTAAACGTGACGCAGCTGGTAATGTTTTGGTTGACGCTACAGGTTTACCTGTAATTGGTGAAGCTAAAGCTTTAGGAGAAGTTGCTCCAAAGTTTACCTTAGGCGCTTCTACTCAATTTACTTACAAAAGAGTTTCATTAGGAGCTACTTTTGATTGGAAAAACGGTGGAAAAATGTATAGTGGAACTAATTCATTGATGCAGCTTTACGGAGTTGATGCTATCACTGCAAATAGAGCTGAAGAGTTTATTTATCCTGGTGTAAAAGCAGACGGAACTACAAATAATATTGTTCTCGGTGGCGCAGGAAATCCAAATGGACATCAAAATCTATATAACCGCTTAAGTAATATTACTGAGGCTTATGTTTATGATGCAAGTTTTGTTAAATTAAGAGAAATCAATTTAGGATATACTTTCCCTAATTTATTAAATAATTTGGTTGATTTGAAAGCAAGCGTTTTTGCTAGAAATCTACTATTATGGTCAGAATTGCCAAATATTGACCCAGAAGCATCTCAAGGAAATAATAATATGGGTGGTGGTTTTGAGCGTTTGTCTATACCACAGACTAAAAGTATTGGTTGCTCATTGAACCTTACATTTTAATCAAAAGCAGACACATGAATCGCCTTAAACACTTTGTTTAAGCAAAGATTTTTAAAGGCGATTCTATTGGTAAACTCTTAAAAAAAAATTGTAATATGAAAAATATAAAAAACACCTTGGCCTTTTTTATGGCCTTGTTTTTACTTCAATCTTGTTCTGATGATAAAATGGACGAGATTAATAGTAATTTAAATAATCCTTTAGATGCTCCTACTCGTTTTGTTATTACAGATGTAATGACTGCTTCGGCGTTTAGTGTTACGGGTTCTGATAACTCATTTTATGCAGGTGTTTATGCTGAATTAAATGCAGGTTGTTTTGGGCAAATGTTTGATGCTCAAAGAAGAAGTGGTTTGCCTCAATTAGCTTCAACTTATAATAATACATGGAATAGTAGTTATATTCAATTAAGAACTTTAAAAGGTATTATTGAAAAATGTTCTGTTGGTGGAAGTGAAGCTGGTAATAATACAACATTAGGTATTGCGCAAGTTTTATATGCGTATAATTTAGCAATATTAACGGATTTATTTGGTGATGTACCTTATTCAGAAGCTCTAAACCCAAATGTTAACAAGCAACCTAAATTAGATAAGCAAGAAGCTATTTATACAGAGGTTTTTAATAATTTAAATGAGGGTATTGCTAATTTGAATAGAACTTCTATTAGCTATGGTAGTATAGTAAATCAAGATTTGATATATGCTGGAAGCGCTGCAAAATGGAAAAAAGCAGCTAATGCTTTATTAGCTAGATATACAATGCGTTTGTCTTTGAAAAGACCAGATTATCAAGGTGTAATTAACTATGTAGACGCCTCTTTTGCCAATGCAAGTGAAGAGTTGAAGTTAGTTAATTCTTTAGTGCCTAATCCATATGCTCGTTTTGAACTGGACAGGAGAGCGTTAGCAGTTTCAAAAAGTTTTTATAATAGATTGGTAGCTAATGGTGCAGCTGATGCTCGTTTAGATGGTATGTTTACCAAAAAATCTGGAGCCGTTAGACCATACAATAACTCTATTTCAACTGAGCCAGATTTACAAGGTTTTTATTCTATTTCAGCATTAATCAGTGAGAAAAACCCAATATACATGATGAGTTATCATGAATTGTTGTTCTTAAAAGCAGAGGCTCAAGCAAGATTGAATCAGGATGCTAATGCCTTAGCAACACTTAAATTAGCCATCAAAGCAGCTTATTTAAAAGATCAATTTGTTAAATTTACTGCTGCTCAAGCAGATACTTATATTGCAACAATCCCTAATTTGACTGGAAACGATTTGTTAAAGAAAATTATGGTTGAAAAACATATTTCTTTCTATGAAAATGAAGGTGTTGAAGCTTATAATGACATTAGACGTCTTCAAGCTCTTGGTAATGGAGATTTAATTCCGTTAGTCCATCCAAATCCTGAATTGTTTCCAAAACGATTTGGTTACGGAAATTCGGACGTATTGGCTAATCCAAATGTTAAAGCGGCTTTTGGTGATGGAAATTATGTTTATACTGAAAACGTATGGTGGGCCGGAGGAACTAGATAATAGTTGCTTTTATCCTTATACTAGAAAACGCCTCAATTTTTGAGGCGTTTTTTTTGCCATTTTTCTGTAAGATCACTTTCTGTAGTTGCCTAAAAGGATCTACTTATGATTTCTTTACAATTATGAAAAATCCTTATGGAATCCCCCAATCTGTTTATAAAAAATACAATCCTATCGTAAAGTAAAGTAACTATTGAAAAAAAGCGCCCTTGAAATTCTTTATTCCAAGAGCGCTTTTTTTATTTAAAAATGAAGTACTTATTTTTTTGCCTTCTCGTAAAGTTTTTCTAGTGATGGAAAAAGAAAGTCAGCGGTTTTTTGAATCGGATTAAAAAATAGCGATTTATCCAAGGTCTCTTTTTTTGCCAAGAAATTATGGTAATTGATTTTTTCAAAAATCGTTAAAAAAATACTGATAATCAGGATGGCTTTTAAAACTCTAAACACACCGCCACCCACTTTGTTGATCCAACCCAAATAAGCAAAATCGGCTAGGCCTGTGAAAAATTTGCTGAGCATATAAATACCCACTACTACTACAATGAAGGTAAGCACAAAGGCTACGGTTTTGATGGTGTAGGGATTCCAATGTACGATACTCGAAATCAAAGAAGCCATAATCGCCGAAAATTTCACGGCTATATAAATTCCAATTACTAGGGAAACCAACGAAGCCAATTCGGCAAAAAGTCCGTTTTGAATGCCTTTGAACAGCGCATAAGCCAATAGACCACCAATTAAAAGATCAAAAAATGTCATGTTTTTAGGGTAAAAATTAAAGGCGCAAATATAAAAGAAATAGGCGATACCTGAACTCAATTTTCAAGTCCTTATCTTTGTGCAAAATAATTTTAATTTACGTTTTACAAAGCTGTAGTTCAAATCTACATCCATAATTCGTTAATCTACAATCAAAAATTAAATGTCTAGAGATATACAACTAAAAGAACGCTGGGAACAACTCGTTACCCTTTTATCCGATCGATTTTCGCAAGGCGAAGATTTGGATTTGGATGCCATAATTTACCTTATTGGTGTACAAGAGTTAGGTCAGGTGCACCGCGAGTTTAAAAAAGACGAAAAAGTCAACCTAATGCACATTGCGATTTGTAGACTGCTTGAACCTTATGGGTTTTATGAGTTTGACTTTTTTGATGAAGAAGGTTGGCCGCATTATAAAGTTAAAGAAGAATTACCTCCGTTAAAAGCGGGTGAACAATCCGTTTTGATGAAAGAGGCGATTGTAAATTATTTTGTAGAACGCGAGGTGATTGAATAATATATTTTATTGTAGGGACAAGTCGCGACTTGTCCCTACAAACAAAAAATCATATATTTGCACCTCAATTATGGAATGAAAATGATAGATAAGATAAAAGAATACATTGCAGAAGCACAAGCGTTTTCTACTCAAAATGGAGCTGAATTGGAAGCGTTCCGAATTAAATATTTGGGAAGTAAAGGGCTTTTGAAAGACTTGTTTGCTGAGTTTAAAAATGTTCCTAACGATCAGAAAAAAGAATTTGGACAAGTCATTAACTTGCTAAAAACTACTGCTGAAGAAAAAGTAAAGTCAATTCAAGAGCGTTTAGAAAATCAGCAAGAAAGCAAAGGCGTTTATGGCGATTTGACCCGAACAGGAGAGCCTATTATTATTGGTTCTCGTCACCCGATATCTTTAGTAAAAAATCAAATTATTGATATTTTCTCAACCATTGGATTCAATGTTTCTGAAGGACCAGAAATTGAAGACGATTGGCATAATTTTACAGCCTTGAACTTGCCAGAATACCATCCGGCTCGTGATATGCAAGATACTTTTTTCATTCAAACCAATCCTGATGTGTTGTTGCGTACGCATACTTCATCGGTTCAGGTACGTTACATGGAAAACAACAAACCGCCTATTCGTACCATTTCGCCAGGCCGTGTGTTTCGTAACGAGGCTGTTTCCTCGCGTTCGCACTGTATCTTCCATCAAGTAGAAGGATTATACATAGACAAGGAGGTTTCTTTTGCAGACTTAAAACAAACACTTTTGTATTTTACGAAGGAAATGTTCGGTAAATCAAAAATTCGTCTTAGACCGTCTTATTTTCCGTTCACGGAGCCAAGTGCAGAAATTGATATTTATTGGGGTTTAAAAACCGAAACGGATTATCGTATTACCAAAGGTACAGGTTGGTTGGAAATTGGTGGTTGCGGAATGGTAGATCCTAATGTTTTAACCAATTGTGGTATCAATCCAGATGAGTATAATGGTTTTGCTTTCGGAATGGGAGTAGAGCGTATCGCTATGTTGTTGTATCAAATTGGTGATATCCGTATGTTTTATGAAAATGACGTGCGTTTCTTAGAGCAATTTAAATCGATTATTTAGTAACAAGTTAATAGTCCTTAGCAGTTAGTTCTTTTGCAGTCATAGTATCTATTGACTGTGGACTAAGTACTATGGACTCATTTTTTAAACTATGAAAAAAGACATCATCATACCTGTTGTAGAAAATGTATTCATGGCCGCCGTTCAAGAATGGAGCGACGACTTTATGGAAAAAGTGTGGTACGCCTACTTGGTGAACGATAGTGATTTTGACATCGAAAGTGTGATGGTAGTTTCCAAAGCATTTGGTACTATCGATGGCGAAATGAAAAAGACTTCACTCTTGCGTCATGCTTTTGTACACGTTCCTTCAGTATCGGTAGTGAAAGTTGAAATGATTGAGAAAAGTGTGCTTTCGCTCAATAACGAGTTTATGGTAACGTATTTTATTGATGGTACCTTGTACGATAAAAAGTTCATTTTCAAAGCCAATAGCATCAACGAAACCGATACGGAAGAAGTACCAATTTTATTTGTTGAAGGAGTAATTGTTAGATAAATAGTGCTTTACAGAGCATAAAAAAATACCGTTAAGTGAGCGCTTAACGGTATTTTTTTTGAAGTAAATTTTAGTGTTATTCCTTCCATCCCCAAGGAGCACTTGGATTGTCTATTGGTTTCGAAAGATCAAACGTTACGGTAAACAATCGATCTGAACCGATACGTCGCAAATTATAACTAAATACTTTTTTGTCTAAGGTAATCCACCAAAGATTAGTAGCCGCTTTGGGTAGTAAATCAGCTGTTTCTTGATCGGCCGGAAAAAACTGAAGATTAGCCATTCCGGTATTTGGAGCCATTCCGCCATATTGCGTTACTTTATCAGGGGTTCCATCTTTATGACGGTGGTCGTGTTTGAGCTGAATTTTATTGCCTTCAAAAGTCAATACCCATGTTCTAGATTTATCGTCGCCGACAAAAAAAGGAATGCGAATGCGATTATTTTCGCAGCTTTTTAAATGCATAACCAATTTTTTTCCTGAAAAAGAATCGTTTGCCGAGCCACCTGCAGTGATTTGTCCCTCAAAAGATTGTCCACAATGCGTTTGTAATTCGGTCCAAAATTCAGTAGCGCCTGAGGTATTTTGCGCTGTGCAAATTGAAAATAGGCTTGATAAAAAAAGTGAATATAAAAATTTCATACGCTGTGTTAAAGTGTTTCTTTACGGAATTACTACTTTATAAATAGTGTTCCGTGGTTAATCCAATTGATCGGTTAGTTTTTTAAAGACCGCTTTGGCTTCTTTCCCTTCGTATAAAATTTGATACACAGCATCAATAATTGGTGTTTTTGCTCCGTAACCTTGATTGAGTTTGTAAGCGCTTTTTACGGCATAATAGCCTTCAGCAACCATACTCATTTCCATCATGGCCGATTTTACAGTGTAGCCTTTTCCGATCATGTTGCCAAACATTCTATTTCTAGAGAAAACAGAGTAACCCGTAACCAATAAATCACCCAAATAGGCAGAATCATTGATGTTTCGTTTCATTTTGTGCACTTTTCGGATAAACTTTTTCATTTCTCGAATGGCATTACTCATAATAACCGACTGAAAGTTATCGCCATACCCCAAACCATGGGCGATTCCTGCTGCTATAGCGTAGATATTTTTAAGCATTGCCGCGTATTCGGTACCAATAATATCATCAGAAATCTTGCTTTTAATATAATTACCAGACAAATTTTGGGCTACAAATTTAGCTTTATCGGCATCGCTACAAGCAATGGTTAAGTAGGAAAGGCGTTCCAATGCTACTTCTTCAGCATGACAAGGCCCTGTAATTACTCCAATGTTGTAATAGGGTATGTCGTATTGAACATGAAAATGTTCCCCTACAATTAAACTGGTTTCTGGGACGATACCTTTAATAGCAGAAAAAATAATTTTATCTTGTAAAGGAAGGGTGATTTTGGCTAATTCTCCATCTAAAAAAGCCGAAGGAATGGCAAAAATCAGATAGTCGGCGTAGCTTACGGCTTCATTAATATCCGAGGTAAGAAAAAGTTTATGGGTATCGAATTCAACTGAACTTAAATAATTCGGATTGTGTTTAAAGTTTTTTATGTGGTCAATTGCATTTTCATTTCTCATATACCAGCAAATCTCTTCCTGGTTCACACATAGCATTTTAGCGATAGCAGTAGCCCAACTTCCACCACCAATTACTGCAAATTTTAATTTATCGGCCATTTTTTTATTAAATTTTATCAAAAGTACTCAAAATACTAGTAATTACACAAATTAATTTTGTGAGTACCTTTAAATCAATGTCAAGTAAGCGTGTGGAAATCTTTATTCGTTTTGATAAAAAAAGTTAGCTTACTGCATAATATAAATACTATTGTTGCGTTGTAAGTGATTAATAATTAAGGTCTTGATGATTTTGATTATTATTTGGTTTAGTTAGTTTTGTTTTTAGTTATTGAAAAAGGCGTTTTACTTTGTGTAAAACGCCTTTTATCGTTATTGTTCTTTAAACTTTAGTAACTTGCTGTTACAATTTCTCTAACTTTCTCAGGAGTAATGTTTTGTTTTTCTCCTAAGCCCTTCCAACCTCTTTCTTCAAATCTTTTTGCTATAAAATCGGCTGTTTTTTCGAAATCTTTGGTGTAGTCAGATAATTGGGTTTGCATTCCCATTGCATGAAAGAAGGCAGCAGTTTTGTTGATAGCTTCTTTAGCCATTTCGTCTTCGCTTCCAGTTAGATTAAAAATACGTTGACCATATTGGGCTAATTTTGCTTTTTTCGTTTCAAACATTACCTTGTATAAGTTAGGACCAATTATCGCCAATGTTCTAGCATGATCAATTCCATACAATGCCGTTAATTCGTGTCCAATCATGTGTGTAGCCCAGTCGCTAGGAACTCCTTTTTGGATTAGTCCGTTGAGTGCCATAGTACAGCTCCACATAAAGTTTGAGGCCAAAGCATAATCTGTAGGGTCCTCTACTACTTTTGGTCCAATTTCGATTAGGGTTTGCAAAATACTTTCGGAAATACGGTCTTGTAAATAACCTTCATGTGGATAGGTCAAGTATTGCTCTAATACGTGAGTGTAGGCATCTACAACGCCGTTTTGTAATTGACGCTTTGGCAATGAAACAATCACTGTTGGGTCACAAATGGAAAATTTAGGAAACAAAGCACTTCCGCCAAATGCCAATTTTTCTTGTGTAGCTTCAATCGTTACAACAGAGCCTGAATTCATTTCAGATCCTGTCGCTGGAATTGTTAGGACAGTACCAAAAGGAACTACTTTGCTAAGGTCTTTGATGAGTAAGCGTTTCTGTAAAATATCCATCGGGTTGCCTTCAAAATGTACAGCTGCCGATATGAATTTCACGCCATCAATGACGCTACCGCCACCTACTGCCAAAATAAAATCGATATTTTGTTCTTTGATTACGGCTACCGCTTTCATCAATGTTTCGTAATGAGGATTTGGTTCAATACCACCAAATTCAACAATGTTATGATCTGGAAGCGCTGCTTTTACTTGATCATAAATACCGTTTTTGAAGATACTGCCTCCTCCGTAAGCAATCAGGATTTTTGCTTCTGCAGGAATCAAGGTCGCTATTTTTTCTATTTGTCCTTTTCCGAAAATTAAATTCGTAGGATTGTATAATTCGAAGTTTAACATGATTTTTTTTTAAAGAGTTACTAAGATACTAAGATTCTGAGTTTTTAAAGCACATTTAAATCTCAGTAACTTAGCTTCTCAGCATTTTAGAGACGTTCTCTTATTTTTTTGAATGCAATTGAGCCAATAATTTTTCGGCAACTAATTTTGATGAAGCAGGATTTTGTCCTGTAATCAATATACCATCTTCTACGGCGTAGGATTCCCAATCGCCAGCTTTGCTGTAAGAACCACCATTTTTTTGTAACATATCTTCCACCAAAAAAGGTACGACATTGGTTAATCCCACGGCTGCTTCTTCGGAGTTCGTAAAACCAGTTACTTTTTTACCTTTAACCAAGAAATGGCCATTTACTTTTACGTTTTTTAAGGCAGCAGGTGCATGACATACAAATGCTACTGGTTTATTTTGTGTGTAAAAAGTAGCAATTAAGTTTGAAGAAGTTGTATTCTCGGCCAAATCCCATAATGGACCGTGACCTCCAGGGTAAAAAACAGCATCGTAATCTGCAGGATTAATAGTGGCTAGTTTTTTGGTGTTTTTTAGTTTTTCTAAAACTACAGCATCTGCATCAAATCGTTTAGTATCCTCAGTTGCTGATGCTGGATCGGCACTTTTTGGGTCAATTGGTGGTTGTCCTCCCAGTGGTGAAGCAATATCAATTTGAACACCTTTGTCGGCCAATGCATAATAGGGAGCAGCAAATTCTTCTGTCCAAAATCCTGTTTTTTCTCCTGTGTTACCCAATTGATCGTGGCTGGTCACTACAAATAATACTTTTTTCATCTTTTTATTTTGTTTTTGTGCAGTTGCTACAAAGCAACTCAAGGTTACTACTAGAATCGATAATAAGGTGCTTTTTTTCATCGCTTGTTTTAATTTGAGACTGCAAATTTATAGCGAATATGGTATTAGTAAAAATAATTTAAATTATGTTTGTGATAAATATATTTATAGCAATGGTAAATTTAGAATGGTATCGCACGTTTAAATCAGTATACAAAAACGGAAATTTTTCGTTAGCCGCTAAGGAGTTGTTCATTAGTCAGCCTGCAGTCAGTCAGCAAATTGCTATGCTTGAAGCCCATGTAGGATATACATTATTCAACCGTAAATCAAAAGGGGTGGTGCCTACGGAATACGCAAAGTTACTCAATAACTTAATTATTGATGCTTTGGATCGCTTAGAAAATGTAGAAAACGGTTTTAGGGCTAAGGCCTTCAATACTAATCGGTTAGTGTCTATTGGAATTTCTAAGCATTTGTTGGGCTGTTTTGGTAGTTCATTAGTATCAAAATTTGATTTTATTGACTTCACTTTTGGGGCCAACGAGGAGTTATTTGATTTAGTAAATTCAAAGAAAATAGATTTTGCGATAGTAACCAAACAGTACGATACTTTTGACACGCTACAGCAGCAATTAGGTGAAATAAAACAAGTCGTTGTGGCTACTCCAGATATTGATCTTCAAATCGTAAAAGAAAATATTACTGCCAATGATTTGGTAGCTATAGAACATTGGATGAACGATCAGAAGTGGTACAGTCATGACTCTGGAATACCGCACATTAAGCTATTTTGGTTACATGTTTTTAATAAAAAAAGACCTGCCATCATAGCCAATTATATCATTCCATCAGAAAATGAAATGATTGCAATTCTTGCTCAAAACACGGGTATAAGTGTGGTTTGGGACTGTAATGTTGCATCAAAGATTCAGGATAAAGCGTTACAGTTGGTATGGGACAGTCCCAAAATGCCTACTACACCTGTATTTTTATTGTCAGGAAAGAATGATAATTTAAATGCTATTGCTCAAGAAATAGCTGTTGTTGTAAAAGTGGTTTTGGAATAATTATTTTTTGTAAAAATTATTATGATCTAGATATTCCCACACGTTATGCGGTAATAAAGGGCGAATGTTTTTGCCTTTTTTGATGCAATTGCGAATAAAAGTAGCCGAAATTTCAACAACTGGGGCATCTATGATTTTGATTTTGGGATGATTGGCAAAAGAGGGGTTTTCGGCTCCAGTATCAATTGCTTTTTGGTTGTTTTCTATGGCTTCGATTCTCGGATAGACATAAATGGAATAATGCTCTAAAATGGCTTCATAGTTTTTCCATTTGTGCAACGATTTTAAGTTGTCTTCGCCCATGATTAAAGCAAACTCGTTTTCTGGATATTTCTCTTGTAAATGTACCAGTGTGGTAATCGTATAATTGGGTTGCGGTAATTTAAATTCGATATCCGAAGGCTTTATTTTTGTATAAGTATCAGTGGCCAAATGCACCATATGTAACCGATGATAATCATCTAGTAAAGTACTTTTCTTTTTTAGCGGATTGTGTGGCGTCACGACCATCCAGATTTGGTCCAAATCGGTATGTTCTGCCATATGATTGGCAATAATCAAATGGCCCACATGAATGGGATTAAAAGTACCGAAATATAGTCCGATTTTCATTTAACTTAGTAACTAGTGATAGTAAAAAATAATTAGTTTTTGAGTGTTTTCCAAAAAGCATTAATCATTTTAGATTCTTCCTCTATTTGGCTTAGAATTTCTGTGTACAAAGTTTCATTTGTTATAAAACCAAGTTCATTAGCAATTAGTAGCTGAGTTTCAATTTCGAATAGTGAACCTCTTGAAATATCTAAAAAATGACTAAATGATCTATCTGTATTTCTTCCATAACCTTCAGCAATATTAGAAGGAATAGATACTGAAGCTCTTTTTAATTGACTTGTTAGAGCATATAATTCTTCCTGAGGAAATGATTTTACTAACTGATAAACTAAGCAGACTATTTTAATGCCTTTTTGCCAAATCAATAAATCTTTATATGATTTTATTTCCCCCATTTCAAGCTAATTACTTTTTACTAATCACTAATTACTTTTTACTAATCACTAGTTACTATTTACTAATCACTATTCAGAAACAAAATCCTTCACCAATTGATACGCTTCCTCAAGTGCAATAGGCAAATCGTAATTTTTGATAATCACATCAAATTGTGGAGCGGTAGCCAATTCTACTGAGGCTTTGGCAATGCGCATGTTGATTTTGTCTTCGCTTTCGGTAGAGCGTTCTTTGAGTCTTCTTTTCAATTCATCAACGCTTGGAGGTTTCACAAAAACAGCTAAGGTTTCTTCTGGAAATTTATGTTTAATGCGTAATCCGCCAGCCACATCAATATCAAAAATCACATTTTTGCCCATAGCCCAAATGCGTTCCACTTCGCTTTTTAGTGTGCCATAGAAATTATCGCGATAGACTTCCTCCCATTCAACAAACTCTTCAGCTTTGATGTGTTTTTTGAATTGTTCCAATGACATAAAATAGTAATCCTTGCCATCTACTTCTTCGCCACGAGGTAAACGGGTTGCTGCCGAAATAGAAAATTCCAAATTCAAATCTTCTTTTCCTAATAAATGCCTAACGATTGTTGTTTTTCCTGAACCAGACGGAGCTGAAAAAACTATTAATTTTCCTTTTTTCATATTTTTAGTAATTAGTGATTAGTGAATAGTCATTAGCTAATTACTAATCACTATTCACTAGTTACTTATAATACATTCAGTACTTGCTCTTTAATTTTCTCCAATTCATCTTTCATTTGAACGACTAATTTCTGCATTTGAGCATGATTGGATTTAGAACCCATAGTGTTGATTTCTCTACCCATTTCTTGTGTGATAAAACCTAGTTTTCTACCATTAGCTTCAGTTCCTTTGATGGTGTCTAGGAAATAATCCAAATGGTTGGTTAAACGTACTTTTTCTTCGGTGATATCTAGCTTTTCTAAATAATAAATAAGCTCTTGTTCAAAACGATTTTCGTCTACGTTGACTTGCAATTCAGCAATAGCGGTTTGCAAACGATCTTTGATGGCTTGCACACGTTCTGGGTCCAAAGCCAAGGCTTCGTTCATGAATTGACGAATGTTAGCAATACGCAATTGGAATTCCTTTTCTAACGAAAGGCCTTCGTCTCTTCGGAAATTCAATATGTTTTGCAACGCTTCTTCGATAACGGTTTGGATTTGCGCCCATTCGTTGGCATCGATTTCTTCGCGCTCTATTTTCATGGTGTCTGGCATGCGTACGGCCATTTTCATCAATTCGGTTGCGTCAGCATCAGGATACACTTCACGCAATTGCTCGATGTAGGCTTTTACAATAGGAACATTTACTCGTGTGGAGGTTTGTTCTGCAGTACTTTCGATATAAATGGAGAAATCAACTTTACCTCTTTCTAGTTTTGAAGCAATTTGAGTACGAAGCCCCAATTCCATTTCACGGTATAAAGAGGGCATTCGGACACTTAAATCCAAGCCTTTGCTATTTAAGGATTTTACTTCTATAGAGATTTTTTTGGTAGGCAATTGCAAGGTTGCTTTGCCGAAACCCGTCATGGATTGTATCATAATTGTTGTAAAAAGCTGTAAAGATAACAAAAAGTTATTTGTGTGTTTTTGAGCGAAGGCTATTAATTAGCATCCGTTTCTTGAGAAGTTTTCATTGTTACTAGATAGACACCAGAAAAAATCAATATTGCAGCACCAATTTTGACCCAGTTGAGTTGGTCTTTGCCTAGTCCTATCGCAAAAATGGAAGCAAAAAGAGGTTGTAAGTAAATGAAAACGGCCACCGTAGTAGGTTTTAATTCTTTCATCGAAAGTAAATTCAATAAATACGTCAAGAAGGTAGAAACCACGACGACAAAAGTAATTTTATAATAAATAGATAAAGGAATAGTTTGCCATTGTACAACCTCCAATTCGCTCCATCCAAAAGGAAGAACCATGATGAAGCCCAAAAGATAAATCCATTTGACAAAGGTAAAAGCATGGTAGGTATGCATTAGTTTTTTGACAAGGATCAAGTAAAAAGCATACGAAATGGCATTGACTAATACCAAAAAGTTGCCCAGTCCAGCATCAGAGGTGGCGCCAATGGATTTGCCATACAGAATCAAAAATGTGGTACCAAGTAATCCGAGAACAATACCAAGAATCATTCTTTTCTTTAAGCGTTCTTTCATTATAATTGCTGATAAAACCAGTACAATCATTGGTGTAGAAACCATAATTACCGCCGCCGAAATGGGAGAAGTAAGGCTTAATCCTTTGAAAAAGGTAAGCATATTAAGGGCTACGCCAAAAAAAGCTGCAGCAAAAATCCTTAGAAAATCTTGAGGAGCAATTTTTTCCTTAGGCATAAAAAGCCAAGTGAGCCAAAACAAAAGGCTCGAACCTCCAACGCGTAAAACAATAAAACCGAAAGCATCGATATACAATGGCATTACATCCTTGGCAATGGTAAACGTTACACCGTAGATGATCGAAACGATAGTGGCACCAACTAAGGCAAGATTTCTTTTAGACATGGAGAGCTAGATGAACTTGATGTATGTTTTGTTGACTATTGCCAATATAAATTTTGTCATTAATAATAAATACCGGTCGGCTCAAAAAGGTATAATGCTCCAAAATGTATTTTTTAAAATCGTCCTCGGTAAGGTTTTGATTTTTTAAATTCATCGACTTGTACAATTGTGCTTTTTTGCTAAACAATGCTTCGTAACTTCCTGAAAGGCGATGCATTTCCTCTAATTCTTCAATAGTTATTGGGTTTTGTTTGATGTCGTGAAAGGCTAAATTGTGGTTTGCAGGCAAGGCCTTTATGATTTTTCTGCAGGTATCGCAAGAAGCTAAATAGTATATTTTGTTCATGTAGTTGACTTTTTATGGTTACAAAGGAAAATCATTTCTACTAAAAATGAGTATTTTTATCCAAAAAATAAAAACTATGAATGCAGTATTTGAGTTGACAGCAACGAGCCGAAAAATGGTAGCTCCTTTTCTAGAAAAATATACTTTAGAGCAATTAAATGAAATTCCCAAAGGATTTTCTAATAATTTATTTTGGAATATTGCTCATATTGTAGTTACCCAACAATTATTAGTTTACAAATTATCAGGTTTACCCATGCAAGTTTCAGACGAAATGGTAGAGAAATATAAAAAAGGAACCAAACCTGAGCATACTGTTACTGCTGAAGAATTAGCAGAAATTAAAGCCTTACTTTTTTCAACGGTAGAGCAAATGAAAAATGATTACGAAAACAACGTTTTTGAAAAGTATACAGAATACCCTACATCAACTGGATTCACATTGCACAATGTAGAAGAAGCCATGACCTTTAATGCTTTTCACGAAGGAATACACCTTGGAATTATGATGAGTATTAGAAAATTTCTGTAAAACATCACCACGGAATCACTAGAAATGCTTTGAGATCTTTCAGGTTTTGAAGCATTTTTTATTTGATCAATAGATAGTTGTTTATGGTGGTATACGGAAGAAATAATTCTTTAGGTCCTTCAGCATAAGCAGCGGCTTCGTATTGATTGTAATATAACAGTAATCCATCGCTGGTAAAAAATATATTTTTGGGTAATTGAAAGGTGTCGTCTTCAAATAAGCCACCCGTTTGATTGATGTTTCCAGTCAACGGAATGTTGTATTTGATGCGAAACTTTTTTTCAACCATTTTTTTGAACGCATCGTAATTTTTGAAAAGACTTCTGTTGGTGATTTTTTTTCCAGTAGCGGGATCGAATAGTAATGATTGTTTGCCTTCAAAACCATGTGCGCCTCCTGTAAAAGTATAATGGTTAATTTCTAAATTAATAATAGCCTTGGAACGATAAGTAACTTCGCCTTCGATTTTGGCATCCCAACCAAAAGTAGAGTTTGGATATTCATCTCTAGTGCTTTCAAAAGTGGAGATGAATGCTTTTGTTAAACCCTCATAATCGTTATCAGCAACAGGATTTTCGTTAACGTATACTAATTCTTTGACCACTCCAAATACTTTTTTGTTGATGCTATCAGCGGCAATAGAATTACTAGTGGTGAACGGGATTTGTAATTTTATTTCGGTACAATTTTCTTTACAGAGGATAGTGCTTTTCTCTTTGAATTCTTTTGTGGAAAATTCTAATTCATTGGAGCAAGCACTTAAAATGAGGATCAAAAAAACGCAAAGTATTCTTATAGTCATGGATAAAAAACTGTTGATTACACTCAAAGGTAGCTCAGTTATAACTTGTATTCTCATTATTTAACGGTAAATTTGCATTTTTAAAACTAATAGATCTATTCTTAACAAAAAGATATTATGAATTTTCTATGGTTACCATTATTGCTTGTGTCTATTATGTATTGCTTTGACGATCAGTAGTATTTGTGGTTTTGGGTAACTCTTTTTTATTTAGACCTAAAGTTCGTTCAACAAAAAAATAAAAACAATTATAGTTATGAAATTCAATACTAAAGCAATTCATGGTGGACAACATCATGATCCTGCCACAGGAGCAGTGATGCCGCCGGTGTATCAAACCTCTACTTTTGTACAAACTAGTCCGGGGCAGCCATTGAATCCTGAATACGAATATAGCAGGGCGGCAAACCCAACACGATCAGCCTTGGAACAGGCCTTGGCGAGTATTGAAAACGGTACACGCGGTTTGGCTTTTTCTTCAGGATTAGCGGCAACAGATTGTGTGTTGCGTTCCTTCAAGGCCGGGGATGAAATTATCGCTATGGATGATTTGTATGGCGGAACGTATAGAATGTTTACCCGTATTTATAAAGATTCTGGCATCAGATTTCATTTTGTTGACATGAATGATTTGGAAAAATTTCAATCTTTAATCAACGAAAACACTAAATTGGTTTGGGTAGAAACGCCTACTAATCCGTTGATGAAATTAGCGGATATTGCAGCAATTGCTCAAATTACTAAAGCTAAGAATATTCTTTTTGCGGTAGATAATACGTTTGCAACCCCTTATTTGCAAAAACCTTTAGATCTTGGAGCCGATATTGTAATGCATTCTGCAACCAAATATTTAGGTGGTCATTCGGATGTGATTGCTGGAGCTTTGATTGTGAAAGACGAAGCATTGGGTGATCAATTGCATTTTCAACAGTTTGCTACCGGAGCCACTTTGGGGCCAATGGATAGTTTTTTGGTGTTAAGAGGTATTAAAACTTTGCATTTACGTGTGCAAAGACATTGTGAAAATGGCGAAAAAGTAGTAGCTTTTTTAAATTCACATCCTAAGATTAAAACAGTATATTATCCAGGTTTGCCAGAGCATCCGTTTCATGAAATAGCCAAAAAGCAAATGAGTGGTTTTGGCGGAATGGTCTCCTTTACCTTTCAGTCTGAAAAGAAAGAAGATGCAATCGCATTTTTAGAAAAGCTGAAAGTGTTTACTTTGGCAGAATCATTAGGTGGAGTAGAATCGTTGGCAAATCACCCCGCTTTAATGACGCATGCGTCTATCCCTGAAGAGAAGAGAAAAGAAGTAGGAATTACCGATGATTTGGTGCGACTAAGTGTTGGTATTGAAGACGTATCGGATTTGATTGCCGATTTAGAACAAGCATTAGTATAGTTCCGAATTATGATATAAAAAAAGCTCAATTTTAAAATTGAGCTTTTTTTATTAGAATTCTAGGTAATGGATATAACCAATATTAAAACCAACCAACCAATCATTGGACTTATTCTCTTTATAAATATCTTTATTCGGATTCAGTCCATCCACCCAGTCCGATGTAAAATATTGAAAACGGAGATCAACTAATAAGTCACTCATTCTACCCAGTTTGTATCTTGTACCTACTCCAGCAACCACAGACACAACCGATTTGCTTTCGCTAGAAAAACCGTGCGGTCTTCCGTCAGAAGGGGTTAGGTATTTGGGAAAGGTAGTACTAGCCAGCCCTAAAGGGCCTATTGTAGAAGAGGCTTTTGTATCATAAAAACTATAAGTAAGTCCTAAGCTAGCATAAGGGCCAAAAGTACCAATACTGTTTTCGAAATCATGGATTTTAATGAAGTTAAACTCTGCTTGTACGCCAAGATTAATTATTCTGGACGAGCCTGACATGGCTTTAAGTTGTTCTTTTCCTATCGAAGGTTTGCCCTCATCTACCCATTTACCAAAATGATTAAAGTTGGTGGTGGCATAGGATACTTCAGATCTTATTTTAAAATGTTCAGAAAAAAAACGCTCATTATCTGCTCTAGAAGAAAAGTTTAAATAGTGAACAAAACCGATGGAATAACCTGAATTGCCTACATTGGTTTCCATGTCGCCACGCTCTCCATAATCGGATTTAAAAACAATAGGACCGGTTAGTATTCCTATTTCATGCGAGGTATTCCATTGTGCTGAAGCTATAAAAGTACTGAAGAGCACTAGTAGTAAAGATAAAATATATTTTTTGAACATTTGTGGCATTTTAATTGCGCGCAAATATATAAAATCTATTAACACTTAAAGAGGGGTAAAAAGTTAAACCTTTAATTATTAGTTAAATTTAATTTTCTTTACACATACTACAACGATTTCGTAAAAAGTATGCGTTTATATTAGTATTTATTTATAAATGCTTGTATAAAAGATAATTTTATGCATTTTTAGAAAAAAATAGGTCAAATTTATCATTTTGATTTATATTTGTAATCATTAACAATGCGTTTTTAACGTCTTTATAATCATACTATCATGTCACAAAGTATTACTAATTTTATCGATTCGGTTACAAAAAAGAATCCGAACGAAACTGAGTTTTTGCAAGCTGTATTAGAAGTGGCAGAAACGGTAATTCCTTTTATCGAAGAAAATAAAAAATACCAAAACAAAATGCTTTTGGAGCGCATGGTGGAGCCAGAGCGTGTTATCATGTTTAGAGTTACTTGGCTTGATGATAAGGGGGAAACACAAGTAAATCGCGGTTACCGTATTCAAATGAATTCGGCTATCGGACCTTACAAAGGTGGTTTGCGTTTTCACCCATCGGTAAATTTAAGTATCTTGAAATTTTTAGCTTTTGAACAAACGTTCAAAAACAGTTTGACTACTTTGCCAATGGGCGGTGGTAAAGGTGGTTCTGATTTTGATCCGAAAGGAAAATCAGATAACGAAATCATGAAATTCTGTCAAAGTTTTATGACCGAATTATCGAAACATATTGGTGCTGATACTGACGTTCCTGCTGGAGATATTGGTGTTGGTGGAAGAGAAGTTGGGTATTTATTTGGTCAATACAAAAGATTGAGAAATGAATTTACAGGTGTATTAACTGGTAAAGGTATTTCTTTCGGAGGTTCTTTAATTCGTCCAGAAGCTACTGGTTACGGAACAGTATACTTTGCACAAAGTATGTTGAAAACAAAAGGGGATTCTTTTGAAGGAAAAACTGTTGTTATTTCTGGTTCTGGAAACGTTGCTCAATTTGCTACTCAAAAAGCAACTCAATTAGGTGGTAAAGTTGTTACTTTATCTGATTCTGCTGGGTATATTTATGATGCAGACGGAATTGATGCCGATAAATTAGCTTTCGTAATGGAGTTGAAAAACGAATTACGTGGAAGAATTAGCGAATATGTTGCTAAATATCCAAATGCTAAATATGTGGCAGGGAAACGTCCTTGGGAAGTAAAATGTGATATTGCTTTGCCTTGTGCGACTCAAAATGAATTAAACGGTGAAGAAGCAGCTCTTTTATTAGCTAACGGATGTATTGCAGTGGCGGAAGGTGCTAATATGCCTTCTACTCCAGAAGCTGTAACCGCTTTCCAAAATGCTAAAATTTTATTTGCTCCAGGTAAAGCTTCTAATGCTGGTGGTGTTGCTACTTCTGGTTTAGAAATGTCTCAAAACTCTTTGCGTTTGAGCTGGACTGCTGAAGAAGTAGACGAGAAATTATACAATATCATGTTGAATATCCACGCTTCATGTGTACAGTATGGTACCGAAGCCAACGGTTTTGTTGATTATGTGAAAGGTGCTAATATTGCTGGATTTGTAAAAGTAGCCGACGCTATGTTGGCTCAAGGAGTAGTATAATTGTTCCCTTAATAGTATGGAATGCCTTCTTCCGGTAACGGTTGAAGGCATTTTTTTATTCTATAGAATCAAAATCAAAAACTTTCGTTTATACTATATTTGTAATTCATTTGAAGAAGATCATGAATAGAGTAGTAGTGCTTTTTTGCCTTTTGTTAACCTTTCATTTTGGTGCTGCTCAAAGTCAGGAGTCTTGGCAAGGCTATTTTTCATTTAACGAAATTAAAGATATTGCTTCAAATGGAGAAAGTACTTTATTTGCAGCCTCCGAGAATGCGCTTTTGACTAAAAATACCATTTCAAATACCACTAAAACTACCACTACGGTAGATGGATTGTCGGGATTGACCATTTCGGCCTTATATCATGCCGCTAGTTTTAATAAGACCATTATTGGGTACGAAAATGGCCTTTTGATTGTGGTTGATGAAAAAGACGGAAAAATTTCCAAAATTGTCGATATTGTAAACAAACAATTGCCAGCTGAGATCAAAAAAATCAACCATTTTTTAGAATATCAAGGGATTTTATACGTTTCTTGTGATTTTGGAATAGTGCAATTTAACTTAAATACACAGCTTTTTGGAGATACTTATTTTATAGGCGATGTAGGGAAAGAAATTTCGGTACGACAAACGGCTGTTTTTAATGGAGTGCTGTATGCTGCAACTGAAAAGGGTATTAGAGCAGCAAGTGTCACGAATCCAAATTTAAACGATTACAAACAATGGTCCGTCTTAGCGCCGGATAATTGGGCGGGAATTACAGTATTTGGTAATGATTTATTTGCCGCTACCGTATCGGGTGGCTTGTCAAAATTCAATCTTATAACGTTTCCTCCAATTCAAAATTTTGGTGCGCCGATTGAAGATTTGCGTTCAACGGAAACTTTTTTATTGGTCACTACCTCAAATCAGGTTACGGTTTTTGGAGCCAATATGCTGCAGATAAAACAAATGAATAGCAATCAGATTTTGGATAAAAATCCCGTTTTTACTTGTGCTACCGTGTTAAACGCCACTTTGTTTTTGGGCACCAAAGATAATGGGTTGCTTACTACAACTTTATCGTCCAGCGCTTCAATTGAAGACGGAACTCCACCAGGACCTCTTCGAAATGCAATTTTTGCCTTTCAAGTTACACCTACTACGCTTTGGGCAGTTTTTGGTGGCTATACAGGGGATTATAACCCGTATTCTTACAACAATAGTGGGCCTAATTTATACGGCATTAGTCGACTCAATGCTCAAGGTTGGTCTGCAATTCCTCAGGATAAAGTATTAGGAGCCAAATCCATTTCAAGAGTGTTGATTGATCCCAAAGATGAAACGAAAGTATATGCAAGCTCTTTTTTTTCAGGGCTTTTAAAGATTGAAAATGAGGTGCCAACACGATTATTTGATCAAACAAATTCTGGTTTGGAATCCATATCTTTTTTAGGCCCCACTTATTTCGATGTTCGCATCAACGGAACTGCTTTTGATAAGTTAGGTAATCTTTGGTTAACCAATTCGAGAATCGAAAATGGACTAAAGGTTTTGAAAAGTAATGGCCAATGGCAAAGTTATTCCTTGAATACCATTGCTGAAGAAAGTATCGACGTCAGTATGGGACGAATGATTATTGATAAAAATAGTACTAAGTGGATCGCCTCTAATACCGATGGGGTGATTGCTTTTAGTGAAGTGGGTACACCTACGTTTAAGAAAATGACGTTAGGTACGGACAAGGGGAATCTTCCCACAACCGATGTTCGGGCATTGGCGATTGACAATAACAATCAGTTGTGGATTGGTACCACTAAAGGACTTCGGGTGTTGGCCAACGTAAATAGTTTTCAGAACTCGGCGCAACTGAGTGCAAAGCCTATCATTATCTTGGAAGATGGCGTAGCACAAGAGTTGTTATTTGAACAGTTTATCAATGCTATTGTAGTAGATGGAGCCAATAACAAATGGGTCGGAACGGCTGATTCGGGTGTTTTTCTACTCTCTTCCAATGGGCAAAAAACGATCTATCATTTTACTGTAAATAACTCACCATTGCCCAGTAATACTATAAATGATATTGGGATTAATACTGTCACAGGCGAGGTATTTATGGCTACCGCCAAGGGTATGGTTTCGTTCAAAGGAGTGGCCACAGGCGCTAGTGATTCTTTAAACAATGTGTATGTGTATCCCAATCCCGTTCGGCCAGAATTTAGTGGAACGGTAAAAATTGCAGGACTTCTAGATAGAGCGAACATTAAAATCACCGATATTGAAGGTAATTTGGTTCACGAAGCCATTTCTGAAGGAGGAACTATCGAATGGGATACTACTGCTTTTGGTAAATACAAAGTAGCTTCGGGTGTGTATATGATTTTCATCTCAGCCGATGATGGAGTAGAAACCAAGGTGAAGAAGGTGATGATTATCAGGTAGAAATTCAAATTTTTAAATTCCAAATTCCAAACTCCAAAAGAATGTTTGTAAAAATAAAAAACATTATTTTTCTAATTTCGAATAACCATAGTTGGTTGCTATCGAATAATTCCCCCTTTGGGGCTAGGGGGCTATGTTAGTAAAAACTAAGGCTATCGTTATTTCGACTTTAAAATTTCAAGAAAAAAGTTTGATTGTAAAGTGCTTTACGCAATCGCATGGTTTAAAGTCTTATTTTGTTCGCGATGCTTTTTCGGGCAAAAAAAACAATCAAAAAATCGCTTACTTTCAACCGTTATCGATCTTGGAAATCGAAGCGGTTCACAAGAACAAAGGAACCTTAGAACATTTTAAAGAAATCAAAACTGCCATTCCGTTTCAAACTATTCCGCTAGATGTCGTCAAGAGCACTATGGTCTTGTTTCTTTCTGAAATTTTGCATCATGCAATTCATGAAGAAGAAAAAAACGATGATTTGTTCCAGTACCTTGAAGTGGCTTTACAATGGTTAGATACTCATAACGAGACTAGCAATTTTCACTTGATTTTAATGCTAGAGATTACTAAGTTTTTAGGATTTTATCCTGATACATCAGAGATGGATTTGCCATTTTTTGAAATGAAAGAAGGTGTTTTTTCATTATTCCAAGCCATTAGTTCTTTATCTGAACACCAATCGAATCTATTCAAAAAGTTGATAGCATTGCGCTTGGATTCTGATCAAAAAGTGTTTCATGTTACCGAACGTCAAATTTTACTCAAAATTTTAATCGAATATTATAGCTATCATTTGGATGGATTCAAGCAGCCCAAATCTTTGGATATTTTGAAAGAAATTTTTTCTTAAGTTTAAATTAAAGTTTTATATTCGTACGTCATTTATTGGCCCTTTATTTACTAACAAAACTTTAATTTTAAAATGAAAAAAATTACCTATTCAGCCTTGCTGGTATTGCTAGTTTGTGTTTCTGCAATTTCGCAAAGAAAATACGACGAGATCATTAAAACCGAGAACTCAGTACAAGATTTAGTACAAAACGAAATTACAGGAATTGTAGTTTTTAAAGAAGGAGGTACTGTAAAAGGTGTGGATCCGGAAACAAAAAAAATAATTTGGACACTAACTAAAGACGATTTTGGAAGTGTTTCTGTTGGCGATATCATGAAGGATGGTGATTTTGGTAATCTATTTAAAGATAAAAAACCACTTACAAGTGTTGCTGGAAGTCCTTATGTGGAGGCTTATATCAATAATAAGTATATTATCATTAATACAGATTCTGGTAAAATTGTGTACAATTCATCAAAAGAATCGTTTTGGGTAGTGCAATCAGATTTTATCCCTGAAACTGATGAGTATTTGTTGACCTTGAAAAAAGATGGGGACATGACAATTGCTTTGTTGGATATGAAAACTGGTGAGCTAAAATGGAACACCCCTGTTGACAAAGCAAAGTCTTTGTTTAATTTTTCATTGAAGCTATCTGCTAACACAAACATTGCAAAGGTAAACGGAATGGTGATTTACTATTTATTGTATGGAAAGCTATATTCTTTTGATAGAAGTTCGGGTAAGTTGAATTGGAAAGCAAATGAGGAAGAGTATTCCAAATTCTTTGTTACACAAAATGACAAAAATATTGTAGTGGTAAACAGCCAAGGTGTTTTTTCCTCTAAAGAATATTTAAATGTGTTGAGTACTGATACTGGGAAGAGTATCTGGAAAGAGTCGATCAAAACCAAAAAAGTAGTCTACCTTGAGGATTGGGGATCGAAATTATTAATTGCTCACTATAGTGGATTTAATTTCTATGATTTAAAAACGGGTGAAAAAATTTGGAAGAAAGATGCTCGTGGGGATGGTTTGAAAAGAGTAATTCCAATTGATCAAGATTTTCTTTATGTAGCCGAAAACGAAATGATGTTAATCAATAAAGAAGGTGAAAAATTATGGAAAAAATTTATTGAAATTTCAGATGACAAAGAGGATCCTATTTATTATTTAGGAAAAGTGGGTGAAAAAGTAATGTATCTTACAGGAACCTACGGTAATATGGTAGATTACAAATCAGGTAAAAAATTATGGAAGCGTAACATCGAATTTGATAAAACTCGCCCTGTTTTACCAACGTTTGAAGAAGCATCCAATTCTTATTTGGTATATAATGATGAGAAGTTGTACAAGTTCAACCCAACCATTGATGATAAACCCGAGCCGTTTGCAAAAGTAAATATCAAAAATGAAAAAGAACTAAATAGTATAGAGTTGTTTCCATGGGGCGTTGTGCTTGCAGGGCCCGTTGAGGTAATGGGTGTAAGTATGGATGGTGCTGTAAAATATCACCATATATACAAACAACCAGGTGAAACTGGAAGACGTTTGCTAAAAAGTACCGCACTGGTTGGAAGTGCAGTAATGGGCGGTGCAGCTTTTGGTAGCGCGATTAAAGGAAGCGAGCTAACTATGGAAACTCGTGATGCAAACGGTAACAAGCAGGTTGTAACCTTACGCGAAAGAGATAAAACCAATATGGCACAAGCCGAAGGGTATGCTGCTGGTGCCGCTGCATTAGGAATGATTGCTGAGAAGTTCGGTTCTCGTTTTAATGCCATGAAACAAAATCGTGACTTCTCTTATATTTTTGCCAAAACGGAGGCAGGAGAAAAGATGCTTGTGAAGGTGAGAAAAATTGATGGTGTTGAGGTGGATAAAATTACGTTTACCAACAATCAACCACAATACGAAATTGATCCAGCCACCCAGAACATCTTTTATGTTTCTGATAATTCTATTCAAATTTTTAATAAAAAATAAAAAATACAAGAGCCATCAGATACTATTTGATGGCTTTTTTTTTACCTATGAAAAACGCCCTACTGTTTATATGTTTGCTTGCCATTTATACTATGCAGGCGCAAGAAAAAATTAGTTCTAAGAAGAAAAAGTTTTATGTACCCACCATCGAATATGCTGCTTTTCCTATTCTTGATAATGTGTTGACTCAAACTACTTTTTATCAAATGGATAAGGAATTGATTCAAGAGGAACTGATATTGAAAAAAAAATACTTTAATATCGATGGTTATATTAAAGATGCAGCGAACGGCAAATTGAAAATTTTTGTTACGATTGCTTTGCCTAAGTATAATAGTACGAAGGTGGATAGTATTTTTGATAAAAAGAAAGGTCAATGGAACTTCCGAGTAGCGTCAAACTATGCAGTGCAAATCAAAGTAGAGGCCAAATGCGCGGATAAAGTTTTGCTTGCAGAAAATTTTAATTCAATTGAGTCTTATTTTATAGGTGTCGATTATCAAAAAAGTGAGCTGAAGTTAGCGGTGGAGACCCATGATAAAGCTGTACAAGTAGCTTTTTTGAAAGAGGATTACAATGTGGAGGTTTTAGGTATTGATAACGCAATTTATCAATCTATGGAAAAGATCCAAAAATATCTTAATTATAAGCTTCGCTATAGTAAAGGCGAGTCTAAAGAAAAGTTTGAGTTTGTTACTACCAAAGGACATCCAGAATACAACCAGTTGCTTGGTTTTGAAAATGAAATTACTGCTCAGATGCAAAAAGTAACCTGGGAAAAAGGTTTAGATATAAAAACGCTACAGCCTCATTTAAACTATTTAGAGAGTTTGTTGATAAAATATCCTGTAGCTCCCGACAATGAATATCTTAGATTTATTGTTTTGAATAATTTAGCTCAAACTTATTTCTTACTAGAAAATAGAGAGAAAGCACTACTATTTGCCAATTTACTTATTGAGAACGATAAGTTAGATTCAAGAGGTTCTACCATCGTTAAGCGTGTTAATAACGCTTTTTTCGTAGATAAAATAAGTAGGCGTCATACGACTCGATTTACAGAGCTCAAAAAATTAGGTCTCAAAATTGCCGAAGAAAAAGAAGAACTACGTTTGGCTTTTTTTGAAAAAATCCAACAGCAAGATGCCGATTGGGAGCTTGAAAAATCGAATAGAGAAGCCAATTTGCTGAAGTCAAAAAATCTTCGATTGAATATGCTGGATTCTATTGCTTACCAATCTAAGCCTGATTTATTAGCCAAAGTGGTGGCTAGTTTAGGAGGGAGTCAAGCGTTAAAAAGTATCGAAAAAGCACATTTGTTTTCCAAGCTTTTTGTAGAAGGAAATCGAATTACACTAACGGAGGAAAAATGGGCTACTGCGTCTAATTATCTTTTGAAGAAAAAGATGCCTGAAAATTATTATGAAATCGTTAATGGTGCCGAGGCTTGGACGCATGATGATCGCGAAACAGGTGTTAATGCGAAATGGGCTAAAGAGACCTCATACGGACATAATTTATTAGCTAAAAACCTTGATTTAATTCATTTTTTATCGGATTTCAGGCTAGATTTGTGGAATGATTTAGAACTTTTAGAAGACCAAATTGTTGAAGGTACACCCTGTTATCATTTGAATTATTTTGAAAAAACATTGAACTCAGCTAATCGAAGCATTCCAAAAACCGATTATCATGTATTTATTGATAAAGCAACGTATAGGATTCTTGCCTCTGAAAAAACGGAATTTGATAATGGTAATAAAAGTTTTTTCGAAAGAAAATTGTTTCTAGACTACCGTCCAATCGCTGCATTAAATGCTGGGGCATTGCCACATAAAATTACCTATGAAATCGAAGATTTTAATGGAGATACCTTTTATCAAGAACTTAGGGAAAAGATCGATATTAATCCAGTATTCGGGAATCGAATTTTTATTAAAGAAGTTTATTTTGGTGGGTTTAAGTAGTATTTTTTAAATAAAATCAAAATTAATTCATAAAGAGTGGCTATTGCTGCTCTTTTTTTATTTTTTATCTTGTGTTTTGTCTAATAAAACTTTGTGAATTTTAAATAAATCCTCACACAATAATTCAAAATTCCTTACTTTTGCGCCTCGATTAAGAAAAGGATACAATGAGCACAAAATTTACTGAATACAAAGGACTTGACTTGCCAAAAGCGGCATCAGAAGTGCTTGATTTTTGGAAGAACGAAAATATATTTGAAAAGAGTGTAGCTACACGCGAAGGTAACACGCCTTTTGTGTTTTTTGAAGGACCTCCTTCGGCCAACGGATTGCCAGGAATTCACCACGTGATGGCACGTGCTATTAAAGATATTTTTTGCCGATATAAAACCCAAAAAGGTTTCCAAGTAAAGCGTAAAGCGGGCTGGGATACCCACGGTTTGCCTGTAGAATTAGGCACTGAAAAAGAATTGGGGATTACTAAAGAAGATATTGGAAAAACCATTTCTATCGAGGATTATAACGAAGCGTGTAAAAAAACCGTAATGCGCTATACCGATGTATGGAACGATTTGACCGAAAAAATGGGCTATTGGGTAGATATGGAAGATCCGTATGTGACCTATAAACCCAAGTATATGGAATCCGTTTGGTGGTTGCTAAAACAAATCTATGACAAAGATTTGATGTACAAAGGCTACACCATTCAACCGTATTCTCCAAAAGCAGGTACTGGTTTGTCTTCTCACGAAGTAAATCAACCAGGAAGTTACCGTGATGTAACGGATACGACTATTGTGGCTCAATTCAAGACATTACCAGAAACATTACCTTCATTTTTACAAGGTTTTGGAGCTATTCACATCTTAGCCTGGACGACAACACCTTGGACTTTGCCTTCCAATACTGCTTTGACAGTTGGGCCAAAAATCGATTATGTATTAGTAGAAACTTTTAATCAATACACATTCCTTCCTGTTAAAGTAATTTTAGCAAAAAACTTAGTCGGAAAGCAATTCGGAAAAGGTTATGTTGATGTAAATAATGATACGGAATTACTAGATGCGATTCGAGAAAGTAAAAATTTTCAAGAATATCAAAGGGCAATAGATTTGTTAATAAAACAAGAAAGTGAGAATTTAAATGATTCTGATAAAAAGCAATTTCATGAGACCAATAAACAAAGAATTAAACTTTTAGAAGAAATAAGAAGTAAGATCCCGTTTAATGTTAACCCTAATAAATGCAAAGGCCAAGATTTAGTTGACATTCGTTACGAACAATTATTGCCTTTTGTATTGCCATATCAAAACCCAGAAAATGCTTTTAGAGTGATTGCTGGTGATTTTGTAACTACTGAAGACGGTACGGGTATTGTACATACCGCGCCTACATTTGGTGCTGATGATGCTAAAGTAGCCAAAGAAGCTACTCCAGAAGTGCCGCCAATGTTGGTTTTAGATGAAAATGGTACGCCAGTTCCTTTGGTAGATTTGCAAGGAAGATTCATTCAAGGTCTTGGAGATTATTCAGGGAAATATGTTAAAAACGAATATTACAACGAAGGAGAAGCGCCTGAGCGTTCGGTAGATGTAGAAATTGCTATTCGTTTAAAAGAAGAAAATAAAGCCTTCAAAGTAGAGAAGTACGTACACAGTTACCCACACTGCTGGAGAACTGATAAACCAATTTTATATTATCCATTAGACTCTTGGTTTATCAAAATTACCGAGGTGAGAGACCGTATGTTCGACCTGAACGACAGCATCAACTGGAAACCAAAAGCTACGGGAGAAGGTCGTTTTGGGAATTGGTTGAAAAACGCCAACGATTGGAACTTATCACGTTCTCGTTATTGGGGAATTCCCTTGCCTATATGGAGAACAGAAGACAAACAAGAAGAAATCTTAATTGGTTCTGTAGAAGAATTATACAACGAAATAGAAAAAGCTATTGCGGCTGGTGTACAAACCAACAATCCTTTTGCTGGTTTTGAAATTGGAAATATGTCCGAAGCCAATTATGATTTGATTGATTTACACAAAAATGTGGTAGATCAAATTACGTTAGTTTCTGCTTCAGGAAAACCAATGAAACGAGAATCCGATTTGATTGACGTTTGGTTTGACTCTGGTGCTATGCCTTATGCACAATGGCACTATCCGTTTGAAAACAAAGAAAAAATTGATCAAAATACCGATTACCCTGCTGATTTTATTGCAGAAGGTGTCGATCAAACCAGAGGATGGTTTTATACTTTACATGCAATTGGTGCTTTGGTTTTTGATCGTATAGCTTACAAAAACGTAGTGTCCAACGGTTTGGTTTTGGATAAAAATGGACAAAAAATGTCCAAGCGTTTGGGCAATGCCGTTGACCCTTTTACTACACTAGAGGAATACGGTCCTGATGCAACACGTTGGTACATGATTTCGAATGCCAATCCTTGGGATAACTTAAAATTTGATATTGAAGGAATCGCTGAGGTGCGTCGTAAGTTCTTTGGAACGCTGTATAATACCTATTCGTTTTTTGCATTGTATGCGAACATCGATGGCTTTAGCTATGCAGAAGCTGAGGTACCTCTAGAGGAACGCCCAGAGATTGATCAATGGATCATTTCAGAATTGAACACGTTGATCAAAGAGGTAGATGTGTTTTATGCTGAATATGAACCAACCCGTGCCGCTCGTGCTATTTCTGATTTTGTTCAAGAAAATTTGAGCAACTGGTACGTGCGTTTATGCCGCCGCCGTTTCTGGAAAGGCGAGTATGCTCAAGATAAAATTGCTGCTTACCAAACGCTTTATACTTGTTTGTTAAGCATAGCAAAATTGAGTGCGCCTATCGCTCCTTTCTTTATGGATAAGTTATACAAAGACTTAACACAAGCGACAGGAACAGAGAATTTCGAATCGGTGCACTTGGCTCAATTCCCTGTTTCGGTTGAAAAGTTTGTTGATAAATCATTAGAGAGTAAAATGCAGAAGGCGCAGACGATCTCTTCACTAGTGTTATCACTGCGTAAAAAGGAGATGATTAAAGTGCGTCAACCTCTGCAAAAGGTAATGATTCCGGTACTTGACGCGAGTCAGAAGGCTGAAATTGAAGCGGTTGCTGACCTTATAAAAGCCGAAGTAAACGTCAAAGAAATCGAACTTTTAGACGATGCTTCAGGTGTTTTAGTGAAGCAAATTAAACCTAATTTTAAAGCTTTAGGGCCTCGTTTCGGTAAAGAAATGGGCTTGATTGCCAAGGAAATACAAGGGTTTTCGACAGATCAAATCAATCAATTGGATAAGGAAGGAACCATAAGTGTTGTAATTTCAGGAAAAGATGTAATTTTATCCTTAGAAGAGGTTGAAATTTCTTCCCAAGACATTGAAGGTTGGTTAGTGGCCAATGCTAACGGAATTACTGTAGCTTTAGACATTACCATTTCTGGAGAGTTGAGAAAAGAGGGAATCGCCAGGGAATTAGTAAATCGTATTCAGAATATCCGTAAAGATTCTGGTTTCGAGGTGACTGACAAAGTAAAAGTGTACGTTCAAAATCATCCTGTTTTACAAGAAGCCATTCTAGCAAATGAAAATTATATCAAGTCTGAAACACTAACAGAGGCCTTGATTTTTAGCGATAGCTTGGAAAATGGTATTGAAATTGAATTTGATGATATTCATACTAAATTAACTATCACAAAATAGAACAACCAAAAAAAGTAACCAACCATTAAATTAATTTAGGCTATGACCGAGGAAATGACAAGATACTCAGACGCTGATTTAGCAGAGTTCAAACAGATAATAAAAGAGAAGATAGATAAAGCACAAGCGGATCTTGACTTGATAAAAAGTGCCTATATGAATGATTTAAATAATGGTACAGATGACACCTCTCCTACGTTCAAAGCTTTTGAAGAAGGTAGTGAAACGATGTCTAAAGAAGCCAATTCACAATTGGCTATTCGTCAAGAGAAATTTTTACGTGACTTAAAAAACGCGCTTTTCCGTGTAGAAAACAAAACCTACGGTATTTGTAGAGTAACCGGTAAGTTAATTGGCAAAGAAAGGCTTAAAATTGTGCCTCATGCAACCATGAGCATCGAAGCTAAAAATTTGCAACGATAAACCATGTAAATTCTAAATTGTAAATTCCAAATTCCAAACTTCTTCGTTGGAATTTGGAATTTCTTTTTTGTGTTTTTTCTCTTGAATTTGATTATTTTTGCCCATTAAAATCTTTAAAATGTCTTTACGCCAAGCTTATATTATTGTATTTCTACTTTTGTTAGTGGACCAAGTTTCTAAAATTTATATCAAAACTAATTTTGTTTTAGGCGAAGAAGTGACGGTCTTCAATTGGTTCAAAATACATTTTATAGAGAACGAAGGAATGGCTTGGGGAACCAAAATCCCCGGCGAATACGGTAAATTATTTTTGACCTTATTCCGAATTTGCGCTGTACCAGGAATTGGTTATTGGTTGTGGGACACCATCCGTAATCACCAAAGTTCTAACTACCTCATTGTGGCTATTGCTTTGATATTTGCAGGTGCCTTAGGAAATTTAATTGATTCTATTTTTTACGGTGTTATTTTTAACGATAGCTACCAACAATTAGCAGTCTTATTTTCTCAAGAGCCCTACGGTACTTGGTTTCATGGGCAAGTGGTCGATATGTTTTATTTTCCTATCATTAAAGATTATCCCATGCCAGAATGGGTGCCTTTTATTGGCGGTAGACCTTTCACGTTTTTTAATGCTATTTTCAACGTAGCCGATGTGGCTATTTCTACTGGAGTAGGAATCTTAATCGTATTCAATAAAAAAGCTTTTCATAAACCATAGGCGCAGTTTTAGGAGCTTTATCCTGCTGTACGCTATATCTTTTTATACCAAAAACCCTTTCAGTATTAATAACTGAAAGGGTTTTTGGTATAAAAGGATGCCGCTTCCATCAGGGCTAGGGTTTTGTCTTACCCAAACAGCTCGGCTGCTACGTCTTCTATTTTCGTAACCAACCGAATTTGAATCCCTGTGTTTTTAAGCGCAATTTTGTTGTATTTTGAAACGAATATGGTTGAGAAACCCAGTTTTTCAGCTTCTTGTATGCGTTGGTCTACTCGATTTACGGGGCGAATTTCTCCAGAAAGCCCCACTTCGCCTGCAAAACAAAAATCTTTGTGGATCGGTATGTCTTCGTTTGAAGATAAGATGGCGGCAACCACAGCCAAATCAATCGCTGGATCATCGACGGAAAGTCCTCCTGTTACGTTCAAAAAGACATCTTTAGCGCCCAGTCGAAAACCAGCTCTTTTTTCTAAAACAGCCAAAATCATATTCAATCGCTTGGCGTTGTATCCTGTTGTGCTTCGCTGTGGCGTTCCGTATACTGCAGTGCTTACCAAGGCCTGTATTTCTATCATTAAAGGACGCATACCTTCTAGCGTTGTAGCAATCGCGGTTCCAGAAAGTTGTTCGTCTTTGTGAGAAATCAAAATTTCAGACGGATTTGAAACTTCGCGTAAGCCACTGCCCAGCATTTCATAAATTCCTATTTCGGCAGTTGAACCAAAACGGTTTTTAAGCGAGCGAAGGATGCGGTACACGTGGTTTCTGTCGCCTTCAAATTGTAAAACCGTGTCTACCATATGTTCCAGAATCTTGGGTCCTGCAATGGTACCATCTTTGGTAATGTGTCCAATAAGAATCACGGGAACGTTGGTTTCTTTGGCAAATTTAATCAACTCTGCAGTGGTTTCTCTAATTTGAGAAATACTTCCAGCAGTCGATTCAATATAATCCGTATGCAGCGTTTGAATCGAATCGATGATAACAATCTCAGGCTGCATTGTTTCGATTTGTTTAAAGATGTTTTGCGTTTTGGTTTCGGTCAAAATATAGCAATTGTCTCCATTTGGAGTAATGCGTTCCGCCCGCATCTTGATTTGCTTTTGACTTTCTTCCCCAGAAACATACAAAGTTTTATAAGGCAGTTTTAAGGAAATTTGCAGTAACAGTGTGCTTTTTCCAATACCGGGTTCGCCACCTAGTAAGATTAAGGAACCAGGTACAATTCCACCTCCTAAAACACGGTTCAATTCCGCATCGGTGGTGTCTAGTCTAACCTCTGCTGTCGAATCAATTTCGTTGATGCGTAACGGGCGTGGTGCTTTACTCAAAGCAACAGGTTCACTTTTCCAAGCTACTTTCTCTTGTCTTTGTACAATTTCTTCAGCAATAGTATTCCATTCTTTACAGGAATTACATTGTCCTTGCCATTTGGCATATTGAGCGCCACAATTTTGACAAAAAAAGGTAGTTTTTACTTTAGCCATTATTTTTTGGGTGCTATTTTGCTTTGCATTGCTTCGTATTTCTCTAACATCATTGTTTTTGTTAATGCTCCAATTTCTAGCAGTTGCGAAGCATTTTGATAACGTTTCATCGCTTTTTTGTAGTCTTCTTGTTTTTCATACATCAACCCCAATTCATATTCAGCCAACATGGATTTTGGATAGTATTTATCGGCCAAAATTGACAATTGATCCAGTTCGTTATAGGCTTTATTTTTTAAGATAGCGGCTTCAATTGCTTTAAAATCGTTTATTCTGATTGGAATATCAAACCGCAGTGTTTCTTGCATATTGGCGTATTTTTTTTCTAAATAATCCACATAGCCTGAGGGAAGTAGGGCTATTTTATTGGTAAATTCTGAGGAACTGATAGGCTTGTAGTTTTCGAAAATTAAATGCAATGCACTTGGGATTGCAAATAAAGTTTGGGAATAATGACCAGTTTCTTTGAACGACTCAAATTTAAAATGAACCAATGGATTATCGTCTCTCTTAATGTTTTGTTGCAGCAGCTGTATCGATTCGGCTATTGATTTGATTTCGTCATCACTGGTTGATAAATAATAAAACACCGGATTTTTGGTAGCGTTGAGTTGTTCGGCCACTCTTTTTTCCATCAATGGTGCTAATTCGGGATTTAATACGATGTAGGCGTTAAAAATTGGATTTTCTTTATATAAGAAGAAATTCAAAAAACCTGCCGTAGTGTCTAGTCCAGCAATCATCCGAAAGGGAGCGACACGGTATTTTTTTTCCAAATAAGGCAATAATTCTTGGCTAATAAATTCATAAAAAGCAGCTCCTTTTTCAAAGGGAAGGCCTTGTGCAGTGTCAAAAGCGCAATCGTCAACCCGTTCGTCGTTGTGGTTTTGATGTATGCCTACAATAATAGTTTCGGGTAAATCATCCCAATAGCTGCCGTAAGCGAGGGCACCTTCAAATGGGGGTAACAAAAAATCGCCATCTAATACAATTAAAACAGGGTAGGTTTTGGCTGTTTTTTTTTCGTAGGATTCAGGTAAGCTTATTGTGATGGTGCGTTGTTCATCAAGTCTTTCTGATTGGAAGGTTTCGGTTTTTTTTTGAGCGTACAACGCGACAGTGAAGAATAATAGTACAAGCACTTTTTTCATGGTTAAGCCGTCTAGATTAGGGTTACATTAAAAGCAGGGCAAGTTACTATTTTAATTCATTTTATGATAAAATAGTAAAAAAATAGTGCGATAATGTGAGTAAAATCAGTGGATGACTGGCTTGTTGTTGAAAGCGTTGTATGGTTTAGGTTAACGAGTTGTCGTTTTCGTTAGGAAAAACAATCCAAGGCTTGAAAGTTTTGGCTTCTTCAAATTCTAAGGTAGCGTATGAGATGATGATAATGATGTCATCTTTTTGAACTTTTCTAGCAGCGGGGCCATTTAGGGTAATGATTCCCGAGTTTTTTTCGCCTTTGATGGCGTAAGTTTCAAAACGTTCGCCATTGTTGATGTTGACAATAGAAACTTTTTCACCTTCAATGATGTTTGACGCATCAAGTAAGGCTTCGTCAATAGTAATACTTCCGATATAATTTAAATCGGCACCCGTTACTTTTACACGGTGAATTTTAGATTTTACGACTTGAATTTGCATGGGGCAAATGTAATTAATTTAATGAAATGGTATCGATCAAGCGGGTATTATTAACAAAAAGCGCTATAAAAGCTCGATAATTTTTTGATATTTCTTTGCTTTCGATAGGTAAAAGTGTTGATTCGTCAGCAATTACGAAATATTCTAATTCAAAGGCGGGGTGGTTTTTGAACGTTTTTACCACCCATTGCTGCACTGAATCAGCAGTTTGGGTTGTGAATTTTTCTTTGGCGCTCTGAAGTGTTTGGTAGATAAAGGCAGCCTCTTCTCTTTCGGAAGCCGATAATCGTTCATTACGAGAACTCATGGCAAGTCCGTTGGCTTCTCTAAAAATTGGGCATCCTACGATGGTTACTGGAAGTTGATTTTTGGAAACTAATTTTTTTACAATCTGTAATTGTTGAAAATCCTTTTCCCCAAAATAGGCTTTTGTTGGAGTAACTATTTCGAATAATCGTTTCACTATGGTACCAACACCATCAAAATGACCGGGTCTAAAAGCGCCTTCCATTTGGTTTTCTAGACCGTCAAAGTCAAACGATTGGGCTTTGGTTTCACCTTCGTAAATATCGTCTACTGTGGGAGCGTACACAATAATTTCATTGCTTAAGCTGCTTATTTTTAACACATCAGCCTCTAGTGTTCTAGGGTATTTGTCTAAGTCTTCTGCGTTGTTAAATTGTGTAGGGTTTACAAATATACTAACAACTGTTACATCGTTTTCTTGTATAGATTGTTTCATTAAAGCCAAATGACCTTCATGCAAGGCGCCCATGGTGGGAACAAAGCCTATCGTTGAAGATTGAGTTTTGAAACGGATCAAATAATCTGTTAAATCGATGTTTTTATTGAATATTTGCATGTTCAAAGTATTAAAATTGGGTACAAACATAATATTTTAGTCTATAACTGCATAAAATTTTGTAATTTTGCACCGTTTTTATTGCCAAAACTTAAAGTAAATACTACTATGAAAGACAAGAGGATATTATATGTGTCATCTGAGGTTGTTCCTTACCTTGCTGAAAATGAGGTCTCTTTAATGTCTTATGATGTGCCAAAAATGATCAATGATCAAGGCGGGCAGATTCGAATTTTTATGCCACGTTATGGAAATATTAACGAAAGAAGGCATCAATTACACGAAGTGATTCGACTATCTGGAATGAATTTAGTGGTGAATGATCTGGATATGCCTTTGATTATCAAAGTAGCATCGATACCAAAAGAACGCATTCAGGTCTATTTTATTGATAATGATGAGTATTTTAAGCGCAAGGCTACCTTTGCAGATGAGGATGGAGTGATGTATCCTGATAATGACGAGCGTGCGATTTTTTTTGCTAAAGGCGTGGTTGAAACCGTGAAAAAATTAAACTGGGTTCCAGATATTATCCATGTTCATGGCTGGATGGCTTCAATTTTGCCGGTGTATATGAAACATTATTACAAAAACGAGGCATTGTTTTCAGAGACTAAAATTGTAACTTCAGTTTACTCAGAATCTTTCACGGAAACATTAGATCCTGATATGATTAATAAAGTCAAGTTTGATGGTATTCCTAGTGAAGCAATTGCTGATTTAGAAGTGCCCAATTATGAAAATATCATGAAAACGGCAATTATAAATTCCGATGCGGTAATCATTGCTTCCAATAGCTTGTCTCCAAGTTTAACAAAATTTATAGAATCTTCTGATAAACCTTTTTTATCTTTCCTCCCTAAAGATGGTTTTGCTGAGGCATATACCAATTTTTATATTAACCAGGTGCTTTAATTTTAACTTTACATTATTTATGTATACTACTGCTTTCTTAAAGAAGTTATTTGTTTTTTGTGGTTTTTTGCTTTTGTTCTCTTGTGATAAAGACTATAATTTGGTTGGAGAAGATTTAATTGGGGATAACAATTTTGATTTAGGAAAGTATTATTCTCCCGTAAAAGCCTATAATCAAAAAACAGGACCGGTTCAGGCCAATAATTTGCCTATAAATGCTTTAGGTTTTTATACCAATCCAGCTTTTGGAACCACAGCAGCAAGTTTTGTAACGCAAGTTGTTTTGTCCGAGGTTAATCCTACAATTGGTGCAAATGTTGCAATGGATAGTGTGGTGATTACTATTCCTTATTTTAGTACTGGTAAAGTTACAGACGCTTCTACGGGTAAAACCACCTATGAATTGGATTCTATATATGGTAAAGCCAAAGCGAAGTTCAAGTTAAACGTTTTTGAATCTGGTTATTTTATTCGTGATTTAGATCCTTCAACGAATTTTAAAGATAGACAGCCATATTATAGTAATCAAAAAAGTGATTTTGATGCGCTAAAAATTGGATCTCGCCTTAATAATTCAACGGATGTAAAACAAAATGATGAATTTTATTTTGATCTAACTGAAATTACTGAGACTACTACAGATGAGGAAACTAAAAAAGTGACCAATACGAGAACCAAACCCGCTATGCGTTTGAAGTTGAGTAACGATTTCTTTTTGAATAAAATTTTAAAAGCCCCTGCAGGCAAATTAAGTACTAATGATGCTTTTAAAGATTATTTTAGAGGATTGTATTTTAAAGTGGAAAAAAACGGTACTGATGAAAGTCTGGCTTTAATTAATTTCTCTGCTGGAAAAATAAAATTGTATTATAAAGAAGACTCTTCTACCACTACTAATGGTACAACCACGGTAAAAAGAGTGAATAAAACTTTGGATTTAAAATTAACAGGTAATACGGTTAATTTTTTAGAACAATCCAATCTTGATGCTGCTTATAGCAATGCCATTACAAGCCCTAACACAACTGAAGGGGACTCGAAATTATACCTAAAAGGAGGTGAAGGTTCCTTGGCGGTAATCGAGCTTTTTGGTCCAGACGGGAATAATAATGGCGTAGCAGACGAATTAGAAAGAATAAGAGAGAACGGTTGGTTAATTAATGAAGCCAATTTGGTTTTCCATATTGATGCCCCTGCGATGGCTACTTCGGTTGAACCTAATCGTATTTTTATGTATGATCTTACTAATGAGGCTTCTGTTTTGGATTATCTAACTGATTTAACCTCTAATGCATCTAATAGCAAAAAAAACAAATTTATTTTTGATGGGATTTTGCAGAAAGAAGCAGTTTCTAATGGTAGAGGGAAAACGTATAAAGTTCGTGTCACCAACCAGATTAAAAATTTAATAAAGTATAAGGATTCTACCAATGTTAAATTAGGAGTGGTGGTTACCGAAGATATCAATATAAGTACTTTTAGTAAATTACAAACCCCTAATGCGCTCTTTTCTTTTTTGCCAACAGCTTCTGTACTTAATCCGTTAGGGACTGTGCTTTATGGCGGACATCCTGCAGTACCTGAGGACAAAAGGTTGCGCTTAGAAATTATTTATACCAAACCAAAATTATAATTAGAATATGTGTGGAATTGTTGGATACATAGGTCATAGAGAAGCTTATCCCATTGTTATCAAGGGTTTGAAGCGATTAGAATATAGAGGTTACGATAGTGCCGGTATTATGGTATATGATGGCCAGAATATAAAGCTTTGTAAAACCAAAGGAAAAGTTACCGATTTAGAAGCAAAGGCAGCTGCTGAAATGACTACTCATGGATCTATTGGAATGGGGCATACGCGTTGGGCTACACACGGAGTGCCTAACGATGTAAATTCGCATCCTCATGTGTCGAATTCTGGGGATCTTACCATTATTCATAATGGAATTATTGAGAACTATGCGCCTTTAAAACAAGAGTTAATCAATAGAGGTTATGTCTTTCATTCAGATACAGATACTGAGGTTTTAGTAAATTTGATAGAAGAAGTACAGAAGAAAGAAAAATTAAAGCTGGGTAAAGCCGTTCAATTGGCTTTAAACCAAGTAGTAGGTGCTTATGCAATTGCAGTTTTTGATAAAAAAAATCCTAATGAAATTGTTGCAGCACGTTTAGGTAGTCCTTTAGCGATTGGTGTAGGAGAGGGAGAGTATTTTATTGCTTCTGATGCTTCGCCCTTTATTGAATATACTTCAAATGCGGTATATTTAGAAGATGGTGAAATGGCAAATATTCGTTTGCACAAACCAATGAAGGTGCGTAAAATTATGGATGATTCATTAGTGGATCCTTATATTCAAGAGCTTCAAATGAATTTGGAGCAAATTGAAAAAGGAGGCTATGACCACTTTATGTTGAAAGAAATTTACGAACAACCAAGTGTTATCAAAGATACGTACAGAGGAAGACTTCATGCTAATGAAGGTATTATTCAAATGGCAGGTGTTGAGGATAATTTAGAGAAATTCCTTAACGCGGAGCGCATTATTATTGTGGCTTGTGGTACTTCTTGGCATGCAGGTTTAGTAGCTGAATATGTTTTTGAAGAATTTACAAGAATACCGGTTGAAGTTGAATATGCTTCGGAATTTAGATACCGTAATCCTATCATTACTAGTAAAGATGTTGTGATTGCTATTTCTCAATCTGGAGAAACAGCCGATACCATGGCCGCTATTAAATTGGCCAAAGAACACGGAGCTTTTGTTTTTGGTGTTTGTAATGTAGTGGGATCTTCTATTTCAAGAGAGACTCATGCAGGTGCTTATACTCATGCTGGTCCAGAAATTGGTGTAGCTTCTACTAAAGCATTTACGACTCAGATTACAGTGTTAACGATGATTGCCTTGCGTTTGGCAAAAGCAAAAGGAACCTTGACACAATCACAGTATCATACTTATTTACAAGAATTAGAGTATATTCCTGCTAAGGTAGTAGAAGCCTTAGAGACCAATGATATTGCTAAAGAAATTGCGGCTACTTTTATGGATGCTCCTAATTGTTTGTACTTAGGGCGTGGTTACAATTTTCCTGTAGCGCTTGAAGGAGCTTTGAAATTAAAAGAGATTTCGTATATTCATGCTGAAGGTTATCCTGCTGCAGAAATGAAACATGGTCCTATTGCACTTATAGATGAACAAATGCCTGTTATTGTAATAGCTCCTAAGCAAGGGCATTACGATAAGATTGTAAGTAATATTCAAGAGATTAAATCTCGTAGCGGTCGCATCATTGCTGTAGTTACTAAAGGTGATACACAAGTTCGTGATCTAGCAGATTTTGTGATAGAAATTCCGGAAACATCAGATGCTTTATCTCCGCTTATTACTACTATTCCGTTGCAACTACTTTCTTATCACATAGCTGTTTTAAGAGGTTGTAATGTAGATCAACCGAGAAATCTTGCTAAATCAGTAACGGTAGAATAGGTTAATTAATTATATAGTCAGCCCCAAATGCTTATGTGTTTGGGGCTTTTTTATGCATTTTTTTTAAAATTTCTGTTTATTACCTTATTAAGTTCAATCGTTTTCGTTGAGAAAATCATTTTTATTGAAAACGCAATAAATAGGACTAAAAAATATGATAAATTTAATTTATTATGCGTGCATAATTTATTATTCATTATTAATGTTTTATTTTTGGGTTTTGCAATAAATTTCATAATCATTTTATGCTTTTTTTTGCGGCCTTTAAGTGTTAAATCGGTAGTTTTTTATGTGAATTTTTATTAATATCAAAATTATTTTTACATTTACGACCTAAACCAATTAACACAAAGCTAATGAGAATTTATTTACTTTTTTTGTCGTTGTTTTTTTGCGGTCTTTCTTTTGCCCAAAACTCAATTTCAGGGATTGTTAGAGATGCTAGCAATCAGCCTATCCCAGGTGTAAATATCAAAGTTGTCGGACAGTCTGCAAGTACTGTTACAGATTATGATGGACAATTTGTATTGAACGGAGTCAAAGAACTGCCGGTTACTCTTGAAGTATCCAATTTAGGATTTACCACTCAAATGATTAAGGTAAGTTCCTATAGTCAAAAAGTGAGTGTGAAATTAGTAGATCAAGAAACTAAATTAGACGAAATAGTAGTTTCGGCTTCAAGGACTCCAGAGCGTGTTTTGGAATCTCCAGTTACTATCGAAAGAATGGGTATTGCTGAAATTAAAAAAACAGCCTCTCCTTCTTTTTATGATGGTTTAGAGAATTTGAAAGAAGTGCAAATGAATACCTCTAGTATGTCTTTCAAATCTATTAATACGCGTGGTTTTGCTTCTGTAGCTAACGTGCGTTTCATGCAGTTGGTAGATGGTATGGATAATGCTTCTCCTTTGTTGAATTTTGTTTTGGGGAATTTAATCGGTCTTTCCGAAATTGATGTGCAAAGTGTAGAGTTGTTGCCAGGGGCTTCCTCTGCTTTGTATGGTGCCAACGCTTTTAATGGAATTTTGTTTATGAATAGCAAAAGTCCATTTTCTTCACCAGGAATTACCGCTTATGCTAAATTTGGACAAACCTCTCAAAAAGCAGCTGGTACAAATGATTACGTAGACTATGGTGTTAGAATGGCGGGTGTGTTCAGTCCTAAATTTGCTGCAAAAGCTAATTTTACCTACATGAGAGGTACAGAATGGCATGCTGTTAATTATGATGATAAAACTAGAGCTGGTATAGATAGAAATAATATTGGTTATGATGGAATAAATGTTTATGGGGATGAAGTGGCAACGGTTATTCCTGCTCCAACTTTGCCAGCCGAAAGAATATCAAGAACAGGATACAATGAGGTTGATTTAACCGATAACAAAGTATCGAATACTAAAATTGATTTTTCTTTGCATTACCGCCCGTTTGGTGATGAAAAATTAGAAGTGATTTGGCAAAGTAAATTTGGTTTTGGTAATACGGTGTATCAAGGTGCTAATCGTTACTATTTGAATAACTTTTTTATGCAACAACATAAATTGGAATTCAAAGGAAAAAATTTCTTTGTAAGAGGGTATACAACTACTGAAGATGGAGGTCAATCCTATGATATGTTGTTTACAGGTATTAATATTAATAGAAAGGCAAAATCTGATGCCACCTGGTTTGGTGATTATGCTCGTGCTTATGCAGGTAGTTCTTTAGTTTTAGGATTGCTACCAAGCGAGGCGCATGCTGCTGCTAGAAATTTTGCTGATAATAATATTTCGCCAGCAGGTTTAGGTTTGACTTCTACCGGAAAACCAAGATTCATTCCAGGAACTGCAGCATTTAAAGAGGCTTTTAATCAGGTAATTGCAGATCCAGATGTTTTAACAGGGTCTAAATTGGTGGATAATTCTAGAATCTATCATTCGGATGCCAATTATAATTTTAAAGATCAAATTAAATTCGCTGAACTTCAAGTTGGAGGATCCTTTAGATTGTATGAATTGAATTCTTTTGGAAGAATTTATACAGATAAAGATGGGCCAATTAATTATAATGAATATGGTTTTTATGCTCAAGCCCAAAAGAAAGTTATGGATGAACGTTTGAAAATTACAGCTTCTATGCGATATGATAAAGCTAAAAACTTCGAAGGGAATTATTCCCCAAGAGTTTCCTTAGTGTATTCAGGAGGAGCTAATAAAAATCATAATTTTAGAGGATCTTTCCAAACTGGGTTTAGAAATCCATCCACTCAGGATCAATACATAGGTTTTAACGTGGGGAGTGCCATTTTATTAGGTTCTGCACCAGATAACTTGACAAGATATACAGAGACATTGCCTGTTAATACCGCTTTAGGTCAGCAATTTGCAAATGGTACATCTGCTGTAATAAATGGAACCAATGCTTACAATAACTCTTATACGGCATCATCTGTGTTAGCCTTTTCAGCTGCAGGAGGAAATACTGCTTTGTTGAAAAAAACTAATGTTGACTTGGTAAAACCTGAGGAGGTAAAAGCTTTTGAATTAGGATACCGTTCATTTATCAATAATACTTCAATTGATATTAATGGATATTATAACATTTATAATAATTTTATTGGTAATTTGAATGTGGTGACTCCTTTGTATGGTGTGACGCAAGATGCACCAAATGCGACTCCTAATCCAGCAGATTTAGGATGGCAATCAGTTCATGCTTTAGGAACTGGAAATACAAGAACTTTTCAATTGTATACCAATACCGCTTTAGAGATTAAATCTCTTGGCTTTGGAATCGGTTTGTCTAGAAAAGTATATCAGGATTTTGAGGTGGGAGTGAACTATAATTATGCCCAATTCGATTTTGATCAATCTAAAGATGAAAGTTTCGAGGCTGGTTTCAATACGCCAAAACACAGAGTAAAAGCTTCATTTAGTAATGAAAATTTGTTTAAAAACTTTGGGTTTAATGTGAGTGGTAGATGGAATAGTGAGTACTTGTGGCAATCTTCTTTTGCGGATGGTACCATCGAAGCGGCTACTGTAATCGATGCGCAGTTGAACTATAATTTTCCAGCTTTAAAATCTACGTTAAAAGTAGGTGCTTCTAATATTGGGGGTAAAGAATATGGACAGGTATTAGGAGCTGGTTTAATCGGGCAACAATATTTTGCTTCTTGGACCATCAATCCGTAATTATTCATTAATCAAAAAAAATTAGAACAATGATAAAAAATTTCAAATGGTTACTTATTGCTTCGTTAGCCTTTGTAGCCTGTAATAATGAAGATGAAGTAGTAGTAGTTGACGCAAACTCTTCGGATGGTAAACCTTTGACTGCAGGTTCTGCTGTGGTAACCAAATATATAGCTTTAGGGGATTCTTATGCTGCAGGTTTCAGTGATAATGCCCTTTTTAAAGCAGCTCAAGAGGGATCTTATGTTAATTTATTGGCTAAACAGTTTGCTTTGGCCGGCGGCGGGGAATTGAAGACGCCTTTTATGGCAGATAATGTTGGTGGTTTGCTTCTTGGGGGTAATGTAATTCAAGGGACAAGGTTGGTTTTTAATGGGGCTGCGCCAGTGCCGGTTTCAGGTAAGCCTTCTACTGAAGTATCTACTAAACTAACGGGGCCTTTTGGTAATCTTGGAGTGCCAGGTGCTAAAAGTTATCATTTGGTAGCCAATGGTTATGGTAATGTAGCTGGTGTTGCTGCGGGTTTGGCAAATCCTTATTATGCAAGGTTTGCTACATCGGCTACTTCGAACGTATTGGCTGACGCAGTGGCTCAGGATCCTACTTTCTTTTCGTTATGGATTGGTGGTAATGATGTTTTAGGTTACGCGATTTCTGGAGGTACAGGTAAAGATCAAAAGGGGAATTTAAATCCTGCAACTTACGCAGGTAATGATATTACAGATCCTAATGTATTTGCTAGTGCTTATTCGAATATTGTTAACGCCTTGACGGCAAAAGGGGCTAAGGGGGTAGTGGCTAATTTACCATATGTGACCGCATTGCCTTTCTTTACAACCGTTCCTTACAATCCAGCAACTTTATCAGCTACGCAAGCCTCTGATTTGAATAGTGCATATGCAGCTTATAATGGTGGGTTGATAGCTGCTAAAAATGCTGGTTTGATTACAGAGGCCGAAAGATTAGCTAGAACAATTAATTTTACTGCTGGTGCTAATGGTGTGATTATGGTTGATGAATACTTAACTACTGTAAATGTGCCTGGATTAGTGTTGCCTTCTTTAAGATTGACAACATCAACAGATTATATCGTTTTGTTATCAGGTGGTGTTAGTTCTCAAAGCTTTTTATTGCAAGGGAATGGTACGCGGTTTCCTTTGACTGATAGTTGGGTTTTGTCAAAAGGAGAAGTGGCAGAAATTAAAACAGCTACAGATGCGTATAACGCCACAATTGAATCAGTGGCTAAGGCAAAAGGACTTGCGTTTGTAGAGTTGAAAGGAGTAACTGATAAATTAGCGAGTGGCGGTATTGTTTATAATGGATACAATACAACTTCTACATTTGTAACGGGAGGAATGTTTTCATTAGATGGCGTGCATCCAAGTCCGCGAGGATATGCTATTATTTCTAATCTTTTTGCTGAGGCAATTAATGCGAAATATGGCTCCAATTTTAAAAGTGTAAATGTTGGTCAGTTTAGAATTTTGTATCCTGCAAGTTTGTAAATAATCTCAAAAAATAAAATTAAAGCAACCCTCGGTGATTCACTGGGGGTTGCTTTTTTCTATAACGATATAATAGTAGTGTGGATTTCCTTTCTGGGAATCGAAAAATATCGTTTTTTTTGAAAAAAAGATATTGATTATCTATTTTAAAAAATATATCTTTGCTCGCGGAAAAAAGCATCTGAGAGCATTTATTTTCTGATGGCGAATTTCACAAACCAAATAGCTATTTAATAAATACATAAGTAATGTCAAAAGTAATAGGAAAAGTTGCCCAAATCATTGGCCCAGTAGTTGACGTTGTTTTCAACGGTAAGGATGTTGAACTTCCAAAAATTTATGACTCATTAGAAGTCACTAGAAAAGATGGTACTTTGTTAGTACTAGAGGTGCAATCCCATATCGGTGAGAACACTGTACGTACCATTTCGATGGACTCAACAGATGGTTTGAGCAGAGGTTATGAAGTAGTGGGTACGGGTAATCCGATCCAAATGCCAATTGGTCCAGATGTTTACGGACGTTTGTTTAATGTTGTTGGTGACGCAATCGATGGATTAGGTGAATTGCCTAAAACAGGAGAAAACGGATTGCCAATTCACAGAGCAGCGCCAAGATTTGAAGATTTATCTACTTCTTCTGAAGTTTTATTCACAGGTATCAAAGTAATCGATTTGATTGAGCCTTATGCAAAAGGTGGTAAAATTGGATTGTTTGGTGGTGCTGGTGTTGGTAAAACAGTATTGATTCAGGAGTTGATCAACAATATTGCAAAAGGTCACGGTGGTCTTTCTGTATTCGCAGGAGTAGGAGAAAGAACTCGTGAAGGAAATGACTTGCTTCGTGAGATGTTAGAGTCTGGAATTATTAAATACGGTGACGATTTCATGCACTCTATGGAAAATGGAGGATGGGATTTATCTAAAGTTGATATGCCAGGAATGAGAGAGTCTAAAGCTACTTTCGTTTTTGGACAAATGAATGAGCCTCCAGGAGCTCGTGCACGTGTGGCACTTTCTGGATTATCTATCGCTGAGTATTTCCGTGATGGAGCTGGATCTGATCAAGGAAAAGATGTATTGTTCTTCGTGGATAACATCTTCCGTTTTACACAAGCAGGTTCTGAGGTGTCAGCACTTTTAGGACGTATGCCATCTGCGGTAGGTTATCAACCAACATTGGCAACTGAGATGGGTGCGATGCAAGAGCGTATTACTTCTACAAACAAAGGATCTATTACATCTGTACAAGCGGTTTACGTTCCTGCGGATGACTTAACTGACCCTGCGCCAGCAACAACTTTTGCTCACTTAGATGCAACAACAGTATTGTCTCGTAAAATTGCTGAGTTAGGTATTTATCCTGCGGTAGATCCATTGGATTCTACTTCAAGAATTTTGACTCCTCATATCTTAGGTGATGATCACTATAACTGTGCACAAAGAGTTAAAGAAATTCTTCAAAAATACAAACAATTGCAAGATATCATCGCTATCCTTGGTATGGAAGAGTTATCAGAAGATGATAAATTAGCGGTTTCTAGAGCACGTCGTGTACAACGTTTCTTATCTCAACCTTTCCACGTTGCGGAGCAATTTACAGGTATTCCTGGAGTTTTGGTTGATATTAAAGATACCATCAAAGGATTTAATATGATTATTGATGGTGAATTGGATCACTTGCCAGAATCTGCTTTCAACCTTAAAGGTACTATCGAGCAAGCGATCGAAGCAGGAGAGAAAATGTTAGCCGAAGCATAAAATCAGTTAGCAATTAGAAGGTGGCAGTATGCAAATAGTGCTAATTACTAATTACTAATTACTAATCACTAAAAAAATGATTTTAGAAATTGTATCAGCAGAAGCAAAATTATTTAATGGAGAAATTACTTCTATTACCCTTCCAGGTGTAGACGGAAGTTTTCAAATCTTGAATAATCACGCGCCAATTGTCTCGTTACTAAAACAAGGAACTGTAAAAATTGCAGCCAATAGTTTTGATTTTATAAGCGAAGGAGAAACTAAATTTAAAAAAGTTTCTAATCAATTATACACACTTGATATCGAGTCTGGAACAATTGAAATGAAAGACAATAAATTAATTCTTTTAGCAGACTAAGAGAATATAGAATAGAGAAGAAAGCCCAGCAATTGTTGGGCTTTCTTGTTTTATGAAAAGTTGTATATTTTTGCACTTATGAAAGATTTTCCCCATTCCCTCGCTCAAAAGTTAGCCACCAGACAAGAGCAAAATGCGCTTAGAAAATTGTCTTTGGCCAACCAATTAATCGATTTTGCATCAAATGATTATTTAGGTTTTGCAAAATCCGAAGCTATTTTTACAGCGACACATCATCATTTAGTCACTAATAATAGTATGATAAACGGTGCAACAGGTTCGCGATTGCTTTCTGGGAATCATACTTTGTATCCTAAGACAGAGGCTTTTATTGCAAATTTTCATCAATCTCCATCTGCCTTGCTTTTTAATTCAGGCTATGATGCCAATGTTGGTTTTTTTAGTGCTGTACCTCAAAAAGGGGATTTTATTTTGTTTGATGAATTGTGTCATGCATCAATCAGAGATGGGATTCAGCTTTCTAATGCGAAAGCGTATAAGTTCAAGCATAACGATTTTGAGGATTTGGAACGACTTATTTTGAAGTTTCAGGCTTCTGAAAATCAGCATTCCACTACCATTTATGTAGTTACAGAAAGTGTTTTTTCTATGGATGGAGACTGTCCCAATATAGAAGAGTTGGTGACTGTTTCTGAGAAATACAACTGCTATTTAGTGGTTGACGAAGCACATGCATTGGGAGTCTTTGGTGAAAAAGGAGAAGGTTTGGTACAGTTTCTGGGTTTGCAAGATTATTTTTTTGCTCGTATTGTTACTTTTGGAAAAGGCTTAGGTTGTCATGGTGCTGTTGTGTTAGGTTCTAAGGAATTGAGTAGTTATTTGGTCAATTTTGCCCGAAGCTTTATATACACTACAGGACTTTCTCCCCATTCCGTTGCAACAATTGGTATCGCTTATCAAACGTTGAATGCTAAAGCAGCAACAATTGGTGAATTGAAAGAGCGAATTAATTTTTTTAATCATGAAAAAAACCGCTTCAGTTTGAAACCGCTTTTCGTTCGAAGCAAATCGGCGATTCAATCGGCTATAATTCCCGGAAATGCTAATGTAAAACACATTGCTCAACAACTACAAGAAAAGGGGTTTGATGTAAAACCCATACTTTCACCCACCGTTCCCGCGGGGCAAGAGCGCTTGCGTTTTTGTTTACACAGCTACAATACCGAAGCTCAAATTTCGGAAGTTTTATATTGTTTGTCATCGCTTCTTTAAAAAAATTACACTTCATAAGTCTCTTGTTTTCTGGGTTTTTTGAAAAAAACAAAAAAAGTTTGTAACGTTTTTAGTTGTTGATTACTTACGAGTCGTAATCAAATAATTAGATATCGTTTTTAATCATCAATCATTAACCCAAAAAAATCAAAACCCATGAAAAATGTACAAACACAATCCCAAAACCAAATTCTTTACGTATTTCTTTTTTTAGCTGGAATAAGCTTAGGCTATAGTCTAGTAAAAGAGTTTGTATTTGACAAACCAGAAAACGGTTTATTACTAATCACTGCATGCTGTTTGTTAGCCAGTAATTCCTCAACAAAGAATAAATAGAAGGCTAAAAACTATCATCAATCAAAAAATCAAAAATCATGAAAACAATTAAAACACTTATTTTAGGTTTAGTAGCGGTAACTAGCTTTAGTTTTTCAACACAAGCACAAACCAAAAAAGCAAACGAAAATTCTTTATTATGGGAAATTTCAGGAAACGGATTAGCACGTCCTTCTTATGTATACGGAACCTTACACATGATGTGTGAAAGTGATTTTACCATCAAAGAAAAAGTGAAAAAAGCATTTGATAAATCAACTAAATTAGCCTTAGAGTTAGATTTTGACGACCCATCAGAAGTAAAAGCGATGCAAGAAATGAGTGTGAGCAAAGTAGCTTTGAGTACTCTTCTGACCCCTGAAGATTATAAAAAATTAGATGTTCTTTTGAAAGAGAAAGTAGGAGTAGGCGCTAGTCAATTTGAGACTACTAGTTTGAGTTCTTTAATGAGTTTAATAATGATAAAATCGTTAAATTGTCCTCCTAAAATGTATGAATTGGAGTTTTTTCAAATGGCTCAAAAACGCAAAATGGAAGTAGTAGGTTTAGAGAAATTTGCGACTCAAATTGCTACTTTAGACGCGGCTTATCCTCCTCACGTAATGGTTGAGCAGTTGGGAAATTATGACAAAAAACATTTCGATTTATTAACTCAAACCTATAAAAGTGAAGATTTAAAGGCTATTTATGAAATGGTTAATGACCCTAAATTTATGGACGAGAAAAGCAAACCTGTAATGTTGGATAATCGCAATAGTAATTGGGTCAAAGATATGCCAGCTATGATGAAAAATGAAAGTGTATTTTTTGCTGTAGGAGCAGCGCATTTAGGTGGAGAAAAAGGAGTGATTCAATTATTACAAAAAGCAGGATATAAGGTACAACCCATAACCAACTAATTTGACTTTGAAGACAAAAGAGCAAGAATTTTTATCCCGAATCGAGCAGCATAAAGGCATCTTGTACAAGGTTTCCAAAATGTATATGGACAACCGAGACGACCAAGAAGATTTGTTTCAAGAAATCATTTGCCAATTATGGAAAGCCAACGATAGTTTTAAAGGAGAGAGTCAGTTTTCTACTTGGATGTATCGTGTTGCCATCAATACTGCTATTGTTTTTCTGAAAAAAGAAAAAAAGAAAGTAGACAAATACGAATTGTCATCTACTAATATTCCCGACGAAGAAGGGGATGCCGATATCAAAGAGCGGCAATTGGAACACTTTTATAGAGCCGTTCAAAAATTGGATAAGATAGACAAAGCGATTATTTTTTACCAACTCGAGGGGTTTTCACATAAAGAAATTGGAGAAAACCTAGGGATTTCAGAAGGAAATGCTAGAGTCAAATTAAATAGAGCCAAAGAAAAATTAAAAGAAATTATAAAAAATCAAGGATATGGATTTTAACGATATACAATCAGCTTGGAACAGCGAAAATACCAAAAATGTGGTTGTTCCCACTCAATTAGAGAAAGTACAACAGGCCAACACACCGCTAGATAAGATTAAGAAAAATTTGAAAAATGAATTTATTTATCAAATTGTATCAATTGTTCTTATAGGATTTGCGCCTTATTTAAATGGATTTCCAGAGCAAGCCATCACTCCCTTTTATTTGTTGTTCAGTTTGTTTGTAGCGGTTAGTGCTTATTATCTAATTAAGTTGTTTGTTTTTTATAAACGATTAAACAAAACAGCTTTGAATACCAAAGACAATTTATACGAAACCTATTTTGATATTCGCTTGAATATGGAACTCTACAAGACCTTTGGGTTTGCCTTAACACCTTTTATGATTTTGTTTTTGGTTGGGGTTTTGTATTTTACATTGCCTAATGGCGCAACATTATTTACCGATAGTAGCAATAGTATAGCGCTGTTTGTTGCGGTTTTGTTTAGTATGTTGTTTATGGGCGTAGCTTTAGAATGGTGGGTACACTTTTTTTACGGCAAATACGCCAAAGAAATCCGAACCGTTTTAGACGAGCTAAAAGAAGAATAAATATAAAGCAACTTTCGGGTTGCTTTTTTTGTGTTATGATTATAGTAGACTTTGTGAATTCTTTGCGAACTTTGCGGTTCAATAAGCTCAAAAAATATGAAATTATTTATTACAGGAATAGGTACCGATGTAGGTAAAACCGTTGCAGCCGCTATCATTACTCAAGCTTTAGAAGCCGATTATTGGAAGCCCATTCAGGCAGGAGATTTAGATAATTCCGATAGTCATAAAGTAAAGGCATACGTGTCCAATCAAAAGACTGTTTTTCATCCCAACAGTTATGCTTTGCATACGCCTGCAAGCCCGCATTATGCAGCCGAGATTGATGGTATTACCATTGATTTAACTCAAATTAAAGAGCCAGTAACCGAAAATCATCTAGTAATAGAAGGCGCTGGTGGAATTTTAGTTCCTTTGAACACAACTAATACGATTGCCGATTTGATTCAACCCGATTATAAAGTGATTGTGGTTTCCCGTCATTATCTGGGGAGTATTAATCATACGTTGTTGACTATCGAGGCGTTGCAAAACCGAAACATTGTGGTGGCTGGAATCGTTTTTTCTGGAGATGAAAATCAAGCAACCGAATCGATTATTTTAAGTAAAACAGGATTGAAATGTATTGGACGAATTGACCAAGAACCCTATTTTGATACGAATGTCATCGCAGAATATGCCGATTTGTTTAGAGAGCAATTATTGAGTTTATAAGAAATTAGAATGCAGAATAAAGAGCATAGACTTTTCTATCTTTGTCAAAAAAATATAGGGTATAGTCTTTCCTCTATACTCTATTTTCTATATTCTTTAAAACTATGAATTTAACAGAAAGAGACCAGAAACACCTTTGGCATCCGTACACTCAACACAAAACAGCTGCATTACCAATAGGAATTGCCCGTGGCGAAGCCGCGTTATTGTGGGATGAAAGTGGTAAAGAATATATCGACGCCATTGCTTCATGGTGGGTCAATCCTTATGGCCACTCGAATCGCTTTATTGCGGATGCGATTTATAAACAACTTACTACCTTAGAGCACGTACTTTTTGGAGGTTTTACGCACGAACCCGCTGTTGTTTTATCCGAGAAATTAGTCGAAATCTTACCTAGCAATCAGCAAAAACTCTTTTTTTCGGATAATGGTTCTACCGCTGTCGAAATTGCGATAAAAGTGGCTTTGCAGTATAACTTTAACCAAGGAATTTCAAAAACGACGATTATTGCTTTTGAAGATGCTTTTCATGGCGACACCTTTGCGGCTATGGCGGCAAGTGGAATTTCTTTCTTTACCGAAGCTTTTCAAGGAATGATGATTGATGTTGTTCGGATTCCAGTTCCAGTGCAGGGAAAGGAAACAGAAAGTATAGCGGCCCTTCAAAAAGCAATCGCCGATAAAAATTGTGCGGCTTTTATTTTTGAACCCTTAATACAAGGTGCCGCAGGAATGGTGATGTATGCACCTGAAGCTTTGGATAACTTGCTTCAAATTTGCAAAGAAAACCAAGTATTGACCATTGCTGATGAAGTGATGACAGGTTTCGGTAAAACGGGAAAAAACTTTGCCTGCGATTATTTAGAAATTTTGCCAGATATGATGTGTTTGTCTAAAGCCTTGACTGGGGGCACTATTCCTATGGCGATTACGACTTTCACTAAAGCGATTTTTGATGCTTTTTATGATGATGATATCAATAAAGCCTTGTTTCATGGCCATACCTTTACGGCAAATCCAACGGGTTGCGCTGCGGCACTGGCCAGTATCGAATTGTTGCAAACCGAAACGATGCAGTCCAACATTCAACGCATTCATCAACGCCATTTGGACTTTCAAAAACATATAGGAATACACCCAAAAGTAAGTAATACTAGAGTTTTTGGGGTGATTTTTGCTTTGGAAATCAAGACAGATAGCAGCTTTAGTTATTACGGCTCATTGCGCAATAGGCTTTACGATTTTTTTATTGAAAATGGAGTAATTCTGCGTCCAGTTGGGAATATAGTTTACATTTTGCCACCCTACGTAATTACCGATGCACAGTTGCAAAAAGTGTATGAAGTAGTGGAAAGTGCTTTGGAAATAGTGTAAATTTGCTCAAAATTTTTCACAGAGATTCACAGAGAAAATCGCAAAGAAGCACAGAGGTAATTATATATTTCCTCTGTGAATCTTTTTAAGTGCTTTGTGAATCTTTGTGAAATTAAATACATCGATTTGTCACAAATTATCTCTATAACTGCCCTGTCCTCTATTTCCCCTTTGGGCAATGACCCGAAGACCATTTGGGAAAACTATCAACATCCTTCAACTTGTTTTTCGGAGCAGTTTTTAGACCATCAAAAGACTTGGGTAGCTGCTTTGGATGCCGCTTCACAACAAGAAGTTTTGGCTTTACAACAAACGGATATTAAGTACAAGTCATTAGACAAGTCGGTGTTGTATGCTATGGTGGCAGCAAGAAAAGCGATGGCGCAGGCAGGTTGGGAAAAAGGAGGCAGTTTTGGTATCAACATTGGCTCTTCGAGAGGTGCCACCGATTTGTTCGAAAAACATTTTCAAGAATATTTAACCACGGGAAAAGCCCAAACTTTAGCTTCACCCACTACTACTTTGGGAAATATTTCGTCTTGGGTGGCGCATGATTTGCAAAGTACCGGTCCCGAAATTTCGCATTCTATTACTTGTTCTACTGCTTTGCATGCTCTACTCAACGGAGTCGCTTGGTTGCGAGCGGGAATGGCAAATCAGTTTTTGGTAGGTGGTAGTGAAGCGCCCTTGACTGATTTTACGATAGGTCAGATGCGCGCTTTGAAGATTTATACTCAAAACAAAGAGGGTCATCATGAGCCTGTCGAATGGCCCAACCGTGCTTTGGATTTGGATAAAAAGCAAAACACAATGGTTTTGGGTGAAGGCGCAGCAGTATGTTGTTTAGAATTAGGAAAGAAAGCAAACGCCTTGGCTTTTATTGAAGGCATTGGCTACGCTACAGAAATTTTGGAACATAACATTTCAATCTCGGCAGAAGCCATTTGTTTTCAAAAATCGATGGCAATGGCTCTGCAAAACACGCCTTTGTCCGAAGTAGATGCTATTGTAATGCACGCCCCAGGCACCATCAAAGGTGATTTGACAGAATACCGTGCCATTGAAAAAGTGTTCGGAAAGCAGTTACCATTACTAACTACCAATAAATGGAAAATTGGCCACACGTTTGGTGCCTCAGGAATCTTAAGTGTCGAAATGGCCATTTTGATGCTCCAACACAATCAGTTTATTCACACTCCTTTTTTTAATCAAAATTCCGATTCAAGAACGATTCGTAAGGTGCTCGTTAACGCTGTTGGGTTTGGTGGTAATGCCGTTTCGGTGTTGTTGAGTTTGTAAAATTTATTTGAGTGTTTAATCGGTTAATGGTTAATCGTTTAAAACTTTGCGTCCTTTGCGTAAATCTTTTCTCTCCTTGCGGTTAAATTTTTCACGCAGATTCCGCGGATTTTAAAGAGTTAATTATTTAAAATTTTGCGTCCCTTGCGTAAATCTTTGTGAACTTTGCGGTTAAAATTTTACCACAAAGAAACACGAAGAAGTCACGAAGTCGCACAAAGCAAAAGTATTGCAATTGTTGTGTAGTTCAACCAAAACTTATATGCCCTTATTTGCCTTATATGGTTCAAAATACATAGCCTATTCAGAAAAACTTGGGTGACTTATATGTTTTTTTCTGGTGAACTTAACGGTTAAATTTTGCACGCAGATTCCGTGGATTTAAAGAGATAATTATTTAAAACTTTGCGTCCCTTGCGGTTAAGTTTTTCACCACAAATAAACACCAAGAATTCACGAAGCTATACAAAGGAATGCTGTTGAACTTTGTGCCTTTGCGTCCTTGCGGTTAAATTTTAGTCACTATAAAAAATCCGCCTCATCCGCGTTCCCATACTCCAATTCCTTTACTTTATCATAAATCAAATTGCTCTCAAAACCACGACGAAGCATGTAATCACAAAATTTCTTTCTTTTTTTGAGCGCATTTTTTTCTGTTATAGATTGCCAATTCCTTTCTGCTAAAGCATTAAAAGTTTCCGAATATTCCTCGGCTGAGATTTCTTTTAAGGCAAGTGCAATCAAGGTATTATTGATGTTACGCATTTTGAGTTCATTGGTAATGCGGATTTTTCCCCAGTGTTTGATGCGGTGTTTTCCACGGGCAAAACTACAAGCAAAACGAGCCTCATTCAAGAAGTTCTGTTCGATAAGATGCACAATAAGTTGGTCTATTTCTTGGGATTCTAGGTGCATACCTCTCAATTTGGTTACCACTTCTTCGTGACAGCGCTCTTGATAGGCGCAATACTGTTCTATTTTGTGTTGGGCTTCTTTCAGAGTGTATAAGGGTGGCATGAAGAGATTTTGAGATTAGTACCAGAGCAGCAAAAATAAGGTTTTATATAGGAAGTTGCCAAAATCATGTCTTGAAAGTAGAATGCAAAATAAGACACTTGTTGTTCATGGATTTAATAGTTTAATTAACATACTGTTAAGTCTAAATTAATTACTTTTGCCCCAAATTAACAAAAATTATATAGAATTTTTTCTTTATAATTTTTTGTTATCCTAGATTAAATTTAGACTGTTTTTTTATGAAAAAAATTTTACTTTTTGCGGTGTTGTTGGTGGTTCAATTGGGGTTTGGGCAAAAAACCTGGGATGGAGGAGCAGGAACTTCAAATTGGGGGATGCTAATAATTGGAGCCCGAATGGTGTGCCTAGTAATGCAGATGATATAACTCTGATAAGCAGTAATGTTGTTGTTGTAAACATAAATTTAGCTGTTTGTAAAAGCTTAAATATTAGTGGTACACTTACTATTGGGAATAATGATACTAATAGAAGATTAACAGTTTCAGGCAATGTAATAATTAACGGAGGAGGTGTTTTACAAACAGCCGGAAATGGAGGGAACACTTTGTTAATAGGTGGTAATCTTGTAAATGATGGCACTTTCGATATGAATGTTGGTAATGCTGATGCAGAAGTTACTTTTAATGGGGGGACAACTCAAACTATAAGTGGAGCAGGGGCTACAATGGATTTTAATTCGATAACGTTAACTAATGCTTTTCCACTAGTAATAAATAGAGGGATTACTGTTGATGGAGATTGGATAAATAATGGAAAATCAGTTTCGGGTTCTGGTTTAGTTACATTTACTGGGAATTCAATTATTGGTGGGCCTTCAGTTACAGCTTTTCCAAATCTGACTATAACAGGAACGGTATTACAAGGTGTAAATACGACAGTAAGTGGAAACTTCACAATAAATTCAGGTACATATAGAGTTAATAATGCAACAAATTATACCCTGACTATTGGTGGAAATTATAATCAAACAGGTGGAGTTTTTGATTTTAACGCAGGAACTTCTGGAACAAGTAATGTTTATCTTGCTGGAAATTTGACAAACTCTGCTGGATCAGGTTCCATATCAACAGTGGGAGTAGTTAAAAATGGTATTCTTACATTCAATGGGTCTGGTATTCAAATTTTAAATATGCCAACAGCTGGTGCTGCTATTTGGGCGAAGTATGTTGTTAATACAGGAAGTACATTAAAGTTAGCTTCAAACTTTACATTAAATAGAGATGATGCTGCGACACAATCTGATTGGGTAGGAGAACTTACTGTTAATGGGACTTTAGATTGTGCTACATTTCAGGTTTCACAATCAGGTGGTACTACAGGAGTTGCTAAAGTTAATCTAAATGCTGGGGCGATATTGATAACTGCTAATCCAAGTGGTATAGATGGCTCAGTTTCATCCACAAATATAACACGAACATTTAGTACTACTGCAAACTATAATTTTAATGGTTCAGTAGCTCAAACTACTAGTGCTGGAATGCCTGGAACTGTTAATAGTCTAACTCTAAGTAATACTTCGGGAGTTACTCTTAGTAAAGCAACAACTGTAACGACTGCTTTTTCGATTGCTTCTAATGCAATTGCTAATTTAGGAACTTTTACCCATACAGCTGGAAGTTTATTTCTAGGTGGTTTTACAACTTCTTCTGGGTCTTGGGGTAGTACTACATCGAGTGCTACTAATAAAAACAATACTTATTTTGCTGCCACAACTGGAATTGTAAATGTAGGATCGTCTACTTGTACTTTGCCAACAGTTTATACAATGACGGGTTCTGGTAATCTTTGTGCTGGTTCTGCTGGTAATCTGATAGGTCTTTCTAATTCAGAAATAGGAGTGAGTTATCAATTAGTAAGAAATAGTGTTAATGTAGGTTCAGTTATTGCTGGTACAGGTAGTTCCATTAGTTTTGGACTTCAAAATAGTGTTGGGAATTATACTGTCATTGCTACTAGAAATAATACTTTTTGCTCATTTGCTATGACTGGGGTGGTTACGATTTATATTGCCAGTTTACCTCCTTTGCCTGTTGGAGCAACAATAGTAGACGCAAGTTGTAGTGCTGCTATAGGAAGTATTACTTTGGCAAATCAAAATCATGCTTTAGAACTTGTGAAAACAAGTAGCCAATACATAAGTACCGCTAGTTCTTTTCTTTCTAATTTAGCCAGTTTTACATTGGAAGGTTGGATTAAATATAGGACATCTGATTTGAATACATCTGGTTTTACTAGTTTATTCGGGCAAAATGACGTATTGGAATTTGGTTTTCAAGGTAGTCAGTTGCATTTATACACTTTAAATGGAGGTAATATCTATGCAACTCCACCTGTTAATCTTGGTGATAATACTTGGCATCATATAGCAGCAGTTGGGACAGGTTCACAGATCTTAATTTATGTTGACGGAGTAGTAGTTGGATCTGGTGGAAATGCAACTTCAAATTATGGTTCTAGTGCCGATAATGTAAAAATTGGGGCTGGTGTTTTTAATAGTTCGGGTGATTTTTTCGGTGGTCAGATAATGAAAGCTGGTCTTTATAATACAGCACTTTCTACTACCAGAATTGCTAGTTTAGCTTATTCTCCTATAACTTATACTGGAAGCGAATCGGGTTTAATTGCTGGGTATAATTTTCAACAAGGGTCAGGTACTACACTTGCTAGTTTGCCTGCCGGTAAAAACGGGACTTTAGTAAACACCCCAGTTTGGAGAGATCCATATACTTATGCTTGGACCAAAACAGGGACACCTGCTTATACCGCAAGTACCAGAAATATTACAGGACTTTCGTCAGGTGAATATAATTTAAATTTTGATATTGGTAAAGGATGCTCTAGGTCTATTAGTTATACCATAGGAACTAAGTCGACCACATGGAATGGAATATCCTGGACTCCTTCATTGCCTACTATTGATTACAATCTAGAGTTTACAGGAGATTACACCTCTACAGGAAGTTTAAATGGTTGTTCTTGTACGGTTACATCAGGTAATGTTCTTATCAAAGATGGTCATACCTTAAATATTACTAATGCAGTTAATGTAACTAATAGTGCAACGACAAGTCTTATTTTCGAAAACAATGCGAGTTTAGTCCAAACTAACAATGTTACTAATTCAGGAGCTATAGAATACCGTCGTAAATCATCCAAGATGAAAAATTTTGATTTCACGTATTGGTCTTCGCCAGTTTATGGTGATGGAATAGTTGTCCCTAAACAAACCGCCAAAAATTTATCACCCAATACGCTTGAAAATAAATATTTTAGATTTGATCCTACACCAACAACAGGTTGGGTTTTTGATGATGGCGAAATGAAACCAGGAGTTGGGTTTATTATCCGTGTGCCAAAACCGGGTACAACTTATCCTAATGGAGAAAATTGGAATACTCCCACCTATGAACAACCTGTAACCTTCAAAGGAATACCAAATAATGGAGATATTAACTATACTAATGTTGGTCCGGATCAATTCCATTTAATAGGCAATCCTTATCCTTCCGCTTTGGATGCCACAAAGTTTTTGACTCATCCTAATAATGAATCTATTAATTTCGGAGCGATTTACTTTTGGACACACAATACCGCTATCGACAATGGGCAATACAAAGCCAATGATTATGCTACTTTCAATATTACAGGAGGAACAGCAACAGGGCCACCAACAGGTCCAGCACCAAATCCAGGTTTAAATAACAATACTCCCTCTGGTTTTATTGCTGCTGGGCAATCCTTTTTTATAGGCACAAAAGATACTGCTCCAAATAATAGTAGATTTGAATTCAGAAATAGCATGCGAGTAGCGAGCAACAATACCCAGTTTTTCAAACAAGAAAACACCAAAAAAACAACGGCTATCGAGAAGAACCGTGTTTGGCTAAATTTAACCAACAGCCAAGGAGCCTTCAAACAATTGTTAGTAGGGTATATTGCTGGTGCTACCAATGATTTCGACAATTTGTATGATGGACCAACTTTTGACGGCCAACCTTTTGTGGATTTTTACAGCATTAATCAAGGAAAAAAATTAACGATTCAAGGTCGCGCTTTGCCTTTTGAAGCAACGGATGAAGTGCCATTGGGCTACCGCAGTACGATTGCGGGTCCATTTGAGATTAGTATTGATGCAAGAGACGGAAATTTAGACCAACAAGAAATTTGGTTGGAAGATAAAAAGACGGCTACCGTTCATGATTTGACCAAAGGTTGTTACACCTTTACTACTATCAATGGGGTAGAAAACGACCGCTTCGTGTTGAAATACACCAATAAAACCTTGGGTACTGATGAGAACACATCAGCAGACAAATCGCTAGTGATTAGTATCAAAAATAAAAAAATAACGGTTACTTCTTCTGAAGAAACCATTACTCAAATTCAGATTTTTGATTTGTTAGGTAGAAAAATCTATGATAAATCCAAAATCAACACACAAGAGTATATGATTGAAGCATTGCCTTCGAGTGAGCAAACGTTGATTGTCAAAACTACTTTAGCCAACGGAGCGATTAGCAGCAAGAAGATTATTTTGTAAGTAAAATAGCTTCGAACGATAAGCCCTTTCAGAGTCTAATGCTTTGAAAGGGTTTTTTGTTTTACAACTTTGCATTGTTAAATTGTTGAATCTGTAAACTTTTACCGGATAAGAGTTTGGAATTTTATCTGATAATTTTTTCTAACCCTTACATGATTGGATCTTCAATCTCTTAGTTTATTTGTGTTTGTTTTTTGTTAGGGCAATAAGGTATTTGCTAAGATGCTTAGCAGTAGTTTGTTTTACTATTAATTCTCATAATAATAGTTGTTTGATATCGGATAATAGTTACTTTTGCAAACACTTAAGAAGACATAAAGAAGAATATGGCTTATAATGTTTTGTTAAGGAGAATTTAATTTTGAATACTTTTTTATGAAAAGAATTTTACTTTTTGCAGATTTATTAATGATTCCTACTAATCAAAGAAAAAGATCAAGGGGTTTAAGAATAGGATTGAACAGTTTTTTAACTGGCAAAGCTTTTTCTTGCATGCTTTTGTTTATTCTATTTTTATTTTCTACTAAAAATTATGGGCAGTGTGCCTATCCTACAGGAGCCACACAAGTTGGTAGTACTATAATTTATTGTATTGATAATTCGGGAACTATTTCAAATAATGTTCCTGCTGGAAGGTTTGTACTTTTAAATGTAGTTCAGGGGTTTACTTATCGATTTCGCGTAGATGATAATTTTGGCGGAACTAATAACAATGAAATTGTTTCAATTTATAACGCTGCGAATAATAATGGTTTAACTACTTCAGCTGGTAGCGGAGGTGTTGATTTTAACTGGACAGCTACATTGTCAGGACAAGTAAAAGTCTTAATTTCTAGAGGAGGAACTGCTCCTGGCGGTTGTGTTAATGATAATTCTGCATTTGCTCAGTTGCGAATTAATTTAATTTCCATAGGAAATACTATAGACGATCCAACAATAGCAGGAACAAATACTTGGCGAGGGCATATCTATAATTGGACAGGTACAGCCCCTCCAGGTGGTACTCCATCACCTTCAACACCACCTTCAACAAATCCATTTACTGCTTCACAGTATGCGGGCTATTATGATGTAGGAACAGAATCAATACCCACAAATTTTAACTTTAATGGAGGGGCAGCATGTTTTGATGTTTTTTCAAACGGAACACAAAGAGCATCTATTTATACTGAACTATATGCTGTGCGGTATCGAATGAAGTCCACGAGACCTGCTGGTTGTTATATAGTCAACGTTCAAGGAGACGATGGAGTCAGGTTGTATGTTGACAATGTTTTGGTTTTCGATGAGTGGCAAGAACAACCAACACAGAACTTTCAAAGTATTTTGGTTTATCTAGACGGAGATGCAGATCTTATTCTTGATTATTATGAAAATGCAGGAGGGAATGTAGTTAGTTTTAGCATTACTCCTTTTGTTGCATCGTCAAATTCTATTGTAGCTCCTACTCCTTCAACAGTATGTAGTGGGGTTACACCAGGAGTTATAAATGGTTCTTCTTATACATACAATGGGTCAACAATAAATCCAACTATTAGATATCAATGGCAAACGGCAACAAGTGCATCAGGGCCTTGGTCAAATGTTACAACTGGAACTAGTGGTACAGCAGAAGATTATACTCCTGCAGCAAGAACCACAACTGGAGCAGATATTAGATATTACAAAAGGGTGGTTTCAGCTACAGCGGCATATGCCTCAGCTTGTGTTTGGGATAGCAATGTTATCAGTATAACAACTGGAGCAAATGCAACACCGCCAATACCAACTTCTTCAGCAGCGACAAATGTTAGCTGTACTAGTTTTACTGCCAATTGGAATACAGTAACAACTGCTACAAGTTATAGACTGGATGTTTCTACAAGTTCAACATTTGGTAGTTTTGTATCTGGATATAATAATTTAGATGTTGGTCTAGTTACCTCTTTTAATGTTACAGGCTTGGCGGTAGGTACTACTTATTATTATAGAGTTAGGTCTTTTAATGGATGTAGTGGTAGTACAAGTGCTAATACGGCTCTAGGTTATCAAACGGTTACTACTCAAAACCCTAGTGCTAGTATAAGCGGTACAGCTACAGTTTGCCAAAACGCAGCCTCACCAAATATTACTTTTACAAACCCTAGGCCTAGTGCAATTACGGTAACTTATAGAGTTAATGGTGGTGCAAACCAAACTATAAATGTAGGTGCTAATACAACAGCTAATGTTGCTGCGCCTACAACAACTTCTGGAACTTTTGCTTATAGCTTGGTTAGTGTTGCATACCAGTCGGCTCCAACGTGCAGTGCTGCTATTACGGGTACAGCAACGATTACTGTAAATAGTCTTTCAGTTGCCCCAACAGGGATATTAGGAACAACCACAATTTGTTCAGGAGACTCTACTACACTTACGATTAATGGCGGTTCAGCAGGTACAGGAGCAACAGCCCAATGGTTTAGTGGTTCTTGTGGAAGTACTGTTATAGGAACGGGTAATGCAATAACTGTATCTCCTACTTCAAACACTACTTATTTTGTTCGTTATAATGGCACCTGTAATACTACTACATGTGCATCTGTAATGGTTACTGTTAGTCTAGCACCAGCAACACCAGTCCTTTCAAACATTACCTTAACCTGTAACCAAACTACTGCTTCTCAAACATGGAACGCTTCATCTAATACATCTAATTATATTGTAGATGTGTTTTCGGATGCTGCTTTAACTTCTTATTTAGCAGGCTATCAAAATCGTCCTGTTACTCCTTCAGCTAGTTCTACTGAGTCTTTGTCAATAAATGGATTGTTAGCTGGGCAAACGTACTACATGAGAGTAAAAGCTGTGAGTAGTTGCGGGATTGAGAGTGCGTACTCTAATATAGCTACTATTTCCTTGGCAATTTCACAATCTTCCGATGGGGTGACTTGGGACAACGGAGGATTAACTGTCAACAAAATTGCCAAATTTACAGGAAGTAGCAATATTAATGTTAGTAGTGCAGTTACAGCATGTTCGTGTATCGTTGATCCAAATGTGAATGTTGTTATTAAGTCTCCTGGTGAATTGATTTTAGAAAACGGATTGGATGTAAAAGGTACTTTGGTTTTTGAAAATAACACCAGTTTAAAACAGACCAATCCCGCTGCTCTAAATACAGGCAGTATAGAATATCAGCGCAAATCATCCCCGATGAAGAATTTCGATTTCACGTATTGGTCTTCGCCAGTTTATGGTGATGGAATAGTTGTCCCGAAACAAACCGCTAAAAATTTATCACCCAATACGCTTGACAATAAATATTTTAGATTTGATCCTACTTCGGGTTGGGTTTTTGATGACGGAGAAATGAAACCTGGTGTTGGGTTCATTATCCGTGTGCCAAAACCTGGTTCTCCTGCGCCTGATAACTGGTCGGGGATTACCTATGAACAACCGGTGACCTTCAAAGGAATACCAAACAATGGTACGATTCCCTTTGTAGCAGGAGCCGATCAGTTTAACTTGATTGGAAATCCTTATCCATCGGCGATTGATGCTGATTTGTTTATTACGGGCAATAGTAATATCATATATGGCGCTTTGTATTTTTGGACACACAAGACCGCAATTTTAAACAATACATATACGGCTAATGATTACGCTACATATACATTAACTGGAGGGGTCGGTACAGGAATAGGAACAGCACCAAGTGGAATTGCTGTTCCATCACGATATATTGGAGCAGGCCAATCCTTTTTTGTGGGATCGCAAAAAACACCTACTACCACTAAATTCGAATTCACCAATGCTATGCGTGTTTCGGGAAATAATACCCAATTCTTCAAACAAGCCAGCGCCAAGAAAACTACATTAGACGAGAAAAACCGAGTTTGGCTAAATTTAACCAACAGCCAAGGCGCTTTCAAGCAATTGTTAGTAGGATATATTGCTGGAGCTACTAATGATTGGGACAATTTGTATGATGGGCCAACTTTTGATGGGCAACCTTTTGTAGATTTTTACAGCATCAATCAAGGCAAGAATTTAACGATTCAAGGACGCGCTTTACCATTTGAAGCGACCGATGAAGTGCCGTTGGGTTACCGTAGTACCATCGCTGGTCCATTTGAGATCAGCATCGACACAAGAGATGGACAATTGGCCCAACAGGAAATTTGGTTAGAAGATAAAAAGATAGCTACCCTTCATAATTTGACCCAAGGTAAATACACCTTTACAGCCATTAATGGAGTAGAGAACAGTCGATTTGTATTGAAATACGCTAATAAAACTTTGGGTACTGATGACAACACATTAGCAGATAAATCGCTAGTGATTAGTGTCAAAAATAAAAAAATAACGGTTGCTTCATCTGAAGAAACCATTACTCAAATTCAGATTTTTGATTTGTTAGGTAGAAAAATCTATGATAAATCCAAAATCTACGCACAAGAGTATGTGATCGATGCTTTGCCTTCGAGTGAGCAAGCTTTGATTGTCAAAACGACTTTAGCCAACGGAGCGATTAGCAGCAAGAAGATTATTTTTTAATCCTACTCAGTTCCGTAGGAACGATTTATTTTGTAGCAACGGATTTCAATCCGTTGTGAAGGAACGTACAATATTGTAGCAACGGATTTCTATCTGTTGGGCAAAAATACAACCCTATCCATTTAACCCTTTCAGAGTGACTTGCTTTGAAAGGGTTTTTTGTTTTAAAAGGTTAATATTGGAAATTGGAATTTCAATTTTGGAGTTTGTCTTGTTTGTTCTTTTTAACATGAGGACCATAGTTATTGAGTTAATTTATGAAAATATTTTTAGTCTACTGATTGTAGGTATTAATAAGTATTTGTTTTAAAGTGAGTTGTAGATTTTAAAAGGTTAATCTTATCTTAATCTCAATAAGTTTCCCTAATGAATACCTTATTTTTGCCCCTTCTAAAATTTTAAATTTTGATGTTGTTTATAGAAACAAAAAGTTTAAATCTTGTTTTTAGAATAGACTAAATAAATGTTTGTTGGATGCGTAAAAAGTACTTTGTTTTAATTTTTTTATTGTTTTTGCCGTATTGTGCTATGGCTCAGGCTTTGTCAGGTACTTACCATATTGGTACTTCACAACCCGCTCCATTTAAAACAATAACCTCTGCAATAGCGAGAATTAATGCTTCAGGAGTAAGTGGTCCGGTTACTTTTTTGCTAGACGACTCTAATTATTCTACTAAAAATGGAGAGATTTTTCCAATCGTTATCACACAATTTACTGGATCAAGCGCAACAAATACACTAACTATAAAGCCTAATGCCGGAAATACCGTTGTTATTGAAAATAGAAATACTGGAGAAGGTAGTAAGAGTGTTTTTAAAATAATTGGTGCCAAATTTGTCATTTTTGATGGCAATAATGGATCCAGTAGCAAGGCATTGACTGTGAAAAATAATTCAATGAATCATACGCTATCAAAAACTGTTTTTTGGTTAGGCGACAATGCAAGTAATATCCAAATTAAAAATCTTGCGGTACAACAATCTTTCTCTTTAAAAAGTAATCTGTCTATAGGTGTTTTTGCTGGTAATGGTTCAACTGTAAGTAAACTAAGCACTGGGAATAATCCCAATAATACCATTGAAAATGTTAACTTTATTGATGCGAAGCATTTGTTGTTTATCAATGGTAAAGATGAAATGCTTAATGTTGGATGGAAAATATTAAATAATACTAACTCAACTACAAATGGTAATAATAAGCCCTTCTTTGGTCTTTATGTTAACACGGCTTCTAATTTTTCTATTTTAAATAATACAATTTCAGATTTGTCTTTGGTCAATACAGATTATGATGAGTACGGATTTACTTTTGTTGCAGGAATTGCTGCGTATGGATCAAATGGTATTGTTGCCAATAACCAAATAAATAAAATTGTAAATTCATTGATGTCGTCTTCTTTTGGTCTTTTAAGTTCTGGTAATAGAATGATGTTAAATAACAATGTCATTTCCGATGTGGTTACCTCTGGGGGAGGTGATCTTTTTAGTCAAAGTGGATTTGGTATTTTTCTATCTTCAGGAGAAGATATTAAGGTATATCACAATAGTGTTCGATTAGGAGGTGTTCAGAAACTAGGATTGAGTGCGGCCATTTTTGTAGGTACTAATACAACTAAATTGGATATTCGAAATAATAATTTCATCAATGCACAAACAGGAGGTTCTAGAAAAGTTGCTTTTTATTCCGAATGGAAAGCAAGGGATAAATATTTGTTTTTAGATTTTAATAATTATTACTCTACTCAATATATAGCAGGCTGGGGAGATTATTATGAACCTTCTAATTTAATGAGTACTTTGGAGGATTGGAAGAAAGTAATTGGAAAAGAAACAAACGCCAAAAACATACAACCTGATTTTGTTTTAAATACCACGCTACGATTAAAGGCAACAGCTAAAAATTTTGATTTGCAAGGTGTTTTGTTGGATGCTGTTCCTACAGATATAGATGGACAACCTAGAAGTAAGCCTTACATTGGAGCTGATGAGATCATTTGTTTTGTTCAACCAGGAGCCATTAATGGCAATGCTATTCAATGCGCCTTACAAACAGGTCTTAGTTATTCTGTTGCAGCTGTCGCAAACGCAACTTCTTATAATTGGACCGTTCCTCCAGGTTGGGTAATCACTTCAGGACAAGGCACCAACACTATTCGAGTTACTGCTGGTTCTGGAGGACAAAATGGTTTCATACGAGTTACTGCTGCTGTAGTTGATTGTGGCATTAGCGCTGTAAGTGCTCTGCCTGTAACGGTTAATAGTTATTCAGTTGCGCCAACAGACATAATAGGAGAAACAACGATTTATACAGGAAATTCTACTACACTTGCAGTTAGTGGTGGATCCGCAGGTACAGGTGCAACGGCGCAATGGTTTGCCGATGCTTGTGAAGGCGCTGTAATTGGCACAGGAAATAGTATAACTGTATCGCCTTTGAGGGATACTACATATTTTGTTAGGTATTCCGGTTCATGTAATACAACTTCTTGTGTTTCAGTAAAGGTTACAGTATCTCCGCTTCCTCCAACGGTGCTTCCTCCTATGCCCGTTGAACCTTTAGTTATATCGGGTTGTAATACTAATGGGAGTATAACTTTATTAAAGCAAGAACAAGCTATATTTTTTGATAAATCAAAAACACAACTTGTATATACCAATTTGAAATTCCCCTCGGTTTTGCCCTCTTTTACCATGGAAGGATGGGTTAAATTCAAAACCTCCGATTTGAATTCAGAGTATACTGGATTGTTTGGGCAGAAGGACATACTTAGATTTGGTTTTCAAGCTGATGTACTATTTTTGCATTCGTATGGTGGGTACCTTTCGATTCCTGTTGGTAATCTTGGGGATAATGAATGGCATCATATAGCTACTGTTGGTGATGGGGCAAAAACGATGCTTTTTATAGATGGAGTTTTAAAAAAATCGTTACCTCAATTAACTTCAAATTATGGCGGAGATTCGAGTAATGAAATAACAATAGCGGGTGATATTATGCCTGAATGGGACTGTTTCAAAGGACAAATGTTGAAAGTAGGTTTTTATACCACAGCACTTTCTCTTTCTGAGATTAAGCGTCTAGCTGATTCACCTACTACCTATTTTGGTACAGAAAAAGGGTTGCTTGCGGGTTATAATTTTAATGAAACGTCTGGTGCTATTCTTAAAAGCGTGCCTTATAGTGTAACTGCCGATTTAGTAAATAGTCCTATCTGGCAAGACCCATATACATATATTTGGTCAAAAACAGGTGATACTTCTTTTTCATCTAGTACTAGAGATATTAAAGGACTTTCAAGTGGTGTTTATAATTTGAGTTTTTATGTTCGAAGTGGCTTTCCAAGAGAGGTAAGTTATGATTTGTCAAAATACGCAAAGATTTCAACTTGGAAAGAAGGAAAATGGTCAGTAATTCCTACTAGTGATTCCAATTTGATTATTGATGATGATTATATTTCAACCTCTAATCTAAATGGTTGTTCCTGTACAGTGAATGAGGGTGTTACGATGACGATAAAGTCAGGGCATACACTCACAATTGTCAAAGAGGTAACCACAAAAGGAAAACTAATCCTTGAGAACAACGCAAGCTTAGTCCAAACTACGAATGCTAAAAACAGTGGAGCCATAGAATACCGAAGAACTTCATCGCCCATGAAGAATTTTGATTATACCTATTGGTCGTCTCCAGTAATTGGGCAAACTGCGAAGTTGTTGTCGCCAAATACATTATGGGATAAATATCATAAATACGATCCCCTCAAAGGTTGGGTGAATGATGATGGACTCATGGCTCCCGGCGTAGGTTTTATTATTCGTACCCCAAAACCAGGAGTCTACGGTGCGCCTTATCCAGAAACGGTAGCGATGCCTTATAAGCAACCCGTCGCTTTTAAAGGTATTCCAAACAATGGTGACTATGAATTTAAAGTAGGAGCAGATCAATATAATTTGATCGGGAATCCCTATCCTTCAGCGATCGATGCAAAAAGGTTCATGGAGACCAACAAAGACATTATTCACGGCGCCCTATATTTTTGGACGCATAATACGGCAATTACAAATAATGATTATCAGGCTGATGATTATGCGACTTTTAACATCACAGGAGGCACAGGAACAGCTGCTGGCAAAGCAAATACAGGAGGAGTTGCACCCAAAGGATTTATTGCTGCAGGACAGTCCTTTTTTGTGGGAAATACAGCCACAGGAAGTTTCAAGTTTACCAATGCCATGCGTGTATCGGGTAACAATAGTCAGTTTTTTAATCTCTCCAAAAATCTTGAGGTAGAAGTTGAGAAGCATCGTGTTTGGTTGAACTTGACCAATAGCGGTGGCGCTTTCAAACAACTACTTGTAGGGTACATTAGTGGAGCTACCAATGACTTTGATAATTTGTATGATGGTCCAAGTTTTGATGGGCAGGAATTTGTCGATTTTTATAGTGTCAATAAGGGACAGAATCTTACCATTCAAGGACGTGCTTTGCCCTTTTCAGATAAAGATGAAGTGCCTTTAGGGTATCGAAGCACAATCGAAGGCACTTTCAATATTAGTATTGACCACAGAGACGGCGCTTTGGCAGGTCAAGAAATTTGGTTAGAAGATAAAGAGACAAATGCTATTCATGATTTATCGCGATCGGACTATTCTTTCACAGCGATCAAGGGGGTTGAAAATGATCGATTTGTACTAAAGTATTATAACAATCAGTTGGGTACCGAAGACAATGTGTTAGAGGATAAGAAACTAGTGGTGAGTGTTAAAAACAAGATCATTACCATCAACTCATTTGGAGAGGCTATCGAAAAAGTGCAAATATTTGATTTGTTAGGTAGAAAATTATACGATAAATCAAAAATCAACGCACAAAAATGGTCGATTGCTTCTTTAAGATCGAGTAAGCAGGTATTGATTGTTCGAACCATTTTGGCTAACGGAGCGATAAAAAGTAATAAAATTATTTTTTAACCTTAAATTCCGTAGGAATGATTGATTTTGTAGCAACGGATTTTAATCCGTTGATTGGTGTTTTGCGGCAACAGATTTTAATCCATTATGTATTGCTGTTTTTCATTGCTTTTGCATTTTTATAATCAATCCAAGCTTGTCCTTTTAATTCTCGCATCAAAGTATCGAAATAGCGCATGATGAACACGTTGTAGAACGCTTTCCCTAAGTTCGGTAATCTTCTTGGGAAGGCTCGTAAACTCATCGAAAAACCTGCTGTTTCGTATTTCATATAATGCCAATATCCTTCTGGCATATATAGCATTTCGCCATGACGTAAAGTAGTGATGAGGCCTTTGGCGTTTTTCAAGGCTGGAAATTTTTCAAAATCGGGTGCGTCAAAATTAATATCTTCTCTTGCAATTAAAGCATGAGGTACTTTGTAAAGGTATGGGGTTTGTTGCGGATCAAATAACATACATTGTTTTTGACCATGAAAATGAAAATGTAAGATGTTGGAGTAATCAATATCGTAATGCATGAATACTTTAGAGTTTTCGCCCCCAAAAAACAGCATGGGCAATTGTTTGACCAATCGTAGTCCTATTTTAGGCCATTGAAAGTCTTTTTGAAGGATCGGAACCTCCTTCATTAATTCATAAAGAAAGATTCTGTAATTGGTAGGTTTGGATTGTAACAGATCGATATAATCGGCCATTTTCATTTGAGCATGAGCTTCGTTGAAACCGTCTTTGTGTGATACAGGGCGATCGTCATAAAGAGGTACTATTTTGTCCCCAGCAACAGTTTTAATATAGTCTAAATTCCACTTGGTATAAGCAGGCCAATCCTCGGTTAGTTTTTCAATTACTAAAGGTTGTTGTTTTTTTACGTAGTTCGTATAAAAATCTTTTTTCGAAATAGTGGCTACACGTTCAATTTCAGTAAGATTCAGTTTCATAAATTGAAATTAAAAATTAAAAAAAATGCTCATAGTTTTTTAGACTAAGAGCAAATGTAATAAAGCTTTAATTTATTTTATAGAAAAAACATTACTTATTCTTCATTGAGGCTTCAATGTTTTTTTCGATGATGTGACCAGGTCTGGACCATTTTGGTTTCTCTCCCAAAGCCACAAATTCTGAATCCGAAGCTTCAACGGTAATGGGTTGTTGTAATTTAATAAATGGTTTTTGAGGTTGTAATCCCAAGGTTTCGAACAATTTCATGTCGTCATCTACATTTGGATTTGGCGTAGTCAATAACTTATCGCCAGCAAAAATAGAATTGGCTCCTGCAAAGAAACACATTGCTTGTCCTTCACGGCTCATGTTCATACGTCCTGCAGATAAACGAACCTGTGTCTCAGGCATCACAATTCTTGTGGTGGCTACCATGCGAACCATTTCCCAGATTTCTACCGGTTTTTCATCTTCCATCGGCGTTCCTTCAACAGCTACAAGTGCATTGATTGGCACAGATTCGGGTTGTGGGTTTAAGGTGGCCAAAGCGACTAACATTCCTGCGCGGTCTTCAACGCTTTCTCCCATTCCGATGATACCACCGCTACAAACCGAGATTTTAGTTTTTCGAACATTCTCAATAGTCTGCAAACGATCCTCAAAACCACGGGTAGATATCACTTCTTTGTAATAGTCCTCAGAAGTATCTAAATTGTGGTTGTAGGCGTATAATCCCGCTTCAGCTAATCTTTTAGCTTGATTTTCGGTAATCATTCCCAATGTACAACAAACCTCCATGTCTAGTTTGTTGATGGTACGAACCATCTCAAGCACTTGGTCAAATTCAGGACCGTCTTTTACGTTTCGCCAAGCGGCGCCCATACAAACTCTTGATGAACCTCCAGATTTGGCGCGCAAAGCTTGTGCTTTCACTTGACTTACGGTCATTAACTCGTTGCCTTCAATATCCGTATGGTATCGAGCTGATTGTGGACAGTACCCACAATCCTCTGAGCATCCGCCTGTTTTTATCGAAAGTAAGGTGGAAACTTGAACCACATTAGGCTCATGATGTTCTCTATGTATTGTTGCTGCTTCATATAACAAATCCATTAATGGTTTGTTGTAAATAGCAATGATTTCTTCTTTAGTCCAATTGTGTCTTATATTGCTCATACGCCCAATTTTTTTTCAAGGCCAAAAGTAATCAATTACTTTTAAGTCACAAAGACAGTAGTCCAAAAGCTAGTTTTTTTAGTCCGTTACAAATCGGTTATTCCAATACAATAACAACAACATTGTAACCACCACGGTAGAAGCTATGCCTTCAAACAAGAGGCAAATGCTATACAAAATAACGGTTGGATTGCCACCAAAAAGAAACGTTTTGGATAGTGATTCCACAAAAGCATCACCTCCTTGCATGTAACTGTAAATAATGAGCCCGATGATACTCAAAAAAACACCATACAACGAGGTTTTCATTCCTGATACGGCATTGTCGGCCATGTTGAGGTTGCCATCGGTTATATTCATCAGTAAGGTTCGATTCACGCCGTAAAGCACAAATATAGTGTTGAATAATCTGAGATAAAACACATCAGATAAGCCCACAAGATTCATGATTAAAAAATACAAGGCTATTCCCAGAAAGATCAGAAAGCCATTTTGAAATTCTCTTGAAAGTATCATGCCGAAAAATTTTAAGGGTTACTATATAAAGCTTACTACTACACTAAACAACATTTTTCAAATCTTATTATTTGGGCGTTACCACAAGGGTCGGGCTCAATGTCATTAAGTTAAGGATTAAATGATAAAATGATTGCTGATTTTTGATTAACGATTTTTGATTGCTGATGTATAAGGTACTGAAAATCATATAATTTTACTCACTTGCTCTAAAATCTAAAATCAAGAATCGTTAATCTTCAATCTAAAATCTCTTAACTTAATGACATTGGGGTCGGGCTCACGTTACAATCTTTTTGAGGTAGAAAAAGCCTCAAAAAGGATTTCCACTGCAAACGAAGTTCATTGAACACCTATGGAAATAATATAAGTGAAGTAATTCCTAGCCAAAACGCTGTACTTAATAGAATTAAGTCATATAATTGAAAAAATTTTCAATTATTGACCTCTAAATTAAGGATTTAAACGGAAGGAATTCCAATTTAAGGGAAGATTAACGATTGTTAAGTGATTGGTAAACAGTAAAGTAATCTCTGGTTTCTTGTTCGTCTGTAGCCAATTGATTTTTGAGAGCGGTAATGTTTTCGAATTTTTGTTCGGAACGTAAGCGGTGCAAAATGTCAATTTTTAATGATGTTCCATAGAGATCGTTATAAAAATCTAAGAAATGCACTTCAATACTTTGTGTATCACCACCAACTGTTGGGTTGTTTCCTATGTTCATCATGCCATAAACCGTTTGTTCATGGATGATGCTTTTTACCACATACACTCCTTTTTGAGGGATCAATTTGTAGGCTTCATTGATACTTATGTTGGCGGTAGGGAATCCGATGGTGCGCCCCAATTGTTTGCCTTTGATTACTTCACCATAAATAGAATAGGGGTATTCAAGGTATTGGTTGGCTAAATCAATATTGCCTTCTGTAATGGCATTTCTTATTTTAGTTGAGCTAACCGAAATATCATTTATTTCTTGAGCCGAAATTTGCTCGACTTCAAAATTATAGGTTTTTCCAAAAGCTATGAGATCGTGGATATCGGCCGTTCTGTTACTCCCAAATCGATGATCGTATCCAATGATGATTTTTTGTATTTTTAGTTTTTCTACCAAAATATCTCGGACAAATTCCTCGGCACTCAATTTAGAGAACGTAGTGTCAAAGGGATGTATGATCAGATTTTCGACTCCTAATTTTTCAAGTAATTCTTTCTTTTCATCAATAGTGTTCAGTAATTTTAAATCTTTTTTTCCCTGTAAAACCATTCTTGGGTGCGGAAAAAAAGTAAGTACCACACTCTCGTATGTTCCATGTAAGGTGCTTTGTGTTACTTTGTTCAAAATAGATTTGTGTCCAAAATGAACCCCGTCAAAAGTGCCTAATGTGAGAATTGTTTTTTTAGTAGCAACAAATTCGTTTATGGAGTGAAAAATCTTCAAAATGACTAATTTATAAAGCTGCAAATTTATACTTTAAATGGTTATAGAAGCAAATTCAGTGGTTACATTTCTCTCGTAATTTGTTAATTCTATTCATTTAATCGTTGCGGTAGTGCGTTTGATTTGTTTATTTGTTAAAAGAATTCATTTTATTGTTTTAATTTTGAGTAATAAAACACTTGATAAATGAAGAAAATTGTTGTTGGAATACTCATTTTTTGTGCCTCAATCCCAATATTGGCCCAAGAACAAGAAGTTTGGAAGAGAATAGTTTTGTCAACAGATATTCAGCGACAATTGATGGAGGAGAGGCCTTTTGAAGCGATCTTTGAGCTTCAAAAGTCCAATTGGTCAAAAGTTATGGCCTCTGCCAAGGGGAAAAACAAAGAAAATGCTGCTACAACAATAGACTTACCAAATGTTAAGGGAGTTTCAGAACAATTTTTAGTTTGGGAAACTTCTAATTTTGATCCATTGCTACAAGCTCAATTTCCTTCTATTCGTTCTTTTTCGGGTAAAGGAATTACAGATCCTTCGGCACGCGTTTTTTTTAGTACTTCTGAACAAGGGGTTCAAACTATGATTTTGAGAAACAATTCCCAAGCTGAATTTATAGAACCGGTTAAAGGAACTGCCAATACCTATGTTTTGTATCGTTCTGATAAAACCGATAAAGGTGTTTTGCCCTTGAGTTGCAGTACTGACGAAGTTGCCTTGTCTAAAAGGATAACCAATATTTCCGCCAAAACCACGGTCAGTGATCGTGTGTTTCGTACCTTTCGATTGGCTTTGTCGTGTACTGGTGAGTATACTCTTTATCATGGCGGGACCAAAGAAGGTGCCTTGGCTGCGATGAATGCTACTATGACCAGAGTAAATGGCGTTTTTAATCGAGATCTAGCGCTCCGATTAGTAATTATTCCCAATAATTTAGATGTCATTTATACCAATGCGACTTCCGATCCGTATGATCCGGTGGTGGGATCAAATGCGCCTGATACATGGAATCAACAACTTCAAAATACATTGACCAGTACTATTGGGGAGGCGAACTATGATATCGGTCATTTGTTTGGCGCCTCTGGTGGCGGAGGAAATGCAGGTTGTATTGGTTGCGTTTGTGAGAATGGACGAAAAGGGAGCGCTTTTACATCGCCCTCGAATAATAAACCTGAAGGGGATTTATTCGATATTGATTTTGTAGCGCATGAATTTGGACATCAGCTAGGGGCTACCCACACCTTTTCGCATGATATTGAAGGTACAGATACCAATGTAGAACCCGGTAGCGGTTCTACTATTATGGGATATGCCGGAATTACGGATTATAATGTACAGGCTGATTCTGATGATTATTTTACGTATGCTAGTATTGCTCAGATTCAAGAAAATTTAGTCACAAAAACCTGTCCGGTGCAAGCTAGTATCACGACGTCTTCCTTTGCTGTGAACGCAGGTTCAGATTATACGATTCCAAAAAGCACTCCTTTTTTACTAAAAGGGACCACTAGCGGAACAACTACCAGCGCTTTTACTTATGTTTGGGAACAGAATGATACTGCGATAACGACTTTTGGAGCCAAAAGTTTAGCGATTGCTGATAAACCTGATGGCCCATTGTTTCGATCTTTTCCTCCAACGGCTTCGTTGACGCGTTATTTTCCTTCTTATGACAAAGTGCTTGTGAATCGATTTAACAGTGAGTGGGAATCCTTAGCTAGCATTGGTCGTACCTTGACGTTTGTCTTTACTGCACGTGACAATGCTTTGGCAGGTTCTGGGCAAACAGCTTCAGATGCGACGCGTATTACGGTTAGCAATACCGTAGGTCCTTTTGAAATAACTGCTCCCAATGATGTTGATGTGAGTTGGGCTCCAGGTAGTACTCAAACCATAACTTGGAATGTTAATGGTTCTAATACTTTGGCTGGTGCGAGTGCTGTGAATATTAAATTGTCTACGGATGGTGGGCTTACTTTTCCTGCTACATTGATAGCTAACACGCCCAATGATGGCTCACAGTCTGTCGAGGTTCCATTTGTTTCTGCGTTAGAGTGTAGGATTTTGGTGGAGCCAGTTAATTCTGTTTTTTATGCTATAAATCCTATACCGTTTGCCATTGGCTATACAACGGTTTCTGCTTGCAATACTTATAATTTTGCTGCACCAATAGTCATTACAGATGGTTCGAGTCAATATGTGAATCGTGAAATTGTGGTTCCATCGGGTTTAGGTGTGATCAAAGAAGTTACGGTCGATTTGGTTATTTCCCATGCTTATCTATCAGATGTGGAATTGGAGTTAGTGAGTCCAACCAAACAAACGGTGCGTTTGTTGCAGAGAATATGTGGTGCTACGAATGAAACCTTACGGTTGAAGTTGGACGATAGTGGAGCTGTGGTGGATTGTGCCAATACAACGACACAAGTGATTACACCGGCCGATTTGTTGAGTGGATTTAATGGGCAAGATGCGGCAGGCACTTGGCTGTTGCGTGTGAGAGATCGTTTTGGTGGTGATAGTGGTACTGTAAGTGCTGCTTCGGTTACAGTTTGTACTAAAAAGGCAACCTTGGGCGTGAGGGATACTATGGTAGATGCTGTTAGGCTGTTTCCAAATCCTTCTAAAGGGAGTTGTACTATTCAGTTTGCGGGATTTGCTAAGGGGGTGGTTCGCATAGCCATGACGGATTTGTTGGGTAGAAATGTGTATCGAAATGAATTTGCTAACACTGGTACTTTTGATGAAACAATTGATTTTAAAAACGTGGCTGCCGGTGTGTATTTGTTAACATTAGAGGATGGGGAAAAGAAAATAGTGCGAAAAGTAATATTTGAATAAAGTACACGTCAGTGCTGGAAAGAGAAAGGGGGAAACAGTTTGGTTTCCCCCTTTTTTATTTTCCGTTAAAGGTTGTCATGGTGTTTTCAATTCCTGCTGTGCCAAAAGATTTGATAATTTCGCCGGCGGTTTCGAGTCGTTCGGGTAGTTTTTCTTTCTCATTTTCATCCCATTCTCCTAAAACATAGTCGACTTGTTGTCCTTTTTTGAATTCATCGCTGATGCCAAAGCGGAAGCGGGTGTATTCTTGTGTATTCAAAACAAGGTTGATGTTTTTGAGTCCGTTATGTCCGCCATCGCTTCCTTTTTTGCGGATGCGAATGGTACCGAAGGATAGATTTAAATCATCGGTGATGACCAATAGGTTTTCTAAAGGAATGTTTTCTTTGTCCATCCAATATTTTACGGCCTTACCGCTCAAATTCATGTAAGTATTGGGTTTCAAAAGCAAGAATGTTCGCCCTTTGAACTTGTATTCGGCCAAGGCGCCAAGTTTTACGGTTTGAAAATCTAGGCTTTCTTTTCGAGCTAAAAAATCCAGCACTTTAAAACCAATGTTGTGACGGGTATTGACATATTCGGCACCAATGTTGCCTAATCCTACTATTAAAAACTTTTTACTCACTTTCTCAATATTTTTTGGTGTTCGTGAACCACCGGTTTTATTTTACCTTGTATTGCTGCTTTTTTTGTGATGGAAACAAAATTTGGATCCATTTTCTGATGTTGCAAAAATAGTGTATTTAGTGCAGAAGTTAAATTGAAAGTCTGTAATTGTTATGGAAAGGAGCCATGTAGTCAATAGTATAAAGTTAAGAGCTTTTAGATTGACGATTAACGATTCTTGATTTTAGATTTTGGTGCAAGTGAATAAAAAAGCAAAAGATTTTCAGTATTTTTTATCAACAATCAAAAATCGTTAATCAAAAATCAGCAATCTATTTATGATTTAGCTATTAACTTAATGAGATTGGGCGTGTAGTGTAGCCCTGATGGGAGCGGCATCCTTTGCTAACGGGGTTCGGCAGTAAAGATATAGTGGACAGCAGGAGGACTCGTGATTAATAGAAGGGAGGTGTGCTCCTAATTAAAATTATGAATTATAGAATCTGAAACAAGTTCAGATAAAAAAAAAGCGCCAGTTGTGTAACTGACGCTTTGATATAATGATTGAAAAAAATTATTTTTTCTTTCCTTTTGCAGGAGCTTTTGCTGCTTTTGCTGCTTCTTGAGCGGCTTTCATAGCGGCACGAGAGATCTTCACTTGACAGATAACAGTGTTGTCTGGGTGCATGATTTTGAAGTTTGGTGTAGGTACTTTAGTTACATACAATTTGTTACCCATGTCTAATGGAGTAATGTCAGCCTCAACAAAATCAGGAAGATTTTTTGGTAATGCTTTTACTTTTAATTTACGGTTGTTCATACGTAAGTCACCACCTGCCATAACTCCTTTAGAGTTACCGATAATTTTTACTGGAACTTCCATAGTGATTTCTTTGTCTTCGTGAATTTGGAAGAAATCAATGTGTAAAATTTTGTCAGATACTGGGTGTACTTGAATGTCTTGTAATACAGCATTGAAGGTTTTACCATTGCCCAATTCAATCACAACTGTGTGCGCGTTTGGAGTGTAAACCAAGTTCTTGAAAGCTATAACTTCCGCTGAAAAATGAACTGCCTGATTTCCTCCGTATAATACGCAAGGAACCAATCCAGCATTACGTAAGGCTTTAGTTGACACTTTGCCCACGCTTTCTCTTTCTGATCCTTTAATTGTAATCGATTTCATTTTAAATATTTATATAGTTATTAATTAAACTCTTCTTTTGGAGTGATTAGTAATTGGTTATTAGTGATTAGCTTTGTTTTTTTTGCTAATTACTAATGACTAAGTGCTATTCACTAATGCTACATTATAAATTTCCCACTAATGGAATTGTTGTGGTGTACCATGTGCATTACTTCGGCAAAAAGTGGTGCACAACTCAACACTTTTATTTTGCTAGATTCTTTTCTTAATGGAATAGAATCTGAAACGATTAACTCGCTTAGTTTTGAATTTTCTATTTTTTCGTAAGCGCTACCTGATAAAATAGCGTGCGTACAAATAGCTCTTACACTCAAGGCGCCTTTTTCAATCATTAAATCGGCAGCTTTGGCTAAAGTTCCTCCAGTATCGATCATGTCGTCTACTAGAATTACATTTTTGCCTTTTACCTCACCAATCAATTCCATGGATTCGATAACGTTGGCTGCTTTTCTTTGTTTGTAGCAAATCACTACATCGGATTCTAAAAATTTAGAATACGCATAGGCTCTTTTTGAACCTCCCATGTCTGGAGACGCGATAGTCAAATTTTCAAGCTCTAAACTTTTTACATATGGTAAAAAGATAGTAGAGGCAAATAAATGATCTACCGGTATTTCAAAGAATCCTTGAATTTGATCAGCATGTAAATCCATGGTCATAATTCTTGTGGCTCCTGCAGCATCTAATAAATTAGCTACTAATTTGGCTCCAATTGGAACTCTTGGTTTGTCTTTTCGATCTTGTCTAGCCCATCCAAAATAGGGAATTACGGCAGTGATGTGTCTTGCTGAAGCTCTTTTGGCGGCATCGATCATCATCAATAATTCCATCAGATTGTCTGATGTTGGAAATGTTGAGCAAACAATAAAAACACGTAATCCTCTGATGGACTCTTCGTAAGAAGGTTGGAATTCTCCGTCGCTGTATTTGGCTAAGGTTACTTTTCCTAATGGGATTCCGTAATTTTTTGCAATTTGCTCTGCAAGATATACACTTTGTGAACAAGCAAAAATTTTAGCTTCTGGTTCTAGGTGTGACATTTAGTATGTTGTTTTTAAAGCCCGTTACTATATTAGTGTGTTTTTTATTTTGAACGAATTCAAAACAAAGTGTTCTAAAAGTCTCGGATGTAGTTAGTTAGTGTGTGTTGTTTTAACGAGGTGCAAATTTATGAAATTTATTCAAGACTGAAAGAAAAAAAACGAGTAATTTTTGTTGGACATTTAAAAATATTTTTTACATTTGCACCGTGTTAAAGGAACAGCAGTTTAGCTACCACTAAATTGTTCTTTATGCGTGAAACAACTGTTGTTGTTTCGGTCTGCTAAGCCCGGATGGCGGAATTGGTAGACGCGCTGGTCTCAAACACCTGTGGGAAACCGTGCCGGTTCGACTCCGGCTCCGGGTACAAAACCGCTTCGAAAGAAGCGGTTTTTTTTATGAGGTTTGCTTAAATTTTAAAGTGAGTTTCTTACAATTAGGTTGCATTTGTTTTCAATTCGATCTTTTCTATTCTTCAAAATCATTTCGGCCATTAATTTACCCATTTGTTCAAAATCAGTGGAGATGGTCGTGATTCCGTTATCTACGATTTTCTTCAGTGGCGTTTCATTATACGAAATGATTCCGTAGTCTTGACCTATAGTAAGCTGTTGTGATTTTGCCTTTTCGATTACGCTCACTAAATCGCGATCACTTGGAATGACGTAGACTTCACCGGGTGTGATGCTTCGGTGTTTGAACTCTGTAATTACTTCATGCTCAAATCCAAAGTCCTTGCAAAAGTTTAGAAAACCTATTTTCATACCCAGCGGTTCTCTAAATCCAGGGAAGATGATGATGAGTTTTTTGTATTTGTCCAACCTAGATTTACCTTCCAAAAGGCCATCGTAAATGTTTTGAATAAAGTTTTGATGAATTGAAGGGTAGGAAAATAATTCGGAATTGGTTTGGTCCAATATATAGACATCATTTACTGGTAGGTTTTTTATTGTGGTATGTGCTTCTTCAAAAGCGGTGGGCATAATAATATATTTGGTGTAGTTGCCATTATTTTCTGCGATGACTTTTTGAAAAAATTGAAAATTAAAATGATGAAAAAAAATGTCAACTTGGACGTTTTTTCCAATATTTTCTAAAAATGAGTTGTACAAATCTTCCTTGAAAATATTTAATTCGTCAAAGAGTAAAAATATTTTTTGTTTGATGTTTATTTCTACACTTTTTACATAATATCCTTTGCCAGGTATAGCAAATACAATGCCTCGCTTCTTTAATTCATCATAAGCTTGGAGTACGGTGTCTCGAGATAATTCGTGTGCTAAACACACTTTATTTACCGAAGGCAGTTGATCGCCTTTGACTAATTTTTCTGATTCGATGGCCTTCTCAATCGATTGAATTATTTGTTTGTATTTGGGCACACCTTGGTTGTTTTGAACTGTGATGTATTTCATGTCTGGTATTTTTTATGGCAAAATACAAAAAAACTGGTAGGTACTGGTATGTAAAACATAATCCTTCGTATAATTTTGGATTTTAATATTTCACAAAAAAAATAGAAAATTAAAACGTTTTTATCACAAATAACAACAAAAAATATGATTATCATTTTTTTTAGTTAATTCATCGATAAGCCATTTTTAATTTATTCTGACTTTTTGGTAAATGTTTCAAATAATAATAACCAACAAAAACCAATTTAATGAAAACAAAAAGTTTAAAAACAATGCATTTGCGATTGTTCTTTCTGCTACTCCTTGTTCCGTTTCTTGTTCAGGCACAAAATAAATTGTCTGGAACGGTGGTTGATAACACAACCAAACAACCAATACCTGGAGCGAATCTAGTTGTTAAGGGTTCTAAAGTTAGTACGTCTACTGATTTTTCAGGATCTTTTCAGCTTTCGAGTGTGAGTAAAGGAGATCAAATCGTAGTGTCGTTTGTGGGTTTTAAATCACAAACGGTGATTTATTCTGGCCAAAGTTCTCTTATAGTTTTTTTGCAAGAACAAGGGAATGAGCTTAACGAGGTCGTAGTTCAAGTAGGATATGGATCTGTAAAAAGAAAAGATGCCACAGGTTCTGTGACTTCTTTGGTTACCAAAGATTTTAACAAAGGGGTAAACGTTTCTACCGAGAACATGCTTACAGGTAGAGTAGCGGGTTTGTCTATCAATTCATCAGGAGCACCTGGTTCGTTATCCGAAATTAGAATTAGAGGGGAAGTTCGTTATTTGCAAGTAATGACCCATTGATTGTTATTGATGGTTTGCCTCTTGAAAACACGACCAACACGGGTTCAGCTTCGTTTTTGGCTTCTTTGAATCCAAGTACAGTTGAGTCGATGACGGTTTTGAAAGATGCTTCGGCAACTGCTATTTACGGTTCACGTGCGTCAAACGGGGTAATTATTATCACGACTAAAAAGGGAAGCAAAACCCTTTCTGTAGATTACAATGTACAGTTTGGTGCAGGTGAGTTGGTCAAAACTGTTAATGTATTGAGCCCAACTGCTTTTAGAAATACCATTGCTCAAGTTCGTCCACAAGATTTAGATAAATTAGGCACAGCCAATACCAACTGGCAAGAGGCAATTTACCGCAATACTGGTTTGGTAGATCAAAATCTAGCGGTTAGAGGAAGTCTTTTCGGTGTGATTCCAACAAGTTTAACTTTAGGAAATACGGATCAACAAGGGTTGCGTATTACCAATGAGTTCAAAAGAAACACGGTAGGTTTGGTTATGAATCCGTCTTTTTTTGAAAATCATTTGAAGGTGAAACTTTCTGCTAATTATGCCAATGAAAGAAACCGTTTTACAGATGCTGTTGAAGGTGCTGCTATTGGTTTTGATCCAACACAACCTATTCGTGTTGACGGTGCTCCTTATGGTGGATTTTTTGAGTATACTTCTGGTATAGATGCCAACGGCAATTATCCGCTAATCGCTATTGCAGCAAGAAACCCTGTAGCGCAGCTGCTTCAAACTAATGATCGTGGAAAGAGCAATAGACTTTTTGGAAATTTTGAAATCGATTATAAATTTCACTTTTTGCCTTCTTTGAGAGCTGTAGTGAATCTTGGTTTTGATGAATCGAATGGAGAAAGACACCGCTTGGTAGGTGCCAATGCTGGTTCGGCTCCATCCAATAATAATATTCCTTTCGGAACAGATGAGTACTCTGAATCGACTCGAAGAAATAAGTTGATTGATGCTTATTTCGTATATAACAAGACTTTTAATGATTTTAATGTTGAACTAACAAGCGGACATTCGTATCAAAAATTCGAATCCAATAGATTCGATACCGGTAACATCTTAAACCCAGATCTACCCTCGACTTTCCCTGAAACTACTTTGAATACGGATGTCGTACTGTTAGGCTTTTTTGGAAGATCCAATATTAATTTCAAAAACAAATATTTATTGACCTTGTCTTATCGTAGAGACGGTTCTTCTCGATTTGAAAAAGAAAGCCGTTGGGGGAATTTCCCTTCTGCTGCGTTTGCTTGGAAAGTAAAAGAAGATTTCTTTAAAGACAGTAATGTGGTGTCCGATTTGAAATTACGTTTGAGCTATGGTATTACAGGACAACAAGATATTCCTGATCCAAATGGCTATTTAGAGAAATACGATTTAGGTGGAGGTAACTCTGAATACCAATTTGGTAATGCTTATTTTCCAATTGCCTTGCCAAGCAAACGTACCAAAAACTTGAAATGGGAAGAAACTGTTTCTTATAACGCGGGTCTTGATTTTGGGGTATTCAAAAATGTAATCACGGGTGCAGTAGATGTGTTTTACAAAGAAGCCAAAGATTTATTGGTAAATGCTGCCATTTCTGACGGAAGTAATTTCTCGAACCGTGTATACCAAAACGTGGGTTCTTTTACAACCAAAGGAATTGAGTTTACCTTGAACGCTACTCCAATTAAAACAGAAAATTTCAATTGGAATGTTAATTTCAATGCAACTAAATTCGAGCGAAGAATCAAAGATTTAGTCTACGGAACAGATATTTATGTAGGCGATAACATTGCTGGAACGGGAACGCCAGGTCAGCTTTTTAGAGAAGGATATACGCCTTATTCGTTTTATGTGTACAAACAATTGTATGATACCAACGGAAAAGCTATTGAAGGTGCTTTTGCAGATTTGAATGGAGATAACATCAAAAATGATTCAGATCGCTACATCTATAACAACCCAGATCCAGATGTGACCTTAGGCTTTGCTTCTACAATGAATTACAAAGACATTGATTTCTCTTTCAATTTAAGAGCGAGCATTGGCAACCGTATTTTCAACGCAGTAGACGCTTCTAGAGCGCAATATGAGGCAATGGAAAATGGTGGTATTTTAAGCAATGTTCCTTCTTCTATTTTAGATACGAATTTCCAAACTACTTCAAACGTATTGTTGTCTGATATTTATATCGAAGATGCTTCGTACTTGAGAATGGATAACGTAACATTAGGCTATACTTTTAGAAAAATAATGAATGAAAATACTAGCTTGAGAATGTTTACAGGAGTTCAAAATGTTTTTGTCTTGACAAAATACAGCGGTTTAGATCCTGAAATTACTAATAATGGTGTCGATAAAACCATCTATCCTAGACAACGTACTATTCTATTTGGTCTTAATCTTAAATTTTAATAAACGATGAAGAAATATATAATTATATCCTTTTTAGCTTTGGCTACTTTATTTCAATCGTGTACCGATGATTTGAATGTAGTGTCAGAAGATGACGATGTATTGGCTTCAGATGCTGTATATAAAGATGCAGCTGGATACAAAAATGCCTTGGCAGGTGTTTACGGAAATTTATCGCTTACGAGTACTTGGGGCCCAGATGCTTCTTCGCTTGAAGGAGTAGATGCAGGAACAAGTCAGTTTAGTAGATGTTTGTTGTATTTGCAAGAGCTTACAACCGACGAATTGGTTTGGAGTTATGAAAATGATGGTGGGACAGCCGAATTGCAACGCAATATTTGGACACCAGCCAATCCAATTCTTTTGGGAATGTACTCGCGAACTATGGCTTCTGTGGCTTATGCTAATGAATTTTTACGCCAAAGTACTCCTGAAAAATTGAAATCACGCAACATTACTAGTGCCGAAGATTTGGCAGCAATCGAATTGTACCGAAATGAAGTGAAGGTTTTGCGTGCGTATGCCTACTATAATATGATGGATTTGTTTGGGAAAGCAGCTATGTACACAGAAGCGGATCCTATCAACTTCAAAGGACCTGAGTTTACAAGACAACAATTGTTTGATTTTGTGGAAACAGAATTAAAAGCTGCACTTCCTAATTTGAAAGCCGCAAGAACCAATGAATACGGACGCGTTGACCAAGGAATGGCAAAAATGATTTTGGCAAAAATTTACTTGAATGCCGAAGTGTATACCAAAACTAAGCGTTACGGAGATTGTATTACCATGTGTAATGACCTTATTGCTGCGGGTTATTCTTTGAAAGCAAATTATTTGGACAACTTCAAAGCTGATAATCATACTTCACCTGAAATGATTTTCACCATTCAATCTGATGGTGCCAAAACTCAAAACTGGGGAGCCACTACAGTATTGACCAATGGACAAATTGGTGTATGGGAAAACAACGGCGCTGATTTTGGAATTGGAGGATGGAGTGGAGCCTTGAGAATTAGAAAAGAATTTGCTCAAAAATTTGATGGTACCAAATTCAACCAAGATACTCGTAAAACAATAGGAACTGGCGTGGCTGGAAGTGCTTCTAAACAAAGAACGATTGATATTGCAGATATTGGAGTTAAAACCCAAGGGTACATTTTGTCTAAATTTTCTAATAAAACATCTACGGGACAAAATGGAACAAGTTCTACTTTTGCCGATACTGATTTTCCATTATTCCGTTTGGCCGATGTATACTTGATGTATGCTGAAGCTACTTTACGCGGAGGAGCTGGCGGAGATGTTACCAAAGCATTAGACTATGTGAATGCACTTAGAAGAAGAGCCAATAACAATACCACTGTTGGTAATATTGTCCCTGCTGATTTGACTCTTGATTTTGTTTTAGACGAAAGAGCTCGTGAATTACACTGGGAAGCACACCGCAGACAAGACTTAATCCGTTTTGGGAAATTCTCTGGCGGTTCTTACAATTGGGCTTGGAAAGGCAATGCTTCTACGGGAGTTTCTATTCCGGCTTTTATGGATTTGTTTCCAATTCCTGCGGGTTCTTTGGGATCAAATAGCAACCTAACTCAAAACCTTGGATACTAAAAAAATAACCACTTTACACTAAAGAAATGAAAAATACATATAAACTATTAGTTGCTTTTGTAGCTATTTTAGGATTTTGGTCCTGTGATAACGAAACTGATTTGATGATTCTTGAACCACAAGAAGCTGATTTTGCTATTATTACCCCAGATGCGGGTTCGAAAGTAATTTTGAACAAAGCTACACCAGATAATACAGCACTTACTTTGACTTGGGAAAAAGTATCTTATGGTACGCCAACTATTGTAACTTATACGGTAGAGTTTGCCAAAAGCGGAACTGATTTTGCTGCACCAGTCGAAATCAATGCAACATCAAATTCTTTCGCTACGATTAAAGTGTCGGAGCTAAACACCAAAGCGTTGGATTTTGGATTAATTCCAGAGGTAGAGGGAACTATTGATATTCGTATCAAATCTACTGTAGGTACTACTGGTTCTCAACCTAAATATTCTAAAGCAATAAGTATTGTAGTAACACCTTACAGAGGCGTTTTCCCTAAAGTGGATTTGTATCAAGTAGGTCCTGCGACAATCGCGGGTTGGGATGTGAATAAAGGGAATATGCCTATTTTTAGAGACACCAAAGACAACGCTAAGTTTTACTACACGGGATACTTCAACGCTGGTGGATTCAAATTAATTGAACAATTAGGTTTCTGGGCACCTTCGTATGGTGTTGATGGAGGCAAAGTAAAATACAGAGCCAATGATAGCGCACCAGACCCAGCCGTTTTTCCTACAGATAAAGAAGGATACTATTATTTTGAATTGAATTTGGAATCATTAACCTATACTTTAACACCTTACACAGGACCTATGACTACCTATGCAACAGTAGGAATTGTTGGTGATGCTTTGCCGTCTGGATGGGATGTGAGTGTGCCAATGGTACAATCTACTTTTGATGCTCATATGTGGAAAGTTACTCAAACATTAAAAGATGGTAAGATGAAATTCAGAGCCAACAACAGCTGGGATGTGAATTGGGGAGATAATGGTGGTGATATTATTGTAACAGCCGGTAAATACGATATCTGGTTCAATGATTTAGATGGACGTTACACGTTCATTGTAGCACAGTAATAATTTTTGGTTTTTTATACTTTTCAATCCTCGGTAGTCTTTGCTATCGGGGGTTGTTTTTTTGAGGGATATAAAAATACTTTTATAATAAAATAACTGGTAGGTACTGGTATGTAACAGGCTTTTTTTTATCTAAATTTGAATTTCACATTTAATAATAAAACAGCATAAATAAAATTAAATTCTCAGATTATGACACATTATATCAATAAATCATTTGGAACAATGCCTGATGGTGAAGACATTCAGTTTGTTATGCTTAAAAATGCTAATGGAATGGAAGTACAGCTTATGAGCTATGGAGCCACAGTAACTGCTATTAAAGTTCCATTAGAAAACCAATCAATGGTAGATGTGGTTTTAGGATTTGAAAATGCAGCATCATACATTGATTCTTATAATTTGCCAAGCCCTCCCTATTTCGGAACCATCGTAGGGCGATACGCTGGTAGAATTAATGAAAGCACATTCGAATTAAATGGTAAAACCATTCAGTTAAATCCAAATAACGGTGCACATGTATTACATGGAGGAGAAGATGGATTTAGTAAAAAAAATTGGAAGATTGTAAATAGTAAACAAGGAATTAATTCGGCAGTAACGCTCTCTTATACAAGTCCTGCTAATGAAGAAAATTTTCCAGGAACCCTAGAAGTAAACGTTACTTATACTTTGACAGAGTCAAATGAATTAAAAGTTGAGTATAGCGCAACCACTTCCGAAGATACCATTTTGAATTTAACACATCACAGTTACTTTAACCTTGATGGGCATCAAGAGGGGATAACTCAACAAGAATTATTTGTCAATGCCGAGAAAGTGATAGAGAAAGATCATCAAAATATACCAACTGGTAGGGTACTGCCTGTAGCTGGAACTCCATTTGATTTTTTAACTTCTAAAGAATGTCCTATATCTATTGACGATACTTTCGTTTTGAGCAGCTCTGAAGAAGTTGCGGCTTCACTTTATAGTGCTAAAAACAACTTGCAACTATTGGTGTATACCAATCAGCCAGGCGTTCATATTTATGTTGGGGGCAATTGTTTTGATACTATTTCAGGTAAAGAGGGTGCCAATTACCATCCTTTAAGTGGCATTTGTTTTGAGACTCAAAATTTTCCAGATGCTCCTAATCATGTTGAATTTCCTTCAGCAGTTTTGAAAAAAGGAGAACATTATAATCATAGAACTATTTACAAATTCCAATCCAAATCGAATTAATCATGAAAAAAACCTTCTTAAACATCGTTATTCTCCTAAGTGTTTTGTTACAAACAGCATGCTCTAGCGATAGCGAAAAAAGCGATGGCGGAACCGTTACACCACCTGTAGTAACCAGTGATTTTATCAAAGCGGCTGATATTTCTTTTTTACCAGAAATAGAAGCGGCGGGTGTAGTTTTTACCAACAACGGAAAAACCGAAGACATGTTGACTACATTAAAAAGTGCTGGTTGCAATACCATTCGAATTCGTTTGTGGAAAGATCCAGCCAACGGACATTCTGGGTTGACAGAGGTAAAAACTCTAGCACAGCGAGTAAAAAAAGCAGGTTTAAAAGTTTGGTTAACGGTTCACTATTCTGACGATTGGGCAGATCCTGCGGTTCAAACCACTCCAGCTGCTTGGAAAAACTTATCTTTTACTGATTTAAAAGCTGCGGTAGCTTCATACACCACAACTATTTTGACCGAAATTAATCCAGATATTATTCAAATCGGGAACGAAATCAATACCGGATTGCTTTGGCCTCAAGGGCATTTAATCAATCAAGAAGCACAATGTATAGACTTGTTAAAAACAGCGAGTGCTACCATTCGAAGCAAAGCGCCAAGTACCAAAATTATGATTCACTATGCAGGCGTTTCGGCTACAGATACTAATTGGTTTTTTACTAAAGTAAAAAGTGTTGATTATGATTATATCGGTTTGTCGTATTATCCTATTTGGCATGGGAAAGATTTGGCTACCATAAAAACCACTATCGATGCCTTAGGAAAAAACTTTTCTAAAAAAGTAGTGATTGCAGAAACTGCTTATCCGTTTACTTTGGCATTCAATGACTGGACCAATAATATAATGGGACAGACGGATCAATTGGTTTCTGGCTATCCAGCCACTCCCGAAGGACAAAAAAGTTTTGTTTTAGCGATTAAAGATTTAGTAAAATCATCTACTTATGGGCAAGGTTTTGCGTATTGGGGAGGCGAATGGGTGTCTTTCAAAGGAAGTCAAGCTACCAATGGTTCTACTTTCGAAAACCAAGCATTCTATGATTTTTCAAATAAAGCCTTGCCCGTTTTGCAAGCATTTACCAATTAGTTATGAATACTACAGTTAGAATTTTTAAAAGAATAATGCTACTGCTTCTTTTTATAAGTGGTACCACTATCGCTTTGGCACAAAAGAAAAATACATCGGCTTTCGCCAAAGGAGCCGACGTGAGTTGGTTGCCGCAAATGGAAGCCACTGGCTATCGTTTTTATGATACCGACGGAAAGGAAAAAGATTGTTTGCAATTGCTAAAAGAACGCGGGATGAACACCATTCGTTTGCGTGTGTTTGTCAATCCGAGTCAAGACAAAACTAATGGTCATTGCAGTAAGGAAGAAACAGTAGCTATGGCTTTGCGCGCTCAAAAAGCCAAAATGCGCATTATGATTGATTTTCATTACAGCGATACTTGGGCCGATCCAGCCAAACAAGCCAAACCTGCTGCTTGGGCCAATTTATCATTCGATGCGTTACAGAAAAAAGTTTATGAACATACATTTGATGTGTTGACCGCTTTAAAAAAGGCAGGTGTTACTCCAGAATGGGTTCAGGTAGGGAATGAAATTCCAGGTGGAATGCTTTGGCCTGATGGGAGCACTAACAATTGGGCTCAACTGGCGCAATTGTTGAATAAAGGATACGAAGCGACCAAAGCTGTGAATGCCAAAATCAAAGTAATTGTGCACGTAGACGAAGGAAACAACAACGAAAAATTCCGTTGGTTTTTTGATAAAGCTACCGAGCATAAAGTAAAGTATGATGTTATTGGTCTGTCTTACTATCCGTTTTGGATTAAGAAAGACTATTCAGAAACCATAGCCGATTTACAAAACAACCTAAACGATATGGCTTCACGTTATCAGAAAGAAGTAATGGTGGTCGAAGTTGGAGGTGTTGATGAACAAGTACAAAACACCAAAGAACTCCTAGCTGCTACAATCAAAGCCGTAAGAGCTGTTCCCAATAATAAAGGCTTGGGCGTTTTGTATTGGGAACCACAAGGAGCCAAATCTTGGAGTGGCTATGGCTTGAGTGCTTGGCAACCAGACGGGAAACCTTCGCCAGCTTTGGATGCTTTTAAAGAATAATGAATTGGATTCAAAAAAATGTTACAACATATAAGTTAGATAAGTTTTTGATTTGCTTATAAGTGAAAATATCAGTTCGTTTAAGTAACTACTGTTAGCCTTATAGAGAATGTTTTGAACTTATATTCCCTTTTGAACAGTATTGGGCAAGCTAAATAACTTTCGCTTAAATGACTTAAATGTTTATGAATTGATTAGATAGTAAATAATTATACAGGTTTACAAATGAAAAAAATACCCTATTTTTTGTTGGTTTTTATAGCCTCCACCACCATAGCTTTCTCTCAAGCCCGAGTGGTAAAGGTATTGGATACCCATTGGAAATTTCAAAAAGGAAATATTGAAGACGCTTTCAAAATGAACTTCAACGACTCGAAATGGGAATCGGTTACTGTTCCGCACGACTGGGCAATTTATGGTCCTTTTGACAAAAAAAATGATATGCAAACAGTTGCAATTTCTCAAAATGGCGAAAATACTCCTACTGTAAAAACAGGAAGAACCGGAGCCTTACCTCATATGGGTACGGCGTGGTATCGCAATACTTTTACTTTGCCTAAAGAAGCCAAAGGAAAAAAAGTACTACTACTTTTTGAAGGTGCGATGAGTGAACCTCAAGTGTATTTGAATGGGGAAAAAGTAGGAGAATGGACGTATGGCTATAGTTATTTTTATTTTGATGTTTCTCAATTCATTCAAGAAGGCGACAATACTGTAGCAGTAAAATTATCCAATAAAGAATTTGCCTCCCGTTGGTATCCTGGAGCGGGTTTGTATCGAAAAGTAAGTGTTATTATTAAAAACAATGAAAGTATTGACCAATGGGGGCAATTTATAACGACGCCTTTTATTAGTGATGCAGTTGCCAAAGTCAATATTAAGACCAAAGCCTCTGGCGAAAATACGCGTTTGGTGACCACCATTTTTGATGCCGAAGGACACAAAGTAAGTGCAGAGGAATCTTCTTTACGCTTCGGAAAAGAGTTTGACCAAAATATAAAAGTAGAGAATCCAAAATTGTGGAGCCCAGAAACACCTTATTTGTACAAAGCCGTTTCTCAATTGTATGTTGGCAATGAACTAAAAGATGAGGTTGTCACCCGATTTGGAATCCGTGAAATTAAGTATGAAGCCAATAAAGGATTTAGTCTTAATGGGAAAGTGACCAAATTCAAAGGGGTTTGTTTGCATCACGATTTGGGACCTCTTGGTGCTGCGGTAAACAAAGCGGCTTTGCGTAGACAGTTGACCATTTTAAAAGATATGGGATGCAATGCCATTCGTAGTTCGCACAATATGCCTTCTTTCGAACAATTGGAGTTGGCAGACGAAATGGGCTTTTTGTTTTTGGCAGAGAGTTTCGATGAATGGGTTCTACCAAAAGTAGAAAACGGTTACCATCGCTTTTTTGACGAGTATGCTGAAAAAGACATTGTGAATTTGGTGCAAGCCACACGTAATCATCCTTCTATTGTGATGTGGAGTTCAGGAAATGAAGTTCCAGATCAGTGGGGAGAAGCAGGTGTAAAACGAGCCAAATGGTTGCAGGAGATTTTTCATAGAGAAGACCCAACACGTCCTGTAACCGTAGGAATGGATCAAGTGAAAGCGACTATGGAGTCTGGTTTTGGAGCTTTGTTGGATATTCCAGGATTGAATTATCGCGTGCATTTGTACGATGAGGCATTCAAAAAATTTCCACAAGGATTTATTTTAGGTTCCGAAACTGCTTCAACGGTGAGTTCTAGAGGGATTTACAAATTTCCTGTCGTGCAAGAAAAAATGAAGCAATATCCAGATTTGCAATCTTCATCCTATGATTTAGAAGCCTGTAGTTGGTCCAATGTTCCCGATGAAGATTTTGTACTTCAGGATGATAAACCTTGGGTAATTGGTGAATTCGTTTGGACAGGATTTGATTATTTGGGTGAACCGACACCTTATGATGAAATATGGCCGTCACGTAGTTCTTATTTCGGAATTAACGATTTAGCAGGCTTACCGAAAGACCGCTATTATTTGTACCGAAGCCGTTGGAACACCAAGGCAACTACGCTACACATTTTACCTCATTGGAATTGGGAAGGTCGCGAGGGACAAACAACTCCTGTTTTTGTGTACACCAGTTACAACAGTGCCGAACTTTTTATCAATGGCAAAAGTATGGGCGTACAAACCAAAAACAAGAATACTCCGCAAAACCGTTACCGCTTGATGTGGATGGATGTAAAATATGAACCAGGAACGGTAAAGGTTGTAGCTTATGATGACAATGGCAAAGTAGCTGAAGAAAAGGAAATCCGAACCGCTGATAAACCGTACCAGATTGTTTTGGATGCAGACCGAAAAACCATCACAGCCGATGGCGAGGATATTTCGTTTGTGGCGGTTTCTGTAGTGGATAAAAATGGAGTTCCTTGTCCAACAGCCACCAACCAATTAAAATTTAAAGTTTCTGGAGCAGGTACGTATCGCGCCGCCTGTAATGGAGATGCAACTTCACTTGAACTATTTCATAAAGACACGATGAAATTGTTTAGCGGAAAATTGGTAGTACTTGTGAAATCGAAAACTACCGCAGGCGATATCAAATTGGAAGTAACCGGAGATGGGTTGAAGGCGGGTAAATTGACTTTGGAAGCAAAGAAATAAATAAAAAAACAAATATGAAGTAGCACAATAAGCATCGTTAATGTCACTATGTTAGGTATTTTTTATGTCATTTCGACGAAGGAGAAATCGCATAACGGTAGTCACTTGTGAGATTCCTCATTCTTCGGAATGACAAAACGATGACTTTAGATTCTTACTTAATCACATTTTATCCTTCCTCTTTTGTATACAAGGGAAGAAAGATTAACAATTTCAAAATAATTCTAATTTTAAGAATAATGAATGATTCATTAATACAAAAAACGACGGCTTTTTTTCAGGATGCATTTGGTAATGCACCTGAAAAAATAGTGCTTTCTCCAGGAAGAATTAACATCATTGGAGAACATGTAGATTATAACGATGGCTATGTATTGCCTGCTGCTATAGATAAGATTATTTGCTTTGCTTTCGAAAAAAGCAATACGACTACTTCTCGAATTGTGGCTATCGATTTGAATCAAGAATTCGAAGTCGATTTATCGCAAGACATTCAATTGAGTTCAACGGTTTGGCATAATTACATTTTAGGAGTTTTGAAACAGCTAAAAGACAATGGCTTTGATTTTAGTGGAGTCAATTGTGTATTTAGTAGCAACATTCCAGTAGGTTCTGGATTATCGTCTTCGGCTGCTTTGGAGTGCGGATTCCTTTTTGGGATACAATCACTTTTCAATTTAGACATTAGCAAACAAAATCGGGCATTGATGAGCCAAAAGGCAGAACATTGGGTGGGAATCAATTGTGGTATCATGGATCAGTTTGCTAGCGTACACGGCCTAGAAAACAAAGTCATCAAGTTGGATTGTAATACGCTGGAGTATGAGTACCATAATGCCGATTTTAAAGACTATGCTTTGGTGTTGTTTGATAGTAATGTGAAGCATTCCTTGTTTACGTCGGCGTATAACAAAAGAAGAGAAGAATGCGAGGAAGGTTTGGCGATTATCAAAGCTAATTTTCCTGAAATCAAAAGTTTTAGAAATTGTACCGAAGCGCAATTGTTGACTTTGAAAGACAAAATGGATGCTGTTGTTTTTACACGCGTGCATTATGTAGTAAAAGAAATTGCTCGTGTCTCTAAAGCCTGCGAAGCTTTGGATGCTGGAAATATTGAGCTTTTGGGGCAATTACTTTTTGAAACACACGATGGCTTGTCTAGAGAATACGAAGTAAGCTGTCCCGAGCTGGATTACTTGGTTGAATTGGCCTTAGCCGATGATGCCGTAATAGGTTCCCGATTGATGGGCGGTGGTTTTGGTGGCTGCACCATTACTTTGATTAAGAAAGGAAAAGAAGAAGCCGTTAAACAAAAATTCGCTCAATTGTACCAAGAAAAATGGAACATAGAATTGAAAATTTATGATGTAAAAATCGGAAATGGTACATCCTTATATGAGCCATCATAATTAATAAAAAACTTAACGCTGATTCCACACATATTTGCACAAATTTTTAAGCACAAAATTAATCTGTGATAATTCGTGACCCGAGTGGTAGCGAATAGGCGTAGCAAATCTGTGTCAAAAAACATAAAATGAATAGCATGAAAAATTTTGATATCAACGAAGACCCGCATAGACGTTTTAATCCCTTAATCAACGAATGGGTTTTGGTTTCTCCTCACCGTTCCAAAAGACCTTGGCAAGGTCAAAAAGAAAGCATTTCAGGTGCGCAATTGCCAGAGTACGACCCCGAATGTTACTTGTGTCCAGGTAATGTGCGTGCCAATGGCGAAGTGAATCCTACTTATGATTCTTGTTATGTTTTCGAAAATGATTTTGCTGCGCTAAAACAAGAACCTATTGCTTTTGAAGAAAACAATGCACCTACTTTTTTTAAGGCAAAACCAGAACGAGGCATTTCTAGAGTGGTTTGTTTTTCACCAAGACACGATTTGACCTTACCTCAAATGGAGGTCGAGAATATCGAGAATATTGTAGCGACTTGGCAAAAAGAATACACTACTTTGGGCGCTATAGATTACATTAACCATGTTCAAATTTTTGAAAACAAAGGCAGTGTGATGGGGTGTAGTAATCCCCACCCGCACGGTCAAATTTGGGCGCAATCGTCTTTGCCTACGCAGGTTGAAAAAACGCATAATAGCTTGAAACAGTATTACGAACAACAAGGCCGAACCTTATTACAAGATTATGTTCAAGAAGAATTGAAAGTGCAAGAGCGCATCGTTATCGAGAATGAGCATTTTGTAGCCTTGGTGCCTTTTTGGGCGATTTGGCCTTATGAGACCATGATTGTAAGCAAACGCAACGTTTCTAAAATTACTGATTTTACTTCAGCTGAGGTTACAGATTTTGCTATTATTTTAAAACAATTAACCACTAAATACGATAATCTTTTCGAGACTTCCTTTCCGTATTCTTCTGGGATTCATCAAGCGCCAACAGATGGTGAAGAACATCCAGAATGGCATTTTCACATGCATTTTTATCCGCCGTTGTTGCGCTCAGCTTCGGTAAAGAAATTTATGGTAGGTTATGAAATGATGGGCGAGTCACAGCGTGATATTACTCCAGAGAAAAGTGCTGAGGTCTTGAGAGGATTATCAGTAGTTCATTATAAAAACAAATAAAATGCAAATAGTTGTCACAGGAGGTTTAGGATTTATTGGTTCGCATACGGTGGTCGAACTACAAAATGTAGGGTATGAGGTAATCGTGATTGATAATTTATCGAATTCATCTATTGATGTTTTGGGTGGAATTGAAAGAATCACCGGAAAGCAGCCTATTTTTGAACAGATTGATTTAAGAGAAAAAGCGGCAGTACAAGCTTTTTTTGCCAAATACACTGAGGTTTCAGGAGTGATTCACTTCGCAGCCTCAAAGGCGGTGGGCGAGAGTGTGCAAAATCCTTTATTGTATTACGAGAACAACATTGCTTCTTTGGTTTATCTTTTGCAAGAATTGCAGAAAAAGCCAGAAGCTCATTTTATTTTTAGTTCTTCTTGCACGGTTTATGGCCAAGCCGAGGTGATGCCTATTGCAGAATCTACACCGATACAAGCGGCGATGTCTCCTTATGGAAATACCAAACAAATTGGAGAAGAAATCATTGCGGATGTGACCAAGGTAAGCGGACTCAATGCTATTTTATTGCGTTACTTCAATCCAATTGGAGCGCATCCTTCTACCGAAATTGGAGAATTACCTATTGGGGTTCCTCAAAATTTAGTCCCTTTTATTACACAAACCGGAATGGGCTTGCGCAAAGAGTTATCCGTCTATGGCAATGATTATCCTACGGTTGACGGTACTTGTGTGCGAGATTACATTCACGTAGTAGATTTGGCCAAGGCGCATGTAGTGGCTTTGCAACGTTTGTTGGATAAGAAAAATGAAACTGCGTTAGAGGTATTCAATTTAGGAACAGGTAAAGGAAGTTCTGTACTCGAAGTGATTACGGCTTTTGAAAAAGTGAGTGGCCAAAAGTTGCCGTATACCATCGTACCACGACGTGAAGGCGATGTAACCGAAGCCTATGCCAATACCGAAAAAGCCAATAAAGTACTAGGCTGGAAAACAGCGGCAACCCTTGAAGAAGCCATCGAAAGCGCTTGGAAATGGGAACAAAAGAGTAGAAAATAATTAATTTTAATATTCTAAAACTCAGATTTTTTCAAAAAATATGGATTTTATTGTTGTGTTAAAGTTGATTTCAATGAAATATACTTTAGATTACACTTTTTTAATCACATAAGTTACCATTCCCCAAATGATTAATTGGTTTTCTTCAGTAACTAAAATGGGTTTGTAACTTGGGTTTTCGGGGAGTAAATACATACAATCTTTCTCGACTTGAATGCGTTTTACGGTAAATTCACCATCAATACAACAAATCGCAATTTTGTTGTTTTTGGGTTCCAAACTTCGGTCGACGACCAGTACATCTTTGTCATTGATACCAGCATCAATCATAGAATTGCCTTTGACTTTGATGTAAAATGTAGCCAACGGATTTTCGCTCAATTCTTTATTCAAATCAATGTTGGTTTCCATAAAATCACCTGCCGGCGAAGGAAATCCTGCCGAAACGCCCTCATTGATATACGGTATTCGAAGTTCACTTTCGAAGTCTGGACGGAAGAAAGTGAGCTTTTGTTTTGGGTTTACAGACATTGTATTTCGAGTATTTCTTTAAACTTTGTGGTGTATTTTGGTGACAAATGGTTTTGATTCATATTCCAAGTCAGACTCAGATTTTGTGTAGCTAATTTGACTTTCGTCATTCCAATTTTACGATTCAGTTGGTCGATGGTTTGCATCAAAGCCAAATGTTTTGGGTTTTCTTCTTCGAATAAATGCAGTTGTTTCTTGTTCTCGTCAATCAGCTCGGTCACGATTACCCCTGCTTTTTTGAATTTAATGCCTTCGTTGCCTTGGTGCAGTTCTTTCAGTAAAGAGATGGCAGCATTCGAAATTGTTAAGGTTGAATTACTTGCATAAGGTAATGTTATGGCTTTATTGAAATAGTATTTTGAGCTAGTAACCGAATGTTTGTCAATGACCAACATCACGATGATGGTATGGCAACACGAATGTTGTTTGCGTAATTTTTCGGCACAAACTGCGGCAAAAGTTGCGAGGCGTTCTCTAAGTAAATCAAATTCCGCGATTTGTTTTGGAAAGCTTCTTGTAGTGGCAATACTCTTTTTTTGAAGCACAACAGGTTCTAAATCTAGTACTGAGTTACCTTCTAATTCTTGTTTTAATCTAAGGCCAATAACGCCCATTTCTTTCTTAATCCAAGCTTCGTGTTGGGGTTGTATAAAATCCAGCGCGGTTTGTATGTTGCGCAGTTTGGCTTTTTTGGTCGTGCGATAGCCTATGCCCCAAACGTCTTCAATCTTGGTCCATTTTAGGGCTTTGATGCGTTTTTCTTCAGAGTCAATAACATAGACACCTTGGGTGCGATCTTGAAATTTTTTAGCAATTTTATTGGCGACTTTAGTTAGCGCTTTGGTTTCGGCAAAGCCAATGCAAACCGGAATCCCTACCCATTTTTGTACTCGAGTTTTCATTTGGAGTCCGTAGCCGTGGTAGTCCTCAACCGAAAGCCCATCAAAATTCAGGAAGGCTTCGTCTATACTGTAAATTTCTATGTTCGGGGTGAACTGATTCAAGATAGTCATCACTCGATTACTCAAATCGCCATATAACGGATAATTGGAGGAAAAAATAGCGACTTCTTTTTCTTTAATTAGGTCTTTGATTTGAAAGGCAGGTGCGCCCATAGGAATGCCAACTGCTTTGGCTTCATTACTTCTAGAAATCACACAGCCATCGTTGTTGGATAATATCGCAACCGGTTTCCCGTTGAGTTTCGGCTGAAAAACACGTTCACAAGAAGCATAGAAATTATTACAATCGACTAAAGCATACATAGCGCAAATTTACAGCATTCGAACTGCCGTAAGTAGCTAACGATAGTTAATTTTTTGTGGCTGTTGATAAGTTACAACCACTCCTTTTAGGCGTGAAAATTATCCAACCAATTGGGGTCGCTCATTTGTTTTTGAATCCTTTCGATGTCGCCAAACGTAGTCACCAAAGCGTCGTTGTTGTTGCTGTCGACCAAATCTTTCTGAAAAGCGCCGCCTTTTTGGATGATGTATTCGGCCATTTGTTGACCAATGACTTGCATCAAATCAAAACGATTAATATCGGCCATATCAATTGAGTTCAAGATGGAATAATCTACATCGTGCAACCATTTTGAAGGATATTTTTTGGGGTCCAATCCGTCGGTATTCGGTATTTTTTTGATAGAGAGAGGGTCTAATGAAATTTGGAATCGGCGAAAATCGATGATTTTATTAATTATTGGAGAGCGTAAGGTGTTTACTTGCATAGCGCTGGAATCTTGACCCATTTGTGTCATAAGCCATTCCAGCCAAAACTTAATATCTAGCCCCTTGATTTTGAGAGTTGCATCGGGTTGTACAAACTGTCTGGAGATTCCGGTGCCAAAACTGAAAATGCATAATTTGGTGATATCATAAGCAGAATCTTCTTCTTTGCCTTTGGGAAAGCTATAGGAAATGGCTTCCATAAATCCGGCAAGAACAGGATTGTTGTAGGTAGTCGTTCCACCATCTACAAAACGTTCAAGTGGATTGAAATAAGTAGGAGCACTCATAGTGGCTTCGAGTACGGCACGGAGTAATACATCTTTGTAGGTGCCATAAAAGCTACCGTCTTTTTGCTTGAAACAACTAAAAAAAGTCTCTTCAGAAGCGGTCATATCGTGCGCCGTAATCATCAAATCAATATCGGTTTTGGCACAACTTTCGGCTAGGGTAGTGTTTTGAATTTCTTCGAAAAGTAACTTTCGGTAATTGCCTTTTAGGTATTTTGGCGGATTTACAAAACGGTCTCCCAAAGGTTTTTTGTCAAATACTTCTTCGATTAATGTACTGTATTTCTCTTCTATCGCTGCTGCGGTATAGCCAGAAGCTATGAGTCCCGCGATGATGCCTCCAGTAGAAGTTCCTGAAACCATATCAAACAATTCAAAACAAGGAATACCAGCGGTTTCTTCTAATTTTTTGAGCAGTTGAAGGGTTAAAATTCCTCTCATACCGCCACCATCTAAGCATAAAATTGCTCTTTTGTTGGGGTTGATGTTGAGTGTTTCAAAGGCCTTTTTTCTTGAGGTTGGCATTTTTGATCCGTTTACTTTTGCCATTGTGGTTAGTTTGGTTAATAGATAGGATTAGAGCGATATAAAAATACTCAAAAAATGATTTTTTTATAATTCATTTCCAACAATTTGATCCATAACCCAGTTGGTATGAGTAGCTGTTGCTCCCGTTGAGGGATGTTGTGAACGACCTAATAAGTGCTCTCTCATTTGTTGCACATGATACAGTTGAATGTTTTCAGGGTGTGCTATTTCGTGTGCTGTTGTGCCTTCTGATGTTGTGAGTAGAATAGGGTCGTTTTCAAAAATCGAAAAAGAAATAGTACCCTCGCTGCCATAAATAGTAACTTTGTCTTCTCGTTTTAAAGTGCCAAAATTCCAACAACCACTTCCAGTTATACCTGATTGATGGAGCCAGCAAGCTGTTGCAGCATCTTTTGCGGTGTATAACCCTTGTTGGTTGAGACTAATTCCCGAAACATTTGTTATGGTTCCAAAATAGTGCACAAACAAATCCAATCCGTGACTGGCCAAATCATCAAAATATCCTCCTGTAGCTATCTTACTATCGGTTCTCCAATTGTAATCTCCAGAAATGTCTTGTGCTGAGGTGGGTTTGCTCAAATGCCAATGAAGGTGTCTAATGGTGCCAATTTTATGACTGTTTATCCATTCTTTTATTTGCTCAAATCTTGGCAAAGTACGTCTGTAATAGGCAACAAATAAAGGAATGTTTTTAGCAGCAAATGCTTCAGTGATGGCAACACAATCTTTATAGTTAGGAGCCAATGGTTTTTCTATGCAACAGGGTTTTCCGGCTTCGGCTACTTTTAGACCATAATATTTGTGTACATCTGGTGGCGTTGCGATATAAACCGCGTCTATTTCAGGGTCGTTGATTAGGGCATCAGCATCGGTGTAGTATTTGGCTATGCCGTGTCTTTTGGCATAATCAGCCGCTTTTTCTTCATTACGGCGCATCACAGCTCCGATGGTAAATCCTTCTGTTTTTTGATAGGCGGGGCCACTTTTAATTTCGGTTACATTCCCGCAACCAATAATTCCCCAGCGGATTGTTTTATCTTTTATATCCATTGGCTTTTAATTGCATCCGTCTATGCCACAACAAGAATTATCTGCTTCTTTGTTGATGCTAGTGTTTTCTACTTCTTCCCAAATTTGTTTCAAGGCATTCAAAAAAGTTTCTGGATATTGCGCTCCTGAAACGGCATATTTATTATTCAAAACAAAAAATGGAACTCCTTGCACGCCTATGGCTTGTGCTTCTAGTTGGTCTTTTCTAACGGCATCACCAAACCTATCTGAAGAAAAAACTGAGTGTATACTTTTCTCTTCCAGTCCAACTTCTTTCCCTAAAGAAGTTAGTACGGCAATGTTGTTGATGTCCAATCCGTCGGTAAGATAGGCTTTGAATAACAACTCTTTTAACGAATCAGCGACTTCTTTCTCTTTGGCCAAATGCAATAAACGATGCGCATTATAGGAATTCGCCATTTTAGCTTTTTCAAAGTGAAAATCCAGACCAACGTTTTTAGCATTCTGTGTCATATCATCTAGCATCTGTTGTGCCCAATCTGTATCTTTTCTGTATTTTTCTGCTAAATGTTCCACCAAACTATCTTCTTTCGTGGCAACGAAGTTAGCGTCTAATTGGAAACTTTTCCACTCGATAGTTACGGCATTTTTATATTCGAATTGTGCGATGGCTGATTCTAGTCTTCGTTTTCCGATGTAGCAAAAGGGGCACATAATATCAGACCAAATTTGTATGTTGATTGGCTTTGTCATTTTTTTGATTTTTGAGGGGTGAAATATACTAAAAAAAAACCGCCTTAAATATGAATTTAAGGCGGTTGAATATAGTTGTATTTTTTTAGATTAAGTCCATTACTAGCGATGGGAATAATCCTAATGCGATGTTTAATAATAAAGCAACAGTGGCAACAATATAGATTAATATTGGAGTTCCTGTTCTAGATTCATTAGATTCTTTAGTATACATGGCTAGTATTAATTTGAAATAATAGCCCACACTGATGATAGAGTTGATTACAGCAAATATCACTACTACTAGATAACCTGCTTGAATGGTTTCACTGAATAAAGCCATTTTGGCAAAAAATCCTGAGAAAATTGGAATACCTGCCATGGATAAAAGAGATCCAGTGAGTACTGCGGCTAATAAAGGATGTGTTTTTCCTAATCCGTGGAAGTTGGCAATATCCTCGTTGTTTTTGTTTTTACATACATAAAGTAATACGCTAAAGGCTCCTATACCTGCTATAGCATAAGCCGTAGCATAATATAATAAACTTCCAGCTGAAGTGCCGATGCTTAGTAAGGTCATTAGCATAAATCCTGCATGAGAAATACCAGAGAAGGCCAACATTCTTTTGACGTTGCTTTGTTTTAATGCCATGATGTTACCTACAGTCATGGATGCAATAGAAACAATTACAATGACCATTTGGAAATTATAATTCAAATCGGCATTTAAAACACTCAGTAATTTAAACAAAGTGGCCATTGCTACCACTTTTGCCAAAGTACTCATTGTGGCAGTAGTCATTGCAGGCGCACCTTCGTATACGTCAGGAGCCCAAAAATGAAACGGAACTGCCGCTACTTTGAATAACATTCCAATGGTTAAAAGCACAATGCCAATGGGGAACCAAATAGGTAATTCTGCCGATTTAGACATTTCACTGATTTCAGCTACATCAAAGCTTCCCATGGCGCCGTACACCAAACAAATTCCAAAAAGAATAATTCCAGAGGCAAAAGAGCCCATCAAGAAATACTTCATCCCAGCTTCATTACTTTTTAAATCCAAACGTCTGCTTGCTGCCAGGATGTATAAAGCAATCGATAATACTTCGATTCCTAAAAAGAACATGGCTAAGTTTCCGAAAGAAACCATAGCAACTGCTCCAGCTAGTAAAAATATTTTTATCGCAATAAAATCCGATAATTTAGATTGATGCTTTTCATAAAAGTTATGACTCAAGGCTACCAAAAAGATGGTAAGCACGATAAATAAACTTGAAAAAGTAACTGAAAAATTCGTTACCGAAATCATATTATTATAAAAAGAAGCAGGCATATTGTAATCGGCCACTGTTAGCCCCAAAACGCCAAGTAATCCAAGGATGGTTGCAGGAATAATTCCTTTTCTGAAATCAAGAATTTCAAATAAAAGGCATAAAACACCTAATCCTATTATAGCTATTAATGTATTCATTTTCTATTTGACTAATTGATTCGATTGATTTGTGTTAAAATTTCTTCAAGACTTGGTGTGATTAAGTCTGTAATGGGTTTTGGATACAATCCAAAAAAGAACAATACTGCTACAATAACAAGTAAAGTGATGATTTCGCTAGTTGACAATGCTGCAAATGGTTTCGCGTTCGTTTCACCTAACATTACATATTGAAACATTTTAAGCATGTAATAGGCACCAAGAATGATGGTAGTCCCGCCAAGTATTGCAAACCAAATATTGATTTGCGATAAACTGTACAATACCGTAAATTCTCCAACAAAGTTAAAAGTGGTTGGTAACGCTACAGAGGCCAACACTAAGATCATAAATAATGAAGTGAATTTTGGCGCCAAAGCACGAATACCTCCCATGTCAGCAATCGTTCTTGTTTCGTATCTTCTGTAAATAATTTCAGCAGCAAAGAATAAACCTACGACTACAAATCCGTGAGCAATCATTTGTAGAACGGCACCTCTTAACCCATCAATTGTTAAAGTATAGGCGCCAGCGGCGATTAAACCAACGTGTGCTAGAGAAGAGTAGGCCAATAATTTCTTAAGGTCTTTTTGTCGTAACGCTACAATCGATCCGTAAATAACTCCTGCAATTCCTATGGCAATAAATATCGGCATGTATTCTTTAGCTGCAATTCTTCCCAAAGGCAATTGCCAACGAATCACACTGTACAATCCCATTTTTAGCATAATACCTGAAAGTAACATTGTTCCAACGGTTGGTGCTTTTTGGTATACATTCGCTTGCCAAGTGTGAAAAGGAATTAATGGAATTTTGATAGCATAGGCGGCAAAGAAAGCCAAGAAAATCCATTTTTGTTCAGAAGGCGTTAAGTTTAATTTGTACAAATCTTCTATCATGAAGCTTCCCGCTTGTTGGTACATATAAACAAAAGCAACCAACATGAATAAAGAACCTGCTAAAGTGTAGATAAAGAATTTAACTACTGCTTTTTTGCGTTCTTCCACATCACCATTACCCCAAACTAAGGCAATAAAGTAAATTGGAATCAAAGCCAATTCCCAGAAAATATAGTACAAAAGTCCGTCTGATGCTAAAAATGTACCTACCATAGCAAATGCCATGAATAAAACTAACGCATAAAAAGTTTTAGCATTTTTTAGATCATTTCCAAAAGAAGAATAAATGATGATTGGCGTTAAAGCTGTCGTTAACAAAAGCATTGCTAAAGAAAGACCGTCAGCTTTTAATGCAAAAGATACTTTAGGTTGTGTAATCCAATTGGCCAAAAAGCTGATGTTTTCGCCAGCATTGTAATGATTTAAAAGTACAATAGAAACCCCAAAAGTAACTAGTCCAAACAACATAGCTATTTTTGAAGCCAACTTGTCTCCTGATAAGTAGGTGACCAAAGCTCCAATTAAAAGTAATAGTAATATAAGTGATACGTTCATAGTAGGGTGTATTATTGTGCTAAAAATAAAAAGGAAATGATGGCGCATAGTCCCAAAACAAAAGCAAAAAGGTATAAACCAATACTTCCGTTTTGAATTTTTCTACCATAGTGTCCAATTTCGTTCGTTACTTTTCCAAATCCAAATACGAAACTTGAAAGACCAGTTTCAATATAATCTCTAAAGAAAGAAGATAAAGTATTGGTCGTTTTTACAAATAAAGTATCGTATAATTCATCAACATAATATTTGTTGTAAACCACTTTTGTGAAGCCTGTAATTTCGCTATCTGCAGGTGGTACAGTATTATTTTTAACGTATTTAAAATAAGCAATGGCAATCCCAACTAATCCTCCAACTACGGCAAGAGCCATCAACATATATTCTGTTGAACCTAAATGATGTTCGGCAGTCGCTAATTTGGGTACAATTGGAATCAAATAGTGATTCAACCAACTGTTACCTGGTAAACTGATAAGCCCACCAATCGTTGCCAAAATCGCCAAAATGATTAATGGTACAGTAATTAGTGCAGGGCTTTCGTGCAAATGATGTTTTTGTTCTGCCGTTCCTCTAAAATCTTGGAAGAAAGTCAAAAACATCAATCGGAACATATAAAAAGCCGTCATAATAGAAGCTACAGAAGCAATAATCCACAAAGGAATATTATGGTGGAAAGCTGTAAGCAAAATTTCATCTTTTGAGAAGAATCCTGAGAACAACGGTACACCTGATATGGCCAAAGAAGACACTAGCATGGTAATAAAAGTGATTGGCATTACTTTTCTCAATCCACCCATATTACGCATATCTTGTTCTCCATGTAAGGCATGGATCACAGAACCTGAACCCAAGAACAAACAAGCTTTAAAGAAAGCGTGTGTGATTACGTGGAACACGGCAACTTCATAAGCACCCAATCCTAAGGCTAAAAACATTAATCCTAATTGAGAAACTGTAGAATAAGCCAGTACTTTTTTGATGTCATTTTGAGCCAATCCGATGGTTGCAGCTACCAAAGAAGTAACAGCACCAACGATAGCAATAATATTTTGTACGTCTGGAGCCAAATCAAACACGAAGTTCAAACGGGTGATCATAAAAATACCAGCGGTAACCATGGTAGCCGCGTGTATTAACGCAGAAACTGGTGTTGGTCCAGCCATCGCATCAGGTAACCAAGTGTACAACGGAATTTGTGCTGATTTACCACAAGCTCCAATAAATAATGCAAAAGCGGCTACTGATAACGCATAAATGTTGATTTCTGAAGCACTCGCAATAACTGTTTTTAATGTAGTATAGTCTAAAGTGTTGAATTGTCTTCCTAATATAAAAATCCCGATTAAAAGACCTAAGTCACCAATTCTATTCATGATAAAGGCTTTCTTAGCCGCATCGTTGTATTCTTGGTTTTTGTACCAAAATCCAATCAATAGGTAAGAACAAAGTCCTACGCCTTCCCATCCAATAAATAAAACCAATAAATTACTTCCTAAGACCAAAGTGATCATGAAGAACACAAATAAATTCAAATACGCAAAAAACTTATGCATATTTTCATCGTCGTGCATGTAGCTAATAGAGTATAAGTGAATCAAAGATCCAATACCTGTTACAAAAAGCAACCATAATACTGAAAGTTGATCGATCAAAAAGCCTAAATCTACTTTGAAAGTGCCAATTTGTATCCATTCGAATAACGAAACCTGAATGCTTTCTTTTGAACCATTCACAGCTCCAAAAAAGTAAAAGGTAGCGATAAATGAAACTAGTACTGTCAACGTACCAATAGCTCCCGATACTGTTTTTCCTAAATTTTTTCCAAAAAATACGTTGATTAAAAAGCCTACTAAAGGAGCAAGAACTAAAATTAATGCTATGTTGGTATTCATTTCCATTTATCCTTTTAAGTTTTTTAAATTATCAATAGTAATAGCGCCTAAATTTCTAAAAATAGAAACTAATATGGCTAGTCCAACTGCAACTTCAGCCGCGGCAACCGCCATGGAGAAAAACACAAAAACTTGTCCTTGTGCATCCTGATGGTAAGTCGAAAAGGCAACAAAAAGTAAATTTACTGCATTCAACATGATCTCAATCGACATGAAAACAATGATGGCATTTCTTCTGTACAATACTCCAAAAATGCCAATACAAAAAAGGATGACACTCAAGAAGATGTAATTTTCGATACCAATCTGGTTTAAAATATTATTCATCTTACTTTTCTATTTTTTCTTTTTTAGACAAAAGCACCGTTCCAATCATCGCTGTCAAAAGCAAGATCGAAGCAAATTCAAACGGCACCATATATTCATTTAGTAACACTTTACCCAATACGTTGATGGATTGAAAATCCTCACCCGTAGCCACATATTCACCAACAATAGGTTTTGAATTGGTAAAAATGGCAATCAAAACCAAACATACCAAGCAAAACGAAACGATAGCACCCAAACGAGTAATTCTAGGTTTGTGTACTTCATCTTCTTTATTTAAGTTCATCAACATGATGGTAAACAAAAACAAGATCATAATCGCACCGGAGTAAACGATGATATGAACGATGGCCAAGAATTGCGCATTCAATAATAAATAATGACCCGCAATAGTAAAGAAACAAATCACCAAGTAAATGGCACTATGTATTGGATTTCGGCTAAAAACCGTTAAAAAAGCACTGGCTAAAGTGATAAAGCCTAACAGGCAAAAAACAATAAGTACTGTAGACATTAGTTAGCGTTTTTAAGTTGAGTATTTTTAATAGCCATTTCCAAAGGCATTACTAATTTATCTTTACCAAAAATGAAGTCTTCTCTGGTGTAGCTTGCTGGAACCAATTCTTTAGAAAGCGTCAAATAAATCGCGTCTTTTGGACAAGCTTCTTCACATAAACCACAAAAAATACAACGCAACATATTGATTTCATAAATCTCGGCATATTTTTCCTCGCGGTACAAATGTTTTTCGTCAGCTTTACGCTCTGCTGCTTTCATCGTAATGGCTTCGGCAGGGCAAGATAAAGCACACAATCCACAAGCGGTACAGTTTTCTCTTCCTTCTTCATCGCGTTTTAACATATGTTGTCCGCGATAAATTGGACTCATGGTTCGCACTTGTTCTGGGTAATGAATCGTTGCTTTTTTCTTAAAAAAGTGTTGGATGGTTATAAATAAACCCTTTACAATCGCTACAAGATACAAGCGTTCCAAAAAGGTCATCTCTTTGTTAGAGACCATCTTTTTTCTACCCGATAATGATATAGTTTCTATTGACATTTTTTGTTTTTTATTTAAAGCTAATCCTGCTTTTCGCTGTATCTTTTATTTTTTGAAAGAAAAAATAAAAGGATGCCGCTATTATCAGGGCTAGGGTATTCGTTTTTATTTTTTATAACCTATTTTTGTTCGTTCCGCTCTATTTTCTTGATTATCCATCAACTCATCCAAGTACGAAAAGACTAGTTCTATGTTTTTATCGTGATTGATAATCTTCTGTTTTATTTTTTCAATTTCTAATTTAACACTTAAATTTTGAGTCAAAAATTCTCTCATTTTAACAAAAGCCTCTACTATTTTTATACTAAATTCAATAGCTCTATCTGAATTTAAAACATTTCCCAACATCATTGTTCCATGTTCAGTAAAAACATAAGGCAAAGTTGATGAAAACTTTAATTTATTGAGGTGGTCGCAATTTGCGACCACCTGCTCTTTTTCAATAGCAGTCAATTGGAACATGAAATTATTAGGGAAACGTTTTATATTCCTTTTTACCTGTTCATTGAGTCGCTTTGTTGTTACTCCATAAAGAGCGGCTAAATCAGAATCAATCATTACTTTTTGATCCCTAATGAGTAATATTTTACTCATTATAAATTCTTCTGTAATTATTAATTCCTTGCTCATTTTAATATCTTTTATCTGTGGCCGCAAATTACGACTACAAGATTTTTAATTCAAAACTATTCTGTAAAATAATTTACTTTTATAACTTGAGATATCGATTTGGTTTCTTCAAGATTATATTGTAAACAACATTAATAATATTTTATCTTTCTTTCAATGATATATTTAAAATTTTCATTTACATAAATCATTCTTTTTGTCCAATTTTGGTATTTATCTAATTCGTATTTTGAATCCCATTTTTCAATTAAATTTCCATTTGAATTATAAGAGATACTTTCAATTTCATAGTTCAAATTATTGTATTTGTATTTTACAACATATCCTAAATTACCATAAGAATCAATCGAATTATATTCTATCACATTACCATTTTTGTCATAGACTTTACCTTTTTCATATTGTGGTGATGGAGGATCAAGTTCTTTATTGTTTTTAGCTTTTTTTTTGAATATGTTAGTTGGTTTTCTTGCTATTTTTCCATTTTTGTCATAATTAACACTATCAGTAGAAGTTTTTTCCAAAAACATTCCCTCCTTATGATTTACATTGTAAGAAAAAAATATTGTTTTTAAAGATTTAACTTTACCTTTAAGTTTGTCTATATCTAGATCACTTTTAATTTGACAGAATGCATATGAATATGCTAATAATAATATTATTGTAATTCGAGATGCTGCCATATTGTGAATTTTAGAATCCTAAATAAGCAGCAATATCTGCTCTTAAAATAACAATTCCAGTAATGATGATATTGATGATGGAAAGTGGAATTAAGATTCTCCATCCCAAATGCATCAATTGATCGTATCTAAATCTTGGTATCGTCCATCTTACCCACATGTAGAAAAAGATAAAACTAAATATTTTCATAAACAATACGGCTACACCAATAAGGTTACCAATATTTACCCCCAGTTTTCCACTGCATAATCCATTCCAGGATAGTTGTAACCACCAAAGAATAATACAGATAAAATAGTGGAAGAAATAAACATATTAGCATATTCCGCAAATAAATAGAATCCCATTTTCATGGAAGAATATTCCGTGTGGTATCCACCAATCAATTCACTCTCACATTCTGGTAAGTCAAAAGGCGTACGGTTACTTTCAGCAAAAGCACAAATCAAAAAGATTAAAAATGATAAAGGTTGGTAAAATACATTCCAGTTCATTCCAGCTTGTTGTGCAGAAATTTCTCTTAAACTCAAGGTTCCAGTCATCATTAACAAAGCAATCATGGATAATCCCATGGCTACTTCATAAGAAACCATTTGCGAAGCCGCACGAACCGCTCCCATCAAAGAGAATTTATTGTTTGAAGCCCAACCTCCAATCATAATCCCATAAACTCCAATAGAAACTACTCCAAAAAAGTATAATAATCCGATGTTGATATCTGTAGCTTGTAGCAAGATGTCTTTTCCAAAAAGATGTAAACGATCCCCCCATGGTATAACAGCACTAGTCATTAAGGCTGTACCCATGGCAATTCCAGGTCCTACAAAGAATAAAAATCTATTAGGAGTATCTGGTTCAAATTCTTCTTTGGCAAACAATTTCAAACCATCGGCAAGCGGTTGAAATAAACCACCCCATCCCGCACGGTTTGGACCTACTCTGTCTTGCAAAAATGCAGCTACTTTTCTCTCGGCCCATGTAGAATACATTGCGACCAACATGGTAATTGCAAATACAACTACGATTACAACGCTTTTTTCAATAATAAAAACACTATCCATTTTTGTTCGAATCTATTAGGTTGCCATCAATTTTTTCGTTGTAATCAATCTCAGCCATGCTGATTTTTTTACGGTCTTGAGGTCTTCCCAAAAGGATTTTCTCTTCGGTATTGATGATTACTTTTTCTGTTTTCGTGTAATTGTTTTGATTGATTACAGAGTCTTTTTCAAAAACTCTAGGTCCTTCAATTACCCAGTCACTAACGTCTTTTTTGTCAAAACGACAAGTGTTACAAATGAATTCCTCTACTTCGTGATATTCATCTTTTCTTCCTGTTACACGTTGAATTTCACCTCCAAACATCCAAACAGTAGTGTTGCCACAACATCCAGGAGTAGTACATTCTCTGTGTGCATTAAAAGGTTTGTTAAACCAAACTCTCGATTTGAAACGGAAGGTTTTGTCGGTCAATGCTCCAACAGGACATACATCAATCATGTTGCCTGAGAATTCATTGTCGATAGCTTTTGAAATACAAGTAGAAATATTAGCATGATCACCTCTGTCTAATACACCGTGAACACGATTGTCTGTTAGTTGATCCGCAACTTGTACACATCTTTGGCACAAAATACAACGGTTCATATGCAGTTGAATATTTGGACCAATATTTTCAGGTTCAAATGTTCTTTTTTCTTCGATATAACGCGTTTGTGATTTTCCGTGTTCGAAGCTTAAGTTTTGCAAATCACATTCTCCTGCTTGATCGCAAATTGGGCAATCTAAAGGGTGATTGATCAATAAAAATTCAGTTACTGCCTTTCTTGCTTCGGTAACTCTTTCAGAAGATTTGCTGTTTACTTCCATACCATCCATGCAGCCCGTTACACAAGATGCCATTAATTTTGGCATAGGTCTTGGATCAGCTTCACTACCTTTGGATACTTCTACTAAACAACAACGGCATTTACCACCGCTACCTTTTAATTTCGAATAATAACACATCGCTGGCGGAACTACATCTCCACCAATCATACGAGCGGCTTGAAGGATGGTTGTTCCTGGTTCTACTTCTATCGACTGACCGTCTATTGTTACTTTCATTTTTTTGGGTCTTAATGGTAAAACAATATTTTACCTTTTTAACTTTTTAACTATAGGGTTACTTTACCAACTAAGTGCTTTACCTTTTCGAAAGGTTCTGCAACAAAATGATCTCTATTTTTAATTTTTTCAGGGAAACGAATATGGTATTCAAATTCATCTCTAAAATGACGAATCGCTGCAGCCACAGGCCAAGAAGCGGCATCACCTAATGGACAAATAGTGTTTCCTTCGATTTTGCTTTGAATGCTTAACAACAATTCGATATCTTCCTCACGACCGTGTCCGTTTTCAATACGGTGCAATACTTTTTCTAACCATCCAGTACCTTCACGACAAGGAGTACATTGACCACAGCTTTCATGGTGGTAGAAGCGAGAGAAATTCCAAGTGTTTCTAACAATACAGCTGGTGTCATCATACACGATAAATCCACCTGAACCTAACATAGAACCTGTAGCAAAACCACCATCACTTAAAGACTCATACGTCATCAATCGGTCTTCGCCAGCGGCTGTTTTATAGATTAAGTTAGCAGGTAAAATTGGTACTGAACTTCCTCCTGGAACAAAAGCTTTCAGTGGACGATCAGAACTCATTCCTCCTAAATATTCATCTGAATTCATGAATTCGTACACAGATAATCCCATTTCGATTTCATAAACTCCTGGGTTTTTAATGTGACCAGAAGCAGAAATTAATTTAGTTCCAGTAGATCTTCCAACTCCAATTTTAGCGTAATCAGCTCCTGAATTGTTTACAATCCAAGGCACGGCTGCAATAGTTTCCACATTGTTAACTACGGTTGGGTTGGCCCAAAGACCAGAAACCGCAGGGAAAGGTGGTTTAATACGTGGATTACCACGTTTTCCTTCTAAAGATTCAATAAGTGCAGTTTCTTCACCACAAATGTAGGCTCCACCACCACAATGAACATACAAGTCTAAATCATAACCTGTACCTAATATATTTTTGCCCAACCATCCTGCAGCTTTTGCTTCGGCTATGGCTCTTTCTAATATCTTGTAAACCCACATGTATTCTCCACGAATGTAGATGTAAGAACGATTAGCGCCTAGTGCATAACTAGAGGTAATCATACCTTCAATTAACAAGTGAGGAATATATTCCATCAAGAAACGATCTTTGAACGTTCCTGGTTCTGATTCGTCTGCGTTACAAACTAAGTGACGAGGTTTTCCTGATTTTTTATCAATAAAACTCCATTTCATTCCTGCAGGGAATCCAGCACCACCACGACCTCTTAGTCCAGAAGTTTTAACTTCTTCAACAACTTCGTCAGGAGTTAATGTTTTTAAAGCTTTCTCTACAGAAGCATAACCGCCGTTAGCACGATATACTTCGTAAGTCTTTATTCCAGGAATATTGATTTTGTCTAATAATATTTTTTGTGACATCTTATTTATCGTGTAATATTATTTTATTATCTCTACAATCCGTAATGATTTGATCGATTTTCTCTTCAGTCAAATGTTCTTTGTAGAAATCGCCCAATTGCATCATAGGGGCATAACCACAAGCACCTAAACATTCTACACCTCTTACTTCAAACAAGCCATCAGCGGTAGGCTCTCCTACTGGTACACCTAGTTTTTCGCAAGTGTAGTCCATTAAGTTTTCTACACCATTCAAACAACAAGGAGAAGTTTGACAAAACTCGAACATGTATTTTCCAACAGGTCTTTGGTTAAACATGGTGTAAAACGTCACCACTTCATAAACCTCAATGGGTTTAATATGAAGAATTTCGGCTACTTTGTTTTGTAATTCAATGCTTAACCAGTTGTCATGAGCATCTTGTACCTCATGTAAAACTGGCAACAGCGCTGATTTTCTTTTGTCTTCAGGATAGTGGCTGATCAATTCATTGATGCGTTCCATCAATGTTTCGGTCATGTTTATTTCTTGTTGGTACTGTTTTCTTTCCATTTTTATAATTTTTGCCGTACGGCTCAAAGTCACAAAGTTTTTTTAAATCTAAATTTAAAAAGCACTACTTTAAAAATTGTTATGCGTCTAATTCTCCAGCAATTACATTTAAACTTGATAATATTACAATGGCATCCGATAACATGGATCCTTTGATCATGTCTGGATAAGCTTGGTAATAGATGAAACAAGGTCTACGGAAATGCAAACGATAAGGTGTTCTACTTCCGTCAGAAACTAAGTAAAAACCAATTTCACCGTTAGCGCCCTCTACCGGGTGATATACCTCTCCAACTGGAACAGGAACTTCTCCCATAACAATTTTGAAGTGGTAGATTAACGATTCCATCGTAGTGTATACATCTTCTTTTGGAGGTAAAAAATACTCAGGAACGTCAGCGTGATATTCATTACCAGCTGGCATTTTAGCTAAGGCTTGTTTGATAATGCTTAAACTCTCCCAAACTTCTGCATTACGCACGCAGAAACGATCGTAGGTGTCTCCTGATTTTCCAACAGGAACAATGAAATCAAAATCTTCGTAAGAGCTGTAGGGTTGTGCCACACGAACATCATAATCAACACCAGCGGCACGTAAATTAGGACCTGTAAATCCATAAGCTAAAGCTTTTTCAGCTGTAATGCTTCCTACATTTACAGTTCTATCAATAAAAATTCTGTTTCTTTCAAAAAGATTTTCAAATTCTTTCCAAGCTACTGGAAATTCTTCTAAGAAAGTGTTGAGTAATTCAAAAGCTTTTGGAGACCAATCTCTTTCGAAACCTCCAATTCTTCCCATATTGGTAGTCAAACGAGCGCCACAAATTTCTTCGTAGATTTCGTATACTTTTTCTCTGAATTGAAACACATATAAAAAGCCAGTATACGCTCCAGTATCTACTCCTAGGATCGAATTACAAATCAAGTGATCGGTAATACGCGCCAACTCCATGACAATTACACGAAGGTATTGTGCTCTTTTTGGAACTTCTACTCCTAGTAATTTTTCTAAAGTCATCCACCATCCTAAGTTGTTAATTGGAGAAGAACAATAGTTCATACGATCCGTAAGTGGCGTAATTTGATAAAACGGACGATTTTCGGCTATTTTCTCGAAGGCTCTATGGATGTATCCAATGGTAGGTTCAGCTTCTAAAATTTTTTCTCCATCCATTAATAAGATGTTTTGAAAAATTCCGTGTGTTGCTGGGTGAGTAGGTCCTAAATTCAAGATCGAAAGTTCACTTCCGTCTTCATTATGACGCTCTTTTATAATCTTAGCATATCGATGCTCTGGTGGTAATAATAGTTCTGACATTTATCTAATGTGAAAAATTATAAGTTTGTTTTTTAGCTATTAGAAGGTGTTCTTCCAAAGAATCGGTCATCTTTATCGGTTCTTCCTCCATCTTCCATTGGGAATTCTTTTCGCATTGGAAAAGAAACCATTTCATCCATGTTCAAAATTCTTTTCAACTGAGGATGTCCTACAAAGTTAATCCCAAAGAAATCATAGGTTTCTCTTTCCATCCAATTGGCGCATAAAAAGATGTTAGCTATTGATTTTACTTCAGGTTGTGTGCCGTTCAAAAAAGTTTTAAATCTAATGCGTTTGTTTTCGTACCAATTGTGCATATGATATACTACAGCAAATTGTCTTTCTTCTTCGTTATCGGGTAGTGAATACCGCACAAATCTGTCAAAAAGTGAAAACGTAATTGAGGATCATTTTTTAAAAAAAGTACAACGGCAGTAATTACATCTGCTGAAACTTCAAAGGTAAAAAGATCTCTATCTTGATTGAATTGAAAAACAGCATTGCCAAAAGTAGCTACTAATTTTTCTTGTATTTCGGTTGTTTCTAATGCCATCTTTTTTATTTGATATTATAAGAAGCTAATAATTCTTGATATTCAGGGGAGCTTCGTCTTCTAACCGATTCGTTTTTTACAAGTTCTTGTAATTGCATTACGCCATCCACTATTTGTTCTGGTCTTGGAGGACATCCAGGAACATAAACATCTACTGGGATTACCTTGTCAATACCTTGTAACACAGAATAGGTGTCGAAAATTCCGCCTGATGAGGCACAAGCTCCAACGGCAATCACCCATCTAGGCTCTGACATTTGCTCGTAAACTTGACGTAAAATCGGCCCCATTTTTTTTGATATTGTTCCCATAACCATAAGCATGTCGGCTTGTCTAGGAGAAAAACTTACTCGCTCAGACCCAAAACGTGCTAGATCATAATGTGAAGCCATAGTAGCCATAAATTCAATACCACAACAAGAAGTGGCAAAAGGCAATGGCCACAAGGAGTTAGCTCTAGCTAGTCCTACAACATCATTTAGTTTAGTGGCAAAAAAACCTTCACCAACAACTCCTTCTGGAGGAGCGACCATTTTTGTATTAGAATCTGTCATAATTGATATAGTGTTCAAGTTCTACTTGCTTTAATTTACTCCCACTCAAGGGCTTTTTTCTTGATGATGTAGAAAAAACCAACAAGTAACAAGAGCATAAAAATAACCATTTTTATCATACCTTCAATACCTAACTCCTTGAAATTGATGGCCCAAGGATATAAGAAGATAACTTCAATGTCAAAAAGCACAAATAAAATAGCTACTAAAAAGTATTTTACAGAAAACGGTATACGTGCGTTTCCAATGGATTCGATACCACACTCAAAGTTTCTGTTTTTGTTAGCTGAATTTCTTTTTGGGCCTAATTTTCCTGAAATAAAGATGATTCCAGCTACAAAAGCAATCACAATTGCTAATTGAATTAGGATCGGAATAAAATTGATTTGTTCGGTTTGCATAGTAGTTTTTTTTTCTTGCTTTAACGAACCGCAAAGATAGCTTTCGAGGATGTAAAACACAAGTTAATTACTTTTTTTCAGTTATAAACGTTTGTTAATGTGTTCTAATTTTTATTGATTATAAATAAGCGTTTAAATTTTCTTCTTTTCGATGGGGGTAAACAAAAAAAAGTGCTTCGATTGCCTCGAAGCACTTTTTAATTTTGTAAAAAATACTGTTATATTTTTTAGCTTAAAGTACTACTACTTGAGCAGCAACTTTACCTTTTCTTCCTTCTTCTTCTTCATAACTTACTCTGTCACCTTCGCGTAATTCTTCCGCTTTGATTCCTGATGCATGAACAAAAATGTCTTTTCCTGTTTCTTCGTCTGTAATGAATCCGTAACCTTTTGATTCATTGAAAAATTTAACTGTACCTGTACGCATTGTAATAGTAATAATAATTTATAATGGACAAATGTAATCTTTAAAATAATACAAAACGGTTTAGTGTCTTAATTTTTTTTCAAAAATATTGATATACAGACTATTTAATGATTATTTTGAATTTAATTGAATGTGTAATTCGTTTAATTGTGATTCATCAATAATAGAAGGAGCATCAATCATTACATCACGACCCGAATTGTTTTTTGGGAATGCAATAAAGTCGCGAATGGTTTCTTGTCCGCCCAAAATAGCTACCAATCGATCCAATCCAAAAGCTAAACCGCCATGAGGTGGTGCGCCAAATTGAAAGGCATCCATCAAGAATCCAAATTGTGCCTTGGCTTCTTCTTCTGTGAAACCTAAGTATTTGAACATTAATTGTTGCGTGGCTTTATCGTGAATACGAATAGAACCTCCGCCAATTTCATTTCCATTCAAAACCATATCATAAGCATTGGCTCTTACTTTTCCTGGAGCAGTTTCTAGCAAGTGCAAGTCCTCTGGTTTTGGCGAGGTAAATGGATGATGCATGGCATGATAGCGTCCGCTTTCTTCATCAAATTCTAATAATGGGAAGTCAATAACCCATAGTGGAGCAAATTCAGCTGGATTTCTTAAGCCTAATCTTGTTGCCAATTCCATACGTAAGGCTGAAAGTTGCGCTCTTGTTTTATCGGCAGGTCCAGACAATACAAAAATCATGTCTCCAGGTTTTGCACCTGTAGTTTTTGCCCAATTGGTTAAATCGTCTTGATCGTAAAATTTATCTACAGATGATTTATAGGTACCGTCTTCATTACATTTTACATAAACCATTCCGCTTGCGCCAACTTGTGGACGTTTAACCCAATCAATCAAGGCATCAATTTCTTTGCGAGTATAGTTTCCTGCACCTGGAACAGCGATACCTACGACTAATTCAGCAGCATTGAAAACAGGGAATTCATTGTGTTGTGCAAAAGCGTTCAATTCACCAAACTCCATTCCAAAACGAATATCTGGTTTGTCGTTTCCGTAGGTTTTCATAGCATGTTCGTAAGTCATTCTTGGGAATTTGTCTACTTCGATGCCTTTTAATTCTTTTAATAAATGACGAGTAAGTCCTTCAAAAACATTTAAAATGTCTTCTTGTTCTACAAATGCCATTTCACAATCGATTTGTGTAAACTCAGGTTGTCTATCGGCACGTAAATCTTCGTCACGGAAACATTTTACAATCTGAAAGTATTTATCCATTCCACCCACCATCAATAATTGTTTGAAGGTTTGTGGAGATTGTGGTAAAGCATAAAATTGTCCTTCATTCATTCGAGAAGGAACCACGAAATCTCGAGCGCCTTCTGGTGTTGATTTGATTAAATAAGGAGTTTCTACTTCACAAAAATCTAAATCAGAAAGGTATTTGCGTACTTCCATTGCCACTTTGTGACGGAAAAGTAGACTATTTTTTACTGGATTTCTTCTGATATCCAAGTAGCGGTATTTCATTCGAATGTCTTCTCCACCATCAGTTTCATCTTCTATAGTAAATGGAGGCGTTAAAGCTGCATTCAAAATCGTTAATTCTGTTACTAAGATTTCAATAGCTCCGGTTGGAATATTGTTGTTTTTGGCTTCGCGTTCAATAACGGTTCCTTTCACCTGAATTACAAATTCTCTCCCTAAGGTTTTGGCTAATTCAAAAACCGATTTTTCGGTACGACTTTCGTCAAATATCAATTGCGTAATGCCGTAACGGTCTCTTAGGTCGACCCAATTCATGAATCCTTTATCACGAGATTTTTGTACCCATCCCGCTAGTGTTACTTCTTGATTGATATGTGAGGCGTTCAATTCGCCACAATTATGACTTCTATACATGTTCCAAATTTTAGATTGCAAAAGTAAACACAAATTTTAAATAATGGTAATAGTTTACCATATCCTTATCTTTTAAAAAAAAATATTGTTAATGTTTTTAAGTTTGAAGGAAAATACCATTAAGTTTGAGGTTACTAATCAGTAACTAAAATATATATGAAAAAAGTACTTGTTCTAGCCTTGTTGGCTTTTGTATCGATTGCAGGTTTTAGCCAAAAGAAATCCACTTTTGTTTTACAAGCCGAAATCGCTAATCGCAATAGTGATACGCTTAGAATTTTAAACAGAACCAATGGGAAGGAATTATTAAAGATGGCCGTAGATAAAAAAGGAATGTTTAAAGGGACTGTTGCCCTGGATAATGGTTTTTATCTTTTGTTTGATGGTAAAGAATATGCTTCGTTGTTTTTGAAAAACAGTTATAATCTAAAACTAAAAATGGATGCCAAGCAATTTGATGAATCTATTGTGTTTACGGGAGTGGGTGCAGTTGAGAACAATTATTTAGCACAAAACACTGTTGCCGAGTCTAAATTTGACTATAATGCTTTGTTGGCTTTAGACGAGACTAATTTTGCAACACGTATTGCTGAAAAGAAATCGGCTGATGTTGCGGATTTAGCCTCTAAAAAATTAGATCCAGAATTTGTAGCGATTCAAAAGCAAAATATCGAAATGAATTTGGCAAGTTTGCAACAATACTATCAAAAAATTGCTGAAAGTAATAAAATGAATGGTGCACCATCGCCTACTTTTGAGTACGACAATTATAAAGGAGGAAAAACCAAGTTGGAGGATTTTAGAGGCAAGTTTGTTTATATTGATGTTTGGGCGACTTGGTGTGGGCCATGTCGTCAGGAAATTCCTTTTTTGAAAAAAGTTGAGGAAAAGTATCATGACAAGAATATTGTCTTTTTAAGTATGTCGATTGATAAGTTGAAAGATATAGAAAAATGGAAAACCATGATTAAAGAAAAAGAGTTGGGCGGTGTTCAAGTTTTTGCCGATAACGATTGGAATTCAAAATTTGTGCAAGAGTATAAAATTACTGGAATTCCTCGCTTTATTTTGGTAGATCCTAATGGCAACATTGTAAAAGCAGATGCGCCAAGACCTTCTTCAGGTGAATTACACACCTTGCTGGATTCGGTTTTAAAGTAAATAGTTGTTTTATAGTGTTTAAAAACAGTCTTTTATGGCTGTTTTTTTTTGTGTTTTGTGTTTTCCAATGTTAAGTTTTTGTCCAATGTTATCAAATTGTTACCAAAAAGTTTTTTTAATGTGAATTTTTATTTAATTTTGAAATCAGAAAGATATAAACCTCTAAATATAAACGTCATGAAAACATTAATCATAACTACCGCATTACTAGTATCAGGTTTCATTTACGCTCAAGAAGCAAAACCAGTTTTAGAGCCTTTTGGTAAAAAAGTGAAAGCCACTTATTTTTATGATAATGGACAAGTACAACAAGAAGGTTTTTTTGAAAATGGTAAGTTGGAAGGCTATTGGGTAGCTTATAATGAAGATGGAACCAAACAAGCTTCAGGTTTTTATAAAAATGGAGTGAAAGTTGGAAAATGGTTTTTTTGGAAAGAAGTAAATTTAAACGAAGTTGATTATGCTAATAATGCTGTTGCCAGTGTTAAAACTTGGAAACAAGAAGCTATTGCAGTAAAGAATTAATTTCTTTTTTTTAGTTAATGTTAAATTCCCACCTAATGTCAAGATTAGGTGGGAATTTTTTTTTAACTCAATTTGTTGTGACTCCAACCGTGAACTGATACAAAAATCAAGTTCAAGTATAGTAAGGTAAACTTACTTAGCTTACTAGAGCTTGGTGAAATTTTAATGGTTTATAGACGAATAATTTGTTTATTCTTGATATTGACCATTTTAGTGTTTTGTTTTCATCCAAGGTTATTGGCATAAAAAAGCGCTTCCATTTTCTGTAAATTCTGCATTTACAAAATAGGGAAGCGCTTTTGGGTTGCTATCTTTTGATTCTTAAGTAAAAATCAAAACGAGTAGTTTATAGTGTATGTTTTGGATTAAAACCATCCTCACTTACTTCTGTATGAACATAATCAGCAGATATTAAGGCTTCATAATCTGTTTTTTCTTCTTTACTCAAACGGTGAATAATTTTTTCCATGATTTCATAAATCACAGGAACAATAATCAATGTTAGGAATAAAGAACTGATCAATCCTCCAATAATTACCCATGCCAATCCATTTTTCCATTCGGCACCTGCACCAGATGCTAAGGCAATTGGGAACATACCAAAAACCATGGCAATAGTAGTCATCAAAATTGGACGCAAACGAGCATGGTTGGCCTGAATTAAGGCTCTACGAATGGTTTCGCCAGCGGCTCTACGATGATTGGTGTAATCGACCAGCATAATCGCATTTTTACTTACCAATCCAATCAACATAATAATACCTAAAATGGTAAAAATGTTTAATGAATTGTTGGTTAAGGCTAATGCTAACATGGCTCCAATGAATGAAAGCGGAATGGCAAATAGTACCACAAAAGGGTGAACAAAACTATCATACAAACCAACCATTACCAAGTACACCAAAATAATAGCGGCTAATAATGCTACTCCTAATGTACCAAAACCTTCGCTTTGGTTTTCTTGATCTCCTCCCCAAATGTATTTAACACCGGTAGGTTTTTCAAGCTTATCCAGTCGCTCTTGCCATTGCTGAACAATCGTTCCAGAAGGGACACCTATATTTTGTCCTTGCACCGTTACCGAGGCTGTTTTGTCTCTTCGCTCTAATTGGCTTGGCCCCGAACCTTCGGTAATAGTAGCAAATTGCGACAATTTAATTTGTTGTCCAGCATCATTTACAAAAATAAGGTTGCTCACATCGGTAATGTCTTTTCTGTCGAATGCATTGTATTTGATGTTAATGTCGTATTCGTATTCACCAGCTCTAAATTTACCATCGGTGTTTCCGCTATAGGCTGTTTGCATGGTCATTCCCACCGTTTGTAAGGTCAATCCCAGTGCAGCCATTTTATCACGGTCCACTTTTACATTTACTTCGGGATTACCATCTTCTACCGTTAGTTTAATTTCTGTAGTACCTGGGATTTTTCTCAATTCGGCTTCTGCTAGTAGTGCAAATTTCATGGCGCTTTCTACTGATGGTCCTGTTACAATAAGACCTAGTTTAGCATCTTCTGCAGTACCCAAAATACCTACGGGAACGGTTTTTACTTTGGCTCCCACCAAAACTTTTTCTAATTGCTTTTTAATTTTTGCTGCATAAACAGAGGCATCGTCTTTACGATCTTTTTGATCAATCATTTTTACGTTGATCTCACCTTTGTAGGCTGTAGATTGGGCAGCTCCCATTCCCTCTGAGGTTTGACCCACAGTAGTAATTTGAGTTTTTACATACTCTTGTTTACTCAAGTAAGCTTCTGCTTTTTGGGTCATAAAGTTGGTTTGTTCCAAGGAAGCATCTTTGGGTAATTCTATTTGAACCAAAAATTCCCCACTATCAGAAGAAGCAAAAAACTCTCCACCAATGAATCCTAGAGGTAACAACGAAATTGAAGCAAAAAATAAAACCAATACGGCTAGAATCGTTTTGATGTAATGATCCAAACACCATTCTAATATCTCGGTCACCCAATGCGTGAATCGTGTTAGCATGTTTTCAAAGGCTAAAATCACTTTTCCGAACCAATTTTTACCTTCAATATGTTCTAATTTTCCAAATCTGGAAGAAAGCCAAGGAATGATAGTAAATGAGGTGAGTAAAGAAAGCAAAGTAGAGATCACTACCGTCATACAGAATTGTGTGATGATGTTAGATACCAATCCGGTACTCAAGGCAATTGGTAAAAATACCACCACAATTACAAGGGTAATCGAAGTTACGGTAGCGCCAATTTCGGCAGTACCATCATATGCGGCTCGAACCCTGTTTTTACCCATCTCCATATGTCGATAAATGTTTTCTAGTACTACAATGGCATCATCGACAAGGATTCCGACCACCAAAGATAATCCTAATAAACTCATCAAGTTTAAAGTATAATCTAATAGATATATTCCGATAAAGGTAGCCACCAATGAAGCCGGTATGGAAATCATTACAATTAATGAGTTTCGGATACTGTGAAGGAAAAACAACATTACTAATGCCACTAATAGTACGGCAATTAATAAATCATGTACTACTGAATCGGCCGCTTCAAGAGTGAAAACGGTGCTGTCTTTTGCAATTTCGAGTTCTAAGGCATTTTCTTTGTAATCATTTTCAATAGAAGCGATGGTTTTAACAATCAATTCACTCACCGCTACAGCATTAGCATCAGATTGTTTGATGATTTGAAGTACAATCGCACTTTTTTGGTCAATTCTAGCGATTTTCTCAGCAATTTTCTGACTGTCTTGAACATCTGCAATATCCTGTAAACGAATTTGAATTCCGTTTTGAGAAGAAATAACAAGATTTCTTAATTCATCAACATTTTTATATTTTCCTGCTAAACGAATTAATATTTTTTGTTCTCTAGTTTGAATATTTCCAGTAGGGAAATCTAAGTTTGAAGCTAGAATCATTTGTTGCACCTGTGGGACAGATAATCCAAAACCTTGAAGTTTTAGTGCATCAATATTTACTTGAATTTCACGTTCTTGCCCGCCAATAATATTTACTTGTGCCACACCTTCTACACGTGATAAAATAGGGGCTACTTTTTTGTCGATCAAATCATAAAAGGCTGCTTCATCCATTTTTCCATTGGCACCAATGGTCATAATAGGTAGGTCACTTAACGAGAATTTGGTCAAAGATGGCGGATCGGCATCATCGGGTAGGTCACCCAAAATGGCGTTAATCTTACGTTGCGCATCGTTCATCGCAATGTCAGCATTCGCATTAGAAGTAAGTGTTACCGATACGGCCGATAAACTCTCATAAGATTTAGAATCAATTTTCTTGATATTTTCAAGTGAGGCGATGGCGTCCTCAATTTTTTTGGTAACAGTGTTTTCAACCTCACTTGGCGAAGCTCCTGGATATACCGTTGAGATCGTGATTACATTGGTTTCGAATTTAGGGATCAATTCATAGCCCAATTGGCTATAACTAAAGATACCTGCCAGCGTTAGGATTGTAAATAATACAATCACTAACGAAGGTCGTTTTATTGATATTTCTGCTAATTTCATAGGTGTGATTTGTTGATTATTGCAATCAATTATTTAATGATTTCTACGGCAACGCCATCTTGTAGGTTGATTTGTCCTGTTGTGATTACTGTTTCGCCAATTGTAAGCCCATTGATAATTTCAACTTTGTCACCTAAAATTCTACCAGCTGTTACTTTTTTTAATTTAGCAATTCCGTTTTCGATCACAAATATTTCGTTGCTGCTAACACTACCTACAAACGCCGTTCTTGGTACAATAGTCATGGCTTGTTTTTGTTGGCTTGATTGGAATATAGCAGTTCCATACATTCCTGCTTTAAGCTCTTGATTGGAGTTGTTGGCTACTTCTATTTCTACAGGGAAATTTAAGTTAGTATCCGCTTTGGCTGCAATAAAAGTGATGCGACCCGTGAATGCTTTGTCAGGATAAATACTGGTTTTGATGTTAATGGTGTTACCTACTTTTAAACTTGCGACTTGCGCCTCGCTAACTGTAACTTTCAGTTTTAATTTACTTACATTAACAATATCAAAAAGTGCCGTTGCTGGCATTGCGGCCAACATAGATCCCGGTTCGATGTGTTTTTTGTTGATGATTCCGTTGATAGGCGCTTTAATTCGGGTGTCTCCTACATTTATTTTAGCTTGTTTGAGATTCGATTCCGCATTGATCAAACCCAATTTAGCTTGGTCTAATTGTTGTTTGGTTACTCCACCTGTTTTGTACGCATTTTCAAATCGGTTGTAATCTGATTTAGCGTTCATGTAGGCTGCTTCTGCCGCTTTTGCATTCACATCAATCACGTCTCCTCTAACAATGGCTAGGGTTTGTCCAACACTAACTCTATCACCCTCTTTGGCTAAAACGCTAATTACTTTACCTGATTTTTCAGCCGAGAAGGTTAGTTCTTGGATGGGTTCAAAATTCCCGTTGGCTACAAAATCCAATGAAACTGTTTCGTTTTTAACTTGAGTAGCTTTTACAGATACACTAGCATTTTTAGAGGCTACAATGGCAATTTTTTCTTCATTCTCAGCTTTGTTTTTCATTAACACATAGCCGATTAAGCCTAAAGCTCCAATGATAATTATGATAGTTGTTATATTTCTTTTCATGATTTAGTTATTTAATAATGTTTTAAGTTCTCCTTTTGATTTTACTAGTTTTATTTCGGCTAATTTGTAGTCTAAGATGGCAGCTGTGTAGTTGTTTTGAGCTTCAGTAGCTGTGTTTTCTGCATCTAACAAATCGGTCAATGAGGCCAAACCTTGTTGATAATTATTATTAGTGTTTTTTAGAATTTCTTCGGCCAAACGCATGTTTTCTTTTTGGTTGGTGATTGTAATGATGCTGTTTTGGATTTGCGTATTGGCATTTTTGTAATCTAGATCCAAAGCTAATTGCGTGTCTTTAAGATCTTCTTGAATGGTTCGCAATTCTACGTCAGTTTGTCTTACTTTGGCTCTTGTGCCAAAACCAGTAAAAATAGGTACTCTTAAATTTAAAGCCACAGATGAGAAGTCAGACCAATACACTCCGTCAGAGGGTAATTTTAGTAAAGGCATTACGGGACCTTGTCCAAAGTAGCTGTAATTTGCCGATAGGGATAAGGTGGGGTAGTAATTGGCTATTGCTGCCTTTTTTTGTAGATGCAAGAGTTCTTCTTGTTTTTTCAATAATAAAAATTCAGTTCTAGTAGTTGGGTTTGGAGCTTCGGTAATCGCTAAAGGACTAATTTCAAATCCCGTAGTAGGAATGCTGATTTGGGTTCCAATAGGCATTCCAATATAAAACTTCAAAGTGTTTTCTTGGAGTTGAATTAGGTTGATGATTTGTTGTTTCTGCGTCATCACATTGGTGACCCTTACGTTCATTCGATCCAAATCAATTTTTTTTGCCAATCCATTTTCGAATTGTCCTTTAACAATATCACGAGATTTTTCAGTGATCTTGAAGGTGTTTTCTAGTAATGTTAATTTTTGACGCAACACATACACTTGGTAATAGTTGTTGGCAACGCCTTCAATAACTTGTTCTTCGGTAAGTTGGTTGTTGATTTGATAGAATTCTCGGGTAGTACGCGCTGCTTTTAAACCCGTAAAAACGGATTGGTCAAATAAAGCTTGAGTTAACGTTACTCCAGCGGTCGAGTTCCATTTTTGTCCAAACACGGCTTGAATTAAAGTTCCGGGTTGGCCAAAATTACTTCCATCAATAACACTTGTTTGTTGTATTGGACTGTAACTTAAATTTCCATTAGCCACAATTTGTGGTAAAGCTCTGGAACGAACTTCCTCAATTTGGTATTGACTATTTTCTACTTTAAGCTTGGCTTTTTGTGCTTCGGCTTTGTTTTCGAGAGCAAATTTTAAAGCCTGTTGTAAAGTAAGTGTTTGAACTTCTTGTGCTTGGCTATTCAAGACAAGGAGTAAAAGACAAATTACGGAAAATCGATATTTCATAGTTTAATAATTATTTAGTGGTACGAATTCAGTGTTATTATTGTTTTGTGTTAGTAAAAGATGATGCTCTAATTGTCTCTCAAGCTCGATGATTCCTGCTAATGTGGCCATGGCACGCGTATGATATTCTAACGCCTCGAGTTCTAATTTCTGTGCTTCTTTCTCAGAAATGGTATTGCCGTTGATGTCGAAAATAATCGTGTAATAAAATTTTACATACGATTCAAGGGGTATATTGGGACGGTACAATCCTTGTTCGATACCTTTAAGAATGTTTTGTTTGAATACAGTGTTGCATTCGCTCACTTCGCGATGGACTAATTTGAAGTAAATATCGGGATAATGTTTTTTCAATTGATACATTGGAGATGTGTCACCTGAACTTAGCATTTCTTTGAACATTTTTCGTATTTCAAAATTTTCTTCAATGGCGTTGAAATTTTGTTGAACAATTGCGTTGATACCTTGGTGTACTTTTTTGTGCATGACCTCGGTACTTTCTTCAATTAAAACCTCTTTGTTGCAGAAATACTTATAAATTGTTTTTTTAGATATGCACATTTCGCAAGCAATATCGTCCATGGTGATGCTTTTAAAACCAAGTTTTAAAAACAACTCACTAGCTTTAGCCATTATTTTATCTTTCATCAGTATATCCAGTTTAGATTTAATGTTGTTACGTAAATTATGCTGTCTTTAAACTAGGAATTCTAAGTTTGCGACCAGTTTAATATCTCTTCCAATTGAAATCCCAGCCTGTTGAAAGTTGGAATTGTACCAATTGTCAAAATCGTTTTTGCTAATTTTTGTCGATACTTCAAAAGCCCCTTTTTGATGGCCATCGTAATTGTTTATTCCCAAAAAGGCAGCATCCAATTCTAATGTTTTAGTTACATTTTTGATGGTCAGATCGCCTTTTAAAAAATTGATATTTTTATTGACTCTTTGGAAAGAAGTGGATTTGAATTGTATGATCGGTGCTTCGTTTTCATCAAACAGCGACGTAATCTTCGAAATAAACGGTACCGAATCTTTCTGGTTATGATTGTGATACATATCTAAAGAAAATTCTAAGGAAGCATCCTCAATGGTGTCATTATCCAGTACTACGTAGCCGCTAAATTGATTGTTTTTTCCGCCAATATAGGCCAGAACTGAGTTTTTGCCCTCAATCAATACCTCTGATTGATTAGAATTGATGCGGTTTTTTGGATTCATTTTTTGGGTTTAAGAATTGGTGATGGATGGTGGTTTAGTTTTTTTGGATGCATTTAAAATCCATGGCAAATATAGTCAGGAAACTTTGAATACCAAATAAGTTTCCATGTAAACCTATTTTTTAACACTTGAAACGTTTTCGGAAACAGTTATTTAACAATTGTTCTACAGAAATATAATGATTCACGGCCGAATTTTCTACTCAAAATATAGTATGGAATTGTATCTTTGGAGCTTGCTAATCGAATTTTTATAAACATGTATTCAGTTTCAGCCTACCAAGAGTTTTTTGTAGCTTATCTCGAAAACCAATCCATTCATAAAGAACCTCGCAACCTTTATGATCCTATTCACTATATTTTGTCCTTGGGTGGAAAGCGTATGCGTCCAGTGTTGACTTTAATGAGTGCCGAAATATTTGATGCCAATTATCAAAAAGCATTACCAGCAGCCATGGCGGTGGAGGTTTTTCATAATTTTTCTTTAGTGCATGATGATATTATGGATGCTGCGCCTTTGAGGAGAGGACACGAAACCGTTCATGAAAAATGGGATACCAATACTGGAATTTTATCTGGTGATGCCATGCTTATTTTGGCCTATCAATATTTTGAAAAATACGAACCCAAAACGTTTCGAAAATTAGCAAAGTTATTCAGTAAAACAGCTTTGGAAGTTTGCGAAGGACAGCAATGGGATGTGGATTTCGAAACGAGAAACAACGTTACGATTCCAGAATATTTAAAAATGATCGAATTCAAAACGGCAGTTTTGGTGGCAGCTGCTATGAAAATGGGTGCAATAATCGCTAAAACGTCCAAAACCAATGCTAAATTAATTTATGATTTCGGATTGAATTTAGGTATTGCTTTTCAGTTACAAGACGATTACTTAGATGCTTTTGGAGATCCTGCAACCTTTGGGAAACAAGTAGGAGGGGACATTATTGAGAATAAAAAAACCTATCTTTATTTAAAAGCATTAGAGTTTTCAAACGAGAAGCAAAAAGAGCAATTAATTGATTTGTTTTCAATTCAACCCGAAGCAGTAACAACAAAAATTGAACAGGTAAAACAAATTTTTACAGAGAGCGGTGCTTCAAATGCTACTCAAGAAGCGATTGAAACTTATACACTTTTGGCTTTTGCGACATTGGATAAATTAAATATTACGCCAGATAAAAAGGAACTATTGAGAGCTTTTGGTAAAAACTTAATGGAACGAAAAGTTTAAAGAATTAGTCGAGCAAGGCAAAAAAATAAAAGTCACCATGCTATTATAAGCATTAAAAAGCAAACCATGTATGTAGCTCCCCTAAATATGGATCATTTACTAACGGAAGCAACAAAGGAGGATTTGTATGTAAAGTTGGTGGCTCAAATCAATAAAGATTTTAATCTTGCCAACGAAAGCATAGATTTTTCTTTAAGTGTTTTGCCCGATGAACTCAAAATTGCTTTACAAGATAAAATATACCGACTTATTCAGTACAAGTTCGCCGAATATTTAAACCTGCTCTATATTATTGATGTGCCTGAAAACGAGATTAAGCAATTGGACGGTTCTGATATTGTCGAATTGTCGGGTCAAGTCGCATTTTTAATTTTAAAGCGAGAGTGGCAAAAGGTGTGGTTTAGGAATTTTTATCGCTGAGTTTCGCTTGGTTTTATACTTAGAAATGGAGTAATTACATTTTTGACTATTTTTCTAGTACCTTCTTCACTTACTCTTAATTATTCCTTATTTGATTCTTTCTAAAAATAAACCCTTACAAACGGCATGAACGCTTCGCTGTAAATACTTTTGTTGTCATCGTGTAACAAGTCATAGCGAATTCCAATTGTAACATTGTTGCTTCGGTAACCTGCCCCAACATATAAAGCAGTATTCCAAAAATTATCCGAAGCGATGTTTCCTGTTATTGTTCTGAAATCAGTATTGAATCGTAATTGTTCTAGCTCAGCCGAAAGTTGAATTTGCGGAATAGGATTGAGTAATCCAATTAAGCTTCCTCCATAAGTGTAGGTTTCGTAGCTATTTTTTACCTTAATATACCCAAATTGTAGACTGGCTCCAAGTGCAACAATTGGATTGATGTTATAAATAGCACTTGGCGCAACAGAAATATCAGTAAATCCTGACCCAAAATTCAATCCAAGTCCTCCTCCAAACTGAATTTTTTTGCCAAAACTATTCGAAAGGGATTGTTGCGCATACAACGATTTCGTAAAACTGAAGCATACGAATAGGAAAATCAACGAGCTAACAGTAAAAAAATTAATTTTTTTCATGATAATGGGTTTTATTTAACAAAAACTGCAGTAAAAGTAATCAAAAAGTTGAATTAGTTATATCCGTTTATTGTACTTTTGTCGGACTATTTTAAAAATTCATTCAACTAATACTATGGATAAGTTTTCATTTTTAAACGCAGCACACACCGAATTTTTTGCACAATTATACGATCAGTATTTAGAAAATCCAGATAGCGTAGAGCCAAGTTGGAGAAGTTTTTTTCAAGGTTTCGATTTTGGAATGACTACGTATAATGAAGAACAGGCCAGTCTTCCACCAGCACAAGCTATTGTTCAAGCTTCTGACGATTCTTGTTTTGCATCCAATGCACAACTTTCAGAAAAATTACAAAAAGAATTTAGAGTTATCAAATTAATTGAGGGCTATCGTATGCGAGGGCATTTGTTTACCAAAACAAATCCTGTTCGTGACCGTCGCGTATATTTACCAACTTTAGATATTGAAAATTTTGGTCTAGTTTCCTCTGATATGGATGTTGTTTTTGATGCGGCCAAAGTGATCGGATTAGAACCTTGTTCATTGAGAAAACTTATCGGACACTTAGAGCGTATCTATTGTCAACACATCGGTATAGAATATGTGTTTATTCGTAAACCTGAAGTAGTAGAGTGGATTCGTCAAAAAATTAGAATCAATGACAATCAACCTAATTTCTCAGCTGATGAGAAAAAGGTGATTTTAGAAAAATTAAATCAAGCGGTATCCTTTGAAAACTTTTTACATACTAAATATGTAGGTCAAAAACGTTTTTCTTTAGAAGGAGGCGAAACGATCATTCCTGCCTTGGATGCTTTGATTGAAAAAGCAGCCGATAAAGGTGTAGAGCAATTTGTAATGGGAATGGCACACCGTGGACGTTTGAATGTCCTTGCTAACATTTTTGATAAATCTACTCAAGATATTTTTAGTGAGTTTGACGGAAAAGATTACGATCAAGAATATTTTGATGGGGACGTTAAATACCATTTGGGATTAACTGCGGATAAAGTAACTCGAAATGGTAAAAAAATCAACATCAACTTGGCGCCAAATCCTTCTCACTTAGAAACTGTAGGTGCCGTTATTGAAGGAATTACTAGAGCGAAACAAGATAAGTACTATGCGGATGATTTCTCTAAAGTTTTACCTATTGCCGTGCACGGTGATGCCGCGATTGCTGGTCAAGGAATCTTGTACGAAATTGTGCAAATGGCGCAGTTAGATGGGTACAAAACTGGCGGAACCATTCATATTGTAATCAACAATCAAGTAGGTTTTACTACGAACTATCTTGATGCTCGTTCGTCAACGTATTGTACGGATGTGGCCAAAGTAACCCTTTCGCCCGTATTACACGTTAATGCTGACGATGCAGAGGCTGTAGTTCATGCCATGTCATTTGCGTTGGATTTCAGAATGGAATTTGGACGCGATGTGTTTATTGACTTACTTGGTTACAGAAAATATGGTCATAACGAAGGAGATGAGCCAAGATTTACACAACCTGTTTTATATAAATTAATTGCAAAGCATCAAAATCCAAGAGATATCTATGCTGAGAAATTATTAGCAGAGCGAGTGATTGACGCTACTTATGTTAACCAAATTGAAAAAGAATACAAAGATAAACTCAACGATAACTTAGAAGCTTCTCGTAAAAAGGAATTAACGGTAATTACTCCATTTATGCAAAATGAATGGAATGGTTTTGAACAAGTTTCTGCTGCTACTATGTTGCAAAAAGTTAAAACTACAGTAGACAAAGAAACACTTGACTCAATTATCGAAACTGTTTCGAGCTTGCCTTCAGATAAAAAATTCATCAACAAAATTTCCAAAATTGTAGCCGATAGAAAAACAGGATACGATAATAACACGATCGATTGGGGAACTGCCGAAACCATGGCGTATGGTTCGCTTTTGATCGAAGGTTATGATGTCAGAATTTCGGGACAAGATGTAGAGAGAGGTACTTTTTCACACCGTCATGCAGTTGTAAAAGTAGAAGATTCAGAGGAAGAAGTTGTTTTATTAGATCATATCAAAGACAAAAAAGGAAACTTCTATGTATTTAATTCTTTCTTGTCTGAGTATGGGGTTTTAGGATTTGATTACGGCTATGCTTTGGCCAATCCAAATGCCTTGACAATTTGGGAAGCACAATTTGGAGATTTCTCTAATGGTGCCCAAATTATGATTGACCAATATATCTCTTGTGGAGAAGACAAATGGAACAATCAAAACGGAATCGTGATGTTATTGCCTCACGGTTACGAAGGGCAAGGAGCAGAGCATTCTTCTGCAAGAATGGAACGTTACTTACAACTTTGTGCTCGTCATAATATGTTTGTGGCCGATTGTACTACGCCGGCCAATTTCTTCCACTTGTTGAGAAGACAAATGAAAACGAATTTCCGTAAACCGTTAATTGTGTTTACTCCGAAAAGTTTATTGCGTGATCCAAGATGTGTTTCGCCGTTGGAAGATTTTACGCATGGTGAATTCCAAGAAACTATTGATGATACTGCAGTAAACAAAGCTGAGGTGAAAACATTAGTATTCTGTACAGGTAAATTCTATTATGACATTACTGCCGAAAGAGGTATTAATGGAAGAGTGGATGTAGCTGTAGTGCGAATCGAACAATTGTTCCCATTACCAATCGAGCAGTTAAAAACGATTATCGCTCAGTATCCAAATGCCGACGATTATGTTTGGGCACAAGAAGAGCCGAAAAACATGGGAGCTTATACGTATATGTTAGCTAATTTTGATTTGGTAAAATGGAGATTAGCTTCGTTAAGAGCTTACGCTGCACCAGCTTCAGGAAGTTATACCAGAGCCAAGCGCCGTCATGCTGACGCCATTAAAATGGTATTTGATAAAAATTTATTTAGATAAAAGCTTTAGTGGTTTTTTGTTGGTAATTTCAAATCCGATACAAAACCATAAGCCTCAAACTAATAACCATAAACTACAAACAATAAACTAAAAGAAGATGATTTTAGAAATGAAAGTCCCATCACCAGGGGAATCGATCAAAGAAGTAGAAATAGCCACTTGGTTAGTAAAAGATGGTGATTATGTAGAAAAAGATCAAGCGATTGCTGAAGTAGATTCAGACAAAGCTACCTTAGAGTTGCCAGCAGAAGCCAGTGGTATTATTACTTTAAAAGCAGAAGAAGGCGATGCTGTAGCTGTAGGCGCAGTAGTTTGTTTAATTGATACTAGCGCAGCAAAACCATCTGGTGTAGCACCAGTGGCAGCACCAGCACCAGTAGCCGAAGCTCCAAAAGCAGAGGTGAAAGTTGAAGCTCCAAAAGCAGCTCCAGTAGCTCCAAGTTATGCTGCAGGCACACCATCACCAGCGGCAAGAAAAATATTAGACGAGAAAAATATAGCTCCAGCAACCCTTGTTGGAACTGGAAAAGCAGGTAGAATCACTAAAGAAGATGCGATTAATGCAGTGCCGTCTATGGGAACGCCAACAGGAGGTTCTCGTGGTGTAGAGCGTACCAAATTGTCTATGTTGCGTCGTAAAGTATCTGAGCGATTAGTAGCTGCCAAAAACGATACGGCAATGTTGACTACTTTCAATGAAGTAAACATGACGCCTATCAACAACTTGCGTAACGAGTATAAAGATGCTTTCAAAGCAAAACACGGTGGAGTAAGTTTAGGCTATATGTCTTTCTTTACCAAAGCGGTAACTAGAGCGTTGCAATTGTATCCAGACGTAAACTCTATGATGGATGGCGATTACAAAGTAGCCTACGATTTCTGTGATATCTCAATCGCTGTTTCTGGACCAAAAGGTTTAATGGTGCCAGTAGTTCGTAATGCAGAAAACTTGACGTTCCGTGGAGTTGAAGCCGAAATCAAACGTTTGGCTTTGAGAGCACGCGACGGACAAATTACTGTAGATGATATGACAGGAGGAACCTTTACGATTACCAATGGTGGTGTTTTTGGTTCAATGTTGTCTACTCCAATTATCAACCCTCCACAGTCAGGAATATTGGGAATGCACAACATCATTGAGCGTCCAATTGCTGTAAATGGTAAAGTTGAAATTCACCCAATGATGTACGTAGCCCTTTCTTATGACCACCGAATCATCGACGGACGCGAGTCAGTTGGTTTCTTGGTAGCAGTGAAAGAAGCATTAGAAAATCCAGTGGAGTTGCTTTGCGATAACAATCCTAAAAAAGCATTTGAGTTGTAGTCCATTCCATTTTAAATACACAAAATCCCAAATTCCAATACTGGTTTTTGGGATTTTTTTTGTTAGTATAATAATTAAAAATATTTTCCGTATCAGTACGGAATATTAAATTTTAAATTATTTTTGTTTAAAACCCAAATAATGTCAAATTCCATTTTTCAACAACTCGATTTCAATGACTTTGCAAAAGATAGCAAGGAAATTGATATTGAAATATTTGATATTGAAAGACATGGAATTGTTAAAGTATATGAAAATGAAAATCAACCCGCATTATTTTTAAAAGAGGTTGATTCTTTTGATATACAAACTTTAAATTTAATTGCTGAAATTCAGCATACTTGTTGGAATTTTCAAAAAGTTTTATTTCTCTATGTTTATACTAAAACAGAAATTAGAATTTATAATTGTTCTGTAAAACCTTTCGTTTTAGATAAAAATATAGCTGACTTAAAGTTAAAAAGTCAATTACAAGAACTGCAACTTTTTTGTTGTGAGGAAACAGACGAAGCAAAATTAAAAACTCTTAATACACTTTTTTCAAGAATTGCTATTGACACAGGATTTATTTGGTCAGCAATTGAAGCTAAAGAGATAAAAGACAAACTAAATCTCCAAAATAGAGTTGATAAATATTTAATTAAGAGTTTAATTAATGTTTCGAGGAAGCTAGAAAAAGAAGGGTTAAAAGACAAAGACATCATTCATAAATTAGTGATGCGTTCTTTATTTTTATTGTATTTAGAAGATAAAGGAGCGACTACAAAACCATTTTATGCTACTTTTTTAGATCATGCGGATTCTTATTTTAAGGTTCTAGAAAATATTGAAGCTACTTATAATCTATTCCAAAGATTATCCAATGACTTTAATGGAAGTTTATTTACTATAACTCAAGAGGAAAGAAATCTAGTCAAACCAAATCATTTAGAATTAATAAAAAAATGTTTTATTAATGGTTGTGAAAATGATGAACAAATTATTCTTTTTGAAGGCTGGAGGTTATTTGATTTTAGTATTATTCGAATTGAATTATTAAGTGAAATCTACGAAAACTTTTTATCCGAATTAGATGAAAAAAATAAAAAAGATTCTGGAACTTTTTATACACCTCCATCATTAGTTGAACTGATTTTAAATGAGAAGTTACCCATTCAAAAAGACAAAACCAATTACAATATAAAAACTCTTGATCCAAGTTGTGGTTCAGGAATTTTTTTGGTTCAAAGTTTTAAGCGTTTAGTAAAACGTTATGAAAACAAATACAAAAAAAAGCCGGATTTCGATATTCTGGTAAAGATTCTAAAAGACAATATTTTCGGGATTGAAATTGAACCAAAATCAATTAAAGTTGCGGCATTTAGTTTGTATTTAGCGTTGTTGGACAATCTAGACCCAAAGACAGGTTGGTGGAATGGGAATATTAAATTTCCTTATTTAATAAACGATCCTGATGATTTAACTTTAAATGAACAAGGATATAATCTTTTTAAAAGAGATACTATTTCAGATTTCGAAATATCAGAATTGCAAAATTTTCAATTGGTAGTTGGAAATCCTCCATTTGGGACAAAAAACTTATTACCAACAATAAAAACTTATTGTGAAGCAAATGATTTTGCAAAAGAAATGGTTTTGCCATTTATGCACAAAGCCACTTTATTAGCACCAAAAGGTGAAATTGCCCTGATTTTTAACACCAAAGTTTTGACTAATACAGGTGGGACGTATCAAAATTTTAGACAATGGTTATTCAACGGAAATTATGTAGAAAAAATTTATAATTTTTCCATTTTAAGAAAAGCTCCTAAAAATTCAGGTGGTCACCTTTTTGGTTCAGCGGTAGAGCCAATTAGTATAGTTTTTTATAAAAAAGAAAAACCTGCAAGTCCAAAAGCTACCATTACATATTATGCACCTAAGACCTATATTAAAAATGATATCTTAGAGGGAATTGTAATTGATTCATCGGATGAAAAGCATTTGCCAAGAATAGAATGTGAAAAGAAAGACACTAGAATCTGGAAAATAGCAATGTGGGGAAGTTATTTTGATTTTGAGTTGATTGAAAAGTTGTTTAAAAATAAATCATTAAAAAACGATTTAAGAAAAAACAATATTAAAAATGGTGTAGGATTTCAATTATTGACAAACAAAAGAGATAAGCCTAAGAAAAATATTTTTATCTCGGAAAATAAATATTTAGATGCTGATTATATAGAAAGATTTACATCTAATAGTTCAAATTTAAAAGGTATTAATTCTTCTATTAAAACAATTAAAGCAAAATTATTTTATGGGATTGATAACTCTTTAAGAAAAGATGTTGGAGTTCAAAATATAAATATTTTCAGAAGATTAGGAGATTTAGACGCTTATTTATCACCTCATTTGTTGTTGAAAAAAGGATTGAATGATAACCAAATTTGCGCTTCTTATTTAGATGAAGTCTGTACTTTTAGAGATGGCGTATATGGATTTTATTCTTTGGACAAGAATGAAAATTACTTAAAAGCATTAACAACATTATTAAATTCTAAAATTAGCTCATATTTACTTTTCTTAACTATTTCTTCTTATGGAATAGAAAGGGAACAAATTATGAAAAATGAGTTTCTTACTTTGCCATACACAATAAATGAAGATATTAAATTCACTTTAGTATATTTATTTGATAAAATTTTATCGATAAAAAAATTAGATGAAGAGAATGGTTCAAAAGCGGATATTCTTCTTTTAGAAAAGCAAATTGATAAGATTATTTATAATGATATGTTAAAGTTAACAGAAGACGAGCAGATAATAATTCAAGACACACTTGATTATAGTTTGGATTTGTTTGAAAATCAAGAGAAATCTAAAGCAGTTTTACCAGTTAATGAAATAAATATTTATCTTAATAGACTAACAAAAGAACTAAATAATTGGTTGGATGATGTTGATTTAAAAGCTTCTGCAACAATTTATGATATCAAAGGAAATTGCCCATTGTATTTGGTTAAAATATCATTTGGGAATGAAGAAAAACCTGTTTTCGAATCAAAAGAAGATATTTATAAAGAATTAAAAACATTGGATAAAAAACTATGGAGTAAAGATACTCCAAGTGTTTATTTCAGAAAAAAACTAAACTATTATGATAATAATGATGTTTATATCATAAAACCCAATCAAAGACGTTTTTGGAGTCAAACCGCTGCTATGGAGGATTGTAAATCTTTATTAGTTGAAATTCTTAATATGAAAGAATAATGGCAGGAACTTTAAAAGCTTCAATATCTCAAAAATTTCAAAATAAATTCAAAGAAAGATGTACAACTTTGTTTGTTGAGGCGTATTCTACTTCCATTTCTAATAAATCTATTTTATTAGACTTTCATGAAAACGACATAACGGCAATTCTTCATAATTATATCGATGAAAATCCTAAAAGAAAAACTTGGGAAATTTCAACCAATTTAGAAAACCATCTATTTGATAGAGAGGCAGAATTTGTTAGAGGTTTTGCCGCAGAATTTTCAAGGATTGATATGCGTTTTACTAAATTTTGGCAGAAAGAAGAATTTAAATATCATGTAGAAGCTAAGAATCTTAAAGCAAACGATTCTGGTTTAAAAAGACGATATATATCTACGGGGATTGATAATTTTTTAAAAGGTGGAAAATATTTTGAATGTGAAGGGTTTCTTGTCGGGTATATTCTTGAAGGGACAGTTGATAATTGTGTTGAAGGTATAAATAAGTTACTCCAAAAGGATGAAAGAGTAGCTGAAAGGATAAATAATAATTTTTTTTCTACTCATAATGGTAAGGAGCTTTTTCATCTTTTTTTAGATTTTGTAAAATTGTAGTATGGATATAGAAAATAAAATTCAAAAAGCAATTATTAACAACAAACTTAACCCTTCGATTTTAGGGGAAAGAAAATGGTATAACTATTTTATAAGAGTTACGAAATTAGTTTGGGTGAGAAATTTTCATGACGGTTATTTGATAGAAGTTTATGATGAAAAACATGGAAATCATTTAGTTACTGTAACTTTATAATCCTTTTTTAGCATGATCTCAAACAAAAAGAAGCCATTTTAAAGAAATACTTATAATAAAATAAATCCCAAACTCATTTAGAATTTGGGATTTGTTTTAGAACAAGAAATTCTGTTTGAAGCACTTTACCGCAATAACGATAGGAGCGGCAGCTTTTGCAAAACTTCCATTTAAGGTTTTGCAAAACTATAGCGGATAGCGTGGTGCCTTGGCAATTGCCCTAAAAATCTTGTTTCAAATACAAATAATGATTAAAGTAATCAATAATCCCTTTGCCTTTTAGGAGAATGTCGGCGCCAATAATGCCGTGAACGGGTTTGGCTTTGTGTTGAGTGAGCGCTTCGTTGACGTGCGATAAGTCGAAAATCACAAGTGCGGCATCATCGGTTTTCCAGCGGCCCAGTTGCAGCTTGTTGTCGGTAGAAAGTTGGGTTAGCATTCCAGTGGCGCCTGCGCCTGCGGCTTTGGTTTTGGATTTTTTGGCCTTTAACTGAAAGAAATCGATGCCTTCAAAACCTACGCAACTGCTTGAAGCGCCAGTGTCGAGTATGAAATTACCCGCAATACCATTGATTTTGGCTTTGACCAATAAATGCTGGGTTTTAATGATTTTGAATCGGATTTTTTGGTAGTTTTCGGTTTGTAAGATTGCGTGTAGATTTTCCATAATAAAAGTGCCTTTTCAAAAGTAGCCTAAAAATTTTAAAACTACTAGGGCAAAACGCTAACTTTGTCCCGCAAAAATGATACAATGATACTTACTGATACGCATACCCATTTATATTCTGAAGAATTTGACCAAGACCGAGGCGAAATGATACAACGTGCCATCAATGCTGGCGTTTCTCGTTTTTTTATTCCAGCTATTGACTCGACTTGTACTCAAGCAATGTATGATTTGGAACAGGATTTTCCAGAGAATGTTTTTTTGATGATGGGCTTGCATCCAACGTATGTGAAAGACAATTACGAAGCCGAGTTAGCGCACGTAGCTTCCGAACTAGTCAAGCGAAAGTTCTTCGCGATTGGTGAAATAGGCATCGATTTGTATTGGGACAAAACGCATCTTAAGGAACAACAAATTGCTTTTAGACAACAAATTCAGTGGGCAAAGCAGTACAAATTGCCCATAGTGATTCACTGTCGTGAGGCTTTTGATGAAATTTTCGAAATTCTAGAAGAAGAGAAAAGCCCAGAATTGTTTGGAATATTCCACTGTTTTTCGGGAACCTATGAACAAGCATTACAGGCCATTTCTTATAATATGTTGTTAGGAATTGGTGGTGTAGTAACGTTTAAAAACGGAAAAATTGACCAGTTCTTAGACCGCATTGATTTACGCCACATTGTACTCGAAACCGACTCGCCTTATTTGGCTCCGATTCCCTTTCGCGGTAAGCGAAACGAAAGCAGTTATGTAGTGAATGTAGCCGCAAAGTTGACTGCAATTTATAACTTGAGTGTAGCCGAAATTGCTCAGATTACTACCGAAAATTCGAAACGGGTATTTGGGATTTAAGGGGAAATGTACCTATTGTTTGCCTTTTTTTTCGTTCTTTTGTGCCCATTAAAAGTGAAAATCCAATGCAAAAATTTGACGCCATACGACCATTTTATGATTCTGAAGTAAATCAAGCTTTATCTGATGTGATTCAGCATCCGATGATGAAAGCTTTGATGAACTTTTCGTTCCCTGAGGTAGAAGATGAGGTTTGGAAGGAACAGCTCAAAAAAACACACTCTATTCGTGATTTTCAGTGTAATTTTATTTATCAATCGGTTGGAAAAATTTTAGAGAAAAGTTCCGATGGATTGACCACTTCTGGATTTGAACATTTAGAAAAAAATACCGCCTATTTGTTTGTTTCGAATCACCGAGACATACTTTTAGACACCACTTTGCTCAACGCCACCTTGTTCGAACACGGATTGGTGATGACAGCCTCGGCAATCGGAGATAATTTAGTTAAGAAATCTTTTTTGAAGGTCTTAGCCAAATTAAATCGCAATTTCTTAGTACTTCGCGGACTTTCGCCAAGAGAAATGTTGCAAAGTTCTAAATTACTTTCTGAATATATCGGACAATTGTTGTTGCACGAAAACCGTTCGGTTTGGATTGCGCAACGCGAGGGCAGAACCAAAGACGGTAACGATGCCACTAACCCAGGTGTTTTGAAAATGTTGGGCATGGGTTCGGATGAAAAAAACATCATGGATTATTTCAAAAAAGTGAAAATTGTACCGGTTTCTATTTCCTATGAATACGATCCTACTGATGTTTTGAAAATGCCACAATTAATGGCTGAGGCCAATAATGAAATTTATATCAAAGAGAAAAACGAAGATTTTAAGAATATTTTGAGTGGTGTTTTAGGGACAAAAAAACGTATTCATATTCACGTTGGAAAAGTAATCGATTCCGAAATTGATGCAATTGTGGCGCATGAAGGCAATGCTAATAAACAAGTTTTAGGTCTGGCACAAGTTATAGATGATGCGATTTTGACTAACTACAAATTGTGGCCTACCAATTTTATTGCTTTTGATTTGTTGCACAAAACGAATCAATACAGCCATTTGTATACAGAAGAAGAAAAAGCCTTGTTCGAACGCCGTTTGGAAATGCGAATTGATCATGATAATCCACAACTTTTAGAAGGGTTTTTGGCGATGTATGCAAATCCGGTGGTGAATAAATTGAAATATACCAATGTCTTCTAATATCAAAATACTACTAATTTATACCGGTGGAACCATCGGTATGCAAAAAGATTTTGAGACGGGAGCGCTAAAAGCTTTCAACTTTAGTAAGCTTTTGCAACGCGTGCCAGAGTTGAAGTTGTTGGATTGTGCCATTGAAACCATTTCTTTTGAAAACCCTATTGATTCCTCTAATATCAGCCCCGAGAGTTGGGTAGCTATTGCTGAGGTAATTGAGCAAAATTATGCTGATTTTGATGGTTTTGTAGTGCTTCACGGTTCAGATACCATGTCATATTCTGCGTCTGCCTTGAGTTTTATGTTGGAGAATCTAGGAAAGCCAGTGATTTTTACAGGCTCTCAACTGCCTATTGGTGATTTGAGAACAGATGCTAAAGAAAATCTGATTACAGCCATACAAATTGCTTCTTTACAAGAAAATGGGAGGCCCTTAGTTTCAGAAGTTGGATTGTATTTTGAATACAAATTGTATCGAGGGAATCGTACAACAAAGATTAGTGCGGAACATTTTAATGCTTTTACTTCTCCCAATTACCCTTTTTTGATAGAATCAGGAGTACATCTTAAAGTAAATAGCGACTTGTTGTTGCCTTTGCCACAAAATAAGGTGCTTAAAATTCATAAATCCTTTGACAACAATGTCATGATTGTAAAAATGTTTCCGGGAATCAATCAAAAGATACTCGAAACACTAATGGCTGTCCCTGGATTGAAAGGGGTAGTATTGGAAACTTTTGGATCCGGTAATGCTCCAACCGAAAATTGGTTTGTTCAATTATTGAAAAATGCCATTGAAGCGGGAATACATATTGTAAACGTTACGCAGTGTTCCGGAGGAAGTGTAGATATGGGCAAATATGAAACCAGTTCTCAGCTCAAACAAATTGGAGTGATTTCTGGAAAAGACTGTACCACAGAGGCTGCCATTACCAAACTAATGTTTTTGTTAGGTCAGCCTATTTCTAATGAAAATTTTAAAAATCAATTCGAAAAATCAATTCGAGGCGAAATGGGTTAATTATTACTTTTTTCCTTTTCTAACTCAATTTTTTTTAAGTTATTTGCAAACTCAAAATAGAGAGGTGTCCGAGTGGTTGAAGGAGCTAGCCTGGAAAGCTAGTATATGGGTAACTGTATCGAGGGTTCGAATCCCTTCCTCTCTGCTAGAAAATCAAGCAGCGTATTTTCAAAATGATAACACCCAATTTTACACTCAGGAAGGTAAAGTTGGGTGTTTTTTTATGGAGAATTCATAGGTTACAGAAATAGATTTCGTTCTGTGTTTAAAGCTTCTTGTGTAATTCAAGCAACTCAAATGATGATGATTAATTATGACTTTACGAACGTTATCACAAATCTTCTTTTTGTTACTTGGTGTCAAAAGTATTGCTCAAGAGCGTACTACTAGCATCAAAAACAATGTCAATTTTATAGGAATTGGTTATGCTATGGGTGAAACCATTCCCTCAATTAGTATATTTCCGGAAACGAAGACACAAAAAGGGGTTGATTTTACTTTTGGCACAACTACCTTTGAAAACGACACTTGGGCCAAACGGTTAAATTATCCCAAAACTGGAATATTGCTATCTTTTGCTGATTTTGGTAATAAGGAGAAAGTGGGTTACGGAATTAGCGTAATACCTTTTTTTGATTTTGGTGTTTTGAATAGTGTGACTCCACGCATCCGTTTTCAGGTGGGTTTGGGAGGATCTTACAATAACGTCATTTATGACAAAGTTACCAACCCTGGAAATTTTGGAATTTCGACTCACTTTACTTGGGCTTTTAGATCCTTTTTGTATTATGATCTGGTGCATCGAAAAGACTTCAACCTGAAAATTGGTGGAGGCTTTACCCATTTTTCAAACGGTCATACCCGATTACCCAATCACGGTTTAAATTCTTATTTAGCTACTGTAAAAACAGAATTGAATTTCGTCAAAAACACTGCTTCTGTTCCAACTTTAGTTAGTCCCTCGGATCAATCACATACGCAAACCTTCTATGGAACTCGATTGGGCTTGGGACAAAAAGTCTTGGCTCGTGATTATAATGCACTGAAAAACGTGTATACCAGTTCTTTTTCGGTAGGTCGAATAAAGGATAAAACCTTTAAATACGGTGTAGGTTTCTTCTATCGATTCTATGATGATTATTATGATTACATTAAAGAAGAAGGTTCAGTGATCAATACCCAATTTCCAGCATTGAAAAATAATCCCTTCAGAAATGCCTCAGCAATTGGTTTGTATACCAATTTTGAAGTCTTAATTCATCATATCAGTATTGAAACAGAATTAGGAATAAACGTGTACAAACCTGCTTTTAAACTGGATTGGTATTTAAATAACGGAAGTGCTGCTTCGGGGGTATATATTCCCAAACCATTTGGACTTAAAGCCAAAACAAAGCAATATATTTCTTCTCGTTTAGGATTTCGGTACTACGCGATTACCGCCAAAAAAGCACCCCAACACAATGTTTTTGTTGCCGCAACTATCAATGCTAATTTAGGACAAGCCGATTTTTCTGAACTGAGCTTTGGATATGTTTATAGTCCGAAGAGAGCTAGTAAGTAGTTGTTTGAGGGCTTGTTTTAGAATGAATTAAGTGATAAGCAATAGTAAAATAGTGTACAATACTACTGTAGGCGTCCCTATGATTTTATTCTTCTCATCTGATTTTTGTAAATAGCTGTATTTTGCTAAAAGTGTTATTTAGCAATACTTTACAATTGAATGTTCTGCTATTAACTAGATTCGTCTTATTTTTGCAAAATGAAGGATACAGTTTCAAATGAAAGAAAAAGCTATAACAATTATGGTACTTTTCTAAGAGAGAAATACAACGGACAAAAGGTTTACAAAGTTATTGTAGACGCTGGTTTTAGTTGTCCAAATCGCGATGGGAGTAAAGGATTTGGAGGATGTACGTATTGCAATACCGATTCTTTTACGCCTGAACTTTCTCGACAATTGCCAAGCATTACCGATCAAGTAGTGCAAGGCATCGAACGTGCCCAAAAGTCCTACAAAGCAGAACGCTTTATTGTTTATTTTCAACCCAATACCAACACTTATGGTGATGTTGATTATTTGAAAAAATGTTATGACGAAGCCATAGCAGCTGCGCCAGAGCTTATCGTTGGACTTTCTGTAGGTACACGCCCTGATTGTTTGGATCCTGAAAAAATTGCGTTATTGGAATCCTATTGTGATCGATTAGATGTTGATGTTGAAATGGGAATGGAATCTATATATGATGCGACGCTGCAACAAATTAATCGAGGTTGTTCCCATCAAGAGTTTATTCAAGCGGTAGAATGGTTTGCCAACAGTCCAATTGATTTGTGTATTCATACTGTGTTTGGGTTTCCAGGAGAAACTACCGAGATGATGTTACAATACATACACGAGATCAATCAATATCCTCAAATAAAATTTGTGAAGTTTCATCATTTACATATTGTAGAAGGTTCCATACTTGGTGTGCACTATAAACGTAATCCCTTTCCACTTTTTACTTTAGAAGAGTATACGGATTTATTGTGCCAGTTAATTCCGTTGTTGCGACCAGATATTGTAGTACAACGTTTGTTTGGTATTTCTGATTGGGAATTACTTATTGCGCCCAATTGGGGACTTAAAAAAACGTTGATTCAGAATTATATGGATAAAGAAATTAGTAAGCGTAATTGTATTCAAGGGTCACAGTATCCAATTGATTAGGGCTATGGTTCGGTTTTTCATTCATGCTTAAAAATACACAATCAAAGTAGTATATTTGTATTGGGTAAAAATCCTTTCTTTATCCTTTATCTTATCCTTCTGCTATGCGTAATTTTGTATTGCTTTTTTTGCTATTTCTTGGTACTTGTGCTTTTGCTCAAGACCTTTCCTACGATGAATCAAAACCTAAGAAGAAACTTGATTCTTTGTATAGAGAAGATCAGTTTTATTTTGGAATTACTTATAATACATTAACAAATACTCCCAAAGGATACGATAAAGATAAAATTGCAGCTGGTTTTACCGCAGGTTTTTTAAGAGACATGCCGTTAAATGCGTCTAGAACGGTTGCCATAGCTGCTGGTTTAGGTTTGACGCATAACAATTACAATCATAATCTTAAAATCTCGGGTTCTGGTAAAAATCCTGACTATAATTTATTGGAACGTGGTACGTACAGTGCGAATAAGTTATCAACCTTAACTGCCGATTTTCCCATTGAACTGAGATGGCGTACCTCTACTTTTGAAAGTACGCAATTTTGGCGAATTTATTTAGGAGCGAAAATTAGCTATATGCTTTATGATCGTAGTTTGTATGAGGCGGGTAGTGATCGAATAGTGATTAAAAACAATAATGATCTCAATCGATTAGGCTACGGCGCACACATTGGGGCTGGTTACAACACTTTTAATGTGTATGTACAATATGGGCTCAACTCGTTATTTCAGAAAGGGCAATTAGCAGGAGAACAACTTCAGATGCAAAATTTTAATTTAGGTCTAATATTCTACATCTTATAACCAAAGAATCATTAGCAATATTTGCGGAATACTACCTGATATAAACCCTATACTTAGCTCTTTGGGAGTGTGCGCATTCATTACTAAACGAGACGATGCAATAACGCCATTTAAAAAAATAAAGGTGGGTACTACAATTGAAAAATCTTGTGGGTGCTGCAATTGTAAGCCTATGATAAAAATGGTGAGCGAACTAAAGGCTAGCATATGAATACTGGCTTTGATTTTAGCAAACAAAAGTAATAAGGTTATTAAAGTACTCAACAAAGCACCTAAAAAGAAAAAATGCAATTCTAAATAGTATTCAATGGTAATGGTCTTTTTAATCAGTAATATCATTAAAAAGCATTGAAAGACTAAGGGTAGTTTGCGTTGCTCTAATTCATAAGCCATGACCGAGTCGATTTGTTTTAAGGCTCTTAATAATAAATAAAGTAAAACGGGAACAATAATGGTGAGTATCAGAATTTGAAGCAAAACAAAAGCTATTTCCTTTAAATCAAAAGAAGTAGCATTGTAATAAAAATAAAACAGCGTTGCCATCAAAGGAATAAATATAGGATGGAACGCGTAAGAAAAGAAGGTTATTATTTTTTTCAAGGTCAATTTGTTTGGTTTGCCAATTTTGATCTCGCAATTTACAATTGTTTTGATGGGATTGCAACCCAAAGAAGTTCAAGTTAAATAAATATGAAATGAAGATGAGATTGCTTGTCTTTATAGTATTTTTACTCTCAAATCAAGAATACAATGAATCTTTCTATTGCTACGATTTCGCAACAAATAAATGCCACTTTCAAAGGCGACCCTTCAGTACTTATCGATGCTATTGCTATAGATAGCCGTTCCTTGCAAAACGGACCGAACACCTTGTTTTTTGCTTTGATTGGTCCCAACAACGATGCGCATTTGTATATCAATGATTTGATTCAACAAGGTGTTACTCATTTCGTGGTGCAATACATTCCTGAGCATTGCGAAGGAAAAGCAAAGTTTTTGGTGGTACAAAATACGTTAACAGCCTTACAAGAATTGGCGAGCTATTATCGCAGTTTATTTCATTTTCCAGTAATTGGTGTCACGGGTAGCAACGGAAAAACCATCGTAAAAGAGTGGCTCAATTTCTTGCTAAGCCCCGATTATTCTATCATTCGTAGTCCCAAAAGTTATAACTCACAAGTAGGTGTTCCTTTGTCTGTGTTGGCGATTGCCAAGCAACATAATTTCGGAATTTTCGAAGCCGGAATTTCTACCGTAAATGAGATGGTGCATTTGGAAAAAATCATTCGCCCCACGCTTGGGATTTTGACAAATATTGGTTCGGCTCACGACGAAGGTTTTTCTTCTATTGGCGAAAAAATAAAAGAAAAATTGCAGCTTTTTAAGCACTGTGATTTGTTGATTTATAATAAAAATAAAACCATCGATGCTTTTTTGAAACCGTCATTAAAAACCTTTTCTTGGAGTTTTAAAGATATCACTGCGGATGTTTTCATTCAAAAAACAAGTATTTTAGATAAAACCAAGTTGCATCTTCAACTACAGTCGTATGCTTTTGATATCATCATTCCTTTTCAAGATGATGCTTCTATCGAAAATGCGATTCATTGTTTGATGGTGTTGTTGCATTTGGGCTATGATAGAGTGACTATCGAACATCGGATGTATTTGTTGTATCCCGTTGAAATGCGACTTAAGGTCAAAGACGGTATCAATAGCACCACAATTATTGACGATAGTTACAGTTCCGATTTTCAGTCTTTAAAAATTGCATTGGATTTCTTAGAAAGTCAAAAACAATACAAGAAAAAAACAGTGATTTTGTCCGATATTTTTCAAAGCGGATTATCGAATGAAGAATTGTATTCCAAAGTATCGCAGCTTGTTATTGCTAACAAAATTAACCGCGTGATTGGCATCGGAACGACCATAACCGCTTTTAAACATAAGTTCGTCAATTGCACTACGTATGCTACTACTGCCGATTTTTTAGCAAAATTGGATAGTGCTACTTTTAGCAACGAAACCATTTTAATCAAAGGCGCAAGAAGCTTTCATTTTGAAGATATTGTGGCTGTATTAGAAGAAAAAAAGCACGAAACGGTTTTGGAAATCAATCTCAACGCCATTAGTCATAATCTTAATTTTTTCCGTTCGAAATTACAACCTTCCACTAAAATGATGGTGATGGTTAAAGCTTTTGGATATGGAAATGGCGGTTTTGAAATTGCCAAATTACTAGAACATCACCAAGTTGATTATTTAGGTGTGGCTTTCGCCGATGAGGGAATTGCTTTGAAAACAGCAGGAATTCATCTGCCGATTATGGTTTTGAATCCTGAGTCTACGAGTTTTTCAGCGATTATTCAACATCAATTAGAACCTGAAATCTATAGTTTGAAAGGCTTGCGTTCCTTTTTGAAAATAGCCGAACAAAAGAATCTAAAGCACTTTCCGATTCATATCAAACTCGATACAGGTATGCACCGATTGGGCTTTGAAAAAGATACCATCGAGGAATTAATCGCGATACTCAAAGACACTACTTTGGTGCGAGTAAAAAGTATATTGTCGCATTTGGCCACAAGTGATGACCTAAACCATCAAGCTTTTGTTGCATCTCAAATTGAGTTGTTCGAAAATTTATCCAGCCGTTTGATGACCGAGTTGAATATTCAGCCTATTCGTCATATTTTGAATACTTCGGGCATTAGTAATTTTCCGAAAGCGCAATACGATATGGTTCGTTTGGGAATTGGTTTGTACGGTGTTTCTAATGATGACGAAGAACAAAAAGAATTAGAAAATGTGAGTACGCTCAAATCCGTTATTTCACAAATCCGTACAATTCCTGCTGGAGATTCTGTAGGTTATGGGCGTCGTTTTATGGCGGAAAAGTCTACCAAAGTAGCCACAATTCCTATTGGTTATGCCGATGGTATCGCACGACTTTGGGGAAATGGAGTAGGATATGTGTCGATTCATCAGCAAAAAGCCACCATTATTGGAAGCGTTTGTATGGATATGCTAATGGTAGATGTTACGGATATTGATTGTCAAGAAGGCGATGCGGTAATCATTTTTGGCGAAAGCCCAACCGTAATCGAAATGGCCGAAAAGCTACACACCATTCCCTATGAAATTCTAACTAGTATTTCCCAACGGGTGAAGCGGGTGTTTTACAGGGAATAATTTTTAGAGTTTAGGAAAATTTTAAATATCTTTATCTTCTAATCAAATAACTAAAATTGTAAATATGGGAATGATTTCAGAATTTAAGGATTTTATTGCTAAAGGTAACGCCATGGATTTAGCAGTAGGAGTGATCATTGGTGGCGCTTTTGGTGCTATTGTGAACTCATTGGTAGCAGATGTTATCACGCCAGCTTTATTAAACCCAGCATTAAAAGCTGCTCAAGTAGAAGATTTAGCGGGACTAAAAACCGATGGAGGTATTTTGTACGGTAAATTTTTGGCGGCAATCATTAGCTTCTTAGTGATAGCTTTTGTGATCTTTTTGATGGTAAAAGCCATTAACAGTATGAAGAAAAAAGAAGAAGTACCTGCTCCTACAGCACCAGCTGGACCAACTCAAGAAGAATTATTGACTCAAATTAGAGATCTTTTAAAGAAATAATACCGCTACACTAGTGTCTAACTTAACCGTCTCTTTTCCCAAAAAAGAGGCGGTTTTTTTTGTGTTGATAAATAAAAAAATACATAAAATGTTTCATATGTAACAATTTGTTAAATATTGTGAATCACCTTGTTTTGTTTCTTAGTTTACTTACTTTTGTAATTCAATAGTAAGTCAATATAAAAGAGATACGATGAGAATAGCAGTTGTAGGCGCTACCGGAATGGTAGGCGAAATCATGTTGAAAGTTTTAGCAGAGCGTAATTTTCCAGTTACCGAGTTAATTCCTGTTGCTTCTGAAAAATCAGTAGGAAAAGAAATAGAATTCAACGGAAAAAAATATAAAGTGGTAGGATTGCAAACGGCAGTAGATTTAAAAGCAGATATTGCTTTGTTTTCTGCTGGTGGAGGAACTTCTTTGGAGTGGGCTCCTAAATTTGCAGCTGCAGGTACTACAGTAATTGATAATTCTTCGGCTTGGAGAATGGACCCAACCAAAAAATTAGTGGTTCCAGAAATCAATGCTGGCCAATTGACTAAAGAGGACAAAATCATTGCGAATCCAAACTGTTCTACAATTCAGATGGTATTGGCTTTGGCACCTTTACATCAAAAATACAACATCAAACGTGTAATTGTTTCTACTTATCAGTCCATTACGGGGACAGGTGTAAAAGCGGTACAACAATTCGAAAATGAAGTAGCAGGAATTGAAGGCGACATGGTGTACAAATACAAAATCAATCGCAATTGTATCCCGCAATGTGATAGTTTTGAAGACAACGGTTACACCAAAGAAGAAATGAAATTGGTCAACGAAACCAAAAAAATCTTAAGTGATGATACCATCAAAGTTACCGCAACTGCTGTTCGTGTACCTGTAGTTGGAGGTCATAGCGAAGCGGTGAACGTTGAGTTTACTAATGATTTTGATGTTTCAGAAGTTAGAAATATTTTACATCACACCGATGGTATCGTGGTACAAGACAATTTGGATACGTTCACTTACCCAATGCCTCGTTATGCTGAAGGAAAAAATGAAGTTTTTGTAGGTAGAATTCGTCGTGACGAAAGCCAAGACAATACCTTAAATATGTGGATTGTGGCGGATAACTTGAGAAAAGGAGCGGCTACTAACACCATTCAAATTGCTGAATATTTGATAAAAGCAAATTTGGTATAAACAATCGTTTTTACGTTATAAAGAGAGCGCCTTGATAAATCGAGGCGCTCTTTTTTTTAATTGTATAAGAATTGAGCAGCATCTTGACTTGTTTTAATTGGGTCATGATAGGCATTGGGCACCTCTCGAAACGTCCAATTGAAGGGTAATCCAAGTTGTTTAGCAAGTGCTTTGCCGTTATTGTAAAAATATAAAGCGCGATCTATTCGGTTAAGCCCTTGGGCATCTGCGGAAGTATTATGTCTGAATCCACTGCTTTGGTCGCTGCCACTTGCGTTACAAACCGTACAAGGGCTTCCTACTTGCACAGTGAGATGGGCTCCAAAAAAACTAGCATAATTCTCAGTGGGAATAGGTGCTTCTTTTAATCCATAGGGAAATAGTGCTGCTGTGTCTGGTGCAGTAAACCACCCTCCGTTGGAACTGATAATTCTGTTTATTTTTTCGCTTGGTTTCATCAACGCCAAACGATGTGCAAACTGTCCTCCTCCCGAATGGCCATAAATATCATAGGTAGTTTGCGTACTTTTGGTTCTTTTTTGAATCTCCTCAAATAAAGGAGCAATGTAAGAGAAAGTCCATTGTGATTCCGGATTTAAATCTTCTGGTTTGGGCTTGTTCGTGTCTTTGTAAACATTACCCATAATGTAGAAATTACCGCCAGGGAAATCTTTTTCAGAAAATTCAGGGGCAAAGAGGAGCACTTTATATTTTTCGGCATATGCCACCCATAAATCTCTATAATAACTTGCGTCCCGGCTATCGCCATGAAACACCATCAGTATTTTCATTGTTTCTTTTGCGCCACTCGAAGGATAATAGTAGTGCACCGGAATGGGTTTGGAGGGAATAGCACTATAGGTAAAAAGAAAACTTCCTGATTCACCTTTTAACTCATTTGGTTCGCTGTCAGAGCTTCCAGAAGAACACGAAAGCAGTAAAAAACTTAAAAGCGAGAGTAGTAAATAATAGGTATATTTCATAGCAAATATTTTTTACAAAAATACAAAATTCATGCCCTAGTACTTAGGAGGATACGTTAAACAATCGATAAAGCATAATGGTTATTCATTAATTTTGCAATGTTATATTTTTAGTTTTTTGGTGTTCGTAGGAGTACTAATGTTGGATGTTTTGTTGTAGTTTTCCGACGCACCAAGTATGGACGGACCGAAAAAGTTTTGAATTAATGTTTTCTCGGATTAATTCTTGCGTGTTTATAGTTTAAATTTGTTGTAAAATAGGTAAGGATGAAAAATTTGAAAGTGATAGCATTTGATGCTGATGATACGCTTTGGGGCAATGAAATGTATTTTGACGAAACCGAAAAAAAATTCTGTGGTTTGATGGAAGATTATCTTTCGCATCAAGGAATTTCATCCGAATTGTTTCAAATAGAGATTGCGAATTTAAAACTCTACGGCTATGGTATCAAAGGCTATATTCTATCGATGATTGAGGCGGCTATGAAAATTTCAAACAATACAATCTCTATTGAAGCGATTGAAAAAATCGTACAATACGGAAAAGATTTATTAGAAAAACCTGTCGATTTGCTTGACGGCGTTACTGAAACCTTAGAAGCGTTGAGCGGAAAATATAAATTAGTAGTTGCTACCAAAGGTGATTTATTAGACCAAAGACGAAAATTACACAATTCAAGTTTAGGTCCTTATTTTCATCACATTGAAGTGATGTCAGACAAACAAGAAATCGATTATTTGGATTTGATTAAACGTTTGGAGATTCAACCCAATGAGTTTTATATGATTGGTAATTCGCTTAAGTCGGATGTTTTGCCTGTACTTTCTATAGGTGGTTATGCTGCACATATTCCGTTTCACACGACTTGGGCACACGAGAAAATAGACCACAAAGTCGAGCATCCCAAATTTACTACCTTGCAACAATTAACCGATATAATTCCACTTTTAATCTAATGAAGCAGCCGTTTGACCTTGAAAATTGGAACAGAAAAGAGCATTTTCATTTTTTTAGACAAATGAGTGAGCCTTTTTTTGGAGCTACTGTGGCAATAGACTGCACAAAGGCATACGAAAAAGCCAAATCCATTTCATCTTCTTTCTTTATTTATTATTTGCACAAAACCTTACAAGCGGTCAATGCGATTGAAAATTTTAGATACCGAATCGATAACGAAACCATTGTAGTTTACGATAGAATTGATGGTTCGGCTACTATTGGTCGTCCTGATGGAACCTTTGGTTTTTCATTAATTGAATTTCATCCCGATTTTACTGTTTTCGAAAAAAATGCACTAGAAGAGATCGAACGCATTCAAAACACCACAGGTTTGTTTACACGTTCTTTCGATTCAGATAATTTAATTCATTTTTCGGCTTTGCCTTGGTTGGATTTTACGTCTTTATCGCATGCTCGTAGTTTTACTTTTCCAGATAGTTTCCTAAAATTTCTTTTGGAAAAATGGTGGTTGAAAACGATGGAAGCAAACGAATGAATATGTCGGTACATGTTCATCACGGTTTGATGGATGGATTGCATTTGGGACAATTTGTAGATTATTTTCAGCAAATCATGAACGAATAAGTAGCGATTTTTTTGGTATGCTCTTTGCGGGAAGAATTGTACTATTTTTAATATAAATCATTATGAAACAGTTGTGGGTTCTTTTCTTTCTTGGAAGTACTTTTTTGGCTTTTGGCCAAATAAAGTTAGCCTCTCATCCTTTAGAATTAAAAAAGTCAAAAGAGTACCATCAAGTTATCAGTGCCAACGATAGGCAAAATGATAATGTATTTGTTTTTGCTACCGACAAAGAAAAAACGACGATTCTAAAGTACAGTCCCTTCTTGTTTTTTAAAGACAGTATGGTGACCAAAAGACCTGATATTGGTTATAAATTAATGGCGGGCTACTCCTTTGGAACAGATGAAAACCCCACATTGTATTGGGTGGATCAGGCTTTCAGAAATATGATTGCGGTGCATTATGATCTACTTGAAAAGAAAACATCTGCCACTTATTTTCAGTTTCCTTCCCAAAGAGAAACGGTGCTCCATGTTTTTAATGAAAACAATAGTTTTTATGTCATTACTAAAAAGAAAGATGCTGATGCCTTGGTTTTACATATTTTTAAAGACTCGAAAAAAACACAGTTTCTCTTAGATTTTAGCGGTTTCGAGTTTGTGAATCGTAAAAAAGAAGTCATCCGTTTATCCATGATTTTGTCTGTTTTGCCTTTAGAAAAAATAGAAACACGTGCCTATAATCCGTTGTTTAAAGCCACAAGTAAGTCTAAATTTTATGTGCGAGAGAACGATATTCTCTTCACCTTTGACCATAATATAAATGAAACACAGTTGTTTCAATTGGATTTTAAGAGCTTAAAACTCGTTGAGCGTAGCATTCCGCAATTTCCGTTGAAACGCTTAAATGGATTGTCGAATTCTTATTATCACGAAAACAAAATATATCAAGTAACTGCGAATGATGAAGAATTACATTTTGGCTACAAAGATTTTGAAACTGATGTGTTGATCAAAGAATTTAGTGCAACCAAAAATGATACAATTACCTTCAAAAACTCACCTTTGTACACTCAAGTTGTCAATCAACGCCCCAAAGCTGTCAAGACTACCGCAAAGTTTTTAAAGCAGTTATCAGCTACTGATTTGGGTGTTTCGGTATATAAAACGCCCAAAAATTTGTTGCTTACAATAGGAGGTAATCAAGAAGTGGAACAGTTTTCTTCTGGTTTTACTCCCAATGATGGTGATTTCGTAACCAATTCTTATTTTATTCCATTGAATGTTTATTTTGAGAGTGTTTTGGACAAAAAAGGGAATCATATCTCATCCACACCAGCTCCTTTGGCGGTGGATTTTATCAGTCAATTTTCATATGCACATCCCGAAGCGGTTTTGCAAAACACTTTGAGGCATAAAAATTATTATATTCATGCTTATTATGATTCTAAATTAAAGGAATTTGTAATGATGCGATTTAATGATGGCTGGTAAATAAATATCTTTATAGTTCAATTTTAGTACTTTTGTTTGTAGTTTATTTATTAACCATAATTCATATTGTTATGTTATCCAAAAATATCGAAACCGCTTTAAACAATCAAATACGAATCGAAGCCGAATCTTCTCAAATTTATTTATCGATGGCTTGTTGGGCTGAGGCACATGGTTTGGAAGGCATTGCACAGTTTATGTATGCCCAATCGGATGAAGAGCGCGCGCATATGTTAAAGCTGATTAAATACGTTAACGAGCGCGGCGGACATACCCAAATCACTGATTTGAAAGCGCCAATATCGTCTTATGAAACGTTTCAAAATATGTTTGAAGAATTGTACAAACACGAGATTTTTGTTTCTAATTCTATCAACGAATTGGTGCACATTACTTTTTCTGAAAAAGATTACGCAACACACAATTTCTTACAATGGTATGTAGCTGAGCAAATTGAGGAAGAAGCTACCGCAAAATCAATTTTGGATAAGATCAATTTAATTGGTGACGACAAAGGGGGCTTGTATTTATTTGATCGCGATATTCAGCAAGTTGCAGTTGCCAATGCTACAAAAGCAACGATTTAATTATTTGTTTTTTAAGAGTGTATAAAAAAAAGCTGTCGTTATTGACAGCTTTTTTCATGAATTAAAGTTTATACCAGATTTCAAATGCGAAATCGAGATTTAGTCTTTACTAGATAATTTTGATAGTAATCTTAAAAATTCAATATACAACCAAACCAAAGTAATGAGTAGTCCCATTGCGCCATACCATTCCATGTATTTCGGCATTTTTTCGGAAACACCTTGTTCTATTCGGTCAAAATCTAAGAAGAGGTTCAAAGCGGCAATGATAATCACAAAGACACTAATACCAATACTCATTAATGAATTATCGTGGTGTACCGGTGTAAAGCTAGTAAACATCGAAAATAACCAAGAGATAAGATAATACGTCGCGATAGCTAATGTGGCTGCTAGTACCACCGATTTAAATTGTTCGGTCACTTTTACAATTTTATACTTATAAAGTCCCAAGCAAACTATAAACGTAACAAAAGTTGCACTCACAGCTTGAAGTACAATGCCAGGATATTTGGATTCAAAGATGGCAGAAATACCACCAATAAATAACCCTTCAAATACGGCGTAGCCAGGAGCTAAATAAGGTGATAAATGAGGTTTGAATGCAGCAATCATTACTAAGATAAGCCCAACAACAGCGCCGCCGATAGTAGGAACGATTGGATTCATGTCATTAAAAGCCATCCACCAAGTAATGGTAGCTGATGCAGTTAATAATAAAAACAAAATTAAACTTCTGTTGATTGTTCCCGAAAGGGTCATGTCTTGGTTGTAATCAATTACAGTAGCTTGATGTACCGTGTTTGATTTGTCCTGATTTTTAAAGCTTTTATTGTTTAAAAAAGGATTATTTGAGGTGTTAAAAGCCATTTGTTTATTCTTTAAGTTAGGTAATGATTTTTTTGACAACGCTAAAGATATGGATTCTTCTTAAATAGAGAAAAAAATGTATAAAAAACGCCCCTTAATTAAGGAGCGTTTCATAATTGTGTTATATCGTTCTATTCAATTTCAGATACTCTCAAGGTGTTCACCATTCCTTTATCTTTGATTGGCATAGCCGCTAAGTTAATTAGGAAGTCTCCTTTTTGAACAAAACCTTTTTCTTTTACAATTTCATTTACATCCGTAACGGTGTCGTCAGTACTCACATCTTTAGTGTACATGAACGATTTTACTCCCCACAATAAGTTTAATTGTGTTAAGATACGTTTGTTTGAAGTAAATACTAAAATATGTGCGTTTGGTCTCCAAGCAGAAATTTGGAAAGCAGTGTATCCACTATTAGTAAGTGTACAAATTGCTTTAGCATTAATAGAGTTTGCCATTAATGTTGCGTGGTGACAGATCGTTTTAGTAATGTAACGATTGGTTTTGATTTGAGGTGTGTTTTGAGGCACATTGATCAGCGGAGAATCTTCTACAGCCTCTAATATTTGTGTCATTTTTTGAATAACCTGAACAGGGTAATTACCAGTTGCTGTTTCTCCAGATAGCATTACTGCATCGGCACCATCCATCACTGAGTTTGCAACGTCATTCACCTCAGCACGAGTTGGCGTTAAGCTAGTAATCATGGTTTCCATCATTTGTGTAGCTACAATTACCGGAATTCTTGCTGTTTTAGCTCTTCTAATTAATTCTTTTTGAACTAAAGGTACTTCATGAGCAGGAAGTTCAACTCCTAGGTCACCTCTAGCTACCATTAATGCATCACAATAAGCTACAATTTTGTCCATATTTTCTAATGCTTCTGGCATTTCGATTTTGGCAATAATTGGAATTTTGAATTCAGAGTGTTCTGCGATTAATTCTTGTAAGTCTTGTAAATCTCTTGGTGTTTTAACAAAAGAAAGTGCGATCCAATCTAGTTGTAATTCGATAGCAAATTTAGCATCTGCAATATCTTTTTCAGTCATTGCCGGAAGGGAAATTTTAGTATTAGGAAGGTTAACTCCTTTTTTTGATTTTAATTCTCCTCCTTGAATTACTTTGGCTACAACCTCAGTGTTTTTATCTGTCGAAACGATTTCAAAGATCAATTTTCCGTCATCTAAAAGTATTCTTTCCCCAGGATTTACATCGTTTGGAAAGTTCTTGTATTTCATGAATACTCTTTTAGAAGTTCCAATGATTTCTTCTGCTGTGGTAAATGTAATTAAATCGCCATCATTAACAAATGCGCCTTCTTCCATAACCCCTACACGAAGTTTAGGTCCTTGTAAGTCACCTAAAATAGCGGTAGTGTATCCGTATTCTTCATTTATTCCTCGGATGATGTTTACTTTGTTCTTAACATCATTATAGTCAGCATGCGAAAAGTTTACTCTAAACACGTTAACCCCTGCTTCAATCATATCCTTGATGATTTCTTTTGTACTACATGCAGGCCCAAGTGTGGCTACAATTTTCGTTTTTTTGTTTGTAAGCATTTTATTAAAAAATTAAATTGTTTTTTGTTTTTAAATTTTCTGTTTCTATAGTGTAAGACATATTAATTACGTCTATGGCATTTAATTTACTAACCGTTTGAATTAAATTAAAAGTGTTGGGGCAAGCCTCTATTTTTAAGAAATAATCAGCTTTTTTTAATTCAGGTATTAAGTAGGTCTGTACCGAAATTGAAATATCTTGTTCTATAAACAAGTTGGTTTTGCTGTTATTTTTGATTTGCACTACCTCATTTTTGTTTTTAATCAAATGCCAATAAATATCTTCATCGGCTTGGTAAAAGGAGTATCGTGAAAAACAAGACTCTCCTTCTTTAATTTTAACGAAAAGATCTTTAGTGTTTTTGCCTAGATTAATGTTTAAGGCTTGATTGATAAAATAGGCTAATCGGTAATCTTCCAGTGTGGAATGAATTGCTATAATAGCATATTCTATCGCTTCAAATTCATCTAAATTTACTTTATGAATTGCCATTCTGTTAAAATAAGTAGTAAAGATAGTATTTCTATTGAAGAATTTCTAAGTAGAAATGATATGATTTTGTTAAAACGTTGTCGAAAACGTTATAGCAATCAGAAAAATAGGGTTATTTTTTGTTTATTTTTTCTTGAAAAGCAAAGTAAGCGCGTTGGGATGCTTTTTCTTCTGCTTTCTTTTTGGAAGTCGCTCTTGCTTTGGCAATTACTTTTTCATCGATGCTTAATCGAACCCCAAATAAACGTTGTCCGTCGATGGCATTATCTTCAAAAATATCAAAATAAAAGCTTTTCTTTTCTTTTTGACACCATTCGATAACTAAACTTTTGTAGCTAATTACTTTGCCTTCTAATCTGCTAATGTCGACATATTCAAGAATTACTCGGCTATTGATAAACTTTTCGCAATACACATACCCACGGTCAAGGTATATCGCGCCAATTAGGGCTTCAAATATATTGCCATGAATGTTATCGCCAAAATGTTGTACGGGTACTTTGCTATCTATAAACTGAATCAAGTTTAAATCTTTTCCTAATTCATTTAAATGCTCGCGACTTACAATTTTGGAACGCATTTTAGTTAAATATCCTTCGTCTCCATGCGGTGCTTTGTTGAATAAATAGCCTGCTATTACTGAGCTAAGCATGGCGTCTCCTAAAAATTCTAAGCGTTCATAATTCATCGGATTGCCATCCCTATCCGTTTTGTTCGAAGAGCGATGTGTAAAAGCTTTTTGATATTTTTCAATATCTAAAGGGGCAAATCCTAATATTTTTTCGATGGAATTAAAAAAAATCCCGTCTGTATTGGAACGGGATTTTGAAAATATTTTTCTGATTATATTCATATTGAATTTAGTCAACTAGTTTTTTAAACAAAACGCAAGCATTGTGTCCGCCAAAGCCAAAAGTATTGCTCATAGCCACCTTAATTTCTCTTTTTTGAGGAGTATTAAGTGTAAGGTTTAAGGCTGGATCAATTTTTTCGTCAACAACGCTGTGGTTGATCGTAGGAGGTACTATTCCGTGTTGCATGGCAAGGATAGAGGCAATGGCTTCAATAGCTCCTGCAGCTCCTAATAAATGACCAGTCATTGATTTGGTCGAATTGATATTGATGTTTTTAGCATGATCACCAAAAACAGCACTAATCGCTTTTAATTCAGCTACATCTCCAAGTGGGGTGGATGTACCGTGAGTATTGATGTGATCCACTTTGTCGGGGTTCATGCCAGCATCTCTTAAGGTGTTTTTCATTACCGCAATAACTCCGATTCCTTCTGGATGTGGAGCTGTTAAATGGTAAGCATCGGATGACATTCCGCCTCCTCCAATTTCGCAGTAAATCTTGGCGCCTCTTGCTTTGGCATGTTCATAATCTTCTAGTACCAAAGCACCAGCACCTTCTCCTAGTACAAATCCATCTCTTGTTGCATCAAATGGTCTTGAGGCTGTCTCTGGACTTTCGTTTCTGGTAGATAGTGCGTGCATTGAGTTAAATCCGCCCATTCCAGCAATAGTTATGGCTGCTTCTGAACCACCTGAAATAATGACATCGCACATACCAAGTCGGATGTAATTGAAAGCATCAATCAGTGCATTGGCCGATGAAGCACAAGCAGAAACTGTAGTGTAGTTAGGTCCCATATAGCCATTGCGCATAGAAATATGAGCAGGAGCAATATCGGCAATCATTTTTGGAATAAAGAACGGATTGAATTTTGGTGTTCCATCTCCTTTTGCATAATACATTACTTCATCTTGAAAAGTTTCCAACCCTCCAATACCTGCACCCCAGATAACACCCACTCTTTGTTTATCGATGTTTTCGTTGTTGATGCCAGCGTCTTTTATAGCTTCATCACTTGCAGCGATAGCGTATTGAGCAAATTTATCAAGTCTACGGGATTCTTTACGATCCATATAGTCTTCAATGTTAAAGTTCTTTACTTCACAAGCAAATTTGGTTTTATGTTTTTCCGTATCATAGTAAGTAATAGGGGCTGCTCCACTAGTTCCATTCAAAAGACCATTCCAGTATTCTTGGATGTTGTTTCCAATAGGAGTTAGTGCTCCTAATCCTGTAACTACAACTCGTCTTAATTCCATAACGTTTTTATTTTGTTAGCTTTAAACAAATAAAACCCACGTTTTCTTTATTGTAATTGGTACAAAAGAGACATGGGTATTACATAATATTAGTATTTACAAAGAGAATCGTTTCTCTTGCTGTTTTATTCAAAAATAAAATAATAACACCCGTTTATTATTGAAATAAACGGGTGAGAGTTATTATTTTTTTGCTTCCTCGATGTAAGAGATAGCTTGACCAACAGTAGCAATATTTTCTGCTTGATCGTCTGGAATTTGAATGTCAAATTCTTTTTCGAATTCCATAATAAGCTCAACAGTGTCTAATGAGTCAGCTCCTAAATCATTTGTGAAGCTAGCTTCTGTTACAACTTCGTTTTCGTCAACACCTAATTTGTCTACGATAATCGCTTTTACTCTTGATGCAATGTCTGACATAATTTTTTAATTTTAGAATTTAATTTGTTGGCAAAAATAAAAAACTTTATTTTAAAACAACTATTTAGTTAATAAATGTGTGTTCGAAATGCTAAAATTTATTTAATAAAGAATTTGTAAAGCTGTTTCTATTCCTTTTTTATCCCTTATTTTTGCAAAATAAAATCTAGAAAAACATGAAGAACATTGTGGTTTTTGCCTCAGGATCGGGAACAAATGCTGAAAATATTATTAAATATTTCTCTAATTCGCCTTTCGCTAAGGTGGTTGGCGTTTTTACAAATAACCCTAAGGCCAAAGTTATAGATAGGGCGCAACAGTTGCAGGTTCCGTGTCATGTGTTTTCAAAAGAAGATCTTAATGAGGGTAATATATTACAAAAAATACAAAACTATGCGCCTGACTTAATTGTCTTAGCTGGTTTTTTGTTGAAAGTGCCTCCATATTTAATCGATGCTTATTCCAATCAAATCATTAATATACATCCTGCTCTTTTGCCTAAATTTGGAGGAAAAGGAATGTATGGAATGCATATTCACCAAGCAGTAGTGCAAAATGGCGAGAAAGAAACCGGTATTACTATTCATTACGTAAATGAACATTATGACGAAGGTGCTGTCATTTTTCAAACCGCTGTAGCACTTACCTCAGAGGACACAGCCGAAAGTGTTGCTGCTAAGATTCATGAGTTAGAACAGCAATTTTTCCCTGTTGTTATAGCCGATGTTCTTCAATAAAACCTTCTTACTTTTATATTGGTATCAAATAGAATTCTTATGTCACACCAAGTTCATATATATACAGATGGCGCAGCCAAAGGTAATCCCGGTCCCGGAGGCTACGGTGTAGTTATGGAATGGGTGGGTAAACCTTATAAAAAAGAATTTTTCGAAGGGTTTCGATTAACAACCAACAATAGAATGGAATTATTAGCGGTTATTGTAGGTCTTGAGAAACTAAAAAACGAAAATACTTCGGTATTAGTAGTTTCGGATTCTAAATATGTGGTAGATTCTGTTCAAAAAAAGTGGGTCTTTGGTTGGGAGAAAAAGCGCTTTGTAGATCGAAAAAATGCCGACCTTTGGAAGCGTTTTTTAGTTATTTTCAGAAAGCATCAGGTCGATTTCAAATGGATCAAAGGGCACAATAATCATCCGCAAAATGAACGTTGTGATCAGCTAGCAGTTATGGCTTCGATGCAAAAATCACTTTCAGTTGATTCCTTTTACGAAATTGAAGATCGGAAAATTGTTTAACACGTTAAAAATCAGTTAATTTTTGTTTTTATTCTTTGCAGATCATTCGTTGCAATTTTACACTTTAAAAACTATCTTTGCGCCTTAATTTCAAACAAGGCAAATGAATAAATTACTGATTGTTGGAACGGTAGCTTTCGACGCAATTGAAACCCCTTTTGGGAAGACGGATAAAATTTTAGGAGGTGCTGCTACATATATTGGTTTGTCAGCTTCTTTTTTTAACTTACAATCAGCAATAGTTTCAGTTGTAGGTGGCGATTTTCCTCAGGAACATTTAGATTTATTAATTTCTAGAAATATTGATATTTCTGGTATTGAAATTGTCAAAGAAGGTAAAACTTTTTTCTGGAGCGGATTGTATCATAATGACTTAAATTCTAGAGATACCTTAGTAACGGAACTCAATGTTTTGGCTGATTTTCAGCCTAAAGTACCTCAGAATTTTAAAGATGCCGAAGTAGTAATGCTAGGAAATCTTCATCCATTAGTACAAAGTAGCGTTTTGGATCAAATGGAAACAACACCTAAATTAGTGGTTTTGGATACCATGAATTTTTGGATGGATTGTGCACTTCCAGAATTGCTTGATGTGATTAAGAGAGTAGACGTAATTACCATTAATGATGAAGAAGCAAGACAGCTTTCTGGCGAATACTCTTTAGTTAAGGCCGCTGCTAAAATTCATACACTAGGTCCTAAGTATGTTGTGATCAAAAAAGGGGAACATGGAGCGTTGTTGTTTCATGGTGCTGAAGTCTTTTTTGCGCCAGCATTGCCATTAGAAGAGGTTTTTGATCCAACAGGAGCAGGTGATACTTTTGCAGGAGGTTTTTCGGGTTATATTGCCCAAAGTGAAAATGTGTCTTTCGAAAACATGAAAAATGGAATTATTTACGGTTCTAACTTGGCTTCTTTTTGTGTGGAAAAATTTGGCACAGAAAGAATGGTAAGCTTGAATGAGAACGAAGTAAATCAGCGTTTACGACAATTCAAAGCCTTAACACAATTTGATATCGAATTATAATGCCAAAGCTCAGGGAACTGGGCTTTTTTTAATACACTACCCTAATTACAACACAACAATAAATTACAATGAGTGACGCTTTACAACACGAATGTGGAATTGCATTAGTGCGACTTCTTAAACCACTAGACTACTACAAAGAAAAATACGGAACTGCATTTTATGGTGTCCAGAAAATGTATTTACTGATGGAAAAACAGCACAATCGAGGTCAGGATGGTGCAGGTTTTGCAAGTATTAAACTTGATGTAGAGCCGGGTCAGCGCTATATTAGTCGTGTGCGTTCTAATCATGCGCAACCCATTCAAGATGTTTTCGCCCAAATTAATGCTAGAATTAATGAGGAGTTGGCCGCAAATCCTGAATATGCTGATAATGTGGCATTACAAAAGGCAAATATTCCTTATATAGGTGAGCTTTTTTTGGGGCACGTTCGCTATGGTACTTTTGGTAAAAATAGTATCGAAAGTGTACATCCTTTTTTACGTCAAAACAATTGGATGCATCGTAATCTGATTTTGGCAGGTAATTTCAATATGACCAATGTAAAGGAGCTTTTTGAAAATTTGGTTGAGTTGGGTCAACATCCCAAAGAAATGGCTGATACGGTTACCGTTATGGAAAAAATCGGACATTTTTTAGATGATGCAGTAACTGATTTGTACCAAGAATGTAAAAATGAAGGCTTGAATAAAAGAGAGGCATCTCCTGTTATTGCAGAGCGATTGGATGTGGCTAGAATTTTAAACCGAGCAGCAAAAAATTTAGATGGCGGTTATGCTATGGCAGGTCTTTTGGGGCATGGCGATGCATTTGTTTTTAGAGATCCAGCTGGAATACGTCCTGCGTATTATTATCAAGATGATGAAATTGTGGTTGTTGCTTCTGAAAGACCCGTAATTCAAACCGTTTTCAATGTCCCTTTTGAAAAAGTGCATGAAATTGATCCAGGTGCAGCCTTAATCATTAAAAAAAACGGAACGGTTTCTATGCAGGAAATTTTGCCTGCTATTACCAAAAAGGCGTGTTCCTTTGAGCGTATTTATTTCTCTAGAGGGAGTGATGCCGAGATTTATCAAGAACGCAAAATGTTGGGTAAATTGGTTTTGCCTGCAGTTTTAGAAACTATTCAGGAAGATACCGACAATACGGTTTTTTCTTACATTCCAAATACCGCCGAAACCTCATTTATTGGAATGGTCGAAGCGGCTCAAGATTTCTTAAATCAACGTAAAAACAATTATATTTTAGCGCATAAAGATACCTTAACGACTGAGATGTTGCAGGAGGTGTTATCGGTTAAAATACGCACCGAGAAAGTAGCTATTAAAGATGCGAAATTAAGAACTTTTATTACTGAAGATAGTAGTAGAGATGATTTAGTAGCTCATGTTTATGATGTTACTTACGGAGTGGTTCGCCCAACGGATAATTTGGTGATCATTGATGATAGTATTGTAAGAGGTACTACCCTTAAAAAAAGCATTATCAAAATGATGGATCGCTTGAATCCTAAACGTATCGTTGTGGTTTCTTCTGCTCCGCAAATTCGTTACCCTGATTGTTACGGAATTGATATGGCTAAATTAGAGGGGTTAATTGCCTTTAAGGCGGCTCTCGAATTGCTTAAGGAACGAAACCTATATCATATAGTAGATGAAGTATATGCAAAATGTAAGGCACAGGAACATTTTAAGGATGTAGAAGTGGTCAATTATGTAACAGCTATTTATGATCCATTTACGCCTCAAGAAGTTTCGGATAAAATCGCAGAAATGTTGAGCTCATCAGAAATTAAGGCAGAAGTAAAGATAATTTTTCAAACGGTTGAAAATTTACATATAGCTTGTCCGAAAAATTTAGGGGATTGGTATTTTACAGGTGATTATCCTACACCAGGAGGTAACCGTGTAGTGAATCGCGCCTTCATGAATTTTTACGAAGGAAAAGATGCTAGAGCTTATTAATAAAAAGTTAAACGATGTAGTTCGTCGGATTTATGTGTAGTTCGTCGGAAATTATTGTCATTAATACAGTATTGCAGTAAGTTTATGTCACCATAATATTAGTAGGTTAAGTTTATGGTAGATTTGGGGCAAAAAGGGTGGAAGCAATTCCACCTTTTTTATTTTTATTCCTAAAGTATTTTCCTTTTCTCTTCTTTTTGGTAATAAGGGTGTTAAATGTGTTTTTTTTATAACATTTTTTTTATCACTTTACTTTTCTATTTTTCTTTTATTTTTTGAGTTTTTATGCCTTAAGATCAACTATTGTAATGGTGTTTTTTTAGTTTTGTTGTTTTAGGATTAAAATGATGGTTTATTTATCTTTTTTTTGGTGTTTAAGCTTTAATTTTGTCTGCTCTTACTGCTGTAAATTTTGAAAACACTATTTTATAAAAATACGTCTATCTCTTTTTCTGACATTGGAAAAGGTACCGCGATTGTTTTGTTACACGGCTTCCTAGAAAATCAATCGATGTGGAATGCTTTAGTACCCGTTTTGAGTCAAAAATACCGCGTCATAACCATCGATTTGTTAGGTCACGGCCAAACAGAACCTTTGGGTTACATACAAACTATGGAAGATAATGCTGACATGGTACATGAAGTGCTGTCCAGTTTACGCCTACGAAAAGCGGCTTTCATTGGGCACTCGATGGGTGGTTACGTAGCTTTAGCTTATGCTGAGTTGTATCCTGAAAGTGTCAAAGGATTGGTGTTACTCAATTCCACCGCCAAAAAAGACAGTCTCGAACGTAAAACCAATCGAGATCGAGCCATAAAAGCGGTAAAAAATGATTACGAAACCTTTATCCGACTTTCTGTCGCCAATTTATTCAGCGAAGACAATCGCGAACGATTGAGCGACTGCATCGAAAATGTAAAAACAGAAGCTTTACAAACGCCCTTACAAGGCATCGTCGCCTCTCTCGAAGGGATGAAAATCCGTAAAGACCGTGAAGTGATCCTTCACACTACTGCTTTTCCTAAATTGCTAATTCTAGGTAAAAAAGATCCCGTTTTGAACTACGAAGAAACCGTCGCTCAAATTCAGGAAACTTCCGTTGATTTAGTCACTTTCCCAGATGGTCATATGAGCCACATCGAAAATGAAACGGATTTGACTAAAGAATTAGTACAGTTTTTGCAGAAAATTTAAAGGCTATTTCCAGTTAGATATCCTTTTTTAACCAGCATCTCTTTACTGCTGATTGTGTATAGTTTGCCGTCTTTTAGTAAAGTCAATCGTGTTGAAATGCCAATTATACTTTCATAATTATGGTCTGTTATGATTATTCCTTTTTGAGCAGCGTTTTTAAGGATTAAATCATTAACTTTTTCAATTAACAAAGGGATAGTCCATTGTAGGGCTCATCAAGCAGGGCGAATTTAGACGAATTGCTCAGCACTAACTTAATCTCTAAATACCTTAACTCTCCAGAAGACAATTCAGCAATACTTTTATTCTTTAAAGTTGTTATCGTTTCATCACTATAAAAAGCATTGATTTTATCCTTCTTTATGGATAATGCAATTACTTTGGCTACAGAAAAGTTTCTTGGTAGAAAATTATCTTGTGATAAATAACTTATCTCGTTAAACAATTCACTTGTTTTGGACTTTACTACACCGTCCACTCGAATAAATTTAAAGTCAGCTTTTAAAAGACCAAATATAAGCTGTAATAATGTGGATTTACCAGAGCCATTTCTACCCAAAAGACCCACGATATCTCCTGTTTCGCATTTCAAATAAACATCAGAAAGAATTGTTTTTAAATCAAATTTCTTCTGTATACTATCTATTTTTAAAACGTGTTTCATCTTATAAATTTATAATAAAATGATACACTGCATTCAGTAAGACAAGCAATACAAAAGTCATCATCCAAGAAGTCAAAAACAAAACAGGTTTAGAAATTTGATTATTATAGTAAAACAAATACTCATTTTTGCGATTAATCTCTTTAAATAAAAGACTGCCAAAAAAACCTATGCTCAAAAAGCAACTATTAAAAAGTTCAGCGCCTCCAAATAGTAAAGGTAAGAGACAAATCGTACAGTTAAGTAAAATAGTAGATTTGAAAAACTGAAAAACAGTAGTGGTTTTTATCCAATTCATGTCCAATTATACTTTCTCCATAAATGGAATTGCTGGATCTAGAATTTCTTGTAACAAGCCCACTAATTCCTCCAAATAAGCAGTCAAAATAGCTGAATTAATAGTAGATTCTTCGTTTTTTTCTTCTTTTAAAGTAAAAGGCAAAAAGCCAGCTTTACTATTTTTAAAGGAGATTATACCTGCTTGCATCGGTTGTTCGTGAGCTAGAGTTTCATACATATAAGCATATGCCAAAATTTGAATGATTTTGTCATTTTTGATTTCATCTACTAATCCGTTCCACGTTTTTAAGGTAACATTGCTTTTTTCTACTTTACCTGTTTTGTAATCTATAATTCGAATCACTCCGTTTCTTACTTCAATTCGGTCAACATTTCCTGCGATTTTCACCGGAAAAGGTAAGCTCGGATGTTCCAAAACGCGTTCAAAAGTAGCTTCTAAAGCCACGATTTTTACTGCATCACCAGCTTTTATGGATTGTAATTCTGTTTTTAAAAAGTTATATACGTTACGTTTGGCTACTTCAAAAGCTAATAAATTTCTGCCTTTGTTAATTTCTCCTTCTTTATAAATGGCTTTAAATTGTTTTAAAACCTCGGAGTCAATTTTTTTAATTGCCAGTTCCATATCTTCTTCTGATATGAACTTGTCAATAAGTGGCGTATACAATTCCTCTAATGTTTTGTGGATAATCGTTCCCAAGGTGTTAAGCGCAATAGTCTCTTCAACTTCTTCGGTATCTCTGATGCGTAGTATTTTTTTAAAATAAAAATCAATAGGATTACGGATGTAACTGGTCAATGAAGAAGGAGAAAAACCTTTCTCGGCAATTTCTTTCAGTCGTTCCATGATCAGTGGTGATTTTTCAATAGTCATGGATGTGTAAGCCGTTTCGGGAACGGTTGCATTGAATATTTCATGTGAGAGTTGATGGTTTGGTTGTTTCTCTACTTCGAGTTGTGTAATAAAGCGGCTTTTCTCACCTCCATCTAAACCGTCGTTTTCTGTGTTATAAAGTAGGTAGATGTTTTTCGCACGTTGTAATAAATGGTAAAAATGATAGGTGTAGATGGCGTCTTTTTCTTTAAAAGTAGGCAGCCCGAGTTCTCTTTTTACGTCATAAGGAATAAAAGAGTTGGTGGATTTTCCAGCAGGAAATTTGCCTTCATTCATAGAAGTCACTATGACGGTATCGAAATCTAATACTCGACTTTCTAAAACGCCCATGATTTGTAAGCCATTCAAAGGTTCTCCTTCAAAAGAAACCTCGGCCAAGTCGATAATTTGCTTGTAAATGGCGAATAGAGTGGGGATTTGGTCAATATGCAAATGTTGGGCATAGTAACTCTTTAGTTTGTTGATTACCGTAAATATTGAAAATACAAATGCTTTGGTTAGTTTCTCTTCTTCGTTATCGTTGCTTAAGTTGTTTCTTAGGTGTAATAATAACTTGGCGATAATGTCTAGAACAGGTCTAGAGCCATTGTCCCATTTTAGAAATAATAAATCGAATAGCTCATTGGGTTGTTTTTGCAGTTCGTTTATTTTTTGGTGTGTAATAAAAGTATAATTATTCTCTTTTATGATATGAACAATATGATGTGCATTCGCAAAAGATTCCACCAGGGGATGGGTAAGTATGTCGAGTACATCTTTGTAATAAAATACATACTGAACAGGATTTCTTTTTAATGCACTCGTGTGCATTTTGAATAGTTTTGTTATCAATAATTGTGCGGGGTTGTTTTTGCTAGAATACCCCATAGTGATATTTAAGGCGCCTACCGACTCTGGTAGGGAGTACAATAAGGGGAGTAATAGGTTTTCTTCGCCTAAAACTACTGCAACCTTGTCTAGGTTGCATACTTGTTGTTTTTTAATGTTTTTATCAAGAATGCTACCTACAATTTTAGCTTGGCCAATGGTTTTTGGTGTGCCAATAACTTGTATGTTTTTGTGCGCTGAAAATTCATCTACAATCCATTCAAATGGATTTGATTTGTAGTGCTTCCAGCTGGCTTTAAATCTTCTTGCAAATAATCCTGCATCGTGGTAAGGATCGTTTAAAAAGACTTGATCGATATCCCAAAAGATAGTGGCTTTGTCGTTGGCAATTAAGTGTTGTATTATCTTTTCTTCTGCAGCATTTAGAGCATTGAAACCAGCGAACAAATAGCGCTTACTTGTGCTTTTTTTTGAGAATTCTGAAAGATTGGATACTGCTTCTCTGTAGATTTGGCCTTGGTAGCCAATTTTTTTGTTTTTTAAATAGTGGTATAAAGAATCGTAATATTTGGGTAATAGTTTCCAAAAGTCGATGTAATTTTCTAATAATTGTGTTTTGTTTTCAACGGCTATTCCCCATTTTTTAATGTCTTCAATGTCTTTTAAGTAGGAAAGAACATGTTTTGGATCTAGCAGATAGCGATCGATTTCGTTGAAATCTTGTAGTAAAATTTTAGCCCAGTTGGCAAACAATTCAAAGGATTGTTGATTTTGTTTGGAAGTGATGGACAAGTATACTTCGTAAAATTCAAAAAGTAGCGCAATAGAATCTATAGCTCTAATTTCTGAAATTTCTTGAATGAAGTCTTCGATACTAGTAATTTCAGGACAAAAAACAGTACCTGGAATTTGTTTTTTTAAAGCCTCAATCAGGAATATTTTTGCTCTTTTATTAGGGAGAATTACAATAGTATTGGCAAAATCTCCGGAGTAATTAGCAGCTAAATGTATGGCTATTTGATCTAAAAAAGTAGGTTTTGTCATTTTATAAATATAAAAAAAAAGCCGTTCAATTAAGAACGGCTTTTAGAAATAATTTCAAAAATTATTATGGTAATCTGTTTACTTTCATTCCAGAAGGTCCACCTACGTAGATAACTTCAGTTCTTCTGTTTTCAGCTCTTCCTTTAGCTGTTTTGTTAGAAGCAACTGGTTTAGTGTCACCAAATCCTTGAGCAGTTAAGTTAGCAGGATTAATACCTCTAGCTACTAATGCATCAACTACAGCTTGAGCTCTAGCTTCAGAAAGTTTTTTGTTAGAAGCTGGTTTACCAACATTGTCAGTATGTCCGTTTACTTCAAACTTAGCGTTAGGGTAGTTTTTCAAGATTTCTTTGATAGCGTCTAAACTAGTAGCAGTAGCTGGTTTAGCAGCATCTAAAGTAGATTTACCAGTTACAAAGAAGATAGATCTTGCTTGAACTCTTAATTCTTTAACTACTTCTTCAGTTACTTCAGGACAACCTTTGTTGCTAGCAGGACCAGCTACGATTGGACAGTCATCTTCAGTATCTGGCACACCGTCTTTGTCAGCATCTTTAATTTCTGGACAACCGTTGTTAGATTTAGGACCAGCAACTGTTGGACATTTGTCATCTTTATCAGCTACACCGTCACCGTCACCGTCAGGACAACCTTTAGTAGAAGCAGGGCCAGCAGCATCTGGACAAGCATCATCTTTATCAGCAATTCCGTCTCCGTCAGTATCAGGACATCCGTTGAAAGCAGCTAAACCAGCAGTATCTGGACAAGCATCACTTCCGTCAACAATTCCGTCACCGTCAGTATCAGGACATCCGTTGAATTGTTTCAAACCAGCAACTTCTGGACAAGCATCATCTTTATCGTAGATTCCGTCACCGTCAGTGTCTTTACCTCCAAATTTGAAAACGATACCAGCTGTGTGCTGAACTAAAGAAGGAGATTCAGGATTTAAACCATCATTTCTGTCTCCAAAAGATTTTCTGTAAGTAGAAGATAATGCTAAACCTACGTTTTCAGTAAACCAAAAAGTCATACCTACTCCTAAATTTACAGTACCAAAGCTATCTTTTCCTAAGAAAGTATAACCTCCACCAGCTTGTAAGCTTGGATCAAACCATTTTGTACCAATCAAATCCATGAAACTGTATTTTACAGTACCATCAATTCCGTAGTACATTAAATCACCAGGATTGTTTACTGACATTCCTCTTGAATCTGCGTTAGCTTGATTTGGTGCAAATGTTACAAATTTGTCGATTTTGTTAACAGAACCAGCTAATCCAAAAGAGAATCCTCCGTTGATGTGTCTAGATACTTGGATATAAGATACAGACGGAAGGATGTTCCAGTTGTCTTTTACAGCGAATGGCTGAGAAAAGTGTTGTTGAAACCAATTCACATGATCAGGTCCTGCACTTGATCTTGAGTCGATAGCATTTACACCAATGGTAATTGCCCACGGATTGTTACTATCTTGAGCTTGGGAAGATAATCCCGCAGCCATCAATACAGCAACTAAAATTTTGTTAAGATGTTTCATAATGATTCTATTAATATTTAGTTAATTATAAACAAAAATAACAACTTATTTTTTAGCAACAAAATTAAAATATAAAAAAAACCTACAAAAAAATGAACAATTACTATTATCTATATTACTTTTAGCTCTTTACCTACTTTTATAAATGCTTGCAAGGCTTTGTCTAAATGTTCCTTTTTGTGGCTTGCGGACAGTTGAACTCGAATTCGAGCCTTTTCTTTAGGAACTACTGGGAAAAAGAATCCGATAACATATATGCCATTTTTTAACAATTCGTTAGCAAATGTTTGGGCTAATTTGGCATCATAAAGCATAACGGGTACTATGGCAGCGTCACCGTCAATGATGTCAAAACCGGCTTTTAGCATGCCTTGTTTGAAATAATTCGTATTCCATTCTAATTGATCTCTGAGGGAGGTGTCCTTCTCTAGTAGTTCAAATACTTTGATTGACGCGCCAACAATGGCAGGTGCTAATGAATTGGAAAATAAATACGGTCTAGAACGTTGACGTAAAATTTCAATGATTTCTTTTTTGGCAGTAGTGTAACCGCCCATAGCACCGCCCAAAGCTTTGCCTAAGGTTCCTGTAATAATGTCTATACGTCCCATTACACCTTTGGCTTCCATGGTGCCTTTGCCTGTTGCGCCTATAAAACCAGCGGCATGGCATTCGTCTACCATGACCATGGCATCATATTTGTCTGCTAGGTCGCAAATTTTATCTAGGGGAGCTACAAGACCATCCATAGAGAAAACGCCATCGGTTACAATTAATTTAAAACGTGTGCCAGCTTCCGTAGCTTTGATTAATTGTTGTTCCAAGTCTTCCATGTTACTATTCTCGTAACGGTAACGGGCTGCTTTACACAAACGAACGCCATCAATTATAGAAGCGTGATTCAAGCTGTCTGATATGATACAATCTTGTTCTCCTAATAAAGGTTCAAAAACGCCACCATTGGCATCAAATGCTGCAGCGTATAGAATGGTGTCTTCGGTGCCGTAAAAATCTGCAATTTTTTGTTCTAAGGTTTTGTGGATGTCTTGTGTGCCACAAATAAAACGAACGGATGACATTCCGAAGCCGTGAGAATCTAAGGTGTCTTTGGCGGCTTGTATTACTTCGGGATGCGAAGAAAGCCCCAAATAATTGTTGGCACAAAAATTAAGTACCGTTTCTCCATTCACTGTGATTTCGGCTCCTTGTGCTGATGTAATGATTCTTTCTTTTTTAAATAAACCATTTTCTTCAATGGCTTGTAATTCGTTCTGTAAATGTTGTTGTATTTTACCGTACATAATATGATGGTGTTATGATCTTTTAGAATTGATTTTGTCTACAAATTTACTACATCGATTGCTAATCCGATATAGACGAGTGCTTTTTTAACTACTTTATAACCCATTTTCTCTATAGCTTCTTGATAATGTTCTAATTGCTTTACGTATTTAACGTTATGTTCTCCTGTTTTGTAATCTAGCAAATAAATTTCATTTTTTTCTTTCAAAACCATTCGATCTGGTTTTATCGTTTTTCCTTCTTTTTGAATGATGGTTTGTTCATTAAATACTTGGTTTCCTTTTTCAAAATAAACCAATAACTCGGGATGCAGGACTATTGATTCAATCGTTTCTTGAACAGTTTTATGTTGTTCAAAATGTATCCATCCGTAATCTAAAGCTTTTGCGATGGCATTTTCAATGTCGTTCTGATGTTTTACCTCGGCAAGAATTTCGTGTACTACGTTTCCATAAGCAATGGCCTCTTGCTGTTGTGTGCCCCACATCAAGGCTTCTTTTTGAGCAATCTTGATATTTTTAGGGTTTAAGAACGATGTGATTGTGGGTATTGGTTTTGTACTGTTTATATGTTTTTCTTCCTTTGATAGTTTGGTAGCGTTGCCAAAATCATAGGAGAGCTTTTCGGTTTGAAATAGATGATTGTTTTCTAAATATTGAATAAAAAAAGTACACATGTTATTTTTGGGCAAAGCTCCTTTGCTTGATAAATTCATGTTGGATATAATGTAGAGTTGTTCTTCGGCTCTGGTTAAAGCCACATACAAGACATTAATATTATCCAACAATTCTTCTTCTTTCTTTTGATTGTAAACCAAAGCGGCTCCTTCGCCATAGCCTTCAACTGCACTGCTATTGTCGATAAGGGCTTTTTCTAAGCCTAATTCTTCTTTATCGGCGTCGAGCCATAATTTATCTTTGGGTTTGCGTGAATAATCTTCTTCGGCAAAAGGCATAATCACTACAGGAAACTCTAAGCCTTTGGATTTGTGAATGGTCATGATGCGCACCGCGTTGCTACCTTCTGGAGATGGAATGCTGAATTTAGCGCCATTCTTCTCCCAAAACAGTAAGAAATCAGCAATTCCGGCTTGGTTGCGCATGTCGCGTTCTAGGACGATATCCAAAAAATATTGCACATAAGAGTTGCTGGTTTTGGCATCTAAAAACTTAGCGATACAAATTTCTACCGCTTCGTACAACGCTTTTTTACGAATGTCTTGAAAAGAAAATTGTATATCAAATTGCTGTAGCCAAAGTTCAAATTCCTTTTCGTTGGTCAAAGCCATGCCTTGTGCAATGCAATCGGCAATAGGAAGTTGATCCTGTTTGTTTTTGGCCAAATAATATAAAAAATAAGCTTTGGATTCTATGTCATTGTTGTTGTTGAGGTACTTTAGTAAATGAATCAAGAAGCGGACTTCGGTAGCGTTTTGAATCATTAAAGTTTCTGAGGATAGCAATGGAATTTTTTGCTCCATTAAATAATTTGCTACTGCAATGCCTTGTTCTCTTTTGCGCGTGAGAATGACAATGTCTTTGTATTCGAATCCTTGGCTTAGTACTTTTTGAATGGTTTGTAGTGTGGCTAAAACATACAAATCGGTCTTGTCTAGTGCTTCTTCGTCTTCCTCATTATCGGTTGGCTGCGGTATGAATGAGATGTTGACATAGCCTCCTGTTTTGTCATTTGCTTTTTGGTGGCTGTGATTTTCGTATAAGTCTTTGTAATCTTCGTTAGTAAATTCAGAAGATAACATTTTAAAAAAAGCATTGTTAAAGTCAATGACTTCCGAATAACTACGGTAGTTTTTGTCCAAATGCACCAGTTTTTTTTCAGGGTTACTGAAAGGATTGTGCTCTTTGCTTAAGGCAATAAATTGTTCTGCTTTTCCACCTCGCCAGCGGTAAATGGATTGCTTGGGATCGCCCACAATCATCAAGGTGCCTTTTACGCCATAATCATCTTGACCGGCTAGGGCATTGTCGATGAGTGGGATTAGATTTTGCCATTGCATTTCGGAAGTATCTTGAAACTCATCAATAAAGAAATGGCGATACCGTTCGCCCAAACGCTCATAGATAAAAGGAGCGGGTTGGTTTTGAATTTCTCGATGAATAATAGCATTGAATTCAGCTATAGATAATACATTTTGTTCTTGCTGAATTTTGGCCAATTCATGACTGACAGTATTGAGTAAAGACAGCGGTGTGATGTTTTTGAGGAAGGCTTTGTAAAAGTTAATCTTTTCAAAGATTTTATAAATAGCAGCCAATTGAATCAAAAACTCTTGAATTAAGGCCTCAATAATCGCTCTGTCTTTGGCTGTTTTGTTGATGGCGATATCTTCAAATTCATAAAACATTTTGTTTTTGGGATTGAATTTCTTGTCTACAATGCTACTAATGTGATTGGGAAAAGTACCTCTTGAAAAAGATTTTACATCGATTCCGTTCGTTTCTATTAGTTCCAAAATGGATTGCGCTAGTGTAACCGTTTCGGCTTCTAGTTGCTTATTGATGGCTATTAATTTCTTTTTTATGGCAACAAATTCGGTAATCGTTTTGTCATGGAAATGAGCAATTTCATTACGATTGTTTTCATTGAGTACCAATCGGCCGGTGTTGAGAATTTCTCTGGAAATGTCCCACGACTTGTCATCGTCGGTTTTTTCCATGGTGAAATCGATGAGCAATTGGGTTAGAATTTCGTCTTCTCCGGCTTGGGCAATAATGGCGTCTACGGTTTCGACTAATAAATTTTCTGTATCAAGAGTGACTTCAAAAGTTACCGGTAAATTCAAATCAAGAGCAAAAGCACGAATGACTTTATGGGTGAATTTATCGATGGTAGAAATATCAAAAGCCGCATAATTATGAATGATGTGCTTGATAATTTGTTGCGCTTTGGTTTTGATTTGAATCAAAGAAAGTTCGGTGTCAGCAGCTAAATCACGCATTAAGTCTAGTGCTTTGCTGCTGGGTTCGTCCTTTGCAAATTCGGAAAGGCTACCCACAATTCGGCTTTTCATTTCGTGTACCGCTTTGTTGGTAAAGGTGATGGCTAGAATGTGGCGGTACGCGTCGTTTTTTGGGGCGACCAAAATAATTTTGAGGTATTCTTTGACCAATGCATACGTCTTCCCCGAGCCAGCTGAAGCGTCATAGATTGAAAAGGAAGTGCTTTGCATAGTATTTTTGTTATATAACCCTTTCAGAGTTTTAAACTCTGAAAGAGTTATCATATCCTATTAGATTTTCTTGTCATGAAACAAATTTTCTTGAGTACACTAAAGCCCTAGCCCTGATGGAAGCGGCATCCTTTGCTGCCGGGGTTCGGCAGTAAAGATATAGCGTACAGCAGGAAATAGCTCCTGATTATCAATCGGATTATTCTAGAATAAGGATTGTTCCTTTGAAAATTTGTTCATTTAATTTTTAAAAGTAGTATTTTTGCAGCATGGAAACAAATAGACAGAAAAAAATAGGCGGTGTGATCCAAAAAGATTTGGTGGACATTTTGCAAGGTGAAGTGAGAAAAAATGGAGTTACTAACTTAGTAATTTCAGTATCCAAAGTGTTGGTGACGTCAGATTTATCGGTAGCTACGGTGCATTTGAGTATTTTTCCTCAAGAAAAAGCAAAGGAAACATTAGAGGCTATAAAAACGAATACCAATTTAATCAAGCATGATTTGTCGCAACGTGTGCGTATGCAATTGCGTAGGGTGCCTAATTTGGTTTTCTTTATTGATGACTCGTTGGATTATATCGAGAAAATTGACAATGCCTTGAAAAATCAGGAGAATCCTATTGAAAACAGAGATTTATTAGAAAAACGCAGATTGTTTTAATTTGAATTTTCCGCTATACATTGCCCATCGTTATCTTAGAAGTAATAGCAAAAATAGTGCTATTAACATCATTAATCGTATTGCTAGTTTGGGCATTATTGTGGGTGCGATGGCACTTTTTGTGGTGTTGTCGGTGTTTAGTGGGTTGAAAGAATTTAGTCTTTCGTTTACCAACGAAATTGATCCCGATTTGAAAGCCGCTCCTGTGCTTGGTAAATCATTTTTTGTTACTCCCCAACAAGATCAAGAAATTAAAAAAATAACCGGCATTGCTTCGTATACCAAAATTATTGAAGAGCGTGTGCTTTTTACTTTCGGGGACAAGCAAGAGGTTTCATATTTAAAAGGGGTAGATACTCAGTTTACTCGAGTGAATGCGATTGAAAAAAAGTTGTTCAATGGGCAATGGCTGCAACCTAACACCTATCAAGTTGTGGTAGGATACGGTATGGCGCAGAAATTCTCAATGGGATTGTTTGATTATAATACGGCGCTAGAAGTTATGGTACCAAGACCGGGAAAAGGCACGATTACTATTCCATCAGAAGCCTTCAATCAGACTGATTTGATTCCGATTGGGATTTATACCATCAATGAAGATTTGGATTCGAAATATGTTTTTGCCGATTTAAGCTTGGCGCAAGAATTACTCGAATATCAACCCAATCAAATTTCGGGAATTGAATTTAAACTCCGGCCAAATGCGGATGAAGACGCTGTAATTGAGCAATTACAAACGATTTTCAAGAATAAAATCACGCTAAAAAACAGAGCGCAGTTGAATGAGTCGCTTTATAAAATGTTGAACACCGAAAACATCGCGGTGTATCTGATATTTACCTTAGTCATTGTCGTGGCGCTTTTTAACTTGATTGGCGCTTTGATTATGATGATTTTGGACAAAAAAGGCAATCTGAAAACCTTATTCAATCTCGGAACCGAAATCAAGAGCCTTCGCAATATTTTCTTGCTACAAGGGACTTTGTTGAGTGTTTATGGCGGAATCATTGGATTGCTTTTGGGTATCGTAATTGTGTTACTGCAACAACAATTCGAGTGGATTATGATTACCCCGACACTGGCTTATCCAGTCGTTTTTAGTTTTGAAAATATTGCAATCGTAATGACGACCATTATCATCCTTGGCTTTTTGGCTTCGTTGATTGCTAGTAGTCGAGTTACGAAGAAGTTGCTGGAGTAGAATTTCGTAACCCTAACAGGGTTTTAAACCCTGTTAGGGTTAGAGGTGAAATTACACCACTTCATACCCAGAATAAGCATCGATAATCTCATCAAGTACAGCGAATAATTCTTCAGGTTTATCGAGCGTAACCAGTTGTTGTTTGTAGGTTTTGAACGAATGAATTCCTTTGAAATAATTGGTATAATGCGGTCTTGTTTCTACAATTCCGTGACGTTCGCCTTTCCAATCCATAGCCCAAGTCAAGTGGTTACGAACGGCTTCGACTCTATCAGCAACGGTGGGTTTGGCTAGATGTTCTCCCGTCTTAAAGAAATGTTTGATTTCGTTAAAAATCCAAGGATAACCAATAGCAGCACGACCAATCATAATCCCGTCGATACCGTATTTGTTTTTGTATTCTAAGGCTTTTTCAGGAGAATCAATATCGCCATTTCCAAAAATAGGCATGGTGATTCTTGGATTGTTTTTAACACGAGCAATGTGAGACCAATCGGAATGGCCTTTGTACATCTGGGCACGAGTCCTAGCGTGAATGCTCAATGCGGCAACGCCAATATCTTGCAAACGCTCGGCTACCTCATCGATGTTGATAGAATTATCATCCCAGCCCAAACGGGTTTTTACTGTTACAGGTAAGTGCGTACTATCAATTACCGCTTTGGTCAAACGAATCATCAAATCGACGTCTTTAAGAACTCCTGCACCTGCGCCTTTACAAACGACTTTTTTTACCGGACAACCAAAGTTAATATCAATTAAATCGGGGTTTACTGTAGAAACGATTTTAGACGATAACGCCATCGCTTCTTCGTCACCACCGAAGATTTGTATTCCAACGGGACGTTCGTAATCGAAAATATCCAACTTCATTCGGCTCTTTATGGCATCGCGGATTAGGCCTTCTGAGGAAATAAATTCAGAGTACATCATGTCAGCACCGTGCATTTTGCACAATCTGCGAAAAGGCGGATCGCTCACGTCTTCCATAGGTGCAAGAAGTAAAGGAAAATCTGGAAGTTCTATGTTGCCAATTTTGATCATATTCTGGAAATTTGGCGCAAAATTACGCTTTTTAAATGAAAGGATAAAAAGGTAATTTTGAAAGACTTACTAGATATGGTTGTTGTTGGCTTTGAAGCTATTGAATTTAGCGTATATTTGCAGATTAATTGTCGTTTAGCAGGGTTTGCGTGAGTGATAGTAGCGGCATCCTTTTATGTAGCGATAGCGGAATAAAAGATATAGCGGATAGCACGACGGCTTTTTCTGCCGGCACGCCCCAATTTTGATTCGGCAAGTTTTACAGTATTGATATTTATTGAAAATGAAACATATAAGAAATTTTTGCATTATTGCACACATTGACCACGGAAAAAGTACGCTTGCTGACCGATTATTAGGCGCTACGCAAACGGTTACCGCTCGTGAAGAAAAAGCCCAATTGTTGGACAATATGGACTTGGAGCGCGAACGTGGCATCACCATTAAGAGTCACGCCATACAGATGGAATACACCTACAAAGGCGAACAATATATCTTGAATTTGATTGACACTCCGGGTCACGTGGATTTCTCCTATGAAGTTTCTCGTTCGATAGCCGCTTGCGAAGGCGCGCTTTTGATTGTAGATGCGGCTCAAAGTATACAAGCACAAACAATTTCTAACTTATACTTGGCTTTAGAAAACGACTTGGAAATCATTCCAGTTTTAAATAAAGTCGATTTACCAAGCGCTAATCCTGAAGAAGTAAGCGATGATATTATTGATTTATTAGGCTGTAAATTAGAAGATATTATTCATGCATCTGGAAAAACAGGTTTTGGTGTCGAAAATATTTTGGCTGCCATTATTGAAAAAATTCCAGCTCCAAAAGGAAATGTGGACGAACCTCTTCAAGCCTTAATTTTTGATTCACATTACAATCCATTCCGTGGCATTGAAGTAATTTTTCGTGTGAAAAATGGGGAAATCAAAAAAGGCCAAAAAATCAAATTCATGGCTACTGGCAATGAATATTTTGCTGATGAAGTAGGAACTTTGAAATTGAATCAGGTTCCAAAAAACACAATCTCCACTGGGGATGTAGGTTATTTGATTTCTGGAATTAAAGAAGCCAAAGAAGTAAAAGTAGGGGATACCATCACAGATGCCAAAACACCTACAACGAATATGATTACTGGTTTTGAGGATGTAAAACCAATGGTATTTGCTGGAATTTATCCTGTAGATACGGAAGATTATGAGGATTTGCGTTCTTCAATGGAGAAACTACAATTGAATGATGCTTCGTTGGTGTTTACACCAGAAAGCTCTGCAGCCTTGGGCTTTGGTTTCCGATGTGGCTTCTTGGGCATGTTGCACATGGAAATCATTCAAGAGCGTTTAGAACGCGAGTTTGATATGACAGTAATTACTACGGTTCCTAACGTTTCGTATCACGCATTTACGAAAAAAGAGCCTGAAAAGATTTTGATTGTCAACAACCCATCAGACTTACCTGAACCTTCAAAACTAGACCACGTAGAAGAACCTTATATTAAGGCTACCATTATTACCAAAGCTGATTTTGTGGGTAATGTAATGAGTTTGTGTATTGAAAAACGCGGTGTGATCACCAACCAAACCTATTTAACAACTGAACGTGTAGAATTGAATTTTGACATGCCTTTGGCCGAAATTGTATTCGATTTTTACGACCGATTGAAAACGGTTTCTAAAGGTTACGCTTCTTTTGATTACTCGCCTATTGGAATGCGTACTTCAAAATTGGTAAAACTAGATGTATTGTTAAATGCACAAACGGTTGATGCACTTTCTGCCTTGATCCACGAAGACAACGCATACAATATTGGTAAAAAAATGACAGAAAAATTGCGTGAGCTGATTCCGAGACAGCAATTTGATATTCCAATTCAAGCAGCTATTGGAGCCAAAATCATTGCCCGAGAAACCATAAAAGCCTTGCGTAAAGACGTTACCGCCAAATGTTACGGTGGAGATATTTCTCGTAAACGTAAACTATTGGAAAAACAGAAAAAAGGTAAAAAACGTATGCGTCAAGTAGGAAATGTAGAAATTCCGCAGGAAGCGTTTATGGCGGTTCTTAAACTGAACGACTAGAGCCCCCTAACCCCGAAGGGGGAATTAGAATAAAGAAAAAAGATAATAGAATATAGATTAAGCCTGATGATGTAAAAATTGTCAGGTTTTTTTTGTTTAGATTTGAGAGATAAAATTTAAATATGAAAAAAATCAACGAGGAGGAGTTTTTAAGAATTTTATATTCAAATAAAGGTGATGTTTCTATAGCTGATTATACTGTCGATTATAATAAATTATCTATTGACTTTGAAAAAGTTAAAACTAAGAATCCGATATTTTTTCAAAATCTGACTTTTATTGGAAAAGATTTAGATTTTTATAATCAAACAGAAGAGTTCAAAACAATCATTGAAATTGAAAATTGTACATTTAATACCAATATCAATATTCAAGGACAATTTGCTGACATTTCATTCAAAGCTAATGTTTTTAATTGTAATAATATTCGAATAATTAATTCAGAAATCGGAACTTTAGAGTTTTCTAATAATGATTCAAATTCTGAAAACACCAAAAAAAACATTTTTACTAAAGGAAACTTCAAAATTCAAAACTGTAATTTTGAATCTATTTTTTGGATTAAGAATGCCGAATTTATGAAAAACACTACCATTGATTTTAGTAGTGTTAAATTTCTAAGTGAGTCTTTCTTTGACTATACATTATTAGATAAAATAAATTTTTATGAATGCAGTTTTTATAAAGAATTAAGATATGACTGTAATTATAATTCTTCTCAATTTAGGGAATGTACTTTTTTAGATAAGACAACATTTCTTGGTTTATTTAATGTAAAAATGAATACATCCTTTTTATGGTTTGAAAATTGTACCTTTTCTAAGTTAGCTAATTTCAATGAATATTTTGTTCATAAACTACGAATTGAAGACACAACTTTCCTAGACAATGTATCATTACAAAAGGCTTATTTGGACAGAATAACAATCGTAAGAACTGTTTTTGAAAAGAAAGTATGGTTTGAAAATATTCAAATTAATCAAATTAATAATTGTGACATTGAAACCATAAGAAGTATAAAAAGAGAACTAGTCAACACTCATAATCAAATTGACTACTTACGTTTTAAAGCGTATGAACTAATTGCTTACAAAAAGGAAATAGATCAAAACAAATTAAACTGGAAAGACTCATTAATTTTATATTTTAATGAAAACTCAAATTATTTCGGTTTAGATTGGACTAAAGGAATTAAGTTCATTTTTGAATGGAGCTTTATGTTTTATATACTTTATATTATTTCTTATTCTGCATGTATTGATGATTTTCAATGCATTCCTAAATTTGATGATTTTTTGGTCAATTACATAAAATTCACAAATCCTTTATCATTTCTAAAAACTCCTTTAGAGAATTCAGAAGATTATTTTTTTCCATTATTAATTTTAAGTATCAATAAGATATTTGTGTCTTACGGAATTTATCAAACCATTCAAGCTTTTAGAAAATTTGGAGTTAACGGAGGATAAGATTAAACCTAAAAAAGCCTGACAACGAAAACTGTCAGGCTTTTTTAATTTCCTCTTCTGGGGTTAGGGGCTTTTATTTATCCTTCAACCAATCAAACAATCGCTGTGCATCGGAGCCTTTGAATAATTGGGTACCCTCGTTCATCGTGGCAGCTGAACCACAAGCCACTCCCCATCGAATAACTTCTTTTAAAGGTTTATTTTGAGAAAGTGCCCAAACCATTCCTCCTACCATACTATCACCCGCACCTACTGTACTCTTTTTGGCAACATTGGGAGCGGGGACAAACTCATAATGATCTTTGGTCACCAAAACAGCGCCTTGCGGGCCAAGGGATACCACAACTATTTCGGCACCTCCTTTGGCTATAATTTTCTTGGCTGCCTCGTTTACTTCTTCCATTTCTAGTCGCTCTTCACCAATTAATTTGGCTAATTCACCAACGTTTGGCTTGATTAAATAAGCGCCTACTTCAAGGACTTTTTCTAGTGCGGCACCCGAAGTGTCAACAATTAGTTTTGAACCATTTGCTTTGGCAATCTGCGCTACTTTTTGATAAAAATCGGCATTTAGTCCTTCGTTTAAACTTCCGCTTCCAACCAAAAATTTAGGTTTGAATTCGGCAATTTTAGCTAAAAAACACTCGCTTTCCTCAGGAGTAATTGCACCTCCCGTAAATCCAAATCGGTATTGCGAGTTGGTATTGGTGTCTACTGCTACAAAACTTTCTCGTGTCCAACTCTCAACAGCAACAGCCTCACTGGCAATATTTTCTTTGGCTACTAATTCTTCCAATAATTGTCCCATTGCTCCACCTGAAGTAAATAAAGCCATCGAATTACCTCCCAAACGAGCAATCGCTTTAGATACATTGATTCCGCCGCCGCCTGCATCATATCTTGGGACTTCGCAACGGATTTTTTGTTCGGCTACTAATCCTTTAAAACTAGTACTTTTATCTACTGCTGGGTTGACCGTTAAGGTCACTATGTCGAATGCTTTCATTATTTTAAATTTAAAGGTCTACGTTGCAATTTAATCAATTTTGATGCGATGCGCTAGGTACTACTGTTATTTTGCAGTGAATTGCTTTCTGATTTTCAGTATTGTGGGTGGGAAAGGACCTTATTGTTAAACTTGTTTAAGCTCAAAATGTTGATTTTCAATTTTTTAACGTTTTGATTTGTATATTTGTCTAACCCAAATAAAACATTCAGAATGATGAGAAAAGCTCTATTTCTTGTTTTATTATTTTGTTCGGCACACTCTTGGTCGCAGGGCATCGTTGTGGATACGACCACGCTGAGTATTCCTGAATTGGTTAGAAATGAATTGTTGCAAAATGCTTGCGCTGAGGAGAGCAACTTCAAATTTTCATCACGTTTAGGGATCGGGAAGTTTATAAGTTCAAACCCTAATTTTCCGTTTCAAGAGGGTATTATTATTAGAAATGGAATCGCTAAGCACACCGAGGGAACGTATACTGGCGTCAACGAGAGTAGTCAGTTAAATACCAATGGTGATCCAGATTTGCAAACGATTAGTAATAGCAACGGGCAAATTACACCTATTACAGATGTGAGTTTTATTCAATTTGATTTTACACCAGTGTCCAGTAATTTTAGTTTTGATTTTTTGTTTGCGTCTAACGAATATGGCGAGTTTCAATGTGGTTTTAGCGATGTTTTTGGTTTTATATTGACGGATCTTACTACTGGTATTTCCACTAATTTGGCAGTACTTCCCCAAACAAATCAAGCGGTATCCGTTTTAAATATTCGAGATAATCGGTACAATTCCTCTTGTGTTTCGGCCAATGCTTCTTTTTTTGATAATTATAATGTTGGTAATTCTACTACTTCTTTAATGAATATGCGAGGCGAAACCAAGGTGTTAACCGCCTCAGCAACTGTAGTTCCGAATCGGACGTATCAAATTAAATTAGCCATAGGCGATTACAACGATAGCAATTATGATTCGGCAGTTTTTATTAAAGGCGGTAGTTTTAAAACATCGATGAACTTAGGGCCAGATCAAATCCTTTGCAAAGGAGAGCAACTACTGCTTCAGTCGGATTTAGTTGGAAATTATAATTATAAATGGACATTAAATGGTGCTGAACTAACAGGCGAGACTAGTGCCACTTTGACCGTAACTCAAGCGGGAACCTATGGCGTTACAGCGACTCTTTCGGGATGTGTTATACAAGATGAAGTGACTGTTTTCGAATTGGCTTTACTTCCTCCAAAAGACTTGATTAATTGCTATAATGCCAGTACAAGTTACCCTTTCGATTTAACTCAAAATAATGCTGCTGCATTAGGATTAGATCCTGCGGCTTATTCGCTTTTGTATTTTGACTCCTTGGCTAATGCCAATGCCAACGGACCTGCAATTCCAGCTAACCAATGGACCAACTATATCACTTCAGCCAACAAAACGATATACATCAAACCCATTCATATTACCAATAACACACTTTGTAATGATTTGGTTTCGTTTGAACTACAAATTACAGCTCCACTAAATATTATCAATCCGCCTGAGATTAAAGTGTGCGATACTGCAAATGGACGAATCCCCGTTGATTTAACCACTAATGCTAGTAGTATTTTAAATGGATTACCTGCAAGCGACTATACGTTGTCCTATTATTTTAATTTAATCGACGCCAACAATAAAACCAATAGCATTAGTAATCCCAGGAATTTTATCATGACGTTGGCTAGATCACCCCTTGCTATTTGGGTACGTGTAGAAAGCAACAATGAGTCCAGATGCTATGCCACAGTAACCTTTGATGTCATTGCTATTCCCTTGGCGAATGTGGATCGGTTAGCGGATGTCATTGCCTGTGATAGCTATACATTACCGAGTATTACCAATGGAAAGTACTATACAGGTCCAAATGCTACAGGAACACAACTCAATATTGGCGATGTGATCACTGCATCGGGGACTTATTATATATACAACGATCCGTCACCCAATTCTATTTGTAGTAATGAAACTTCATTTATGGTCACTTTGGTATATGATTTGTCTTTTTTGAGAGAAGGGTGTGGGCAATATGTTGTTCCAGATGTACTTGTGGGTGACTTTTATACCCAAGCGGGAGGTGGAGGAAGCCTTTTGCCCGCAGGAACCGTTTTGAATACAAGTCAAACTATTTTTTACTATGCTGTAGTTAATGGAATAGTTTGTAGAGATGAAGCGGTGGCCATTACCGTCTTTCCACTGCCGCTTGTGGAGCAATTAGCAGATGTGGTAACCTGCAATTCGTATGTATTGCCTACCATAATAAATGGAAACTATTACACACAACCGGGAGGAAACGGAACAATTTTGTCTTCAGGAACCACTATCACTTCAACTCAAACCATTTACATATTTACTAACGATGGACAATGTTCTAATGAAACCTCATTCAGAATTGTAATTATTGATCCCTCCGTATTTGGACCGGTTAGCCGTTGTGGAGGGTATACCTTGCCTCCTCTTTCAGTTGGTGGATATTATGATCAGCCCAGAGGTCAAGGCAATGCCATTCCTGCTGGAACCCAAATTGTCACTTCTCAAACGGTTTATTTTTTTGCAACTACTACCACTACGCCCAATTGTACCGATACCATCAATATAGACATCACTATAAAACCCTTGCCCCTCATTGATACACCTAATGATGTGTTGGCTTGTGAAGAATATATTTTGCCAGCTTTAACCAATGGAAACTATTACACCTTACCCAACGGAAGAGGAAACCAAGTACAAGCAGGAACTCCTATTACACAAAATCAAAGGTTGTATGTTTTTGCTTCCAGTCCAGATTGCAACAACGAACATGCTTTTGCCATTGAGATTAGACCACGTCCTATTGTTGATAATTTCACCGATATAATTTCTTGTACAAGTTTTACATTACCCAGATTAGCCAACGGTAACTATTACACAGCTACTGGAGGTAGTAAAGGAGTAGGTACTATGCTTACAGAGGGTACAGTGATTACTACTTCGCAAACACTTTTTATCTACAATGAATGGAGCGATTTTAGTGCATGTGATAATGAATCTTTTTTTAAGATTAATATCAAACAAGTGGATGTAGGAACATTCGCTGATGTCAATGCTTGTGATAGTTATACCTTACCGTCTTTAACTGTCGGAGGGTATTTTTTAAGCCCAAATGGTAAAGACCCAATTGCGGTGGGTACCGTTTTGAACACCACACAAAAAATATATGTTTTTGCTGAGGTGGGTAATCGGATCACTTGCACGAGTGAAACCTCCTTCATGGTGAATATTTCGACAACTCCTATACTTCAGCCTGTAGCAAATGTTACGGCTTGTGCTAGCTATGTTTTACCACCTTTGAGTATTGGGGCTTATTATTCAAATGCAAATAAAGGAGGTACATCGTATCAGGCTGGTGACGTGATTAGAGCAAGTCAACAAATGTATATTTACGCTGCTGTTGCGACGAATCCCAACTGTTTCTCAGAGGTTTCTTTTGAAATCACAGTATTTCCTTTAAAAAATCTAGCGCCTCAGCGGGCTTTTGTTTGTGTTGATTTTCAGTCGGGCAATGTATTACAACCCGCTTTGTTGACCTCAGGATTAGATCCGAATGACTATAATGTGGATTGGTATCTGTCAGGGGCAAAAGTGGGTTCGGGCGTTGACTATTCAACAACTCAAGAAGGAGTGTATACTATGCAAAGTCAAAAAATAAGTCCAAGTGTTGGCGCTGATTGTGGTTTTAATCCCGTGACGTATACCGTCGAGAAGTCTAGCCCGGCCGAAGCCGCCTTGACGGTGTCTAATGCTTTTACCAATACTATCGATATTATAGTAACAGTAACCAATGGATTGGGCAACTATGAATTTAAACTAGACGATGGCAATTTTCAAACAGGAACAGTTTTTTATGATGTTGATTCGGGAGCCCATACCGTTACCATCAAAGACGTCAAAGGAGGCTGTGACGATCGTATTTTAGTAGCCAATGTGTTGAAATATCCAAAATTTTTCACTCCCAATAATGATGGTTTTAATGATACTTGGAACATCTTGGATTTGGCATTTCAACCCGATGCGGTTATTCAAATCTTTGATCGCTACGGAAAATTCATAAAAGAAATCAAACCCTCAAGTGCAGGATGGGATGGGAATTACAACGGCCAGCCCTTGCCATCGACCGATTATTGGTTTCAAGTAACGTATCTTTTAAATGGAGAACAACAAGTGTTTAAAGCGCATTTTAGTATGAAACGATAAACGCTGTTGCAACCAAAGAAAAACGATTAGTTGCATAAACCCTTGCAATAGCCACTGAAATTAGTGCAACATCTTCGTACCTTTGCTTTTTTTAAAATAATAGTTGAACATGATTGAAGATAAAAACCCACAACGCACTAGTATTGATCAGTTAGGAGAATTTGGATTAATCGATCACTTAACCCAAAAATTCGAAATTACGCAAGACTCTACTGTAAAAGGAATTGGTGACGATGCAGCCGTTTTAGATTTTGGCACTCGAAAAACACTAGTATCTACCGATTTGTTGATTGAAGGCGTGCATTTTGATTTGGCCTATATGCCTCTAAAACATTTAGGATACAAAGCCGTAGTGGTCAATCTATCCGACATTTGTGCCATGAACGCCAAACCTACCCAAATTACAGTTTCGGTAGCCGTGTCCAATCGTTTTCCTTTAGAGGCTTTGGAAGAATTGTATGACGGAATTGCCCGTGCTGCCCAAGAGTACAAAGTAGATGTAGTTGGAGGAGATACCACTTCGTCTCAAAAAGGAATGATTATCAGTATTACGGCATTAGGCGAAGCCGATGAAAATGAAATTGTATACCGAAATGGAGCTACTGCCACCGATTTGCTAGTGGTAACAGGCGATATTGGCGCAGCCTACATGGGCTTACAAGTGCTAGAGCGCGAGAAGCAAGTGTTCCAAGTCAACCCCAATTCGCAACCCGATTTAGACGCTTATACGTATTTGATTGAACGACAACTCAAACCTGAAGCAAGAACGGATGTCCGAACATTATTGCATGCGCTAGAGATCAAACCTACAGCGATGATTGATGTTTCGGATGGAATTTCTTCCGAAATCATGCATTTGTGCAAACAGTCCAAGGTAGGTTGTAATTTGTATGAAGACAAATTGCCATTGGATCCACAATTTATCTCCGTGTGCGAAGAATTCAACATCGACAGTACCACCATTGCCATCAATGGAGGCGAAGATTACGAATTGCTGTTCACTATTCCAATTACGGATTTTGACAAAATTAAAGGCAATCCCAACTTTACCATTATTGGCCACATGACCGAAGCCAACGAAGGCATTCACTTGGTAACACGCGCCAATACTAAAATTGAATTGAAAGCTAGAGGCTGGAATGCTTTTAAAGAATAGATTTTAAAATTCGTCAAGTTTTTATATTCCCCAATACAATACCCCGAACAATCTAGTTTGGGGTATTTTTTTTGCTCAAAACTACAAGAAACTACAAATTTTAAATCTCATGATTTGGGCGTTACCACAAGGGTCGGGCTCCTTTCGTTGCAATCTTTTTGAGGCAGAAAAAGCCTCAAAAAGGATTTCCACTTCAAACGAAGTTCACTGAGCTCCTATGAAAATAGTATGAGTGAAATAATCCCTAACGCAAAAACACAATAATTAATAGAACAAGACAAGATAATGATGTGAGAAAAAATAGTTGACAAAACCCTTTGCCTTAGATTCAGCTTCCTTTAATAAAGTAAATACCTATAATTCAGATTTTGTTTTAAAGATGGTTTTTCGACTTTTTTGAATTCAAAATGTAACTTAATAAAGCCAAATGTTGGTTTTTAGCCCCGATTGCAGTGGAAATCCTTTTTTTACACCTGACAGGTTTATAAAACCTGTCAGGTGTAAAAAAAGATTGTAGCGGAAAGCGGGACGATGTTTGTAAAAAATCCCTATGGGTATTGCTCCTAAAAAAAATACCCCAAAATTTGTCGTTTTGGGGTATGGTGTTTTTTGAACGTTTGAGTTGTGCTTAAAAGCGTCGGTCGCCGTCGAGGATACTGCCGAGTCCGCCTAAAATGCTGCCTTCTTCACGGCTATTGCCACCGTTTCTTGGGGCTGAAGCGATGATACGATCGGCCAATCTAGAGAACGGAAGCGATTGAACATATACAGTTCCAGGGCCACGCAAAGTCGCGTAAAACAAGCCTTCGCCACCGAAAAGAGAGTTTTTGATGCCGCCAATAAACTCGATATCATAATCGACATCTTGGGTGAAACCTACGATACAGCCGGTGTCTACTTTGAGGATTTCGCCAGGTTGTAATTCTTTTTTGGCTAAAGTTCCGCCTGAATGTACGAAAGCCATTCCGTCGCCTTCTAATTTTTGCATGATGAAACCTTCGCCACCAAACAGGCCTGTACCTAACTTTTTGGAGAATTCAATACCAACAGCTACGCCTTTGGCAGCGCAAAGGAATGCGTTCTTTTGGCAAATAAATTTTCCGCTAAATTGTCTCAAATCAATTGGAATGATTTTTCCGGGATAAGGTGAGGCAAAGGAGACTTTGCTTTTGTTGTAATTTTGATTGATAAAGGCAGTCATGAACAGACTTTCTCCTGTTAAAACTCTTTTTCCTGCGCTTAGTAATTTGCCAAACAAACCTGTTTGTTGTTGGGAACCGTCTCCGAAAATGGTTTCCATTTGGATGCCATTGTCCATCATCATAAAACTTCCCGCCTCGGCAATGACAATTTCTTGTGGGTCGAGTTCTATTTCTACATATTGCATTTCTTCGCCATAAATATGGTAATCTATTTCGTGTGCTATCATGATTTTGTGTTTTAGGGTTTAAGGAATTAGTAAGTGGTTAAATTGAAATGTTACATTTTTTGGCATAAAAAAAATGGCATCCAGAACAGATGCCGTTAGTTGTATTTATTTTGAATTCTACTTTTTCGCGAGAATTAGTGTAATACGTGTTCTATTTTTAAGCGTTCATTAAGCTTTCGATTTCGTCTGCTTCAATCGGAATGTTACGCATCAAATTGAACGGTTCTCCTGATTTTTGAATCACCACATCGTCTTCAATTCGGATACCGAAACCTTCGGCAGGAATATAAATTCCAGGTTCTACGGTAAACACCATATTGGCTTCCATTGGTTCGTGGAGCAATCCGTAATCGTGTGTGTCGAGTCCCATATGGTGCGAAGTCCCGTGCATAAAATATTTTTTGTAAGCTGGCCAATCAGGATTTTCGTTTTGAACGTCGGCTTTGTCAATCAGACCTAAACCTAATAATTCAGAAGTCATAATTTTGCCCACTTCTACGTGGTATTGTTTCCAAAGGGTACCCGGAGTAAGCATTTTTGTAGCTTCGTTTTTCACACGAAGAACTGCGTTGTACACCGCTTTTTGTCTTTCAGAATAGCGTCCAGAAACTGGTATGGTACGGGTTAAGTCGCTTGAATAATTGGCGTATTCTGCCGCTACATCTAGTAAAAGCAAGTCGCCCGCTTTGCATTGTTGGTTGTTTTCGATGTAATGCAATACATTGGCATTGTTTCCCGAAGCAATAATGGGAGTGTAGGCAAACCCTTTGGAACGGTTGCGAACGAACTCGTGAATCAATTCGGCTTCGACTTCATATTCCATTACGTTGGGCTTCACAAAAGAAAGCAAACGACGGAACCCTTTTTCGGTGATGTTACACGCTTGTTGGATTAAATCGATTTCTTCGGTTTCTTTTATGGAGCGAATGCGTTGCAAAATTGGGTTGCTTTTGGCTACGGTATGCGCTGGATATTGTGCTTTCCATTTTTTGATAAAACGGTCTTCACGGGTTTCGGTTTCTACGGCTGAACGATAGTGTTCGTTGGTGTTGATGTACATCACTTCGGCATACATCATAATTTCTTTCAAGGTTTTGTCAAAATCTTGTAGCCAAAAAACTGTTTTGATTCCTGATACCTGAAACGCACGTTCTTTGGTTAGTTTTTCGCCTTCCCAAATTGCAATGTGCTCATTGGTTTCTCTCAAGAAAAGGATTTCTTTCAAGTGTTCGTATGGCGCATCTGGGAATAATAACAAAATGCTTTCTTCTTGATCTACACCAGATAAATAGAAAATATCTCTATGTTGTGCAAAAGGTAAAGTGCTATCGGCAGAAACAGGATATATGTCGTTTGAATTAAAAACCGCTACGCTTTTCGGTTTCATTTGAGCAGTGAATTTTTCTCTGTTTTTTACAAAAAGCCCACTGTTTATTTGATGATATTTCATGACAACCAAATTATTTATTAGTAAAATTCAAAAATACTAACTTTACTATGATTTTTGTCTAAGAAAAAGAATTTTTAACGTTAGGATGTTTCTTGTACTCGTAAATCGTTGTTATGAGCAACAAGAAGCTAATAATGGTTAAAATTTGATGTTGTGTTTTAAAGCTATCGGTTTCTCAGATAAGCACAGATTAGTAGCGCTTTTTTTACAATTAATCCAAGAGTAAAGGAATGGCAATTATGATAAATGCTCGTTAGGTAGTGTATAATTCTTTATTTTTGACGCATGGTACAAAACGAGTCACACAATTACGATTATATTTTTGCAGGAACAGGGCTAGCCGCTTTGATGACAGTATACAAAATGGTGCAATTGCCTTTTTTTGCTCAAAAAACCATTTTGTTGCTCGATGAACAACCCAAAGACAGCAATGATCGAACTTGGTGTTTTTGGTCTACTGAGCCAACGCAGTGGGAGCCTTCGGTGTCAAAACATTGGGACGTAGCTCATTTTGGCTGTCAATCGTTTGATCGTGATTTGGTTTTGTCGCCTTACCAATACCAAATGATTCGTGGAATCGATTTCTACCAACAGGTTTTGTCTAGTTTGCGTCAACACTCCAATGTAACTTTCGTATCCGAAAAAGTAGTTGCCATTGAAGAAACCGAGCAGCAAATTTTTGTCAAAACTAACCAAACGGTTTATTACGGAAAGCGCTTGTTTAATAGTATCTACCATCCTGAACTTGTAGCCAAACAGCAAAAGTATCCGGTGTTGCAACAGCATTTTATTGGATGGGTAGTACAAACCAAAGAAGCTGTTTTTACACCCGAAAAACCTACTTTTATGGACTTTTCGGTAGCACAAAAAGACAATACTCGTTTTATGTATGTGTTGCCAACTACTGCCCATCAGGCGTTGGTGGAGTATACGCTTTTTTCGTCACAATTGTTGCCGAAACAAGAATATGAAGCAGAAATACAAAAGTACCTTGCGCAATTGGGAGTTACCGATTACACTATTATTGAAAAGGAGCAAGGCAGTATTCCAATGACCAGCTATCCGTTTTGGAAATGGAATACTAAAAATGTGTTACACATCGGTACCGCTGGAGGTTGGACCAAAGCCAGCACGGGCTACACTTTTAAAAATGCAGACAAAAAATCGGAGGCTTTGGTGGCTTTTTTGCAAAATGAACAGCCATTTACTTTGTTTGGAAAACGCAACAAATTTTGGTGGTATGATCTGTTGCTGTTAGATATCTTGCATCGGAATAATGCCATAGGTAGTCATATTTTTTCGAAATTATTTCAAAAAGGAACACCTAGTTTGATTTTTAAATTTTTAGACGAAGACACTACTTTCATTGAAGACTTACAAGTGATTTGGAAGTGTCCTAAAATGCCTTTCATTAAGGCCTTGTTTCGGGTGCTATTGTATCGCTAAAGTGTTTGGGGCGAGGGTGTTTTTTTTAAAGTAACTTTTTCAATTGTTTTCTTTACATTTGCAGTTCATGAAAAACAAAGCTTTCATATCACGAATCCTTTTGCTGATTTTATTGGCAACTATGGTTTTTCAAACCAAGCACAGCTATTCCCATTTATTGGAGCAGTTGAATGTGGTGGTATGTCATCATGATAGCGATCCTTCTACAAAGCAAATTACACATGCGCATCATTATACGGAGTCTTGTACGGTATGCGCCTTTTCTATTAGTAGTTTTTTGCCAGTTTCCATTCTTTTTTGGGATACGGATACCATCATAACGATACCGAATGAGGTGTCGTTTTATGTAGCTTCCAAAGTAGTTTGCTATTCGGGAAGTCTATTTGCTTTACGCGCGCCCCCGCAAGCATAGTTTTTATTGCGTCATTTTCAGTTCTTGAAAATGATTTTAATCTCTCTTATTTTAATTTTTTGGATATAAAAATGCAAGCAAAAAGCTATAGCGTTTTCATGTTCTTTTGGTTTACTGCTGTTGTTTTTTCACAAAACAAAGTCAGCGGTACCATTACTACTGAAACGAAAAAAAGCCTTGAGGGCTGTCACGTACATATTGGTAATAAAACGGTAAACACCAACAAAAAAGGATTGTATGAAATTAAAAATTTGCCTTCGGGTAAGTTGAAAGTTTCAGTGTCCTATGTCGGCTATCAAACGATAGATACTTTGATCAATGTTACTGCCGATGCGCAATTTAATTTTGTAATGAAACAAAATACCGAGGCTTTGTATGAAGTATTGGTACAACAAAAGAATAGTGGCGCCAACGCATCATCGGTTGAACAAAAAGTAAAAAGTGCTACGATTGAAAAGTTTAGCAACCAATCATTGGGCGATGTGTTACAAGAAGTAGCTGGAGTCTCCGGACTAAAAACCGGAAGTACTGTGGTTAAACCTATAGTTAACGGTATGTTTGGAAGTAGAGTCCCTATTATCAATAATAATGTTCGGATGCAAGATCAAGAATGGGGAGCGGAGCATGCCCCTAATTTTGATGTGAATGCGGCAGCAAAAATTAGTGTCATTAAAGGCGCTTCGGGTTTGCAATATGGAGGCGATGCCGTGGGTGGATTGGTCATTCTTGAACCTATGCAAGTCAAAAAAGACACCTTATTTGGTAGAACCATGTTCAATTTTGCTTCGAACGGTCGTAGCGGATCAGTAACGACTAGCGTTCACAAAGGCAATGAGTTGGGATGGAGTTGGAACGCATTGGCAACCTTCAAATACATGGGAGATCGTCAGGCACCAAATTATGTTTTGTCAAATACAGGTAACAGAGAAGGTAATTTCACGGGAGAAATAAAATACACAGCCGATAAGTATTTTGTGTCGGCCTATTATAGTTTGTATCAAACCACTATTGGAATTTTGAGTGCGTCTCATACCGGAAGTGTCAATGATTTGTATACTTCCATCAATAATTTACGGCCGTCGGTAATCAACGATTTTACCTATGCTATTGATAATCCAAAACAACAAGTTCAACATCATTTGGCCAAAATAAATTATAACTATTATTTTGACGAAACAGCATCATTGGCAGCTCAATATGCTTTTCAGTTCAATAAGCGTTTAGAGTTTGATGTGCGTAGAGGCGATTTTAAAAATGTCGCAGCCTTGGATTTGGAATTGAGTAGCCATAATTTATCGGTTGATTTCAAAAAAGCGTATCACGATTGGCAATTGAAGTCAGGACTAAGTGCTGGATTTCAAAATAATTTTGCCAGTCCAGCTACAGGTATTCGTCCGTTGATTCCGAATTACGAGAAGCTAGATGCTGGAGTATACAGTGTGGCTAGTGTAGATTTGTCTGATGGTTTGGTTTTGGATGCAGGTTTACGATATGATTTTTCAAGTGTCAATGCCGCTAAGTTTTATCTTAAATCCAGATGGGAAGAAAGAGGCTATGATACGCTTTTTCCTGAATTTGAAGTCAAAGAAGAGGGTAATCAAATTTTGGCTAAGCCAAGTTTTACTTTTCATAATTTCTCCGCCAGCGTAGGGTTTAAAAAGACCTTTGCTGCAAATTTGGAATGGTACACGAACTTAAGTTTGGCAATTAGAAACCCAAATCCTTCAGAGTTTTTTAGCGATGGTTTGCATCATTCAACAGGTGTTATTGAATTAGGCGATTTGTCTTTAAAAAAAGAAGAATCCCTTAAATTGTCGTCGACGGTACAGAAATCATGGCAAGACTTTTCATTATCCATCAATCCGTTTGTACATACAGTGAAAAATTATATTTTTTTGCGTCCCATCGGTGCGGAGACTACTATTAGAGGCGCTTTCCCAGTTTGGGAATACCAGCAAACGCAAGCTCTTTTGGGCGGTGTAGATGTGCAAACCAATTGGACATTGTCGCCGCAATGGCAACATCGTTTGACTATGGCCTACATTAAGGGTAACGATCTTGATAACAACGAGGCACTAATTGATATTCCTCCTTTTCATTTTACTAATACTATCGAATGGAGAAAAAAAGAATGGAACCAGTTAGTTCTAGAGTTAAAAAGCGAAGTGGTTTTTAGACAATCTCAATTTCCTAACAATAATTTTGAGGTCAATCTGATTGATGCTAATAACAATTCACAGCCAGCGATATTAGATATAAGTACACCGCCTCCAGGTTATCATTTGCTCCATTTTTATTCAGAAATGCAACTGCAATGGTTTCCTAAAACCCAAACGACCCTTGCTTTTTCCGTGCAAAATATATTCAATACAAAGTATAGAGATTATCTGAATCGCCAACGCTTCTTTGCAGATGAAGTTGGGCGAAATTTTCAAATTCAAATCAAATTCAATTATTAAATTCAAGCCAATGAAAAATTTAAAACTTTTAGCCTTAGCAATAGTAACAATCCTTTCTTTTTCTTCTTGTAACAACGACGATCCCGAAGTAGTGAATGAAGAAGAATTAATCACCACAGTAACCACAACACTTACGGCTGGTAGCAGTGTAATAACCTTAAAATCGGTAGATCTGGATGGAGATGGGCCTAATAAGCCAGTGGTCACGGTGTCTGGAAATTTAACGGCCAATACAACCTATAATGGTAGGACTACAATCTTGAACGAAAGCGTAAGCCCAGCTGATGATATTACTGCTGAGGTACAAGAAGAAGGTGATGAGCATCAATTGTTTTATCAAGCACCAACGGCTATCGGTACCTTTGCCTATGGTGATCTAGATGAGGATGGAAAGCCGATTGGTTTAGTTTTTACCTTAAAAACGGGAACTACTCCAACAACTGGAACTATCGTGGTTACTTTGAAACACGAACCTAATAAAAATGCTGCTGGAGTAGCTACAGGCGATATTACCAATGCTGGTGGAGCAACCGATGCTGAGGTGCGATTTCCTGTTGAAGTGAAATAAGTACAAGCTATTAATGATTCAAAAAGGCGCTGCAAGTAATTGTAGTGCCTTTTTGATTGTTAAAAATATACTAAAATCTTACTAATAAATTCCTTGTGTTTTTCATGTTCTATCGATTGCGGTTGTTAATTTTGTGAAATAAAAGGCAAGTTTATTTAAAGGACTTTCAAAATAAGGTAATTTTGATACTCTATATTTAAATAATCATGGACGAAGTAGTAAAAGTAAGTAAATATGAGTTGGGAGAGATGCTCCTAGAAATTGGGTCGATGTTAATGGTCTCAGGTGCCAACACCGAACGAATTAAGGTTACTATTAGTAGAATTGCACGTGCCTTTGGATGCGATTCAGAACTTTTAATCACCAATCATGCTTTGATGATCACCTTGAATTATCAGGATAAGCATAAAACGTTTACCAATGTAAAATGGGTGCCAAACATGCATCTGAATTTCAATTTGATTTCAGACATAAGTATTATGAGTTGGCGTATTGTTTTGGAAAAATGGAGTGTGGAACGGGTTAATCAAGAATTAACCACTTTAAATCGAAAGCCTCTTTATCCTAGATTTTTAGTGTTGACAATGGTAGCTTTAGCAGGAGCTTCTTTTTGTCGTCTATCCGGAGGAGATTTTATTGAGATGATAGCTTGCTTTACGGCTTCGTTCTCTGGGCTTTATGTTAGACAAGAAGCCATGAAAATGAAATTTAATTTCTATTTATGTGTGTTTTTTGGAGCAGCTACGGCCGCAATTGTCTCTGGGTTTTATTTTTATTTTAATCCGCAGCTTACTTATATACACGCATTTTCTACTTCTGTTTTATTTTTAATTCCCGGAGTACCTATGATGAATGCTGTCGCAGATTTAATTGATGGGAATATTTTGAATGGAATTACCAGAGGGATGAATGTGTTGATTATAGCGTTTGCTATAGCATTAGGGTTGTTAATGGGATTGTTAATTTATAATTTCTAAATCATGGATATACTTGCATTATTAGAGAAAGGGATTTGGTTGGGTTGTGCTGCACTTGGTTTTGGTATGTTGTTCAATGTGCCCAAAAGAGCTTTGTTTCCCATTTATTTAATAGGAGCTTTAGGTGGACTGATGAAGTTTTTTATGTTAGAGTTTGAAATCGGTATAGTCTTAGCGGTACTTTGTGGCGCAAGCTTGATTGGTTTTTTAAGTGTTTTTGCAGCCCATAATTTCAAATGTCCTCCCGTTACTTTTTCAATTCCAGCGGTTATCCCAATGATTCCTGGGTTGTTTGCTTATAAATCTATGATTGGTGTAATTAAACTTACTTCTGAGAAAGATCCAACGGAGTACACGAAAGTTTTTTTTGAAGCATTAAATAATGGTTTGACTGCTTTATTTGTTTTAATCGTTTTAGCCACAGGAGTTGCGGTACCTTTATTGGTTTCACGAAAGGCAACAGTGAAAAGACTACAAGCTAACGATAAATAGAAATGTTTTTTTCTGGTTTTTTATGTCCTAAATTTTTGCTAATTCAGTAGCTTTTTTCTTCTCTATTTGGTATATTTGAGTACTAACAAAAAATATAGTAACGATGAAAGTTCAAATTAACACCGACAAACATATCGAAGGACACGAAAGAGTAGAAGCTTATTTTTCTGGAGAAATTACTAAAACACTTGGTCGTTTTGAAGACAAAATAACACGAGTTGAGGTTCATTTTGGGGATGAAAACAGTAACAAATCAGGAATCGATGATAAACGTTGCTTGATTGAAGTACGCCCAGTTAATAGTCAACCCATTGCTGTAACCGAACACTCAAGTACTATTGAAAAAGCTTTTCACGGAGCCATAGATAAAGTAAAACGTTCCTTAACGACTACTTTCGAAAAACAAAAAGCATATTAATAAGTAAACGCATAAAAAAAGGCAATGTTCTATTTGTAGAACATTGCCTTTTTTTATGTTTAAACTTGTGATTAGAATGTTAAAGCAGCACCTAATTGAAATACTTGATTTTTAGCATCACTGTTTTTAATAACTTCATTAAAACTACTAATATATCTAGCGTTGACAGATAGCCCAAAAGGAAGATTGATCGAAGCTCCAAAAGCCCATGCGGCATCAAATGTTTTAAAATCAGGATTGCCCAATCCTTTTATGTCATCACTTACTTTGAACCCAAATTGAGGGCCAGTTTCAATGCTTACAATTTTTAAAGCATACAATTTTGCCAAAATAGGTACTTGAATGTAGCTTAAATCAATGTCAGATACCGCAGTACTAAAACCTTGCTTAGAAAACTGTACCTCGGGTTGGATATATAACAATTTGTCCAAAAGAGGTACTTCTTTGTAAAGCCCTACGTAGTATCCGTCTCTATTAGAGGTATTACCTAATTTTCCCTCGCTTACATTCGAGAAGTTATATCCTGCGCGAACGCCAATTCCTTGTGCGAAAGCAGATTGAGTCAGTCCAAGTAAAAGGAAGGCTGCAAATAAAGATTGAATCGTTTTCATAATTAATATATTTTTAATTGTTTTACAGGCCAAATTTATAGTAAAAAAGGCGAACTTAATTTGTGGAGCTGTTTTTTTAGAATTTTATAACGTTTTGATTAAACTTGTCTTAAAGTGTTTATTTTTGTAATCAAAGTAACAATAAATTGTTGTATGTCATGAAAAAATTTAGTTTATCAATACTGATTTTAGTCCTAGGAGTTGTTTCATCTTATGCGCAAACGGAAGCAACAGCACAGCAACAAGTCACTTCTGTTTTAGATTCATGGCACAAAGCAGCCGCTCAAGCACAATTTGATGCTTATTTTGGATTAATGACCAATGATGCCATCTTTATTGGTACCGACGCGAATGAGAATTGGAACAAAACCGCTTTTCAAGCTTTTGCAAAGCCTTATTTCGATAAAGGAAATGCATGGAATTTTACGGCCATAGAGCGACATGTTTACATAGATAAAAGCGGAACCCTAGCGTGGTTTGATGAGCTGCTTAGTACACAAATGAAAATTTGCCGCGGTTCGGGTGTGTTGGTGAAAGTAGGGGATTCTTGGAAAATTCAACACTATGTACTATCAATGACCGTCCCAAATGAGAACGTAGACGAAGTGGTAAAAATCAAAACACCTATAGAAGATGGGGTTATGAAGCAACTAACCGTTAAAGAATAAAACGGTTTTGTCAGCGCATTAGCATTTAAAAATAAGTTAGCCACGACCCGAATGATAGCGAATACAATGTCCTTAAGTTAAGATGAAAAAGAAAAAAATAGCACGCAGATTCAACGGGTTTTAACTGATTTTTCTGTGTAAATCTGCGAAATCTGCGTGAAAACAAAAAGAGTAATTTCTAACTTAATGACATTGATAGCGCATAGGCGAAGCAATAGCACAATTTGTCACTAATTGTCATTGAAATTGATACTGAATGACATGAATACCCTTAACTATAATAATTCGTGTTATTAAAACAGATTGTAATTATTGATTTAGTAGTGAATTCGTGGCGGAAATTTTATAAGCGAACGTCCTTGTTTTTTGTAAAGCAAAGCGAGCCATCGAATTTAATTGCTTATTTTTGCACAAAATAGCAATTATAAAGTGGGAAGTAAAAATAAATTAAAACGATTTAAGGAAAACGAAACGTTCGAGAACGTATTTCAACCAACAAGAGAAGAAGTAGTAGGAGAATTGTTTCCTCTGAAAGGAAAATGGAATACTGAATTTTTCAAAAACGACAATCCATTAGTACTAGAATTAGGTTGCGGAAAAGGAGAGTATTCTGTAGGTTTAGCCGAACGTTATCCCAACAAAAATTTTATTGGTATCGATATCAAAGGTGCGCGCTTTTGGCGTGGAGCCAAGACCGCTGTCGACTCAGGCATGCATAATGTAGCTTTTGTTAGAACCCAAATTGAATTAATCAATCATATTTTTGCCGAAAATGAAGTAGATGAAATTTGGATTACTTTTCCTGACCCACAAATCAAATACAAGAGAACGAAGCATCGTATGACGAACTCAGAGTTCTTACAATTGTATAAAAAAATCCTGAAAAAAGAAGGTATCGTTAATCTAAAAACCGATTCAGAATTCATGCATGGTTATACTTTAGGACTTTTGCATGGAGAAGGACATGAAGTGTTGTATGCGAATCATAACGTGTATAAAAACGAAGGAAGTCCTGAGGAGGTTACGGCCTTTCAAACCTTTTATGAAAAACAGTATTTAGCGGTTAACAAAGCCATCACTTTTATCAGGTTCAAAATTAAACCTTAGTCAATTATCGTTTTCAAAGTATATGCATATAGTCGGACTCTTTTTTTTAGGATTTATTAGCGCTTTTGTAGGGATTTCTCCTCCGGGATTAATCAATATGACGGCCGTTAAAGTGAATCTAAAAGAAGGGAAACGAACAGCGATGTGGTTTGTGCTAGGTGCCGTTCTGGTTATTTTTATACAAACCTTTTTGGCGCTTTTATTTGCACGAGTTTTGGATAAGAGTCCGGCCTTGCTATTGTTGTTTCGTGAAATTGGCTGTGTAATTTTTGCTTTACTCACTGTTTATTTTCTTTTGGTGGCCAAAAAGCCAAAAATCAAAGAGGGTAATATTAAAAAGTACAGTAAAAAATCTCGTTTCTTTTTAGGGATTTTACTATCTGCGCTAAATTTTTTCCCTATTCCTTACTATGTTTTGTTAGGAATAACTTTTGCTTCCTATCATTTGTTTTCTTTTGACATTACTTCCATTCTGATTTTTGTATTGGGTGTGGTTTCTGGAGCTTTTATGGTTTTTTATGGCTATGTGTTTTTTTTTAATAAAATAGAAGCTAAAGCTGGTTTTTTCCTGCAAAACATGAACACTCTAATCGGAAGTGTTACAGGGATCATGACGCTACTCACCTTGTATAATATTATGGATTCTTACGGTTTATTTTAAAAATTGTACGTAATGCTTGAGCCAAGTTTTTTCGAAAGAGTATACGTTATTGTACGTCAAATTCCCCACGGAAAAGTGACCTCTTATGGGGCTATTGCAAAAGCTTTAGGCACTGCTCGTTCGGCAAGAATGGTAGGTTGGGCGATGAATGCATCACATCATCTAGAAGATGTTCCAGCGCATCGTGTCGTGAATCGAAAAGGACTTCTTACGGGCAAGCTTCATTTTGATGGAACAAATTTGATGCAACAATTGCTGGAGAATGAAGGCATTGTAGTTAAAGACAATCAGATAGTGAATTTCGAAGCGCATTTTTGGGAGCCTGAAGTAAGAAAGTAAAAGATACGCTTTTATACTAAGAGGCAAATTTTAAATTGAGTTTTGTTTTCTTCACTTTCAAAGGATAAATAACCACCATGAGCTTCAATGATACTTTTAGATAAGGTAAGCCCAATTCCTGCGCCTTTTTTTCGTGTAGTAAAGAAGGGAAGGAAAATTTTATCTTGAATCTCTGGTTCTATTCCGTTACCATTATCTGCTATAATGATATACAATCGTTGCTCATGCCTCTCAACACTAATATTTATTTGTTTATCCTCTTTTTTTTCTAACGCATACATGCAATTGGTTAGCAAATTGATAAAAACTTGATCTATTTGGTTTTTGTCAATTAGGATCCAAAGGGTTTGATTTAGCGAATTGTTTACTGTTATGTTCTCTTTTTTGAATAAAGGAAGCATGATTTGTAGGGCGTCGTTTATTAGTTTTGAGAGTTCTGCTTTTTCTTTTTTAGGTGTGGGTAACATGGCCAATATTCTATAGCTTTCCACGAATTCTTGAAGGTGATTGCTCCGATTATGCATTGTGATTACACTCTGTTTGATATCTTCTAAATCCTCGTTAGATAAACTATCTTGCTGAATGAGTTCATGTAAATTTTGAGAAAGTGAGCGTATGGGAGTGAGTGAATTTAAGAGCTCGTGTGAAATGACTTTCATTAGGTTGATCCAAGCTTCTTTCTCTTTCTTATCGACTACTTTTTGTATGCTATCTAGTAAAATGACATAGTATTCTTTGTTTAGGGTTTTGGTTACAGAAGTTTGAATGACAAAAGTTTGGGTTTCTTTTTTGTCAACTTGTATTTGTATCGGACTTTTCATCTCCTTAAATTCTTGGTCTTCGATAAACTCACAAAGAGATGGTAATAACGTTTTTAGATAGTGCCATTTGGTAACTTTAGGCGCCATAAAATGCTTGGAAAAATAGTTATTCATCAAGAAAATGTTCCAATCACTTTCGTTTTTTTCCAAGATCAGGATACCACTTTCTATATTGTTCAAAATGCTGCTATATACTATGTCTTTGGAGAAAGTGTCGTTTTCTTTGTTTTTTAGTTTTTCATATAATTGATAGATTGCAGTATAGTTGGCGTTGGTGGATAGTTTGGAGAAATCTGAAGTGAAATCATTATTCAGGATCAAGGAAATGATCCTGTCATAAAATTGCATGGTATTTTTCAGAAAAAAAAACAGTTCTATCAGGAGTAAAAAGCTAAGAAGAGAGGACAAAAAACAAGAATAGATTAAGTTTTTTGAAAAAAGAAAAAAACTCAGAACTACTCCACAAAAAAGCAGGAGTACTCGTAAGAATAAAAAGTGATGTGTTTTTTGCGTTTTGAACATTTACGATTGATTAATATTATATTTTTCCATTCTTCGATATAAAGCGGCTCTTGATAAACCTAATTCTTCTGCTGATTTACTTATATTACATTCGTTTTTGGATAATACTTTTTCGATGGTTATTTTTTCAATTTCCGATAAGTGTAAATCCTCCTGATTTTCTTCATAACGAGTAATGATCTCCAGGTCTAAATCGGAGATTTTGATGGTTTCGTTTTCACAAAGAATAATGGCGCGCTCAATTCGGTTTTCCATTTCTCGGATGTTTCCATTCCAAGCATGTTCTTTGATTTGATGAAGTGATTTTTCGTCAAAAGTGATTTTTCCTTTCTCGTATTTAAGAATCATTTTATTTAGTAAAAATTCAGCTAACGGAATTTTATCTTCTAAACGTTCGCGTAAAGGAGGTAGCTTGATTTCCATAGTATTAATACGATAGTATAAATCTTCCCGAAACTGTTTGCTAAGCACTTCTTGTTTTAAATCTAAATTAGTAGCTGTAATTATTCGAACATCAAGTGCTCTTGGTTTTGATTCTCCTAGTCGGGTGACGGTTTTGGTCTGAATGATTTGTAGTAATTTTGCTTGTAAATGACTGGGAACATTCCCAATTTCATCAAGAAAGAGGGTTCCGTTTTGTGCTTTTTCAAACCGACCAGCGGTATCGATTTTAGCATCGGTAAAAGCGCCTTTGGCATAGCCAAAAAGTTCACTTTCAAATAAATTATCATTGAGCGAACCTAGATCAACATGAACAAAGGCATTGTTCCTTCTGTCGGATTGTTGGTGGATGTACTGTGCTAAAACGAATTTTCCAGTGCCGTTTTCGCCAAGGATTAAAACATTAGCATCCGTTTTTGCTACTTTTTCGGCCAAGGAATAGGCTTTTTTAATAAGCGTTGAATGGCCAATAAAAAAGCGATCATTAGTCACGTCACTTACTAATTTCTTTTTGTTTTTTCGGGCTTCAATGCGTGAGGTTTCAACGGCTTGTTTTACAGTTTGTACTAATTTTTCATTTTCCCATGGCTTCAAAACATAATCAAAAGCACCCGATTTTAAGCCCTCCACAGCGGTCTCGACTTTGCCAAACGCGGTCATTAGAATTACAATAGTATGAGGTGAAATTTTTTTTATTTCCTTTAAGAAATAGATTCCTTCACGACCATCTTCAAAACCAATCCGATAATTCATGTCTAGAAGCACCACTTCTATTTCATTTTCGGCAAGTAGTTTTAGAATGTTTTTTGGATTATTGGCCGTGTAAATGGTTTCGAAATGTTTTTTCAAAAGCATTTTTGCAGCGAAAAGTATATCTTCTTGGTCATCGATAACCAAAATTCGGGCAGTTGTTTTTTTCATTTTAAGCTACTATTAGCATTTTTGACAGTTAAAAACGCTACTGTTTCAAAGTTTTTAGTTCCAATTTTATAAAAATTGATATGGTGCAGGTGTTCATTTCCGACCGAACACTGTTCGTTATTGAACACTACTTGTTTTTAAGTTTTTTCAAAAACCACTACAATCAACGCTTTGACTATTTTTAAAAAAACGGCATGAAATTGTTAATGTACTGGACAAAGAAAATTATAATGGACACAATCATCACTCGTAAAAATAACAAAAAAAAGTATCTAACCCTTGCAGTAATTGGAATTGTAATTTTGAGTTTTGTCGCTTTTTCAATGATCAATAAAAAAAGAAGTCTGAATGTAAAAAAACAAGAGATAACGATTAAGACTGTGACACAAGATTTTTTTGAAGATTTTTTGGTTTTTCAGGCTCGGGTGGAGCCTATGAATTCTATGTTGGTAAATATAGTAGAAGGAGGTTCGGTTCAAGAAATATTCGTGAGTAATGGAGACCATGTTACAAAGGGACAAGCTTTAGCCCGATTGTATAATCCCAATACAGAACTGAATTATATGCAGCAAGAAACGGCAATTATTGAACAAATCAATAATTTGAATAAAGCCAAATTAGATTTGAGAAATCAAGAATTAAATTTTGCCAAAGATTTGGTCGCTATAAGTCATGATTTTCAAGATGCAAAAAACTTGTACGATTTGAATAAAAAGTTATTCGAACAAGATATTTTGTCTCAAAATGAATGGGATAAAACACAAGAGAATTACCGTTTTCAAAAAGAGCGGATAAATATTATAAAGCAAAGTATGACCAAAGAGAAACAAGCCAATCAAATACAGATTGTACACCTTAATCAGTCCATAGGAATTATGGAAAAAAGTCTAGCTGTTTTGCGATCCAACAAGAAAAACTTTTTAATAATTGCACCAGTCTCTGGACGATTGTCTTCGTTTGAACCTGTTTTAGGACAAACCTATCAGCAAGGGCAAACGTTAGCCAAAATTGATGTTATGAAAGGATACAAACTCATGGCGCAAGTGGATGAGTTCTATCTCCCGAAAATAAATCAAGGGCAAAAAGGGAAAGTCGATTGTAACGGGAAAGAGGTTGAAGTTGTCATTAATAAAGTGATACCAGAAATAAAAGGCGGACAATTTTTGGTGGAGTTAAATTTTGCACAAGCGGAGAAAATGGATTTACGACAAGGATTGAGTTTTGGCGTGCGATTAACGCTTTCTGAAAAGAAAAAATCTATGGTACTTTCAAAAGGAAGTTTTAACCAAGAAACCGCAGGAAAATGGATCTTTGTTGTCAACGGTAATAAAGCAGAGCGAAGAAAGATTACAATGGGTAGAGAAAATCCTTTGTATTTTGAAATTCTAAATGGACTCCAGCCTGGTGAGCAAGTAATTACATCGTCGTATAAAGATTATCTTGAAGCCGAAATATTAAATATAGAACAATAGTAGTCAATAAAAAATATAAATCACTAATCAAAAATACTATGATACACATTACAAATCTTTCAAAAATATTCCGAACAGAAGAATTAGAAACCAAAGCGTTGAGCGACATTTCAATGACAATCAATCAAGGCGAATTTGTCACCATAATGGGAGCATCTGGAAGTGGCAAATCAACATTGTTGAATATTGTAGGTCTATTGGATAGTGCCACAAGTGGTAGTTATGAGTTGCTTAATCAACAAATGATAGGGCTAAAAGAACAAGAAAAATCTAAAGTGAGAAAACAGAACATTGGTTTCATTTTTCAAAATTTTAATTTGATAGATGAACTAACCGTTTTTGATAATATCGAATTACCATTGATTTACAATAATGTTTCGGCAGCTGAAAGAAAGAAAAAAGTAGCCGCGATTGCTGAGCGCTTAAATATTTCACATCGTTTAAAGCACTATCCACAACAACTTTCTGGAGGACAGCAGCAAAGAGTAGCTGTTGCACGGGCGCTAATTAATGATCCAAAAATTATTTTGGCCGATGAACCAACAGGAAATTTAGACAGTAAGAATGGTAACGAAGTAATGGAGTTGCTTACTGATTTACACGCTCAGGGAGCGACAATAGTAATGGTAACCCACTCAGATTATGATGCTTCTTTTTCGCAAAGAACGATTTTAATGAAAGACGGAATGGTACTTTCTGAAAAAGTAAATCACAAAAATGTAGCTGTTTTTACTTCCTAAAATCATCAATCATCAATCAAAAAACGAATACATCATGCTAAAAAATTGGATCAACATATTTTTACATCACATCAAAAACAACAAGCTTTTCACAGCGTTGAATGTTTTAGGATTGAGCATTGGTATCGCAGGATTAATTTTTGCGATTCTCTATTGGAATGATGAACATAGTTATGATGCTTGGAATCCTGAAAGGGAAAAAGTATTTAAGGTTTTTTCAGACCTCGGAAAAGAGGTTATTTGGACTTCAAATCCTGGTACATTAGAAACCTATTTAAAAAAGGATTCACGTATTGAAAGTTTTGTTTACCATGATTGGTATCAAACAGAAACTTTTAAATATAATGGTAAAGTACATACAATAAATAAAAGTTTCAACACTCAAAATGATTTTTTCAAACTATTTCCTTTTGAAAATAAGTTAGGGAGTATTACTACCGCTTTATCAAAAGAGAATAGTGTTGCGATGAATGAAAATACGGCAACACTATTATTTGGAAAAGAAAATCCTATTGGAAAACAAATTCTTTATGGTACTAAACTGTTAACCGTAACCTGTGTTTATAATGTTCCAGGTAATTCGTCTATCAATCCAGCAATTGTAATCAATCAGATGAAAGAAAGATTACTTGAAAATAATAATTGGGGGGCTTTCAATCATTCATTAATGATTAAGCTAAAAGACTCAAAAGATAAAGAAGTGATCACAAAAAAAATAAACGATCTGTATTACAATCACAAAGCGGTAAAGGAGGCAAAGGAGGAAGGAATGACTATGGATGAGTACGAAAAAAATTACGGTGTAATAAAGACCATATTGAATCCATTAAGCACTTTAAGATTACATGCTGTTGCACCAGGAGCGCCTGAAGGAAAAGGTAATTATCAGTTTTTGTTGATAATGGTAGGATTGTCAATATTGATTTTGTTGCTTTCTATAGTAAACTATGTTAATCTGGCTACTGCCAATGCAATAAAACGTGCCAAAGAAGTAGGAGTTCGTAAAATTATTGGTGCTTCAAAAATGGATATTATAAAACAATTTATTTTTGAAACCGTAGTAATAACCTTATTTTCTATTCTCCTTTCTTTGGTAATTGTAGAACTGTCGTTGCCTTATTATAATGAATTTTTAGGTAAGAAGTTAGTTATTTTTGGAGATCAATTTTATTTACAATTACTATTAATTTTTGTTATTGTAATTGTTGTAGCAGGGGTTTTTCCTGCTGTTTATGTGTCCAATTTTGAAGCGCTAAAAGTGCTGAAAGGAAATTTTGGACGAAGTAAAAGTGGTATTTGGTTGCGCAACGGAATGTTGATTTTTCAATTTTCAATCGCATCATTCTTTATAATAGGCTCCTACATTGTTTATCAACAAGTAAATTATCTTTCGAATAAAGAGTTGGGTTTCAAAGGAGATCAAGTTGGAACGGTGTATTGGAATAAGTCAAATCTAGCCGTAAATGGAATTGTAACAAATACAATTATTTATAATAAATATAAAACACTAAAAAACGAGTTAGAAAATATTGAAGGAGTACAGAAAGTATCAACCGGGACGTTCCGATTTGGTGGAGGTAATGATTCAAGTAGTAGTTTTTCTTATAATGGGAACAGCATTCAAGCTCAGAATATGGCCATCGATTATGATATGCTTTCTGTTATGCAGATTAAAATTGTAAAGGGCAGAGCTTTATCTGAAAAGTTAGCTTCGGACACTATTAATTCGATTTTAGTAAATGAGACAGCTTTGAAAATGATGAATGAAAAAAATCCGTTAGGAAAAACTATTGATTGGAATGATAACAAGTTTAAAGTGATAGGTGTCGTAAAAGATTTTAATCTATTTAGCCCACAAGGGAAAGTGCCCCAATGGTGTTTTTTCATCTAAAAACGGTGGATTGGTTGATAGAAAATATCAGCGATTTGTATGTTAAAATTGACAGTGAGAAATCAGAAAAAACCATTTCAAACCTTGAGAATTTTTGGAAAAAGAAAGTCGATACTGAGTTTCCTTTTGAGTTTAATTTTGTAGATAAAACGTTTGCAAGAACTTTTGAGGACTATGTCAAACAAAAGAATTTATTCTCCTTGTTGAATGTAGTTGTTATTTTAATTGCGCTTTTCGGATTGTTTGCTTTGGCTTCTTTTTCAATAGAAAGACGCATGAAAGAAATTGCGATCCGAAAAACACTTGGAGCAGAAACCAATGTGCTGTTAAAAGAATTATCTAAACAATACATCATTTACTGTATCCTGGGGTTTTTACTGGCGCTATTTCCAGTGTATTATTTGCTCAATATGTGGTTAGAAAATTTTGCTTTTAGAATTGCTATTTCAATTATGCCATTTATTGTAGGGTTCTTCGTTTTGCTGGCTTTAACATTGATAGTGGTGCTTTCTAAAGCTTATGGCGCCACAAAAGTTGACGTTTTGAAATACTTAAAATACGAATAGTTATGCTAAAAAATTGGATCAACATATTTTTATATCACATCAAAAACAACAAGCTTTTCACAGCGTTGAATGTTTTAGGATTGAGCATTGGTATCGCAGGATTAATTTTTGCGATTCTCTATTGGAATGACGAACATAGTTATAACGATTGGAATCCAGAGAAAGAAAGAGTTTTTCAAGTTGTAAATGATCAGCCACGATCGGGTTTTTTAGCTTATAATGTAATTCCGCTTGGTGAAACTTTAAAGCGAAATTCATCTGAAGTGGAATCCTATTGCAATTTTCAGCCAGGTTACAACGGCGCGCTAATTGAGTACAACGACAAGAAAGAAATGGTACAGAAAATCCTAAAATCGGAAGGTAATTTCTTTACTTTTTTTCCATTTCAATTTACAAAAGGAAATGCAAAAAACGCCCTTAAAAATAAAAATAATGTAGCAATTTCTGAACAAACAGCACAACTTATTTTTGGTGATGAAAATCCAATAAATCAATCGCTAAAAATTGGAGATAAAAATTGTGTTGTTGGTGGCGTTTATAAAATTTCTGAAAAGTCGTCAGTTGCGCCAGCTGTTGTTTTGCGTGAAGAATTTGAAGAAAATGTCAAAAAAAATGCTGATAATTGGCAAAGTCATACTTGTTATTTAGTATTAAAATTAAAAAATCCCAATAGTAAAGAAGCCGTTGAGAAACAAATCTGGAACATTTATGTAGAAAAGCAAGCGAGAAAATTTGCCAAAGAGAAAGGAACTTCTTCAGAAGAGTACATCAAGAATTTTGGTTTGGATAAACCTTATTTAGAATCTTTAGTAACCGCAAGATTGCATTCAAAAGTTGTAAATGGTTATCCAGAAGGAAGCGGAAATCATCAATTCTTGTTAATTATGGTGGGCTTATCTGTACTAATTTTAATTCTTTCTGTCGTAAATTATATCAATCTTGCTACTGCAAATGCTATAAAACGTGCTAAAGAAGTTGGAGTTCGCAAAATTATTGGCGCAACAAAAACACAAATTGTTTTTCAGTTTGTAATGGAAACGGTGCTCATCACTTTGTTTGCAGTACTTTTTGCCTTGGTACTTGTAGAGCTTTTTCTTCCGTATTACAATCAGTTTTTATCGAAAGATTTGGTTATGAATAACGGTCAGTTTTACATTCAATTGTTCTTGGTCTTTGTAATTATAATCATTTTTGCCGGAGTTTTTCCTGCGATTTACATTTCAAATTTTGAAGTTCTCAATGTTTTGAAAGGAAATTTCAGCCGGAGCAAAAAAGGAATATGGCTTAGAAATTCAATGCTTATTCTGCAATTCGCTATAGCTTCTTTTTTTATAATTGGATCTTATATCGTTTTTCAACAAGTCAATTTTATGATGAATAAAGACATTGGTTTTAGCGGAAATCAAGTTTTGAATATCAATTTAAATGAACCCAAAAAACCTAAAGATTTTGCAATGATTCAGAATGAATTACTCAAAATTAAAGGTATCGAAAAGGTTTCTGCTGGTAATTTCTCTTTTGGATTTGGCGGTTATTTCTCTTCTGTTTTTACCTACAAAGGAAAAGATGTTGAGGTTGATAATATGTCAATGGAATTTGGACTGCTAGATTTGATGAAGATTAAAGTGATGCAAGGACGAGATATTTCGCCGAAATTCGCTTCAGATACAATAAGTTCAGTGCTTGTAAATCAGGCAACGGTAAAAATGATGGGTGAAAAAAATCCGATAGGAAAAGAATTTGAAGTTAGAGATGATGGTGAAAATCCAGGAATTCGAAGATTAAAAATTGTTGGAGTTGTTGAAGATTTCAATGTTTTAGGACCACAAAAAGATATTCCGCCAATGCTGTTTTATCACTTGAAAACCATTTCAGAAAGTAGTTTTTTAAGTAGAATTTACATAAAAATAAATCCAGAAAACAGTTTAGAAACGGTTTCAGAAATAGAAAAGTTTTGGACTACAAAAATCGATACACGTTATCCGTTTTCGTATGATTTTGTCGATAAAAATTTTGTCCGAACTTATAGCGATTACATCAGTCAGAGAAATCTTTTTTCTGTTTTGAATATTGTAGTAATCTTAATTGCGCTTTTCGGATTATTTGCTTTGGCATCATTTTCAATTCAAAATCGAATGAAAGAAATCGCCATCCGAAAAACACTTGGTGCAGAAACCAATGTTTTACTAAAAGAATTATCTAAACAATACATCATTTACTGTATGATTGGTTTTTTACTGGCGCTATTTCCAGTGTATTATTTGCTCAATAGGTGGCTAGAAAATTTTGCTTTTAGAATAACCATTTCAGTGTTACCTTTTATAGTAGGTTTTGTAATGCTGTTAAGCTTAACGTTGATTGTAGTGCTTTCAAGAGCCTATCACGCCACCCGATTAGATGTACTGAAATATTTGAAATATGAATAAAATAATCTTTTTATTAATAGCTTTCTTTTTTTACTGTTTTTCTCTTTTGGGGCAAGAGCAGCATTGGTCATTGCAGCAATGTATTGAAGCAGGAAAGAAAAATGCTATCGCCATTAAAATTCAGCAATTGGATATTAAAAAAGCACAAAAGGAGTATAATTCTGTTGCAAATCAATTCTTGCCTACAGTTTCTTTTACTGGAAATCAAAGTTATAATTTTGGTTCAACCATTAATCCTTCCACCAATGGAAGGGAAAGTTCAAATATCCAAAATGATAATTTTAATTTGAATGCACAAATGAGTTTGCTTGATTTTAAAGCTATTGCGAATGCTCAAAAGAGCAAAATCGCCATTGAACTGTCAAAAGAAACTTTAAAAATTTTGGAGAACGAATACCAACTTCAAATCTTGGAGAGCTATTATCAAACACTTTTTACCCAAGAATTACTTAAAATTCAAGAAGAACAATTCAAGAATGCTGAATTTAATTTGGAAAGAGTGAAAAAAGAGGTGGCTATCGGTTCCAAATCAAAAAGTGATTGGTATGATATGCAATTAAGTTTCGCTCAGGAAGAGAAAAGGATATTAGAGACAAAACAATTGTTGGGGTTTCAAAAGAAGCAACTTTTTCAGTTAATTAATATTGAAAATACAGCCATAGAAGCTGTGGTCTTGAATGTTTTGAGTGAAACAGCTTTTAGCCAAACAATGACTATTGATAATAACCCAAAGTTGAGATATGCGAAGTTAAATTACGAAAGTAGTTTAGCTGACGCTAAAATGGAAAGAGCTAATAATTTGCCTTCTTTGATTTCCTTTTATGGTTTTTCAACTTTTTATTTCAAAACCCTTAATCAACTCAATGTTCAAACCGTGGATTTTGGTAAACAAATTAAGGATAATAAAAATCAACAGCTTGGAATACAGCTTAATGTTCCTGTATTTAATGGTTTTCGTTCATCGAAAAGATTTTCTGCCTTGAAAATTGAAGCTGAAAAAACGAAATTAGTAATCGAACAAGAAACTTTAAAAGTTAAAAATCAAATTGATCTTGAAAATCAAAATAAACAAAATTATATCAAACTCTCAGAAAAGTTGCAAGAGATGAAAGGTTTTGCCGAAACTTCTTTTCGGTCCTCGCAAGCCAAGTTTTCAAGTGGTATCATTGATGCAGTAGTTTTTTCGACAGTTAAAAATCAATTGCTTGCCACAGCTTATGATTGGTTAAAAAATCAGTTGCAAGTAAAGTATGTTGATCAAAAAATTGCCCTTCTTAAAGGCGAAATGTTTTAAAGTGATTTCTCTTATTTTTCTATCAATTATTTCAATTTTTTACTAATTGAATACAAGAATTAACCATTATCTTTGTGTCTCGAAAAAAACATCTTGTTTAAGATCAATTCAGATAAACATTTAATTCATGAAACTAGATAGAAAAGAAATATTAAAAGCATTAGAGACCATTACAATAGCTGGAGAAGGAAAAAACATGGTGGAAAGCGGCGCTATTGCCAATGTAGTTACTTTTGGAGACGAAGTAATAGTCGATTTAGTATTACACACTCCTGCAATGCACATTAAAAAAAGAGCGGAAGATGATATTAAAAAAGTTATTTTAGAAAAAATAGCTGCAGAAGCTAAAGTTAAAATTAATACTAAAGTTGAAGTACCAGACAAGCCCGAAATTAAAGGTAAAGCGATTCCTGGAATAAAAAATATTATTGCTGTTGCTTCGGGAAAAGGAGGTGTTGGAAAATCAACAGTTACTGCAAATCTTGCAGTTTCTTTGGCCAAAATGGGCTTTAGTGTTGGGGTTTTAGATGCTGATATTTATGGGCCTTCTATGCCTATTATGTTTGATGTTGAAAACGAAAAACCGCTCTCGGTTGAAGTAGATGGAAAATCTAAAATGAAACCGGTAGAAAGTTATGAAATAAAAATACTTTCCATTGGTTTTTTTACTTCACCAAGTCAAGCAGTGATTTGGAGAGGTCCTATGGCTTCTAAAGCGTTAAATCAAATGATTTTTGATGCGGATTGGGGAGAATTAGACTTTATGTTAATTGACTTGCCTCCTGGAACAGGTGATATTCATTTGTCCATCATGCAGTCTTTACCAGTAACTGGTGCTGTGGTGGTGAGTACGCCTCAAGCGGTTGCTTTGGCAGATGCTAGAAAAGGAGTAGCTATGTTTATGTCAGAAGCTATTAATGTTCCAGTTTTAGGAATTATTGAGAATATGGCTTATTTCACACCAGCAGAGCTTCCTGATAATAAATATTATATCTTTGGTGAAGCAGGTGCACGTGACTTAGCAACTGATTTAGGGGTGCCTTTCTTGGGAGAAGTGCCTATCGTTCAATCTATTCGTGAATCAGGTGATTATGGGCGTCCAGCAGCTTTACAAACCGACTCAGTTGTTGGGGCTGTTTTTGAAAGTATTACACGAAATGTGGTGCAAGAAACGGTAAATAGAAATGAACATTTGCCAGCTACCGAGGCCATTAAAATAACCACAATGGCAGGCTGTTCTGAAGTAAAAAAGAAATAATAATTACAATACCACCATCAGAAATATACTATGATGGTGGTAGTAAATACAATACTATGACAACAGAAGAATTAACCGAAAATGTAATGAGAGCATTAGATGAAATAAGACCTTTTCTTAAATCAGATGGAGGGGATATTTCTCTAATTTCAATCGAAGAAGATAAACATGTAAAGGTTAGACTCGAAGGCGCTTGCACTAGCTGCAGTGTTAATCAAATGACATTGCGTGCGGGTGTAGAAACTACAATAAAGAAATTTGCCCCTCAGATAGAAACAGTGGTAAATGTCATGTAAATATTCCGTGCTGTGTTTTTTATAAAATAGTCTTATTTTTGAGTTTTTAGGTGATTTTTTAATATATTTTTAGTAAAATTATTAAGAATAGTGTAGATTGTTTTTTGTTTGTTTTAAGAAAAAACTATATTTGAGTTATATCTTTAAATGGACAGTTATGAAAAAGCATTACTTTTTTTTTATCTTGATATTGTCTCTTTTCAAGAGTCATGCACAAGAAATGATTCAAGAGGCAGTAGTTAGCAAATCGTATGTTGGGTATGATGGAGAATGGCAAAATACTTCATTTAAAACACCAGTAATTGTCCACTCGAATCGGTTAGGTTTTTTAAAAATTTCTGGTGCCGATTTTTTAATCAAACTCAGTGGTGATAAAGCTAAAATGGAAGAAAACACGGCGTATGATTCTGCAGAATTAACTTCTCAAGAATTAGTGAATACCAAAAATGAGAAAAATGGTTTGGTAAGTTCTACCTATAAAGGAAAATTAGTTTACAAAACTATTGATGGAGTCTACACACCAGACGTTTCTGTAGTATTTACCATAAATCAAGCGGACATACTTCGTTTGAAAATAAGTAATAATAAAAATAGTAAAGAATATATTTTAGATCTCGAGATCAAATAAATAATTAAGGAATTTTAAATAATGGATGTTTTAATAAAGATTAAAGATAGAGAAGGGGTTGTTCACGAATTACAAGCGCCAACAGATATGGCTATGAACATTATGGAATTGTGCAAAGCCTATGAGTTGCCAGTTGAAGGAACTTGTGGCGGTATGGCCATGTGTGCTTCTTGCCAGTGTTATGTGCTCAATGATGTCGAATTACCACCTATGGGTGATGATGAAGAAGCTATGCTATCTGAAGCTTTTTATGTAAAATCCAATAGCCGTTTAGGTTGTCAAATTCCAATAACGGAAAGCCTTGAAGGTCTTGAGTTAGAATTGGCTCCAGAAAATTAATAGTTAAGCCCTGTCGATAAGATGGGGTTTTATTTTTGAACTACTACTTTAGCCTTTGGAGCTATTCTGTCAACAAATAACGAATAGGCTTTTTCTGAGGGATGAAGCCCATCTGTAGCTACCAAATAAGTCTCTTTTAGGCCTTGTCTTGTGATGTCGGTGATGTTGATAAAAGTAATGCCATTGGCATCGCAGTAACTTTTAGCGAATGCATTATACCTATCGATTTCTGTTGAGATTTTGGTTGGAGTTCCAAATTGTTGACCAAATGGAGTGTAAGCATAGTCAGGAATCGAAATCACGATAACATTGTCTTTATTGCCTTTTGCTAATGCGATGGCTGTTTGTGTTAATTGCGGAAACTCTCTTTCATAAAGGCTAAATTCCCTATTTTGGTATTGATTGTTTACTCCAATAAGTAGGGTTACTAAGTTGTAATCGGTAGTTGGTTGCTGTTCTTTAATGGCATTGATTAAATTAGAAGTCGTCCAGCCTGTTTGTGCAATGATTTTTAAGTCTACCGTTAAGCCAGGAATCGTAGTCTCTAGTTTTTTCTTTAATTGCTCTGGGAAACGACAAGTGAGACAAACGCTTTGACCAATAGTATAACTGTCCCCTAGTGCGATATAAGATACTTTTTTGTTAACAGGTTGTAGCTGAGGTGCTGGGCTGCTTTCGGGTTGGGGAACGAGAGTTGTGTTTTCGCTAGAACATTGGTTGAAAAAAAGCACCACAACTATCAAAATGAAAAGTTGTAATGCTGTTTTTATATGTTTTGAAAAGTGTTCCATTTCTGTTTTTAAGCAGTTTCCATCGTCAAACTCAGTTGTTCTTCAATCGCATTCCAAAGTCCTATTCTTTTTTCTAAGGCTAAAATGGAAATATTTTCTACCTCTTCCCATTTTTTAGCATCATTTCCGCAAAGTTCAGTTATCATTTGCATGGCCATTGGTCCGTGCTCGTCAGCATCCAATTCGATATGTCTTTCGAAATAGTAAATCAATTGTTTTAAATCTGTTTCAGGGAAGTTCTTTTGGAAATTTTGCAGGATTTCTGTGAACATACTTGGAATCAAATCTTCTCTTCCGAATGTAAAAGAAGCGGCTATTTCGTGCGCTTTACCATGTTCAATCACTTGAAAAGTGAAGTCCAAAAATGATTTGATATTCGTGTGTAACGGACTTTTTTTAATAGCCACAAAAATATTCTGAAAGGATTGCACTTCGTCAAGGAAATTAGTAATTCCTGATGTGTCTGCGCCGCATGCTTCCATGGCTTCTAGGTACATTTCGAAGTGGCTTAAGTGTCTTCCGTCCATACTAAGGTCGGTTTCTTCAGCCAAAACAATTTCGTTGATTAAATAGCGCGTTTCTGGATTAGGAGTCGCAAACCACGGAGTTGATGTACAGGTTAATTTGGCTTGTAAAGCTTTCAAAAGGGACATAAAGTCCCATACTGCATACACATGCGTTTCTAGAAAACTATGTAAATCTTCTAGATTTTGTACTTTCTGATATAGGCTATGGTTTAAAAGTTGTTCTTTTTGAGAAGCTATCTTTGAATTGATGTAGGTAATGTCCATTGGTTTTTTTTTGTAAAATTAAAAAAGCTTCCTGTTTCCAAGAAGCTTATGTGATTGATTTTATAAATACTTTAATAGTTGTTTATTTATTTAAATGCGGATATTCCAGTGATATCCATTCCTGTAATTAATAAATGAATATCGTGGGTACCTTCGTAAGTAATCACTGATTCTAAGTTCATCATATGGCGCATGATAGAATATTCGCCTGTGATTCCCATTCCGCCTAGCATTTGTCTTGCTTCACGAGCAATATGAATCGCCATATCGACATTATTTCTTTTGGCCATTGAGATTTGAGCAGAAGTCGCTCTGCCTTCATTTCTCAAGACGCCTAATCTCCATGTAAGCAATTGCGCTTTGGTGATTTCAGTAATCATTTCGGCTAATTTTTTCTGTTGTAATTGGGTGCCTGCGATAGGTTTGTCAAATTGAATACGCTCTTTGGCATAACGCAAAGCAGTATCATAACAATCCATAGCAGCTCCAATGGCGCCCCATGCAATTCCGTAACGAGCAGAATCTAGACAACCTAGTGGTGCGCCTAATCCAGATTTGTTAGGCAAAAGGTTTTCTTTTGGGACTTTTACATTGTCAAAAATCAATTCTCCAGTAGCCGAAGCTCTCAAAGACCATTTGTTGTGGGTTTCAGGAGTGGTAAATCCTTCCATACCGCGTTCTACGATTAAACCGTGAATACGTCCTTCTTCATTCTTTGCCCAAACTACAGCAATATCAGCAAAAGGAGCGTTAGAAATCCACATTTTCGCACCATTTAATAAATAGTGATCGCCTTTGTCTTTGAAGTTGGTGGTCATTCCGCCAGGATTAGAGCCGTGGTCAGGTTCCGTCAATCCAAAACAGCCCATGAATTCTCCGGTAGCTAGTTTGGGTAGGTACTTCATACGTTGTTCTTCGTTACCGTATTTCCAAATAGGATACATTACCAAAGAAGATTGTACAGATGAAGTAGAACGCACGCCAGAGTCACCACGTTCAATTTCTTGCATGATCAATCCGTAAGATATTTGATCCAATCCAGCGCCTCCATATTCAACAGGAATGTAGGGTCCAAAACCGCCAATTTCTCCCAAACCTTTGATGATTTGTTTTGGAAATTCTGCTTTTTGAGCATAGTCTTCTATAATTGGGGATACTTCTCTTTTTACCCAAGCTCTTGCGGCGTCACGCACTAACTTGTGTTCTTCGGTTAATAAATCGTCAAGATTATAATAATCAGGAGATTGAAATAAGTCTGGTTTCATGGTTCGAAAATTTTATGGGAACAAATCTACATAAAGAAATATAACAAAACTAATGTAAATTGTTGTATTTTTATAGAAATACATGACGTTATTGGTGTTTTATTAGATTTTCAATGTAGCAACGAATAGTAGTAGTAGTGTAATTATAGAGGATAAAATTTTGTTAAAAATAATTAGTGTAAGTAAAGTCGGTATATATTTGCTGTCTTAAGTAAAGCCTAATTATGAGAAGAATATTTTTTTGCTTGTTCTTTTTGGTGTCTGTAAACCTATTTTCACAAACAAATCTTCCCGAAGTTCAGAAATACAAACAAGCAGGTTTGGTGTGGGGTTTACTAAAATACCATCATCCAGAGATTAGTAAAGGTAAATATAATTGGGATCTAGAATTCATTACATTATTTGACAAAGTTGTGGCTGTTAAAAATCAAGATGAAATGAATGACTTATTGTTGGGTTTTATTTCGAAATACAAAACGGATAAATTGAAACCAAAGATCCTGAATTCTGAAAAGGTTTTTCTGAAAAATGTAGATTATGATTGGATTGATTCAGCAGTTTTTGGTGCTGAACTCGTAAAAAATTTTATTGAAATAAAAAATAATAGAAATATAAATAACTATTATGTTTCGACTAGCAAGATGTCGAGAATGCTGTCTTTTGAAAACGAAAAAGGATTTAAAGATTTCGATTATGCTATGAAAAGTCATAGAATGCTCTTGTTGTTTAATTTCTGGAATGCCATACAATATTGGGATGTTAATAAATATTTAATGGATACCAAATGGTCTGATAATTTAGATGCGCTGACTCAAGAGTTTTTGAGTGCTGATACCAAATTAAAATTTGAGTTAGTGAAGTTAAAACTGATTTCGAAATTAGACGATTCTCATTCAGTTACTTTGTCGGTAGATGTTGGCAATTCATTTTTTAGTTATAAACCTGTTTTTTCAGGAAAAATATTGAATGATTCCATAGTGATTGATAAAATAAAGAATAAAAATTTAGCCAAAAAAGATGGAATTGAATTAGGTGATGTTATTGTAAAAATTGAAAATAAGAATATTTCAACTTATTTAAATGAAAAATGTACCAATTTATTTTCAGTTTCTAACTTAAATTATTTGAAGCGACGGGGAAGTCATGATGAGGTTTGGTTTGTATATAATTTGCTTTTAAGTAATAATAAAGATTCAATTAATGTAGATGTTGTGACAAGAAAAGGAATACGTGAGAATAAATATATTCATCTTCATAAGGGTAATCATTTTACTGATTTTGAGACACTTGGTAGTCTGAAAAAGGAGAAATGGTTTTATGTGCAACCTAATATTGCCTATGTGAATCTAGAACAAATAACCAAAAAAGAACTAGATCTTGTTTTTAAACAAGTAGCGAATACCAAAGGATTGATTTTAGATTTAAGAAATTACCCTAAAAGTGTTTCTAATAATGATTTGGCTAAATATCTTTACCCTGAGAGAAAAGAGTTTATAAAAGTTCTTTTTCCCATTGAAAACAATCCTTCTTATGGAGAATATGATGGCGAAGCTCCTTTAAAATTGATAATGAATCCTTTTAATGCAGGAAGCAGTAATTCAAATTATTATAAAGGCAAAGTTGTTTTGCTTGTGGATAGAACAACACAGAGTAAAGCAGAATATATTGGAATGGCAATTCAGCAAGCTCCAGACTGTACAACGTTAGGGGAACAAACCGCCGGTTCGCCACTTAATATAGTTAATTATATGATGTCTGATAAGACTAATGTTAATTTTACAGGTCTTGGAGGTTTTTATCCTAGCGGGGAAGGTGTGCAAAGAAATGGTTTGCATATAGACCATTATATTAACGAGAGTGCTAAAAATTATGATCCGGAATTGTATATAAAGGAAGCGATACGTTTAATAGAGAAATCAAGTATTTGAAATAAGAATACAAATTACATCTTCAAATAAAAATCCTTAGTTAATTCAATATATTCTCGGGTGTATATGTATCTTGCGGTTTTGATAAGCAATTCAATTCGTCAATTTGTTTGCTAGTTTGATTTTTTTTTTAAAGAAAACTCAAACTCAGCTTTAACCATTATATGTTTATATGAGATTTTTTGCACTTTGTTTTTTTTTTATTAGTCCTTATTTCATTTTCTCACAGCAAGCTATAGGTGCAAAATCCTATGTAGTAAATAACATAAACAATTATTCTTTTTTGGGAGAAGTTCTAAAAGACAAGAATGTTGTTTTATTAGGAGAACAAACCCATGGTGATGGAGCTACTTTTGATGAAAAAGTAAATATTGTGCAACATTTGAGTAATACATTAGGGTTTAATACAATTATTTTCGAAAGTGGCTTGTATGAAAACTATAAAGCCTGGAAATTATATTCTACGAAGAAAACCTATTCATCTATTTATAATGGAAGTATATATTCTTTATGGTCTAACACACAATCATTTCAAAGATTATTAGATCATATTGATAGAAGAGCAATTTTGAAGGATACTATTAAAATTCTTGGTTTTGATTCTAAAGAGAAAGGGCAGTTATTTGAAAAATATTTTATGACTGACCTTAGAAAAACATTCCAAAATCATCAAATTGTTATAGGAGATACTACTTATACAGCAATAGAAAAAGCTTTTATTGCAAAGGATTTAAAGGGATTTGCAACAAATAAAAAGGATTCTACTGATTTGTATCGACAGTATGATTTGGTTCTAGGTTTGTTTAAGAAAATGCATGGTCTCAGTAAAGACGATAAGATGATTAAGCAAGTATTCTTGAGTCAAATTGCTCAAGTGGATTTTGAAATAAAGATTTTGCAAAAACAGAGAATAGCTGTGCAAAATCCTAGAGATTTACAAATGGCTAAAAATCTGATATTTTTGACGGAATTGTATCCGAATGATAAGATGATTTGTTGGGGAGCATCCTATCATTTTTCAAATCGCATTAGAGATTTTGAATATACCGATATTACAGAGCGTTATCTGGTTGATCAGATTGCTTTAGAGAATGGAATTTCAAAGAATCGTGATGTATCCATTGAGGAAGTGAAATCTTTAAAGAATGCTGTTCCAATGGGCGAAATTTTAAAAAATCATTTTAAAAATAAAATATACAGTCTTGCTTTTTCTTCCTATGAAGGAGAATATGGAATTGTTGGAGACAAACCTTTCACTATTTTATCACCTCCATTGAATAGCATTGAAAAGAAACTGGCAGAAGATAACAATGTCAAAGTTTTTTTAGATTTTGACAAAAAGGATACGAGGAGTTATTATTGTTCAGCATTAGGGAATATGCCAATAAAGGCAAATTGGAATTCTGTTTTTGATGGGTTGTTATTTATCAAAACATCATATGCTCCCATATATAGTAAATACATAAGAACGGATGGTTCCACTAGTGATAGCGGAACTTTTACAGTATCTGGTGTAATTAAAGATGCTGAAAGGGATACGTTTATTCCTAATGCGGACTTATATCTTGTCAATTGTAATAAAAGCGTTGTGGCTAACGATAAAGGAACGTTTCAGTTTACTATTCCGCGAAGTAGTTTTAATGATAAATTGATTATTGCTGCGATGGGCTATTACTCAGATACTCTAACGGTTTCACAACTGGAAAAAGCCAAAAACACCTTGATGGAAATTAAGCTAAAAAAAGAAACAGCTGTGGATGTTCCGTTAAGTGAAGTCACTATTTCATCAGCAAAAAAGAGAATGAGCTCATTATCTGCCAAAGCAATTTTAAAAAAGGTCAAAGAAAAAATAGAAGACAATTATTATCAGAAGCCTTTTAATCAAAAATTCTTTTTTAGAGCTAAAGCAAGTAAAGATGATGCTATTACAAATAGTGAGGAAGCATTTGTAAATACCTATAGTCCAAATGGAATTGTGGTTTCACAGGATGCGGCAAGTAATTATTTTGGAGAAATACTGCAATACCGGAATACGGTAAACAGTACATCAAAAGGGAATTGGGAAGGTGTAGGTTTTTTAGGTGTAATTATTTTTAGAAACATCTTGTTAAGTAATCAAAACGTACTTTATAAAACGAAGTCTTTTGACCTAAAAAAGGAAAAAAGCGTTGAATATAATGGCAGAACTGTATATGTGATTAGTTTTACAAACATTGCTCCAGATGTTTTTACAACAGGCTTTGGGAACCCGACTCCTAAATCTGCATCAGGATACATTTATATAGATGCAACTTCTTTTGCGGTATTAAAATTCGAACATTATGTGGTTTTACATCCTGACAGACCCAATGATGATGAGAATGTAAAAATAGAATCGACACATAAGATTACAGAAACGTTTAAGTTAGTAGAGGGCAAATATTTTATAAATTATTGTAATGTAAAGGTAGAGAGTAAGTATTTTGCAATAAGGGATAAGAAATTCTTGAGTCAGTCTTATGCAAATTATGATTTGATGTCTATAGATATAAATACTAATAATGTAGAGATTATCAATCGCCCAATAGACCGATTAAAGTTAGGAGTTGAACTCAAAGAAGATCCAGAATATTGGAGAAATAATAACTTTATTTTAGAGGACGGTATATTGGATTTTTAGTTGTTTCATTAGTAGTAAAAACAAGGAATGGCTTTTAAAATTGGATAAGGAAAAATTAGCAAAACCTTTTGGAGGTCTTTAAAAAAGAATTACGGCCAATAAGTAAGCATATACAGTTGACTTGTAAAAAGGAATAACTACATCTTCAAATAAAAACCCTTAGTTAATTCAATATATTCTGGAGTATAGACGTGTCTTGCGGTTTCGATAACCAACTCGTCAATTGCCAAGTCAGTAGTTTCATTTCGGCTAAAAGCCAGTAAGCTACGTTTGATTTCTGTAGTAGGTGTTCCTTTTACTCGAGTAATTTTTAAAGGATACAATTCGAATTCGTTGGCCAAAGCAATAAAATTTTCTTCTTCTTTGAAGGGAATAATGATTGCAATAATCCCGTGTTCAGAAAGTAGTAAATCTGCAGCTTCGAGTAATTGTTCAAAGGGCATAGCGTCTTGAAATCGGGCCAAGTCGCGTGATTCATTTTCAGTTTTGTAATCTTCAGAATAGAAAGGTGGGTTGGAAACAATCAAATCATATTCGTCTTCGGGCTCTTCTATAAATTCGTCCAAACCGGCATGAAAACAGAACAATCTATCGTTCCAAGGTGAATTTTCGAAATTATCGGTTGCTTGCTCGTAAGCAGCTTCGTCAATTTCTAAAGCGTCAATTTGCTGTGCTGTGCTTCTTTGTGCCAACATCAAAGCGATAATTCCGGTTCCAGTGCCAATGTCTAAAACGCTGAAAGGATGATTGTGTATTGGAGCCCAAGCGCCCAATAGTACGCCATCGGTACCAATTTTCATAGCACAACGGTCTTGTTCAATAGCGAATTGTTTGAATTGGAATTTAGACATGAAAAATAATAAAAATTAAACCATTAAGAAAATAAGGGAATTAAGAATAAAACTTAATGAACCTTAATTTCTTAATGGTTCAATAAATTAAAGGTACATTTCAATTAAGCCTTCTGGCAAATCCATGATGATTTTTTTGTTTTCGCGGTCTACTTTTACCAAGAAATGGTCAATCATTGGGATTAAGATTTCGGCGTCGCCCTTAAGTACTTCGAATAAAGGTTGTGCTGTAGTGTCGTTGATAGATTGAATTTCTCCAACGTATCCTAAACGTTTGTCTTCTACTTCAAAACCAATTACTTCGTGAAAATAGAATTTGTTTCCGCTTAGTTTTGGAAGCATTTTTAAAGGAAGATAAAGGTCACTTCCAATGAGTGCATCAGCTTGTTCTTCGGTAGTTATGTCCTCAAAACGGATGCGTAGAAAGTCGTTTTTGTGCAGTGAACTACTTTCAATAAAAAAAGGAACCAAGTGTTTGTTGTGATCAACAAACACTGATTCCAAGTTTTCGTATAACTCAGGTTCATCCGTGTCTAAATAAGCTAGGAGCTCCCCTTTGAAACTAAATTTTTTGGCTATTTTGCCTAAATAGAAACAATCTTCTTTACGCATTGTCGCCTTGTAAAATTATGCTTCAGTTGTTTCGTTATTCTCTTCTGCAGCTGGAGCTTCTTCAGCTTCAACTTCAGCAACTTCTTCAGCAGGAGTTGCAGCAGCAATAGCGTCCGCCTCAGCTTGCGCTTGAGCAGCTAAACGTTTTGCATTAACTTCTTGTTCTGCTTTTAAAGCTTTAGTTCTTTCAGCAGCTTGTGCTTTAGTCAAACCTTCTTTTTTAGCGTCAACTTTTCCAGCTTTAGCTTCTAACCAAGCAGCTAATTTAGCATCAGCTTGTTCTTGAGTTAAAGCTCCTTTACGAATACCTCCATCAAGGTGGTGTTTCAATAAAGCACCTTTGTAAGAAAGAATTGCTCTTGCAGTATCAGTTGGTTGAGCACCATTGTGCAACCATTTCACTGCACTATCCAAATTTAATTCGATAGTTGCTGGGTTAGTGTTTGGATTGTAAGTACCGATTTTCTCTAAGTATTTACCATCTCTTTTTGAGCGAGCGTCTGCTGCTACAACCCAGTAAAAAGGTTTTTGTTTTTTACCGTGTCTTTGTAATCTAATTTTTACTGACATAATCTTGTGATTAAATTTTGAGGTACTCGACCTCGATTAATTAAGGGTGCAAAGATACATTTTTTATTTAAAAAAACTATACTGGTCTATAATATTCATATTTGGATTTTTAATAACGACTACTTATGCCTTTTTTTATTGTTTGAATTAAAAAAACTATAGATTTGTAGTGAATCAAATTCATCTAATTTAATAGAATGAAAAAAATACTTTTTTTTGTTGCTTTAGCTTTAGTTATGAGTTCTTGCTCAGACGATGTGGTTTTCAATAATCCTTCTGTTCAAGGTTTGAAGGACAATGTTTTTTGGCGTGCCCTTAAAAACAAAGCCGTTTTGTCTACAGATGGAAGCGTTGTAATAGAGGCTGTAACCTTGAATGAAACCTTACAATTGCATTTTCCTTCAACACAAATGCAAGAAGTTGCATTGGATAATGCCGCTACAGCATATGTTATCTTCGAGTCTAAAGCGACTAGTCCTTCGCTAGTTTTTTCTTCTAAAGTGGAGGAGACTAGCGGTACAATTAGCATTACGGAGTATGATGCTGTAAATAAAACGATTACAGGAACTTTTAAATTTGTGATGCGTAAACCAGTCTCTGTCGGAGGAGTTGCTCAAGAATTGTATTTTTCGCAAGGAGTTTTTTACAAAGTGCCAGTGAGCAAAGAGTAGGCAACTTGGATTAAATCGCTTAATTTTGAGCGGGTTACTTTATTGTTGACATTGTTGTTTTTTCACAATTATTGTATAAATATTCTAATATATAGTAGATTAGAATAAAATAAGACTACATTTGTCTCATTATTATAAATAAGTACATATGAACATTTTTGTTGGAAGTCTTCCATTCAGTATTGAGGAAGCAGATTTAAGAGAGTCTTTCGAAGCTTACGGAGCAGTAGATTCAGTTAAAATTATAACGGATAAATTTACTGGTAGAAGTAAAGGTTTTGGTTTCGTAGAGATGCCAAACGACGCGGAAGCTCAAAAAGCAATTGACGAATTAAACGGTGCTACCGTTCAAGGACGTGCAATTGTTGTAAACAAATCTGAGCCAAAACCAGAAGGCGAAAGAAGAAGTTTCAACAACAACCGTGGTGGTGATTCACGCGGAGGTTACGGAGGCGGAAACAGCCGTGGTGGAAGCGATAGAGGAGGAAGATATTAATATTTTTTTTCAAGCTATAAAAAAAGGTGTCAATGAAAATTGACACCTTTTTTGTTTCCTCACCCCCCGCCCTCTACTAAGGAGAGGGAGCTGAAGAATGGTTTTTTATTGGTCTCAGATTAGGGTTTAAAACCCTGCAATTTATTGCAGTACTTTAGTAATGCGAAAAAATATAATCTTTGACTTTTTAGTATAGATAAAAAGTTTTCAAAATTGAGAGACTTTCAGTCTCTCGTCAAACAAACCTCTGCACTTTCAGTGCAGAGTGGTTTAGTTTACAGATTAGCGACCAACCAGTCACCAATTTCGCTTGTTTTATAGGCTTTACTTCCTTTGGCAGCTAAGTCTTCGGTAACAACGCCTTCTTCTAGGGATTTGTTGACTACAGATCTTATGGCTTGCGCTTCTTCTTTTAATCCAAAAGCATCTTCAAACATCATTGCGGCAGATAAAATAGTAGCCAATGGATTTGCAATGTTTAGTCCAGTTGCTTGTGGATACGACCCGTGAATGGGTTCGTATAATGAGGTGTGCTCTCCAACAGAAGCTGAAGGCATTAATCCCATAGAACCTGAAATTACAGAAGCTTCATCAGTTAAAATGTCTCCAAATAAATTTTCGGTAATCAATACATCGTAAGAGTTAGGCCATTGCACCAAACGCATAGCGACAGCATCTACAAATTCATAACTCACTTCTACTTCTGGATAGTCTTTGGCCATAGCTTGAACCGTTTCTCTCCAAAGACGAGAGGTTTCTAGTACATTAGCTTTGTCTACACAGCATAATTTCTTAGAACGTGTCATCGCTAATTCAAAACCTTTTTTGGCCAATCGTTGTACTTCGGCTCTGGTGTACACACAATTGTCAAAAGCAGTTTCACCATCATCTCTTCTTCCTTTTTCACCAAAATAAATTCCACCAGTAAGTTCTCTTAAGAAAACTAAATCTGTTCCTTCGATACGCTCTCTTTTTAAAGGAGAATTGTCAATCAATGAAGGAAAAGTAAACGTTGGACGTACATTGGCAAACAATCCTAGTTTTTTACGCATTAAAAGCAAACCTTGTTCAGGGCGAACGGGTGCGCTTGGGTCGTTATCATATTTTGGATGTCCGATGGCTCCAAACAAAACCGCATCGGCTTTCATGCATATTTCGTGTGTTTCGTCTGGGTAAGGCACACCAACAGCATCAATGGCACAAGCACCTGTTAAGGCTGGCGTCCAAGTGATGTCGTGATTGAATTTTTTCGCAATAGCATCAGCTACTTTTACGGCTTCGTTGATGACTTCTGGTCCGATGCCGTCTCCGGCTAAAAGGGCAATATTTAATTTCATATAGTAAAGTTTTTTCCTCCCCCCAACCCCCTCCGAAGGAGGGGGAGACTGGATGTTGATGGATTGGGTTTATTGTTTTATGTTTCTTAATTTTGGTATTATTGTTTGATTTTTACGTTTCCGTTTTATCTCCCGCCCCTTCGGGGAGGGTCGGGGAGGGGATTACATTCAACATTTTTTGCGTAGCAACAATGGCTGCCACAGTTTGGTCAGAGTCTAATCCTCGGGTTTTGAATTCTTTTCCGTTTGCTGTCCAAGTGATAACCGTTTCGCATAAAGCATCGGAGCTACTTCCTGGAGGGATTCTAACGGCGTAATCAACGAGCTTAGGTAAAGGCATTTTTTTGCTTTTGTAAATTTTGTTCAGTGCATTCATAAAAGCATCAAATTGTCCATCGCCTTGTGCGTTTTCTTCGATTATTTCTCCATCAATTTTAAGACAAAGTGTAGTTGAAGGGCGCATTCCTTTGGCGTGAACCAAAACATAGGATTGAACCACCACACGTTCTTGATACGACTGACTGTCCAAAACATCAGAAATGATATAAGGCAAATCTTCTTTGGTTACTGTTTCTTTTTTGTCGCCCAATTCAATGATGCGTTGCGTAACGAGTTTTAAATCCTCTGCATTAAGTTGTAGCCCTAGCTCTTGAAGGTTTTTTTCAATATTGGCTTTGCCTGATGTTTTTCCAAGCGCATATTTTCGTTTTCTTCCAAAACGCTCGGGTAATAAGTTGTTAAAATAAAGATTATTCTTGTTGTCTCCATCAGCATGAATACCAGCGGTTTGAGTAAAAACATTATCTCCAACTATGGGTTTGTTCGCCGGAATTCTATATCCAGTAAAAGTTTCTACAAGTTTGCTAACTGAGTACAGAGAAGTTTCTTTGATATTGATTTTTACTTGTGGTAAAAAATCATTGATAACGGCAACGGTACTCTCCAAAGGAGCATTTCCGGCGCGTTCTCCCATTCCATTTACAGTTACGTGTAAACCGCTGATTCCTGCTTTTATGGCTTCCATAACATTGGCTACACTAAGGTCATAATCATTGTGTGCATGAAAATCAAAGTGAACGTTAGGGTATTTTTGTGTTATTTTAGAAATGAATTCAAAAGTATCCGAAGGAATTAAAACACCTAATGTATCCGGTAATAAAATTCTTTTAACGGGTTGTTGGGTGATGAAATCCAAATATTGAAATACATAATCGGGAGAATTGAGCATGCCGTTGCTCCAATCTTCGAGATAGACATTGGTGGCAATTCCGTTTTGATTTGCGAGTTCGATTGCTTGTGCAATTTCTGCAAAATGTTGTTCAGGTGTTTTTTTTAATTGGTGGGTCAGGTGATTTAGAGAACCTTTCGTTAAAAGATTTTGTACTTTGGCTCCGGCTTTTTTCATCCATTCAATAGAAATTCCTCCATCAACAAATGATAAAACTTCTATTCTGTCAGTATATCCCTTGGTAATCGCCCAGTCCATAATGCCTTTTACCCCTTGAAATTCTCCTTCACTTACACGTGCCGAAGCAATTTCGATGCGGTCAATGTGTAATTCTTCTAATAATAATTGAGCAATGGTTAGTTTTTCTGCAGCCGAAAACGATACGCCCGAAGTTTGTTCTCCGTCGCGTAAAGTAGTGTCCATTATTTCAATCTTTTTCTGTTCCATTGGGGAATTATTTTCGGATTAAAGTATCCTTTTTTTATTTAAAGCGAATCCTATATCATTTTAGAAACGATATAGGACAGCACTATTGGGTTGTAAGTAACTTAAGGTTCTATATCAATTGTTTACTCGCAAAATCAACAATTTCTTCTTTGATATTGTTTAGATAATCGATGTCATCAAAACCATTAATCATGTTGTTCTTTTTGTATCCGTTAATGTCAAAAGATTCTTTTTGACCAGTAGCCAATAAAGTAATGGTTTGTTCAAGTAAATTGATTTCTAGTTCAGTTTTTGGATTTGCTTCTATTGCTTTAAAAATAGTATCCGCAAATTCTGGACTTACTTGCACTGGTAAAACTCCAATATTTAAGCAGTTTCCCTTGAAAATGTCTGCAAAGAAACTTGAAACGACCGCTCTAAATCCGTAATCGTAAACTGCCCAAGCAGCGTGCTCTCTTGAAGACCCAGAACCGAAGTTTTTTCCTCCAATTAAGATCTTTCCAGAATAAGTAGAATCATTTAAAACGAAATCGGCTTTTGGTGTGTCGTCTCCATTATATCTCCAGTCACGGAAAAGATTGTCGCCAAAACCTTCACGTTTTGTAGCTTTCAAGAAACGAGCGGGTATGATTTGATCGGTGTCTACGTTTTCTATCGGTAGTGGCACTGCACTACTGGTAAGGATGGTAAATTTATCGTATGCCATAGTATTAAATTTAACCGCAAAGGCGCAAAGGCACGATGCTATATTAATTATTTATTTGTTTTTTTACCGCAAGGACCCAAAGGCGCAATGCTATAATATTTATTTGTTAAAGCAAAGAAGCAAAGGTGCAAGGATAGTTTGTGGATTCTATTTTTTGCGACTTTCCGTCATTGCGGTATTTTTTTTTAATAGTTATTTACAAATCTTTTGAAGCCGTTTTTGATGATCGGGACGTTAAAATTAATTAGAAATCCCATCCTTTTATCGGCTAACTTTAGATATGATATTATCTGTGCTTGATGTACTGGTAATAGTGTATCTACAGATTTTAATTCTATTATGATTTCGTTTTCAACTAAAATATCAATTCTAAATTCTTTTGATAAATCAAAACCTTTAAATTGTAAAGGAATGCCGACTTGACTTTCTGCTGAAATTTTTCTCAACTTCAATTCTTTTAAAAGACACATTTCATAAACTGATTCCAATAAACCTGGCCCCATAATTTTGTGAACCTCAAGACTAGCTGTAAATATTTGTTTGGCTAATTCTTCATATTTATTTATATCCATATTTTCTTAGCGCCTTAGTGTCCTTTCGGTGAATCTTCATATTTATTTATATCCATATTTCTTTGCGCCTTAGTGTCCTTGCGGTGAAAAAATTACATTAATTCCCTTGGATCTGTTAGTTTTCCTGTCACAGCAGCAGCAGCGGCCATTATTGGAGAAGCTAACATTGTTCTTGATCCAGGACCCTGACGGCCTTCAAAGTTTCTGTTAGAAGTACTTACGGCATATTTTCCAGCTGGAACTTTATCGTCGTTCATAGCCAAACAAGCCGAACAGCCTGGCTGACGCAATACAAAACCTGCTTCGGTTAAAATATCTAAAAGTCCTTCTTCTTTGATTTGTGCTTCAACAACATGTGAGCCAGGTACTAACCAAGCCGTAACATTATCTGCTTTTTTGCGGCCTTTAACAATTTCTGTAAAAGCTCTAAAATCTTCTATACGACCATTAGTACAGCTTCCTAAGAAAACATAATCGATTGTTTTGCCAATCATAGTATCAGCTTCATTGAAGCCCATATAGGCCAAAGATTTTTTGTAGGTTTCCTCACCACCTTCTACTTGGTCTGCGCTTGGAATAGATGCAGAAATTCCAATTCCCATTCCAGGATTGGTTCCGTAGGTAATCATTGGTTCGATATCAGCGGCATCAATTGTTAATTCCGCATCGAAAACTGCATCAGCATCCGTTTTCAATGTTTTCCAGTATTCAACTGCTTTCGTCCAAGCTTCTCCTTTTGGAGCATATAGTCTGCCTTCAAGAAAATCAAAAGTAGTTTGGTCTGGAGCAATCATACCTCCACGAGCACCCATTTCGATACTTAAATTACAAACTGTCATTCGGCCTTCCATTGACATTTCTTCAAAAACATTTCCAGCATATTCAACAAAGTAGCCTGTTCCTCCAGAAGTTGTTAGTTTTGAAATGATGTACAAAGCCACGTCTTTTGGTCCTACACCTTTGCTCAATTTTCCATTTACGTTGATACGCATTTTTTTAGGTTTCGGTTGCATAATGCATTGTGTAGAAAGCACCATTTCTACCTCCGAAGTTCCGATACCAAAAGCAATGGCTCCAAATGCACCGTGAGTTGAAGTATGTGAGTCACCACAAACAATAGTAGCACCTGGTAAAGTAATTCCGTTTTCAGGTCCTACCACGTGAACAATTCCATTTTTTTGGTGTCCTAAGCCCCAGTGGGAAATACCATATTCTGTAGCGTTATCTTCTAATGCTTTCAATTGATTAGCAGATAGCGGGTCTTCTACTGGTAAATGTTGGTTTATTGTTGGGGTGTTGTGATCGGCAGTGGCAAAAGTGCGCTCTGGATATAACACCTTAACGCCTCTAGCTTTTAAACCTAAAAAAGCAACAGGACTAGTCACTTCGTGAATGAAATGACGGTCAATAAAAAACACATCTGGTCCATCCTCAATTTTACGCACCACGTGCGAATCCCATACTTTGTCGAATAATGTAGTACTCATTGTTAACTATTTTTTTTTAAGTGTATTGGTCTTTTTTGTTGGGTTGCTGCCCAAAAAGTATAACTTGGAAGGCAAATGTAGCAAACGAATAAAAAGTGTCAATTTTGAAATTTCATTATATACGATACCCAAATTCTTTTTCTATGGTAGATTAGAATTAAAAAAAAATATTTTCTTAGCAGAAAGTTTGTTTGGTTTTGCTAGCATTCAGAAAAAAGCGAGCCTCTTTTTTTAAAATTAAAATCCTTTTTAGATACTGGCTTTTTGTTGAGTTATTTTTAAAACAAGCTATTTTTTTAATTATTTCACTGCATTTCTTCTAACTAAATCTTGTTTTTTGATTAAAAATAGTCAACATAGAGGTGTTTTTGTCTCTAGTAATTAGCGGAATGATAAGGTTTAAAATCGGTGGAATAGGTTCTTAAATGCACTTTCTTTTTGGTCGGAAACTACGACATCCAAAAATGAGATTTAGCGTTTTTTTAATGAAAAGAGTATGAATTTCTTTGGCTTTGGTACTGTAATCTTTACTGTCATTATTCATTTGGGAATAAAAAAAAATAGCCTCTAGTTTCTTTAAAAACGAATTTAAAATCTGTATTTTACGGTAAGTAACAAATATCTTGGCACTAGGTTAATAGTGGAGGTATAAGAAGTATAATTATCTAAGGAAACCAAAGTGAATTCATTTTCATTGGTTAAATTATTGAGCATTATTCTATAAGAAAATCTGCTTTCTTCTGGGTTGTAACTTATAATGGTATTAATAAATGAATAATTGTTGTGGTTCATTTGATAAAACGTACTGTTTAATTCGGCTAGCCATGTTTTAGAAATTTTATAGTTGCAATTAATAAAAGCATCCTTTGTTTCGTTTGTATTTAGGTTTCCTTTGAATAAAGTTTGATAATAATTATAATTGAATCCAAAGTCCAAATTAATTGGTAAATTGAAATAAGTGGTTGCTGAAAAAACATAAGAGCTAAAATAGCTTTTTAGCATACTAAAATCTTGGCTATTTACCTTTGTTATGGTGTTACTCCAGTTTTGGGAAGTTTCTAGCTTGGTGGCTAGTTTTAACTTTCTAAAATAATTTATGAGATTAAATGTACCACTATAGCGATCTCCGCCTTGATTTAGGATGTAGTTTTCAAAGTTAAAATTATCAGTTATTCTATTTTCACTATTTACTACTATTTTCGATTTGATATGCAATAAAGTAGTGTTAATAGAAAAACGTTTTTGATCATTAAACAGAGTATGCTCAAATGAAATCATTTTGTTTTTCAGGAGACCGATTGAATCAGTTCCTTTTATAAAGCTCCTGTAATCATTCAATTGATAGTTAGTTGTTAAGTAGTTTATTTTTGGGAGAGTATTGTTTTCTGAATAAGATAAACTAAAATTTCCAAGACTGGTTTTCTTTGTGTTTATTGAAGCTTTTGGATTAAATATTGCAAAATCATTTTTATATAAATTTCTCTCGAAATGGTTTTGAGTATAATTTATGCTTGCTGTCACATCTATTTTAGGAGAAATAGTATATCGAATCCCATTTTCAATTCCAAAAAGGGATTGCTTCAATCTTGTGTTATTTTCGTATGTTGTTTTCGAAATATCATCTAAAAGAAATTTAGTATCTATTGTCTCCGAATTGTTTTCGTATTGAAGCGATAATACGTTTTCTAATTTCTTGTATTTTGTAATTAACTTGCTTCTTACTCCAAAATACTGATTTGAATTGTTTCCAATCTGTGCTATCAAAGCATTGGGATTTGCATTCAAAAAAGCATTTAGAAAAGGAGAATTTATTTTGTTTTTTTCATTGATTTTGTCGTTTCCAAAATAGATATAATTATGTAATATTATGTTCTCTGAAAGGTTGTAACTATGGTTTAAGTGGTTGTAAAACGTGTGATTTTCAATTTTTGAATTTTGATAAATCTTACTTTCATTAAATAGTAAGTTGGCGTTTATGTTGCTAGGATTGTTTTTGTAAATAAATAAGTTTGTGATATAATTGTTTTGATTGGCAGAATATTTTAATTCTAGTTCACCCGAGGCTAGTGTTTTTTTACTGGAATAATCGCTTAGTTCTGAATTTACAATTGGCATTCCGCCAACATTGTACACGATGTTTGAAATGGAATTTTGTATTTGATTGTCATTTGCAAAATAGCCTACTCCTCGAAGGGTTAAGTTAGGTTTGATTTTTTTTGTAAAACTCAAGGAATTGAAAAAAGCCTTGTTGAAAACACTTTGAGATTTGCTAAATGAACTATTTTCGTTGCTATTAATGTTAAACTGATTGGAACTTTTTTTTTCTATTCTGTCTTCATCAAACAAGGCATTGCTGATGCTCGATTCACTTATTTGTTCTGTGGCTTTTTCTCCAGAATTATTATAATCTGCCAAATAGAAAAATTTTATTTTCTTTTTTAACAATCCCAGATTAATTCCCTCTTTCCATCGGTTTTCAGAAACGATTCCAACTCCAGCCGTGACATTGCCAAACCATATATTTTGTTTGTCTTTTTTTAACTTTAGGTTGAGTGCTACTTTATCTGAATTATTCATTTTCTTCAAAATAGGATTGTCTTCAAATCCATCAATAATTTGTACAGCATCGAGTACTTTAGCATCTAGATTTTTGGATAAAAATTTGTAGTTTTTGTCAAAGAGATCTTCTCCTTCAACCAATAATTTGTCAATGTCTTTGCCGTGCGCTTTGATAGAACCATCTTTTTGTACTTCAATACCAGGTATTTTTTTTAGAATGTCTTCGATAGTTTGCTCGGTTTTGTTGATGAAGGATGCTATTTTTATTGTTGTGGTATCTCGATCAATTTTTATTTTCTGGTTAGATTCAATCACTACTTCTTTAAGAGATTCTGATTTTTCTTCTAGTATAAAAAAATGAGTCAGGTTTTTTTTTGAAGAGCAATCTACTTTTATTTCTTTTTTAGCATAACCCAAACCCGAAACAACAATTGTGATTGTATTATGGGTAGGTTTTTCAAAAGCTATAGTAAAAGTTCCATTTTCCTCGCTGAAAGTGAAGGCTAAAGTGTTTTCAGAATCATCCAAAACCACAACAGAAGCACTTTCTATGCCTCTGTTATGATTGTCTTTTATTGTTCCTGTAATTTTTAATTCTTGTGAGAAAAGTATAACTGGAAAAAGTAGTAATAGTAAGAGTTTAGAAGTCATTTTATTCTATTTCAACAAACATTTTTGATATTTCTGGATCAGCAAAAATTACATTGGGAATTTTTTTTTGCACCATTCTTTGTTTGTCATTGGTTATATTTTGTTCTTCTTTTTGAATTTTTTTGAACTCCTCATAGGTTTTAAAGGTGCTGCCTTTTGGGATGCTGAGATATTTTACATTTGCCTTGTTTGTGGTAGGGTGTTCGATGTTTTTAAAATACCAAAAAACATATTTATCGGTATCATAAGCCTCTACAATTAATCCTGGTAATCCGGTTAATTTCCATGGTCCATAGGGTAAAGCAATATCTGGTGCAAACCAAGCAGTATAGGTTCGTCCTCTAAAAGTTGTAGTTGCTTTTTTGCATAATAAAGAACCAATTTTTTTGGTTTCTTTTTCGATTTTCCAGTTCATTTTTGGGCAGACTTCCTTAACGTAAATTTGTTGACCATACAATAAACTTGACCACATAGTATTTTTTTTGATGTTGTAAACCACTTGATCGCCTTGCTTACTGACTTTTATGCCATTAACATCAATCGCACCTCCTTTTCCATTCTTGTCTGTATATATTTTTTGTCCGTATTTTTGTTCGTCTTTTTCAAGGCTATCCTTAGCCGTGACATAATAGGACTGTTCTTTGTTGAAAACCATATAAGCGTTACTGTCTGGTCCATTCGCATCTCCATTAGCGAGTGCTTCTATATAACCATAGTGTATTATACCTTTCTTTAATTGGCAAATGAATTTATTGTTGATAAAAATGTGATTAGTAAAATGATTTTTTTCATAGAAGTAAATTATTTACAACCTTATGCTGTTTTTGGTTAATTACTTTATTTTAAAGGCAAAGTGCATTTGCAATCTGTCTTCATCAAACAAGGCATTGCTGATGCTGGTTTCACTAATTTGTTCTGTGGCTTTTTCTCCAGAATTATTATAATCTGCCAAATAGAAAAATTTTATTTTCTTTTTTAACAATCCCAGATTAATTCCTTCTTTCCATCGGTTTTCAGAAACGATTCCAACTCCAGCCGTGACATTGCCAAACCATATATTTTGTTTGTCTTTTTTTAACTTTAGGTTGAGTGCTACTTTATCTGAATTATTCATTTTCTTCAAAATAGGATTGTCTTCAAATCCATCAATAATTTGTACAGCATCGAGTACTTTAGCATCTAGATTTTTGGATAAATATTTGTAGTTTTTGTCAAAGAGATCTTCTCCTTCAACCAATAATTTGTCAATGTCTTTGCCGTGCGCTTTGATAGAGCCATCTTTTTGTACTTCGATACCAGTTATTTTTTTTAGAATGTCTTCGATAGTTTGCTCGGTTTTGTTGATGAATGATGCTATTTTTATTGTTGTGGTATCTCGTTCAATTTTTATTTTCTGGTTGGATTCAATCACTACTTCATTAAGAGATTCTGATTTTTCTTCTAGTGTAAAAAATTGAGTTAGGTTTTTTTTTTGAAGAGCAATCTACTTTTATTTCTTTTTTAGCATAACCCAAACCTGAAACAACAATTGTGATTGTATTATGGGTAGGTTTTTCAAAAGCTATAGTAAAAGTTCCATTTTCCTCACTGAAAGTGAAGGCTAATGTGTTTTCAGAATCATCCAAAACCAGAACAGAAGCACTTTCGATGCCTCTGTTCTGGTTGTCTTTTATTGTACCTGTAATTTTTAATTCTTGTGAGAAAAGTGCAACTGGAAAAAGCAGTAATAGTAAGAGTTTAGAAGTCATTTTATTCACATTCAATAAACATTTTATTCAGTGTAGGTTCCTTGAACGTTGCGTCGGGAAATTGTTTCTTTAAAATAATACTTTTTTCAATACTTTTTTGTTTTGCATTTTCTTTAAAAACTAAGAACTCTTCATAATTCATTATTTTTTTTCCTTTAGGGACTCTTAAATATTTAACACTTTCTTTGCTCTGCGATGGGAATTCAATACTTTTAAAATACCAGTATAAATATTTGTTTGTATCATATACTTCTAAAATTAGACCTGGCAAAGCGCAAAATTTCCAAGGGCCATAAGGCAAAGGAACATCAGGTGCAAACCAAGCTGTATAGGTTCTTCCTCGGAAAGATGTTGTTGCTTTTCTACAAATGAACTTCCCGATTTTTTTTGTTTCTTTTTGAATTATCCATTTAAAATTTGGAGTTGTTTCTTTTACATATACTTCTTGGCCATAAAGAAGACTCGACCACATTGTTTTTTTTGAAGGATGATAAATAACTTGGTCTCCGTCTTTACTAACTTTTATTCCATTATATATTGCCCCGCCCTCTCCATCTTCTCTTTGGATAACTTTTTCAGAATATTTAGACTCCCCGTTTTCCAAGCTATCTTTTGCTGTTACATAATAAGACATTTTATCATTGAATACAATATAAGCATTAGCATCTTGCCCTCGACCATTACCTAAATTAAAAGACTCTATAAAACCGTAATAGACAAGCCCTTTTTTTTGTGAAAAACTAGTATTAAAAAGTAAAAGAATTGTAATTGAAATTATTTTTTTCATATATCTATTTTGTTTAAAAATACTTTATGCTGTTTTTTTTGTTTGTTAATTAATTAGTTATAATTTTTATCTGTTATTACACCAAGCTCTTCCCATTGCGGTTGCTTGTTTTTGAGTACCGCCACATTCATATTGCACAACTGTTCCGTCTGAACATCTATAAGTCCATTCTTGTCTACCTCTATCTGGAGAATTTGCTAATACAGTTAAGGACATCATTACAAGCGCCATAAATAAAATTGTTTTTTTCATAATTTTTTGTTTTAAATAGGTTTTTTAACACGATAATTTCTAAAACAGCATAAAGTCCTACAAAATAATAGATAATAAAACGATATTACAATACCCACTTTTAGTGATATTTAATAAAATTCTTATGTTTTTGCTAGATACAATTTTGAATAATGGGGTATAAGTTTACCAAACTACTAGTCATTATTCATTTGGGAATAAAAAAACTAATTGCCTCTAGTTTCTTTAAAAAAAACCTAAATTTGAACTTCCGCCAATTTGTATTGTACTGTTTTTTATACTCCATAAAACCAATGTTTTAAGGAGTTTCAAAATTGGATTTTGGAATTTTAATCTTTGTTATTTTAACTTATGTACTTAATATTCGATACCGAAACTACTGGATTACCCAAGCGTTGGGGCGCACCATTATCTGACACAGATAACTGGCCAAGATGTATACAAATCGCTTGGCAGTTGCACGATGATATGGGGAATTTGGTGGAGCATCAAGATTATTTGGTGCAGCCAGAGGGGTTCAATATTCCTTATGATGCGGAGCGAATTCACGGTATTTCTACCGAATTGGCGCAAGCAGAGGGAATTCCGTTGGCGGAAGTATTGGAGAAGTTCAATATTGCTTTGGGCAAAGCCAAATTTATTGTCGGTCAAAATGTAGGTTTTGATGTCAACATTATGGGTTGCGAGTTCTATCGTTTGGGTGTTGCTTCGCCTATGGGTGAAATGCCGATTCTAGATACTTGTACAGAAGTAACGGCTTCTTTGCTGAAATTGCCTGGGGGTAGAGGAGGTAAATTTAAATTGCCAACGCTTACCGAGTTGCATCAGTATTTGTTTGACCAACCTTTCGCGGAAGCACACAACGCTACTGCCGACGTTGAGGCAACCACAAGATGTTTTCTGGAATTAATTAGAAAAGAAGTTTTTACCAAAGAAGAGTTGGAGGTAGAGCCTATTTACTTCAAGGAATTCCAAAGTAAAAATCCAGAACCTTTTCCGCTAATTGGATTAAAGCACATTAATCTTAAGAAGGCTTCTGATGCGATTCGGGAGCAACTTAAAGCCTCGGGTGTTGTTACTGATGCGCCAATTTTAACTGAAACAGAAAAGAAAGATTTTTCCGCTGCAGCTTTTGCTCATTTGCATAATCATACGCAGTTTTCGGTCTTACAATCCACCATTGCGATTGGTGGTTTGGTGGCGGCTACAGCCAAAAATAATTTCCCTGCGGTTGCGATGACGGATACGGGTAATATGATGGGTGCTTTCCATTTTGTGAGCGCCGTTATGAATCACAACAAAACGGCATCGGCAAAAAACAAAGCATTGGTAGAAAGTGGAGAAGAACCTACTGAAATCGAGATAAAACCTATTGTTGGTTGTGAGTTTAATATCTGTGATAATCATTTGGATAAAACCAAGAAAGACAATGGTTATCAAGTAGTTTTATTGGCGAAGAATAAAAAAGGCTATCACAATCTGGCCAAAATGGCTTCTATAGCTTACACGGCTGGTTTTTATTATGTGCCTAGAATTGATAGAACTATAGTCGAACAGTACAAAGAAGACATAATGGTTTTGTCTGGGAATTTATACGGAGAAATTCCAAGTAAAATTCTGAACGTTGGAGAGAACCAGGCAGAGGAAGCTTTACTTTGGTGGAAAGCACAATTTGGAGACGATTTGTATCTCGAAATTATGCGCCACAATCAAGAAGATGAAAATAGGGTAAATAAAACACTCATTGAATTTTCTCAGAAGCACAAGGTTAAACTCATTGCCACGAACAATACCTATTATTTAAATAAAGAAGATGCCAATGCACACGATATTTTGTTGTGTGTAAAAGATGGTGAAAAACAAGCCACACCTATTGGTAGAGGACGAGGCTATCGTTATGGATTACCAAATCAGGAATATTATTATAAGTCGGGTGAGGAGATGAAAAAACTCTTTGCCGATTTGCCTGATGCGATTATCAACATTCAAGAAATTGTAGATAAAGTTGAAATTTACTCCTTGTATCGTGATGTATTGTTACCTAAATACGACATTCCACAAGAATTTGTAGTGCCAGAAGATGAAGCTGATGGCGGAGTTCGTGGTGAAAATGCCTATTTGCGACACCTTACGATGGAAGGAGCAAAGCGACGTTATGGTGAAATCACGGAGTCGATTCAAGAACGATTGGATTTTGAATTACTAACCATTTCCAATTCGGGTTATCCTGGTTATTTCTTGATTGTACAAGATTTTATCGCCGAAGCTAGAAAAATGGATGTTTCTGTGGGACCTGGGCGTGGTTCGGCAGCGGGTTCGGCGGTAGCCTATTGTTTAGGGATTACCAATATTGACCCTATTAAATACGATTTGCTTTTTGAGCGTTTCCTAAATCCGGACCGTGTGTCGATGCCCGATATTGATATCGATTTTGATGACGAAGGTCGAGGTCGTGTAATGGATTATGTAATCAATAAATATGGTGCCAATCAAGTAGCGCAAATCATTACTTATGGTAAGATGGCTACGAAGTCGGCTATTCGTGATACCGCTCGTGTGCTGGATTTGCCTTTGTTTGAAGCCGATAGAATCGCGAAGTTAATTCCCGGGATGATGCCGTCAAAATGGAACTTGGCGCGTTTTATTTCTGAAAAAGAAGAGGATGTAAAAAAAGCATTGCGTTCAGACGAGTTCGATGCTGTAAAAGAATTGATTGCAATTGCCAATGGCGGAGATTTAGCTGGAGAGACGATTCAGCAAGCCAAGATATTGGAAGGCTCGATGCGAAATACTGGGATTCACGCTTGTGGGGTGATTATTACGCCATCAGATATTACCAATTATGTTCCGGTAACTACAGCCAAAGATTCGGATTTGTATGTTACACAATTCGATAACTCGGTAGCTGAAAGTGCAGGATTGTTGAAAATGGACTTCTTGGGGTTGAAAACCCTAACATTGATAAAGGATACGGTTAAGTTGGTCAAATACCGAACAGGAATTCAGCTCGACCCCGATACTTTTCCTATTGATGATGTTAAAACTTATGAGCTCTTTCAAAGAGGTGAAACAGTAGGGATATTCCAATACGAGTCACCTGGTATGCAAAAGTATATGAAGGACTTGAAACCCACTGTTTTTGGGGATTTGATTGCGATGAATGCCTTGTATCGTCCGGGGCCGTTAGAGTATATTCCGTCTTTCGTTCGAAGAAAAAATGGCGAAGAAGAAATCAAATACGATTTAGAGGCTTGTGCGGAATATTTATCTGAAACCTATGGAATTACCGTATACCAAGAGCAGGTAATGCTTTTGTCTCAATCGTTGGCTGGTTTTACCAAAGGTGAGGCCGACGTTTTGCGTAAAGCAATGGGTAAAAAGCAAAAAGACGTATTGGACAAAATGAAGCCGAAGTTTGTGGAGCAAGCGGCGGCCAAAGGTCATGACGCAACGGTTTTAGAGAAGATTTGGAAAGACTGGGAAGCTTTTGCGAGTTATGCATTTAATAAATCCCACTCCACTTGTTATGCTTGGATTGCCTATCAAACGGCTTATTTGAAAGCGCATTACCCTGCAGAATATATGGCTGCGGTACTTTCAAATAATATGAATGATATCAAGCAGGTATCGTTTTTTATGGAAGAATGTAAGCGTATGGGATTGCAGGTTTTGGGTCCTGATGTTAATGAGTCTTTCTATAAATTTACTGTAAATGAAGACTATGCCGTTCGTTTTGGAATGGGAGCTATTAAAGGAGTAGGTTCTGGTGCGGTGGCTACGATTGTAGAAAACAGAAAAGACGGTAAATACAAATCCATTTTTGATTTGGCCAAACGCATCGATTTGAGAGCGGCCAATAAAAAGGCAATCGAAAACTTGGCTTTGGCAGGTGGATTCGATTCGTTTGAAGGTACTACGCGAGCGCAATATTTTCATGATGATGGCGATGGTATTACTTTTTATGAAAAAGCCATGCGTTATGGAGCGAAATACCAAGAAAACGAAAATTCCTCTCAAGTGAGTTTGTTTGGCGAAGCGAGCGAAGTTCAAATCGCAGAGCCTGTAGTTCCTCCCTGCGAAGATTGGAGTACGATGGAAAAACTCGCCAAAGAAAAAGAAGTTGTCGGGATTTATATTTCAGGGCACCCTTTAGATGACTATAAGTTTGAAATGAAATATTTCTGCAATGCCCGACTAGAAGCACTTAAAAATTTAGAGCAACATGTTACCAAGACACTTTCTTTTGCAGGTATAATCAATAACGTACAACATCGAGTAGCCAAAAACGGAAAAGGTTGGGGGATGTTTACACTCGAAGGCTATGACGAGAATTTTGAATTTCGAATTTTTGGCGAAGAATACCTAAAATTCCGTCATTTCTTTATTCAAAACAATTTTACGTACATTAAAATAATGGTCAAAGAAGGATGGGTAAATCAAGAAACAGGCAAACGAGCCGAGCCTAGAATTCAGTTTGTTGAGGTGAAACAACTACAAGATGTGTTAGAAGCGTATGCTAAGAAATTGGTTTTGTTGTTGAATATTACAGATATCGAACCTGAGTTTATCTATAAATTGAACGAATTGTTTCAGCAAAACAAAGGAGAACATACGGTTAATTTTGAAGTAATGGAGTTGGAACGAGTGAGAAAAGCCATTACAGTGCCGCAACCTGAGTTTGATGAAAGCAATGATATTGATGAAGACGAGAGTTTATCTACAACATCTAATGCTAAAATCGAGGAAGTAGAAGAAATTAAAATTGTAACCAAATTAGCCATGCCAAGCCGAAAGTTAAAAATAAAAATTACCAATGAACTCCTTTTTGAATTGGAAAAAATGCAATTGAATTTCAAGTTAAATTAATTTTTTAAGGTTAAAAAAATGCATAATAATGTAAAGTATGTAGTCGACATCCTGTATATGTTTATTTTATTCTAAATTTTCGCTACAATTTCATAATTACGAATAGTATGCATGCATAGTAAAAAATAAACAATAGTTTTTAATTCTACTTTTGTCTCACAATTTTAAAATTACTATGAAGAAAAAATTATTAGCATTAGGTTTAGTGTTGGTTACAACAACATTATTTGCTCAAACAGAAAACAAAGAAAGTTGGTATTTCAAATTAGGAGGATCTTATTTTAATCAAACAGCATCTACAGAATTCCCAACAGTTGGAGGTAATGATGCATTAAGTAAAGTATATCAAGGCGGAAAGTTAATATCTGAAGAAAGTGTTACTGGGTCTTTTGGACAAGGATTTAGAGCAAGTGGTACAGTAGGATACCGTTTTAATGCAAGATTAGGTGTCGAGATGGGAATCAATTACTATAGCAGTACTGACAAAACAATGGCGCAGACTGTAACAGATCAGATTTTTATCTCTGGAGGAAAGCCTATTTATAATTTTAAAGCTGTGGGCCAAATTACTGCTTTTGATTTAGCGCCTGCTTTGGTGTTGTTTTTAGGGGAGCACAAAGGATTTGAACCTTACACAAAAGTTGGAGTTTTATTGCCAGTACATGGTGATTTGGAAATAACTACCAATGCTGTAGTTCCTGCAGGTGCTGGAACAGCTAGTGTTCGTATGGTTGATGTAGTAAAACCAAATCCTACTTTAGGTTTTTCAGCTATTGTAGGAACTTCATATAAAATCGGAAAAAAACTTTCGGCTTTTGCTGAATTAGAGTATCGTAATTTTACAGTTCATGGTAAAACTAAAGAAACTACTGAATATACAGTGAATGGAGTGGATGCTTTAGCAACTAGAACAAAAGCGCAAATCCACACCAATTATGTGAGTAAGTTAGATACTAAATCAAACAATGCTTTGACTAATCCGAATGGATTGGATGCTACTAAAGCTATGGATGAACTAAGTTCATACGTAGGAATAAGCGGGATAGGCTTGACGTTAGGATTAAAATACAGCTTGTAAATCATTTTTTTATTAGAGGTTTGAAAAAGAGTTACTATTGTGGTAACTCTTTTTTTTGCCGTATCGTTTTCTGAATCTTTTGAAATCGAGTAGTTTAATTTGTGCAGTTGTCTGGCCATATAGGGCATTGCAATAGAAGTATAATCAAAACTAATTTCAAGAAGCTCTAGTATTAATATTTAATTCCTAAATTTGTCCTTTATTAAAATAAATATCAATCACCATCCAAAACATTTTTAGTAGGATGGATTTAAACAAATAAAAAATGGCATTAGCAATTACAGATGCTACTTTTGAAGAAGTAGTTTTGAAATCAGACAAACCAGTAATGGTTGATTTTTGGGCAGCATGGTGTGGACCATGTCGAATGGTAGGACCAATCATCGACGAATTGAGTAATGAGTATGAAGGTAAAGTAGTGGTAGGAAAAGTAGATGTAGACGCTAACCAAGAATTTGCTGCCAAATACGGAGTGCGTAATATTCCAACCGTATTAGTTTTTCATAACGGAGAAGTAGTTGGAAAGCAAGTAGGTGTAGCACCAAAACAAACGTATGCCGATAGCTTAGATGCTTTATTATAATCATTGTAGAAAATGAATTAAAAGAGGTTTGATCTTGTGTCAAGCCTCTTTTTTTTGTTTATGTATTTATGCTCCAGTTAAGTTCTCGTGCTTTCGAGGAAGATTTGTTTGTATTTCTAGTAGATCAGAGGTTGATAACGTTCTTTTGCTTTTTCAGGAGCTATTTCCGGCTGTCCGCTATATCTCTTAGGGCGAACCCCGCCCCAAGAGGATGCCGCTCCCATCCGGGCTAGGGCAATGTCATTCATAAGAACCAATCGTGAATTTGATTACAAATGTATAAGAGATAAGTAAAGAGTGGTTTTGCTCTATAATCTACCTTCTATAATCTGCCTTCTGTAATCTGTAGTCTATGACTATATATACTGTATGGATAAAGTATAGATAGAGTATGAAAAGTGTATTTTACTAGTGATTTAGGATTAGTTGTTGAATAATGAAGTTTTTTCAATTCGTAAAGTTTTGGTTAAATAATGATTATCAGAGCTTTATTGAATTATTAAAAAATAAATCAAAAAAAGTTTTAAAAAGGCCTTGTTTAAACGAAAAAAGGGTCTACTTTTGCACCCGCAACAACGGCAACGTTCTTTTAAAAACTGGCAAGCGATTGATACAAAAGAAAAGAGATTTTCAAAAATAAAAATCAAAAAAAGCTTGTGAGAAATAAAAGAGTTATTTACCTTTGCACCCCGCAAAACACGGGAAGTTCCTTGAGAGATTGATAAGAGAGAATGATTTAAACGAGATAAAAATCTCAAAAAAAACTTCATTTTTTTCTTGCCAGTTAAAAAAAGAATTTCTACTTTTGCACCCGCTAATCGCGACAACGAAAAGCGCAGAAAACAAGAAGAATACGTTCCTAGACATATTGAATTGACAGCCGTCTTATTGAAAGATAAGACAAAGAAAAAAAGAGTAAGATAATCGAGAGATTAGAATAAACACCGATAGAATTGGATTCGCATAAAAATAGCTTAATTTATTAAGCGCACAATATACGATGAAGAGTTTGATCCTGGCTCAGGATGAACGCTAGCGGCAGGCTTAACACATGCAAGTCGAGGGGTATAGTTCTTCGGAACTAGAGACCGGCGCACGGGTGCGTAACGCGTATGCAATCTACCTTTTGCAGAGGGATAGCCCAGAGAAATTTGGATTAATACCTCATAGTATGTGAGAATGGCATCATTTTCACATTAAAGTCACAACGGCAAAAGATGAGCATGCGTCCCATTAGCTAGTTGGTAAGGTAACGGCTTACCAAGGCAACGATGGGTAGGGGTCCTGAGAGGGAGATCCCCCACACTGGTACTGAGACACGGACCAGACTCCTACGGGAGGCAGCAGTGAGGAATATTGGACAATGGGCGCAAGCCTGATCCAGCCATGCCGCGTGCAGGATGACGGTCCTATGGATTGTAAACTGCTTTTGTACAGGAAGAAACACTCCCTCGTGAGGGAGCTTGACGGTACTGTAAGAATAAGGATCGGCTAACTCCGTGCCAGCAGCCGCGGTAATACGGAGGATCCAAGCGTTATCCGGAATCATTGGGTTTAAAGGGTCCGTAGGCGGTTTAGTAAGTCAGTGGTGAAAGCCCATCGCTCAACGGTGGAACGGCCATTGATACTGCTAGACTTGAATTATTAGGAAGTAACTAGAATATGTAGTGTAGCGGTGAAATGCTTAGAGATTACATGGAATACCAATTGCGAAGGCAGGTTACTACTAATGGATTGACGCTGATGGACGAAAGCGTGGGTAGCGAACAGGATTAGATACCCTGGTAGTCCACGCCGTAAACGATGGATACTAGCTGTTGGGCGCAAGTTCAGTGGCTAAGCGAAAGTGATAAGTATCCCACCTGGGGAGTACGTTCGCAAGAATGAAACTCAAAGGAATTGACGGGGGCCCGCACAAGCGGTGGAGCATGTGGTTTAATTCGATGATACGCGAGGAACCTTACCAAGGCTTAAATGTAGATTGACCGGTTTGGAAACAGACTTTTCGCAAGACAATTTACAAGGTGCTGCATGGTTGTCGTCAGCTCGTGCCGTGAGGTGTCAGGTTAAGTCCTATAACGAGCGCAACCCCTGTTGTTAGTTGCCAGCGAGTCATGTCGGGAACTCTAACGAGACTGCCAGTGCAAACTGTGAGGAAGGTGGGGATGACGTCAAATCATCACGGCCCTTACGCCTTGGGCTACACACGTGCTACAATGGCCGGTACAGAGAGCAGCCACTGGGTGACCAGGAGCGAATCTACAAAGCCGGTCACAGTTCGGATCGGAGTCTGCAACTCGACTCCGTGAAGCTGGAATCGCTAGTAATCGGATATCAGCCATGATCCGGTGAATACGTTCCCGGGCCTTGTACACACCGCCCGTCAAGCCATGGAAGCTGGGGGTGCCTGAAGTCGGTGACCGCAAGGAGCTGCCTAGGGTAAAACTGGTAACTAGGGCTAAGTCGTAACAAGGTAGCCGTACCGGAAGGTGCGGCTGGAACACCTCCTTTCTAGAGCCTTAGTGTTAGCGTAAAGCACGCTAAGGAAAAAGAAGAAGATTTTAAAGGTGCTATGACACCGATTATATTACTCTTGCTGTTAATTTAAAGAAATTGAATAAAGAATTAAGTAAAAAACAGAGTCTCGTAGCTCAGCTGGTTAGAGTACTACACTGATAATGTAGGGGTCGGCAGTTCGAGTCTGCCCGGGACTACTATTTACACTTAATTAGGAAATTCTAGAGGTTGAAATCCTTTTTTTTTGGAATTTGGAATTTAAAAATTTGGAATTTTACAAAAAATGGGGGATTAGCTCAGCTGGCTAGAGCGCCTGCCTTGCACGCAGGAGGTCAACGGTTCGACTCCGTTATTCTCCACAAGATAGTATCAAGATGATAGTATCAAGAATTAAGACAATAAGGTCTTAGTACTTAATACAGAATACTTAATACTTATTTAAAGTTCATTGACATATTGAGATAAGAAATAATAAAAAGTAGAAAGCAGTTTTCTCTGATTTATTAGAGAAAGCGAAAAAAAACGGTCATAATTAATTTTATGATTGGTACAATAAGCAAAATAAGGGCGTATGGGGGATGCCTAGGCTCTCAGAGGCGAAGAAAGGCGTGATAAGCTGCGAAAAGCTACGGGGATTGGCACACACGAATTGATCCGTAGATACCTGAATGGGGCAACCCACTATGTTGAAGACATAGTACACCGATAGGTGGGCAAACCCGCTGAACTGAAACATCTAAGTAGGCGGAGGAGAAGAAAACAAAAGTGATTCCGTAAGTAGTGGCGAGCGAACGCGGATTAGCCCAAACCAATGTTGTTACGGCAATGTTGGGGTTGTAGGACCACGAGATTTCTTGCATAAAGAATTAGAATCTACTGGAAAGTAGAGCCAAAGAAGGTGATAGCCCTGTATAAGTAATGAATGTAAAGGATAGTGGTATCCTGAGTAGGGCGGGCACGTGAAACCCTGTCTGAATTTGGCGGGACCATCCGCTAAGGCTAAATACTCCTGAGAGACCGATAGTGAACCAGTACCGTGAGGGAAAGGTGAAAAGAACCGTGAATAACGGAGTGAAATAGATCCTGAAACCATACGCTTACAAGCGGTCGGAGCCCTTTCGTGGGGTGACGGCGTGCCTTTTGCATAATGAGCCTACGAGTTAACGTTGCTGGCAAGGATAAGTGGTTAAGCCACGGATCCGTAGCGAAAGCGAGTCTGAATAGGGCGCTTTAGTCAGTAGTGTTAGACGCGAAACCGTGTGATCTACCCATGGCAGGATGAAGCGCTGGTAACACAGTGTGGAGGTCCGAACCGGTTGACGTTGAAAAGTCTTCGGATGACCTGTGGGTAGGGGTGAAAGGCCAATCAAACTCGGAAATAGCTCGTACTCCCGAAATGCATTTAGGTGCAGCGTTATTTTAGTTATATAGAGGTAGAGCTACTGATTGGATGCGGGGGCTTCACCGCCTACCAATTCCTGACAAACTCCGAATGCTATATAATGATTGATAACAGTGAGGGCTTGGTGCTAAGGTCCAAGTCCGAGAGGGAAAGAACCCAGACCATCAGCTAAGGTCCCCAAATATATGTTAAGTTGAAAGAACGAGGTTTGTCTGCCCAGACAGCTAGGATGTTGGCTTGGAAGCAGCCATTCATTTAAAGAGTGCGTAACAGCTCACTAGTCGAGCGGACGAGCATGGATAATAATCGGGCATAAACATATTACCGAAGCTATGGATTTACAAGCAATTGTAAGTGGTAGGGGAGCATTCTAACAGGGTTGAAGGTGTGTCGTAAGGCATGCTGGACTGGTTAGAAAAGAAAATGTAGCATAAGTAACGATAATGCGGGCGAGAAACCCGCACACCGAAAGACTAAGGTTTCCACAGCTATGCTAATCAGCTGTGGGTTAGTCGGGACCTAAGGCGAACCCGAAAGGGACAGTCGATGGCCAACGGGTTAATATTCCCGTACTACTGATTACTGTGATGGGGTGACGGAGTGATGAAAGCGCCGCGAACTGACGGAATAGTTCGTTGAAGTACCTACCTATAAGCTGCGCAGGCAAATCCACGCGGCTTGGGGAAATACGATAGTACTCGAGACTTCGGTCAAAGAGATAGTGCGCCTAAGGGCTTCCAAGAAAAACCTCTAAACTTCAGGTAATTAGTACCCGTACCGTAAACCGACACAGGTAGTCGAGGAGAGAATCCTAAGGTGCTCGAGAGATTCATGGCTAAGGAATTAGGCAAAATAGACCCGTAACTTCGGGAGAAGGGTCGCCCGAGTAATCGGGCCGCAGTGAAGAGGTCCAGGCGACTGTTTATCAAAAACACAGGGCTCTGCAAAATCGTAAGATGAAGTATAGGCCTGACACCTGCCCGGTGCTGGAAGGTTAAGAGGAGATGTTATCTTCGGAGAAGCATTGAATTGAAGCCCAGTAAACGGCGGCCGTAACTATAACGGTCCTAAGGTAGCGAAATTCCTTGTCGGGTAAGTTCCGACCTGCACGAATGGTGTAACGATCTGGACACTGTCTCAGCCATGAGCTCGGTGAAATTGTAGTAACGGTGAAGATGCCGTTTACCCGCAGTGGGACGAAAAAGACCTGTGCACCTTTACTATAGCTTAGTATTGACCTTGGATAAATGATGTGTAGGATAGTTGGAGACTGTGAAGTGGCGTCGCTAGGCGTTGTGGAGTCATTGTTGAAATACAACCCTTTGTTTATCTGAGGCCTAACTCTCGATAGAGAGGACATTGCTTGGTGGTAGTTTGACTGGGGTGGTCGCCTCCAAAGAGTAACGGAGGCTTCTAAAGGTTCCCTCAGTACGCTTGTAACCGTGCGAAGAGTGCAATGGCATAAGGGAGCTTGACTGAGAGACATACAGGTCGATCAGGTACGAAAGTAGAGCATAGTGATCCGGTGGTTCCGCATGGAAGGGCCATCGCTCAAAGGATAAAAGGTACGCCGGGGATAACAGGCTGATCTCCCCAAGAGCTCATATCGACGGGGGGGTTTGGCACCTCGATGTCGGCTCGTCACATCCTGGGGCTGGAGAAGGTCCCAAGGGTTGGGCTGTTCGCCCATTAAAGTGGCACGCGAGCTGGGTTCAGAACGTCGTGAGACAGTTCGGTCTCTATCTACTGTGGGCGTTAGAAATTTGAGTGGATCTGATTCTAGTACGAGAGGACCGAATTGGACAAACCTCTAGTGTATCTGTTGTCCCGCCAGGGGCACCGCAGAGTAGCTACGTTTGGAAGGGATAAGCGCTGAAAGCATATAAGCGCGAAACCCACCACAAGATGAGATTTCTTTTAAGGGTCGTGGGAGATGACCACGTTGATAGGCTATAGATGTAAAGGCAGTAATGTCATAGTCGAGTAGTACTAATAACCCGTAAGCTTATGTACACCTTTTCCCGAGAGGCGAAAGCTCTCGGAGAGAACTTTCTCCTTTCGACTTCGCTCAAGGCAAGTTGAAACTTTTTATATTCTTTATCTCAGTATGTTAAGATATTATGTAATGTTAATCAGTACAAACTGGTTACCCATTGCAAAACGACCTTAAGGTGGTTATTGCGGCGGGGCTCACCTCTTCCCATTCCGAACAGAGAAGTTAAGCCCGCCTGCGCAGATGGTACTGCAATTTGTGGGAGTATGTCGCCGCCTTTCTTTAGAAAACCCTTCATCAAAAGTGAAGGGTTTTTTTATAACTACTCCTAAAAGTAGGGTACCTTAGCTCAGATGGTAGAGCAATGGACTGAAAATCCATGTGTCCCTGGTTCGATCCCTGGAGGTACCACTAATTGCTCGGATGGTGAAATTGGTAGACACGCTGGACTTAAAATCCAGTGAACAGCAATGTTCGTGCGGGTTCAAGTCCCGCTCTGAGTACAAAAACAAAAAAACTCCATTAGAGAATATCTAATGGAGTTTTTTGGTTGTAACAATGCTATAAATAGGCCCATTGTAGCTCCTTAACCCCGATAGCAGCGGTATCCTTGCTTGGGCGAAAAAGCCCAAGCAAGATTTAGAGGATAGCGGGAACCATGTGGGATGATATGACTCTTGTGGGGGTTACTTATTACTTTTAGAATTAATACTCGATTAAATCCAGC